>NZ_LBMW01000015.1 GCF_026168105.1 Streptomyces hygroscopicus
GGTCCCCCCGGCCCCCGCCATGCCGCCGGGTATGACGCCCGCACCCGCCACCGGACTGCAGCCGGTTGCGCAGACCGGGCTGCAGCCGGTCGCGCAGACCGGGCTGCAGCCGGTCGCGCAGACCGGGCTGCCCGGTCTGGCGGCAGCCGCGCAGAGCCGCCGGGGCGTGCCCGCCGCGGGCGGTCTCACGGCCGCCCAGGTCCGCGGCCGCACCCAGCCGGAACCGGTCCCCGAGCCGACGGGCTGGCCGGCGGCGGGCGCGATGTACGACCAGGTCGGCTGAGACATCCCTGTATGTCCGATTAAGGCTGATAATCCTTAAAGCGCAATTAGGCCATTATCTTGGCCATTAAGATGCTTTGGTTGAACTGCCGCTTAAGTGGCAACAATGAGCGGTATTCCCATTCCCACGCGGGGTCGAAATCCCATTTTTTCGCGGCGTGACGCACTTCACTTACGAAGCACCCTAGTGCTTTACCTGGTCCTGGAATTCCCGATTTCTTACCAGTCGGATCTTGCATGGTGCTCCTCCACCACTAGCCCACTTAGTAAAAACGGGAATTGTCGATTTATTCCGGGCAGCTAAGAATGACTCCGCCGCAGGGCACCGCTAATCGAAATGCGGTGCTGTTTGTCGAGGGGAACCGGCAACTGCGGACGACGCATTCCCTGGAACGAGGACCGCACCATGCCCATTCCTGCCTTCAACCGCTCGTCCCGGGCGCGCCGGTTCTCCGCCGGCGGCGCCGTCACGCTCGGCGCGTTCGCCCTGGCCTGCACGGCCGTGCTGGGCTCGGCCGAGGCCGCCAGCGCCGCTCCGGCCGGCAAGGCCACCTACACCGTCCAGCGCGGTGACCATCTCGCTTCGATCGCCCGCACCCAGCACGTGCCGGGCGGCTGGCCGGCCATCGCATCGGCCAACCACCTCTCCAGTCCGTACACGATCCAGCCGGGCCAGGTCCTGACCCTGCCCACGGGCTCGGCCGCGTCCGCCCCGGCACCCGCCCCCGCCCCGGTGCCCGCCAGCGGCTACGCCAACAACCTGGACGGCTGGATCAAGCAGTCGCTGGCGGTCATGGCGCAGCACGGCATCCCGGGCTCGTACAACGGCATCCACCGCAACATCATGCGCGAGTCCTCCGGCAACCCGAACGCCATCAACCTCTGGGACTCCAACGCCGCGAAGGGCATTCCCTCCAAGGGTCTGCTGCAGGTGATCCAGCCGACGTTCAACGCGTACCACGTGCCGGGCACCTCGTGGAACATCTACGACCCGGTCGCGAACGTCACCGCCGCGTGCAACTACGCCTACCACCGCTACGGCTCGATCGACAACGTCAACAGCGCCTACTGACAGGCCAGTCGAGGGTCGCTGTGAGCGAAGGACCCGCGTCCGGGGAACCGGCGCGGGTCCTTCCGTTTCATCGGTGATCGATCTCGACGCGTACGGTCCTGACCTGTCTGTTCACTCACTGCGCCCCGCACCGGCCCCGGTACGGGGCGCAGTCGTATCCACCTCGGAACGACGAACATGTTCGCTACGAACTTGTTCGGAGCGAACATGTTCGTTACCGTGGAACGCATGAGAGAACACCCCCCACCCCCCCGAAGCCGCCGCGAACGCCCCGCCAAACCCGCCCTCACCCGGGACGGGATCGTCGACACCGCCGTCGGGCTCATGCGCGCCGAGGGCCTGGACCGGGTCACCATGCGGCGCCTGGCGCAGGAGCTCGACACGGGTCCGGCCTCGCTGTACGTCTACGTCCGCAACACGGCGGAGCTGCACGCGGCAGTGCTCGACCGGCTGCTCGGCGAGGTGGACCTGTCGCCCGCGGTCGCCGCGGATGCCCCGGGCGCCTCCGGGGACTGGCGCGAGCGGCTCGTGCGGCTGCTGACGTCGTACGTCGAGGTGCTCTTCGAGCACCCGGCACTTGCCCGCGCGGCCCTGGCGGCCCGCCCCTTCGGGGAGAACTATCTCGATCTCGTGGAGGCGGTCCTCGCGCTGCTCGCCGAGGGCGGGGTTGCGCCCGGGCGGGCCTCCTGGGGCCTCGACCTGCTGCTGCAGTACGCGACCGCGAGCGCGGCCGAGCACTCCATCAGGGGCGAGGCACCGGAAGCCCAGGACGACTGGGACGCGCTGACCATGGCCCTGCTGAACGCCTCGCCGGACCGGCATCCGCGGATCGCGGCGCTCGGCGCCGTACTGCTGTCGGGCCCCGCCGAGGCACGCCTTGCCTGGGGCTTCCAGGTGCTGATCAGCGGCATCACGGCGGCGCCCGAGCCGCCCACCACACCGGTAACTCCTTGAGGAGGTCAGCATGTCCGCATGCACTGCCCACCACCCCGTCGCCATCGTCGGCGCCGGCCTCGGCGGCCTCGTCGCGGCCCGCGTACTGCACGTCCACGGCATAGCGGCGACCGTCCACGAGCGCGATGATTCCCCCGCCGCCCGGCACCAGGGCGGCATGCTCGACATCCATGAGGAGTCGGGACAGGCCGCGCTGCGGGCCGCCGGGCTCCTCGAGGAGTTCCGCGGGCTCGTCCACCCGGGCGGCGAGGAGACGCGCGTCCTCGACCCGGACGGCACGGTCCGCCACAAGGACGTCGAGGCGAGCGGGCGCCCCGAGGTCGACCGCAACGACCTGCGGCGCATCCTGCTGGACTCGCTGCCCGAGGGCGCGGTCCGCTGGGGCGCGAAGGTCACCGGCGCGCGCTCCCTGGGCGAGGGACGTCACGAGGTGACGCTCGCGGACGGCACGGCGTTCACCACGGATCTCCTGATCGGCGCGGACGGCGCCCGGTCCCGGATCCGTCCGCTGCTCTCCCGCGCCGTACCCGCCTACGCCGGCATCTCCTTCGTCGAGACGGATCTCCACGACGCGGCCGTGCGGCATCCCGCGACCGCCGAACTCCTCGGTGGGGGAATGACGTTCGCGCTCGCCGACGGCAGGGGAATCCTCACCCACCTGGAAACGGACGGCTCGATCCACGCGTATGTGGCCTTCAAGAAGCCCGAGGACTGGCTGTCCGGCATCGACCTCACGGACACGGAGGGCGCGAAGAACACCCTGCTGACCCAATTCGAGGGCTGGGACGAGCGACTGCGCGCCCTGATCGCCGACGCGGACGGCACGCTGATCCCGCGCCCGATCCATGCCCTCCCGGTCGGCCACCGCTGGGACCGCACCCCGGGCGTGACGCTCCTGGGCGACGCGGCACACCTCATGTCCCCGTTCGCCGGCGAGGGCGCCAACGCGGCCCTGCAGGACGGCGCGGAACTGGCGACGGCGCTCGCCGCCCACCCCGGCGACCCGGAGAGTGCCCTGGCCGCCTACGAGGAGGCCCTGTTCCCCCGCGCCGAGGACGCCGCCGCCCAGTCGGCGGCGGGCCTGGACCTCCTCTTCGGCCCGGACGCCGCCCGGAGGCTCGCCGAGATGCTGAACGGACCGCGCTGAACCCCGAGCGCTAAGGGTTCTCCCAGGCCGCCGGCTCCGCCGCCAGTTCCCGTACCGGTGCCGGCAGCACGCCCGTCGCGATGTCCGCCAGTGTGACGCCCTCCAGAATGCGGCGGACGTTCGCCCGGACCGCCACCCACAGGGGCAGCAGCGGCTCGGCGGGGCCGGTGTAGGCGAGCTGGGTGGGGCGTTCGCCGCGTACGGAGACGATCGGGCCGTCCACCGCGCGGATCACGTCCGCGACCGTGATCGCGTCGGCGGGACGGGCCAGCCGGTAGCCGCCGTTCCCGCCGCGCCGGCTGTCGACGAGGCCGCCGCGGCGCAGATCGCCGAGGATCCCCTCCAGGAACTTGTGCGGAATGCCCTGGGCGGAGGCGACCGTCTCCGCCTTCACCGGGCCGCCGCCCTGCCGCACGGCCAGCTCCAGCGCCGCCCGCACCGCGTAATCCGCCCGTGCCGAGATCCTCATGGACCCATTGTCGGGCCGACGACTGTGGACAATGACGGCACACACGGCTCCAAGGAGACGGTCCTTGTGCTGAGCAGACGTACCTTCGGCGCGATCACCGGCAGCGCCGCGCTCGGTCTCACCCTCGGCAGCGGGGTGTGCGCCGCCTCCGCGACCCCGACCGGTCCCACCCCCGGCCCGCCGGGGGCGGGCGGACGGGCGCGCACCGTGGGATTCGACCGGTACTCGATACTCATCGACGGCCGGCGCCTCGTGCTGTGGTCCGGCGAGATGCACCCGTTCCGGCTGCCGAGTCCGTCGCTGTGGCGGGACGTCCTGCACAAACTCCGCGCCCACGGCTACAACACGGTCAGCGTCTACGTCTCCTGGAACTACCACTCCCCCGCGCCCGGCGCCTACGACTTCACGGGCGTCCGCGATCTGGACCTGTTCCTGCGCACGGCCGCCGAGGCAGGGCTGTACGTCATCCTGCGCCCCGGCCCGTACATCAACGCCGAGGTCGACGCGGGCGGCTTCCCCGGCTGGCTGACCGCCACCGGGGGCACGGCCCGCACCTCCGATCCGACGTATCTGTCGTACGCGGACGAGTGGCTGACCGCCGTGAACCGGATCGCGAGGCGGCACCTGTACACCCAGGGCACCGGCACGATCGTCCTCTACCAGCTGGAGAACGAGTACGCGAACCACGTCACCGGCACGGAGGGCCGCGCCTATATGGCCCACCTCTACCGCAAGGTCCGCGCCGACGGCATCGACGTGCCGCTCTTCCACAACGACAAGGGCAGGAACGGCTACTGGGCGCCCGGCACCATCGACACGGGCGGTGAGCGAGGGCACTGGCTGTACGCCTTCGACGGCTATCCGTCGCCGTCCCAACCGCCCCCGGACTGGGGTTACTTCGGGACCGGCGGCCCGAAGGGCGGGGCGAGCGCGAGTCCGGAGACCCCCGGCTTCCTGGCCGAGTTCGGGGGCGGCTGGTTCGACCCGTGGGGCGGCGTGGAGTTCGACGGCAAGGGGTACGCGGAGTCGCGCCGCACCCGGGACGCGGCGTACGAGCGGCGCTTCCATCTGACCAACCTCGCCAACGGCATCAAGGTCCACAACGTCTACATGACGTTCGGCGGCACCTCCTGGGGCTGGCTGCCCGCGCCGGTCGTCTACACGTCGTACGACTACGGGGCCGCCCTCGACGAGGCACGGCAGCCGACCGCCAAGCTGGTCCCGATGCACCAGATCGGTCATCTGCTCCAGTGCGTGCCCGAGCTGGCCGAGCTGGACCGGGCGCAGGACGTGGACAGCGGTCACCAGGGGATCAAGGCCTATCACCTCGTCAACCCGGACACCGGGACGCACTTCCACGTGCTGCGCAACGACACGTCCGCCGAGGCCGTCGCCGCCGTACCGCTCGCCGGGGCAACCGTCCGCGTGCCCGTCCCCGCCCTCGACGCCCGGCTGCTGGCCTCACGGCTGTCTCTGGGGCGGCGGACGCTGCGCCACTGCACCGCCCAGCCCATGCTGCGGCTGACCGCCGGGGGCCAGGACATCGCCGTGTTCACGGGCCGCACGGGCGAGGTGACGGAGACGGTGCTGGAGTGCGCGGGCGAGCCGGCCGTCATGGTCCTCGAGGGGAACGCCGGGCACGCGTACCGGGACGGAGCCCTGCGCGTGACGGCCCGGCTTCGCGGACTGACCCGGGTGCGGGTGACGGGCGCAGGCATCTCCCGGCCGCTGCTGCTCCTCCTCGCCGACGACGAGACGTCCGTACGGCTGTGGCGGTACGAGACCCCCTCGGGGCCGGTGCTGGCGTACGGCCCCGCGCTGCTGCGCACGGCCGCCCCGCGCGGCACGGCCGTCCACCTGACCGGCGACACGATCGACGCGGCGGACCTGGAGGTGTGGGCGCCGCGCGGGGTGAGCGACGTCGTCTGGAACGGCACCCCGCAGCCGACGCGCCCCACCCGCTCCGGCAGTCTGCGCGCCCGGCGGCGGCTGCCGGGCGCGGGACCGGTTCGGCTGCCCGTCCTGACCGGTTGGCGCCGGATGGACGAGAACCCCGAGTCCGCCCCCGGGTTCGACGATTCGGCATGGCGGACGGCCGACCGTACCTCCTCGTACAGCATGACGCCCGTGCCCTCCGGTGGGCCCGTCCTCTTCGCCGACGACTACGGCTTCCACTACGGGGACGTGTGGTACCGAGGCCACCTCGAGGGCGCGGCGGGCGCCGGGTCGGTCTCGCTCTCCTATGTGACGGGCACCCAGGGGCTGTTGATGGCGTGGCTGGACGGCAAGCCGCTGGGCACCCACCGGATGCCCGTGCCGGACGCGAGGACGGTCCGGCGGGGGACATGGTCGGCGACGGCGACGTTCCCGGTGGACCCGGGTCCCGGGCCCCACGTCCTGTCCGTCCTCGTACGCCGGATGCAGCACGACGAGGACGGACGGGCCGACGACACCCACAAGGCGGGGCGGGGCCTGGTCTCCGTCGCCTTCGGCGGGGCGGCGCCCGCGGTGCGCTGGCGGATCCAGGGCGAGGCGGCACCCGATCCCGTGCGCGGTCCGCTGAACAACGGCGGCCTGTACGGGGAGCGGGAGGGCTGGCATCTGCCCGGCTTCCCCGACCGCCTCTGGCGGTCCGTGGGCTTCCCGCGCGCGGAACGGCGGCAGGGCGTGGTCTGGTTCCGGACACGCTTCCGGCTGACCGTCGATCCGGGCACGGACGCGTCGGTCGGGCTGACCCTCGCGGACGACCCGGCCCGCGCCTGGCGGGCGCAGATCTTCCTCAACGGCTGGAACATGGGTCAGTACATCAACGACGTGGGCCCGCAGCACACCTTCGTCCTGCCGAACGGGGTGCTGAACACGCGGGGCGACAACACGCTCGCACTCGCGGTCCTGTCCGACGGGACCACACCGTCGGGGCCAAAGAGAGTGGAGCTGACGCTGCTGGGCCGGGCGGGGGAGTCCCGGTGACACCGGTGGACTCCCCCGGCCGGGCGCGCCGGCCGAGCCGGGCGAGGGGATGACAGGACGGCGGCTGCGCAACGGGGTCCGGGGCAGGTGTCAGCCCGCGAACGCGGGCTGCGGCAGGCCCTTTCCGGCTCCGGGGACCACGAGCACCGAGCCGGCCGCCGGATGCGGCGCCTCAACACCCGTACGAGCCGTGGTGATGTACAGGTCGGCCAGGTCCGCGCCGCCGAACGCGCAGGCGGTGGGGCGGCTCACCGGAAGGTCAAGGACGCGGTCCAGTGCGCCGCAGGGGGTGTAGCGGTGGACGGCGCCGCCGTCCCACAGGGCGACCCAGACACAGCCGTCGGCGTCCACGGCGAGCCCGTCGGGGAAGCCGCGCTCGACGTGGGCCAGCGGGCGCCGCCCGGCCGGGAGCCCGTCGTCCCCGACGTCGAAGACGTCGACCCGGCGGGTCGGCGAGTCGATGTGGTACATCAGGCGGCCGTCGGGACTCCAGCCCGTGCCGTTGCTGACGGCGACGCCGTCCAGCACGGTGCGGACCGTGCCGTCCGGGGTGATCCGGGACAGGGTGCCGCCGCCCGGAGCCTCGTCGTAGCGCATGGTGCCCGCCCACAGAGCGCCGTCCGGGGCAATGGCCGCGTCATTGGCGCGGCGGCCGGGGACGGGTTCGCGGTGCAGCCAGCGGAAGTCGCCGCCCGAGGGCCCGTAGAGTCCCACGCCGTCCCGGAGGTTGACCACGAGGCCGCCGCCCGCGCGCGGCTTGGCGGCGCCCACGTGCTGCTCGGTCGCCATGACGGTGCGGCGCCCCGAGGCGGGGTCGTACGTGTGCACGCGCGAGCCCAGGATGTCGACCCAGATCAGCCGCCCGGCGGCGGCGTCCCAGGTCGGCCCCTCGCCGAGGGCCGCCTCCGCCCGCACGACGACCTCGTATCCCGTCATCCGGCGCTCCGGTGACCGAGCCGCTCGGAGAGCTCCACGGCGCCCTTGACGGCGAGGTTCTCCAGCTCGGCGCGGCGCTCGTCGCTCCAGCGGATCATCGGCACGGAGATGGAGAGCGCGGCGACTACCTGACCGGTGCGGTCGCGCACCGGGGCGGCGACACAGCTGACGTCGGGGTTGGACTCGCGGCTCTCCACGGCGACACCGCGCGAGCGGATGGCGGCCAGGGCCTCGCGCAGGACCGCCGGGTCGGTGATGCTTTGAGGGGTCATCGAGGCCAGCTCGGCGCCGTCCGGGATGCGGGAGGCCAGCTCCGGCTCGGGCAGCGACGCGAGCAGCATCTTTCCGACCGAGGTGCAGTGGGCGGGCAGCCTGCGCCCGGCCGCCGACACCATGCGCACGGCGTGCGTGGAGTCGACCTTGGCGATGTAGATGACGTCGGTGCCCTCGAGGATGGCCACGTGGACCGTCTCGTCGCAGGTCTCGGCGACCGACCGGGCGACCTGCTGGCCCTCGGCAGCGAGGTCCAGCTGCTCGGCGTAGCGGCTGCCGAGCTGGTACGGGCGCACACCGAGCCGGTAGCGTCCCGGCTGCCCCGGCACCTGGACGATGTACGAGCGTGCGGCGAGCGTGGTGACCAGCTCGTGCACGGTGGTGCGCGGCAGCTGGAGCTTGCGCACGATGTCGGGGGCGGAGAGCGTCCCGTCCCCGTCGAGGAAGAGCTCCAGGATGTCGAGAGCCCGGGTCACGGCAGGTACGAGGCGTCCCACGACCGATCCCCTCTCTATGTTCGAAATCTCAACTGACTTTCGGCATGACGAACACAGGCTAGTCACGGTGGGCTTGGCCGGGCAATGGTCGTGCGATGCCTGCGGTAGGGGCCGCTCACGGGTGTCGCGCCGCGGGGTCCCCCAGCTCTCCGCGCAGGCGTTGCGCGCGCAGCACCAGCTCCAGTTCGAAGCGGCGGTCCGGGTCGTCGATCCCGTCCCCCCACAGCTCCCTGATCTGCCGCAGACGGTAACGGACGGTCTGGGGGTGCACGCCCAGCCGGGCGGCCACCTCCGGTGCCCCTCCCCGGGTCTCCAGCCAGGCCAGCAGCGTCTCCGACAGCCGGCGCGCATGGGTCCGGCCGCAGTGGGCCAGCGGCGCCAGACAGCGCTGCGCCAGGTCGTCGATCAGCTCCTCCGGCTGCAACAGCACCAGTGCCTCCGTGTGCTCGGTGCAGTGCAGCACCTCCCCGCCGGGTAACAGCCCCCGCTCCATCAGACGTACGGCGGCCTCGGCCCAGCGCAGCGACTTCGCCGCGTCGGCCAGCGGCACCGGCGGCCCGATCGCCCCGGCCCAGCCGCTCAGCGCCCGGTGCAGCAGTTCGGGCCGACCCGCCGCGTCCGGCTCCGGTACGACCATGTGCGGCTGCTCGTACTCCATGTCGAGGAGCACGCCCTGCCCGACCGCCGGTGCCACGGCCTCCCGCGCCGGGCGCAGCAGCACACCGACTGCGACCTTGTCCGGCAGCGGCCACCCCACGCGCGCCGCACGCTCGGCGAGCGCGTCCGCGGGGTCGCCCCGGTGGTGCTCGGCCAGCAGCAGTTCCATCAGCCGGCGCTGGAGCCTCAGCCGCTCGCCCGCCTGCCGGGCCGCCGCCTCGGCGTAGCCGCGTACGGACTGGTCGACGAGGCCGTCCAGGTACTCGTATCCGGCGTCGACGAGCTCGTACATCGCCGGTGGCGGGATGTCCACCCGCTGTCCGATCTCCGCGAAGCGCCGCCAGGCGAGCCGCACTCCGAGCCGGTAGATCGCCTGGAGCGAGTCGAGGCTGCGGCCCTCCAGGCCCTCGCCCCGCCCGAACTCCTGGAACACCTCGGGGTGCGCCCGTGGGCGGCCCTCGGCGGATTCCAGGTGCTGCACGAAGACCTCGATCGCGCGGCGGATCCCGACCAGAGCCATGGGTTCGCCGGAGTCGTCGAGCACCACCGGCAGCCGCGGGTACTCGCTGCGGATCTCGCCCAGGATCTCCTCGGCGAGCGCCGGCGCCTCGGCCATGGCCAGCGCCGTGAACTGCCGCACCTGCGCGGGGGGCACGTCACGCCAGGCCGAGCGCATCGTGACGGTCCCCGGGCGGGAGGTCACGGCTCAGCGCCCCTGGCCGGCGTTCTCGTACGTGATCATTGGCGTGTTCGGCTGCTTCGGGGTCGTCTCCAGCATCGCGACGATGCCGAACGCGGCTCCCACGGCGAGCACGGCGGCGGCCGTCATGGTGAGTACTGCGGCGAGCAGTCTGGACATCGCAGGGTCAGCCTCTCTGTCGAGGTCGTCCCCACCCCGGCACCCCGCGCGAACGTGGTCCGGCGTCGCGCGGTCCCTGCCGACCCCCACCGGCAAGTGCCCAGTCTCGACACGACATTGACACTTCGTCAAGGGGCGCCTACGGTTCCCGGCCCAGACCGCACGCGCACTTTCCCCCTGGTGTCGACCCACCCGTACCGCCCCGTGAGTCGAGCCGCCTCACGCCCCTGGAGTGCCCGGATGCGCCGTAGAGTCCCACCGTTCTCCCTGGCCCTGCTGGGCCTCGGCACCTTCCTGCTGGTGCTGGCACCGCTGCTCGCGTGGTACGTGACGCCGCGGGCCGCCGTCAATCCGATCAACATCGACACGACCGCCGTCTACACCGGCACGGGCAGCGTCTTCGACACGGACAAGGTCCGGACCGTCCCCGGTCAGCGGATCACCGTGACCCAGCGGGTCCGAGGTGACGTCGCCGACAGCGAGCGCAGCGGGAACGCCATCTGGGACGTGACCACCACGGTGGACACCGACAAATCGCTGCCGGCCGCGGACCCGCACGACGCGCTCGAGTTCATGCCGGGCCGCTGGGTCACGAACCGCACCACAAACAAGCCGGTGCACTGCTGCCGCGAGAAGCCGTACTACGAGGGCGACGCCTATCTGAAGTTCCCCTTCGACGTGGGCAAACACGCCTACCAGTGGTGGGACAACTCCCTCGGCTCCGCCGTCACGCTGTCCTACGGCGGCACCCGGAAGATCCAGGGATACGCGGGCTACCGCTTCACCGGCACCGTCGCCCCCGCCCGGATCGGCACCCGGCTCGTGCCCGGCGCGCTCGTCGGCCGGCCCGGCAGCAGCCAGGTTCTGGCCGAGGAGTGGTACGCCAACCACGGCATCGAGCTGGTCGTCGACCAGCGCACCGGGCGGGTGATCTACGCCCAGGTCGGCCCGCGACGTACGCTGCGCGCACCCGGCGCGAAGACGGACGCGGTGGTCCTCCTCGACAGCCGGAAGATCGCCTTCACCACGGCCACGCAGAAGGACCAGGTCGAGCTGGCACGGCAGCAGAGCGGCCGGCTGCGGCTGCTGGGGCGGACCCTGCCGATCAGCGCCGTCGTGGGCGGACCGATCCTCGCGGCAGCAGGCGCCGTACTGCTGCTGCGAAGGCGCCCGGATCCCGAAACATCCGGATCGTCCCGCCCCGGGATCACGATGTGATGGGGCGTCAGCTCCAAAAGGGCCGGAAATTGTCACCCCGGTGAGTAGCCCCGGGCCGACCGCTGGGCGAAAACTGTCCACCCCCACCCGAGCACAGCCTGCCCGCACCGGCGTGACAAGAAGAGCTCAGACCCCCCACGAGACCGCACCGCGAGCACCGAACGGATCACCCACCACAGCCCGACCCACGCACCATCCGCACCGACCGACCGCGCACCGCGGGCCCCGGCCGCTTCCCGCACCCGGCCGCCGGACCGCAGCGCGCGCACCGGCCGGCCGATCCGCATCGCGCCCTGCCCCCACGCTGAGTTCCGCACCCCGAGACGAGTTGGAGCACCCATGCCCCAGCACGTGCCGTCCTCGCTGCGCGCAGACCCCCGCGCCGCGCAGCGCCCCGCGGCGCTCCCCCCACTGCCGCGCCGCATCGTCTTCCTCGCCCGCCGTGATCTCGCCAATCCGGCGGCGGGCGGCTCCGAACTGCTGGTCGACCGCCTCGCCGACGGCCTCACACACCTCGGCCACCAGGTCACCCTGCTGTGCGGCGGCCCCGCGTCGTACCGCGACTACCGGGTCGTCTCGGCGGGCGGCGACCTGGTTCACTACCTGCGCGCCCGTCCCGCCTTCCAGCGCCAGATCGGCGACTGCGACCTGCTGGTCGAGGTCTGCAACGGCATGCCGTACCTCACCCCGCTGTGGTATCACGGGCCGACCCTGTGCCTGGTCAACCACGTCCACACGGACCTGTGGCGGATGCGGTTCGGCGGACCGCTGGCGCCCGCCGCGCGCATCGGCCGAAGGCTGGAGCACTGGGCCCTGTCCGGGGCGCAGCGCGACAACCTGGTGGTCGCCGTCTCCCCGTCGACGGCGCACGCGCTGGGCGCGATCGGCGTCGAGCGCGAGCGGGTCAGGGTCGTGCACAACGGCGTCGAGGAACCGGGGCCGCTTGCCGCGAAGGCCCCCGAGCCGCTGTTCTTGGCGATGGGACGGCTCGTCGAGTACAAGCGGATCGATCTGCTGCTGCGGCTGTGGGAGCGGGTCCGTCCGGTCACCGGCGGCCGTCTGGTGATCGTCGGCGACGGTCCCGAGCACGAGCGTCTGGAACAACTCGCCGGTCCCGGCGTCCGGTTCACCGGCCATGTCTCCGAGGCCGAGAAGCACCGGCTGCTGTGCGCCGCCTGGATCCTGCTGCACCCCTCCGCGATCGAGGGCTGGGGCCTGGTGGTGACGGAGGCTGCGGTGCGGGAGACCCCGGCGATCGCCTTCGACGTACCCGGTCTCAGGGATTCCGTGGTGGACGGCGAGACCGGGGTGCTGGCGCGGGGCGAGTCGTCCTTCGCGGCGGCCTGGTGCACCCTCGCCCTGAGCAACGAGCGCCGTCGGCTCATGGGCGAGGCGGCCCGCAAGCACGCGTCCCGGTACCGCTGGGACCGCACGGTCCGCCGCTTCCGCGCGGTGGCGGCGGAGGCGGTGCGGGGCTGGACCCCGTGAGGGCGACGACCGGCCCGGGCACCTCGGCCGACGATTCCGACCCGGGCCCGGACGCGGTCTCCTCCGGCGGCGGTTCCGGCACGGGCACGAGCGCCGTGGTCGACAATTCCGGCCCAGCCACGGACACCTCACCCGACGGCCCCGGCCCGGGCACGCGCACCCCCGGCAGCTCCACCCCGGACACAGGCACTGCCGGCAGCTGCCCCGGCACCGGCCCCGGCTCAACAACCTCCGACGGTGGCGCCCACACACGCGCGGGCGGCTCAGGCTCCGGCACGAACAGCTCCGGTACCGGTTTCAAGGACCCATCCGTACGCCGTTCCCTCGCTCTCTTCCGGGCCTTCCGGCGCGAGCAGGGTGACCCCGAGGCCTGCTACTCGCTCCTCGCCCGGGACGCCGCCGATCAGGTGGAGGCGTACGACGGGCCCGTCCGCGAGCGCACGGTGGTGGACATCGGCGGCGGAGGCGGGTACTTCACCGAGGAGTTCCGGCGGCGCGGCGCGTACGCGTACCTCTTCGAACCGGACGCCGAGGAGCTGGGCCCGAAGCCGCCCGCCGGGGCGGTGATCGCCGACGGCTATCTGCTGCCGCTCGCGGACGGCACCGCCGACGTCACCTTCTCCTCCAACGTGCTGGAGCACGTGGCCGATCCGGGGACCTTCCTCAGCGAGCTGGTGCGGGTGACCCGCCCCGGCGGCCTGATCTACGTGTCGTTCACCAACTGGCTCTCCCCATGGGGCGGTCACGAGTGGGCGCCCTGGCACTACCTGGGTGCCGAGCGAGCCCGCGCCCGCTACCTCCGCCGTACCGGGAAGCCCGCCAAGCACACCCTCGGCGAGAACCTCTTCGCCGTGCACATCGGCCCCACCCTGCGGCAGGTGCGCGCCCGCGACGACGTCACGGTCGTCTCGGCGCGCTCCCGCTACTGGCCGTTCCTCGCGTCCGCCGTCGTGAAGGCGCCGGGGTTGCGCGAGTTCGCCACCTGGAACCTCCTTCTCATCCTCCGGCGGTGTCCCCCATGACGACCACGGTCCAGGCCCCTCCCCCGGCAGCCGCCCGCACCACCGCGGCGACCTCGGGCCCGCCGGAGGGCCCGCGCTCGCGGCGCTGGCTGCTGGGGTTCTGGGCCGTGGTGTTCGTGCTGTTCCTGGCCGTGCAGCCAGGGCGGCAGACCTTCGACACCAAGCTCGGCGTCACCGTCGACCCCTGGCAGTTCCTGTCCGACCTCGGCCAGTTGTGGCAGGACCGGGGCGGCTTCGGCGGTATCCAGGACCAGTACGTCGGCTACCTCTGGCCGATGCTGCCGTACTACGGGCTGACCCGGCTCGTCCATCTGCCGGTGTGGGCGGCGGAGCGGCTGTGGATGTCGCTGATCGTGTCGGTCGCCTTCTGGGGCGCGCTGCGGCTGGGCGAGCGGCTGCGCGTAGGCACCCCCGCGTCCCGGCTGCTCGGCGCGGTGGCGTACGCGCTGTGGCCGGTGTTCACGATCGTCGTCGGCTCGACGTCGGCCGCCGCGCTGCCCGGCGCCTTCCTGCCCTGGGTACTGCTGCCGCTGACGGACGAGCGGTACGGCGCCCGCGTCGCCGCCTTCCGCTCCGCGCTGGTGGTGCCGTTCATGGGCGGGGTCAACGCGGCTTCCACCCTCGCGTCCCTGCTCCCGGCCGGCCTGTATCTGCTGTCCCGTCCGCGCGGACCGAGGCAGCGCAAGCTGATCGGCTGGTGGGTGCCCGGCGTGGTCCTGGCGACGGCGTGGTGGGTGATCCCGCTGCTGATGCTCGGCGTCTACGGGGAGAACTTCCTTCCGTACGTGGAGAACGCGCAGACCACGACGGCCACCATGTCGGCGACCGAGTCCCTGCGCGGCGCCGGGAACTGGGTGGCCTACCTCCACTTCGGCCAGGCCTGGCTGCCCGCGGGCTGGACGGTGGCGTCCTCGGCGGTCGTCATCGTCTGCTCGGCGCTCGCGGCCGGACTCGGTCTCGCGGGACTCGCCAGACGGGACATGCCGGAGCGGCGCTGGCTGGTGGTGACCGTGCTGGTGGGCGCGCTCGTCACGCTGGCCGGGTACGGCGGTGCGTTCGGCGCGCCCTTCCACGGCACCGTGCAGGGGTGGCTGGACGGCCCGCTGTCACCCTTCCGCAACATCTACAAGTTCCAGACGGGACCGGCGCTCGCACTGGTGCTCGGTCTCGCACATGTCGTGGGCGTCGCCGCCGAGCCGCGCGGCGCGCGCCCGGTCCGCGGCCGGCGCCTCACCCCGTTCATCGCGGCGGTTCTGGTACTGCCGGGACTTGCGTGGCCGTACCTCAACGGCTCGATCCTCCAGGCGGGTTCCTTCCAGCAGCTCCCGGCGTACTGGCAGACCACGGCCGACTGGCTGAAGAAGTACTCCCCCGACTCCCGTGCCCTCGTCGTCCCGGCGACCGCGCACGGCCTCTACACCTGGGGATCCCCCGTCGACGAGCCGCTCGACGTGCTCGCCGGCTCCCGCTGGGCCGAGCGGGACTACGTGCCCTTCGGAACCCCCGGCAACCGGCGCGCGATGGACGCCGTGGAGCAGGCGCTGATGACCGGCGGCGAGGTCCCCGGCCTCGCCGACTATCTGAGCCGGGCCGGGCTCTACTACGTTGTCGTCCGCAACGACCTCGACCCCGACCAGCTCGGATACGTGCCGACGAGCACCGTCGAGCGCACGCTGGAGCAGTCCGGCTACCAGCGTGTCACCGGCTTCGGACCGGTCATGACGGGCGGGCGGATCGCGCACGGCACCCCCTTGCAGGTCGAGGGCCTGTATCCGCGCGCGCGGGCCGTGGAGATCTACGAGCCGGTGAGCGGGGACGTACCGCGGCCGGGGCAGGCCCGGCTGATGCCGGTCGCCGACACCGCCGTGGTCTCCGGCGGCCCGGAGGCGCTGCTGCCGCTGGCCGCCGACCCGGCCGTGCGGGGCCGGGCCGCCGTGCTCACCGGCGACAACCACCCCGGGCTCGGTACCTCCGGGGTGCAGATCGTGGGTGACGGGCTGCGGCGCGCCGACACCCGTTTCGGCCTGGTCGACGCCAACACCTCGTACACGTACACACCCGGCGAGAAGAACGCCCCGGACAGCGTCCAGGAGGCGGGCAGGCAGCCGCACCAGATCCTGCCGGTGAAAGGCCTCGACCACCAGACGGTCGCGGAACTGCGCGGTGCCCGCTCGGTCACGGCGTCCTCCAGCGGCAACTGGCTCTTCCATCTGCCCCAGTACGATCCGGTGAACGCCTTCGACGGCAATCCGGACACGGCCTGGGCGGAGGGCGCGCCGGGTTCGGCGAACGGGCAGTGGCTGCGGATCGCGTTCACGGGGCCCCTGGACATGCCGTCGTCGTTCACGGTGACACCGCTGCCGCAGGACGGGGTGCGTTCGGCCGCCACCCGGATCCGGGTGGAGACCGCGAAGGGCTCGGTGACCAGCTACCTCCAGCCCAGCGGCATGACGCAGAGGGTCAAGGCCCCGCCGGGCGCGACGAGTTGGCTGAAGATCACGATCCTGGACTCGGTGGCGCGCAGGACGGGCCTGACGGGCGCGGGCTTCTCGGAGGTCGGGATCCCCGGTGTCCAGGTGACCCGTCTGCTGCGGCTCCCGACGGACGCCGGCCGGTCCGACGCGAGTGCCGAGATCGTCTCGCTGCACCGCGCCGCCGACCCCACCGGGCTCTCCCCGACGGGCACGGAGGCGGGCCTGCACCGGCTCTTCTCCGCATCGGCGGCGGGGCCGTACGAGGTGAGGGCGAGCGCGGTGCCGGTCGCGGGGGAGGCGCTCGACGAGCTTCTCTACCGGGTGGCACCCGACCAGCAGAGCCGTATCACCGCGACGGCGGACTCCACGGCCCGTCTCGGCCCCGGTCTGTCGGCGCGCAACCTCACCGACGGCGACCTGACCACCGCGTGGATCGCCGGGGACCGGCCGACCATCCACCTCAGCTGGCCGGGCAAACAGCCGGTGGGCTCCCTCGTACTGGCCCCGGCGGGAGGTCTGTCGAGCCGTCCGACGAAGGTGGAGATCAGCTCTCCGGACGGAGCGGCGGTCGCCGGGGTCGACGAGAACGGCTGGGTCCGTTTCGACCCGATCACCACCGACCACCTGGACATCACGGTCGTGGAGACGGCCCCGGTGACCGTCCTCAGTCCGGTCGCGGGAGACGACCTGCAACTGCCGGTCGGCCTCACGGAGGCGTACATCCCGGCGCTGGAGCAGTACCGCACGCCCCAGCCGGCCGCCACGCGGACGTTCTCGCTGCCGTGCGGACAGGGCCCGGCGCTGGCGATCGACGGCAAGCTCTATGCGACGAGCGCGCAGGGCACGGTACGGGACCTGGTGGAGCGGCGGAGGGTCGAGCTGACGCTCTGTCAGCAGAACCGGGAGGCCACCTCAGTGGACCTCGGCGCGGGCACGCACCGGGTGGAGGCGGGCGACGCCGGACCGCTGACGGTGTCGGACGTGACGCTCACCCGGGGCACGGTCACCGCGCCTTCGGCGGCCGGACGTGACCTGCGGGTCGTCGACTGGCTGGGCGACCGCCGTGAGGTGACGGTCGGGTCGGGCGCGGCCGCGTACCTGACGACGTACGAGAACTACAACAAGGGCTGGGAAGCCACGCTGAACGGCAGGAAGCTCACCCCGGTGCGGCTCGACGGCTGGCAGCAGGGCTGGCGGATCCCGGCCGGGGCGGGCGGCACCGTCAAACTGTCGTACGCGCCCGCGACCACCTACCAGGCCGGGCTGATCGCCGGCGGGGCCGCAGTCGCGGCACTCGCGTTCTTCGCACTGTGGCGGCGGCGCTCCCCGAACCCGGACGAGCCGTCGCCGGTGCCGCCGGGCGGCGGGGTGTGGCTCGGCACGGTGGCGCTGACGCTCGTCGGCGCCGTGATCGCGGGGCCGTTCGCGCTCCTGGTCCCGCTGCTGGCGCTGGTGGCCTGGAAGCGGCACGCCCTGCTCGTCCCGATCGCGTTCCTCGCGCTCACCGGGGCGGGGATCGCGGCGGCGACGGGAGCGGGGTCGCCCGCGGCGGCGGGCGAGGGCGCGTTCGGGCCCGCGGCCCAACTGCTCGCGCTGATCGGCCTGTTCGCGGGACTGGTGAGCGTACGGGAGCCGACGGGGCCAACGTTCGAGGGCGCGGCGGGCGGGGCCGGCGGGCAGCCTGGTTCGTCGGAGGCGCCGGACTCACCGGAGGCGCCGGGATCAGCTGAGGCGCCGGGATCAGCTGAGGCGCCGACGGAACCGCTGCCGCGTCGGCGGCCGGTATCGCACCCCCTCGACCTCGGCCTCGACCTCGGCGAGAAGCCGCCTCCTGCTCCGGCGGGCGACGTGGACTCGAGCGGCACGATCTCGGCGCGCGGTCCCGGCCGTCCGGAGCCGCAACCGCCGGCGGCGCGAATGCCGTTTCGCCGGCCGAGGCTGCGGGCCACAGCGCCGGAGAGCGACGGTGCGGGCAAGGACGGCGGCGGCACGAGGAGGGACGGGACGACATGACGACGGTGGAACACCCGGTACGGCGCCACCCGGAGCGGATCCCGTTCCCGGTCGTGGACGAGGTGTCCCGGCACTGCCTCCAGGAGGAGGAGCCGGAGACGGTGCACATCGAGGTGCATCTCCCCGGCCGCCTCGACCGGGCCCGGCTGCGCACGGCGTTCACGGGGGCCCTGCACCGCCATCCCCGCATCCTGGTGCACGAGGCGCCCGGCCGCTGGTACAGCCGCCGCTACACATGGGAGCTGACACCCGGCCCCGAGGCGGAGGTGGTGAGCTTCGCACCGCAGGGCAACGACGCCCTGCGCGACGCGAGGGCACGGGCCCTGTCCCAGGCCCCGCCCCTGGCCCTGTCCCCGCCGATACGCCTGGAGGTGGTGGAGGGGGCTGGCTCCGCGGTGGGCGGCTCCGCGGTGGCCGGCTCCCCGGTGGCGGGCCCCGCGGTCGCGGCCAACGGCACGGTCCTCGTCCTCACCATCAACCACACGGCCCTGGACGGCCCCGCCTGCCTGCGCATCCTGGCCACCGCGGCGGAACTGTACGGCGGCAGGGACAACTCCCCCGCCGCACCCCCCGTACGGCCGCCCGAGACCGTCCAGGAGCCGCCGGACACCCCCTCCACCTGGGTCCCGCCCGCCCGGGTGGCCCGAGGAGCCCCCGAGTCCTCTCCCGGCAACGGCCTCCTCGTCACCGAGCTCTTTCTGCCCCGCCGCCCCAAGTCCGTGCCCTACACGGTGAACGACCAGCTCATGGTCACCACCGCGCTGACCGTCGCCCACTGGAACAGGGAGCACGGCGCCCGCCCCCGCCCCCTGCGCATCACCATGCCCGTCGACGACCGCCCCCGCGACACCACCATGCCCATCGGCAACGGCACCCGTCTCGTCGAAGTCCCCTTCGCCGCCGACGAGCTGGACCCGAAGGACATGGCCGCCCTGCTGCGCCGCACGGCCACCCGCACCCGGGCCCTGAAGTCCCTGTCCCGCCCCCAGCTCGGCCACGGCGCCGCCCTGCTCACGGCCCCCGTCCTGCCCGTCTCCTGGCGTGCCGCCGTCACCCGCACCCTCCGCAGGGCCGCCACCCCCTGGACCTCGACCACCCTGCTCAGCAACATCGGCCGCATCCCGTACGCCCTGGACTTCGGCGAGGACGCCGGCCGCGCCCACGCCGTCTGGTTCTCGGCGCCCGCCCGTATGCCCCGCGGCCTCACCGTCACCACCGCGTCCACCGCGGGCCGCCTGCACCTCGCCCTGCGCTGGTCCCGCGCCCTGCTCGGCCACGGCGACGGCGCCCACCTCCGCGACCTCTTCGAGCACTACCTCCACACGACCGAGGAGGCCCCGTGACCACCACGGCCCCCGTACGCCGCGGGCTGCGCGACTTCTACGAGGACCCGACCGTCCCCGTCGCCTCCGGCACCCCCCGCAGCCTGCGCCAGGCCCGCCTGCTGGCCACCGCCCTCGGCCCGGCCACCGAGGGCGCGAAGACCGTCCTCGACATCGGCTGCGGCGACGGCACCGCCGCAGCCACCGCCGCCCCCCTTCTCGCCGGGCACCGGATCGTCGGCGTCGACTGGTCCCAGGACGCCCTCAGACGGGCGCACAACCGGCTGCCGTACACCGTCCGCGGTGAACTCACCGACGGCGGGCTGCCGTTCCGCACGGCCGCGGCGGACGCCGTCCTGTTCAGCGAGGTCATCGAGCACCTCGTCGACCCCGATTCCGCCCTCGACGAGATCCGCCGCGTCCTGCGGCCCGGCGGGCACCTCATGCTCTCCACCCCGAACCTCGCCGCCTGGTACAACCGCGCCCTGCTCCTCGCGGGCGTCCAGCCCGTCTTCTCCGAAGTGAGCCTGCGCGCGATCCACGGCCGCCCGGGGAAGGAGGTCGTCGGGCATCTGCGGCTGTGCACCGCCCGCGCGCTGCGCGCGTTCGTGGCCTCGGCGGGCTTCGAGGTCGTGGCGCTCAAGGGCGCGCCCTTCCACGGCGTGCCCCGACCGCTGCGCCCGCTGGACCGCCTGGCCTGCGCTCTGCCGTCGGCGGCCTCCATCCTGCTGCTGCACGCCCGGAGGACGTAGCCCATGTGGTGGGGAGTGGCCGCGGCCCTGCTGGCCAACGTGCTGTACAGCTCCGGGTTCGTGCTGGAGAAGAAGGCGCTCGCGGCACTGCCGGAGGTGGACTTCCGGCGCCCGGCCCAGCTGCTGCGCCTGGTCCTGGGCAGCCCCCTGTGGATCGGCGGTTCGCTGTCGCTCGCCGCCGGATTCGGGGCACAGCTCGCCGTCTACCGCACCCTGCCGATCGCCGCCGCCCAGGGCATCTTCGTCTCCGGTCTGGTGCTTCTGGTGCTGTTGTCGGCGCGGCTGCTCGGCGAGGAGACGACCGGCCGGGAGAGATACGCGCTCGGTGCCATCCTGCTCGCCCTGCTGATGGTGGTGCTGTCGCTGCGGGAGGGCTCCGACACCGTGAGCCGCAGCGCCCCGTACCCGCTGATCCTCACCGTGTGCGTGCCCTCGCTGGCGCTGGGCGTGTGGCTGTACGGGGCCGCAGAGCGGCGCGCCCGGCACCGGCACCGGATGCCGACGACCGGAGTCGAGTACGGCGTGGCGGTGGGCCTGCTCTACGGCGTCAGCTCGCTCGCCATCAAGGGTGTGTCCAGTTGTCTGACCGCCGGCGGCCCCGGGGGAGCGGTGCTCGGTGTGCTGCACTCCCCGTACCCCTATCTGCTCCTGTTCACCGGCGGTTTCGGCCTCGTCATGTCACAGGCGGCGCTCCAGCGCTGCCGGGCCTCGCTGATCGTGCCGGTGTGCACCACGGTGACGTGTCTGTTCACGGCGGTGCTCGGCACGCTCTCGTTCGGCGAGGCGCTGCCGCACGAGCCGCTGCGGCTCGGCCTGCGCCTGGCGGGCACGGCCCTCGCGGTCACGGTCCTGCTCACGATGCCCAAGCACGACGCGGCACCTCCCCAACCCCCCGCACCGGCCAAGGAGTTGACTCCCCCATGAACGCGGATGACCCGCTGCTGAAGATCCTGGCCTGCCCGCTGGACAAGGGCCCCCTGCGCCTGCTCCGGGACGAGGGCGCCCCCGAGGCGCTCTACAACCCCCGGCTGCACCGCCGTTATCCGATCGTGGACGGGATACCGCAGCTGCTGCCCACCTCCGGCGAGCAGGTGAGCGAGGACGAGCACGAGCGGCTGCTGAAGAGGATGGTCCCGTGACGACGGCGGCAGCCCGCCTGGCCCGGTTCCTGCCCGTGCGGCTGGTGGCGGCGACCGCGCGACTCGTGTATCCGCGCTTCGAGCCGGAGCTGGCCCGCCTGGCCGATCTGTGCCCGGCGGACTGCGCCACGGCGGTGGACGTGGGCGGCTGGTACGGCCCCTGGACCCACCGCCTGGCGGGACGGTCCCGCCGGGTGGTGACGGTGGAACCGGTCCCCCACCTGGCCCGGCTGCTGGCCTCGACGTCCCCGGCGAACGTCCGCGTGATCCCGGCCGCGGCCTCCGACCGGGGCGGCACGGTCCGGCTGTGGCTGCCGCCGGGCGACGCGGGCGACCGGGGAGTGTCCTCGCTGGTCCGGCGGGACATCCACACCCACGCGGTCGAGGTGCCCTGCGTCACCCTGGACGGACTGGGGCTGCGCGACGTCGGTTTCATCAAGATCGACGTGGACGGCAACGAGTCGGCGGTCCTGCGCGGCGCGAGGGGGATCCTGAGACGCGATCGGCCCGCCCTCTTCATCGAGCTGGAGTCCCGCATCCAGCCGATCGCCCCGGTCGTCGCCTTCCTCGCGGACCTCGGCTACGTGGGCTGGGTCCTGCCGTCCGGCTCCTGGCTCCCGCTGGACCCCCGGTGCCTGGAGGCCCACCAGGCCAGGCTGTCGTACGTCGCCACGCAAGGGTTGCTGCGCCGGGTCCTGCCGTTCGGGGGCCCGCGGTACGTGAACTCGGTGCTGTTCCTGCCGGACGGGCGCCGCCCGGATGCCCGTGCCCATGCCGCTGTCGGTGCCGTGCGCGAGGATGGAGCGCATGCCGCCCGCGAAGCGCCCCACCGGTCCCTTCACTCCCCTTGACTTCCAGCTGGTCCTGCTGCGCCGCATGGCCGACCACAACCCGGACCTCGTCGAGGGTGCCCGCCGCGAGCTGGGCGTCTCCGTCGCCGAGATGCGCGAGGCGAACCGCCGCTGGCAGGCCATGCTGCACGCGCGGCACACCGGTTCGGCCGTCTCCCTCCCCTGCTCTCGGCTCCGCTCGGTCCTGGGCGAGCCGGAGTCCACCACGCCCCGCCGGATCGGCGACCTCACCTGCGACGCCCTGCGGTGGCCGGTACCCCTCTGGCCGGACCTGCGCTTCGAGGCACTGGTGGCGCCGAACGGGGTGGTGTGGAACGAGTGGCTGGTACGGGCGCCGGGCGCCCCCGTCCCGAAGCTGCAGACCCTGGAGGACCTGACCCCCTGGTCCTGCACGGTCGACGAGGTGGCCCGCGCCTTCGCCCCGGCCCGCCCCCTGGAGGGCACGGCCCCCACCCGCTGGGGCCTGGCCTTCACGGCCCCGGACGCGTCGGGCCTGCGGCACGAGACAGCGGCGGAATTCACCTGGGGGTTGTTGCAGCGGGTGGGCGTCACCAACCCGTCCGTACAGCACAACTAGGGCCTGTTCCGACTTGGGATCAACGGTCTGGTCGGAGACTGCTGAGCCGGATGCCGGCGCCCCGACTCCCGGCCACTCGATGTGGACGGCACTTGTACCGCGCCGACGGCACGGGGTTGTCAGGCGACCTCGGAAGAGCTACTCGCCGACAGCGGCAAGGATCGCCTCCGCCACCCGTGGCACCGACCCGGTGTGCAGGTCGAGGAACAGGTTCGGCTCGACCAGTTCCAGCTCCATCACGCACGGCCGGCCGTCCTCGCCGTCCACGAGGTCGACGCGGGCGTAGAGCAGCTCCGGGGCACCGGGAACGGCGGCCAGGGCGCGCTCGGCGACGGCGAGTTCGGCCGGGGTCGGGGTCCAGCGCTCCAGGCCGGGGTGGGCCACCTTCCGCTCGTCGTAGGGCGTGCCCGGCGCGAGGACGGCACCCTTCCGGCTGGCGTGCAGGAGCCGCCCGCCGAAGAACTGCAGCGCCCGCTCCCCGCTGACGTCTATGCCCCGCACATAGGGCTGCACCATCGCGGTGAACCCCTCCGCATGCATCCGCGCGAGCTGCCGTACGGCGGTGGCGTGTTCCCCGGGCGTGTACCGTGCGGCGAAGCGGGCGCCCGCGCCCGAGGTGGGCTTGACGACGTACTCCCGGTCCTCGGGCAGTTCGACGGCGTCACCGGGAGCGAGGTACCGCGTGGGAACGACCGGGACCCCTGCGGCAGCCAGCTCCCCGAGGTAGCGCTTGTCCGCATTCCAGCGCACGACGTCCGCCGGATTGGCCAGCCGCGTGACCGCACCGCACCGCTCGGCCCAGGCCGTGAACTCCTCGGCGCGCCAGCTGTAGTCCCAGGTGGAGCGGATCACGGCCAGGTCGTACGAGGCCCAGTCGACGTCCGCGTCGTCCCAGTGCACCGCGTCGGCCTCGGCCCCGGCCGCCCTCAGCTCCTCCACCAGACCGGGCATGTCCCGGTCGACGGCCACCTCCGGCCCGGGACGGCAGGTGACGAGCGCGACACGGGTGGCGGCGGTGCGGGACACGGCTGGGCTCCTGTTCGTACGAGGGCTGCTGCGCGCAGGCTAACAACGCCGCCGGAATCCACGACAAGCCTGTTGACCTTCACCTTCGGTGAAGCCACAGCCTCGGTGGCGGAACGAGGAACGGCCGGAGGGACGGGATGCGGGCGGTGGGGATGTTGACGATCGGGGCCTTCGCGAAGGCGTGCCGGCTGTCGCCGAAGGCGCTGCGGCTCTACGACGAGCTCGATCTGCTGCGCCCGGCCCGGGTCGACCCGGAGACCGGCTACCGGTACTACGCCGTCGAGCAGCTGGAGCAGGCCCGGCTGGTGGCGTGGCTGCGGCGACTGGGGATGCCGCTGGCCCGCATCCGGCGGGTGTGCGCACTGGACGACGCGGACGCCGCCCGGGAGATCCGCGTGTACTGGGCGCGGGTCGAGGCCGAGACGGCGATGCGCCGGGAGCTGGCGGCGTTCCTCGTGGACCACCTCTCGTCCACCTCGAGGAAGGACACCACCATGCTGGAACTGCGCTACTGCGCCCTCTCGGACCCCGGTCTGGTCCGCACGGCCAATCAGGACGCGGCATACGCGGGCGCCCGCGTCCTCGCCGTGGCCGACGGGTTCGGCCCCGGGGGCGCGCCCGCGAGCTCGGCCGCGGTCGAGGCGCTGCGGTACCTGGACCGGGAGCCACTGCCTGCGGGCGGTGTGCTGAGCCTGCTGGAGGACGCGGTGCGGGGCGCCACCGAGGCCGTCCGGGAGGCGGCGGGTCCGGACGCCGGGGCGGGCACCACCCTCACCGCCGGCGTGTGGACCGGCTCGCAGCTGGCGCTCGTCCACATCGGCGACTCCCGCGCGTATCTGCTGCGCGAGGGCGGGCTGTTCCGGATCACACACGACCACACGGTGGTCCAGTCGATGATCGACGAGGGGCGGCTGACCGCGGAGGAGGCCCTGACCCACCCCCAACGGGCTCTGTTGCTACGGGCGCTGACGGGCGGCGGGACCACCGCCGTACCCGATCTGCGACTGCACGACGCACGGCCGGGCGATCGCTATCTGCTGTGCTCGGACGGCCTGTCCGGGGTCGTGCCCGACGAGGAGATCCGCGGTGTGCTCACTTCGGCGCCCGCCCCGGACGAGGCGGTGCGCACGCTCGTGGGCGCGGCGAACGCGGCCGGCGGGCCGGACAACGTGAGCTGTGTGGTGGCGGACGTGATGGAGGCCGCGTAGCGGACGGGAGCCGTGCGGCACGATCGTGGGTCCATGCGTAGGCAGGCCCCCGTCGGCCGGGGCGAGGTGAGGTCTCCGTCACCGTGGCGACGGGTTTCGCCCACGCTGAGGTAGGAACGGTCCTGATGTCCGTACGTCCGCCCCGTCGCAAGGAGTCCCGCGTGTCCTCCCTCTTTCCGGCCCTGACCGACCCGGGGGCCGCGCGACGGCCCGCCCTGCGCTTCGGTGAGCGGGCCCTGACGTACGCGGAGCTGGCCGCGGCGGCGGGTGCGCTCGCCGGGCGGCTCGGCGGCCGGAAAAGGGTGGCCGTGTGGGCCACGCCCTCCCTGGAGACCGCCGTCGCGGTGGTGGCCGCGCTGACCGCCGGCATGTCCGTCGTCCCGCTCAACCCGAAGTCCGGCGAGGGCGAACTGCGGCACATCCTGGCGGACAGCGCACCGCCGCTGGTACTGGCCGCCCCCGACGATGAACTTCCGTCATCGGTAAGGGAGTTGGAGCGTATCGACGTCGATGTGCACGGCGCGGGCCCCTTCGCTCCCGCCGGGGCCGCGGACGAGGATCCGGCTCTCGTCGTCTACACCTCCGGAACCACCGGCCCGCCCAAGGGCGCGATCATCCCCCGCCGAGCCGTGGCCGCCACGCTCGACGCGCTCGCGGACGCCTGGCAGTGGACCGGCGACGACGTGCTCGTGCACGGGCTGCCGCTGTTCCATGTGCACGGGCTGGTCCTCGGCGTCCTCGGCCCGCTGCGCCGGGGCGGCGCCGTACGCCATCTGGGCCGGTTCGGAACGGACGGCGTGACGCGCGAGCTGGGCGCGGGGGCGACCATGCTGTTCGGCGTGCCCACGATGTACCACCGCATCGCCGAGGCCCTGCCCGCCGACCCGGAGCTGGCCAAGGCGCTGGGCGGGGCCCGGCTGCTGGTCTCCGGGTCCGCCGCGCTGCCGGTGCACGACCACGAGCGGATCGCCGCCGCGACCGGCCGCCGGGTCGTCGAGCGGTACGGGATGACCGAGACCCTGATGAACACGAGTGTGCGCGCGGACGGGGAGCCGCGCCCCGGCACGGTCGGCGTGCCGCTGCCCGGGGTCGAGCTGCGGCTCGTGGAGGAGGACGGCTCGCCGATCACCGTGTACGACGGGGAGACGGTGGGCGAGATCCAGGTCCGCGGGCCGAACCTGTTCACGGGCTACCTCAACCGGCCCGAGGCCACGGCCGCCGCCTTCACCGCCGACGGCTGGTTCCGCACCGGGGACATGGCGGTGCGCGAGGCCGACGGTTATGTGCGCATCGTGGGCCGCAAGGCCACCGACCTGATCAAGAGCGGCGGATACAAGATCGGGGCGGGCGAGATCGAGAACGCGCTGCTCGAACACCCGGGTGTGCGGGAGGCCGCCGTCACCGGGGAGCCCGACGAGGACCTGGGCGAGCGGATCGTCGCCTGGGTGGTGCCGACCGACCCCGGGGCCCCTCCCGGCGCGGAGGAGCTGGCCGACCACGTGGCCCGCAGGCTCGCCCCGCACAAGCGCCCCCGCGTGGTGCGCCATCTCGACGCGCTGCCCCGCAACGAGATGGGGAAGATCATGAAGCGGGCACTGGGCGATGCCTGAGCGCCCGGCCGCGCGGGAGGCCCTCGCCCGCGTCGCCGACGAGTTCCGCGAACTCCCTGGCCCGGCCCGGGAGTCACCGCCGGACGGCCCGCTGGGGTGGGCGGGCTACGACGCCTCACGCGCCCGCGCCGCCGAGCGCACCGGCGAGGAGGAGTCCGTGGTCTGCGGCACCGCGAACGTCGAGGGCACCCGAGCGGTGCTGATCGCGTTCGAGTTCGGCTTCCTCGGCGGCTCCCTGGGCGAGCGCACCGGCGATCGGCTGGAGGCGGCGCACGGTTACGCCCGTGAGCACCGGCTGCCGGTCGTCTCGCTCGTCGCGACCGGCGGCAGCCGGATGCAGGAGGGCATGCTCGCGCTGACCCAGCTCCAGCGGGTGGCCCGGCAGTCGGCGCTCACCCGCGCGGCCGGGCTGCCGCAGCTCGCGGTGCTGCGCGACCCGACGACCGGCGGCGGCTGGGCCACGCTGGGCGCGGGCGCCGACGTGGTGTTGGCCCTGCCGGACGTCCAGGTGGGCTTCGCGGGGTCCCGGGTGCGCCCGCAGGACGCGGACCCGGCGGCTTACACCGCTCAGGCGCAGCTGGCGGCGGGTGCGGTCGACGCGATCGTACGGCCCGAGGAACTGCGGGAGACGCTGGGGCTCTGGCTGCACCTGCTGACGGGCGGCGCGTCCCGGAACCCCGACGCGCCCGAGGCCCCCGACGAACCCGAGGCCCCCGGCCGCCCGGCGGCCGTCGCGAACGAGCCCACCCCCGCCCCCGTCCCGGCCGCCCTCGCGGCCACGGGCCTCCCCGCCACCGGCTGGGACGCCGTCCGGCGCGCCCGGGATCCGGGGCGCCCGCGCGCCGAGGCCTACCTGGACGCGTACTTCACCCGGCGGGCCGCCCTGAGCGGCGACCGCTGTGGCGGCAGGGACGACGGCATGCTGTGCGGTTTCGGCATCCACGAGGGCCGTACGGTCGCGTACGCCGCCCAGACCGGCACCGCGACCCGTCCGGCGGGATACCGTACGGCCGCCCGTCTGATCCGTCTGGCGGACCTGCTGTCCCTCCCGGTTCTCACGCTGGTGGACACGCCGGGCGCCGCCAACGACGCCGAGGCCGAGCGGCAAGGCGTGGGCGCCGCGATCGCGGACCTGTTCGCCGCGGTCGCCACCGCCCGTACGCCGCTCACCACCCTGCTGATCGGCGAGGGCGGCTCCGGCGGAGCCCTCGCCCTGGCCGCGCCCGGCAACACCTGGGCCACGCCGGACAGTTACTTCTCCGTCATCGCGCCGGAGCTCGCCGCCGCGATCCTCAAGCGCCCGGCCGACCAGGTGCGGTCGACGGCGGACCAGCTCCGTCTGCGGCCCCAGGACCTCGTGGCTCTGGGGGTCGTACGGGGGATCGTGGGCGGTGACGCGGTGCAACCCACCACGCCGTGACGGTCCGGCGGCTCTCCTCCAGCCCGTGACCCGATCCGGGATGGGGGGGAAAGCCACAGGCCGGGAGGGACCACGCGCCCGAACGCAAGCCTCCTTGAGCGCCACGCGCCCGAACGCAAGCCTCCCGCGGCGCGACGCGCCCGACGTCACCCGTTCGGGTGAACCCCTCCCGGCCGCTCCCAACGGGCGCGGCGCACGTCCATGGCACACGATGTTCTCGGGAGGTACCGCCATGACCGTCAGCCTGGACCAGCTGCGCCGTTGCCACTTCGCCGTCGACCTGGGGGCGGCGAGGACCCGTGTCTACGTCAAGGGCGCGGGGCTGGTGGTGGACCAGCCCAGTGCCGCAGCCGTGAACACCCGCACGGGCGCGCTGATCGCAGTCGGCGAGCTCGCCGAGAAGATGACGGGGCGCACACCCTCGTACATCCGTGTCGTCCGGCCCGTCTCGGGCGGCACCGTCGTCGACATAGAGATGGCCCAGCGCATGCTGCGCCATCTGCTGGGGGAGAAGCTGCGCCGTTCCCTGCGTCGCAAGCCCCGGTTGCGGGCCGCCGCCTGCACCCCGCACGACGCGGATCCACTGGCCCAGCGCGCGACCATCGAGACCCTGGTCGGACTGGGCGCGCGCAGGGTCGAACTGGTCGACACGCTCGTCGCCGCCGCCGTGGGGTGCGGGCTGCCCGTCGAGCAGCCCGAGGCTTCCATGATCATGGTGTGCGGTGCCGCAGCCACACAGATCGCCGTCCTTTCGCTGGGGAACATCGTGACCGCCGAGCGGGTCCCGGTGGGCGGCGAGGCCGTCGACCACGCGATCGTTCAACTGCTCCGCCACGAGCACGAGTTGATGCTGCCGAGTCAGTCCGTACGACCGCTGCGGCTCGCCCTCTCCGGCAACGGGCTCTCCCCGCACGGGCCCACCTCCACCGAGATCCTGGGCCGGGACGTGGCCACCGGGCTCGCGCGCTCCGTAAAGGTCGACACGGCGGCCATACGAGTCGCCATCCAGACCCCGCTCACCGCCGTCCTCGACGGCATCGGCAAGGTGCTGCGCGACTGTCCGCCCGATCTGGTGGCCGACCTCGCCGACCGAGGGATCATGATGGTCGGCGGCAGCGCGCTGCTGCCGGGTCTCGACCAGATGCTGCGCCAGGCGACGGGTATGCCCGTGCACATCGCCGAACGCCCCGACATCTGCGCCGTCCAAGGCCTGGGCGAGATGCTGGAGGGCAGGATCCAGCCCCTGACGTTCAACCCGCTGGCCGCCTGAGCCGGGCCCCGCGCCGGAGTCCCAAGTCCCGGCAGGGGTCCTGGCATGGGCCGCCGAAGCCTTCCGGCTGACCACCCACGGCTGTGCGCGCGAGGCGGGACCGGGCGTGTACGGCATCCCCGCTCCCCGCGCGTTCCGAGCGCGGCCGGGGCAGCCGCCTTGCTGCGCAATGGACTTGAGGCCGTCCCCGCCGAGCGGCTGTGGGTGAACCCCGACTGCCGTCTGAAGACGCACGGTTGGCCCGAGACACGCGCGTCCCTGGAGAATCCGGTTGCCGCGGCCCGAACGGTCCGCGACGAGCCCTCCGGCTGCTGATCCGGCGCATGGCCGGGAGGACATCGGCGCCTCGGCCGTGATGCCGTATGAAGAGAACGTCGGTATGGGTCGTGCGTGCAGGACAGGAGCGAAGGTTTGACCAGCCGTGTCACATTGATCTCACCCGCCATGAACCGATCACTGCGAGAGGCCCGGTTCGACGACGGCTGTCCGCTCGACGCGAGCGGCACGGCCCGTGCCCGGTCCGCCGCCCACACACTTCAGGTGGCTGACCGCGTGCTGGTCTCCCCCAGCCTGCGCTGCGGCGAGACAGCGTCGGCCCTCGGTCTCGACGCCACGCGTGCACCGGAGTTGGCGGGCCTGGACGTGGGCCGCTGGCGGGGCCGGACGCTCGACGAGGTCGGCGCGGCGGAACCGGACGTACTCGCCCGCTGGCTGACGGATCCGGGCGCCGCACCCCACGGCGGGGAGTCGGTGCGTGCCCTCTGCGCGCGCGTGGCCGACTGGCTCGAGGCGTTGCGCGAGAATGACGGCAGGACCCTCGCCGTGGTGGAGCCGGAGATCGTACGGGCCGTGGTGATCAGGGTCTTCGACGCGCCTGAGGCGGCATTCTGGCGGCTCGATGTCCCGCCCTTGACGGCGACCGAGCTCAGCGGACGAGCCGGCCGTTGGAACCTGCGGCTGGGGCAGGCGCTGGGTCAGCCGGCCACCGGGGACTGACGGAGCATCGTTCGCCCGCCGACGGACCGATCACTGTCGGCGCGGGCACGGCGGAAGTACGTTCCTCCCCCGAATCCCGTCCGGCGGCTCCACTGCGGTGGCGATCGACGAGTGCCGCTAGTGCGGTACGGGAGTTGCCTGTGCGGGGGGCGCGACCGCCGCGGGACGCGGCGACAGCAGACGCTGCGCCAGCTCACCGAAGATCAGCCCGTATCCGGTCCACAGAGTGCACTGGATGGCGAGCGCGGAGAGCCGGAACCGCCACAGCACGGTGGCTGGGAAGTCCTTCGGCACCTCGTTGACGACCGGCAGGAACGCGTAGGCGAGTCCGATCACGAGGACGAAGAACGTTACCGCGGCCACGGTGGCGTGCCAGGTGCCCCACCGGGGTGCGAGCCGCTTGCCCAGGATGACGGCCGCGACCGCCAGCAGCACGCTGAGCAGCATCATCAGGAAGTACAGGGTGGTGCGCTTGCCGATGGTGTCGGGGTTGCCGACCGACGGCGGGTTGGCCGGGTACTTCAGGAACGGCACGACGTACACGGCCAGCAGTGCGCATGCGGACAGCAGCAGTGCCGTGGCCCGGGGGCTGAAGCGACCGACCCTGCCGAGAGCGAAGCAGTAGGCGAGCGCGGCGATGCCGCCGAAGGCCACCCCGTAGATGAGGACGCCGGTGGCGAGACCGGCCGTGGACTGCAGGGAGCGGGAGACGATCTCCATCTCGTGCTCGTGGGAGTGCGCTTCCTCGAACCTGATCGCACTGGCGACGTTCGGCTCACCGAGGAAGTAGGCGACGACCAGGGCGAGCACGCCGGCCGCAAGGCCGGCGAGCATGCCCCGCACGAGGAGATTTCGCACGGTCGTGGAGTTCATGGCTGTGCGGCGCCCCTCGTCAGTGGCAGGGGAAACCGAGCAGATGGCGGGCGTCGTGCACCCACTCGTGAACATCCGTGCCGTTGAACACGGAGGTGGCGCCCTGCTCGGCGCCGACGAAGTACAACAGGACCAGCATCAGGATGCCGAAGAAGACCGCCCACGGAGCGATCGCCTTCAGCGGCAACTTGGCGGGTACGACGGGGGTGGTGGCTGTCGGCTGAGCGACGGTCTGCGCCATGGCAGGACCTCCTCTGGGAGTTCGCGTCCCATCTCGGTGGTGCACAGGACGACAGCTGCGGGTCTGACTCACAAGACGCCCGCCCGCCGAGCGGTCCGTCTCGTTCACAGTGGCGCGACCGTGCCGGATTCCCACCGGCTTCCGCCTCACCGTCGTCGTTGTCGCACAGACCGTACCGTGCGACGGGAACATGGCCAAGACCGCATCGTCTGCCGTGATCTTCGTCTCGATGGCGCGGGCCGGCCGGTGCGACCTGCGGGTCGGAGGTGGCCTCAGCGGCGCACCACCCGGCACGCCTCGGCCGTTGTGACCGGATCCCCATGAGCGACACCAGCGGCCCACTCGGTACACCAGCGGGCCGGATCCCCAGGCGTCTGGACCCCCCAAGGCACGCTCATGGCGTACGCCGCCCTGCACGGGCGAGAGGATCTGGTGGCGAGTCCGGGCTGCCGCAGGCGTCCGGACGGAGGAGGCGTTCGGCGCCGACACGAGCACAGGTCCGACGGTCCGCTCGCGGCTGTTGCGGGGCCGCCAGGCCCAATCGCCACGGATCCTTTCCGCGACAGGATCCCGCCGCACAACCTCCCCCGTCCTGACCGCCGTTGCTCCGGCCTCGGCACGGGCACCGAGCGCCACCGGCCGCGACTCGGGCGACAACAAGGCGGACGGCCGGAAAGCAAGATCCGGAGCGGGGGCGGCACACCGCGTGGCTCAGCGGGAGACCGATCGGGCCGCCCTCTGAGCCATCAGGGCCACGGTTGGTCCCTCCGGGCCGCCGCCGGGCTACTTGATCTTGGTCCGGGCGAGTGAGCGAGGGTCGAGACGCTGGCGTGTCGACCCTCGCCCTTACGTCTCCACGGGTAGAAACGCTTCTGCGCGTGTAGCGCCTGGTGGGGCGGGTGGGACTCGAACCCACGGCCGACGGATTATGAGTCCGCTGCTCTAACCGGCTGAGCTACCGCCCCATTACGGCGCGTCGCGTACACGTGTGCGCGCCGTCTGCCGCAGCATAGCCGCTCATACGATCTCCTGCTTCGGATGGTCGGCTTCGCATGACCTTGAGGACTCCGCCGTGAGCGCGGCGGTTCCTGCGGACATGAAAAAGGACCCCAGCGGGGTCCTCGTTCAGCATGCTCCCCCGACTGGACTCGAACCAGTAACCTGCCGGTTAACAGCCGGCTGCTCTGCCAATTGAGCTACGGAGGACCGAGCTCCCCCGACTGGACTCGAACCAGTAACCTGCCGGTTAACAGCCGGCTGCTCTGCCAATTGAGCTACGGAGGAATGCCTCGTTGCATCGAACGTACCTACCTGGGTATTCGCCAGGGGGCGCGCGCTCGCTGCGACACATACATTAGCGCAAGCAGGGGGGTGCTCCGCCAATCGGTACTCCCCGCGATCGATGCCCACGCAAGGGACGACGCAGACGCAAGGGAAGGGTGGCCGCCATGCGCTATCGGCTCACGTTCGCCGCCGGGCTGGTGCTGGGCTATGTGCTGGGCACGCGGGCCGGGCGTGAACGTTACGAGCAGCTGAAGAAGTCGGCCCGCCTCGTCGCGCAGAACCCCGCCGTACGCAACACCGCCGAGACGGCCGCCGTGCAGGGGCGCGAGATCGCCGGCAAGGCCTTCCACGCGGTGAGCGACAAGGTCGGCGACCGCATGCCCGACTCGGTGGCCGGCCGCGTGCGCTCACTGCGTGAACGCAGCGCGAACGGCACCGGCCAGGACGACTGGGGCACCAGCAACACCTGACCGCCGCCGCCCCGGGGGAGCCAGGGTGGACCTCCCGGCGCGGCGCGGACACCCCCCTCCGTACGGCAGAATTTCTGCCATGGGGATAGTCGCCGGGTTGGACAGTTCGCCCGATTTCACTCGTATCGTCGTCTGCGACGCGGACACGGGCGCCGTGCTCAGGCAGGGGTATGCACCGCACCCTGTGGAGAACGCCGAGGGTGGCCGTCCCTCCGACGTCGACCCGCAGGCCTGGCTGCTGTCCCTGGGGGAGGCGGCCGGCGGCGGGCTCCTCGAGGGCGTGCAGGCCATCGGCGTGTCGTCGCAGCAGAACGCGCTGGTCCCGCTCGACTCCCAGGGCGCCACCGTGCGGCCCGCCATGGTCGGCGGCGACAGGCGGGCGCAGGTCGCGGCGGCCGATCTCATCGACGCCCTCGGCGGGCGCCAGGCCTGGGCCGAGGCCGTCGGCTCAGTACCGGGGGCCGCCCAGCCCGTGACCAAGCTGCGCTGGCTCGCAAGGACCGAACCCGACAACGCCCGGCGGACGGCCGTGCTGTTGCAGGCCCACGACTGGCTCGTGTGGCAGCTGCTCGGGCGGCTCGTGCGCAGAACCACCGACCGCGGCGGCGCCTCGGGGACCGGGTACTGGTCGGCGGCGACCGGCGCGTACCGCTCGGACCTCGTCGAGATGGCGCTCGGACACCAGGCCATGCTCCCCGAGGTGCTCGGCCCGTCCGAGGCCGCGGGCACGACACCGGAGGGGCTGCTGATCTCCGCGGGCACCGGCGAGACCATGGCCGCCGCCCTGGGCCTGGGCATCGGACTCGGCGACGCGGTCGTCTCGCTCGGCGCCTCCGGGTCCGTGATGGCCGTGCACCCCGAGGCCCTCGTGGACTCCAGCGGGATGATCACCTCGCTCGCGGACGCGACGGGCATGCATCTGCCCGTGGTGACCACCCTCAACGCCGTGCGCACCCTGCGCGGCACCGCCGAACTGCTCGGCCTGCCCGACCTGGAGTCCCTGTCCGACCTGGCGATGAAGTCGACGCCGGGCTCGCACGGGCTCGTCATGCTCCCGTACCTGGAGGGCGAGCGGACCCCGAACCTGCCGCACACCGCGGGCACCCTGGCCGGACTGCGGCGCGAGTCGATGAAGCCCGAGCATCTGGCGCGGGCCGCGTTCGAGGGCATGCTGTGCGGGCTCGCGGACGCGCTGGACGTGCTGCGCGGGCGCGGGGTGGAGGTACGGCGGATCTTCCTGCTGGGGGCCGCCGCGGAGCTGCCCGCCGTGCAGGCGGCGGCGCCCGCGCTGTTCGGCGTGCAGATCGTGGTCCCACAGCCCGCGGACTACGCGGCGATCGGCGCGGCCCGGCAGGCGGCCTGGTCCCTCGGCGTCTCGCAGGGCACCCTCGACCCGCGCCACCCGCCCGCCTGGCAGGGCGCGGTCGCACAGGTCCTGGAGCCGGGCGAGGAACTGGCAGTGGGACAGGCCGTGCGCCAGCAGTACGTGTCGGTACGCGAGCAGACGCATCCGGCGGCGTTCCGCTCGTAGTGCGCCCCCGCCGTCCTCCCTTCGGCCTAGGCCCGGAGGCTGAAACCGGGTCAGCACATTGCCCGCTGTCGGATTAATCGGTTGAGGTAACGCGGGTGGAGTGTCCGACGATAGGGGGTGGTGCATCACCGACCGCCCCTGCCGTCGACGACCCCGAGAGACCTCGCGTGCTCATACGACTTCTGAGGGCCCATCTGGGCCCGTACAAAAAACCCATAGTCCTGCTGGTGCTGCTGCAGTTCCTGCAGACTTGCGCCACCCTCTACCTGCCCACCCTCAACGCGCACATCATCGACAACGGTGTCGTGAAGGGGGACACGGGCTACATCCTGACCTTCGGCGGCCTGATGATCGGGGTCTCACTGGGCCAGGTCGTCTGCAACACGGGCGCCGTCTACTACGGCGCCCGTACGGCGTCGGCCGCCGGCCGGGACATCCGGGCCGCCGTCTTCGACCAGGTCCAGTCGTTCTCCTCGCGTGAGGTGGGCCAGTTCGGGGCGCCGTCCCTGATCACCCGCACCACGAACGACGTGCAGCAGGTGCAGATGCTCGCCCTGATGACGTTCACGCTGATGGTGTCGGCGCCGATCATGTGCGTGGGCGGCATCGTCATGGCGCTCGGCCTGGATGTGCCGCTGTCCGGTGTCCTGGTCGCCGTGGTGCCCGTGCTCGGCATCTGCGTGACGCTGATCGTGCGCAGGCTGCGGCCGCTCTTCCGCACCATGCAGGTGCGCCTCGACACGGTGAACCGGGTGCTGCGCGAGCAGATCTCCGGCAACCGGGTCATCCGCGCCTTCGTCCGCGACGACTACGAGAAGGACCGCTTCCGGGGGGCGAACACCGACCTCACCGAGGTCGCCCTCGGCACCGGCCGCACTCTGGCGCTGATGTTCCCCCTGGTGATGACCGTGGTGAACCTCTCGTCGATCGCCGTGGTCTGGTTCGGGGCGCACCGCATCGACAGCGGCGGCATGCAGATCGGCGACCTGACCGCGTTCCTCGCCTACCTCATGCAGATCGTGATGTCCGTGATGATGGCCACCTTCATGTTCATGATGGTGCCGCGCGCGGAGGTGTGCGCCGAGCGCATCCAGGAGGTCCTGGACACCGAGTCCAGCGTCGTGCCGCCCTCCGCTCCCGTGGCCGAGCTCCGGCGGCACGGGCATCTGGAGATCCGCGGTGCCGGGTTCCGCTACCCGGGTGCCGAGGAACCGGTGCTCAAGGCGATCGACGTGGTGGCGCGGCCCGGCGAGACCACGGCCGTCATCGGGTCCACCGGCAGTGGCAAGTCGACCCTGCTGGGGCTGATCCCCCGCCTCTTCGACGCCACGGAGGGCGAGGTCCTCGTGGACGGCGTGAACGTCCAGGAGATCGAGCCGGCGCTGCTGGCGAGGACGGTCGGACTCGTCCCGCAGAAGCCGTATCTCTTCGCGGGCACGGTCGCCACCAACCTGCGGTACGGCAATCCGGACGCCACCGACGAGGACCTGTGGAAGGCGCTGGAGGTGGCGCAGGCCACGGAGTTCGTGGAGCGGCTCGAGGGCGGCCTCGACGCGCCGATCTCGCAGGGCGGTACCAATGTCTCCGGCGGCCAGCGGCAGCGGCTCGCGATCGCGCGCACGCTGGTGCAGCGCCCGGAGATCTACCTCTTCGACGACTCCTTCTCCGCCCTCGACTACTCGACCGACGCGGCGCTGCGCTCGGCGCTCTCGCGGGAGACCGCCGAGGCGACCGTGGTGATCGTCGCCCAGCGCGTGGCAACCATCCGGGAGGCCGACCGGATCGTGGTCCTGGACGAGGGCCGGGTCGTCGGCACCGGCCGCCACCACGAGCTGATGGCGGGCAACGAGACCTACCGGGAGATCGTGCTCTCCCAGCTCACGGAAGCGGAGGCTGCCTGATGGCCGGGCCCATGGGACGCATGATGGCCGGGGGCGGCCCCGACCATCGCTCGATGGACTTCAAGGGGTCCGGAAAGCGGCTCCTCGCCCACTTCAAGCCCGAACGCGCCACCATGATCGCGATGCTGGTCTGCGGTGTGCTGAGCGTGGGTCTTTCCGTGGTCGGACCGAAGATCCTCGGCAAGGCGACCGACCTGGTCTTCGCCGGGATCATCGGGCGGCGGCTGCCGTCCGGGGTGAGCAAGGCGCAGGTCCTTCAGTCCATGCGGCAGCGGGGCCAGGGCGGCATCGCCGACATGCTCTCCGGGACGGACTTCACCCCGGGCAAGGGAATCGACTTCGGTGCCGTCGGCAACGTACTGCTGCTCGCGCTCAGCGCGTTCATGCTGGCCGGTCTGCTGATGGCGGTCGCCACCCGGCTCTCCAACCGGGCCATCAACAAGACCGTCTACCGCATGCGCGAGGACGTACAGGCGAAGCTGTCGCGGCTTCCGCTGTCGTACTTCGACAAGCGGCAGCGCGGTGAGGTGCTCAGCCGCGCGACCAACGACATCGACAACATCCAGCAGACGCTCCAGCAGTCGATGGGCCAGCTCATCAACTCGCTGCTGACGATCGTCGGCGTGCTGGCGATGATGTTCTGGGTGTCGTGGCTGTTGGCGCTGGTCGCGCTGGTGACCGTGCCGCTCTCCTTCTACGTGGCCACGCGCGTCGGCAAGCGCTCGCAGCCGCACTTCGTGCAGCAGTGGCGCACCACCGGCAAGCTCAACGCACACATCGAGGAGATGTACACCGGGCACACACTGGTCAAGGTGTTCGGGCGCCAGGAGGAGTCGGCGCGGCAGTTCGCCGAGCAGAACGACAAGCTGTACGAGGCCGGGTTCAGGGCGCAGTTCAACAGCGGTGTGATGCAGCCGCTGATGATGTTCGTGTCCAACCTGAACTATGTGCTGGTGGCCGTGGTCGGCGGACTCCGTGTCGCTTCCGGCTCCCTGTCCATCGGTGACGTACAGGCCTTCATCCAGTACTCCCGGCAGTTCTCGATGCCGCTGACGCAGGTCGCGTCGATGGCGAACCTGGTGCAGTCGGGCGTCGCCTCGGCGGAGCGGATCTTCGAGCTGCTTGACGCGGAGGAGCAGGAGGCGGACCCCGAGCCGGGGCTGCGGATTGAGGAACTGCGCGGCCGGGTCGCGCTGGAGAACGTGTCGTTCCGGTACGACCCCGAGAAGCCGCTCATCGAGAACCTGTCGCTGAAGGTGGAGCCGGGCCACACGGTCGCGATCGTCGGCCCGACGGGAGCCGGGAAGACGACTCTCGTGAACCTGCTGATGAGGTTCTACGAGGTCACCGGCGGCCGCATCACGCTCGACGGGGTGGACATCGCGAAGATGTCCCGGGACGAGCTGCGGGCCGGGATCGGGATGGTGCTCCAGGACACCTGGCTGTTCGGGGGAACGATCGCCGAGAACATCGCGTACGGCGCGGCGCGGGACGTGACGCGCGGGGAGATCGAGGAGGCGGCGCGGGCGGCGCACGCCGACCGGTTCGTCCGCACGCTGCCGGACGGCTACGACACCGTGATCGACGACGAGGGCACGGGGGTCAGCGCGGGCGAGAAGCAGCTCATCACGATCGCGCGGGCGTTCCTGTCCGATCCCGTGATCCTGGTGCTGGACGAGGCGACGAGCTCGGTGGACACCCGTACCGAGGTGCTGATCCAGAAGGCGATGGCGAAGCTGGCGGCCGGGCGGACGTCATTCGTGATCGCGCACCGGCTGTCGACGATCCGGGACGCGGACACGATTCTGGTGATGGAGAACGGGTCCATCGTCGAACAGGGTTCGCACACCGAGCTGTTGGCGGCGGACGGGGCGTACGCACGGCTGTACAAGGCGCAGTTCGCCCAGGCGGTCGCCGAGGTGGACTGAGTTCCGGGGGGCCGCTCGTGCGGGCGGCCCCCGCTCAGTCCAGGTAGCCCCTCAACTGGTCCGCGAAGGCGTGGTCCCGGAGTTTGTTGAGGGTCTTGGACTCGATCTGGCGGATCCGCTCGCGGGTCACACCGAAGATCCGGCCTATCTCCTCCAGCGTGCGGGGGCGGCCGTCGACGAGGCCGTAGCGGAGCTGGACGACCTTCCTCTCCCGCTCGCCAAGGGTCGACAGGACCGCCTCCAGATGCTCCCTGAGCAGCAGGAACGCGGCGGATTCGACCGGGCTCGTGGCATCGCCGTCCTCGATGAGGTCGCCGAGTGCCACATCGTCCTCCTCGCCCACGGGGGCGTGCAGCGAGACGGGCTCCTGGGCGAGTCGCAGCACCTCGGTGACGCGCTCGGGAGGCAGCTCCAGGTGGGCGGCGACCTCGTCCGGTGTGGGTTCGTAGCCGCGTTCCTGGAGCATACGGCGCTGGACGCGGACGACGCGGTTGATGAGCTCGACGACGTGGACCGGGACGCGGATGGTGCGGGCCTGGTCGGCCAGGGCGCGAGACATGGCCTGGCGGATCCACCAGGTCGCGTACGTCGAGAACTTGTAGCCGCGGGCGTAGTCGAACTTCTCGACGGCCCTGATCAGGCCGAGGTTGCCCTCCTGGACGAGGTCGAGCATGGTCAGCCCGCGGCCGACGTACCGCTTGGCCACGGAGACGACGAGCCGCAGGTTGGCCTCGATCAGCCGCCGCTTGGCCATCCGCCCCATGACCACCAACCGGTCCAGGTCCAGGGCGAGTTCGCTGTCGAGGTCGGGGGTGTTGCCGAGCTTCTCCTCGGCGAACAGGCCGGCCTCGACACGACGGGCGAGTTCCACCTCCTCGGCGGCGGTGAGCAGGGGGATACGGCCGATCTCCCGCAGGTACTGGCGGAACAGGTCGGAGGTGGGGCCGCCGGTGTCGGCACGGCCGCGGAGCGGTTCGACGGGTTCGGGCGGCTCGGTCTCCGCGGCGTCGGCAGGCGGCTGGTCCGGCTCGGGGCGGTGAGCGAGCCGGCCCTGCGGTGGCATCGCCGGAAGGACGTCGCTGTCGGCATCCGGCTCGTCGTCACGGGTCTCGGTCTCTATCAGGGTCTGGGTCTGCACGGGGGCGACCTCCAGGAATGTCGCTGCTGGAAAGTGCGGCAGCGGTACGTCGGGGATGTGGCCGGCGGTCCGCCCGCCGGCCATCCCGTAGTCGTTGAGCGGAACCGCGGGGGTGTCGGACCCGCCATGGGCGGATCGGCCGCGCTCCGGGGACTCAGGCACCGGAACCCAGTGTGGGGCACGACACATCGCTGCCACGAGGGGCGTGCGACCACTTTTTGAGTCCGTTGCGTGACCGCGCGGTTACCCTGCCGGACGGGTGCGTCCGCCACGGGAGTTCAAACCAGCCGTACCGTTGGAAAGCCGCGCCCGGACACGCAGCCGGCCCTTCCCCGCAATGGGGTGTTCAGAGCGCCGCCGCGCCCCTCTCCCTCAGCGCCTGGTCGTACTTCTGGAGGACCCACAGCTCGTTCTGCACGGCGGACGCATGGGCCGGGTCGGCCTGGTGGCCCAGGCGCGTCAGGGTGCTCTGGATGTCGCGGACGCGGCGTTCGACGGCGCGACGGCGGACCGTGACAAGCACGGTGCCCGCGTACAGCTCGTCCACCGTCCTGCGCATGATCGCCTCGACCGCCAGTTCCGTGACCATGGCCCGGACAGTGTCGTCGGGGGCCGCCTCGCGGACCCGGACCAGGTACTCCTGCGGATCCTGCGCACCGTACTCCGCGCCGCCCGCCTCCAGGATCGCCTCGCGGACGGCCGCGTACGGCGCCGCGGTGAACTCGTCGGCCCCGTACGCGTCGAACGCCGGGGAGACCAACTCGGGCTGCTGGAGGGCGAGTTTGAGCAGCTCGCGCTCCGTGGCGTAGACCGGGTTGCGGAGGTTGAGCGCGGGGCCCGAGACGGCCGGGCGAGCAGCCGCCTGGTACGGCTGCGGGGCGCGGGACCCGGCGGGTGCGGGGCCTCTGCCGCCCCGGTCGCGTGCCCAACGGGCCAGCTGCGCCACCCGCTTGACCACGAACTGGGTGTCGAGGATGCCGAGCATGCCCGCGAGCTGGACCGCGACCTCGTGCTGGGCGCCGCTGTTCTTGATCCGGGCGACGACCGGCGCCGCCTCGTCCAGGGCGGCGGCGCGGCCCCCCGGGGTCTCGAGGTCGTAGCGGCTCACGATCTGGCGCAGCGCGAACTCGAAGAGCGGCGTGCGGGGTTCGACCAGGTCGGCGACCGCCTCATCGCCCTTCGCCAGGCGCAGCTCGCAGGGGTCCATACCGTCCGGCGCGATCGCGATGTACGTCTCGGCGGCGAACTTCTGGTCGTCCTCGAAGGCGCGCAGGGCCGCCTTCTGGCCCGCCGCGTCACCGTCGAAGGTGAAGATCACCCGCGCCGAGCCGTTGTCCATCAGCAGCCGCCGCAGGATCTTGATGTGCTCGCCGCCGAATGCCGTGCCGCAGGTCGCGATGGCCGTGGTGACACCCGCGAGATGGCAGGCCATGACGTCGGTGTAGCCCTCGACCACCACCGCCCGGCTCGTCTTCGCGATCTCCTTCTTCGCCAGGTCGATGCCGTAGAGGACCTGCGACTTCTTGTAGATCGCCGTGTCGGGGGTGTTCAGGTACTTCGGTCCGTTGTCCGCCTCGTACAGCTTTCTGGCGCCGAAGCCCACCACGTCCCCGCCGATGTCGCGGATCGGCCACATCAGCCGGCCGCGGAAACGGTCGATGGGGCCGCGGCGGCCCTCCTGGGAGAGGCCGGAGAGCAGCAGTTCCTTGTCGCTGAAGCCCTTGCCGCGCAGATACCGGGTGAGGTGGTCCCAGCCCTGGGGGCTGTAGCCGACGCCGAAGTGGACCGCGGCGGCCTGGTCGAAGCCGCGCTCGGCCAGGAACTTCCGCCCCGCCTCGGCCTCGGGCCCCGAGTCCAGCTGCTCGGCGTACCACTGGGCGGCGAGCTGGTGGGCCTCGACCAGACGGATGCGCTCGCCGCGCTGGTGGGTGGGGTTGTACCCGCCCTCCTCGTACCGCAGGGTGATGCCCGCCCGGGCGGCGAGGCGCTCGACCGCCTCCGAGAAGGAGAGGTGGTCGACCTTCATCACGAAGGTGATGGTGTCGCCGCCCTCCTGGCAGCCGAAGCAGTGGAACAGGCCCTTGCCCGGGCTGACCTGGAAGGAGGGGGACTTCTCGTCGTGGAAGGGGCACAGCCCCTTCAGGTTCCCGCCGCCCGCGTTGCGCAGCTGGAGGTACTCGGACACGACGGCGTCGATCGGGACCGCGTCCCGAACCGCCTTCACGTCCTCGTCGTTGATCCGTCCTGCCACGCGTGAATTCTACGGGGACGGACCGACAGGCCCGCGCCCCGAAGGAGCGCGGGCCTGTGACGGCGCGGGACTCCGCACGCGTGGGCGCGACGGGCCATGAACGGCCCGCACCCGCCCGGCGGCGGAGCCCGGTGGACACGCTCGGGTGGACACGCTCAGGCGGACACGCTCAGGCGGACACGTTTTCCAGCGCCACCCCCGGGTCGGCCAATGCGTCCTGGTCCACGACGGTCCGCTCCCGGATCAAGCGCTGAATGGCGTCTGTGACGTCCCACACGTTCACGTTCATCCCGGCCAGCACCCGCCCCTCCTTCAGCCAGAACGCGATGAAGTGCCGCTTCCCGGCGTCACCCCGGATCACCACCTCGTCGTACGACCCCGGCGGAGCCCAGCCCGAGTACTCCATCCCCAGGTCGTACTGGTCGGTGAAGAAGTACGGCATCCGGTCGTACGTCACGTCGTGGCCGAGCATCGCGCGGGCCGCCGCCGGGCCGCCGTTCAGCGCGTTCGCCCAGTGCTCCACGCGCAGCCGGGTGCCGAAGAGGGGGTGGTGGAAGGAGGCGACGTCACCGGCCGCGTAGATGTCGGGGTCGGACGTCCGCAGGCGCGCGTCCACCACGATTCCGCCTCCGTGCGCACGGTCGGCCAGCTCCAGCCCCGCTGCCTCAGCGAGAGCGACCCGCGGCGCCGCGCCGATCGCGGCGAGCACGTCGTGCGCGGGATGCTCCTCGCCGTCGTTCGTGCGGGCGGCCAGCACCATGCCGTCCTGGCCGACGATCTCGGTGAGCCGGACGCCGAAACGGAAGCGGACGCCGTGCTCGCGGTGCAGTTCGGCGAAGACATTGCCCAGCTCGGGACCGAGGACCTTGTGCAGCGGGGTCGGCCCGTGCTCGACGACGGTGACCTCCGCCCCGTACTCGCGGGCCGCGGCCGCGACCTCCAGGCCGATCCAGCCGGCCCCGGCGATCACGATATGGCCGTTGTCCCGGCCCAGCGCGGCCAGGACGCCCTTGAGACGCTCGGCGTGGGCGAGGCGGCGCAGATGGTGGACGCCCGCGAGGTCCGTGCCCGGGATGTCGAGTCGGCGGGGCTCGGCGCCGGTGACGAGCAGCAGCTTGTCGTAGTGGACGAGCGTGCCGTCGTCGCCGTAGCGGACCGTCTTCGCGGCGCGGTCGATGGCGTCGACGGTCTGGCCGAGGTGCAGCTCGATGTCGTTGCGCGCGTACCAGGCGGGCTCGTGGACGAAGACGCTGTCGCGCTCCTCCTTGCCGAGCAGATAGCCCTTGGAGAGGGGAGGCCGCTCGTAGGGGTGGTCCCGTTCGTCGCAGATCAGTATCACGCGGCCGGTGAAGCCCTCCGCACGCAGCGTCTCGGCCGCCTTCGCGCCGGCGAGACCTCCCCCGACGATGACGTATGTCTGATCCGCGTCGACCACTTGATGCCTCCTCTTAACGATGTCGCCACATGGGAGCGTCCCGCACGCAGCGTGATGCGGGAAGAGGGAGTGGCCCGATCAGGCCACTCAGGGTCATGTCCAGGTCATGGGTTCTCCCGTGAGCCGGGCGTGCAGGGAGCGGGCCGAGGCGTCCGTGAGCGAGGCGATCTGGTCGACGAGCGCGCGCTTGCGGGCGCGGTCGTCGGCCGCCTCCTCGAACAGCGCCCGGAACTGCGGATCGAGCCCTTCGGGCGCGCGGGCGGTGAGCGCCTGTGCCAGCTCGGCGACGACGACGCGCTGGGCCGCTCGGAGCCGCTCCTGTTCGGCGCGCTGCATCACATACCGGTCGGCGACGGCCTTGAGGACCGCGCACTCCATACGGGTGCTCCTCGGCACGACGAGTTCGGCGGCGTACCGCGTGAGGCGCCCGCTGCCGTACGCCGCCCGTGTCGCGCCCTCGGCGGCCAGGCAGAAGCGGCCGATGAGCTGGCTGGTCGCGTCCTTCAGCCGGGCCTGGGCGACCGCGGAGCCGTCGTACCCGTGCGGCCACCACTCGTGGGCGAGGAGCCGGTCGAGGGCTTCGGCCAGCTCTTCGGGGTCGGTGTCCGCCGGCACGTACCGTCCGAGGGCGACGGCGAAGACCGCCTGGCGTTCGGGCTCGGCGTGCAGGCAGCCCGGGTCGATGTGGCCGGCGTGCAGACCGTCCTCGAAGTCGTGCACCGAGTAGGCCACGTCGTCGGACCAGTCCATGACCTGGGCCTCGAAGCAGGTGCGGTGGCCCGGGGCGCCCTTGCGGACCCAGTCGAAGACGGGGCGGTCGTCCTCGTAGACCCCGAACTTCCGGGAGCCGGGGTCGGTGGGGTGGTCGCCGCGCGGCCAGGGGTACTTGGTGGCGGCGTCGAGCGCCGCACGCGTCAGGTTCAGGCCCACGCTGACGAGTTCGCCGGTCCGTCCGGAGCGGACGAACCGCTTGGGCTCGATGCGGGCGAGCAGGCGCAGGGACTGGGCGTTTCCCTCGAAACCGCCGCAGTCCTCCGCGAACTCGTTCAGCGCCTGTTCGCCGTTGTGCCCGAAGGGCGGGTGGCCGAGGTCGTGGGAGAGACAGGCGGCCTCGACGAGGTCGGGGTCGCAGCCGAGGGCGGCGCCCAGCTCACGGCCGACCTGGGCGCACTCCAGGGAGTGGGTGAGCCGGGTGCGGGGGCTGGCGTCCCAGACCTGGCTCCGGGTGCCCGGGGTGACGACCTGGGTCTTGCCCGCCAGGCGGCGCAGGGCGGCCGAGTGCAGCACCCGGGCTCGGTCGCGCTGGAAGGCCGTGCGGCCGGGGCGCTTGTCGGGCTCGGGCGCCCAGCGCTCGACCGCCGAGCCGTCGTACGCGGAGCCGGCCGCCCAGCCGTTCTCGTACGGCGCGGGGGTGTCGTAGGCCTTCGGTGCGGTCCCGTCCATGCCCCGACAGTAGACGCAGCCGGTGACAATCGGGATGTCGGCATCCGTTCGACCCGGTGCGTTTCGCTCCGCCGGGCGGGGCGGTCAGGCCGAGGCCAGGGCCGGTTCCGCGGCCGGCTCGGGGGCCGCGAGCGCCTGGTCGTACCGGTGCACGACCAGACGGACCATGGCCGGATGGGCACCCAGCGGAGCCGCCGCGATCCAGGGAGCGGCCTCGGCGCACTCGGCGGCGAAACGGCCGGGCGCGGCGAAGTACGAGGCCACGGCGACCCGGTGCCGGCCGCGGGCGGCGAGGGCACGCACCGCGGCGGGGACGGTGGGCGAGGCGGCGGAGGCGTAGGCCGGTACGACGGGGACGCCGAGGCGTTCGGCGAGGAGCTGCGCGGTGCGGCGGGTGTCGACGGCGGAGTCCGGGTCGCGGGAGCCGGCGGCTGCCAGCACGACCGCGCTCGCGCGGCGCTGGGCGTCGCTCGGTGCCGTGCGCCAGCCGGCCTCGACGAGCCGGGCGTACAGGGTCTCCACGAGCAGGGGGTGCGGACCGAGCGGGGCGGCCACGCGGGTGTGGGCCCGCGCCGCGGCCGCCGCCTCGGGGATGTCCCGCTTGACGTGGTGGCCGCGGCCGAGGAGCAGCGGTACGAGGACGGAGGGGCCGTCGCCGAGGGAGGCGAGCGTGTCGGGCAGCAGGGGTTCGTTCAGCTCGATGTGGCCGAGCTGCACGGGCAGGTGCGGGCGCAGTTCGCGGACGCGTTCGGCCAGGGTGCGCACGGTGGCCAGGGCGCGCGGGTCGCGGCTGCCGTGTGCCACGAGGACGAGCGCGGGCGGGACCGGGCGGCGGGTGCCGTCGAGGGAGACGAGGCTGAGCTGGCTGCCGAGCTGGCTGGTGATCCGGTTCATGAGTTGCGCCGTGCTGTCGAGGTGGGCGCCGCGGTGCGGCCGGCCGCCCGGGCGGAGGTGGGACTCGTCGCGAGGTGGGTTCGACGCCGTCATGGACCGATCCTGGCGCTACGACGTTGCCGGGCGGTTGCGTAACCGTGACGGGTGTTTTCCGGGGTTTCACGAGAGGGCGCCCGGGGGTGTGAGACAAGAGGCCGGGTGCGGTGAGGGCGCGTGGGAGGTTTCGGGCGCCCCGCACGTCCCGCGCGAAACCGGATCACCATACGCTGCGTCCCCATTGAAGACATTGACGATATTGACGACGAAGACATTGACGACATCGACGACGCCGTGTGAAGCCGCGAGCTGGGGGGACGCTTCGATGGGCCTGCCGCGCCCGAGGATCCGGGGATGGGGACTGCCGCGCACGCGTGCCGGGCGGCGGCGGGCCGTGCAGGGGCTGGTGCTGCTGTGTGTCCTGGCGCTGCTGCCGGCGACGTGGCTGTTCCTGGCCGCGGCCGGCCGGCTGCGCACCACCGAGGACGTGCCGCGCACACAGGTCGCCGTCGTCTTCGGCGCGGGCCTGTGGGACGGCGAGCCGTCGCCGTACCTCGCCCACCGTCTCGACGCGGCGGCGCGGCTGTACCGGGCGGGCCGCATCAAGGTTGTCCTCGTGACGGGCGACAACAGCCGCAAGGACTACGACGAGCCGGACGCGATGCGCTCCTATCTGACGAAGCACGGCGTGCCGGAGTCCCGGATCGTCAGCGACTACGCGGGCTTCGACACCTGGGACTCCTGTGTCCGGGCGAAGAAGATCTTCGGTGTGGACCGGGCGGTCCTGATCAGCCAGGGCTTCCACATCCGCCGCGCGGTCGCCCTGTGCCAGGCGGCGGGCGTGACGTCGTACGGCGTCGGTGTCGACGACAAGCACGACGTGACCTGGTACTACGGCGGCACCCGGGAGGTCTTCGCGGCGGGCAAGGCCGCCCTGGACGTGCTGTTCGAACCGGATCCGACGTTCCTCGGCCCGAAGGAGCGAGGCGTCGCGAAGGCCCTTGCGGCGGCGCGGGGCTGAGGGTGGACCTCACGGATCCGACACCCGCCCTGGCTGCTGTTGCTGCCGTGCACCGGCACGCCCGCCTTCGCACTGCGCCGTCCGCCAGCGCTCGCTGAACGTAGGCACGGGTCGCGACCTCACGCCGCCGCCCGCCGGGCGGGGAGGTCCTGGTCCCGGCCGCGTAACAGGGAGCCGCCACGGCACGTAACACGGCCGAAGCACGCTGAGCGGTATGCAGACCGTCTCGACGCCCACCCACTGCCCCTACTGCGCCCTGCAGTGCGGGATGAACCTGACGCCCCTGCCGGAGGGAGGGGTCGAGGTGACCGAGCGCACGGACTTCCCGGTGAACCGGGGCGCGCTGTGCAGCAAGGGACGGACGGCTCCGGCGCTGCTCGCACCCGGGGTGCGGCTGACCTCGCCGTTGGTGCGCTCCGAGGGCGTCCTGGTACCCGCCACCTGGGACGAGGCTCTCGGCCGTATCGCCGGGGAGATCTCACGTACGCGCGCGGAGCACGGCCCGGACGCGCTCGGGGTGTTCGGCGGGGGCGGTCTGACGAACGAGAAGGCGTACGCGCTCGGGAAGTTCGCCAGGGTGGTCCTCGGCACCTCGCAGATCGACTACAACGGGCGGTTCTGCATGTCGTCGGCGGCGGCAGCGGGCATGCGGGCGTTCGGCCTGGACCGCGGGCTGCCGTTCCCGTTGGAGGACGTCCCGAGGACCGGCTGTGTGATCCTCGTCGGCTCCAACCTCGCGGAGACGATGCCGCCCGCGCTGCGGTATCTGACGGAACTCAAGGAGAACGGCGGCACGTTGATCGTCGTCGACCCGCGCCGTACGCGGACCGCCGAGCAGGCGGATCTGCACCTGGCACCACGGCCGGGCACGGATCTGGCGCTGGCGCTCGGCCTGTTGCATCTGATCGTCGCCGAGGGGCGCACGGACGAGGCATACATCCGGGAACGTACGAGCGGCTGGGAAGACGCGCGGGCGGCGGCGATGGCGCACTGGCCGGAGTACGTGGAACGGATCACGGGGGTGTCTGTCCCCCAACTGCGGGAGGCGGTACGGCTGTTCTGCGCGCCTCAGGCCGCGATGGTGCTGACCGCGCGCGGGCCCGAGCAGCAGTCGCAGGGCACGGACACGGTGGGCGCGTGGATCAACCTGTGCCTGGCGACGGGCCGTGCGGGCCGCCCGCTGTCCGGCTACGGCTGTCTGACCGGGCAGGGCAACGGGCAGGGCGGCCGCGAGCACGGCCAGAAGGCCGACCAGTTGCCCGGCTACCGCAAGCTGACGGACCCGGCGGCGCGGCGGCATGTGGCCGAGGTGTGGGGGGTGGACCCGGACGCGCTGCCGGGTCCGGGCAGGAGCGCGTACGAGCTCCTCGACGCGCTGGGCACGGACATCCGTGCATTGCTCCTGATGGGCTCCAATCCGGTGGTGTCGGCCCCGCGCGCCGCGCACATCGAGGACCGGCTGCGCTCGGTCGGCTTCCTCGCGGTGTGCGACGTGGTCCTCTCGGAGACGGCTCAGCTCGCGGACGTCGTGCTGCCGGTCACGCAGTGGGCGGAGGAGACGGGCACGACGACCAGTCTGGAGGGGCGGGTACTGCTGCGCCGCCGCGCCCTGCCAGCGCCGCCCGGGGTCCGCAGCGACCTGGAGGTCCTGCACGAACTGGCGGCCCGCCTGGGCGTGGAGAAGGGCTTCCCCACGGACCCGGAGGAGGTCTTCGAGGAACTCCGCCGCGCCAGCGCCGGCGGACCGGCGGACTACTCCGGCATCACCTACCGGAGGTTGGCCGAGGAGAACGGCCTGTTCTGGCCGTGCCCGGCGCCGGCCGATGCGCAGGAGTGCGAGGACGCCTCGCTGGACGTGCTCCCCGACGATCCCGCGTACGACGAGGCGGCGCCCGTGCTCCACCCCGGCTCCCCCCGTCTCTTCCTCGACCGGTTCGCCACCGAGGACGGGAGGGCGCGGTTCGCCGCCGTGTCGTACCGGGGCGTCGCCGAGGAGCCCGACGACGCGTACCCGGTGCTGCTGACCACGGGACGGGTGGTCGCCCAGTACCAGTCCGGCGCGCAGACGCGGCGCGTCGAGGAGCTGAACGCCGCCGCGCCCGGCCCGTACGTCGAGATGCACCCGCGCCTGGCCGAGCGGCTGGGCGCCTCGGACGGGGAAGCGGTGGCCGTGGTCTCACGGCGGGGGCGGGCCGTCGCACCCGTGCGGATCAGCCGCGCCATCCGGCCCGACACCGTCTTCATGCCCTTTCACTGGCCGGGCGAGGGCCGCGCGAACTCGCTGACCAACCCGGCCCTCGACCCCACCTCCCGCATGCCGGAGTTCAAGGTGTGCGCGGTGCGACTGGAGCGCGTGGGCGGCGTCCCCTCGCAGTGACTCACCGGGTGACCGTGCGCGAGTCGCTCGCCGCCCTGTCCGGCCGGACGCCGGCTCAGCTGCGGGCGTGCCAGTCGCCGCCCCCGATATGCCTGCCGTGCGCCCGCAGCCGTGCCGCGACGGCGGGCGCGGCGACGTACACCCAGGCCCGTACGGTCCTGCCGTCCGCGGTCGTCACCTCCCGCTCCACCCGCTCGTACAGGCTGCGGGGGTCGCCCGGCACACAGTCCTCCAACCGGTCGAGAGCGACGAGCAGTTCGCCGTACGCCTCGGGCAGCGCGGTCACGATCTCGCCGCATACCGTGCCGCCGTCCTGCTCCACGGCGTAGGGATAACCCGGGCCCTCGTACAGCACCGCGCCGGGCAGCAGCCCCGGTTCCTCGGACCGGGTGCGGCCGCGCAGGAAGAGGTCGTGGTTGCGCTCGCCGGGACGCAGCGTCCCGTACACGAAGAACGGCAGTCTCATACGCCCGCTCCCCAGTCGGTCCTACCGGCGCAACCATGATCGCTCTTCTCCCGCGTCCATGGGGCGTTGCAACACCTATTCCCAACCGTCACACCATGCTCTGAAAACACTCTGGACACGACAAGTCGTGGGCGCTTAAACCATGTGGACACCCGGGCCGCCGTCCCGGCCCTTCCCCACATTCGCCCTCCCCAGGCGCCCCCGAGGAGTCCCTTGAGTCAGATACGGAACATACGACGTTCCCGTCTCGCCGCTGTCGGTACCGCCGCGACCACCGCGGTCCTGCTGGCCTCCGCGCTGGCCCCGGCCCACACCGCCCGGGCCGCCGCAAGACCCAGCCGGGCCACCGCAATCGGCAACGCCGCCGCGGCACTTGTGCACCAGGCCGCGCGCCTGGGCCTGACCTCGGCGCAGGGCACGAGCGTGCGGGACGTCGTCGTGGACGCGGACGGCAGCCAGCACGTGCGCTACGACCGGACCTACCTCCACCTCCCGGTGCTCGGCGGCGACTTCGTCGTCCACCTGGCCCCGAACGGCTCCTACCGCAGCGCGGACCGGGCCACCAGGCGCGACATCTCCGTGCCGACGACCACCCCGACGGTCGAGGCGCCGAAGGCCGCGGACCTCGCCACCGCCGCGCTGCGCGCCGCCAACAACGGTGAACTGCTGAAGAACGTGACCGCCAGGCCCCAGCTCGTCGTCGACGCCCTGCACGGCGCGCCCCGGCTGGCCTGGCGCACCGAGGCGGCGGGACAGGACTCGCTCGGCAACCCGGTCGCCCGCACCGTCATCACCGACGCCCTCACCGGCAGCCGGATCGACGCGTGGGACAACATCGAGACGGCGACCGGCGACGGAAAGTCCCTCTACAGCGGCACGGTTCCGCTGGAGACGACACCGTCGGGCTCGACGTACCAGCTCAAGGACCCGACGCGCGGCAACACCTACACGGGCGACGCCGCGAACAAGTCGGACCTGTGCTACCTCGTGGTCTGCTTGAGCCGCGCACCCGCCACACTGTTCACGGACTCCGACAACCACTGGGGCTCCGGCACGACGTCGGACCGCTCCTCGGCGGCGGTGGACGCGCAGTACGGCACCGACATGACGTGGGACTACTACAAGAACGTCCACGGCCGCAACGGCATCGCGGGCGACGGCAAGGGCTCGTACAACCGTGTGCATTACGGCACCAACTACAACAACGCCTTCTGGGACGACAACTGCTTCTGCATGACGTACGGCGACGGTGACGGGACGACGTTCGGACCGCTGGTGGCGCTGGATGTGGCGGGGCACGAGATGACCCACGGCGTGACGTCGAAGACGGCGGGGCTGCAGTACTCCGGCGAGTCGGGCGGTCTGAACGAGGCGACCTCGGACATCATGGGCACGCTGGTGGAGTGGTACGCCAGCAACTCGGCCGACCCCGGCGACTACCTCATCGGCGAGAAGATCGTCCGCTCGGGCTTCGGCAGGACGGCGCTCAGGTACATGGACAAGCCGTCCAAGGACGGTAACTCCGCGGACTGCTGGAGTTCCACGGTCGGGAACCTCGACGTCCACTACTCCTCGGGCGTCGCGAACCACTTCGCGTATCTGCTCGCGGAGGGCAGCGGCGCGAAGACTGTCAACGGCGTCTCCTACGACTCCCCCACCTGCAACGGCTCGACGGTGACCGGGATCGGACGGGACAAGCTGGGCGCGATCTGGTACCGGGCGCTGACCGTCTACATGACGTCCACGACGAACTACGCGGGCGCCCGGACGGCGACGCTGAACGCGGCGAAGGACCTGTACGGCGCGGGCAGCACGGAGTACGACGCGGTGGCGGCGGTGTGGAGCGCGGTGAACGTGCACTGACCCTCCCGCCGGGTGTGTGAGCGGCCGCCTCGGTGTCGTACCGGGGCGGCCGTCACCCGTTGTCCGACCGCCTGCCCTCCACCTCCACCTCCACCTCCACCTCCACCTCCACCTCCACCTCCACGAGAGCGACGAACCGGGTGTGAGGACGTTCCTGCTCGGGCTCACGGACGGCTCGGTCCGCCGGGATGTCGGTTGTGCCGACGGTTCGCGGGTGGGGACCCGGTCGCCCGTGGGCGCCGTGAGCCGACGACGGCCGCGGCACCCGCGACACGCACCGCGGCGGCGCCCCCGCCGATCAGCCCGGCGTGGGGTTCCGAGGACTCCGCCGCCACACCCGTGGCGGGCGCGCCGGGGCGACCCTGACCCGGCCGCGACCCGTCACCCGTTCACAGCACGACCCTCGGCCCTTCGGGCTCTTCCCCGGAATGCCACCGGCCGCACGGCGGTGACCTGGCCGAATGCCGCCGCGGCCGCCCCGTGGAGCGCCCCTGGCGGCACCCGTTCACCGTATTTCTGACAGACCGTCAGCGAGCGGCCGTCACCGAGCGGCCCTTTCCTCGGAAGGGCAGGGGTACGACCGACGCAGCGGCCCGCCGGGGGTGCCGCGGGCCGTGCCCTCTCGGAGGAGCACCACGATGCGACGTACGTCCCGTCTGCTGACCGGTACCGCGCTCGCCGTCGTCGCGGGGACGACGGTCGCCACGCCCGCGTTCGGCGGTGACACCAGGAGCCTGGAGGTCTTCCCCTCCACGGCCGTGCCCGGAGCCGAGGTCACCGTCAACACGGCGGCGTGCGGCGCGGACGGCTCGGCGGCGGGCGACGCCACAGCGGTCGGCGGCGGCACGTTCATGCTCGCGCCCAGCGCGCACGAGCAGGACGCGATCGGGCGGTTCCGGGTGCCGCCGAGCGCGCAGCCGGGAACGTACGAGATCGTCGCCAAGTGCTCGGCCGGCCGGCACGCGACCGTGACCGGCGATCTGGTGGTGGCCCTGACCGCAGCCGCGGCCAAGGATCCGACGCGTCCGCGAGGCAGCGTCAAGACGGGGGTCGGCGGCGCACTCGGCCCCGACCCGGTGAAGACCGCGGCCGGTGTGACGGCTCTGGCCATCGCCGCCGCGGGCGGTACCTGGCTCCTGCATCGCCGGGCGAGAGGCGACGGGATCTGACGGACACCCTCCGCCGTCCGTCCGCCGGTACCGCCATCCCCTCCCCCTCCGGGTCCGACTGCCCCTCGCGGCCCGGAGGGGGCCCCGCACACCGGCATCCAGGAAGGAGGCTCACGTGCGCAACGTCGGCAGGTCCGGCACGGTCGGTGATGCCGCCATAGCGTCCGTCACGGTGGTCGCCCTGTGTTCTGGTGCATGGCTGCTGCGCAGTGCCGCCGAGAGCGAGGCACCGCCGCAGCCGTCGGCCGCGCAGGCGGCCGCCGACCCCGACCACGAGGGGTCCGCCGCGTCCGCGCTCGCGCCCTCGCCGCCCGACCGCATCCGCATCCCCTCGATCCATGTGAACGCGCCCCTCATCGGCCTCGGCCTGACCGGCTCCGGCAGCCTCGACGTGCCGCCCGCCCAGAAGAAGAACCTCGCCGGCTGGTACGAGGCCGGCACCATGCCCGGCGAGACGGGCACGGCGATCGTCGCCGGGCACGTCGACAACGCCCAGGGCCCGGCCGTCTTCTACGATCTCGGCGCACTGAGGAAGGACAGCACCATCGAGGTGGACCGCCGTGACGGCTCGACGGCCGTGTTCACGGTGGACGCGGTCGAGGTGTACGCGGCGAGGAACTTCCCCGACGACAAGGTGTACGGGGCGGCCAAACGCCCCGAACTGCGCGTGATCACCTGCGGCGGCGGCTACTCGAGGACTACGGGCTACCAGGGCAATGTGGTCGTGTTCGCCCATCTGACGGCCGGCCGCTGAGCGCACCCGGGGGCTCGCCCGGGTGCCGGGGGACGGCCCCTCACACCCGCCCCGCACCCCCGTACGGAACCCTCACACCCGCGCCCGGCCCCCACTGAGGGCAGCGTTCCCCGCGGGAAACAGTGGTGATGCGGCCGGGTAACGTAAGCACCGCACGCTGCGGTGCATGACCTCGAATACGCGTGTGGTGGTGATCGGTGCCGGACTCGCGGGCGCCCGTCTCGCCCGGCGGCTCGGCGAGCTCGGCCTGTCCGCCCTGCTCGTCGGCGAGGAGGAGCACCCCCCGTACAACCGTGTCCTGCTCGCCGACGTGCTGGCCGGCCGGTACGCGCCCGAGGTGATCTCCCTCCCGGCCCCGGAGCGCCTCGTCCGCGCCCGGGTCACCCTGATCGACCGCGCGGCCCGCGAGATCCACTGCTGTGACGACTCGCTGATCGCATACGACACGCTCGTCCTCGCCACCGGCTCCAACCCCGTCCTCCCCCCGCTGCGCGGCCTGCTCACCCCCGGTCGGCCCGAGCTCCCCGAGGGCGTGCATGCGTTCCGCACGATGGACGACTGCCTGGGCCTCGCCAAGACCGTGCGCGAGGGCGTACGCGCCGTGGTCATCGGCGGCGGGCTCCTCGGCGTCTCGGCCGCCCGCGCGCTCGCCGCCCGCGGCGCCCAGGTCGTCCTCGCCCAGCAGGCCGAACACCTGTTGGAGCGTCAACTCGATCCGTCCGCCTCCCGGCTGGTGCGCCGCCACCTCACGGGTCTGGGCGTCGAGGTCCACACCGAAACCCGTGTCCGCGGCGTACGCACGCTCGGTGGCGCGGTCCGCTCCGTGGAGATGGCCGACGGATACGCCCTCGACACCGACCTCGTGGTGCTGACCTGCGGCGTCCGCCCCCGGGTGGGCCTGGCCCAGGACGCGGGGCTCGCCGTCCACAACGGCGTTCTCGTCGACGACGAACTGCGCACCTCCGACCCGTACATCCGGGCGATCGGCGACTGCGCCCAGCACGACGGCACCGTGTACGGACTCGCCGCACCCGCGCTCGAACAGGCCGATGTCCTGGCCGAACTGCTCGCGAGCGAGGCCGGCGGCACGGGCGACCCGGGCGCCCGCTACACCGGAACCCGGTCCCTGACCCGGCTCACTCTCGCCGGGCAGGACTTCCTCGACCTCGCCGCCTTCGGCGAGACGGACCCCCGCCCCGGCGACGACGTCGTGCAGTTGGCCGACGCCACCCGCGGCACCTATCGCAAGGTCGTCGTGCGCGACGACCGGCTGGTCGGCGGCGTACTCGTCGGCGAACTCGGCACCGTCGGCGCGCTCGCCCGTGCCTGGGAGGGAGCAGAGCCGCTCCCCGCCGACGGCGCCCCTCTGCTCCACCTGCTCACCAACGATGGAGGCTCCTGATGTCCACGACCGCATTTGTGGGGACCGGCCCCCGCCCCACGATCGTGCTCGTCGGCCACGGCATGGTCGGCCACCGCTTCCTCGAAGCGCTCGCCGAACGGGGCCTGACCGCCACGCACCGCGTGGTCGTGCTGTGCGAAGAGCCGCGCCCCGCCTACGACCGGGTCCAGCTCACCTCGTACTTCTCGGGCACCACGCCCGAAGAACTGTCCATGACGGACGCGGAGTTCATCGAGACGCACGGGATCGAGCTGCACCTCGGCGACCCGGCCCTGACGATCCACCGGGACTCCCGGACGGTCACCGCCCGCTCCGGGCTCACGGTCTCCTACGACACCCTCGTCCTCGCCACCGGCTCCTACCCGTTCGTCCCGCCGGTCCCCGGCAAGGACGCGACGGGCTGCTTCGTGTACCGCACCATCGAGGACCTGCTGGCGATCGAGGAGTACGCGAGGAGGCGGGCGACGACCGGCGCGGTGGTCGGCGGCGGCCTGCTCGGCCTGGAGGCGGCCGGTGCGCTCAAGGGCCTGGGACTCACCACCCACATCGTGGAGTTCGCGCCGCGTCTTATGCCGGTACAGGTCGACGAGGGCGGTGGAGCCGCACTGCTGCGCACCATCGAGGACATGGGCCTGGCCGTCCACACCGGCACGGGCACCCAGGAGATCGTCGTCGGCGAGGACGGCGCGGTGACGGCCATGAAGCTGTCCGACGGTTCCGAACTTCCCACGGACCTGGTCGTGTTCTCCGCCGGTGTCCGCCCCCGCGACCAGCTCGCCCGCGACTGCGGGCTCGCCGTCGGTGAGCGCGGCGGCATCACGGTGGACGAGCGGTGCCGCACCACCTCCGATCCGCATGTGTTCGCGATCGGCGAGTGCGCGCTGGCGGCCGACGGCCGGGTGTACGGCCTGGTCGCGCCGGGCTACGAGATGGCCGAGACGGCCGCCGCCACGATCGCCGCCGACGAGGCCGCCTTCACCGGTGCCGACCTGTCCACCAAGCTGAAACTGCTCGGCGTCGACGTGGCCTCCTTCGGCGACGCGCACGGCACCACCGCCGACTGCCTGGACGTCGTCTACGCGGACTCGCGCTCGGGCACCTACAAGAAGCTGGTCATCGGCCGCGACGGCGAGCTGCTCGGCGGCATCCTGGTCGGTGACGCGGAGGCGTACGGCACCCTGCGCGCCCTCACCGGCTCGGTACCGCCCGTCGCTCCCGAGCAGCTGGTGCTGCCCGCCGGATCCGGCGCCCCGGCGCAGCTGGGCCCGTCCGCCCTGCCGGACGAGGCGGTCATCTGCTCCTGCCACAACGTCACCAAGGGCACGATCCGCGGCGCGGTCACCGAGCACCGGTGCACGACCCTGCCCGAGGTGAAGAAGTGCACCAAGGCCGGCACGGGCTGCGGCAGTTGCGTCAAGGTGCTGGGCCGGCTGGTCGACGACGAGCTGGAGGCGAGCGGCGTCGAGGTCGACAAGGGGCTGTGCGGCTGCTTCTCGCAGACCCGCGAGGAGCTGTACGAGATCGTTCTCACCCTGCGCATCTCCTCCTACCAGCAGTTGCTCGACCGGTACGGGCGTGAGGGGGCGCGCGGCGGCGACGGCTGCGAGACCTGCAAGCCGGCGGTGGCCTCGATCATCGCCTCGCTCGCCCCGACGATCGGCGCCGACGGCTATGTCCTGGACGGCGAGCAGGCCGCCCTGCAGGACACCAACGACCACTTCCTGGCCAATCTGCAGAAGAACGGTTCGTACTCGGTCGTGCCGCGCATCCCCGGCGGTGAGATCACCCCCGAGAAGCTGATCGTGATCGGCGAGATCGCCCGCGACTTCGGCCTCTACACGAAGATCACCGGCGGCCAGCGGATCGACATGTTCGGCGCCCGGGTCGAGCAACTACCGCTGATCTGGGCGCGGCTGGTGGACGCCGGCTTCGAGTCCGGGCACGCCTACGGAAAGGCCCTCCGTACGGTGAAGTCCTGCGTCGGCCAGACCTGGTGCCGCTACGGCGTCCAGGACTCCGTGCGCATGGCGATCGACCTGGAGCTGCGCTACCGGGGCCTGCGCTCGCCGCACAAGCTGAAGTCTGCGGTCTCCGGGTGTGCCCGTGAGTGCGCCGAGGCCCAGTCGAAGGACTTCGGGGTGATCGCCACGGCCAACGGCTGGAACCTGTACGTCGGCGGCAACGGCGGCGCCACACCGCGCCACGCGGACCTGCTGGCGCAGGACCTGTCCGACGCCGAACTGGTCCGGCTGATCGACCGTTTCCTGATGTTCTACATCCGCACGGCCGACCGCCTGGAGCGGACCTCCGTGTGGCTGGAGCGGATCCCCGGCGGCCTGGACCACGTACGGGACGTGGTCGTGCACGACTCGCTCGGCATCTGCGCGGAGCTGGAGTCCCTGATGGCCGCCCATGTCGCGGGCTACCGCGACGAGTGGGCGGAGACCGTCAACGACCCGGAGAAGCTGGCCCGGTTCGTGTCCTTCGTGAACGCGCCGGACACCCCCGACCCGGTGGTCGCCTTCGTCCCCGAGCGCGACCAGATCAAGCCCGACCTGCCGCTGCTGACCATCGGCACGCGAACCCTGGAAGGAAGCGCCCAGCGATGACCCTGACACTCGAGACCACCGCTCTGAAGGTCCAGCTCCGGCTCGACGAGGACAGCTGGTTCACGGTCTGCGACGCGAGCCTGCTGGTCCCGGGCCGCGGAGTGGCGGCCCTGCTTCCGGACGGCCGCCAGGTGGCGCTCTTCCGTGACCGCGCGGGCTGTATGTACGCCATCGACAACCGTGATCCCTTCACCGGCGCGGCGGTCCTCTCGCGCGGCCTGACGGGCACGCACCGAAGCCGCCCGTTCGTCGCCTCGCCCCTGCTGAAGCAGCGGTTCGACCTGCTGTCGGGGCAGTGCCTGGACGACGAGACGGTGCGAGTGGAGGCGTACGAGGTGCGGACCGCCTGAGGAGCGGCGTACGAGGGGCGGACCGCCCGGGAGTGACGGCGGACGACCCCGTCGGCGCCATCACGCCTTCAGGGCGTCGTACGTCACCCCCGTGAGGCGCTCGGAAGCGGCCCAGAGCTGTTCCGCCGCCGCGTCGTCGAGGGTCCACCGCGCCCGCCAGGACGGTGCCGGCGCTCCGCGCCACATGGCGAAGGAGGGGCCGGTGAAGGAGTCGGGGCGGACGTCCGGCGCGGTCGCCGCGTACAGCCCGGGCAGCGCGCCCGCCTCGGCCGACTGGGCGAAGACCCGGTTGCCGATCTCCATCAGCCGCTCGGCGCCCCTGCGTCCCGCCGCCCGCGGCCCCGCGGTCTGCAGGTTGGTGTCCGCGTACCCCGGGTGGGCGGCGGCGGCGACCACGTCGGACCCGGCAGCCGCCAGTCGGCGCGCCAGTTCGTGCGTGAAGAGCAGGTTGGCGGTCTTGGAGCGGGCGTAGGCGACCCAAGGCCGGTAACGGCGCTCGCTGTTGAGGTCGCGGATGTCGATGTTGGCGAGGGCGTGCATCATGCTGGAGACGGTCACGACCCGCGCCCCGGGGGCGGCGAGCAACGCGGGCAGCAGCAGCCCCGTGAGCGCGAAGTGCCCCAGGTGGTTGACGCCGAACTGGGTCTCGAACCCGTCCGCCGTCGTCGCGTAGGGCAGTGCCATCACCCCGGCGTTGTTGACGAGCAGATCGACCCGCTCGTACGGGAACGAGGCAGCGAACTCCCGGACGGAGGCCAGATCCCCGAGGTCGAGTCGTGCGAACTGGGCGTCACCGCCCGGCACTTCACCGACCACCCGCTCGACCGCGGCCTTCCCCCGCTCCTCGCTGCGGCACGCGAGCACCACGCGGGCCCCCGCGCGCGCCAGCTCCCGCGCGACGACGTACCCGAGCCCGCTGTTGGCCCCGGTGACAACGGCGGTACGGCCGCTCAGCCCCGGAAGGTCACGGACGTTCCAGCCGGACATGGAAGAACTCCCTCCGCATGCGGGTGAGGTCTCAGCGTACGGGGGATGTCCTGGCGCCGCGCCTCTCACACGGAGCGACACCTCATCACAGACTGGACACCATTCCTTCACAAGGGGTGGCCCGGGTCCTACGGTCACCCCCTCACATGACTCCGTGGGGGGATGACATGACCAACCCGTACGTGCGAGCGGGGTCCGACGATGCCTCTGACCAGGCTAGATAGCGAAACGCTGCTGGAGCTACTAGGAGCAGCCGGGTACCGTGCTGGGGCTACCACAGTTGTTGGGCTGGTTACCGGCGACGGGACTGTCGATCCGCGTCACCGTGCCGCTGGCGTTGAGGATGCCGCCACCGTTTGCGCCCGTTCCCAGCGCCTGGTTCTTGGTTACCGGGCTGCGGGTGAGAGCCACCGTGCCGCCGGCCGTATTGAAGACGCCTCCACCGCGGGAGTTCGTGCCGTTGGCAGTGTTGCCGGTGACCGGGCTGTCGCTGGTGAGCTTCACCGTGCCGCTGAGGTTATAGATGCCGCCGCCCTGCGCATTGGTACCGGTGGCGCTGTTGCCAATGACCTTGCTTCTCTTCAGCGTCATGGTTCCGGCTTGCGCGATGCCGCCGCCCAGCGCACCTCTAACGGTGACGTCGTTGTGGGTGACTCGGGTGCTGGTCAGCGTCACCTTCGTGCCGACGGCGGCGGCGATCCCGCCAGCCAGTTGGCCGGTTGCGTGGTTGCCGGTGATGCTGCTTCTGTCGATGGTCGCCGTGCCGGAACCTCCGAATGGGCTGACAAACAGGGCCCCGCCGGAACTCGCCCTGTTGTTGTAGAGCGTGCTCCTGTTGACGTTCACCGCGCCATTGTCGTTGTCGATGGCCCCGCCAAAGATGTCGGCGGTGTTGGTGGTGAGGCTGGTGTTGTTCAGCGTCAGTGCGGAACCGCCGCCCCGGAGCCAGATGGCACCGCCCCGGCCGTTGCCAAGGCCACTGGACGCGTGACCGTTGCTGAGGGTCAGGGCGTTGAGAGTGAGGTTTCCATTGGGGCCGTCGATTTCGAAGAAACGGAAATTGGCCGCGGTTGCGGCTCGGGTGATGGTGTCGCCGCGTCCGTTGATCGTAACGTTATTGGTGATGACCGGCAGTCCGTTGTCGTCGTTGGGCGGTGCGGCGTCGGTGAGGGTGTAGGTGCAACGGGGCCTGAGGTTGACCGTGCCGCCCACTGTGGCTACGGCGCCGATCGCGGCTTGCAGGTCGCTCTCGCTGCAGCTGGTCACGTTCATCACCCGCGGCCGGCTGGTGGCAGGAGTGGTTCCGCTTGCCTCGGCTGAGGGAGTGCCGACCACTGGGTTGGTGGGGGCCGTAGCCGACTGCGACACGCCGAGTGGGTCCGGACCCGGTGGGGCAGGTTGTGCAGTAGCGGGCGGCGTACCTACGCCAAAAGCGGCGGAGGTGAGTCCCATGAGAATGGGAGCGATACGAGAGATGCTCAGACGCACCGGGGCTCCTTGGGCGGATCGCGAGTGTCGTTCCCGTAAGTGATACCGGAATACCGACAGAAATGATTCATGTCGGATCAATCGGCGGGAAGGCAACACGCCCAGTTACGATCACAATTCAACCGAGAGATCTCGCCTGAATAGCCGCCAGTGACACACCGCACGCGCACTCACGGCGGCAGCCAGTTCCATACCGACACCATTCGGTGACGGTGCACTCGGAAGCGCTGAGCGCGATTCTCCAGGGTAACTACGCGTCGACCGCAACCGAAGTCCAATGCATCCTGCGGGGTTCCAGGATGGCGCCATACGGGCTTCCTGGGGTTCGTCCGATCCTCGATGCACACGACCTGCGGCGGGAACTCCTCGCGGTGTCGTGCGATCTCGTCTATGACCGAACGCCCTTGCGAAACATACCGATAGCTCTGCCTGGTCTTCGCTTCTCCGAGGTACGGCACGCCCTTGTCGGGACCGATCAACTGTTGTTTGACCGTCACAGTCTCGGCAGGGTCTCCGTCCTCCAGCCCGAACAGCTCGCCTTGCCTTGGACCATGTCGGTCGACTTCGACGCGCCGAAGCACGGCGGCAGTGCCCGCCAGGCACAGCCGCCGACCAGCACGTAGATGATCGCGGCGAACAGCGCCTCATCATCGATGTTTGCGACCCCGCCGCCCTGCGGTCGCACCCGCGCAGGCGGTAGCAACGGCCTCGCCAACTCCCACAGACCTTCCGGAACGATCCGACCCCACCGCCCACTCCCCGTGATCCACTCAACTACCAACAGGCCACGTAGGACACGGTCTTGGACCCAGGCGTCGAGCCGCATCCGGGCCCGCCACGAGTTGATCGCGATCGTGGTGCCCGTGTACAGGGGCCAGAAGCAGATGTTCTGTCACGACTTGACGCCGACATACGCTGGCCGCGCCTGGAGGGCACAACGGCGTCACGCAGGTTCAACGCCAACCAGCGCAAGCAAACACCGTTTTGCCTGGTCAGCGACGTAGCTTGTCAGTCTCCGCAGATGATGCACGAAGGGGCGGCACCCCCGCACAGGGTGCCGCCCCTCCTGGTGTGCCGGGACCGTCGTCGCGTCGGTGAGGGTCAGGTGAGCAACGACGGCCCCGGAGGCCCGGGCGCCGTGCCGGGCGCCGCGCGCCCGGCGGGAACGGCCGGACACCGACTAGCGGTGGTCGCTGCCCTCCGACTGCGAGGCAGCGCGTCCCGCCTCCAGACGGGCGACCGGGATCCGGAACGGGGAGCAGGACACGTAGTCCAGGCCCACCTCGTGGAAGAAGTGCACCGACTCCGGGTCGCCGCCGTGTTCGCCGCAGACGCCGAGCTTGAGGTCGGGGCGGGTGGCGCGGCCGGCCTCTGCGGCGGCCTTGACCAGGGAGCCCACACCGTCCTTGTCGATGGTCTCGAAGGGGCTCACGCCGAAGATGCCCTTCTCCAGGTACGCCGTGAAGAAGCTCGCCTCCACGTCGTCCCGGCTGAAGCCCCAAACCGTCTGGGTCAGGTCGTTGGTGCCGAACGAGAAGAACTCGGCGGCCTCCGCGATCTGACCGGCGGTCAGGGCGGCGCGCGGCAGCTCGATCATCGTGCCGATCGCCAGCTTCAGTTCCGTCCCGCTGGCCTCCTGGACCTCCGCGATGACGCGGTCCGCCTCCTCGCGGACGATCTCCAGTTCCTGGACCGTGCCGACGAGCGGAATCATGATCTCGGCGCGCGGATCGCCCTTCGCGGCCTTGCGCTCGGCGGCCGCCTCCGCGATGGCTCGTACCTGCATCGTGAACAGGCCCGGGATGACCAGGCCGAGGCGCACGCCGCGCAGGCCCAGCATCGGGTTCTGCTCGTGCAGGCGGTGCACGGCCTGGAGCAGACGCAGCTCGTTCTCGTGCGGCTCCTGACGGGACTCCGCCAGCGCCACCCGCACCGACAGCTCGGTGATGTCGGGCAGGAACTCGTGCAGCGGCGGGTCGAGGAGACGGACCGTGACCGGGAGCCCGTCCATCGCCTCGAAGAGCTCGACGAAATCCTGCTTCTGCAGCGGAAGCAGTTCCTTGAGCGAGTCCTCCCGCTCCCCCTCGGTGTCCGCGAGGATCAGGCGCTCCACCAGCTCACGACGGTCGCCGAGGAACATGTGCTCCGTACGGCACAGACCGATGCCCTGGGCGCCGAAGCGCCGTGCGCGCAGCGCGTCCTCGGCGTTGTCCGCGTTCGCCCGCACCCGCAGCCGACGCTTGCGGTCCGCGAACGCCATGATCCGGTGCACGGCCTCCACGAGTTCGTCGGCGTCGTCCGCGCCCGCGTGCATCCGGCCTTCGAAGTACTCGACCACCGGGGACGGCACCACCGGGACCTCGCCCAGGTAGACCTTGCCGCTGGAGCCGTCGATGGAGATGAGGTCGCCCTCCTCGACGATGTGCCCGCCGGGAACGGTCATCCGCCGGCGCTTGGTGTCGACCTCCAGCTCCTCCGCGCCGCACACGCACGTCTTGCCCATGCCGCGCGCGACGACGGCCGCGTGGGAGGTCTTGCCGCCGCGCGAGGTCAGGATGCCCTCGGCCGCGATCATGCCGTCGAGGTCGTCGGGGTTGGTCTCGCGGCGTACCAGGATGACCTTCTCGCCCGAGCGGGACCACTTCACGGCGGTGTACGAGTCGAAGACGGCCTTGCCGACGGCGGCACCCGGCGAAGCGGCGATGCCGCGGCCGACCTGCTCGACCTTTGCCTGCTCGTCGAAGCGCGGGAACATCAGCTGCGCCAGCTGCGCGCCGGTCACCCGCTGCAGCGCCTCGGCCTCGTCGATCAAGCCCTGGTCCACCAGCTGGGTCGCGATGCGGAAGGCCGCGCCCGCCGTGCGCTTGCCGACGCGGGTCTGCAGCATCCACAGCACACCACGCTCGATGGTGAACTCGATGTCGCAGAGATCCTTGTAGTGGTTCTCCAGCGTCTCCATGATCTGCATCAGCTGGTCGTACGACTTCTTGTCGATCCGCTCCAGCTCGGCCAGCGGGACGGTGTTGCGGATACCCGCGACCACGTCCTCGCCCTGCGCGTTCTGCAGGTAGTCGCCGTACACGCCCTGGTGGCCGGAGGCCGGGTCGCGGGTGAACGCGACGCCCGTGCCGGAGTCGGGGCCCAGGTTGCCGAAGACCATCGAGCAGACGTTGACCGCCGTGCCCAGGTCGTGCGGGATGCGCTCCTGACGGCGGTAGAGCTTCGCGCGGTCGCCGTTCCACGAGTCGAAGACCGCCTTGATGGCGAGGTCCATCTGCTCGCGCGGGTCCTGCGGGAAGTCGCGCCCGGCCTCGGTCTTGACGATCTTCTTGAACTTGGTGACCAGCTTCTTGAGGTCCGCGGCCTCCAGCTCCGTGTCGACCGAGACGCCCTTGGCCTCCTTGGCCGCCTCGAGCGCGTTCTCGAAGAGCTCGCCGTCGACACCGAGGACCGTCTTGCCGAACATCTGGATGAGGCGGCGGTAGGAGTCCCACGCGAAGCGGTCGCCACCGGCCTGCTTCGCCAGCCCCTGCACGGACTTGTCGGAGAGCCCGATGTTCAGGACGGTGTCCATCATGCCCGGCATCGAGAACTTCGCCCCCGAACGCACCGACACCAGCAGCGGGTTGTCGGCCTGCCCGAGCTTCTTGCCCATCCGCTCCTCGAGCGCGGCAAGGTGGGCGCTCACCTCGTCACGCAGTGCCGCGGGCTCCTCGCCGCTGTCGAGGTAGACCTTGCAGGCCTCGGTGGTGATGGTGAATCCCGGAGGGACCGGCAGACCGAGGTTGGTCATCTCGGCGAGGTTGGCGCCCTTGCCGCCGAGGAGGTCCTTGAGGTCCTTGTTGCCCTCGGTGAAGTCGTAAACGAACTTCACGCCCTCGACGCCGTTCCCAGTTACGTGGCGATCTTTGTTTTCCGACACGGTCTCGACTCCTCGAGGACGCGGTGGCTGCCCTGACGGCGAGGAACATACCCAGATCGAAGGCGCCTGGGTACGTCCACTTGCGCGTCATGCGCCCGTAACCACTCGTCCGCCACTGGATCGAAAGTCAAGGCTTGGCAACTCGTAACGCCCGGATGTTTTCACTTCTTGAACGCATCGCAACCCATCCTCACGCTCAGGACGCTCATGTGAGCGCGTTTGCCTACGTCTGATTTCGATCGATGAACGATCAAGAGGTGGCACTCAGTGCCACCCTTTGGAGAAGTGCAGTCGCCCTTGATTCGCTCATCTGAGCGGAACCCCTATCAGAGGTGGCGAGAATCACGCGATCCAAGGCAGCCGGATTTCACCATGCGGACGCACATCCGGACGGAAGCGCCGGTTTTCGCACGGGGCCCGACACCCTCACACGCCGAGCGCCCGCAGCCGTTCCTCCGCCCGCTCCGGCGCGTACAGATGCTCGACGACCAGCGCACCCGCTCCCAGGAGGGCCGCGCGCTCCCCGAGCCGGGAGGTCACCACATCGAGATGGGCGGTGGAGCGGGGAAGCGCCCGCTGATACAGCAGCTCCCGTACGCCGGTGAGGAACGGGGTTCCGGCCAGATCTCCGGCGATCATCAGCACCCCGGGGTTCAGCAGGGTCACCACGGTCGCGAGGACGTCCCCGACCCGCCGCCCGGCCTCCCGGGCGAGCGCGGCGGCCTCCGGGTGCCCGGCGGTCAGCAGGTCCCTTACGTCCGAGCCGGAGGCGGCCGGCACACCCCCCTCCGCGAGCCGGCGCGCCACGGCGCCCCCGCTCGCGACGGCGGCCAGACAGCCGTACGACCCGCACCGGCACAGCGCGTCGGCGCCCTCCGGGACGCGGATGTGCCCGATGTCCCCGGCGCCGCCGTCGATCCCGCGGTAGATGCGGCCGTCGACGACCACCCCCGCGCCGATCCCGGTGGAGACCTTGACCAGCACGAACGCCGAGCAGTCCGGGTACCCGGAGCGCTGTTCGCCGTACGCCATCAGGTTCGCGTCGTTGTCGACGAGCACCGGCACTCCGGCGCCGCCCTGGGCGTGCTCGGCGAAGGCGCGGCCCAGCCGGCGCCGTATGTCGTAGCCGTCCCAGCCCGGCATGATCGGCGGCTGGACGACCCGGCCGGTGTCACTGTCCACGGGCCCCGGAACCGCGAGCCCGATCCCGCAGACCTCGTGCGCCCGATGGCCCGCCTTCTCGAGCAACTCGGCGAACCAGCGGCCCAGTTCGCCGAGCACGGCGTCCGGGCCGTCCTCGATGACCAGGGTCCCCGCGTGTTCGGCAAGGATCTCACCGGTCAGGGAGAGGACGGCGGCGCGGGCGTGCCGGGTGTCGAGGTCGGCGGCGAGCACCACCGCGTGGGCGTCGTCGAACTCCAGTGTGATGGAAGGGCGTCCGCCCAGCGGCGAGTCGACCGGTCCGCCGGCGCCCTCGCGCAGCCAGCCGGCCCGGAAGAGACGGTCCAGCCGCTGGCCGACCGTGGCCCGCGACAGGCCCGTGGCCTGCTGCAGGGCACCACGGGTCGTGGCGCGGCCGCTGCGCACCAGTTCGAGCAGATCTCCGGCGCCGGCCTGAGCGCCGGGCTTCCCGGTTCTTCCACTCATGCGCACCCCCTTGCGTTCACCAACCCTGCATTACATATTGAGTTTTGCGTGTTAAATAGACGTAACCCTACGGTAGCCACTGCCGAACCGTTCGGCAGGACGTCTTTCGGGGAGACCTGAGTGGACCGCACTACCCAACTCACCGCCCGTCGTACGGAACTCACGCGTCCCGTGCGCACCTCGGGTTCACCGCCGGGGTCCGGTCGCGGTGAGATCGTCCGTTCCGGGACCCATGTATACGATCCCGCCGGGCCCGCCGGGTCGCTGCACGTCAGGGCGGCACAGGTGCTGGAGGGAAACTGGACGGGCAGGTCCACGGTGCCGTCGCGCCGGCTGTACCCCCACCAGTGGTCCTGGGACTCGGCGTTCATCGCGATCGGGCTGCGCCATGTGTCGCCGCTGAGGGCGCAGACGGAGCTGGAGACGCTGTTGGCGGCCCAGTGGGCGGACGGGCGGATCCCGCACATCGTCTTCAACCCCTCCGTGCCGCTCGACGCGTACTTCCCGAGCCCCGACTTCTGGCGCTCCTCGACCGTGGGGCGCGCCACGGGCGCCCCGCGCACCGTACAGACCTCGGGCATCGTGCAGCCACCGGTGCACGCGCTGGCGGCCTGGCTGGTGCACCTCGCCGACCCGGGGCTGTCCCGCGCGCGCGGCTTCCTCGCCCGCGTCCACCCGCATCTCGCGGCCTGGCACCGCTATCTGCTGCACCGCCGCGACCTGGGCGGCGGCGGGCTCGTCTCGGTGGTGCACCCCTGGGAGCAGGGCATGGACAACAGCCCCGCCTGGGACGCCCCGCTGTCACGGGTCACCCCGGCCCCGGCCCGCTCCTTCCGCCGCGCGGACCTCGACCACGGCGCGCCCGAGGACCGGCCGACGGACCTGGACTACGGGCGGTACGTGCGGCTGGCGACGGACTACCGCGACGGCGGATATGCCGACGGGTCGGGCGAGTTCGCGGTGGAGGACCCCGCGTTCAACGCGCTGCTGATCGCGTCGGAGCACGCGCTGGCCCGTATCGCGCACGAACTGGGCGCACGGGGCACGGCCCGGTACGCCCGGGCCGAGCGTCTGACGGCGGCCCTCGTCGACCGCCTCTGGGACCCGGCGGAGGGCATGTTCTTCTGCCGTGACGTACGGGGCGGAGACGTAAGGGGCGACGCGCGGCGCGGGGATGTGCGGGGCGGGGATGTGCAGGGCGGGGATGTGCAGGGCGGGGATGTGCAGGGCGGAGACGCCCGGTGCGAAGACGCCCACCACGGAGACGCCCACCGCGAAGGCGCCCACCACGGAGACGCCCGGCGCAAGGACGCCCGCCCCGGCGAAGCCCGGCGCGACAACGCGCAGCGCGAAGACGCGCGGGGCCGCGGCCTCATCCCCGAGCGGACCGTCTCGGGGCTCGTTCCCCTGCTCCTGCCCACGCTCCCGCGTGACATCGCGACCGCGCTCGTACGGACGCTGCGCGGGCCCCACTTCGGGCTCGGCGGCGTCACCCGGCTCGTGCCGAGCTACGACCTGCTGGGCGAGGCCTTCGACCCGCACCGGTACTGGCGCGGGCCCGCCTGGTTCAACACCGGCTGGCTGGTGGAGCGCGGCCTGCGGGTGCACGGGGAGGAGGCGGAGGCCGACGCGTTGCGCGAGGCGCTGCTGGAGAGCGCGGACGCCTCGGACTTCGCGGAGTACGTCGACCCGTACACCGGTGAGGCGTGCGGAGCACACGACTTCGGCTGGACCGCCGCCCTCGCGCTGGACCTGCTCCATATGCGCCCCGGACACGGCGTGTCCCCCATGGGCACCGGCACGTTCGACAGGAGTGACAAGGGAGGGGACCGGGGATGACGGACCGGCATCATCTGCTCGTACGCGGCGGGACGTTCGCCGCCGTGAGCGACAGCGGGGACATCAGCGGGGTACGGGGCGGCGGCTCCCCGGCCGGGCTGTTCGTACGCGACGCCCGGCATCTGAGCCGGTGGCAGCTCACCGTCGACGGTGCCGTGCCCGAGACGCTCACGCCGGTCGCCGACGGGGACCGGGCCCGCTGCGTCCTCGTACCGCGCGGCGGCCGTCAGGAGCCGCCCGCGCACACGCTCTTCCGTGAACAGGCCGTCGCCGACGGGGCGTTCGTGGAGTCGCTGCGAGTCACCAGCAACCGCCCGGTGCCGACCACGGTGCGCGTCGCGGTCACCGCGGACGCCGACTTCACGGACCAGTTCGAGCTGCGCTCCGACCACCGTACGTACGCCAAGACGGGCGTCGTGCGCTCCCGCGAAGTGCTCGAGGACGGTGTGGAGTTCAGCTACCGGCGCGGCGAGTGGCGGTCCCTGACGACCGTCACTGCCGACCCCAGGCCGGACGGCGTGGAGGAGACGGGCACGGGCGCACGCCGTCTCGTGTGGACGCTGGACCTGGAGCCGCACGGCTCGGCGGTGCTGGCGCTGCGGGTCGCGGCACGGCCGCACGGGGCGGACCAGGACGCGACGGTGCCGGCCTCGCCCGCCGACGCCAACGACCAACTCCTCGCTGCGGAAGGCGAGTTCATGGAGGGCATTGCCTTCCCCACCGGCTGGCCCGAGCTGGCCACGGCCTGCGCACGGGGCCTGTCCGACCTCGCCACGCTCCAGATCCCGGCGACGGGCCCGGACGGCGAGGAGCTGCGCGTCCCCGCGGCCGGCGCCCCCTGGTTCCTCACGCTGCTGGGCCGCGACGCTCTCCTCACCTCGCTCTTCGCACTGCCCTACCTCCCCCGGCTGGCCGCGGCCACGCTGCCCGCGCTCGCCGCGGCTCAGGCGACCGAGGTGGATACGCGTTCGGTGGCCCAGCCGGGGAAGATCGTGCACGAGGTACGGCACGGGGAACTTGCGCACTTCGGGCAGGTGCCGTACGGGCGGTACTACGGTTCGGTCGATGCGACCCCGCTCTTCCTGGTGCTGCTCGGGGCGTATGTCGAGCAGACCGGTGACGTGGCGACGGCTCGCCGTCTGGAGCCCAACGCCCGTGCGGCCATCGGCTGGATGCTGGACCACGGCGGGCTCACCTCCCGCGGCTATCTCGTCTACCGCGCCGACCAGGGCGGCCTCGCCAACCAGAACTGGAAGGACTCCCCCGGCGCCATCTGCTGCGCGGACGGCAGCCGTCCCACCGGTCCGGTGATGGCGGCGGGCGCGCAGGGGTACGCGTACGACGCGCTGCGGCGCACCGCGCATCTGTCGCGCACGGTGTGGGGCGACGAGGTGTACGCGGCGCTCCTGGAACAGGCGGCCGGGGATCTGCGCGACCGCTTCCAGCGGGACTTCTGGATGGACGAGCACACGTTTCCGGCGCTGGCGCTGGACGGCGAGGGCCGCCAGGTGGACGCACTCGCCTCCGACGCGGGCCATCTGCTGTGGTCGGGCCTGCTCGACAAGGAGTACGGGAAGCTGGTCGGCCGGCGGCTTCTCGAGCCGGACTTCTTCTCCGGCTGGGGTGTCCGCACGCTGGCGGCGGACCAGGCGGCGTACCACCCGATGTCGTACCACCGCGGGTCGGTGTGGCCGCACGACAACGCGCTGATCACGCTGGGGCTGGCACGCTACGGGCTGCACGACGAGGCCCGTACGCTCGCGCACGCCCTGGTCGACGCGGCGACGGCGACGGGCCACCGGCTGCCGGAGGTGCTCGCGGGGTACGGCCGCGACACGCATCCGGAGCCGGTGCCGTACCCGCACGCGTGCACCCGGGAGTCCCGTTCGGCGGCGACACCGCTCGCGCTGCTCACCGCGGTGGGCGGGGCGTAGCGCGACCGCCCGGACCTCGTTGACCTCGGGTTTGCCGGGTGTTTGCCGGGCGCTGAGGCGCTGAGGTTGAACGTATGCGTGCGACGGCCCGTACGGGATGACGGCGGGCCCAGCCTCCCCAGCGCGGCCCGCCCCTCCACCACGGGCTTCGCATGGAAGGACCCTCGGGTTGCCTCTCAACACACGCTCACGACAGATGACGGACATGGCGGGAGCGGCCGCGGACGGGGTCCTGCCAACGGAGGTGGAGCGGCCGACGCCGGAGGGGACGCCGGCCGCTGCCGACGAGTCCCAGGGAGAGGGAGAGGCTCCGGGGGCGGACCAGAACGGCCCGCCCCCGGAGGCGATCACAGGACGGACCACGGAAGAGCCCGCTGCGGACGGGCCCGCGGGGAAGGCGAAGCCCGAAACGGCCTCGTCGGACAAGGAGTCGGGGCTCGGGTCGAAGGACGACGCCGCGGCGGCACATGAGTCGGGGGACGGCACCGATTCGATATCCGGGGGCCCGGGGTCGTCGGCCGCGGACGGGTCCGCCCGGCCCGCAGTGAAGAGGGCACGGCACGCGGACGCGAAGCGCGGGCCCGGCGCCGAGGCCGCCGCTCCTGGGTCCGACGAAACGACCGAGCCCGAGCCGAAGCACGACACGGCGGCACCCCCCGCCCCCGGGGACGACGCCGCGGCAGCCCATGGCCGGGGGGAGAGCGCCCGTCAGGCGTCCGACGGCCCCGGGCGGTCGGGAGCCGAAGCGGGCACGGGCCCGGCCGGAGGCGCCGCGCCGGACGGAACCGATCCCGCCGATGCCCGCAGCGGCGGGGCGGCCGACGGTGAAGGCGCCGCCGAAGGCAGGGCGGCCGACACCGTCGAAGCCGGGACCGGTACTCCCCCCACCGACGAGGCCGACGCCTCCCCCACCGCCCCTGCCGGGGCGAAGGCGCCTCGTGCAGAGGGCGAGGCCGGAACGGCCGCCGCCACGGAGGACGAAGCCGAATCCACCGCTCCCGCCGCCGAATCCACCACCCCCACGGCCGACCGCGACTGCCCCGCAGCCGCACCGGACAGCCCGGCAGCCGAATCCACCGCCCCCACGGCCGACCCCGACAGCCGCGCGGCCGAGGGCGAAACGGCCGCCCCCGTCCGCCGCCGTCGTTGGCGGAAGTGGCGCGCCGACCACCCCCTGGCCGCCCAGGTTCTCGGTGCCGCCGTCACCGTGTCCGCCGGGGTGCTCGTCGTCGCCGCGCTCGTCATGCCCAACGAGCCGCAGTTCCTCCAGCTCTCCCAGTTCACCCGGCTCCCGGTGGAGGCGCTGATCGGTGCCGTGGTGCTGACCGCGATGCCGCGGCGACCCCGGCTGGTCGTGGCCGGGCTCGGGGGACTCGCGCTCGGCGTGCTGACCCTGCTCAACGTGCTCGACATCGGCTTCAACCAGTACCTGGGCCGCGGCTTCAACGTCGTCTTCGACTGGCCCCTCTTCAGCGACGCCTACTCCTACCTCAAGGACACGCTGGGCGGGACGGGCGCTCTGGGTGTCCTGGTGGCGGCCATCGCCCTCGTCCTCGTCGTCCTCGCGATCTCGGTGCTCGCCGTCGTGCGGCTGAGCAACGTCATGGCGCGGAACCGGGCCGCCACCACCCGTGCCGTCCTCGTCCTCAGCATGGTGTGGATGACCTGCACGTCCCTCAGCCTTCAGGCCAACGGTGTGCCGCTGGCCTCCGATCGCACCCTGACGATGGTCCAGTACCGCATGAAGTGGATGCGCGAGAGCCTTCGCGACGAGCAGGCGTTCTCCAAGACCGCCAGGGTCGACGCCTTCGGCAACACCCCGGGCTCCCAGCTCCTGCCCGCACTGCGCGGCAAGGACATGATCTTCACGTTCATCGAGAGCTACGGACGCAGCGCCATCGAGGACCCGGTCATCGCCCCTGGTGTCGACAAGACCCTCGACATGAGCACCGCGGCCCTCGCCAAGGCAGGCTTCCACGCCAAGAGCGGCTGGCTGACCTCGGCGACGTACGGCGGCAGCAGCTGGCTCGGCCACTCCACGTTCCTGTCGGGCCTGTGGATCGACAATCAGAACCGCTACCGCTACGTGACCACGAGCGACCACCTCAGCCTCACCAAGGCGTTCAAGAAGACCGGCGACTGGGACACGGTCGGCATCATGCCCGGCGTGACGAAGGGCTGGCCGGAGCAGAAGTACTACGGTCTCGACAAGGTCTACGACGCCGCCCATCTGGGCTACCAGGGACCGAAGTTCAGCTGGTCGACCATGCCCGACCAGTACACGCTGGAGGCCTACCAGCGCATGGTGCACAGCAAGAAGCGCGACAAGCCGCTGATGTCGGAAATCATCCTGACCTCAAGCCACACGCCCTGGGCTCCCATCCCCAAGATGGTCGGCTGGGACCAGCTGGGCAACGGCTCGATCTTCAACGGCATCGAGAAGGCGGGCCACACGCCCGACTACACCTACACCAGCGACACCCACTCCAAGGAGGAGTACGGCAAGTCGGTCCAGTACTCGGTGACCGCCCTGACCCAGTTCCTGGAGCGCTACGGCAACGACAACACCGTGCTCGTCTTCCTCGGCGACCATCAGGCGAACGCCCACGTCAGCGGCAACCGCGCCAGCCATGACGTGCCGTGCGCGATCGTCGCGAAGGACCCGAAGGTGCTCGAGAAGATCGCCGCCTGGGGCTGGTCGGACGGCCTGCGGCCCACGCACAACGCACCGGTGTGGAAGATGAGTTCGTTCCGCGACCGCTTCCTGACGACGTACGGCTCGACCCCGCACCCGTCGAACGGCTGACGCAGGCGGGGATCAGCCGCCGGAGGTGTCCAGCTCCGCGTCCTCGCCGATCCCCGCGCAGTCGTACGGGTCCTTCAGCCAGCCGTCCGGCAGCACCACCCGGTTGTTGCCGGACGTACGGCCACGGGGCCCGTCGGCGCCGGACGGCCAGGGCTGGTCGAGGTCGAGCTCGTCCAGCCCGGCCCGCAACTCCTCGAGCGAGGAGGTGATCGCGAGCCGCTTGCGCATCTGCGAGCCGACCGAGAAACCCTTCAGATACCAGGCCACGTGCTTGCGGAAGTCGATGACGCCCCGCGACTCGTCGCCGATCCACTCGCCGAGCAGGGTGGCGTGCCGGACCATGACATCCGCGACCTCCCGCAGGGCCGGCGTGTGGAGGTCGCCGGGGCGCCCCTCGAAGGCCGCCACCAGGTCTCCGAACAGCCATGGCCGACCCAGGCAGCCGCGGCCGACCACGACGCCGTCACAGCCCGTCTCGCGCACCATCCGCAGCGCGTCCTCGGCCGACCAGATGTCGCCGTTGCCGAGCACCGGGATCTCCGGCACGTGCTCCTTCAGCCGCGCGACGGCGTCCCAGTCCGCCGTGCCGCCGTAGTGCTGGGCGGTCGTACGGCCGTGCAGCGCGATGGAGGTCACGCCCTCCTCCACGGCGATCCGCCCCGCGTCGAGATAGGTGAGGTGGTCTTCGTCGATGCCCTTGCGCATCTTCATGGTGACCGGAAGGTCGCCGGCGCCGCTCACGGCCTCGCGCAGGATCGCCCGCAGCAGGTTGCGCTTGTACGGGAGGGCGGACCCGCCGCCCTTGCGGGTCACCTTCGGTACCGGGCAGCCGAAGTTCAGGTCGATGTGGTCGGCCAGGTCCTCCTCCGCGATCATGCGGACGGCCTTGCCGACGGTCGCCGGGTCCACGCCGTACAGCTGGATCGAACGCGGCTGCTCGCTCGCGTCGAACCTGATCAGCTGCATGGTCTTGTCGTTGCGTTCGACCAGCGCCCGGGTGGTGATCATCTCGCTCACGAAGAGCCCCTTGCCGCCGCTGAACTCCCGGCACAGGGTGCGGAACGGCGCGTTCGTGATCCCGGCCATGGGCGCGAGCACGACAGGCGGCCGGACGTCGTGCGGACCGATCTGCAACGTCGCTTTCATCGTGGGCGTGGACATTCCCCCATTGTCACGCACGCCGGCGGGTACTCGGGCACGCGTGACCATGTAACGGTCATTAGTTAACCGCACTATCGAAATGCCGTACGATGGATCGCATGCCCGAGCTCAGCCATCGACGACGTCTCCTGGTGCTCGCCATCTGCTGCATGAGCCTGCTGATCGTGAGCCTGGACAACACGGTCCTGAACGTCGCGCTGCCCTCGCTGCAGAGGGAACTGCACGCGAGCGTCGCGGGCCTGCAGTGGACGATCGACGCCTACACGCTCGTCCTGGCCTCGCTGCTGATGCTCGCCGGCTCGACCGCGGACCGCGTCGGCCGCCGCAAGGTCTTCCAGACGGGCCTGGTGCTCTTCACCATCGGCTCGGCCCTGTGCTCCCTCGCCCCGAACCTCACCCTGCTCGTCGTCTTCCGCATGGTGCAGGCCGTGGGCGGCTCGATGCTGAACCCGGTGGCGATGTCGATCATCACCAACACCTTCACCGACCCGCGCGAGCGCGCCCGCGCGATCGGCGCCTGGGGCGGTGTCGTCGGGATATCGATGGCCGCGGGCCCGATCGTCGGCGGACTGCTGGTCGAATCCGTCGGCTGGCGCTCGATCTTCTGGCTCAACCTGCCGGTGGGCGTCGCCGCGCTGCTGCTCACCCTCCTGTACGTCCCGGAGTCCCGCGCCCCCAGGGCACGCCGCCCGGACCCGGTGGGCCAGCTCCTGGTGATCGCCCTGCTGGGCTCCCTGACGTACGCGATCATCGAGGCCCCGAACTCGAGCGCCACGCACACCCTGGCCTTCGGCGCGGTCGCGCTGGCCGCGCTGCTCGCCCTGCTCCGGTACGAGCCCCGGCGCACCGAACCCCTCATCGATCTGCGGTTCTTCCGTTCGGTGCCGTTCAGCGGGGCCACGGTGGTCGCGATCAGTGCGTTCGCGGCTCTCAGCGGCTTCCTGTTCCTCTCGACGCTGTACCTGCAGAACGTGCGCGGCCTGGACGCGCTGCACGCGGGCCTGTGGATGCTGCCTATGGCGGCCATGTGCTTCGTGTGCGCCCCGCTCTCCGGTCGTGTGGTCGGCAGCCGCGGCCCGCGCCTCTCCCTGCTCACGGCGGGGATCGCGATCACGGCGAGCGGACTGCTGTTCGCGGCGTTCGACGCGGAGAGGTCGGACGTCACGCTGGTGATCGGCTACGTCCTGTTCGGCCTGGGCTTCGGCTTCGTGAACGCCCCCATCACCAACACCGCCGTCTCCGGTATGCCCCGGGCCCAGGCCGGTGTGGCCGCCGCGGTGGCCTCCACAAGCCGTCAGATCGGCGGCACGCTGGGCGTCGCGGTGATCGGCGCGGTCCTGGCCGCGGGCATCCGCTCGGGCCCGTACCGGCAGATCTTCGTCCCCGCCGCGCGCCCCGGCTGGTGGATCCTCACCGCCTGTGGCCTCGCGGTCCTGCTCCTGGGTGCCCTGACGACGGGCCGCTGGGCCCGCGGGACGGCGGAACGCACGGCGGAGCGACTGCAGGAGGCCGAGGTACGGGACGCTGCGGGCGTCGGCGCGTAGGACGCTGCGGGCGCCGGGGCAAAGGACGCGCCGGGCAGGGGCGCGGGGATGACACCCTGTGTGGCCGCCGCGCGGGTGCGACCGGCCTCAACCGGCCCTCGGCCGCCGGCGCGCCGCGTCACCCCGGCCAGGCCGCCACGCTCTCCTTCTCCAGCGCGATGGCCCGCAGCTTCTCCAGTCCCCGGCGGGACTCCTCGTCGGCCGGGGCGTAGGTCACCATCCGCGGCCCGTTGTGCGGTCCCAGCCACAGATCCGTGTGGTCCAGGGTCAGCAGCCCCACATGGCTGTTGCGGAACTGCTTGCGCTTGCTGCGCGCGCCGACCACCTCATGCCGCTCCCAGGCCTCGCGGAACTCGGCGGACTCGGTCATCAGCCGCTTCAGCAGCATCTTCCAGGCGGGCTCGCCGAGATGCTCGGCCATGTTCGCGCGGAACTTGGCGGCCATCAGCCGCATGGTCTCCTCGAGCCGGACGATCGCCGACTGCCAGTCCGGGTTGGTGTAGCACAGCACCATGCAGTTGCGGTCCGCCGGAGCGACGGCGTCGAGGTCGCACAGCAGCAGCCCGTAGGTGCGGTTGTAGGCGAGGATGTCGTACCGGCTGTTGGAGATGCAGGCCGGCAGCGGCTCCAGCTGCTCCAGCAGGATGCGCTGGGCGTCGGTGACCGCCGCGCAGTTGGTGCCCGGCGCGGGGTCGACGGCCCCCGCAAGGTTGAACAGGTGGGCCCGCTCGCTGGCGTCGAGCAGCAGGGTGCGGGCAAGGGCGTCGAGGACCTGGACGGAGACCTGGATGTTCCGGGCCTGCTCCAGCCAGGTGTACCAGGTGACCCCCACGGCGGAGAGCTGCGCGACCTCCTCGCGGCGCAGTCCCGGGGTGCGGCGGCGCCGGCCGCGGGGCAGTCCGACCTGTTCGGGGGTGATGTGCTCGCGGCGGTGCCGCAGGAACGCCGCCAGTTCGTGCCGCCGGATCTCGGATGCGCGCGTCCCCGGCCCGTCCGGCTCCCGGCTCTCCCGGATCGGGGCCCTCTCCTGCACCATGGTCGCCATGTCCCCCAGCCTGCCGCGCTCGCGAACCTGTTTCCAGGTAGTGCTTGTACCAGGATAAAGACACTCTGGTACCACTCTGGGAGTCGGCGGACGCTCGAAGACGTGACCAAAACACTCACTTCCCCTGCTGTCCGCTCTCCGGTGGCCGAAACCCGGCTGGGCGGACTCGGACTGTTCACTGTGCTGCTGGGCGCGGCGCTGCCTCTCATCGACTTCTTCATCGTCAACGTCGCCCTCCCGACGATCGGCAAGGACCTGCACGCGGGCGAGGCCGTCCTCGAACTCGTCGTCGCCGGGTACGGGGTCTCGTACGCCGTCCTGCTCGTGCTCGGCGGCCGGCTGGGCGACCTCTTCGGCCGGCGCGAGTTCTTCCTCGGGGGTATGGCGGCCTTCGGGCTGACCTCGCTGGCGTGCGGGCTCGCGCCGAATGCCTGGACGCTGGTCGCGGCGCGTGTCGCCCAGGGCGCGGCGTCCGCGGCGATGCTGCCCCAGGTGCTCGCCACCATCCAGGCGGCGACCAGCGGTCAGCGCCGCGCCAAGGCGATGGGCCTGTACGGTGCGACCGCCGGGCTCTCCATGGTGGCCGGTCAGATCCTCGGCGGCGTGCTCGTGGCCGCGGACATCGCGGGCACCGGCTGGCGCTCGGTGTTCCTCGTCAACGTCCCGGTCGTGGTCGTCGGGCTGGTCCTGGCCGCGCGCGCGGTGCCGGAGACCCGCTCGCAGCACCCGGAGCCGGTGGACGGCCCCGGCACGGTCCTGCTTGCCGTGGCGCTGCTGACCCTGCTCGCGCCGCTCACCGAGGGCCGTGCGGCGGGCTGGCCGCTGTGGACCTGGCTGTCCCTGGCGGCGTTCCCCTTCACGGCGTGGGCCTTCTACGCGGTGGAGCGCAGGGCGGACCGGCACGGCCGTACGCCGCTGGTACCGCCCAGCCTCTTCTCGCTGGTGTCGCTGCGGCGCGGGCTGGTCATGATCGTGCCGTTCTCGATCGGCTTCAGCGGGTTCATGTTCGTGATCGCGGTGGCCTTGCAGCGGGGCGCCGGGCTCGGTCCGGTCCCGGCGGGTCTCGCGCTCACGCCGATGGCGTTGGCGTTCTTCGCCGTCTCACTGTGCGGGCCCCGGCTGGTCGACCGCTTCGGTACCCGTGTGGTGACCGCCGGCGGGCTGATCCAGGCGGTCGGGGTGACGCTGCTGGCCCTTGCCGCCTGGCGCTCCTGGCCCCACCTGGGCGTGCTGGAGCTGCTGCCGGGTGCGGCGGTGGCCGGCGCGGGCCAGGCACTTCAGCTCCCGATCGTGCTGCGGCTGATCCTGTCCGAGGTGCCGCCGGCCCGGGCGGGCCTCGGCAGCGGGGTCATGGTCACCACCCAGCAGTCGGCGCTGGCGCTGGGTGTGGCGACACTCGGCTCCCTCTTCCTGGCCCTGGTGCCCGGCATGGGGATGCGCGACGCGCTGGTGACCACGCTCCTGGTCCAGTTGGCCGGTGTCGCGCTCACGCTCGGGCTGAGCCTTCGGCTGCCGCGCACGATCCGGTGACCAGGAGGGCGGGGTCCCGGTGCGCGCCCGTGGGGTCCGCCCGGTGCGGCCACGGCCGTCCGTGGCCGCAGGGCCATCGCGAACGTGAGCCCGCCATCGACCACGGTCGTTCGGCATCAGCTCAGTACCTGCTGGGTGACGACTATGTGGCCGGCGTCGGGGTCGAGGCTGCCGCCGAGCCTGCCGAAGGCTCCGTCGGTCAGATCCAGGCACTTGGGTTCCTGAGGGGTCTGCTGGAAGGTGCCCCGGTCGTTGATGCGTACGACCAGGGACCTGCCGTTCGCGACGTTGGTGACCCTCACCCGGGCGCCGAAGGGCAGCTGCGGGTTGCGGGTCAGTGAAGTCGCCGCGGTGTTCTTGTTGTTGTCGAAGACCTCGCCACTGGCGGTCAGGGCGCCGGGGGGCATGGGGCCGTAGTGCGTCGCCCAACAGGTCGGGGCCACCGGGGCCGCGCCGCCCCCGGGCTGCGCGCCACCGGACGCGGCCGAACTCGTCGGCGCCAGGACCAGCGCCGCGCAGAGCGCTGCGACTCCGGCTGCCGGCCGGGCGAGCGGTATGGCACGACTCATTGCTTCTGCCTCTCTCGGATGCCGTCGGACGGATGACGTGCGCCGTCGGACGGACGACGGGAATGAACGGTGCGCGCGCCGGGCCGTCGCTCAGCCGGCCGCGCGGTAGGCGGCGCCCACCTGGGTGGCGGTTGCACCGTTGTAGAGGCCGGTGCCGTCGCCGCGGCTGGTGGAGAGCGTGAACCACGCGTAGCGTTCGACGAACGACAGCTCCTGGAGCATCGCGGTCGACTGCCTCACGAACGCGGCCTGTTGAGACTGCGTCGGATACCGGGGCGTGCCGGACGAGAAGTCGATCAGCGCATACTCGGTGAGCCAGACCGGCTTGCGGTGGCGGTCGTAGGTGGCCTGGAGGTAGGACCGCAGCTGGTTGGTGGCGTTGCCGGCGTTGAAGTCCGCGCCGTACCAGTGCAGCGGGATGAAGTCGACCTTGTAGTGGCGGGCGGCGGCGCCCTGCAGGAACCGGTCGAGCCAGCCGTCGGCGACGTTCGCCCCGGTGGCCACCGCGGGCGCGCCCAGCCGCAGGCCGGTCGACTGGAGCCGGGGCCAAAGGTCGAGGGCCTGCTGCACGCTCATGTTCGCCTGCCCCACCATGTCGGGTTCGTTGAACCCGAGCAGTGTGGTGCCCTGCTGCCTGGCCCGGTTCAGCTCGGCGTCGGTCACGGAGCCCGGTCCCCAGATCATGGGGACGAACTCGACGCCGGCCGGGGCGTTGACCTGCTGTCTTCCCGAAGACCAGGTGTAGAACCAGCCGACCTTGGAGTCGGCCAGTGCCTGGCCGACCCCTGTGAAGTTCCAGGCGCTGACGCCCTTCTTCTTCACCGCCGCGGCCGTCGTGTCCCTTGCACCGGTCGACGCGCGCGCCTCGCTTGCCAGGGCGAGCGCGGTCGGCAGCGCGAGCAGCCCGGCCAGAAAGCCTCTCCTCTGCATGGCGTCTCCCCAGCTCCTCACGCGCCGCGGTGGAACTCGACCGTGAAGCCGTTGCACCGGCTGCACTGCTGCATCACCTGGTTGCCCGGCTCCTGGTCCTGCCGGGACCAGCCGTACGCCTTGGGGCAGTTCGCAGCGATCATGTCGCTGTAGGGGGTCTTCGCGTCCCGGTTGGGACTGGTGCACAGCATCGGCGTGCCGTCCGGCCAGCGAGTAAGGTCGGCTGCGGGGCACTTCGGCAGCAGGTTCTGCGAGCAGCCCGTCGTGGCGCACCCGCTGCCGGAGCCTGTCACGTCGTGGGGAGTGATCGTGATCGGCACCGAGAACGCGTTCACGTAGCTGACGTCGTACCAGGGTGCCAGGCCGTCATGGGTGTCGAAGTTGAACTCGGCGAGACCGACGGGCTGTTCGGTCGCCGTGGGGTCGCAGTGATCGGTGAACTTGCCGCAGTCGCCGATCGGGCAGTGGAAGGTACTGCCGGGGTTCCCGGTGCATCCCATGCGCGCGAAGAACTTCCCTCGCCAGTGGCCGGGCGCCGCATTCTCGGGGACCGTCACCGTCGCCGACTGCCCGGGTTCCAGGGTCGGCAGCTTGCTCAGGTTCTTCGAGCCATCCGTGTTGACGGTACTGCCGACCCACACCTTCCGGCCCGTGTGATTGACGAACGTGACCGTGTGGTCGGCGGGGGCTGCGACGTGGTGGGGCGCCGCCACGCTCGCCACCGTGATCGTGTGGGGCCGGGCACCCGTGCAGGGCGCCAGGGCCGCCAGGGCGGCGGCGACCGTGGCCGCCGGAATGGTCAGGATTCTGCGCACAACTCCTCCGTCGATCGCGTCATCGGGCAGTTGGGAAGCGCTCGTTCAGCAGGTCAGGTTGTTGCCGGGAACGGTGCCCAGGAGCTGCGCGAACTTGAGGTAGAGGTTGACCCGGTCCTGCATCTCGGCGGGGTTGCGGCCGTCGCACTCCACCGCGCCGTTGATGCTGCGGATCGTGGCGCCGAATCCCGCGCCGCCGACCATCGCCTGATGCGAGGTCATGGAGCCGGGGCCGGACTGGGTGTTCCAGTACCACAGCGCGGTCTTCCAGGAGATCTGGCCGTTGGTCGCCACCAGGTCCGGCTGGTGCAGAAGATCCACGCGCAACGCGTCTCCCGCGGCCTTGTAGTTGAAGTTCCAGCTCAGCTGGAGCGGGCCGCGCCCGTAGTACGCCGCCCGCCCGGCCGGGCACCCGTAGGGCTGGGTCGCGTCGCAGTACGTCGGATAGTTCGCGGTGTTCTGCTCCTTGATGAAGCGCAGACCACCGGTCTCGTGGCTGACGTTGGCCAGGAATGCCGCCGCCTCCTGCTTGCGGCTCCCGGTCCCGCCGGTGTGGGCGAAGGCAGGGTAGGCGTTCAGGGCGTTGACCAGCGCGTCATAGGTATAGAACGGGTTCCTGTTCGGGAACATCTGCTGGAACTGGGCCCGGGTCACGACGAAGTCGGTCGCGGCGGCCCGCGTCGGCGCCGCGACTGAGGGCGCGGTGGCGGCGGCCGAGGCGGGCAGGACGACCGCCGAGAGAGCGGCAGCGGCGGCAGCAGCAGTCGCGAGGACATGCCGTAAGGACATGGCAAACCCTTCCGTGGCATTGACGCAGCATCAGATGTCGGCTGGTGGCGACGTCGTCAGACTTGTTGAGTGCACGACAATCAGTGAGAGGGGCAGGTGGGCCCTGAAGCACCCGGCGAACTTGCTGAGAGCGCTCACAACGGCCGACGGTCAAACATCACACCGACGTGAGCGCACATGTCAATTGTCTGCACCAGCCGTCGTGCGCATTCGGACAACCTGCGAAAGGGCTACGGTTTGGCGAACTCGCCATGGATGTTCACCTGTTGATGTTGGTACTGCTGCACGCTTCTTGCTGCGCGTGCGGGTTGTTGCCGGACGTGGACCCGGGAGGCGTCATGCCGCAGATCGACACGAGCAGGGTCAGCCGCTGGGACGGGCACGGGCGGGAGCATGTGGTGCGGGTGGAACGCACGGGAGTGCAGCGCACGATCACATGTGACACCTGCGGCTGGCGCAAAGGAGCGCAGTTCCTGCCCTGGCTGAAGGCCGAGGAGCACCTGGCCGAGGCGCATCAGGCGACGGTGGATCCGACGGACGGCTGAGGCGGGAGGGGCCACGCGCCTCACCGCAGCCGACGTCCCCCGTGAGCCCCGCGGGCATCGAGGTCACCCTTCCTCGGATCGGCGGGCGCGCAGCGTCCGCACCTTGTGGCGGTTGCCGCAGTGCCTGGGAGCGGCGTTCGTCCGTCCTGACCGGCGACCGGGATCCCGAGGCGTGGATCTTCTCCTTCGTCGAGAACGGCGCCACGGCCGACCCGAACGCCATCAAGGACGCCATGGACGAGCTCGCGGCGACCGTCAACGGCTGCTATGCGTAAGGGATTCAGCCTCGGTACTGGTGGGCTCCGACTTGCGGGCGGACCGTTAGAACGCGCCTAGGCGCCGCCGTCGGCCGCCCGCAGCCCGCGCATCAGCAGATCCACCACGGCCGCGAACTCCTCCTCCACCCCCGGCCGCCGCCACTCCCCCGCGTACGCCGGGTCGTGGAAGCGCCCCGTCGCCTGGAAGATCGCGCGGGCCGTGACCGCCGGGTCGGAGCCCGCCGTGAACGCGCCGCGTGCGACACCGTCCCGGACGATCTCGGCGAGCTGGGCGGTGAGCTCCGCGATGTGCTGGTCCACCACCCCGCTGTTCTCACCGGTCAGCACGCTGAACGTGGCGAACAGTTCGGGGTCGTCGCACGCCTTGTGCCGCTTGGCGTCGAACAGCCCGCGCAGCCAGTCCCGCAGCCGCGCCTCGGGGTCCCGCTCCTCGGTGACGAACCCGGCCAGCGCCGCGGCCGTGCGGTCCAGCCATCGCTGGGTGACCGCCTCCCGCAGCGCCGCCTTCGTACGGAAGTGGCGGTACACGCTGCCATGGCTGACGCCGAGCGCGCGGGCCACGTCGACCACGGTGGCCTTGGCCGGGCCGTGGCGGCGCAGCACCTCCTCGGTCGCCTCGAGGATGCGCTCGGCGGTCAGCGTCTCGGTGGTCGGTGACATGACCTAGACCGTACCCGGCCTCCCGGTCAGCGCTCGCTGTCGAGGTGGGTCATCTGCGCCTGCGGGTAGCGGTCACCGGCCGCCGCGTCCGCCGGTACGGCCGCCTCGATCGCCGCCAGGTCCGCCTCGTCGACCGTCACGTCCAGCGCGCCGAGCGCCTCCGTGAGCCGTTCCCGGCTGCGGGCGCCGATCAGCGGCACGATGTCCTCGCCGCGCGAGAGCACCCAGGCGATCGCGAGCTGCGCGACGCTGACACCCTTCTGCTCGGCGATCTTCCGCAGCGCCTCCACCAGCCCGAGGTTGTGGTCGAGGTTCTCGCCCTGGAAGCGGGGCGAGTGGGCACGGAAGTCGTTCGCGGCGAGCTGCCGGTCGCGGGTGAAGTGGCCGGAGATCAGGCCGCGGGACAGCACTCCGTACGCCGTGATGCCGATCCCCAGCTCACGGGTGGTGGGCAGGATGCGGTCCTCGATGCCGCGCGAGATCAGCGAGTATTCGATCTGCAGGTCGGTGATCGGGGCGGTGGCGGCGGCCCGGCGGATGGTGTCGGCACCGACCTCGCTCAGGCCGATGTGCCTCACATACCCCTTCTCGACCAGCTCGGCGATCGCGCCGACGGTCTCCTCGATCGGGACGCCGGGGTCGACCCGCGCGATCCGGTAGACGTCGATGTGGTCGACGCCGAGACGCTGGAGCGAGTAGGCGGCGAAGTTCTTCACCGCAGCGGGCCGCCCGTCGTAGCCGCTCCAGTTGCCCTCCGGGTCGCGCAGGGCGCCGAACTTGACGCTGACGAGCGCCTGTTCGCGACGGGCGGCGGGGGCGGCGCGCAGGGCCTCGCCGATCAGCATCTCGTTGTGGCCCATGGCGTAGAAGTCGCCGGTGTCGAGCAGGGTCACGCCCGCCTCGAGGGCGGCGTGGATGGTGGCGATCGATTCGGCCCGGTCCGCCTCGCCGTACAGGGCGGACATGCCCATGCAGCCGAGGCCGAGGGCGGAGACGCGGGGGCCGGTGGTGCCGAGGGTGCGGGTTCGCATGAGGGCTCCTCTAATGTCCGTATCGGTGGCGTACTCCACCCTGACATGACAGCTGACAGAATTCAATATCTGTCAGCTGTCAGTTGTCATCCGTCGACCGTCATCCGCCCCACGCCGCCCGGGAACGACGAACGCCGGGCGCGCCGGATTGCTCCAGCGCGCCCGGCGTTCCCAGGCGCTCGGTGCGACTAGCAGCCGACGAGGCGGCCCGCGAGGTAACCCTCGATCTGGTCGAGGGACACCCGCTCCTGCTTCATCGAGTCACGCTCACGCACCGTCACCGCGTTGTCGTCCAGCGTGTCGAAGTCGACCGTCACGCAGTACGGCGTACCGATCTCGTCCTGGCGGCGGTAGCGGCGGCCGATGGCACCCGCATCGTCGAACTCGATGTTCCAGTTCCGGCGCAGCGCCTGGGCGAGACCCTTGGCCTTCGGGGACAGCTCCGGGTTGCGGGACAGCGGCAGGACCGCGACCTTCACGGGAGCCAGACGGTGGTCCAGGCGCAGCACCGTCCGCTTCTCCATCTTGCCCTTGGCGTTCGGCGCCTCGTCCTCGACATAGGCGTCCAGGAGGAAGGCCAGCATGGTGCGGCCCACGCCCGCCGCCGGCTCGATGACGTACGGCGTCCAGCGTTCGCCCGCCTCCTGGTCGAAGTAGGAGAGGTCCTGGCCGGAGGCCTTGGAGTGCGCGGACAGGTCGTAGTCCGTGCGGTTGGCGACACCCTCCAGCTCGCCCCACTCCGAGCCGCCGAACTGGAAGCGGTACTCGATGTCGGCCGTGCGCTTGGAGTAGTGGGAGAGCTTCTCCTTGGGGTGGTCGTACCAGCGCATGTTCTCTTCACGCAGGCCGAGGCCCGTGTACCAGTTCCAGCGCTCCTGCATCCAGTACTCGTGCCACTTCTCGTCCTCGCCCGGCTTGACGAAGAACTCCATCTCCATCTGCTCGAACTCACGGGTGCGGAAGATGAAGTTGCCCGGCGTGATCTCGTTGCGGAACGACTTGCCCATCTGCGCGATGCCGAACGGCGGCTTGCGGCGCGAGGTCTGCTGGACCTGGGCGAAGTTGGTGAAGATGCCCTGCGCGGTCTCGGGGCGCAGATACGCGATCGAGCCGCTGTCCTGTGTCGGGCCGAGGTGGGTGGAGAGCAGACCCGAGAACTGCTTGGGCTCGGTGAACTGGCCCTTGTTGCCGCAGTTGGGGCAGTTGATGTCCGCAAGGCCGTTCTCCGGGAGACGGCCGTGCTTGGCCTCGTACGCCTCTTCCAGGTGGTCGGCGCGGAAACGCTTGTGACAGGAGGTGCACTCGGTGAGCGGGTCGGTGAAGGTGGCGACGTGACCGGAGGCCACCCAGACCTCGGTCGCCAGGATCACCGACGAGTCGATACCCACGACGTCCTCGCGCGACGTCACCATGTAGCGCCACCACTGGCGCTTGATGTTCTCCTTGAGCTCGACACCCAGCGGTCCGTAGTCCCAGGCGGCGCGCTGGCCGCCGTAGATCTCGCTGCACGGGAATACGAAGCCACGGCGCTTGCTCAGGCTGACGATGGTGTCGATCTTGTCGGCGGCCACGGTGCTCTCTTCATTACGACGACGGGCGACGAAGCGAGATGCTTCAGAGCGAATGCTTCAGGGTACCGGCGGGGGCTCCCCCTCAATCAAATCGGTGCCGCCCAGAGCCTCTCACCCGGGCTTGTTGACAACGGTTTCCATGTTTGTTGAAAATGACTGTCATGAACGCACGACGACGCCTCATATCCGGGACCGCGGTGGCAGCGGCCGGCGCCCTTGGCATCGGGGCCCTCTCCGCCTGCTCCTCCTCCGGCGCCGCTTCCGGCCACACCGGAAAGTACGAGGTGGTCGCGTCCTTCTATCCGATGGCCTTCCTCGCCGAGCAGATCGGCGGGAAGTACGTCCACGTCACCAGTCTCACCCAGCCCGGCCAGGAACCGCACGACCTGGAGATCAGTGCCAAGCAGACCGCACAGCTCCAGGAGTCCGACGCGGTGCTCTACCTCAGGAACCTCCAGCCCTCCGTCGACGACGCGGTGGCCCAGTCCGAGATCAGGACGAAGATCGACGCCTCCTCCCTGACCTCCCTGGAGGCCCACGGCAACGAGGTCGGCGGGCACGCGGCCGCCCACGACACGCAGAAGGGTGAGTCCGGCAAGGACCCCCACATCTGGCTGGACCCGGTGAGGTACGCCGAGGTCGCCAAGGGCGTCGGCCAGGCCTTCGAGAAGGGCGACCCCAAGCACGCGGACGCCTACCGGGCGAACACCGACGCGCTGGTCAAGAAGCTCGACGCGCTCAACACCCGGTACGCGCAAGGCCTCAAGAACACCAAGGGCAAGGTCTTCGTCACCACGCACGCCGCCTTCGGCTACCTCGCCGAGCGCTACGGCCTCACCGAGGAGGCGATCAACGGCCTGGACCCGGAGTCCGAGCCCAGTGCGGCGCGGGTGCGGGACCTCGAGAGGATGGCCAAGGCCGACGGCGTCACGACGGTGTTCTACGAGACGCTCGTCAGCGACAAGACCGCGAAGACCGTCGCCCAGGACGCGAACCTGAAGACCGACGTCCTCGACCCGATCGAGGGCATCACCGCCAAGTCCCGCGGCAGCGACTACTTCCAGGTGATGGATTCCAACCTGAAGGCGCTGCAGACGGCCCTGGAAACCAAGTGATCGCTACGGAGGACGCCATGGGCGAGCCCGTCATACGCATGCGCGGTGTCCGCGCCGACCTGGGCTCGCGCCCCGTCCTGCGCGGCATCGACCTCACCGTGCACCGTGGCGAGGTCGTCGCGCTGCTGGGCGCGAACGGCTCGGGCAAGTCGACCGCCGTGCGCAGCGTCATCGGCCAGGTACCGGTCGGCACCGGTGAGATCGAGCTGTTCGGCACCGCGCTGCGCCGCTTCCGCGACTGGCGGCGCATCGGATACGTGCCGCAGCGCACGACGGCCGCGGGCGGCGTGCCCGCCACGGTGACCGAGGTGGTCTCCTCCGGCCGGCTCTCCCGGGCCCGCTTCGGCATCCTGCGCACCGCGGACCACCAGGCCGTACGGCGGGCGCTGGACCTCGTCGGCATGGCGGACCGGGCGAAGGACTCCGTGGGCGCGCTCTCCGGCGGCCAGCACCAGCGTGTGCTGATCGCCCGCGCCCTCGCCTCCGAGCCCGAACTGCTGATCATGGACGAGCCGATGGCGGGCGTCGACCTGGCGAGCCAGGAGGTGCTCGCGCGGACCCTGCGGGAGCAGGTGGCGTCCGGTGCGACCGTGCTGCTCGTGCTGCACGAACTGGGCCCCCTGGAGCCGCTGATCGACCGGGCGGTCGTCCTGCGCGACGGCTGCGTCCTGCACGACGGACCACCCCCGAAGGCCGTGGGACAACATGCCCTGCCCGGCCACGACCACGTACACCCGCACGCGACGGCGGGCACCGAACCGAGCCGTACGGGACTGCTGAGCTGATGGACTTCCTGAACTTCGCCTTCATGCAGCGGGCCCTGCTCGCCGCCGTCCTGGTCGGCATCACCGCGCCGGCCGTCGGCATCTACCTCGTACAGCGCCGCCAGGCCCTGATGGGCGACGGCATCGGCCATGTGGCGATGACGGGCGTCGGACTGGGCTTCCTGCTGTCGACCTCACCGGTGTGGATGGCGACGGCCGTCTCCGTGCTCGGCTCGGTCCTGATGGAGCTGATCCGCTGGTACGGCAGGACGCGCGGCGACATCGCGCTCGCGATGCTCTTCTACGGCGGTATGGCCGGCGGCGTGATGTTCATCAATCTCGCGCCGGGCGGCTCCAACGCGAACCTGACCTCGTACCTGTTCGGGTCGCTGTCGACGGTCTCTCCGTCGGACGTCGTGGCGATCTGCCTGCTGGCGGCCTTCGTCGTCCTGGTCACCCTCGGTCTGCGCCGCCAGCTCTTCGCGGTCAGCCAGGACGAGGAGTTCGCGCGGGTGACCGGCCTGCCGGTCCGCGCGCTGAACCTGCTGACGGCGGTCACCGCGGCGGTGACGGTGACGGTCGCGATGCGAGTGGTCGGTCTGCTTCTGGTCTCCGCCCTGATGGTGGTCCCGGTGGCGGCGGCGCAGCAGCTCGGCCGCAGCTTCGCGGCGACCTTCGCGATCGCGGTCGCCATCGGCGTGATCGTGACCACCGGCGGCACGATCACCTCGTACTACCAGGACGTCCCGCCCGGCGCGACGATCGTGCTGCTGACGATCGCCGCGTTCATCGCCCTGACCGCGCTGGCAACTCCGCTGGCCCGGCGGCGGGCGCGGGCACGGGACGAGGCGCTGGGCACCGGGGAGCCGGTGGAGTGCACAATTCCGGCCACGCGGGACGCGACCGACGAGGTCGGAGTCTGACCGGGTACCGGCCCGGGCTGGCACAATGGCCCCGCAAGGCGCAGACGTGAGCCGCGAGAGAGTCGGAGGGGCGCGCCCTCGACACCGGCTCAAAGCGCCCCGTAGGCGAACGAGCCATCGAAGGAGGCAACGGTGACAACCGCCGGCCCGCCCGTACGGGGACGATCCACCCGCCAGCGTGCCGCCGTGGCAGCGGCGCTCGACGAGGTCGACGAGTTCCGCAGCGCGCAGGAGCTCCACGACATGCTCAAGCACAAGGGCGACTCGGTGGGCCTGACGACGGTCTACCGCACGCTGCAGTCCCTCGCCGACGCGGGCGAGGTCGACGTCCTGCGCACCTCCGACGGCGAGTCGGTGTACCGCCGTTGCTCGACGGGCGAGCACCACCACCACCTGGTCTGCCGCGTCTGCGGCAAGGCGGTGGAGGTCGAGGGCCCGGCGGTGGAGAAGTGGGCCGAGGCGATCGCCGCGGAGCACGGCTACGTCAACGTCGCCCACACGGTGGAGATCTTCGGCACGTGCGCGGAGTGCGCGCAGGCCGCTGCCGGGGCGTGAGCCGTCAGACGCGCGTCGGGTTCCGGTCGAGCACCGCCCGGAGCCTGTCCACATCACCGGGGTGGTCGGCGCCGCGCTTGGGCAGAACCGTCAGGCCGGTCGCTTTCTTGTCCCCGCTCAGCAGGACGAACGGCTCCGGGGTCTCCCGGTGGCGCGGCTGCACGGTCCATTTGATGTCGACCGAGCTGTTGTGTCCGTGGTCACGGTCGAACCCGAGTCCGCCACCAGGCACGGAAGTTGCCCTGCCGCTGCGCGCACCGGAACAGCCGGCGCCCCTGACTCCGTACCCCGCTGTTCCGTCACGGCCCCTCCCCGGCTGATCTTCGGTGACGAGCCGTGATCGTAACGGCAAGGCGTGGCGGACGCGCCGGTTATTCCTGCCTGCCCTCCATGGCCAGGAGTTCCTCGTTCGGGATGGCGCCGCCGAAGCGGCGGTCGCGAGAGGCGAACTCCACGCAGGCACGCCACAGGTCACGGCGGTCGAAGTCGGGCCACAGTACGTCCTGGAAGACCATCTCGGCGTAAGCGCTCTGCCAGATCAGGTAGTTGGAGGTGCGCTGCTCGCCGCTCGGCCGCAGGAACATGTCCACGTCCGGCATGTCCGGGTAGTAGAGGTACTTCGCGAGGGTCTTCTCCGTGACCTTCGACGGGTCGAGCCGACCCGCCTTCACGTCCTCCGCCAGGGCCTGCGCCGCGTCCGCGATCTCGGCGCGGCCGCCGTAGTTCATGCAGAAGTACAGCGTCAGCAAATCGTTGCCCTTTGTCTGCTCCTGGGCGATCTGGAGTTCCTTGGCCACCGACTTCCACAGCTTGGGCATACGGCCCACCCAGCGCACCCGGATCCCCAGTTCGTCGAGCTGGTCGCGGGTCTTGCGGATGAAGTCACGGTTGAAGTTCATCAGGAAGCGCACCTCGTCCGGCGAGCGCTTCCAGTTCTCGGTGGAGAAGGCGTAGAGGGAGATGGTGTGGACGCCCATCTCGATCGCGCCCTGCAGTACGTCCAGCACACGCTCGGCGCCGACCTTGTGCCCCTCGGTGCGCGGCAGCCCGCGCTCCTTGGCCCACCGGCCGTTCCCGTCCATGACGATCGCGACGTGGCCGGGAATCAGCTCGCCGGGGAGCTTGGGCGGGCGGGCCCCGGACGGGTGCGGCTCCGGCGTCCTGTACTCGCGGCGCTGGCGCCCCAGGATCCCGCGTACGACCATGTGCTTCTCATCTCCCTCGAGCTGCTGTCGCTCTACTGTTCCACGTATCGGAGCGAGCGCAGTCCGCGCTCCAGGTGCCAGTGCAGATACGCCGACACCAGCCCGCTGCCCTCCCGGACGTACCTGGGCTCGCATGCGTCCGCGGTCTCCCAGTCTCCCGTCAACAGCGCGCCGAGCAGTTCGAGGGCCCCCGGCGAGGGTACGACGCTGCCGGGCACCCGGCAGTCGGCGCAGACGGCTCCGCCGGACGCCACCGAGAAGAACCGGTTCGGACCGGGCATGCCGCACTTCGCACAGGCGCTGAAGCTGGGCGCGTAGCCGTTGACGGCAAGGGAACGCAGCAGGAACGCGTCCAGCACGAGGTGCGGCGCGTGCTCGCCCCGGGCCAGGGTGCGCAGCCCGCCGACGAGCAGCAGATACTGCTGGACCGCCGGCTCGCCCTCATGGTCGGTGAACCGCTCGGCGGTCTCCAGCATGGCCGTCCCGGCGGTGTAGCGCGCGTAATCGGTCACGATGCCGCCGCCGTACGGCGCTATGGTCTCGCTCTGCGTGCACAAGGGCAGCCCACGCCCCACCAGCTCGCTCCCGCGCGCGAAGAACTGCACGTCCACATGGGAGAAGGGCTCCAGCCGGGCCCCGAACTTCGACTTGGTCCGCCGCACACCGCGGGCCACGGCGCGTACCCGTCCGTGACCGCGCGTGAGCAGCGTGATGATCCGGTCCGCCTCACCCAGCTTCTGGGTGCGCAGCACGATGCCGTCGTCGCGGAACAGACTCATGGGCTCATTCTCGCGTACGGGGTCAGCGCGCGTGGTCGGGGTGGTGAATGGAGTCCCAGGGTGCCAGGTTCCAGGGACTGGCCCGGTTCGCCGGGTCGAGCAGGGAGCGCAGATGGGCGTCGGCCACGGCCTGCGGGGCAGGGAGGTCCGCGTCCGGGATTCCCCGCAGTCCGTCCCGCCAGACCTTGCGCCCCAGAAGGTAGTGATCGGCGTACTCCCGCCAGGAGGCGTACATGCCCGCGACCGTCGGCACTATGTTCTTCAGCGCGGTCCAGGCCTCGGCCTCGGTGATCATCCCGCAGCCGAAGCCTCGGCGGACGATGTCGACGTACAGGGCGGCGTCCCAGGCCAGCGGCGAGACGCCGAGAACCTGGTGGGCCCGCACCCGGTAGCCGGTCCGCGCCAGCCCGTCGAGCCGGCCGACCAGCTTGTCACGTGAGACGATCTCCCACTGGTCGGCCAGCCACCGCCGGGCTCCCTCGTCGTCGATCCGCGTGAACGGGTACAGGGTGGTCCGTGAGGCGCTCCGGTCCCGGCTGACCGGCGCGCTCAGCGACACCATCCACAGCTGGTGCATCGTGAGCGGGACGGGATACCGGCGCTCGGCCCTCGGCCTGGTCCAATGCGTCAAGCTCCACAAGCCCATGCGCCCGCACCCTACGTCATGCCCCGGGCACCCCTGTCAGGTGCGCGGATCCGCTGCTTCAAGGGACCTCTCCGCGGCTGCGCGCGTTGGCATACGCGGTCGCCGCCCGCAGCCGCTCCGCCTGGGTGGCCATGCGCACGGCCTCCGGCTCCACGTCCCACTCCTTGCCCCCGCCGTACGGTCTCAGCTGCACATAGGGGCCCTCGTGCCCCATCACCACGCCCACTCTTCCGGTGCGGATGTCCACGGCGTACGAGCCGATCGGCGGCTTCATCCCACCTCCGTGGCCCGCAGTGGGCGCAGTGCCACCACGAGCCGGGCGGCGAGGCCGACGCGGCAGCCGTCCCGTTCCACGGCGGTACAAGGGGCCTTACGCCAGAGGCTCGCCGTGTCGGGTCGGAGCGACGGCGGTGCGATCCCGGCGTTCATGAGCGCAGCCCGTAATTCCTTCACTGCTTCCTCCGCCTCTTCGACGCGGCGCGCCGAGTCTCGTCCCCCGAGTGATACGTGTACTGCAGCCACCGTGCTCCCCCTCCCTTCCGACTTTTACGCTTTGCGTCACCATGGTGACGCTCTGCATCTACACTCTGCTGGTGTCCGTGCTCTACAAGTGCGAGACATGAGAGGGGCGTTGAGCCATGGCCAACGCATTCGGGGACGCTTTGTCCCGGCGCCGTCCCGCCCCGCGAATCCCAGTGCTTTCTAACGGCCGTCCGGGAGTGCTTTCTAACGGCTGTCCGGGACCGCCTCCTGGAGATCCGGGTCGAGTTCCGCGGAGCTCCGTTGTGCCGTGTCGCGGCGCAGGAGGGTCAGATGGGCCACGGTGAGCGCCACCAGGACCCCGATGTTGAGCAGTGCCGCCACATGCATGCCGTCCGTGAACGCCGTCCGGGCGAGCGCGAGGAGTTCACCGCCGAGCCGTCCCGGCAGTCGGCCCGCGACCTCGGTGGCACCGCCGAGGGTCGCGCCCGCGGCCCCGGCCGGATCGGATCCGATGCCCTTCGGGAGGGAACCGCCGTCGAGCTTCGCGCGGTACATGGCGGCAGCGATGGATCCGGCGACGGCCACGCCCAGCGCCTCGCCCAGATTGGCGCCGGTCTCCCCGATGCCCGAGGCGTTGCCTGCGCGTTCCGGCGGGGCACTGCTGATGATCACGTCGTTGGTGAGGGCGAGCGCCGCCTGGACTCCGAAGGACATGACGGCGAAACCGATGACGGCGAGAGCCGGTCCGGACTTCGTATCGGTGTCGGCGAGCAGGACCAGTCCGGGTACGGCCAGCAGGAAGCCGCCCGCCATGATCCCCACCGGGTTCGTCCGGCCGGCCGCGAGGGGAGCCAGGAGCGCGCCCACCACGCCCGCCGCCACCGCGGGCAGCGTCCACAGCCCGGTCGCCAACGGAGACAGCCCCAGCACCAGCTGGAAGTACTGCAGAAGCAGGAACTGCGTCCCCGTCACCGCGAAGAGCCCCAGAGTCAGCCCGCCCAGTGACACCCCGAACGCCGGGCGGGCGAAGAGCCGGAGGTCGAGCATGGGATCGGTGAGCCTCAACTGCCTGCGTACGAAGACGGCACCGAGGCAGAGCCCAGCGGCAAGGCTCAGCAGCGGCAGCGTACCGGGGCCGTGCTGGGCGATCTCCTTGAAGCCGTAGACCACCGGCAGGACCGTCGCGATGGACAGCGCCACGCTGATCGGGTCCAGTCGGCCGGCCTCCGGGTCGCGGTACTCGGGCAGCAGCAGCGGACCGGCGATCAGCAGGACGACGCCCACCGGCACCCCGAGCAGAAACACCGAGCCGTACCAGAAGTGCTCCAGGAACACCCCGCCGATCAGCGGACCGACCATGCCGCCGATGCTGAAGTTGGTCATCCACACCGCGACCGCCAGCCGCCGCTGGCCCGGGTCACGGAACATGTTGCTGATCAGCGAGAGGGTCGACGGCATCAACGTCGCCCCGGCGACGCCCAGCAACGCGCGCGCAGCGATGAGCATCCCCACCCCGGTCGAACAGGCGGCGAGCAACGAGGCCGCGGCGAAGGCGACGGCCCCGGTCAACAGGAGTCTGCGGCGCCCCACCCGGTCGCCGAGGGTTCCCATCGTGGCGAGAAATCCGGCGACCATGAAACCGTAGATGTCGACGATCCACAGCAGTTCGGTACCGCTCGGGTGCAGTCGCTCGCTGAGACGGGGCGCGGCCAGATGCAGCACGGTCATGTCGAGACCGATCAGCATGGTCGGCAGCGCGAGGACCGCCAGCCCGGTCCACTCCCGCCGCCCGGCCCGCACCGGAAGGTCAGCTCGCACGAATGACCTTCCTCCTCAACGGTCCCCGAGGATCTCGAGCGTCACCGCGGCCCGGCATTCGTCGAGCAGGCGGCGTACCGCGTAGGTGACCGGATGTTCCAGCGCTTCGTCTGGCGTGAGCCACAACGCCGAGGTGCCTTCAGGACCGAGCTCCACCGCGAGGTCCTCGTCCACCGCGCCGGCCGTCCGGTAGACGTGCCACAGATGGGCGTCGGCACCACGGCGACAGCCGTCACCGGCCACCGGAATCCGGTCCACGTACTCGAGCCGCTCGCCGGCGATGCCGGTCTCCTCCAGGAGCTCGCGGACCGCCGTCCCGTCCGGATCTTCCCGGCACTCGACGTGCCCGGCGGGAATCGTCAGGCCGAAGGGGTACGCCGTACGGTCGAAGAACAGGAGGCGGCCACGGACGTCCCGGACGAACACTCCCGCCGTCTCGTGCCAGTACCCGCCCTCGGCGTCCGTCCACCACCGGACCTCGGGGTCGAGCACCAGAGCACGGTCGGCGACATGACCGCAGGTGAGGCACACGCACTGCCGTCGCCCGCCCGTGGTGCGCCACGTGACCGACTCGCCGTGGCACCGCAGACAGTACTGGTGCACGGCCCCGTCACACAGCGCGTGCGACGGAACGAAGTCGAGTTTCATGCCTCACTCCCGGTGAACGGCTTCGCTCGGCAGACGGTCCGGATGTCTGCCGTGCGAAGCCGTGGGTTCGTGGGACCTGGTGGACCGTCAGTCGTCCAGGCCGAATCGGGAGAACAGCTCCTTGTCACCGGTCACGTAGGAGGTGTCGGTGATCGCCGTCTGGTCGGAGGGGCCCCGGCTGCACATGCACATGTGCCGGCCGGTGGAGACCACCCGCGCCGCACGTGCGCCGCCCGAGGTCATGATCTCCTCGGCGATGTCCTTCACCAGGTGCTCCTGGATCTGGAACCTGCGGCTGAACGCCTGCACCAGACGGGGGAACTTGCCGAGGCCGAGGATCCGGTCACCGGGCACGTACGAGATCGCCACCTTCCCGTAGAAGGGCAGGAAGTGGTGCGCGCAGATCGAGTAGTAGTTGATGTCGTGCACGCGGACCACACCGGCGTGCTCGCCCTCGACCTCGACCGTGGTCTTCAGGATCGTCGAAGTGTCGATCTCATAGCCGCTCAGCAGCTCGCGGTAGGCCCGGACGATGCGGGGTTCGCACTCCGGCTCCCGGTACCAGTCGAGCGCGCGTTTGTCGGTCGTGACGTTGTCTTCGAGCCACTCGGCGATGGTGCTCATCAAACACCTCCTGTTGGACGGAATTACGCCTATACCGCTGCTGTTTCAAGTCGGCCCGCGGCCGGTTCCGCAATAGCGGCGGCCTGAGGATGTCGAACACGACGTTCCGCCGGAAAACGGTCGCGAAAGTCGTCCCGGTCCTCGATATCTCCGTCCTCTTGCTCGAGCCGCCACCTGGCCGGGACTGCCGGTCCCCCGTACGTAGTCCCACGGTTGCCCGTGCTGCTCACGGGTCTCCCCCGGGGGCTCCTCAAAAGCCCCAAGGGAGTGCGCACGTGCTGTGAACAGCAGCTTCGTGCTGACGGTGCAATGCTGCCCACGGCCACTTCGCCACGCAACTCACCAAAGATGTCCGGGTGAACCGTCACCCTTTCGGGTCCGTCCCATTTCCGGCCGTTGCGACGTCACCAGAAAACTGGGAGAACCAAGAAGCCGGGAGAAAACGACGACGCAATACCTTCGGCCACGACAGGCTATTTCCGGAGTACGTGGCTTCGGACACCGGACCCGCCGCGCAGACCGTGATCAGGAGCTGGACGCGCTCCCGCGTATTCGGTTCCGGCCGGCAGGCGGGTGCGGCGCGTGCGTCATTTCGGCGCCCGGGCCCGCCGGGCTCGGGCGCCGGTGACGGCCGTCGTCGCGGTGGTCGCCGTGGACCGCCGCGACGGATGACGTGCCGCCGTGTGCGGGTCAGCCGGACGCCGCGGTCGGTTCGGGCTGGTGGTCCGTCTCGGTGGCCTCCCAGAGCACGTTGAACCGGTTGACCCGTTCGCCGACGTGCTCCGGTGTCATCTTCAGCGTGGTCTTCGCGGGCACGACCCGTACGTCCGGCTCGGTCTCGTAGCACAGTTCGCCGTCGAAGATGATGAAGTCGTTGAGCGGTGTCACCTGGGCGCTCGGCTCCAGCAGCGACTGGACGGCGATCCGCGCGTCGATGCCGAACGTCCGCTGCCTCTCGCAGAGTTTCCGCAGGCTCTCGGTGACGTCCTCCAGCTCGTCCACCAGGAACAGCCGCCGTACCTCCACCCCCCGCTTCTTGATCGCCTCTCCCTGCGCGGCGAGATAGCGTTTGGCCGGCTCGCTGGCCCAGAAGTCCCGGTCCACATCGGTGCTGGTGGCGTAGAGCGTCTTCTTGGTACAGGTGGTGAGGTCGATCAGCCACTCGTGGTTCTCGCCCGGGCAGTCCGCGCTGCCGTTGCTGAGGCTCTCCATCAGTGAGGCCAGACGGGCGATCTCCTCCTGGGCGAAGGTCTTCACGATCTCCGAGCCCTGCTCACCGACCTGGGTGTACTTGCGGGCCAGCCGGGTCACCCCGTCGGAGCGGAGCACCGAACGGTCCACCTGGCTGAACAGCTCGGTCGCGGCATTGATCTTGGCGAAGCTCTCGTCGACCGCCTCGCGCATCTCCATGTGGTGCGCGGTCAGACGGTCCTTCATGTCGCGCAGGCGCCTCTTCTGGTACTCCTCGACGGCCTCGAGCCGTTCGCCGAAGTCCACGAGATACTGCACGATCAGCGTCGCGCTGCCGATGACGACGGACACGGTCCACTGCCACAGCTGGCTCGCGTCCGGCGTCAGGACGTTGGTGAGGACGAACGTCCCCGCCGCCACCACCGCGGTGACGAGTGTCTTGCGGAACAGTTTCGACACGCGCTGCTCTGCGGGCTGCGGTGCCGCCCGTACCTCTCCTGTCGTTGCTCCGTTCATGTCGGCCTCCCCCGTCGGGTGTATCGGTTCGTGCCGCCCTTCAGCGCGTGCTGCTCAGCGCCTCGTGCAGCAACGGAATGGCCTGGACGGCCAGTTGATCGCGGATGCGCTGGACCAGGGTCTGCCATTGGCGAGTGAACCCCGGCTCCCGTTCCAGCACGTCCCACAGGTGACCCAGCGTGCGGTCCACATGCGCGCGCGGCATCCACAGATGCAGCAGGTGATCGACGGCCGGGCGCAGTGCCAGGACGGCCGAGGGGCCGTCCACCGCGCCGAGCCGGCTGTTGTCGAGCATGTGCACGACGGTCGTGAGCAGCCAGTCGTGCAGGGCGAGGTCCTCGCACAGACCCGCGGCAGCGGCGGCCGGGGTCTCCTCCGGCAGCCGCAGCTCCACGGTCCGCAGCCCGTCCTCGGCCAGGGTGAAGCGCTCCAGCGACGGCCCCTCGCCCCGCGGAGCGCGCCGTGCGGCCCAGCGCAGATGGGTGCGCCGGGACTTGAAGGGCGGTTTGTGGTCGAGCAGCGGGTGGCGCAGCAACTGGGCGAGCAGGCTCTCGGCGATCATCCCGAGGTCCAGTTCACCGCGTTCGCCGCCCCGCAGGACGCCTTCCGCGGCGGCCTGTTCTGGAAGTTTTCCGAAGGGCTCGACCAGACCGGGCCGGACCAGGTAGTGACCCCACGGGCGTCGCGTGTCGGGGCCGGTGGCGGGGGCGCTGAAACAAGCGGTGGCCTGCAGGACGCGGCCCTCGGTGAGCGCGGCACGGGCCGCCACCGTACCGACGGCGCGCACCTTGGCGCCGTTGGAGGTGGGCAGCCGGCAGTCCACACCGGTGAGGACGTCCGGGGACAGCGCGTAGAGGTTGGGCCGTTCGGAGACGCGGACCGGTTCATCGGCGCGCAGCCTGAGCAACTGGGCGGCGGCCCGGCCGTCCAGCGCCTGGAAGGAGGGCAGCAGACACGTGCGCACCTCACCGCACGCGAGAACCGGACGCGCCGACCACCCAGGGGTCCCCATCTCAGCCCTCCTCGGCCGATAACGCGTTGGCGGGCTCCTCGTAGAAGACGTACGTGGCCCGCTGCGCGACCGCCGCGGGCACGGCGGCGCCTTCACGGGCGGACCGTTCGGCGATCTGCCCGAGCGCGCCGGAGTCGACGTCCGTCTGGTCGAGGATGAGCCGGACGGCGTCCTCGACGGCCAGGAAGCGGTTGGCCATCAGGGTGCAGGTGCGGTACGCGCTGAAGGGCGCCGCGGAGGCGTTGAGCTGCAGCAGCGGCGGCAGCCGGTCCCAGTCGTAGGGGAAGTCGCCGCCGTTCCAGGGGCGCGGGGTCAGCACCGGCTCGCCCAGGTGGCGCAGCAGGCCGAGGCGGGCCAGTTGCCAGACGGCGGCGAGGAACGGGCAGGACCACAGGCGCTGTCCGTCCTTCTCCGACCACAGCTCGACGTCCATGAACACCGAGTGGTTGCGGGCCGCGGTCTCCTGGGGCGGCTGCCAGGTGGTGACCTCGGCCATGGCGCCGCGCGTGGCGGGGGTGCGCTGCCCGTTGGCGAGCCAGCCGGTCTGGCTCACGGGCGGCCGGGAGCCGTAGCTGCCCGGCGGCGGTGACTCGACGAGGCGGTGCATCACGGCTTCGGCCACCTCGATCTTGTCGGCGACGGCACAGCCCGACTCGCGCGCGAGGTAGTCGATGACGAGACCGGCCCGCTCGGCCTCCTCGAGGACCAGGGGGACGAGCTCGGCCGGGGTGGAGAAACGGGTGAAGTAGTCGTCGACGAGGAAGCAGGTGCTGATCCTGGGCCGCTTCCCGCCGAGGCGGCGGGCGGCGGCGGCTCGGGCGGCGTCCACCCAGATCCGTACCTCGGCGAAGTGCTCGCGCAGCCGCCCGGGACCGGCCTCGAAGTCCTCCATGTACAGATGGCCCAGCTCGAGCGAGAGGTGGGCCAGTGGTACGGCTTGGGTGCGGGGCTGGGCGGTGGTCTCGCGGAACACGGCTTCCGTCACGCCTGCTCCCAGTACTTGTCGTCGGTGAGCCGTCCGGCCAGCTCGCTCAGCGCCTCCCAGGTCTCCCTGTTGGCGATCTGGCTGTCCAGCACGTCCTCGTCGGTGATGAGTTGCTCGCGCCACTGCAGAACGGGCTCCAGGGGCACCGAGCCGAGGACCAGGCTGTAGCCGATGCCATGGGAGGAGGCGAGCTGCTTGAGGTCGCGGTCGCACTCGCGCATCCACGCCGACTGGGTGGCCGACACCTGTGACCACAGCGCCGATTCGGGATCGGGTACGGCGGCCCGTACGAAGCGGATGACGCTGCGCAGCGCCTCCTCCTCGTGGCCGCGGGCCACGCCCCCGGCGACGATGCCGCGCTTGCCGAAGACGAGGCTCGCCGCGGCCGCCACGTGCTGGCGGGTCCAGCGGTGGAAGACGAGCCAGCGGAACTCGACGCCGCGCATCTCCCGCTGGGAGGTGGCCTCCAGGACCATGTCGACGGCGTAGCTGCGGCCGGCGCTGAGATCGACGACGATCAGGTCGAACTCGCTGTTGAGCCGGAGCAGAAGGTCGACGCAGCGGCGCAGGTTGTCCTCGGTGGTGGCGAACTCTCCGCCGCTGAGGTCGCCGGGCATCAGCACCAGACGGCCGGAGCCGGGCGGCCGGTTGCGCAGCACCCGGTGCTCGGTGTCCGACCAGACGTCGATGCGGACCGGCTCGCCGACGTCGCCCACCAGATAGGAGTGCAGGCCCCGGTCCTCGGCGGCCTGGCGTGCGTCGGGGACGTCGAAGACGGCCGCCGCGGTGGGCGAGCCGAAGTCGAAGTCCAGGTAGCAGACGTCGTCCCCGGCCAGCGCCCGGTGGTAGGCGAGGTTGGCGCTGGTGACGGAGCGGCCCGTGCCTCCCTTGTCGGAGGCCGCGAACACGAGCACGTCACACCCCCTGGGCCGCGGCTTCGCGGGCCCGGGCGAGGGCGTCGAGGTGTCCGAGCACATCGAGCGTCAACGCGCAGGAGGTGCCGGGCTGTTCGTCCACCAGCCTGCGGGCGCGGCGCAACTTGACCTCGATGCTTCTGAGTTCCATGCCGCGGTTGCCGTCGGTGGCCGGTGCGGGCTCCATCTGTTCGTTGCCGAGGAGATGGGTGGACTCGCTGAGCAACGCCCGGGCGAGGTCGATCAGTTCGGAGCTGCGGATCGGCGGCTGCCGGTACATCTGGTGGACCTGGACCATCACCTCGGTGACGCGCTCGGTGATGCTCCAGGAGACCGGTCCGTCGTAGGTCGGCGAGTCGGGGTAGGCGGCGTGGACGTTGTCCCAAAGGCCGACGCCCTCGCCGTCACGGATGCGACGCCGCCACACGTGGCCGAAGATGTCCTCGGCGAGTCTCAGCAGCCGGTCGTGGGAGCCGAGGTTGCGCGAGAGCGTGCACAGCTGGATGGTCCGCTTGAGCAGCTGCGCCGAGAAGTCGGTCATGATCCACTGCATGGGCGGGCCGATGCGTTCGCTGCCCTGCAGCGGCAGGGTGACGCCGGGGTTGTGCAGTTGGACCATCGGGTCGTCGCGGGTCATCCGGCTGGTGATGCGGCCGCGCTCGGCGAGGCGTTCCATGACGCTGACGGTGCGGGTCAGGTCGTCGTCGGTGGCCCGGCGCCGCATCAGGTCGTGGACGAGGATGGCGGCGACGGAGAGCGAGAAGTACTCGGATTCCAGCTTCTGGCCCGTTGTGCGCCAGGGGATGTCCTCCAGAGGCCAGCGGTCGGTGTCGAAACGCGCGATGCCCGACCAGAACTGCTGGGTGATCTCCCAGCGCAGTCGTAACGCCTCGGCGAGCTTCTGCTGTTCGGGGTTGAGCAGGCCCAGGGTGAGGGTGCGGTCGGAGAACAGGTCCTGGATACCGTCGAGGGCGACCACGGTGAAGTACAGGTAAGGCACGGAGTTGGCGACGCCCTCGGGCTGCGGACCGATCGGTTCGTCGGTCTCCACCTCGGGCGCGTCCTTCACGATGCTCCAGCCCCAGCCGCACTCGAAGAGCTGGTTCTCGTCCTTGAGGCCCTCCTGGACGTCGACACCGAGGACGAAGCTCTCCACGATGGCGGCGCGCAACGGCCTGAAGCGCCGCTGGAACTTCTGCAGCACGTGCCGCTGCGACAGCCGTCCCTGGCCGAGGAGTTCACAGAGCGTACGGCCCTGGGAGGAGTCGGTGTCGAAGACGTTGACGGTGAAGGAGCGCAGCAGGCTCACCATGGCGGCGGTGAGCCGGTTGCTGGTGGCGACGCGCAGTTCCTGGATCGTCTCCAGGACGTCGCTGCGGCGGGTCTTGGACTCGTACACCTTGAGGAAGCCGAGCGTGGCCAGACAGAGGGTGATCGACATCGAATACGAGTCGACCACCCCCAGCTCACGCTGTTCCTTGGTGAGGTCCTGGTCCTCGGCCGAGGAGACGAAGTAGTACCCGCCGGCGAACGTCGGTCTCTTGTCGTCGGTGTGCGTGCCCATGAACTGGGCGGCGGCCATGACGAGGTTGACGGGGAGCTCCAGCCGTCCGCCGGCCTTCCTCATCACCTTCTGGACGTCGTCCTGCGTGGTGTCCGGATCGTCCAGGCGGAACGCCGGGATCTCCGTGGCCGGGTACAGGAGACACAGCAGTCGCTCCGCGTCGGCGACACTGCTTTCCCCGCCCCATTTGCCCCATGCCCACTCACCACCGTCGAACGAGTGGCGGGCGACCGCCTGCCAGATGTCCAGCAGATGCTGGCGTGGCTTGATCTGCATCCCCATGCCCCTCACACAGCCGCGCTGCCATCAATCGAGGAAGAGCCGTCTTCTGTTGTGACTTTCGTAGCGAAGGCGTGGTTCCTCAACCGGCCGGAATATTGGAGTCCGAATCCCGGTGGCCATAGGCGACGATCATTCCCGAATACCCGTCACGTACTGCGGCCGAGGCCTTGAGGCGCACGGTCTCGAACTCGCCCGCAAAAGGCTCCAGGCTCTTGTACACCTCGGATTCTCCCACGTCGCACGCAGGGAAGAAATGCTTACCCGCATGATAACCCAACGAATGTTCCATGAACGCGGCCGCGAAGGGCGCGCCGGGGGCGAGGGCGCGCAGGAAACACTCGACACCGCGTGCGAACTCCTCGTGGCAGGTGGTCATCGACTCCGCGACGAAGAACATGGTCCCCATGGACCACTGGCCCTCGTGCAGCAGGTCGAAAATGTTGCCCTGCTGGACCCGGACCGTCTCGCGGAACTTGGCCCGCGGGTCCACGTCCAGAGCACCGTACGCCTCGCGCTTGCACAGGACGCGCCAGAACTGGTCCCAGTTGTCGTCGTAGGACTCGACCTGGCCCTTGAGGTAGTCCACGTTCGAGGGCGAGCGTTCGAAGAGGGTGATCTCGTCGCACCAGGGCAGCATGGAGAGCGCGGGGTAGAGGTTCGCGCCGGCACCCACATCGATGCCCGAAACCGGTCCGGTGGTGTGCTCACGGAAATGATCGCCGAAATGATCGCGTACGATATGAAGGATCTCCGCGTCCTCCGCCTGCAAGTCGCGGTAATTATGATCAACGTAGGCGATCGGGTCGAATGCGGCCCAGGTGACGTCCGCATTCAGTTGTGCATCCGCCGGCGATCTGAAGGTCATTGGCTCACGGTACCGCACCATAGCGGACGCCGGGGACCCGTCGTAGAGGTCTTACGTAAATACATCCGAAGAATTATGACGCGTGGGGCGCACCGGGGGCGCACCGGGGCGAATGAGTTATTGGACCTGATGCGGCCTTGAACGGCCGGATCATCCCACTCAAGATGGTCGGAACTCTGTCGAATACACCTGAACGGCAGAGAGCACGCGTCCCGCCCGTATCACCCGCACGGGGGGCAACGCGGATTGACTTACTTCTCACAGGGGGCGGCATGACAGCGTTTCCAGAGGAAGTCTTCCCTTCACTCGGCGGCCGCACCGGCCCGGCCTTGTTCCACGACCGGGCGTTCGTCGACCGGCCCCTGACGATGAGAGGGGTCACGGAGGAGGATCTGCCGGAGCTCCTCCGCGTCGACAGGGAGGCGTTCCCGGACGACCCGTACCCCTACTTCGTGCTCCGTCAGCTGTTCGACCTGCACGGTGACTGCATGCTAGTCCTCGACGACGGGGTGGGGTTGCACGGATACGTTCTGTACGTCACCACACCGGACAGGTACCGGAGTTGGATCGTCAGCCTCGGCGTCACCCGCGACCAGCGGGGGCGGGGACTGGGCAAACGGCTGATGCTGGAGGTGCTGCGAAGGCTGCGCGGCGCGGGCGTGCGCGAGGCCCGTCTCACGGTGGAGCCGGCCAACGCGGCGGCGATCATGCTGTACCGGTCGCTCGGCTTCCTGTCCGACGAGGGCGTGCGCAAGGACTACTTCGGCGCCGGCGAGGACCGGCTCATCATGACGCTCGGCCTGTGAGGCTCACGGCGCGGGGGCCGTGGGGCTCGTGCGGCCGTCCGCCGTTCACGGGGTGAAGTGCCGAACGTAACGCCGCTGCCAGGGGGTCTCCACGGCATGGCGGTCGTCATGGGTGCGTACGAACTCCACGGCGTCCCGCGCCGGTACGCCGTCGAGCACGGCCAGGCAGGCCAGTGCGGTGCCGGTACGGCCGCGACCGCCGCCGCAGGCGATCTCGACGCATTCGGACGCGGCCCGGGTCCACGCCTCGGCGAACAGCCGCCGGGCCTCGGAACGGCTGCCTGGGAGTCGGAAGTCCGGCCAGTGCAGCCACTCGTGCCGCCAGGGAACTTCCGGGGGCCGTTTGCCCAGCAGGTACAGGGCGTAGTCGGGAACCGTCCCGCCGGGCAGGGGACGCCGAAGCCCTCGCCCGCGCACCAGCCGCCCGGACGGCAGCCGCAGCACGCCGGCTCCGCCCGCCTCCCAGCGTCCGCCTCGGCCGTTCGGCTCAGGATCGGTCATGAGGCCAGTGTCGACCGCCACTCGGGGGCGGGCGGGCCGTTTCGCGGGCGGCGGAACGGACGCCCGCTCAGAAGTCGGCAGGCTGCTCCCCGTACTCCCGGGCCGTCCGGGCCTCGATCCCCCGGAAGTGGTCCGTCATCGCCCGTTCCGCGCCCTCGACGTCCCGGGCCCGCAAGGCCGTCACGATGTCGCGGTGGCGGCGGGCCGTCAGGGACGGGGGCGCGTCGTCCGACCAGTCCCGGGCCCGGGCGACCCGCCGGAAGATCGTCCAGAAGGCGTTCAGCAGTTGCGGCACCAGCGCGTTCTGGAGGGATCCGTACAGCAACTCATGGAACTCACGGTCCAGTTCGGGGAAGGAACGTCCCTCGTGTCCCGCCGCCTCCATCCGTGCCACCACCGCGTCCAGCCGGTCCAGTTCCGGCTCGGAGAGCGTCGTGGCGACCCTCCGGACCAGCCCCTCCTCAAGTACCTCCCGAACCTGGAGGATCTCGCTCAGGGCGTCCATCTCGTCTTCGGGCCGGTTGAGCGTGCGGAAGGTGAGACCGTCGACGAACGGCAACAGCGACGCCCGCCCGACATATGTCCCGTATCCATGTCTGACCTCCACGATGTCCAGGGCCTGAAGGGCCTTGAGAGCCTCGCGGACGGAATTGCGGCTCACTCCGAGGTCCTCCATCAGTTCCGACTCGGTGGGCAGCGCCGCACCGGGCCGGAGTTTGCGATCGAATATGAGTTGCATGACCTCACGCTGGATCCGGCTGCTCACGCGCCGCTCGACCCTGTTACGGTTCCCGGACTCCTCAGACATGCGCCGCATCGTACGCGCGCAGGTTGCCGGAAGTCCCTTCCCCGGAACGAAGAAAAATGCCAACTACCCTGATTTCTCACCGCCATTGGTTGCACCTTTGACGGCTTGCGCCGTTCGTGTGCGAGCCCTTGACCGCCTCGGCACCCCTCCCGTGGTCACGCTGCCGCCCGACGCAGGACGTCGTATCTCCCACCACCCTCGAGGCCGTCCGCGCCCCTCACCTCAGATCACCTTTGCTGGCGGAATCGTCCGTGACCCCCTGCATACCGGCCCCATGCCGGGGCGCTCGGGCGCGTCGGCCCCGGGGCACCGCTTGTGCTGTCACCATCCTGTGGAGGAGGGCGAGCCGGCACACGACCTCGCACGCCGGGCGGCGCGCCCCTCCCCGGCAGCCGTTACGACCGATGTTCCGCCCCGACAGAAGCACGCCCGGGAGCCCTGATGACCCCCCGCCCCTCACCCGCCGCCCCTGCGAGGCCGCCCATCGCCCCGCTCCCCGTTCCGTTGACCGGTGTCGTCCCGCCCGTCTGCACCCCCCTGACGCCGGAACGCGAGGTGGACGTCGCCTCGCTCACCAGGCTCGTGGACCATCTGCTGGCGGCCGGGGTGGACGCCCTGTTCGTGCTGGGATCGTCGTCGGAAGCCGCTTATTTGACGGACCGTCAGAGCAAGCTGGTGGTAGAGACGGTGGTGGCCCATGCGGCCGGGCAGGTGCCGGTCCTGGCCGGGGCGATCGACATGACGACCCCACGGGTGCTGGACCACTTGGCGTACGTGACCGGGGCCGGCGCGGACGCGGTGGTCGTCACGGCGCCCTTCTACACGAGGACGCACCCCGCGGAGATCGCCCGCCACTACCGCGTGATCGCCGATCGCTCCCCCGTGCCGGTCCTCGCGTACGACATCCCCGTCGCCGTCCACACCGGACTGGACCCGGAACTGGTCCTGGAACTGGCCGCGGAGGGGACCCTGGCCGGTCTGAAGGACTCCAGCGGCGATCTGGCGGGCTTCCGCGCGATCGTGACGGGCGTCCGCTCGAGCCCCGAGATCACGGGCTTCAGTGTGCTGACCGGTTCGGAGCTGATCGTCGACGCGGCCCTGGCGCTGGGCGCGGACGGGGCGGTACCGGGGCTGGCCAACGTGGATCCCGAGGGCTACGTGCGCCTGGACCGCCTGTGCCGCGCGGGCGACTGGGAGGCGGCACGGGCGGAACAGGACCGGCTGTGCGCGCTGTACGGCATGGTCGGTGTCGGCGATCCGGCCCGGATGGGCACGAGTTCGTCGGGCCTGGGCGCGTTCAAGGCGGCCCTGCACCTGCGGGGCGTGATCGACTGCCCGGCGACGGCGGAGCCGCAGGTGCCGCTCTCGGAGGGGGAGACGGAACGGGTGGGGAAGTATCTGGCGGCGGCGGGGCTGCGCTAGGCGCTCTCACCCCACGCGGGAGACGGGGATCCGCCGGAACTCGATCCTGTCGTACGGCCCGGCGGCCCCCGTCTCGTACAGGATCCCGAACCTTCCGCCACGCAGTTGCACCAGGTCGCTGTAGCCCGCTCGCTGCCGGGACAGTGTCAGCGCCTTGGTGAAGGTCGCCCCGTCGTCCGTGCTGCGCCAGATCGCCATGGCCTGGCGTGCGGTGGGGACGGAGGGGCCGGAGAACAGCAACGGCGCCTGGGTGCCCTGGAGTTGCAGGACGCTGCCCTGGACGACCGGGACGTCGTCGAGGGTGTGCTGGACCGCGAACGGGCGGTCCAGGGTCGCGCCGCCGTCACCGGAGCGGGCGTCGAGGCGGTGGCCCTTGACCGTTCCGCTCTGGTCGCGGGAGCTGAAGTACAGCCTGCCGTCATCGAGCTGGGTGGCGCTGGTCTCGTTGGAGTTGTGGTGGTCGTCGTGGGAGTCGTCGGCGAAGCCCAGGTGCCATGTCCTGCCGCCGTCGTCCGAGTACAGGGCGTGCGCGCCGTAGTACCTGGCCTCCTGCCCGTTGTCGGACGAGCCCTTCGGCGGAGCGGCGGAGTGGTCTGCGGGCACGACGAGTCGGCCGGTGTGCGGACCTCGGGTGAGGGCGACCGCGTGGCCCGGCCCCGTCGCGTACCACCGCCAGGTCGGGCGCTTCACCTGCGCCGTGATCTCGCGAGGAGCCGTGAAGTGGCGTCCGTCGTCGCTGCTCGTCTGTACGAAGATGCGACGGCTCTGCGCTGGCGTCACCTCGCCGCGCATGATCTGCGCCTCGGTCACCGCCCCGCTGTTGTACGTCGTGACCAGCACGATCCGTCCGGTCCACGGGTCCACCACCGGCGCCGGATTGCCCCGGGTGTCCCCCCTGCCGGCCGTCACGACCATGGGCGGACCCCAGGTGCAGCCGCCGTCGGCGGAGCGTCTGAGCACGACGTCGATGTCCCCGCTGTCCCCCGCGCCCCGCCGCCCCTCCGCGAAGGCGAGCACGGTCCCCGCCCCGGTGATGACCGTCGCCGGGATCCGGTAGGCGGCGTATCCGCCCCGGCCGGCGGTGTAGGGCACGGAGGAGTCACAGCCCGGGGTGGCGTCGGCGGGCGGGGCGGCCATGAGCGGGGTGAGGAGCGCCGCGACGGTGAGAAGGGCTCGGCCGAGAAGTGTCATCCCTGTCCCTCGGGGGTTCGTCCCCCCGGGGGACGGTGACCGTTGTCGGTCCCATGTTTCCCCGGTGTCGCCGCCCTTGACCCCGCCGCCCCCGTACCTCGTCGGACCGGGTGACTACGACGGCGTGCGCGCCGCCGCCAGCAGGCGTGTCACATCGGTGGAGCAGATCGTCAGGGCCGCGCCCACCGTGGCCAGGACGTCGCGTTCCGCAGGGGTGTAGGGGCCGTCCGCCAGCGCGATGCGGGCACCCTGGAGGAGGATCGACTCACGGCCGGTGGGGGCGAGGTGGGGGGCCAGGGGGTCCAGGGCCTCGTGGAGTTCTATGGCCAGGCTCGCGCCGCCGGGTTCGCCGCAGACCCGGCCGGTGTCGGCGGCCAGGGCCGCGACCAGGGCGCCGAGCCCGTCCCCCGTGCATTCGTCGAAACCGGCGGAGCGGACGGCGGCGGCGGCTGTCTCCAGGGACGTACGGGAACAGGTGCCGCCCGCGGCCAGAATCGCGAGGGCCACCGTGTGGACCGCGTCGCGCAGCATCGCCGAGAAGCGGGTCGTGGTGGGGTGGTCGAGGACGTCGGTGCCGTAGTGATGGCCGCAGGCCGCGCATTCCACGACCGGGCCGGTCTCGCCGCGCGGCACGACCGGGATGCCGACGAGGGAGAAGCGGCGGCGTCCGGTGAGGCGCTGGTAGTTGCGGTCGCCCCCGCAGCCGGGGCAGAAGAACTCGCCGTCGCCGACGGCGGTCCACGCGATACGGATGCCCAGGACCTGCGAAACGCGGCTCTTGCGGACTCCATGGCCGTTGTGTCCCCGTCCTGGCAGCACGTCGCACCTCCGTATCGCCGCGGCAACATCGCCGCTGCTTGCGTGATGTTAGCCACTTTGTTGATGTGGAGTCAGTACCCCGGACGAGACCTTTCCGTGATCTTCGGCCGGAATGGCCGGTCCACGACATGGCCCCGCCCGCCTCGAAGGGCGGACGGGGCCGTGAACGTGCCGGTCAGACGGTCAGCGGGCGGCGCGGTTGACCGCGGAGACGACCGCCTTCAGCGAGGCACGTGTCGTATTCGCGTCGATACCGATCCCCCACAGGACCTTCCCGTCGATCGCGCATTCGATGTACGAGGCGGCCTGCGCGGAGGCGCCCTCGCTCATCGTGTGCTCCTGGTAGTCAAGCAGGCGTACGTCGATGCCGATGGACTGCAGGGCGTCGAAGAAGGCCGAGATCGGGCCGTTGCCGGTACCGGTCAGGACCGTGTCCTCGCCGTCGACCGTCGCCTCGACGGTCAGGGTGTCGACGCCGTCCTTGTCGGTGGTCGTCTGACCGGTCCTGACCTGGATGCGGCCCCACGGGTTGTCCGGGTTCGGCAGGTACTCGTCCTGGAAGACGCTCCAGATCTCCGTCGGCGTGACCTCGCCTCCCTCGGCGTCGGTCTTGGCCTGGATGATCTTCGAGAACTCGATCTGCATCCGGCGCGGCAGGTCCAGCTTGTGGTCGTTCTTCAGGACGTAGGCGATACCGCCCTTGCCGGACTGCGAGTTGACACGGATGACCGCCTCGTAGGAGCGGCCGACGTCCTTGGGGTCGATGGGCAGGTACGGCACCGCCCACTCGATGTCGTCGACCGTCCTGCCCTGGGCCGCCGCCTCCGCCTCCATGGCATCGAAGCCCTTCTTGATGGCGTCCTGGTGGGAGCCCGAGAAGGAGGTGTAGACGAGGTCGCCGATATAGGGATGGCGGGGGTGGACCTCCATCTGGTTGCAGTACTCCCAGGTACGGCGGATCTCGTCGATGCGGGAGAAGTCGATCTGCGGGTCGACGCCCTGGGAGAAGAGGTTCATGCCCAGGGTGACCAGGTCCACGTTGCCCGTGCGCTCGCCCTGGCCGAACAGGCAACCCTCGACGCGGTCGGCGCCGGCCATCACGGCCAGCTCGGCGGCGGCGACGGCGGTGCCCCGGTCGTTGTGCGGGTGTGCCGACAGGCAGACGTACTCGCGCCGGGACAGGTTGCGGTGCATCCACTCGAAGCGGTCCGCGTGCGTGGACGGGGTCGAACGCTCCACGGTGGCGGGCAGGTTGAGGATGATCTCGCGGTCCGGACCGGGCTGCCAGACGTCCATGACCCCCTCGCAGACCTCCAGCGCGAAGTCCAGCTCGGTGTCGGTGAAGATCTCGGGGCTGTACTGGTAGCCGAACTCCGTCTCGGGGCCCAGCAGTTTCTCCGCGTACTCCATCACCAGCCGGGTGCCGTCCACGGCGATCTGCTTGATGTCGTCCCTGGAGCCGCGGAAGACAACCCGGCGGAAGACCGGGGCCGTGGCGTTGTACAGGTGGACGTTCGCCCGCCGTGCCCCCTTCAGGGACTCGACGGTCCGCTCGATCAGGTCCTCGCGGGCCTGGGTCAGCACGGAGATCGTCACGTCGTCGGGGATCGCGCCCTCTTCCTCGATGATCGAGCGCACGAAGTCGAAGTCGGTCTGGCCGGAGGCCGGGAAGCCGACCTCGATCTCCTTGTAGCCCATCTTCACGAGCAGGTCGAACATCGCGCGCTTGCGCGCCGGCGACATCGGGTCGATCAAAGCCTGGTTGCCGTCGCGCAGGTCCGTGGAGAGCCAGCGCGGGGCCTGGGTGATCCGCTGGTTCGGCCACGTGCGGTCGGGGATGTCGACCTGCTCGTACGGGCGGTACTTGTGGACCGGCATGGACGTGGGCTGCTGGCGGTTCGCCATGATGCGTGGGCTCCTCAGGATGTCCGGAAGGACGGCCGACGACGCAACGCCGAGCTCCGCGGGGAGGGGGTCGGCCTCGACTACAGGCCCTCGCCGCGGCAGCTAAGGAGGAGCAGCCCGAAACGCATGATGCTCCGCATGCTAGCCGAGCCGCGCCGGGTGCGAAGGCCCGTATCAGTATGCGGGACCCGTGGGACATTTCGGGCAAAAAGTTCCCCAGATCACAGTCGGCCCGGAACGCCCGGACCTCCCATATCACTCCTTCGCGGAGCGGACGCCTCCATGTCCCGGCTTTTCACCAATCATGGTTGCGTCTAGTGACAGAGTCGTGACGCAGTGCAATGGTGCCGAGCATGACCGACAACGGGGGCCACGAGCCCGTCTTCTGCACCATCGTGCCACCGCATGTCCTCGACAAGCTCGCCCAGCACGAGGACACCGCGCTCGCCACGCCCGCGCGCCGCACCCTGGAACGCGACGCCCTGGAGCGCACCCGCCGCAGGCTGACCACGGTCGTCGGCGCGCCCGCGGCGACCCCGCCGAAGGACGCCACCGACCAGCCGCAGCGCACCGTCTACGACGCCGGGCACCGGCAGAACCTGCCCGGCAGGAAGGTCCGGGGCGAGGGCGACTCCCCCGGCAGGGACGCCACGGTCAACCGGGCGTACGCGGGCCTGGGCGCCACCTTCGAGCTGTACCGGAAGGCGTACGGCCGCGACTCCATCGACGGCAAGGGACTGCCACTGGACGCGAGCGTGCACTTCGGCGAGCACTACGACAACGCCTTCTGGAACGGCGAGCAGATGGTGTTCGGCGACGGGGACGACGAGATCTTCCTCGACTTCACCATCCCGGTCGACGTCATCGGCCACGAACTCACCCACGGGGTCACCCAGTACACGGCGAACCTGGCCTACTTCGGCCAGTCCGGCGCCCTCAACGAGTCGATCTCGGATGTCTTCGGCTCACTGATCAAGCAGTACACGCTCGGCCAGACCGCCGCCGAGGCCGACTGGCTGATCGGCGCGGGGCTGCTCGCCCCGCGCGTCACCGGCAGTGCACTGCGCTCGATGAAGGAGCCGGGCAGCGCGTACGACGACGCGGCGCTCGGCAAGGACCCCCAGCCGGGGACCATGGACGGCTATGTCAACACGAGCCGGGACAACGGCGGCGTGCACATCAACTCCGGCATCCCCAACCACGCCTTCTACCTGGTCGCCACCGCACTGGGCGGGCACGCATGGGAGCGGGCCGGGCAGATCTGGTACGACGTGCTCACCGGCGGGCGGCTGGAGTCGCAGGCGACCTTCGCGGACTTCGCGAAACTGACGGTGGCGGCGGCCGCGGCCCGCTACGACGGGCACGAGGAGCAGGACGCCATCCTCAAGGCCTGGGAGCAGGTCGGCGTGCAGGCCTCGTAGCGGGGGCCCCCGTCCCGTACTAGACAGGTCCCATGCGTATTCGAGTGAGGCGCACGGGCGGGTTCGCGGGCATCGAGCGCCGGGCCGAGGTGGAGACCTCGGGGCGGGCCGACGCCCAGGAGTGGCACGCCCTGGCCGAGCAGGCACTCGCCGCCGGCCGGGGCGCGCCGCCGGATGGTGTGCCGGACGGTTTCAGCTACGAGATCACCGTGGACGGCAGGACCGGATACTGCGCGGACCCCTGGCTCACCCCGGAACAGCGCGACCTGGTCTCGAGAGTGCTGAAGGAGGGGGCCTGAGCGGCCTTCCCGGGCCCTGCGCGATCCGTCGCCCTGCGCCGCAACGGGCAGTTCATGCCTGCCCGTTGACTTCCGTTACCGCCGGTAAGGATGATCCGGCGCATGGCGACGAACCCGATACCTCAGTTCCCGGCCGGCTTTCTGTGGGGCGTGTCGACCTCGGCCCATCAGATCGAGGGCGCGGCCGACGAGCGCGAGCCCTCCGTGTGGGACGCGTTCACCGCCGGGCCGGGCCGGGTGAAGGACGGCTCGACGGCGGCGGTGGCCTGCGACCACTACCACCGTTACCGCGAGGACGTGGCGCTCCTGGCCGGCCTCGGCGTGGATGCGTACCGCTTCTCGGTCTCCTGGCCCCGGGTCGGCTCCCCCGGCGGCCTCGACTTCTACGACCGCCTGGTCGACGAGCTGTGCGCGACCGGCGTACGACCGGTCGCGACCCTCTTCCACTGGGACCTGCCGGTCACGTTGGACTGGCGGAAGCGGGACACGGCGTTCCGTTTCGCCGAGTACGTGTCGGTCGTCGCCGGGCGCCTCGGCGACCGCGTCGCCAAGTGGATCACCCTCAACGAGCCCGCCGAGCACACCCTGCTGGGCCATGCCCTCGGCGTCCACGCTCCGGGCAGGCGGCTGATGTTCGACGCGCTGCCGGTGGCCCACCACCAGCTGCTGGCCCACGGTCTGGCCGTACGGGCCCTGCGCGCGGCCGGGGCCGGCGACATCGGGATCGCCAACTCGCACGGGCCCACGTGGCCGGCGTCGCAGAAGCCGGAGGACGTCGAGGCGGCGGACTTCTACGACATCCTGCTGAACCGGCTGTTCGCAGAGCCGCTGATCCTCGGCCGCTACCCCGAGGGCGTCGGCGAGTTGATGCCGGGCGGCGCCGAGGACGTCGAGTCCGACCTCAAGGTGATCGCGGAACCGGTCGACTGGTACGGCATCAACTACTACGCGCCGACGAACGTGGGCGCGCCCGAGGGCGGTGAGACCGAGTTCGGCGGCATCACGATGCCCGCCGAACTTCCCTTCTCCGTCCGGGAGATCGAGGGCCGCCCGGTGACGGACTTCGGCTGGCCGGTGGTGCCGGAGGCCCTGACCGAGCTGCTCACCGGCTTCCGGGAGCGCTACGGGGACCGCCTTCCGCCGATCGTGATCACCGAGAACGGCTGCTCCTACGAGGGGCTCGACGACCAGGACCGGATCGCCTACCTGGACGGCCACATCCGGGCGCTGCACCGGGCGCTGGAGGCGGGCGTGGACGTGCGCGGCTACTTCGTGTGGTCGCTCCTCGACAACTTCGAGTGGGCGGAGGGGTACACGCGCCGCTTCGGGCTGGTGCACGTCGACTACGACACCCTGCAGCGGACCCCGAAGGCGTCCTACGGCTGGCTGCGGGACGTGCTGCGGGCGCAGAGATGACAGCGGCCGATCCTCGGCCGTCGCGGACCTCGGACGCCCTCGCCGAGCCCGTCGAACGCGTCGGCCGGGGCTGGACCGCGGCCCTCTCGCTGGCCAACGGGGCGATCTGGGTGGGCTGGTACGGCCCGCTGCAGATCCTGCTCGCCTCGCAGGCGAAGGACTTCGCGCCCGGCTCGGGGATGTCCAAGGAGACCATGCTGGCCTGGGTCACGGGCGCGGGCGCGGCCGTGTCGCTGGTCGCGAACCCGTTCTTCGGCGCGCTGTCGGACGGTACGACGGCGCGCACGGGCCGTCGTACGCCGTGGATCGTGGCCGGGACGGCGGGCGGCGCGGTGTCCCTGCTGGTGCTGGCCGGGGCGAGCGGCCCGTTGACCATGGTGCTCGGCTGGTGTCTGGTGCAGCTGACGCTGAACGCGGCCTTCGCGGCGGTGACGGCGGCGGTGCCGGACCGGGTGCCGCGGGGGCAGCGGGGCTCGGTGGGCGGCTGGCTGGGGGCGGCGCAGATCCTGGGGGTGGTCGGCGGGACGGGCCTGGCCACGGTGGCCGGGGGCGTCGGGGCGGGCTATACGGCGTGCGCGGTCTTCACGGTGGTGGGCGTGCTGCCGTACGTCCTGGCCTACGAGGACCTGCGCCTGCCGGTGCCGTCCCGTCCCGTCCGGTCCTGGCAGGCCTTCCTCGCCGGGTTCTGGCTGAGTCCGCGCCGCCATCCCGATCTGGGCTGGGCGTGGCTGACCCGCTTCCTGATCAACCTCAGCAACGCGCTGGTGCTGCTCTACCTCCTGTACTACCTGCGGGACCGCGTCCTCCCCCGATCTCCCGGCTCCGCTCGAGCAGCGGGGACCCTCGTCCACGACCCCGAGCAGGGCGTGCTGATCCTCACCGCGGTGAACGGCGTGACGCTCCTCGCCACGGTCGTCGTCGGCGGCGTCTGGTCGGACCGCGTGGGCCGCCGCAAGCCGTTCGTGATCTGGTCGGGGGTACTGATGGCGGCGGCGACGGCCGTCCTGTCGGGCTGGGAGACCTGGCCGGGAACGGTCCTGGCGGCGGCGGTGCTGGGCGTGGGCTTCGGCGTCTTCACCTCGGTCGACTTCGCGCTGATGACGGACGTCCTGCCGAAGGCCCTGGACCGCGGGAAGGACCTGGGGGTCATCAACGTCGCCAACGCCCTCCCCCAGGTCGCGGCCCCGGCCCTGGCCGCGCCGATCGTGACGTACCTGGGCGGCTACCGGGTGCTGTACCTGGTGGCGGCGGCGATCGGGCTGGCCGGGGCGGTACTGGTGGGGCGGATCCGGGGCGTGGACTGAGGGACCGACCACGCCGGCCCCCACCGAAAACCCCACCACAGCCCCGCCCCCGACCGGCCCGGTGCAGGGCACCGCAATCGGCGGCGGGCGGGCCGCCGACGGTCCACCACAGCAGCCCCGCCGGTCCACCACAGCGGCACCGCCCCGGCGCAGACAGCGGCGGCGGCCGGTCGCGGTCCGGGCGGTGCACGGTGGTGAGTGGCCGGGGGGCGGGCCAGGGGCCTGCGCCCCGCCTGGTCGGCTGCCGGTCCCGGAGAAGGCCCCCGCGCCTGCCTGTTCGCCGTCGGCCGTCCGGCGGCCGACCAGTACGGGCCCGGGCGCGTGGCGTCGTGAATCGCGGGGTCGTACAAGTGCACGGGGAAAAGCCCTACGGCTCTGTCAGCCCCTCGTCGTACCCTTGAAACCGCGAGGCCGCCCTCAGCTGCGCGGCCGTACGGAGGAGGAACAGCAGGCCTACAGAGCCGGCCCATGACTCAGACACCCACAGCGCACAGCCCCGCGGAGGGACAGGCACGAGCGCAGTTCACCGTCCCGGCCCAGCACCCCATGGTGACCGTGCTCGGGTCAGGAGACTCTCTTCTGCGCGTGATCGAGAAGGCATTCCCGGCCGCCGACATCCATGTCCGGGGCAATGAGATCAGCGCGGTCGGCGACGCCCGGGAAGTCGCCCTGATCCAGCGCCTGTTCGACGAGATGATGCTGGTGCTCCGCACCGGACAGCCGATGACGGAGGACGCAGTGGAACGCTCGATCGCCATGCTCCGGGCGAGCGAGAGGGGGGAGGGTCCCGAGGAGACCCCGGCCCAGGTGCTCACGCAGAACATCCTGTCCTCTCGTGGCCGCACGATCCGCCCCAAGACGCTCAACCAGAAGCGGTACGTGGACGCGATCGACAAGCACACCATCGTGTTCGGCATCGGGCCCGCGGGTACCGGCAAGACCTATCTCGCGATGGCCAAGGCCGTGCAGGCGCTGCAGTCCAAGCAGGTCAACCGCATCATCCTGACCCGTCCGGCCGTCGAGGCGGGCGAGCGCCTCGGCTTCCTGCCCGGCACTCTGTACGAGAAGATCGACCCGTATCTGCGCCCGCTCTACGACGCGCTGCACGACATGCTCGACCCCGACTCGATCCCACGGCTCATGGCCGCCGGGACGATAGAGGTCGCCCCGCTGGCCTACATGCGCGGCCGTACGCTCAACGACGCCTTCATCATCCTGGACGAGGCCCAGAACACGAGCCCCGAACAGATGAAGATGTTCCTGACCCGCCTCGGCTTCGACTCGAAGATCGTGATCACGGGTGACGTGACCCAGGTCGACCTCCCGAACGGCACGAAGAGCGGTCTTCGGCAGGTCCAGGAGATCCTGGAAGGCGTCGAGGACGTCCACTTCTCCCGGCTGTCGTCCCACGATGTCGTACGGCACAGGCTCGTCGGCCGTATCGTCGACGCCTACGAGAAGTACGACAGCGAGAACGGCACCGAGAACGGCACGCACAAGGGCCGCGGCAAAGCCGGCCACGCGCACAAGGGGAAGTAGACCAGCACGCCCATGTCGATCGACGTCAACAACGAGTCCGGCACCGAGGTCGACGAGCAGGCGATCCTCGACATCGCCCGCTACGCACTCGCACGGATGCGTATCCACCCGCTCTCCGAGCTCTCGGTGATCGTCGTGGACACCGACGCCATGGAGCAGCTGCACGTCCAGTGGATGGACCTGCCGGGGCCGACGGACGTCATGTCGTTCCCGATGGACGAGCTGCGGCCTCCGTCCAAGGACGACGACGAGCCGCCGCAGGGGCTGCTCGGCGACATCGTGCTGTGCCCGGAGGTCGCCGCCCGCCAGGGCACCGAGGCACCCACGCAGCACTCCATGGACGAGGAGCTGCAGCTCCTGACCGTCCATGGAGTGCTGCACCTGCTCGGCTACGACCATGAGGAGCCCGACGAGAAGGCCGAGATGTTCGGCCTGCAGGCCGCCATCGTGGACGGCTGGCGTGCGGAGAAGGGCCTGACCGGCCCGTCCCCGGCCCCGACCGTGTCATGAGCCCCCAGCTCGTCGTCGGTGCGATCGCCCTGGTCGTGGTCGCCTGGCTCGCCGCCTGCGCGGAGGCGGGCCTGGCGCGCGTCTCCAGCTTCCGCGCCGAGGAGGCCGTACGCGGCGGCCGGCGCGGCAGCGCCATGCTCGCCCAGGTCGCCGCGGACCCGACGCGCTACCTCAACGTGGCCCTGCTGGTCCGGGTCGCCTGCGAGATGGCCGCCGCCGCGCTCGTCACCTACGCCTGCCTGAAGGAGATCCACGGCACCGGCAAGGCTCTCGTGGTCGCGATCGCGGTCATGGTCCTGGTGTCCTACGTCGCGGTCGGTGTCTCTCCGCGCACCATCGGGCGCCAGCACCCGCTGACCACGGCCACGGCGGCGGCTTACGTCCTCGTGCCCCTCGCGCGCGTGATGGGCCCGATCCCGTCCCTGCTGATCCTCATCGGCAACGCCCTCACCCCCGGCAAGGGCTTCCGCCACGGCCCCTTCGCCTCCGAGGCGGAGCTGCGGGCCCTCGTCGACCTCGCGGAGAAGGAGTCTCTGATCGAGGCCGAGGAGCGCCGTATGGTGCACTCGGTCTTCGAGCTGGGCGACACCCTGGTCCGGGAGGTGATGGTGCCGAGGACGGACCTGGTGAGCATCGAGCGCTACAAGACCATCCGCCAGGCGCTGACCCTGGCGCTCAGGTCCGGCTTCTCGCGCATCCCGGTCACCGGGGAGAGCGAGGACGACATCGTCGGGATCGTGTATCTGAAGGACCTGGCCCGCAAGACTCACATCAGCCGGGACGCCGAGAACGAGCTGGTGTCCACCGCGATGCGGCCCGCAGCCTTCGTGCCCGACACCAAGAACGCCGGCGACCTGCTGCGCGAGATGCAGAAGGAACGCAATCACGTCGCCGTCGTCATCGACGAGTACGGCGGCACGGCCGGGATCGTCACCATCGAGGACATCCTCGAGGAGATCGTCGGCGAGATCACCGACGAGTACGACCGCGAGCTGCCGCCGGTCGAGGAACTGGGCGGGGACCGCTACCGGGTCACCGCCCGCCTCGACATCGGCGACCTCGGCGAACTGTACGGGCTCGAGGCGTACGACGACGAGGACGTGGAGACGGTCGGCGGACTGCTCGCGAAGGCGCTGGGCCGTGTGCCCATCGCCGGGGCCTCCTCGGTCGTCGAACTGCCCGACGGGCGCGAACTGCGGCTGACGGCGGAGGCCTCGGCCGGCCGCCGGAACAAGATCGTGACCGTGCTGGTGGAGCCGGTGGGCCCCGTCGGGCCCTCGCAGGAGGAGACGAGGCCGCAGTGACCCCTCAGGAGCTGCGGGCGTTCTGTCTGTCCTTCAACGCGGCGGTGGAGGACTTCCCGTTCAACCCCGAGACCTCGGTCTTCAAGGTGCAGGGCAGAATGTTCGCCCTGACGAACCTGGGCTCGCGGCCCCTGAAGGTCAACCTCAAGTGTGATCCGGAGGACGCGGTTCGGCTCCGGAGCGAGCACGAGGGCATGGTCGTGCCCGGCTGGCACATGAACAAGCGCCACTGGAACACGGTCACGGTGGACGGCGGACTCCCGGACCGCCTGGTCCGGGAACTCGTCGAGGACTCGTACGACCTGGTCGTCGCCGGTCTGCCGAGAGCCGACCGCCTCCGCCTGGACCGCCCCTGAGCTGATGGACCCCGTTGCGGGTTGACCATGGCCGTTCTTCGTATGCTCGGGGCATGACCGACAGCAACGCGCTCGACCCCGAGGACCGCAAGATCGTCACCCTGGCCCGCTCCGCGCGGGCCCGCAACGGTGTGCCCGAGGGGGCCGCCGTGCGGGACGAGACGGGCCGTACGTATGTGGCCGGGACCGTGTCCCTCGATTCCCTGGAGCTCAGCGCACTGCGGACCGCGGTGGCGATGGCGGTGGCGTCGGGCGCGAAGTCGCTGGAGGCGGCGGCGGTCGTCACCGAGGCCGAGGGTGCGTCCGCGGAGGACCGGGCGGCGGTGCGGGACCTCGGCGGCCCGCAGACGCCGGTGCTGGTGGCGGGACCGGACGGCACGGTGCGCGCAACGGTGACGGCGGGCTGAACCACCGGGCCACCGTACGGCTTCGGCCACTTTTCCCGGCCCTGAAGAATCCGCTCCGCGTCTCTTGCAATCCCACGGAACCGGCGCGTCACTGGAGTCGCTGGTTCCGACGGGCCGTCAGATGCTTTGCCGCGTGGCGCGCCGCGCCACGCGGCCGGTCCGTTCGGTCGTCCCCACATGGCAATTCCCGTATCAGGGAAGGGATTTCCGATGAGACGCAAGCGACTTGGCACGGGCACGGCGTTACTCGCGGCGGTTGCCGCCGGCGGCCTGGCCCTCGCCCAGACCGCGGCCGCCGTCACTCCCCTTACGGCGACCATCAGCGCGGACTGCGGCAGCTTCGGCAGCGGTGCGGCCACGCTCACGGCCACCCAGGACGGCACCGCCGCCACCCTCACCGTCAACTCCTCCGCGATGACCGCTCCGATCGCCCTGGCGCAGGACTCCATCACGTCCACGCTCACCCTGGTGAAGGCGGGCGGCGGCACCACCGTCTTCTCGGGCACCAGGAACCCGGCCCTGGCCGCCGGCGACTCCGTCACGGTCGGCCCGCTCGACGGCACCGTGGCCTCCGGCGACAGCCTGGAGGCGTACGGCGGCTCGCTGCAGCTGACCGTGTTCGGCATCACCGTGACCTGCACGGCGACCGGGCCGCAGTCACCGGGTCCGTTCGTCTTCGACTGAGCGGGTGACCGGGGCGGGCGCGGCCCCGCTGCTCAGAGCGCGTCCGGGCCGCGCTCGCCCGTCCGTACCCGTACGACCGTCTCCACCGGCACCGCCCACACCTTGCCGTCGCCGATCTTCCCCGTCTGCGCGGCCCCGACCACCGCGTCGATCACCGCGTCGGCGTCCGCGTCCTCGACGACGACCTCGATCCGGACCTTGGGCACGAGGTCGACCCGGTACTCGGCGCCCCGGTACACCTCGGTGTGGCCGCGCTGGCGGCCGTAGCCGCTCGCCTCGGTCACGGTCAGGCCGTGCACGCCGAGTTCCTGCAGCGCCGTCTTGACCGCGTCGAGGCGGAACGGCTTGACGATCGCGGTGATGAGCTTCATGCCTGGGACGTGACCTTCTGCGTGGCGGCGGGGAGGGAGTGAGCGACCGGGGCGCCGTGGCCCAGGACCCCGTGATCGTAAGCGGTCTCGGCGTGCACCGTAAGGTCCAGGCCGGTGTGCTCCTGCTCCTCGCTCGCCCGGAAGCCCATCGCCCTGTCGATCAGCCTGCCGATGCCGTACGTGACCGCGAACGCATACGCGGCGACGGCAGCCACGGCCACCAGTTGCTTGCCGAGCTGGGCGAGCCCGCCGCCGTACAGCAGGCCCTCGCTCCCGCCGGTCATCCCCCTGACCGCGAAGAAGCCGATCAGCAGCGTGCCGATGATGCCGCCCACGAGGTGGACGCCGACGACGTCGAGCGAGTCGTCGTAGTTCAGCTTGAACTTCCAGCTCACGGCGTACGAGCAGACGACACCGGCGGCAAGGCCCACGACCAGTGCGCCGAGCAGCGACACCGTGCCGCAGGACGGGGTGATGGCGACCAGACCCGCGACCGCGCCGGACGCCGCGCCGAGCGTGGTGGGGTGGCCGTCGCGCTTCTGCTCCACGAGGAGCCAGCCGAGCAGTCCGGTGCAGCCCGCAGCGAGGGTGTTGAGGAAGGCGGCGGCGGCCAGGCCGTTGGCACCGAGGGCCGAGCCGGCGTTGAAGCCGAACCAGCCGAACCAGAGCAGACCGGCGCCCAGCATCACCATCGGCAGGTTGTGCGGGCGCATGGCGTCCTTCTTGAAACCGAGACGCGGGCCGAGGACCAGGCACAGGGCGAGGCCGGAGGCGCCGGAGGTGATCTCGACCGGCAGGCCGCCCGCGAAGTCCAGGGCGCCCAGGTGGGCGAGGATCCAGCCGCCCGGTCCCCACACCCAGTGGGTCACCGGAACGTACACGAGCAGCGCCCACACCGGTACGAAGACGAGCCACGCCCCGAACTTGGCACGATCCGCGACCGCGCCGCTGACGAGGGCCGCCGTGATGATCGCGAAGGTCAGCTGGAAGGTGGCGAAGAGGACGGTGGGCACGGTGCCGTGCAGGTCGGCAGGGCCGAGGCCCGCCATGCCGGCGTGCTGGAGACCGCCGATCAGCCCGCCCGCACTGTCGTCGCCGAAGGCGAGCGAGTAGCCGACGGCCAGCCACACCACCGTGACCAGGGCGATCGACACGAAGCTCATCATCAGCATGTTGAGGACGCTCTTCGTGCGGACCATGCCGCCGTAGAAGAGGGCAAGGCCCGGGGTCATCAGCAGGACGAGGGCGGTGGCGGCGAGCAGCCAGGCGGTGTCGCCGGTGTCGAGGGCGGGGGCCTTGCCTGCGGCCAGGAACGCGGTGTCCACGGACGGTCTCCTCGGGGTGCGGGGCTCGTCAGAGCGTCACCGCCGCGCGTTTCCTGTCGCGTACAGCTGTGTTTCCGTGACGTTTCGTGTTGCGTTGAGGTTTCCGGAACCTCACCGGATCCGGCCGTTCGGTTGGGCTCCGCGGATCAGGGACAATGGGCGCCATGAGCGTTCGTACCCAGTCATCCGAGCCGACCGAGGCCGTCCACCGGGCGGGCTTCGCGTGTTTCGTCGGCCGCCCCAACGCGGGCAAGTCCACCCTCACGAACGCTCTGGTCGGGCAGAAGGTGGCGATCACCTCCAACCGGCCGCAGACGACCCGGCACACGGTACGGGGCATCGTGCACCGGCCGGACGCGCAGCTGATCCTGGTGGACACCCCTGGCCTGCACAAACCGCGCACGCTGCTGGGCGAGCGGCTGAACGACGTCGTCCGCACGACCTGGGCCGAGGTCGACGTGATCGGCTTCTGTCTGCCCGCCGACCAGAAGATCGGTCCCGGTGACCGGTTCATCGCCAAGGAGCTGGCGGGGATCAGGAAGACCCCGAAGGTCGCGATCGTCACCAAGACGGACCTCGTGGACCCCAAGACCCTGGCCGAGCAGCTGATCGCGGTCGACCAGCTGGGCAAGGAACTGGGGATCGAGTGGGCGGAGATCGTTCCCGTGTCGGCGGTCGGCGACCGGCAGGTGGACCTGCTGGCGGATCTGCTGATCCCGCTGTTGCCCGAGGGGCCGGCGCTCTACCCCGAGGGCGACCTGACGGACGAGCCCGAGCAGGTCATGGTCGCGGAGCTGATTCGCGAGGCGGCGCTGGAGGGCGTGCGGGACGAGCTGCCGCACTCGATCGCGGTGGTCGTGGAGGAGATGCTGCCGCGTGAGGACCGCCCGGCGGACAAGCCGCTCCTCGACATCCACGCGAACGTCTACATCGAGCGGCCCAGCCAGAAGGGCATCATCATCGGCCCGAAGGGCAAGCGCCTGAAGGAGGTCGGCATCAAGTCCCGCAGGCACATCGAGGCTCTGCTCGGCACCCCGGTGTTCCTCGACCTCCATGTGAAGGTCGCCAAGGACTGGCAGCGCGACCCGAAGCAGCTGCGTCGGCTGGGCTTCTGAGAGGCCGTCGGCACCGGAGCGCTACCGCCGCCCGGCACGGGGGCACCCGCGCCCCCGTGCCCGCGCCTTCAGGCGGAGGGCCGCAGGGCGTGCAGGGCCTTGTCGGCACCCTTGGCCCGCAGGTTCACGAAGGCGGGAGTGACGCCGAGGGGCGCGCCGTAGCCCGTGAGGGTCCTGGGCCCGCGGACGACGGTGCCGTGGTTGACGTCGTACCAGTCGCCCGGCGGCAGATGGACGGTCCGGGTCGCGCGGTCGTCGAGCTGCGGGGCGGCGAGGACCGCGGGGCCGAGCATCCACTCGTCGGTGACGGTGTAGCCCGCCTTGTCCTGAGGGAAGTCGAAGAAGAGCGGCCGCATGATCGGGTCGCCGGTCCTCAGCGTCTGCTGCACCTGGTCCCAGATGTAGGGGGCGAGGCGTTCGTGCCGTTCGATCGCGGCGCGGTAGAGGTCGGCGGTCTCCTTGTCGTAGACGACCTTCCGGCCGGTCGTCACGTCGATGGTGTCCACGGGTGACGTGGAGGAGTACATGAGCGGCTGGAGGGCGGCGGACTGCGCCCAGCGCACCAGCACCTGCTTGCCGGGGGCGGGCTCGCCGCCGGAGCCGCCGATCATGTCGGTGGTGACGAAGGGGTAGCCGATCGTGGAGATCGCCAGGTTCTGGGTCACGGAGGCTCGCAGTGACGCCCAGCCGGTGCCCTTGTCCACCTGCCGGGTGACGAAGCCGGCGCGGTGGGCCGCCGCGTCCCAGTGCACGCGGATACCGACGCCCTGCAGGTCGAACCCGTCGGCCAGTTCGGCGCCGAGCCGCTGGTAGTCGGTGGGCTTGTAGCCGTCGTGCGGGGCGCACTTGTCGTCGAAGAAGCGGGTGTCGAACTTCAGTCCGTCGACACCGTAGTCGCTCATCAGCTTTCCGAGCCGACCGGTGTACCAGGCCCTGGCATCGGGGTTGGCGAGGTCGACGATCCCGGCGGTCCCGTTCCACCAGGTGACGGTGCACGGCTTGGAGGAGTCGGCCGCGTCCCGGAGCAGGTAGCCGTGACCGGCCGCGTACTGGTACTGGTCGGAGTCGAGGTTGATCCACAGGGTGACCCAGAGGCCGAAGCCGAAGCCGAGGGTGTGGATCGTGCGGGTCATGGCCTTGGGGTCGGGATAGGCCTTCGGGTCGAAGGTCATGTTCCCGTAGTGGGACTCCCACTTGTCATCGAGCTGGAGGGCGTGCCCGCCGAGGCCGTTGTCGTGCAGCTTCCGCGCGTAGTCGAGGAGCTTGGCCTGGTCGACGTGGGTGTAGAACTGCGCCCAGGAGTTCCATACGGGCTTGGCGTACTGCGCGTACGTGGCGTCGCTCTTCGCCGGCCTGCCCACGATGCCGACGTAGTCGCGGTAGACCTCGAGCGGGGTGGACTCCACGAAGACGGTCGCCCGGTAGGGGTCGGCGGACTCGACGTCGAAACGGCCGAGGCCGTCCTTGCCCTGGTTGATCGCCACGTCCATGACGTGCCCGGTGTCCACGTGCAGCCCGGTCGCGCTCGACGTGTACCAGAACGGGTCGATCATGCTGTAGGAGGCCGGGCCGAAGGCCGGGTGCACGACCTCGCCGCTGTCGAGCGGCCAGGGCTGGTCGGTGCCGGGCCCGCCCCGCGGGGTGTCGGCCTCGCCATGCCCGTACCAGTGTCCGGCGGACTTCAGGTCGTAGGCGAGCCCGAGGCGGTCGGGTGCGGCTCCCCTGACGTTCCAGTCGAGTCGGTAGCGGTCCGCGGACGGGGTGACGCGGGCCTCGACGGTGACGCCGGGAGCGGTCGTGTCGGCGGTGAGGCCGAGGACACCGTCCTTCCAGCTCCAGTGCGTGACCTTGGCGGCGTGCTGCCAGGTCCCGCCGACGCGGAAGCGCAGGGCGCCGGTGCCCGCGCCCGCGGTGGCCAGGACGCGGGCACCGCCGGTTCGGGCGGTTGCGAGGGAGAGCTGGGAGGTCGTCACGTGCAGTAAGTAGCCGGGGGCGTTGCCCGAGGGCCGGACGGTCAGGTCCAGTCCGTCGGCTGATGGAGTGATGTCGACGGCGCGGGCCGCTGCGGCGGCCTGCGCGGGTGCGGTGAGAGCGACGGGAAGGGCCAGGATCAGGGAGAAGGAGCCGAGCAGCGCTCTGAGGCTGCGGGATCGTCCGCGCACGACGCATGTCCTTCTGGGTTGGGAGTCATGGGTCGGGAAGTGCGGTGACACCTGTGCACAATTATGCTTGATTTCGCCGATAATCAAGCAGCAAACGTCATCTGTCAATGCCGGGTTCCGGTTCGGGGCTCCACGGCGTGCGTTTGCAGCCAGGTGTCAGCCAGCGCTTGACATACGGGAATTGAGGGCCCGCGAAGTGCGCGGGCGGTGGCGGAGGGAGCCCGGCGCGGCTCACGCCGGCCTGCGGAACCCGATGGTCGGCACGGCGCGGCGCCGCGGCCACGGTTCGACGCTCGTCTCCGGAACCAGGTTCTCGAGGAACGCGTACCGGCTGAGCGCCGCGGGCTCCTGGTCCTCGTAGGACTGGACCCTGCGCCACCACGCCGCGACCTCGGCCCACCCGGGCGCCGAGAGCGACCCTCCGAACTCCTGCACGGACAGCGCGGCCGTCAGACCCGCGAAGGCGAGGCGGTCGGCGAGCGGCCACTCGGCCAGCGTGCCGGTGACGAAGCCCGCCACGAAGACGTCGCCCGCACCCGTGGGGTCCAGGGCCTCGACGGCGATCGCGGGCACGCTGGCGGTCTCCCCCGTACGCCGGTCCACCGCGTACGCCCCCTCGGAGCCGAGGGTGACGACGGCCAGGGGCACGTACTCGGTCAGCGCGTGCGCGGCGGCACGCGGGCAGTCGGTGCCCGTGTACCGCATGGCCTCCTGCGCGTTCGGCAGGAACGCCTCGCAGTGTTCGAGGTCGGCGAGGCCCGCCAGGTCCCAGACGCCTGTCTCGTCCCAGCCCACGTCGGCGAAGATTCGGGTGTCCCGCCCCGCGGCCTCCGCGATCCAGGGGGCGCGCGGGCCGGGCGTCAGCGAGGCGACGGCGGCCCGGGCCCGGGGCGGGCAGGCGGGGGCGGGCTGCTCCGGGGGCGGCTCATGGCCGTGGGAGACCATGGTGCGCTCCCCCTCGTAGGCCATGGAGACGGTGACCGGAGAGTGCCAGCCGGGGACTCTTCGCGAGGCCGAGAGGTCGATGCCCTCGCCCCGCGCCAGTTCGTCCCAGCAGTACTCGCCGTAGTGGTCGTCACCGAACGCCGCCGCCAGGGAGGTCTTCAGGCCGAGGCGGGCCAGCGCGGTGGCCATGTTGGCGACGCCGCCGGGGCTCGACCCCATCCCGCGGGCCCAGGACTCGGTGCCGCGCACGGGGGCGGAGTCGAGCCCGGTGAAGATGATGTCGAGGAAGACCGTCCCGGTGAGGTAGACGTCCCACGGCGGGTCCCCGGGCACACGCAGAGCGGCAAGGGGGTCGACATGGGGATGGCAGTACGGTCCCTCTCCGATGGTCACGGTGGCTCCCTGGCATGGTGCGGATCCAGCCAGTGTGCACCAATCGCCCCTTCGAGCGGCGCGGGTCGCACCGGAGTCACCGTTCGCATCCGTCGTGGGGGCGCCCGCCGCCTCCGGCCGGCCGCCACGGGTCGACGGCTACCAGCGGGGCACGGTCGGTGTCACCCACTCGGGGTCCGCGACGCGCATCGCCGCGTCGTCGTCGCGGTCGCGCAGGGTGCCGTCGTCGTCGAGCCAGCGCCGATGCAGGGCGGCCAGCCGGTCGCGGTCCAGGGTGACGCCGAGACCCGGGCCCTCCGGAACGGCGATCCTGCCGCCGCGGAACGCGAGGCGCTCGGTGATGACGTCCTCGGACTGCCAGGGGTAGTGGGTGTCGCACGCGTGGTGGAGGCCGGGCACGGTGGAGGCGACATGGGTCATCGCGGCGAGGGAGATGCCGAGGTGCGTGTTGGAGTGCATGGACATCCCGACCCCGAAGGCGCGGCAGACGGCGGCAAGTTCACGCGTGTTGCGCAGACCGCCCCAGTAGTGGTGGTCGGAGAGGACCACCTGGACGGCGCCGCGCCGGAACGCCTCCTCGATCTCGGCGAAGGTGGTCACGCACATGTTGGTGGCGAGTGGCACGTCGGTCCCCGCCGCGACCTCGGCCATGGCGGGTGTGCCGAGCGCGGGGTCCTCCAGGTACTCGAGGACATCGCCCAGCTCCCGGGCCACCTTCAGCGAGGTCTCCACCGACCAGGCACCGTTGGGGTCCAGGCGCAGCGGATGCCCGGGGAAGGCCTCGGCGAGGGCGCGGATCGCGGCGGCCTCCCGGTCCGGTGGGAAGACCCCGCCCTTGAGCTTGAAGGACGTGAAGCCGTACCGCTCCTTGAACGCGCGGGCCTGCGCGACGACCCCGTCCGGATCGAGGGCGGCGCCCCAGCCGTCCTTCTCGCACACCACGCCCTCGGGGTGGTCGGCCCACCGGTAGAAGAGGTACGCGCTGTACTCGACCTCGTCGCGCACCTTGCCGCCGAGCAACGTGTGCACGGGCAGGCCGAGCACCTTGCCGAGGGCGTCGAGGCAGGCGACCTCGAAGGCGGAGACGACTGACAGGCGCAGCTTGTCGGCGGTCTGCACACCGCGCAGGCCGCCGACGCCGATCTGGTCCTCGACCCGGGACCGGTGGACGGCGACCTCGTCGGCGACGGTGAACAGCCCGTTCAGATCCGTGACCTGGCGTCCGTTCAGCCGGTCGGCGAAGGGCCGGGCCAGCTCCAGGTACCTGGTGTCGCCGTACGTCTCGCCGACCCCGGTGGTCCCGTCGGCGGTCACCACCTCCACGATCAGCCGGGGCGTGTACGGCTGGTGGACGCCCTGAGTGTTGAGCAGCGGCGGGTCGGCGACCAGGATCGGCGTCAGCCGCACCTCGGCGATGGACAGGTCACGGGACCGGGTCCCCTGCGCCATAGTGAACTCCCCATTGAGACGCCATCCATATATGAGGACAGAGATTAGATAGACGAACAGTGAGGCGTCAATGACGGGCACGGGCACGCATTCCGGCCGATGGAAGGCACGCACGTTGGCCGCACTTTGGCCCACGCGGCTACCCGACTCCATCCACTCCAAACTCACATGTGATCCACATCACACACCCCGCGCTTCTTCTCGAACCGCGCGCTTGATACAAATTGCCCGCGCGTTCCTGTCGGTCGACGGACGGCGCCCCAACCCCCTTTTTCCGAGCCGCCCTTCCGCATGCCCTGGGAACGCCCGTGTCCTCCCGCACCAACCCGCCCTGGTCCCTGGTCGCCCTCTTCACCGCCGGGTACCTCGCCGCGTACCTCCTGCCCACCACCGTCGACAGGCTCAGCTCCGGCCTGGCGCTCAGCGCCACCGAGGCCGGCTCCATCGGCAGTGCCCTGCTGCTGAGTTCGGCCGGCGCGGGCTTCCTGCTCGCCGCCCACGTCCACCGCATCGGGCCGCGCCGCCTCGCCCGGGCCGGCCTCCTGCTCGCGGCCGTCGGCCACGGCACGGCCGCCCTCTGCGACAGCCTCCCCGTGGTCGTCGCGGGAGCGGTCGTCGGCGGGTTCGGATCCGGTACGGTCACCACGGTCGCCGCGACCGGCATCGCCGCCATGGGGGCGCCCCGTGCTCGAACGGAGTCGAGAGCGTGGGCGAGCGACCCCCACCGGGCCTCCACGCTGGGCCTGCTGAGCGTCTCCGCGCTCGCGGGCGCGGTCTATCTGACGGTCCCCCACCTCGGCCCGGGCCACGGTCTCCCGCTCGCCGCGATCGCGCTCACCGCGCTGCTGGTGTGGCCCGCGGCCGGCCGTCTGACGAGCCCCGCGCCGACGGCCACGGCTCCCCGCGGGACGGGCCGCCTGCCCCACCCCCGCTCCGGTCTCGTCCTGGCCGCCGGGATCCTCTGCTGGTCCCTCGCCCAGAACTCCCTGTGGGGCGTCAGCGGACGCATCGGCCTCGCCCAGGCGCACCTCACGGAGGTCACCGTCGGCGTGGTCTTCGCGATCGCGCTCGGCGCCGGACTGCTCGGCGTGATCGGCGCGGGCATGCTCGGTCCGCGCCTCGGCAGCGCGGTCCCCATCGGCGCGGGCACCGCGCTGATCGCCGCCTGTATCGCGCTCAGCGCCCGCGCCACCGGCCTCGGCACCTTCGCGACGGGCGAGATCGCCTGGAACATCCTCTACCCGATCGTGCTGTCATATCTGATCGGCCTTGCCGCCTCCCTCGACCAGCGCGGCCGCTGGGCGGTCCTCGTGGGCTCGGCGTCCTCGCTGGGCACGGCGGCGGGCCCGCTCATCGGCAGCGTGCTCTCCGCCCGGGCAGGTTTCCCGGCGATGGGCGCCATCCTCGCCACCGGTCTGTTCGCCATCACACTCCCGCTGACCGCGGTCGCCCTGCACACCGGCGGCCGGCCGCTCCTGCCGGGCGTGGTGCGCCGCCGCGGGGGCACCCCGGCCGCCGTGGTCGCCGCGGCGACCGGCACGCCCGCGGGCTCGGTGCCGACGGTCGGTGCGCCGGAGCAGCCGGTGGTGGAGATCCCGCTCGGCACACCGGCGAGTCCGGTTCGGCAGGCGTACAGCACGGCAGGGCCCCGGCAGGCGACCGCCGCACCGGGATCCGGGAACCGCTGAGCGGTGTCCGGCACTCCGCGCCCTGCGCGAACGGCCGGACACCACCTGGCCGCTACGCGAACTCGTACGCCTCCACCTCGGCGAGGTAGCGCGCCCGCCGTTCCTCGTCGTGCTCCAGGAAGGAGGAGACGAAGGAGTTGCGGGCCAGCTCGCGCATCTGTTCCCTGCTCAGGCCGAGGGTTTCGTGCACGGCGTGGAAGTTGTCCGCGACATATCCGCCGAAGTACGCGGGGTCGTCGGAGTTGACGGTGCACAGCAGCCCGGCGTCGAGCATCGCGGGCAGCGGGTGGTCCGCCAGGGTGTCCACGGCGCGCAGCCGGACGTTGGACAGCGGGCAGAGCGTCAGCGGCACCCGCTCGCGCACCAGCCGCTCGACGAGCGCCGGGTCCTCCATGCAGCGCAGTCCATGGTCGACGCGCTCGACGCCGAGCACATCGAGGGCCTCGGTGATGTACTGCGGCGGCCCCTCCTCACCGGCGTGCGCGACCCGGCGCAGCCCGAGGGCGGCGGCGGCCTCGTACACCTCGCGGAACTTGGCCGGCGGGTGTCCGACCTCGGCCGAGTCGAGGCCGACGCCCACGATCCGGTCGAGGTAGGGCTCCGCCGCCCGCAGCGTCTCGAGGGCCGAGTCGGCCGGCTCGTCACGCAGGAAGCACAGGATCAGCTGGGTGGAGACGCCGTGGTTCTCCTCGCTGCGGCCGAGCGCGCGCCACAGACCCTCGACGACCGTCCCCATCGGTACGCCCCGGGCGATGTGGGCCTGCGGATCGAAGAAGATCTCGGCGTGCCGCACGCCCTGCGCGGCGGCCCGCTCGAGGTAGGCGTTCGCGAGGTCCTCGAAGTCCAGCTCGGTCCGCAGCACGGCCATGAGCTCGTAGTACAGGTTCAGGAAGGACTGGAGGTCCTCGAAGGCGTAGGCCGTGCGCAGCTGCTCGGTGTCGGCGTAGGGCAGTTCGACGCCGTTGCGCTCGGCGAGCGCGAAGGCCAGCTCGGGTTCGAGGGTGCCCTCGATGTGGAGGTGCAGTTCGGCTTTGGGGAGCGGGAGGGGCATCGACATATCGTACGAGGGCATACCGCCACTTGCGTCGCGCCACTTCCGTCGCGCCACTGCCCCGCCGTCACCGCCGTTTCGGCAGGGGCACCCGCATCAGGTCACGCGCCACGGTCAGTTCGCCCTCGAAGCCGGCGGCCCGTGCCTGCCGCTCGAACTCCTCGGGGTCCGAGTAGCGCTGGCTGAAGTGGGTGAGGACGAGATGCCGCACACCGGCGTCCGCCGCGACACGCCCCGCCTGACCCGCGGTCAGGTGCCCGTGATCGGCGGCCAGCCGGGCGTCCTCGTCCAGGAAGGTCGACTCGATGACGAGCATGTCGCAGCCGTCCGCGAGGTCGTGCACCCCGTCGCACAGCCGGGTGTCCATGACGAAGGCGAACCGTTGTCCGCGCCGCACTTCGCTGACCTCGTCGAGCAGGACCCCGCCGAGGGAGCCCTCACGCTGGATCCGGCCGATGTCGGGCCCCGCGATGCCGTGCGCCGCGAGGCGCTCGGGCAGCATGCGGCGCCCGTCGGGCTCGACGAGCCGGTAGCCGAAGGACTCGACGGGGTGGGAGAGCCGACGAGCCTGAAGGGTGTATCCGGGGGTGACGGCGAGGGTCCCGTCGGCCTCGACCGGTGCCTCGGCCAGCCGGACGGTCTCGCGGTACGCCGTCGCATACCGCAGTCGCTCGAAGAACCGCTGTCCCGACTTCGGGTAGTGCGCGGTGATCTTGTGGGGCACCTGGTCGAGGTTGATGCGCTGGATGACACCGGCAAGTCCGAGGGAGTGGTCCCCGTGGAAGTGGGTGACGCAGATCCGGTACACGTCGTTGGCGGCGACTCCGGCGCGCAGCATCTGCCGCTGGGTGCCCTCGCCGGGGTCGAAGAGGATGCCCCGGCCGTCCCACCGCAGCAGATAGCCGTTGTGGTTGCGGTGCCGGGTCGGGACCTGGCTCGCGGTGCCCAGGACCACCAGTTCACGTACGGACACGGTGTCTTACCCGGGGGGCCACTGCAGGCCGCGGCCGCCAAGGACGTGGGCGTGCGCGTGGAACACGGTCTGGCCGGCGCCGCTGCCGGTGTTGAACACCACGCGGTAGCTCTCCAGCTTGTGCTCCGCGGCGACCTCTCCGGCCTCGCGGAGCACGTCGGCGGCGATGGCCGGTTCGGCGGCGGCAAGGGCGGCGACGTCCCTGTGATGGACCCGGGGAATGACCAGCACATGGGTCGGGGCCTGGGGGTTGATGTCCTGGAAGGCGACGGTGGTATCGGTCTCCCGGATGATCGTCGCCGGGATGTGTCCCGCGATGATCTTGCAGAACAGGCAGTCGTCCTGCGGTTCTCCCGCCATGTGCGTGTCTCCTCACACCGACTGATCACGACGACGGCATGCTATCGGCCCGGACCCGGCGGGCACCCACCCCCTTCGGGAGGGGAAGCCGTGCCCTTCCCCCATCGCAGGCCTCGAAGGCGGGCGGTGAGGTCGCGTCACCGGGACGGCAGCTCCGGGGGCCGCTTCGCCGGGTGTTCCTCCAGCGCCGCCAGGGCCAGCCGGATCGCCTCGTCCAGCTGCACGTCACGCCCGGCCGCGTGATCCTGCGGCGCCTGTACGACCGCCACATCGGGATCGACGCCGTGGTTCTCGACGCCCCACCCCGGCCCCTCCAGCCAGATCGCGTACTTCGGCTGCGTCACCAGCGTCCCGTCGACCAGGCGGTATGTGCTGTCGATGCCGACGACCCCGCCCCAGGTCCGCGTCCCCACCACCGGCCCGATCCCGAGCGCCTTGACCGCCGCGGTGACGATGTCCCCGTCCGACCCGGAGAATTCGTCGGCGACGGCGACGACGGGCCCGCGCGGCGCATCCTCGGGGTAGCTGTAGGGCCGCTGCCCGCGCGGCGCCTCCCATCCCACGATGCGCCGCGTCAGCTTCTCCACGACCAGCTGGGAGGTGTGCCCGCCCCGGTTCTCACGGACGTCCACGACCAGTCCTTCCCGGGCGAGTTCGACCCTCAGGTCGCGGTGGAGCTGTGCCCACCCCGAGCCCACCATGTCCGGCACGTGCAGGTACCCGAGCCGCCCGCCGGACCGCTCGTGCACATGGGCCCGCCGACCGGCCACCCACGCGTGGTACCGCAGCGGCCCCTCGTCCGCGATCGGGATCACGACGGCGTGCCGCGGGTCGCCGCCGCCCGCGGGCAGGACCGTCAGCTCCACCGGTTTGCCCGCCGTCCCGACCAGCAGCGGCCCGGGCCCGGTCACCGGGTCCACCGGCCGGCCGCCGACCGCGACGATCGCGTCCCCGGCCCGTACGGCGACGCCGGGCGCGGCCAGCGGCGCGTGCGCGTCGGGGTCGGAGGTCTCCGAGGGGAGCACCCGGTCGATGCGCCAGTTCCCGTCCGCGTCCCGGGAGATGTCGGCCCCGAGCAGCCCCTGCCCCCGGTCGGCGCCCGGTCCGCGCCCGGGCGGCGCAACGTACGCGTGCGAGGTGCCCAGCTCGCCCTGCACCTCCCACAGGAGGTCCGTGAGGTCGTCGTGGGTGGCGACACGCCCGAGAACGGGCCGGTACCGGTCAAGGACGGCCTCCCAGTCGACCCCGCCCAGGTCCGGCCGCCAGAAGTTGTCCCGCATGAGGCGTCCGGTCTCGTCGTACATCTGCCGCCATTCGGCCGCGGGGTCGACGGTCTGCCGTATGCGCGACAGGTCGACGGTGATGTTCGCGCCGCTGTCGTCGTCGCCCGGGGCGCGCCGGTCGCTCGGTACGACCTTGAGCTTGCCGTCGGTCCACAGCAGCACCCGCTTGCCGTCGCCGCTGACCGCGAAGTGGTCGGCGTCCGCGGCGAGGTGCTCGACACGCTGCTGGACGAGGTCGTACCGCTCCAGCTCGGTCCTCGGCTCGGGGTCGTCGGGCGTGGCGCGCGACGTGCCGAGCACACCGCGCACCGGATGCCGCAGCCACAGCACCCCGTCCTTGGCAGCACGCAGCCCGGAGTAGCGCGCGGCCTCGACCGGGAAGGGCACGATCCGGTCGGCGAGGCCCTCCAGGTCGATCCGGGTCGTGGGCGTGCCCTCGCTGTCGGGCGTCTCGTCCTTGTCGGGCGTCTCGAGGGGACGGCCGTGCCGCTGCGGGCCGAAGGGCGACGGAGTGGTCGCGGCCAGCGTGATCAGATGCGGCCGTGAGCCGCCCACGAAAGCCAGGTCGAAGACGTGCTCGTCGTAGACGGGGTCGAAGGAGCGCGCCGAGAGGAAGGCCAGGTGCTTCCCGTCCAGCGTGAACGCGGGCGCGTAGTCCCGGAAGCGGAGCGGTGTCGCCTCGATCACCGACAGATCGGCCGTGTTGGCGAGCTTGAGCTGGCGCAGCGGGCGGGGGCCGGGGTGGGACCAGGCCAGCCATGCCGAGTCCGGCGAGAAGACCAGCCCGCCGACCTCGCCGTCCGCGCTGCGGTCGACCTCGCGCACCTCGCCGCTGTCACGCTCGACGAGCAGCACCCGCCCGTCGTGCGCGGCGACCGCGACCCTGCTGCCGTCGGGCGCCAGCGCGAGCCCGAGCACCCGGCCGATCCGCCCGGCCGCCAGCCTGCGGGGGCTGGCGCCGGGCGCGAGGCCAGTGGCGGGCGCGAACTCCAGTGCGTCGTCGCCCTCCGCGTCCGTCACCCACACCACCCACTCCTCGCCGTCCACACGGAAGGTGTGCGGCTGCCGCGCGCGGATGCCCTGCTCGGCGGCGAGCGCGCGGGCCGGACCCGAGCGGTGGGTGACCCAGTGCACGGCGCCGCGCACGGAGACCGCGCTGCCCCGCCCGGTGTGGTCGGGCGAGGCGGCCCCGAACCAGCGGGCCGCGCTCACCGGGTGCGGCTGGAGGCCGACGCGCTGCCCGCCGAGCCGGATGCCGAGCCGCCGGGGCTCGGCGCCGTCGAGGTCGTCGAGGAGCCACAGTTCACCGGCGGAGCAGTACACGACCCGGGTGCCGTCGGTGGCCGCGTGCCGGGCGTAGAAGCCTCCCCCGAGGGGTGTGTGCCGGCGCAGGTCCGACCCGTCGGCGAGCGACGAGTACAACGCGCCGACGCCCTCGTGGTCGGCGAGGAAGGCGATCCTCGCCCGAGGTCCGGGCTCTGCCCGGCCGGAAGTGCCCCCCGTCGTCACCCACACCGGGTACTCGATGTTGCCGTCGAGGTCCTCGTGGAGCCGTACGAACTCCCCCTCGCCCTCCCGGTCGATCCACAGCTTCCCCGCGGTGCCGCCCCGGTACCGCTTCCACCAGGCGGCCTCCCGGCCCATCGACGCGGACAGCAGCACCGTGCGCGGACCGTACGCGACCTCGCCGACCGGCCCGTGGGGCAGCCTGGTGGCCGGTCCGCCGTCGAGCGGCACGGCGTGCGCCCAGGTGCGGCGCAGCGAGGCCTGGCCGGCCGCGCTCAGGGCGAGCACGTGGCCCCCCGGGGTCCAGCCGCGCACCTGGGTCCTCGAACTTCCCCAGTACGTCAGGCGCTTGGCAGGTCCGCCGTCGATCGGGGCGATGTGCACCTCGGGTGCGCCGTCGCGGGTGGAGGTCCAGGCGACGGTCGTGCCGTCCGGGGAGATACGGGGGTGGTTCACCGGGACGCCGTCGGCGCTGACCCGCCAGGCGCGGCCGCCGTCGAGCGGGGCGACCCAGACGTCGTCCTCGGCGGTGAAGGCGACCAACTCGTCGTGCACATGCGGGAAGCGGAGATACGCGGGCGATGCGGACCGAGTCACCGGATCACCCTAAGCAGCGAGTGCCCTCTCCGGCAGGGGTTTCCCCACTTGCCCCGGCACCGTGCGCCTGTCACTTGCCCTGGACCGGCCAGCAGGTGGGGTCGCCCTGGCACCAGATGGTCTTGGTCACGGTGACGGTGGGCCCGGGCTGCCAGGGAGTGATCGGCCGGTAGGTGGCGGGCGGTGTACCGGCCGGTGTACCGGCGTCGCAGTTGCCCAGGCCGCTGACGTGGAAGAGTTCCTTGCCGCCCACGGTGGCCCTGAGGTCTCCGCGGACGCACTTGCCGTCGACGGCCCGGGTGACCCTGCCCTTCACGGTGATGTCCTTGCCGTCGCTCGTCTGTCCCCGGCAGTCGACGGTGACGACGGTGGTCTCGGTCGGCGCGGGCGTCCGTACGGACGCGGCGGTCGTGCCGCCGTTGCCGTAACTGCCGGTGCAGCTGAGCCAGCGCACGTTCACATGCTGCCGTTCCAGCTCCCTGGTCGCGGTCTGGTCGGTGGTGTACGCCGCCGACACGGAACTCAGGTCACCGGGCTGGCACGCCACCGCTCCACCCACGGCGACCGTCACGAGCCCGGTCACCGCCGCGAGCCGCGGCCCCTTCGGCCGCCGCCAAATCCGCCTCAATGCCCCCATGGAGGGCAGCGTGCCACTGACCCGGCCACGGCGGTAGAGCGCATACGGCCATGGCTCACACGCCGGTCAGGTCGCACGGAACACGGCGGCCTCAGCCGCGCAGCAGCAGCCACTCCTGGAGTTCCACCAGGTTGCCCTCGGGGTCCTTGAGATGGGCGACGCGCATACGGTCGGTCATGGGGGCCGGGCCGTGCAGCAGGGTCGCGCCCCGGGAGGTGATTCCGTCGCAGTACGCGTCCAGGTCGTCCACGCGCAGCACGACCAGCGAACGGTGGCCGGTCGCCTCGTCGCCCAGTTCGCCCAGGACCTGGGCCATCATCTCCCGGTCCTGCAGCGCGATGCCCGCCGAGCCGGTGGAGGGGCTGAACTTCTCGTACGGGCCGTCCACCGCCCCCGACTGGGGCTTGAGGCCGAGGACCTCGGCGTAGAACCTGTAGCACGCGGCGAAGTCCGAGACCAGCAGCCGCACTTGGGCGAGTTCCATGGTGTCCCCCTTGGGTCAGGACCAGCGGCCCGTGCGGCCGAGCAGCAGCGCCGTCGCCGCGGTACCGGCGGTCGATGTACGCAGGACCGTACGCCCCAGCCGGAACGCCCTCGCACCCGCGACCTGGAACGCCGCCAACTCCTCGGGCGCGACGCCCCCTTCGGGCCCGACGACCAGCACGATCTCACCCTCGGCGGGGAGTTCGGCCCTCGCCAGGGGCTCGTCGCCGCTCTCGTGGAGGACCGCGGCGAAATCGGCTTTGGCGAGAAGTGCGGCAACCTGCTTGGTGGAGGCCGCGTCCGCGACCTCCGGGAAGCGCACCCGGCGGGACTGCTTTCCCGCCTCGCGGGCGGTGGCCCGCCACTTGCCGAGCGCCTTCAGCCCGCGGTCGCCCTTCCACTGGGTGATGCACCGGGAGGCCGCCCACGGCACGATCGCGTCGACGCCCACCTCGGTCATGGTCTCCACCGCCAGCTCGCCCCGGTCCCCCTTGGGCAGGGCCTGGACGACGGTGATGCGCGGGGATCCCTCGGGCTCCTCCTGGAGGGACTCCAGGTCCGTCACCACCAGGCGGTCCTTGCCCTCGGCGGCCTTCACCACTCCCTCGGTCCACCGTCCGCGCCCGTCCGTGAGGACCACGTCCTCGCCGGGCCGCAGCCGCTTCACCGAGACGGCGTGCCGCCCCTCGGGGCCGTCGAGCACGAACTCCGCCCCGATTCCCTTGAGTTGGTCGACGAAGAACACGGGAGCCGTCATCGCCCGGCACCTCCCGTCGACAACCCTGTCGTGGCCGCCCGGAGTTCCGCCGCCAGCACCTCCACCAGTTGCCCGGCGGGCAGTTCACGGGCCAGACGGTGGCCCTGCCCGGCCCACAGCGCCATGCCCTGCGCGTCACCGGCCTTGGCGGCCGCCTTGCGCAGCGGCGAGGTGAGGTGGTGGATCTCGGGGTAGGCGGCGGGCGCGTAGGGACCGTGCTCCCGCATGAACCGGTTGACCAGACCGCGCGCCGGGCGCCCGGAGAACGCGCGGGTCAGCTCGGTCCGGACGAACCGGGGGTCGGTCAGGGCCTGCTTGTGCACTCGGTTCGCGCCGGACTCGGGCGTCGCGAGGAACGCGGTGCCGAGCTGTGCGGCGCTCGCGCCCGCCGCGAGCGCCGCGGCGATCTGGCTGCCGCGCATCAGGCCTCCGGCCGCCACGACGGGGATCCGTACGGCCTCGCGGACCTGGGCGACCAGGGAGAGCAGGCCTATGCCGGCGCCGTCGTTCTCGGCGATGTCGCGGTGGGTGCCCTGGTGGCCGCCGGCCTCGACGCCCTGCACGATCACTGCGTCGGCCCCCGCGTCCTGTACGGCGAGGGCCTCCTCGGCGGTGGTCGCGGCGGCCAGGGTGAAGGTGCCCGCGCGACGCAGGGAGTCCAGTACGTCCGGGGCGGGGACCCCGAAGTGGAAGGAGACCACCGGCACCGGGTTGTCGAGGAGGACGGCCAGCTTGGCGTCGTAGCCGTCGTCCCGGCCGCTCTCGGGGTCGCCGAGCTCGGTCTCGTACCAGGCGGCCTCACCTGCGAGCTGGCTGGCGTAGACCTCGACGGCGGCGGGGTCGGCATACTCGGGCTGCGGCAGGAACAGGTTCACGCCGAAGGGGGCAGCCGTGAGCCCGCGGAGCTGCTTGATCTCCTGGTACATACCGTCGGCGGTCTTGTAGCCGGCGGCGAGGAATCCCAGACCGCCGGCCTCGGACACGGCGGCGGCGAGCTGGGGCACGGAGACGCCACCCGCCATGGGGGCCTGCACGATCGGATGACGGAGAAGATCGGTCAGCGCGGAGGACATGACCGCATGTTGTCACGTCCTCCGAACAAGTCCGAATCCGGCCTTCCGCCGGCATAGGCCGGGGGAATGGGCGGCGGGTCAGAGGCGGTGGGCGGGCACCGGCGACCGTCGACTTTCAGCCAACTTCGTGCGACGCCGGACGCCTCGCCAACGCCGGGTGCCCAACAAAACGTCACCGCCCGTTGAACGCATCCTTCAGCCGCGAGAACAATCCCTGCTGCCCCGGCTGGAACTGCCCCTGCGGCCGCTCTTCGCCCCGCAGCTTCGCCAGCTCGCGCAGCAGCCGCTCCTGCTCCGGTTCCAGCTTCGTCGGGGTCTGCACCTCGACGTGGACGACGAGGTCGCCGCGGCCGCCACCACGCAGATGTGTGACACCGCGGTTGTGCAGCGGGATCGACTGCCCGGACTGCGTACCGGGACGGATGTCGACCTCCTCCAGGCCGTCCAGCGTCTCCAGCGGGACCTTCGTGCCGAGGGCCGCCGCCGTCATCGGGATGGTGACCGTGCAGTGCAGATCGTCGCCGCGACGCTGGAAGGTCGAATGCGGCAGCTCGTGGATCTCGACGTACAGGTCGCCGGCGGGACCGCCGCCGGGGCCGACCTCGCCCTCGCCGGCGAGCTGGATCCGGGTGCCGTTGTCGACACCGGCGGGAATCTTGACCGTGAGCGTCCTGCGGGAGCGCACGCGTCCGTCGCCCGCGCACTCCGGGCACGGGTTGGGGACGATCGTGCCGAAGCCCTGGCACTGCGGACACGGCCGGGAGGTCATGACCTGACCCAGGAAGGACCGCGTGACCTGCGAGACCTCACCACGGCCGCGGCACATGTCACAGGTCTGCGCGGAGGTCCCGGGCGCCGCGCCCTCGCCGTTGCAGGTGTTGCAGACGATGGCCGTGTCGACCTGGATGTCCTTCGTCGTGCCGAAGGCCGCCTCGTCGAGCTCGACCTCCAGCCGGATCATGGCGTCCTGCCCCCGGCGGGTGCGCGAGCGCGGACCGCGCTGCGACGCCGTACCGAAGAACGCGTCCATGATGTCGGAGAAGTTCCCGAAGCCGCCCGCGCCGAAGCCGCCCGCGCCGGCACCGCCCGCCTGGGACAGCGGGTCGCCGCCGAGGTCGTAGACCTGCTTCTTCTGCGGGTCCGAGAGCACCTCGTACGCCGCGTTGATCTCCTTGAACCGCTCCTGCGTCTTGGGATCGGGATTGACGTCCGGGTGCAGCTCGCGGGCGAGCCTGCGGAACGCCTTCTTGATCTCTTCCTGCGACGCGTCGCGGCGCACGCCGAGGACGGCGTAGTAGTCCGTGGCCACTTACGACTCCGCCAGGATCTGTCCGACGTACCGTGCCACCGCTCGTACCGCTCCCATCGTTCCCGGGTAATCCATGCGGGTCGGTCCGACCACGCCGAGTTTGGCCACTGCCTCGCCGCCCGAACCGTAGCCGACGGAGACGATGGAAGTGGAGTTGAGTCCCTCATAGGCGTTCTCATGGCCGATACGCACCCGCATGGCCGGATCCTTCGCCTCACCCAGCAGCTTGAGGAGCACGACCTGCTCCTCAAGCGCCTCCAGGACGGGGCGGATGCTGAGAGGGAAATCATGCGCGAAACGGGTGAGATTGGCGGTTCCGCCGATCATCAGCCGCTCCTCGGTCTCCTCCACGAGCGTCTCCAGAAGGGTGGAGAGCACGGTGGAAACCGCACCCCGGTCCTCCGCCTCGAAGGCTTCGGGCAGGTCCTGCACGAGCTGCGGAACGTCCGCGAAGCGGCGGCCGGCGACTCGGCTGTTGAGCCGGGCACGCAGATCCGCGAGAGACGTTTCTCCGAACGGCGCCGGGCAGTCGATCATCCGCTGTTCGACCCGGCCGGTGTCCGTGATCAGCACGAGCATCAGGCGCGCGGGCGCCATCGACAGCAGCTCCACGTGCCGCACGGTCGAGCGTGTCAGCGACGGGTACTGCACGACGGCGACCTGACGGGTGAGCTGCGCGAGCAGCCGTACCGTACGCGCCACCACGTCGTCGAGGTCGACGGCGCCCTCCAGGAAGTTCTGGATCGCGCGGCGCTCGGGTGCGGTCATCGGCTTGACGCCCGCGAGCTTGTCGACGAAGAGGCGGTAGCCCTTGTCCGTGGGGATGCGTCCGGCGCTGGTGTGCGGCTGGGCGATGTAGCCCTCCTCCTCCAGCGCGGCCATGTCGTTGCGGACGGTGGCCGGGGAGACACCGAGGTTGTGCCGCTCGGTGAGCGCCTTGGAGCCCACCGGCTCCTCGGTGCCGACGTAGTCCTGGACGATGGCGCGCAGCACTTCGAGCCTGCGTTCACTGAGCATCGCGCACACCTCCAGCGATCGACGTCCCGTTGGCGCTTCCCCTGGCACTCTGCGCATGCGAGTGCCAGCATCCCCGCCCCAGTGTACGGCGGTCGGGTACGCCCCCGGCAAGGGAGGCGCCCGCCGCCGTACCGACGTGTACCGACCTGTCCCGGGGTGTCCTGCCCGGTCGGGCGCCTGCGGGTAGCGTCGCCTCATGACGGTGCGGTGGGACGAGGCCGGGTGGGAGGCGCTCGGTCCGAGGGCCGGGCGGATCCGGCTCCCGGTCTGGGACTGCACGGCCGGACTGGTCGTGGGCGAGCGTGGGGCCCTCATGGTCGACGCGGGCTCGAGCCTGGCCGAGGGAGCACGGCTGCGCGCCCGGGCCCGGCAGTTGCTGGCGCCCCTGGGCGCGGAACGGCGTGTGACGCATCTCGCGCTCACGCACCCCCACTTCGACCATGTCCTCGGCGCCGCGGCGTTCTCGGGTGTGGAGGTGTTCGCGGCGGTGGGGGTGGACGCGGTGTTCGCCTACGAGCGCGACGAACTGTTCACGGACGCGGTACGCAACGGCCTGGACCCGGCCGCGGCGTCCGAGGCCGCGGACGTGCTGGTCCGCCCGCGCCACCAGGTCTCGGGCGAGTGGACGCTGGACCTGGGCGGGGTGACGGTGCTGCTGGCGAACGTGGGCCCGGGCCACACGGCCCATGACCTGGTGGTTCTCGTCCCCGGGGAGCGGGAGACGGTGTTCTGCGGAGACCTGGTGGAGGAGTCCGGCGAGCCCCAGGCGGGACCGGACGCGGTCCCCTCGCAGTGGCCGGCGGCCCTGGACCGGCTGCTCGCGCTGGGCGGAGAGGACGCGCTGTACGTACCGGGGCACGGCGCAGTGGTGGACGCGGAGTTCGTCCGGTCCCAGCGGGCCGAACTGGCGTCCCGTTTCGGCGTGTCGTAGGCCCTGGTACGCCCGTCCGCGCCGGGCTTCTCCTATCGTCATCCGAATGCGCCAGTACTCGCCGGACCTGACCCCGCCGTGGAAGAAGCCGAAGCCCGTGCCGGAGGTACCGGCGGAGCCCGGTCTGGTGGTCGAGGAGCCGGGCACCGGCTTCTGCGGCGCGGTGATCCGGTGCGAGGCGGGCACGGTGACGCTGGAGGACCGCCTCGGCATGCACCGTGTGTTTCCCCTGGAGCCGCGGGGCTTCCTGCTGGAGGGTCGGGCGGTGACGCTGGTCCGCCCGTCGAAGGCGTCGACTCGTCCGGCCCGCACGGCCTCCGGCTCGGTGGCCGTCCCCGGCGCCCGCGCCCGGGTGGCCCGGGCGGGCCGGATTTACGTGGAGGGCCGCCACGACGCGGAACTGATCGAGCAGGTGTGGGGCGACGACCTGCGCATCGAGGGCGTGGTGGTGGAGTACCTGGAGGGCGTCGACGACCTGCCGTCGATCGTCTCGGCCTTCTCCCCAGGTCCCGACGCGCGCCTGGGCGTCCTGGTGGACCACCTGGTCCCCGGCACCAAGGAGTGGCGCATCGCGGAGTCCGTGACGAGTGAGCACGCCCTGGTGGTGGGCCACCCGTACATCGACATCTGGGAGGCGGTGAAGCCGTCGTCGGTCGGCATCGCTCAGTGGCCGCGCGTTCCGCACGGTCAGGACTGGAAGAAAGGGGTGTGCCGGGCGCTGGGCTGGCCGGAGAACACGGGTGAGGCGTGGCAGCGGATCCTGTCCCGGGTGCGCTCCTACAAGGACCTGGAGCCGGAGTTGCTGGGCAGGGTGGAGGAGTTGATCGACTTCGTCACGGCCAGCGGTGGGGCCTGACGCCGGGGAGGGTTCCGAATTCGCTGGTGTCCAGTTCGACGCCGAAACATGATTACGGCAGCAGCGTACGAACCAGGTTGGGGACCGAATCGGCGCTCCGCACCGATTCACTCGCCGCGGTGATCAGTCCACCAGGTCCCGCACCACCGCATCCGCCAGCAGCCGCCCCCGCAACGTCAGCACCGCGCGCCCCTCCTCGTACGGCCCGCCCTCCAGCAGGCCCTCCTCCCGCGCCCGGCGCGAAGCCGCGAGCCCCGCCTCCCGCAGCAGCGACAGCGGCACGCCCTCCCGCAGCCGCAGCTCCAGCAGGATGCGCTCGACCCGGCGGTCCTCCTCCGTCAGGACCTCCCGGCCCGCTCCCGGTGACCGCCCCGCCGTCAGCGCCGCCGCGTACGCCCCCGGGTGCTTGACATTCCACCAGCGCACCCCGCCCACATGGCTGTGTGCCCCGGGGCCCGCGCCCCACCAGTCGGCACCGCGCCAGTACAGCTCGTTGTGGAGGCAGCGGCCGGCGGCCGACGTGGCCCAGTTCGAGACCTCGTACCAGTCGTAGCCCGCCGCCCCGAGCACCTCGTCCGCGATCAGGTAGCGGTCCGCGTGCGCGTCGTCGTCCGTCATCGGCATCTCGCCGCGGCGGATGCGCCGGGCCAGCTGCGTGCCCTCCTCCACGATCAGCGCGTACGCGGAGATGTGGTCGGGGCCAGCGCCCAGCGCCGCGTCCAGCGACGCCCGCCAGTCGTCGTCCGACTCCCCCGGTGTGCCGTAGATCAGGTCCAGGTTGACGTGCTCGAAGCCCGCGGCGCGCGCCTCGGCCACGCACGCCTCGGGGCGGCCCGGGGTGTGGGTGCGGTCGAGGATCTTCAGAACGTGGGGGCGTGCGCTCTGCATGCCGAAGGAGATCCGGTTGAAGCCGCCCGCGCGGAGGGCCGCGAGATACACCGGGTCGACCGACTCCGGGTTCGCCTCCGTGGTCACTTCGGCGTCGTCCGAGAGACCGAACTCGTCGCGGACCGCGCGCAGCATCCGTACGAGGTCGTCGGCGGCCAGCAGCGTCGGTGTGCCGCCCCCGACGAAGACCGTTCGCACCCGGCGCGGATCGTCGCCCAGCACCTTGCGGGCCAGCCGGATCTCCTCGACCAGCGTCTCCGCGTAGTTGTCGCGGGACGCCAGCACCCCGCCCGTGCCGCGCAGCTCCGTCGCCGTGTACGTGTTGAAGTCGCAGTAGCCGCAGCGCGTCGCGCAGTACGGCACATGCAGGTAGAACCCGAGGGGGCGCTCGGCGGCCCCGGCCAGGGCGTGCGCGGGCAGCGTCCCGTCGTCGGGGACGGGCTCGCCGTCGGGGAGTGCGGAAGGCATGTCCTCCATTGTCCAGCACGGCGGGAGTGCCCGTTTTGGTGTGCCGGAACGGCGGGCGTGCCCGTTCGCGTACGGGGCGTCACTCCGCCTGCAGCACCAGCAGGGCCAGATCGTCGTCCGGCGGCTTCCCCCCGAACTCGTGCACCAGCATGCTGATCCTTTCCGCGATCAGCTGTGCGCTCAGCCCGGCGCAGCCGGCGAGCGCGGCCGCGAGCCCGTCCCCGTCGTCGAACTGGCGCGACCCGCTGCGCCGCTCGGTCACCCCGTCCGTGACGCACAGAAGCGTGTCTGCCGGGTGCAGATCGAAGGTCTGGGACGTGTACATCACGTCCTCGACGACCCCGAGGAGGGTCTGCGGCTGCGCCATGGCCCGCACGTCGCCGTCCGGGCCCAGCAGCAGGGGCAGCGGATGCCCGGCCGCGGCGAGCGTGCAGCGCACCCCTGACTCGAAGGGGACCAGCTCGCCGTAGAGGAGGGAGAGGAAGCGGGCGTGGGGCCCGTCGTCAGCGACCGGCACCGGTGTGCCCGCCGCGACCAGCGCCCGCGCCGCGGCGTCCGAGGCCTCGGTCGCGTCGTCGAGTAGGAGCTGGTTGAGGCGGTCCAGGACGTCGGGGACCGCGTAGCCCTCGCGGGCCAGCAGCCGCAGCCAGGGCCGGGCGAGACCGATCACCACCGCCGCCTCTGGGCCCTTGCCCTGCACGTCGCCCAGCGCGAAGCACCACCGTCCGTCGCCGGCCGGGAAGATGTCGTAGAAGTCGCCGCTCGGTCCGCCCTTGTCGCACGGCTCGTACACGAGCGCGCTGCGCACCCCGGGGATCTCGGCGACCGCCCCGGGCAGCAGCCCGCGCTGCAGCACCCGGCTGATGGTGGCCTGGCGCGCGTACTGCCGCGCCGCCCCGATGGCGAGCGCCACCCGGCGGCTGAGGTCCTCGACGAGCCCGGTGACCTCGTCGGGGAAGCGCAGTAACCCCGCCCGTCCGATGACGAGCGTCCCGAGCGGCCGACCTCCGGCGATCAGCCGGTACGCAAGTGCCGCCCCGGTCGCTCCGCGCGGGCCCAGCGCTTCACCGGGCCAGGGCACGGGCACCGCCCGGGAGCGCACGGAATCGGGCAGCCGGGGCGGGTCCTTCTCCAGGGCCCGGCGCAGTTCCTCGATGCGGTTCTCGCTGCCGTGCCAGACGCGGGCGAGCCTCGGCCCGGCGGCGACCGCCGTCTCGGGCCCGTGCCAGCCGGTCGCCTCGTCCTCCAGCCACACCGCGCACCAGTCGGCGAGCCGCGGCACCAGGAGCTGTCCGGTGAGCGCGGCGACCAGGTCCTCGTCGAGCTGACCGGCGAGCAGGTCGGAGGCCTCGGCGAGGAAGGAGAGGGCGCCGCGGCCCCGCCAGTCGCGGTCATACACGGGGCGTCCGGCGTCGGCGAAGACGGAGAGTTCGGGCCCGAGTATCTCGGCGGCGCTCAGCCCGCGTTCCAAGGCGCTGTCGTCGTCGTACGCCTCGGCGCCCTCCCCGGCGGCGAGTGCGCCGTCGAGGGGCAGCAGCGCCCAGACGGTCTTGGCACCGGTGCGGTAGGTGATCCCCCAGGCGGTGGAGAGCGTGGCGACGAGCCGCAGGCCACGCCCGTACTCGGGTATGCCGTAGGGGCGTTCGGCGCCGTCGCCCCGGACGGCGCGCGAGGGGTGGTGGTCGGAGACCTCGACGACGAGGCCGGTCGGCTCGTCCTCTGCGCCCTCGAGGCGGCAGACCACCTCGACGTCCGTGCCCGCGTGCACCACGGCGTTGGTGACGAGTTCGCTGACAACGACCAGGGCGTCGTCGGCCAGCCGCTCGGTGAAGGTGTCGGGCCCGGCGGACCGGGCCCACTCGGTGAGGGCGGCGCGCACGAACCGGCGGGCGGCACCGGGCGCGAGCGGGCCGCCGGGCAGCGTCGTACGCACCGTGCGCGGGCCCGCACCGTCGTGCGCGGGCGTACCAGGGGCACGGGAGATGGTCTCCCGTTGCGTGGGAATGGCCCCCATGGACAGCTCCCCGAGCAGATCGGACGAATACGCCTCTGACGATGCGGACAGAGTGACAGACTGGCCCCGCCCATAAGCACCGAGTTACCGAAGTGGGCCACCATGAGTGAGAACAGCGCTACAGAAATGGCCGAAGACGGACAGATTCGAGCATCGGATCTGCGTCCCCTGCTCGCCGCGATGACCGCCGCCCGGGACGGCGACTTCACGAGGGTGCCGGAGACAGGCCATGGCGTGGTGGCCGAACTGAGCGCCGTGTTCAACCAGATCATGAGCCGCAGTGCGCACTTCAACATGGAACTCCAGCGCGTCAAGCGGGAGTTGGTTCGGCACGGCCGCCTGGACGAGCGGGTCTCGGCGAGCCCCGGCCAGGGCGCCTGGAGCTCCCGGGTCAACGACGTCAACCAGGTGCTGGACGCCCTCGTGGCTCCGGCGGCCAACGCGACGCGTGTGCTGGACGCGGTGGCCGGCGGCGATCTGACCCAGCGGGTCGATCTGCATGACGGCAGCCGTCAGTTACGCGGCGACCTGCGGCGCCTCGGCCGCGCGGTGAACACGATGGTCGACCAGCTGTCCCGGTTCACCGGCGAGGTGACGCGGGTCGCGCGCGAGGTCGGCACGGAGGGGCGGCTCGGCGGCCGGGCCAAGGTGCAGGGCCTGTCGGGCAGTTGGCGGGACGTGACCGAGGCGGTCAACACGATGGCCGCGCGGCTGACGGCACAGGTGCGGGACATCGCCCTGGTGACGACGGCGGTGGCGCGCGGGGACCTGACCCGTACGGTCACGGTCGAGGCGACCGGGGAGCTGCTCGAGCTGAAGCTCACCGTGAACACGATGGTGGACCAGCTCTCCGCCTTCGCCGACGAGGTCACCCGTGTCGCCCGCGAGGTCGGCACCGAGGGAAACCTGGGCGGACGTGCCCAGGTGCGGGGCGTCAGCGGGGTCTGGAAGGACCTCACCGACAACGTCAACTTCATGGCCTCGAACCTGACGTCCCAGGTCCGCAACATCGCCCAGGTCACCACCGCCGTGGCCAACGGCGACCTCAGCCAGAAGATCACGGTTGAGGCGAAGGGCGAGATCCTGGAACTGAAGTCCACGATCAACACGATGGTCGACCAGCTCTCCGCCTTCGCCGACGAGGTCACCCGCGTCGCCCGCGAGGTCGGCACCGAGGGAAACCTGGGCGGACGTGCCCAGGTGCGGGGCGTCAGCGGGGTCTGGAAGGACCTCACCGACAACGTCAACTTCATGGCGGACAACCTGACGTCCCAGGTCCGCAACATCGCCCAGGTCTCCACGGCCGTGGCCCAGGGCGACCTCGGCAAGAAGATCACGGTTGAGGCGAAGGGCGAGATCCTGGAGCTGAAGTCGACCATCAACACGATGGTCGACCAGCTCTCCGCCTTCGCCGACGAGGTCACCCGCGTCGCCCGCGAGGTCGGCACCGACGGGAACCTCGGCGGCCAGGCGCAGGTGCGAGGCGTGTCGGGCGTCTGGAAGGACCTCACCGACAACGTCAACTTCATGGCGCTCAACCTGACCTCGCAGGTCCGCAACATCGCCCAGGTGACGACCGCCGTCGCGAACGGGGACCTGTCCAAGACGATCAGCGTCGACGCCCGCGGCGAGATCCTCGAGCTCAAGGACACCGTCAACACGATGGTGGAGCAGCTGAGGGCCTTCGCCGACGAGGTCACCCGCGTGGCCCGCGAGGTCGGCACCGACGGCCGGCTCGGCGGCCGGGCCCAGGTGCTTGGCGCCTCCGGCGTCTGGCGGGACCTGACGGACAACGTCAACTCCATGGCGGACAACCTGACCTCACAGGTCCGCAACATCGCCCAGGTCGCGACGGCGGTGGCCCAGGGCGACCTGTCGAGGAAGATCGACGTGGACGCCCGCGGCGAGATCCTGGAGCTCAAGATCACCATCAACACGATGGTCGACACCCTCTCCTCCTTCTCCTCCGAGGTCACACGGGTGGCCCGGGAGGTGGGCAGCGAGGGCCAACTGGGCGGCCAGGCGCGGGTCGAGGGCGTCTACGGCACCTGGAAGCGCCTGACGACGAACGTGAACGAGCTGGCCTCGAACCTCACCACCCAGGTCCGTGCTATCGCCGAGGTGGCCTCCGCCGTGGCCCAGGGCGACATGTCCCGCTCGATCACGGTGGCGACACGCGGGGAGGTCGCCGAACTGAAGGACAACATCAACCTGATGGTGGCCAACCTCCGGGAGACGACCCGCGCGAAGGACTGGCTGGAGTCCAACCTGGCCCGGCTCGCCGCGTTGATGCAGGGCCACCGGGATCTGATGGAGGTCGCCGATCTGATCCTGCGCGAGCTGACGCCGCTGGTGAACGCGCAGTACGGAGCGTTCTACCTGGCCGACCCGGACGAGGACGGCGCCCGGGTGCGCACCACCGCGCCCGCGAAGGGGCTCGCGTTCATCGCCGGGTACGGCTCGGCGCAGGAGGCGACCGTCGAGACCGGCGGCCTCCCGGTCCCCGGGCTGGTCCGCCAGGCGGCCCTCGAGAAGAAGCGGATCCTCATCGAGGAGGCCCCGCCGGACTACATCAAGATCAGCAGCGGGCTGGGCGAGGCGGCGCCGGCCAGCGTCGTCATCATCCCGATCCTCTTCGAGGACAAACTGCTCGGCGTCATCGAGCTGGCGTCGTTCTCCCGCTTCTCCGACGTCCACCTGGCGTTCTTCGACCAGTTCGTGAACACCATCGGCGTCGCGATCAACACGATCATCGCCAACTCCCGTACGGAGTCGCTGCTCGGCGAGTCCCAGCGGCTGGCGATGCAGCTCCAGGAGCGCTCGGACGAACTCCAGAAGCAGCAGGCGGAGTTGCAGCGCTCGAACGCCGAGCTGGAGGAGAAGGCAGCGCTTCTCGCGACCAGCTCGCAGTACAAGTCGGAGTTCCTGGCGAACATGTCGCACGAGCTGCGCACCCCGCTGAACTCCCTGCTGATCCTGGCCCGCCTGCTCTCCGACAACCCGGACGGCCACCTCTCCGAACAGGAGGTGCAGTTCGCGACGACGATCCACCGCTCGGGCTCCGACCTGTTACAGCTGATCAACGACATCCTGGACCTGTCGAAGATCGAGGCCGGCCGGATGGATGTACGCCCCAAGAGGCTGCCGCTGATAAAGCTGCTCGACTACGTCCACGCCACCTTCCGCCCGCTCACCCTCGACCGCGGGCTCGCCTTCGAGGTGAAGGTCGGCGAGGACGTACCGCGCGAGATGTACTCGGACGAGCAGCGACTGCAGCAGATCCTGCGCAACCTGCTCTCCAACGCGATCAAGTTCACGGCGAGGGGGCGCGTGGAGCTGCGGGTGAGCCGGTTGAAGGACCCCGAACACCCCTACGTCCGGGACAGCGACGACGTGGTCGCGTTCGCCGTGTCCGACACGGGCATCGGCATCGCGCCCGAGAAACTCCCAGTGATCTTCGAGGCGTTCCAGCAGGCCGACGGCACCACCAGCCGCAAGTACGGCGGCACCGGCCTCGGCCTGTCCATCAGCCGGGAGATCGCAGGGCTACTGGGCGGGAAGATCGTCGCGGAGAGCGCGCCCGGCATGGGGTCCACGTTCACGCTGTACGTGCCCGTGGTCAGCCCCGGGCACGCGGCGACCGGACCGACGCCGCGGGACCGTCCGGCGCCGGTGCCCCACCAGATGTCCACCGAGCCCTTGACCGGGCACGACGCCGACGATGCATGGCCCACGCCGACCAAGCTGGAGGCGTGGAAGGCGGGGCGGGCCGGCCGGGTGCTGCCCGGCCGGCGGGTACTGATCGTCGACGACGACATCCGCAACGTCTTCGCGCTCACCCATGTCCTGGGCCGGGTGGGGATGCCCGTCCTGTACGCGGAGAACGGCCGCGAGGGCATCGAGTCGCTGGAGCGCAATCCGGACGTCGAACTCGTCCTGATGGACATCATGATGCCGGAGATGGACGGCTACGAGACGATCTCCGCGATCCGCCGCACGCCCCGCTGGGCGGGCCTGCCCATCGTCGCGCTGACCGCGAAGGCGATGCCGGGGGACCGTGAGAAGTCCATCGCCCGGGGCGCCAACGACTACGTACCGAAGCCGGTGGACGTCGACCGGCTGCTGACCGTCGTCTGTGCCCTCCTGGACCCGGACAGCAGAGCGGCCGGCACGGACCAGGACGCGACCGGCACCGGTCCCGAGGCGACAACGGCACCGGCGGAGCCCGCCGCCGAGCCGACCACCGAGTGAGGCACCATCACCATGCTTGCTGCGGCAATGACCGACGACCGCGCCGGGATCCTCCTCGTCGACGACATGGGGGACAATCTGACCGCGTTGGAGGCCGTCCTGGGGTCCCTCAACGAGCCGCTGGTGCGTGCGCGTTCGGGCGAGGAGGCGATGAAGGCGCTGCTCAGGCAACGCTTCGCCGTCGTTCTGCTGGACATCCGGATGCCGGGAATGGACGGTTTCGAGACCGCCGCGAACATCAAACGGCTCGACCAGACCAAGGACGTCCCCATCATCTTCCTGACCGGCTCGGACGCCGACGCGGGGTACGCCTTCCGCGGATACGCCACCGGGGCCGCCGACTACCTGACGAAACCCTTCGACCCGTGGGTGCTGCGCGCGAAGGTGTCGGTCTTCCTCGATCTGCACCGCAAGACCGTGCAGCTGGAGCGGATGCTGGCCCAGCGGAGCAGGCACGCGGCGGAACTCGGCATCCGTCTGGCCGCCCTGGAGAAACACTTGGCCGCAGACGAACCCCCGGACCTGGCGGAACTGCGAAGCCAGGTCCGGGAGCTACGGCAACTGGTGGCCGAGGGCCAGGTGAAGTAGGGCGCCGTACGGTCGCGGCCGCTCCTACGCCTCGCGCGTACCGGCGTACATCTCATCGATCAGATGCTTGTACTCCCGCTCCACCACCGGTCGCTTCAACTTCAGACTCGGTGTGATCTCACCGTGCTCCACGTCGAGGTCGCGCGGCAGCAGCCGGAACTTCTTGATGGTCTGCCAGCGCTGAAGCCCCTCGTTCAGCTGCTTGACGTAGCCGTCGACCATCTCCACCGTGGCGGGCGCCGCCACGATCTCCGCGTACGACGTGCGGTCCAGCCCGTTCTCCTTCGCCCACTCCACGATCGCGACCTCGTCGAGTGCGATGAGCGCCGTGCAGAAGTTCCGGTCGGCACCGTGCACGAGGATGTTGGAGACGTACGGGCACACGGCCTTGAACTGGCCCTCGACCTCGGCCGGCGCGATGTACTTGCCGCCGGAGGTCTTGATGAGGTCCTTCTTGCGGTCGGTGATCCGCAGATAGCCGTCGGGCGACAGTTCGCCGATGTCCCCGGTGTGGAACCAGCCGTCCGGCTCCAGCACCTCGGAGGTCTTCTCCGGCAGTCCGTGGTAGCCCTCCATGATGCCGGGGCCGCGCAGCAGGATCTCGCCGTCGTCCGCGATGCGCACCTCGGTACCGGGCAGGGGCTTGCCCACCGTGCCCGTCCGGTACGCCTCGCCCGGGTTCACGAAGGAGGCCGCCGAGGATTCCGTGAGGCCGTAACCCTCCAGGACGTGGATGCCGGCGCCCGCGAAGAAGTACCCGATCTCGGGCGCGAGGGCGGCGGAGCCGGAGACGCAGGCGCGCAGCCTGCCGCCGAACGCCTCGCGGATCTTCGCGAAGACCAGCGCGTCCGCCACCCTGTGCTTGGCGGCGAGACCGAAGGGCACGGCGTGGGCGCCGGTGCGGCGGAAGTTGTCCTGCGAGACCTTGGCGTACTCGCGCGCGACCCCGGCCGCCCACTGGAAGATCTTGTACTTGGCCCCGCCGCCGGCCCGCGCCTTGGCCGCGACCCCGTTGTAGACCTTCTCGAAGATGCGCGGCACGGCCGCCATGTACGTCGGCTGCACGACCGGCAGATTCTCGATGATCTTGTCGACGCGACCGTCGACGGCGGTGACGTGTCCCACCTCGATCTGTCCGGAGGTGAGCACCTTGCCGAAGACGTGCGCGAGCGGCAGCCACAGGTACTGCACGTCGTCGCCGCCGATCAGCCCGGTGGCCGAGATCGCCTTCGCCATGTACGCCCAGTTGTCGTGCGGCAGGCGCACGCCCTTGGGGCGGCCGGTGGTGCCGGAGGTGTAGATGAGGGTGGCGAGCTGGTCCTTGGTGATCGCGCCGACCCGCTCCTTGATCAGCTCGGGGTTCTTCTCCAGGTACGCGGCGCCGCGGCTCTCCAGCTCGGCGAGGGTGAGCACCCAGTCGCCGGTCTCCACGCCCATGGGGTCGATCACCACCACATGGGTCAGCTCGGGCAGCTCGCTGCGCTTCTCCCGCGCCTTGGCGAGCTGCTCGGCGTTCTCGGCGATGAGCACCTTGCTGCTGGAGTCGGACAGGATGAACGCCGACTCTTCGGAGTTCGTCTGCGGGTAGATGGTGGTCGTGGCGGCGCCTGCGCACAGGATGCCCAGGTCGGCGAGGATCCACTCGACCCGCGTCGAGGAGGCGAGCGCCACCCGCTGCTCCGGCTGCACGCCCAGCTCGATCAGTCCGGCCGCGATCGCATAGACCCGCTCGGCGGCCTGCCCCCAGCTCAGCGACTTCCACTCGTCCGGCCCTTGTCCCGAGGCGGCGGCCACGGGGTACCGGTAGGCCTCGGCGTCGGGCGTGGCCGCCACGCGCTCCAGAAAGAGGGCCGCCACGGACGGCGGACGGTTCTCGATCAAAGTCTGTGTGTCGCTCACGACGTCCTCCGGGGCCCGCGACGGTGCGGCTGGCTCATTGCGGCATGTTTTCACTCGAGAGCTGTTGTTTAACTCGCGAGTAACTATCGAGCAGAGATCAGAGTAGAGCCCGACCGGCCACTGCGTAAGGGGCGGCGGCCTGTCGCTTCCTACAGAGAGCTACGGGGCACACGCACCGGGGCCCGCCGCACTTTGGTGCGACGGGCCCCCGTTCCACCCGGTTTGCCGAGGTAACCCGCGGTTACTTCTTGCTCTTGGCCGGCCCCGCGCTGTCATCACTGGAGAGCACGGCGATGAAGGCCTCCTGCGGAACTTCCACGGAACCCACCATCTTCATCCGCTTCTTGCCCTCCTTCTGCTTCTCCAGGAGCTTCCGCTTCCGGGAGATGTCACCGCCGTAGCACTTGGCGAGGACGTCCTTGCGGATGGCGCGGATGGTCTCGCGGGCGATCACCCGGGAGCCGATCGCGGCCTGCACCGGCACCTCGAAGTTCTGCCGCGGGATGAGCTCCTTCAGCTTGGCGACGAGCCGTACGCCGTACGCATACGCCTGATCCTTGTGAGTGATCGCCGAGAAGGCGTCGACCTTGTCGCCGTGCAGCAGGATGTCCACCTTGACCAGGGAGCTGCTCTGCTCGCCGGTGGGCTCGTAGTCCAGCGACGCATATCCGCGGGTCTTGGACTTCAGCTGGTCGAAGAAGTCGAAGACGATCTCGGCGAGGGGCAGCGTGTAGCGGATCTCCACCCGGTCCTCGGACAGGTAGTCCATGCCGAGCAGCGTGCCGCGACGAGTCTGGCACAGCTCCATGATCGCGCCGATGAACTCGGTGGGCGCGAGGATGGTGGCCCTTACGACCGGCTCGTACACCTCCTGGAGCTTCCCCTCGGGGAACTCGCTCGGGTTGGTGACGATGTGCTCGGTGCCGTCCTCCATGATCACGCGGTAGACCACGTTCGGCGCGGTGGCGATCAGGTCGAGCCCGAACTCGCGCTCGAGCCGCTCACGGATCACATCGAGGTGGAGGAGCCCCAGGAAGCCGACGCGGAAGCCGAAGCCGAGGGCGGCGGAGGTCTCCGGCTCGTAGACGAGCGCGGCGTCGTTGAGCTGGAGCTTGTCCAGGGCCTCGCGCAGGTCGGGGTAGTCGGAGCCGTCGAGCGGATACAGCCCGGAGAAGACCATGGGCTTGGGGTCCTTGTACCCGCCCAGCGGTTCCTCGGCGCCCTTGGACTGGCTGGTGATGGTGTCACCGACCTTGGACTGCCGGACGTCCTTCACACCGGTGATGAGGTAGCCCACCTCACCGACCCCGAGCCCGTCGGCCGGCATCATCTCGGGCGAGTTGACGCCGATCTCCAGCAGCTCGTGGGTGGCGCCGGTGGACATCATCCGGATGCGCTCGCGCTTGTTGAGCTGCCCGTCGACGACACGGACGTAGGTGACCACGCCCCGGTAGGAGTCGTATACGGAGTCGAAGATCATCGCGCGGGCGGGCGCGTCGGCGACACCGACCGGGGCCGGGATCCGCTCGACGACCCTGTCGAGGAGCGCCTCGACGCCCAGGCCGGTCTTGGCGGAGACCTTGAGCACGTCGTCGGGCTCGCATCCGATGAGGTTGGCGAGTTCCTCGGAGAACTTCTCGGGCTGGGCGGCCGGCAGGTCGATCTTGTTGAGCACCGGAATGATGGTGAGGTCGTTCTCCATCGCCAGATAGAGGTTGGCGAGAGTCTGGGCCTCGATGCCCTGGGCGGCGTCGACGAGGAGGACGGTCCCCTCGCAGGCGGCGAGCGACCGCGAGACCTCGTACGTGAAGTCGACGTGCCCCGGGGTGTCGATCATGTTGAGGATGTGCGTGTTGCCCCGGTCGTGGGTGGGAGCCCACGGCAGACGCACCGCCTGGGACTTGATCGTGATGCCGCGCTCGCGCTCGATGTCCATGCGGTCGAGGTACTGAGCGCGCATCTGCCGCTGCTCGACGACGCCGGTCAGCTGGAGCATCCGGTCGGCGAGCGTGGACTTGCCGTGGTCGATGTGCGCGATGATGCAGAAGTTGCGGATCAGCGCCGGGTCGGTACGGCTCGGCTCGGGCACATGGCTAGGGGTCGCGGGCACGCAGGGTCCTGATTCTTGAGGCGTCCGCAGTGTCTGCGGTCTCGGGTCGGATCGATACGTAGCCTCCATGGTCCCACGCGCGGGAGGCTGCGACGGGTTTGGGCGGGCCGGAAGGCGGCTGGTAGCCTGGGTGGCTGTGTCTCCTGCCCTCTCAGCGCGAGGCACGTCTTCGAAGAAATCACCGGCGCGTGAGGCGGCCAGCCCCGCGTGCCTGAACCTGTAGAGGCTCATTCGTGGCGAACATCAAGTCCCAGATCAAGCGGAACAAGACGAACGAGAAGGCGCGCCTTCGCAACAAGGCCGTCAAGTCCTCGCTCAAGACCGCGATCCGCAAGGCTCGCGAGGCCGCTGCCGCGGGTGACGTCGAGAAGGCAACCGAGTACCAGCGCGCCGCTGCGCGTCAGCTCGACAAGGCCGTCTCGAAGGGCGTCATCCACAAGAACCAGGCCGCCAACAAGAAGTCGGCGCTGGCTACGAAGGTCGCGACCCTCAAGGGCTGACACTTGATTTGACGCCGGAGGGAACCGAGCGGGCCCTCTCTCATCCGCTCCCACCCGGCACCCCCGGATCCGCGCGCGGCCTGCGTTCGCCACGCGGGCGCGGATCCATCAGCTTGTACCGAGAACCCCGGCACCTCGCCCTTCCCCAGGGCGGGTGGCGGGGTTTTCGGTGTGGCGGCTCTTCGTTGCGGCGGCTCTTCGTTGCGGCGGGGCTTTCGGTGCGGCGGAGCCTGCTCACCGGGCAAGGGCCGTCCCGGCTTACGCCCGCCCCCTCGAGCGCGCCGCCCGCGCGACGGTCACCACGGCCTTCTCGAGCGCGTACCCGGGATCGTCCCCGCCGCCCTTCACGCCCGCGTCGGCCTCGGCCACCGCCCGCAGCGCGACCGCCACCCCGTCCGGCGTCCAGCCCCGCATCTGCTGCCGCACCCGGTCGATCTTCCACGGCGGCATGCCCAGTTCACGCGCGAGATCCGCGGGACGCCCGCCGCGAGCCGACGACAGCTTGCCGATCGCCCGCACGCCCTGCGCGAGCGCACTCGTGATCATCACCGGTGCCACCCCCGTCGCCAGCGACCATCTGAGCGCCTCCAGCGCCTCCGCCGCCCGCCCCTCGACGGCCCGGTCCGCGACCGTGAAGCTCGACGCCTCGGCCCGCCCGGTGTAGTAACGCCCGACCACCGCCTCGTCGATCGTGCCCTCGACGTCCGCGACCAGCTGCGAGGCCGCGGACGCCAGCTCCCGCAGATCACTCCCGATCGCGTCGACCAGCGCCTGGCAGGCCTCCGGCGTCGCCGACCGCCCCCGCGTACGGAACTCCGCGCGCACGAACGCCAGCCGGTCCGCCGGCTTCGTCATCCTGGGGCACGCCACCTCCCGCGCTCCCACCTTGCGCGCGGCGTCGAGCAGCCCCTTGCCCTTGGCGCCGCCCGCGTGCACCAGCACCAGGGTGATCTCCTCGGCGGGCGACACGAAGTACCCCTTCAGTTCCTTGATCGTGTCGGCGGACAGATCCTGCGCGTTGCGTACGACCACGACCTTGCGCTCGGCGAACAGCGACGGACTCGTCAGCTCGGCGAGCGTGCCGGGCTGCAACTGGTCCGGGGTCAGGTCCCGTACGTCCGTGTCGGCGTCGGCGGCCCGGGCAGCGGCCACCACCTCCTGCACGGCACGGTCGAGCAGGAGGTCCTCCTGGCCCACGGCAAGCGTGACGGGGGCGAGAGGGTCGTCATTCGCGGTCTTGTTGGCCATCACGGACAGCATCCCACGTGCCACTGACAACGCGGTCCGGTGAGAACGCGGTCCGGCCACCCGACGGTGCGGTCCACCACCCGACGCCGCGCTCCGACACCTGACGGTGCGGTCCACCACCCGCGCCGCGCCCCGGCACCTGACAAAGAGGTCCGGCATCTGACAACGCGGTCCGCCATCGAGCGGTTACGGCGGGGCCACTGGCCGGCTGGGCCATCGGGCCCGTTCGGCAGGGCGGGGTCATCGGGCAGGGCGGGCCATCGGGCACGGCCGGGTCACCGGGCACGGCTAGCCCAACGGTCGAGGCGGGACCAACGGTCACGGCGAGACCACCGGTCAAGGCGAGCCCAACGGTCACGGCGAGACCACCGGTCAAGGCGAGCCCAACGGTCACGGCGAGACCAACGTTCACCCCCAGGCCGCCGGTTACGGCGAGGACCAGTCACCCCCAGGCCACCGGTCACGGCGAGAACCGGTCACCCCCAGGCCACCGGTCACGGTCGGAACCACCGGTCACGGCGAGACCAACGTTCACACCCGCGCGACCGGCTCCGGTCGGATGCCGGGCCATCGCCCCGCCCAGTGTCACGGCTCCTCCCGCCAGCCGTCCCACTCCCCCGCGAACGCGTCCAGTTCCTCCGGGTCGAGGTGCTCCGCCTCGTCCCGGAGAACCACCAGCCACTGCACGTCCTCCGCGTCGTCCTCACCGGCCAGGGCGTCCCGGACGATCCGCGGTTCCTCGTCGAGCGCAAACCGCTCCCTGAGCCCCTCCGCCGCCTCCTCCGCGGCATCACGGTCGGGCAGCACCAGCACATGTCTCACATCGCTCACGAGGTCATTTTCCGTGAGTCCCGGCGCGCCCCGCGCCGGGGTCCGCCGCGCAGGGTCCCGCTCCTCGCGCGGCGTCCGTCCCGTCGCCCGCCACCGGCAGCTCCGGCGGTCGGGCGTTCGGGCGCCCGGCGGCTCAGCCGTGTCGGTCCGCCTTGCGCACTGTCGGCACCCGGTCCAGCTCGATCCCGAACCGCTCCCGGTACACCTCCAGCACCTCCGCGTCGCTCGCCAGGTCCGCGGCCTCCTTCCGCCCGTCGGGGGCCGTCACGGTGAGACGGCTGCCACTGAGCGTGATCCGTCCGCCGTCCTCCGTGACCCGTGAGCACACCAGCGAGCGCACGAAGTGCGACACCGGCGATGTGCTGTTCCACCACGCTCCGGACACGAAGTCCCCGAGCACCCGGGGGCGCATCTCCAACCGGTACTGCGGCGTGCCGCCATACAGCACATCGAGGTCCCCGAACTCCGCCGAAGCGCCGCCTCCTCGCACTCCCGCGGGATCCGCCCCGGCTTCGACCACCCGGAACACCCCGGCCGGATCCGCCTGCTCGCCCCGCTCCCCGATCGCCAGCGGATAGTGGCTGTGCGCACCGAAACCGACATCGGCCAGCCAGTCGCCCCCGTCCACCGTCCGCGCCCGCAGCACCAGATGGTCGTACGGCACCCCGAGCCGCCCGTCCTTCCCGTACACCCGGGCCGCGAGCAGCGTGACATCGAAGCCGAGCGCCCGCAGCAACGCCCCGAACGCCCCGTTCAGTTCGTAGCAGAAGCCACCCCTGCGCTCCCGCACGATCTTGTCGATCAGCCGCTTCTCCTCCAGCACGATCTCCTCGCCGAGGTGGATCGAGAGGTTCTCGAACGGGACGGTCCGGAGATGACGGAGGTGCAGCTCGCGCAGCACGTCGACGGTGGGCCAGGCGGGATGCTCCGCCCCGATCCTGTCGAGATAGGCGTCAACCTGTGCGGAATTCATGACCTCAGTCTCTCGCCACGCTCAGCTCCTCGCCCGCTCCGACGACCGCGATCGTCCCGTCCTCGTCCGTACGCAGCACGAGCGCCCCCTCGTCCCGCAGCGCCGCGACCGTACCGGGCGCCGGATGGCCGTACGGGTTGCCCTTGCCGCACGAGATCAGCGCGAGCCGGGGAGCCACCCTCCGTATGAGCTCCGGATCCTGGTACGCCGACCCGTGGTGGGCGACCTTCAGGACGTCCACGGGCCCCAGCTGCGCACCGGCCGCCGACCTCAGCAGTGCCTGCTGGGCGGGGGGTTCGAGATCGCCGAGCAGCAACAGGGTCAGCCCGGCCGACCGTGCGAGCAGCGCGACACTCGCGTCATTCGGTCCGTCCGGGGCGGGAGCGGGGTCCGGTGGCGGCCAGAGCACCTGCCAGTCGAGCGGCCCCGTGCGACGGCGCTCCCCGGCGTTGGCCCGCATGACCGGGATGTGCCGGGCGCCCGCCTGGGCACGTACGAACGCAGCCTGGTCCGGTGGCTCCTCGAACCCGGTCGTCTCGATCGCCCCCACCGAGCGGCCGCGCAGTACTCCTGGCAGCCCCGCCACGTGGTCGGCGTGGAAGTGGGTCAGCACAAGAAGCGGGACACGGGTGACACCGAGTGCGGTCAGGCATCGGTCCACCGGCGTCGGATCGGGGCCCGCGTCCACCACCACCGCCGCGCCCTCCCCGGCCGCGAGCACGGTGGCGTCCCCCTGTCCCACATTGCACATCGCGAACCTCCAACCGGCCGGGGGCCACCCGGTGATCATCCGGGTCAGGGGCGGCGGCCGCACCACCACAAGCAGCAGCACCAGGGCACAGGCGCCGGTCAGCCAGGGGTGTCCCACCATCATCCGGCCGACCCGTACGACGACCGCCGTCACGGCGGCCAGCAGCAGCGCTCCTGTCCAGTTGCCCGGCCAGTCCACTCCCCCGCCCGGGAGCGACGCTCCCGTGCGCGCGATGTCGGCGATCCACCCGGCGGGCCAACTGGCGTACCACGCAAGCCCCTTGGCGAGGGGCATGGCCACCGGCGCGGCCGCCAGCGCCGCGAATCCGAGCACGGTGGCCGGAGCCACGGCGAGCTCCGCGAGCAGGTTGCACGGCACCGCGACCAGGCTCACCCGCGCGGACAGCACCGCGACGACCGGCGCGCAGAGCGCCTGGGCGGCGGCAGCGGCGGCCAGCGCCTCGGCCAGGCGCGGCG
>NZ_LBMW01000069.1 GCF_026168105.1 Streptomyces hygroscopicus
GTGCTCGGGCGGACGGCCGATGTCCAGGCCCTTGCCTCTGCGCTCGACCCGCCAGGCGAGTGAGGGTGGGACCGATCAACTGCCAGCGGGCATCGGTGAGGTCGCTGGGGTACGAGCGGTGTCGCGTCATGTATCGGTAGTACCGTCGGGCAAGGCGCATCCCCAGGGCGCAAACAGCGTCAACCGGGGGCGCTTTGGGATCAGACAGGAGCGACTCCACTCAAACGGGCAGAAGTATGGAGTCTCCTGTCGCACAGCCCGCATTGACCACTCTCGCCTCAGTAGCCGCAGACTCACTCGTCCCGCGAAGCGCCACCAAACAACCTCGCCAGGACAAAACGCTCTTTAAGACGTCGTTTCTTATGGCGTGACCGTTCGTTGAGCCGTGCATGACGGATCTGGTTGAGCGGCTGGTGCCGGACGAGTTATGGACGCTGTTCCGGCGGGTGGTCCCGCCGACGCAGGTCATACGTCCGCAGGGCGGCGGACGACGGCGGGCCGGTGACCGTGAATGCCTGGCGGCGATCATCTTCGTAGCCACCTCAGGGTGTACGTGGCGGCAACTGCCCCCAGTTTTCGGCCCGGCGTGGCCGACGGTCTACCGGCGTTTTGCGCAGTGGAGCCGGGACCGGGTGTGGGCCAGGCTCCACCGCGTCATCCTCGACGAACTCGGTGTCAGAGGTGAGCTGGACTGGTCGCGGCGCGCGATCGACTCCGTCAGCGTCCGGGCGGCAAAAGGGCGCAACTGACCGGACCGAACCCGACCGACCGTGGCAAGCCGGGATCGAAAATCCACCTGATCACGGACCGGAATGGTCTGCCCCTGTCACTGGGTATCTCCGGCGCTAACACCCACGACAGCCTCGGCCTGAAACCACTGGTGCGCGGGATCCCACCCATCCGCTCCCGCCACGGCCCACGCCGCCGGCCTCCGGCCAAGCTCCATGCGGACAAGGGATACGACTACGACCACCTGCGGCGATGGCTGCGCAAGAGGGGCATCCGCCACCGCATCGCCCGCAAGGGCATCGAGTCTTCACAGCGCCTCGGCCAGCACCGTTGGGTTGTCGAGCGGACCCTGTCCTGGCTGGCCGGGTGCCGCCGCTTGCACCGCCGCTACGAACGCAAAGCCGAACACTTCCTCGCCTTCGTCGCCATTGCCGCAGCCCTCATTGCCCACCGTCGCCTGGCACAACGCCAGGATGGTCAGCCACGAACCGCTGCGAACAGGGCAAGACCGAGACACGCCACAGCACCAGCAGCCAGCAAATCAGCCCCAACTGACCAGGTGAAACGCCGCTGAAGACAAGCCGGACTCTGTGCTGGCCCGAGCTCTGGTGCGGCCCGCGTATGAGCCTGCATCGCATCAGCGCAGACGCTGGAGAAGTCATAGAGCATGTCCCACACGGACTTGTAGAACCACAGAAAGTCGATCTTCTCCCCGGCATGGGTCTCCAGGACAAGACCGCCCCGCCACGAGTTGTGGCGCAACTCCTTCACGGCCGAGCAAGGTACCACCACGTGTCGCCACAGGTAATAGCGGATGATCTCGCCTGGTCGGAGCACCACTCTGATCAGCGAGCACCGCCAGAAGAACGACGCCCAGGCCAGCACTACGGCACACACCAGGGCGCGGTGCCATACGCCGCCGATCAATGAATCCCTCGCCAAAACCAAGCCAGTGCAGACGGCAGCACAGGACAACCCTCTCAGAAGTCCGACACGCAGCCAGCGCACCAGTTTGATCTGCCCTCGTCGATTCGGCCGGTAACCCCGTATCCGCTGCACGATCCGGGTCGCGGGCCCGTACCAGTCACCCGACCCCGAGTGCCACAACCCCGCCGCCACACCGTGACACTACCGCCAAAGGAAACGGCGCCTTAAGCCCCGCCTCCACGTAGCGGCGGGTGAAGTCCCGTAGCCGATCCGCATCCCACACCGCGCGGTCCAGCAGGTGCTGCTGTCCCCAGGGGGAGGGTTCGCCGATGTACTCGGAGATCTGCCAGCCGTTCTTGCGCGACAGCGGGGCCAGCAGGCCACGCATACACGCGGCGGCCCGGCCCCACAAATCCACGCGCGGGAAGATCCCGTTGACCTCAAGCAACAGGTCCTCAAGCCGGTCGGCGACGCCCTCGGCGCACTCCCGGTCCGTGACGACCGGCGGGATGTCCAGTAACTCCGCCTTCATAAAAGGCAGTTACCCGCCACAGGGGATCGACGAACTACAGCGAGCACCCCGATCTACGACTGAGGGGCTAATCGGTCACCGACAACGCGGTTAATTGAGTCAGCCGTCATGAGCTCGGGACGATCAAGCAAGAACTCGAGACTCTCAAGCATGGCGACGGGAACCAGATTTCGACTAATTTATTTGAAATATGCCCCCGCCGCCCATCCATCGACATTCCGACGTCATGAAAGAACTACGCATGTAAGCTCTTTTCCGCATTGTCACCCTGGAGGGCCTCACGTTGGCGCCGTGGTCCTGGTTGGCTGTACCACCACACCGCGGTGCCCGTTCCCGACACCAGGCGTCACTCCTACCTTGCCAATGCCATTTCCACGGAAATCCAACTGACAAGAAAAGATCTGGCCTGGATCAACGCAGTGGCTCCTCAAGATCACGCCGCAGGACACCAGCGTCGGTGAACGGCCGAGGAAGACCGCCTGGTTCTACCGTCAAACGACCGCTGGCGCCCACTCTGCGTTGGGCCGAGTGTCCGGCGGAGCTGTCGGCACAGCGTTGTGCGCAGACGATCTCCGCGCTCGTGGCGAGCGGCAAGGTCTCCCTGATTTCCCCTGTCCGACGGCTGTGTTTTCGATCAGTTCAGGAGAAATTTTGCGATTAGAGCCCGCCCTGTTCAGCTTCAGCAATCCCGACCTTTTCGTGGACCCGTATCCTGTCTACCGGGAGATACGAGAGAACGAACCCATTCATCGGTCCTTCATGTACGGCGGTTCCTGGGTCCTGTTCTCCCATGAGGACTCGGCCAGGCTCCTGTGTGATCCGCGACTGACCAACAACCGGGCCGGGCTCCCCCTACTGGCGCTAGGCGAGGACGAGCGCGCTGAATTCACCGAATTCCACCGCTTCTTGCGCACCTGGACCGCTTTCTTCGAAGGAGAGGACCACCTGCTGCGCCGTGGTGTCCTGGATCAGGTCTTCCGGGTGCTCACGCCGGATCTCGTCAGTGAGGTAGTGCGGCACGCGGCCGACCGGCTCATCGACGGCTGGGGCGACCGCTCACAGGTCGACCTCGTAGCCGACTTCGCCCGGCCGCTGCCAGCTATGGTGCTCACCCGGCTGATGGGCGCGCCCGAGAGCGACCACAAGTTCCTGGACCACTGGGCGGACGACCTGGCGTACCTCTTCGGGGCCAGCACGCTCACCCCGGACGACCTGCGCCGCGGATGGGCGAGCGCGCAGGCATTCATGGCCTATCTCAAGAACCTGGCCACTGACATGGCCCGGCTGCCCGAGCGCAGCCTGCTGGCAGGCCTGTTGGCCCGGACCGTCTCGGGCTTCGGCTTCACCGAGGCGGAGGCCTGCGCGCAGTGCGTCCTGCTGATGTTCGCGGGGCTGGAACCGTCACGGCATCTCATCGGTAACGCAATCCTCGCTCTGCACAGCTTCCCGGACCAGCGTCGTCTGCTGGCGGATAACCCCCGTCTGTGGCCCTCGGCAGTGGAGGAGTTCCTCCGGTACGACCCGCCCGTGCAGTACATCGGGCGTTTGGCCGCGGAGTCCTTCACCTATCGGGGGCACCGGATCGAGAAGGGCGAGGCGGTGCTGCCGTTCCCGGGGTCGGCCAACCGCGACCCGAAGCAGTTTCCTGACCCGGACGTCCTCGACATACAACGGCACGGTCGGCATCTCGCCATGGGGACGGGCGTCCACCGGTGTGTCGGGGCCGGGATGGTCCGGGTGCAGACCGCGGTCGCGCTGCGCACCCTGCTGACCCGGATACCTGACCTGGAGGTGTGCCCCGACCGGAAACCGGTCTGGCACTCGTACTCCGGCTTCCACGGGTTGGCGTCACTGCCCGTTTCGGTCTGAGCCGAACGACAAGGCTCGGACAGTCCCGCCTTGGCGAACCGCCGCACCGCAGCCGTTGCGGCGTACCGCTGCCCGGCCGTAGCCGACGGAACTCACGCGGGCGACCGCGGCACCGAGCACATCCAATTCTTCATGATGGAGGCTGATCAGCATGAGCAGGACCGTGGGGGCCGTCTACGACGTGGTGATCATGGGAGGAGGCCCGGCGGGATCGACGCTCGGCGCACTTCTCGTGCGGCAGCACGGACTGCGGGTGGCCATCTTCGACAAGGAGCGCTTCCCCCGCGAGCACATCGGCGAGTCCTTCGCCCACACCATGGTCCCGGCACTCGAGCAGAGCGGCGCGTTGGAGAAGGTGCTCGCCAGCGACTGCTGGGTCAAGAAGTACGGCGGCGGGGTGTTCAACTGGGGAGGTACCCCGATGGTCGCCCTCTTCGACCAGGCCAACTACCTCAGGGACAACGTCCACCGGTACTCGATGCATGTCAACCGCGCCGAGTTCGACCACCTGCTGCTCCAGCACGCGGCGGACAGCGGGGTCGAGGTGTTTGAAGGCGCCCCCGTCAGCGCGTTCGACTCCGATGCCGAGGGCTGTACCGTCACCCTCAAGGATGGAACCACCGTCGCGTCACGCTACTTCGTCGACGCGTCGGGGCGACGCAACAGCATCGCGGCCAAGGAGAAACGCGATTGGCTCTCCGGCTACCGCAACATCGCCATCTGGCAGCACTTTCTGGGAGGAAAGTTCACCCAACACCTGCCGGGTGACTGGAACGTCTTCCGTGAGGACAACCTCTCACCCATCGGCTGCTTCGCCTTCCGCGACGGATGGTGCTGGTACATTCCTGTGCCCAAGATCATAAACGGCGAGCGCAGGCTGACGCATTCCATCGGCATCGTCACCAGCCCGGAGATCCTCAAACAGGATGGCTTCGACTTCACCGACCAGGCCACGTTTGTCAGGGCGGTCAAGTCCATTCCTTACCTCAAGGACCTCATCACCGACGCCGAACCGATCGCGGACAAGATGCTCACCGCGACCAACTACTCCATGATCAATGGGCAGTTCGCCGACCTTGACCAACGGTGGATGCTGGTCGGAGACGCCGCCTACTTCGTCGACCCGCTTTTCTCCTCCGGCGCCGGATTCGCCACCAACATGGCCGTCAACGCCGCCACCGTGCTCACCGACACGTTGTCCGGCCAGCTAGACGAGCAAGCGACGCGCGACCTGTGGCGCGACTACGACGACGGCTGGCACAGCATGGCCGAGACGTTCGCCCTCTCTATCGACCAGTGGTACCACGCGCTCGGCAAGGGCAAGGAGGACAGCATCTACTGGCACCAGCGGGGCAGCCAACCGGACCTGGACATCCAGGAGCGCACCTTCGATGTCCTGATCAACACCGCGGTCACCGCGCACGTCCTCCAGGCGATCGTGGACGAGAAGCCGGTGGAGGGCATGGCCCCGGCGCCGCTGAGCGGAGAGGGTCCGCTCAGCCGGGCGGCCGAGCGGACCGGCACGACGGACATGGAATCCGAGGCCGTGCCAGTCCTGGCGCCCGGCGTCGTGGTGCGCGAGAGCGTGGGCCTGGACGTCCCCGGGTTCAAGGGCTTCCTCCCGGCAGCGCCCTTCGACCAGGACATCGACGAAAAGACGCGCGACGCGATCGCGACCTACTGGTCCGACCCGATCGAACACTCTGACGCGATTCCCTCGCCGGTGGCCGGGCCGGTGCCCGCGTTCCGGTTCTCCTTCGAGGGCGCGGAGCCCGGCGACGAGGTCCGCGGGCTTGCCCGGGAGGGCGCGCACGAACTCGTGCGCCTGCTGGGACAGGGCCTCACGTTGCGGCAGTTGAACGAGCGGCTGTCGTTCATCCAGCGGCATATGCTGCGCCGACTGATCCGGGCGGGGATGGTGACCGCGGGCGGCGCGTGAAGCGGTCCGGCCCTGGCGCGGTCGCTCCCCAGGGCCGGACCGCTCCTCGTTGATGCGTCCTTGGGCGGCACCGCCAGCGGGCGCCCGAGGACAGGGTCTGTGCGCGGAGTGCACAACCAAGTCCCGCTCCGCTTCACCACGATCCCACATCCCGCCCTCTCCGGTACCACGAGCCAAGAGGTCTCAGATGACCCGGAACCCCACCGAGTTGCTCGGCGTCGCCATGGCGGACATCGCTCTTGTCCTCTTAGCCGGCGTGCTGTTGACCCCCTTGTTTCTCAGGCTCCGCCAGCTGCGTGTCATCGCCGAGATTGCAGCGGGGATCGCGCTCGGGCCCAGCCTTCTCGGCCTGCTCCCCGGTCACCTGCCCGACCGCTTGTTCCCGCCCGAGGTCCGACCGCGCCTCCAGGCAGTGACGCAGGTCGGAATCTTGCTGTTCATGTTCCTCGTGGGCTGGCTGATGAGGGCCTCCCACTTCAGGAGCGGGCGCGGCACGGTGCTGGGCGTGTCCCTCTCCTCCGTCGCCGTGCCGCTGCTGAGCGGGGCCGCACTGGCGCTGGGGTTGCACCACGACCACGACTTCGCGGACGGCCACCCCGTCGGACGGACCACATTTGCCCTGTTCGTCGGCACGGCCATGGCCGTCACGGCGTTCCCCGTCCTCGCCCGGATCATCGACGAGCGGGGGCTGGGTTCCGCCGACGCGGGCGCGGTGGCGCTGGCGTCCGCCGCGGTCTCGGACGTCCTCGCCTGGTTCCTGCTCGCCGTCGTCTCGATCGTCGCCGCGTCGGCCGGGCCGGGGCGACTGCTCCGGATCGTCTGCGGTGCAACCGCGCTCGCCGCCGTGCTGGCCTTCGTCGTCCGGCCGCTGCTGAGGCTACTGGTCGGGTGGGCGGGCCGACGGGGCGACCGGTCCACGCAAGTCCTCGTCGTCGCCGCCGGTGTACTGCTCTGCGGATTCGCGGCCGACCAGATAGGCCTGGACGCCATCTTCGGCGCCTTCGCCTTCGGCCTCGCGATGCCACGTGACGAAGCCGAGCAGACGCAGGCCGACATCAGGATGCCGATGGAGCACGTGGCGGCCCTGCCACTGCCGGTCTTCTTCATCACCACCGGCCTTTCCGTGGATGTCACCAAGCTGGGCGGACAGGGTGCGCTGGAGTTGGCGGCGGTGTGCGCGACCGCCTGCGCGGGGAAAGTCCTCGGCGCTGGTGGCGCCGCGCGCCTCGGAGGGATGTCCTGGGCGGACGCGCGCACGGTGGGCCTCTTGATGAACACCCGCGGTCTGACCGAACTGGTGGTCCTCAACACAGGCAGGTCCATGGGCGTACTGGACGACAGGATGTACACCGTGCTGGTCGTCATGGCGCTGGTCACGACCGCGATGGCTGGACCGCTCATGCCCAGGCCCGGCCCGCCGGAGGCCGCCCCTCCCCCTCCGCGGACCGCTCCGGCCTGGGCAAGTCCACCACCACAATCGTCCCGTAGGAGCCCGCGTGCCCACTCATCCCCTCATCCTGATCAAAAAGAGTCGATCGACTAAGCGAAATGGAACTCTCGAAATCGGCATACAGATGTAAGGCGATTTCAATACCGACACCTCACGTCGCGGCGTCATTTCTCCTGCAATCCACTCTCTTTGCAGGTCAGAGCCCGTACATGCATCCGGCAGGGCGTCCCATTCTTGACGTTCCTCGATTGGATATTTCGCAGAAAAATCCAATCCATAACCGCAAAAAGGAAGGCTGATGACTCGTGCAGCAGGTAAATCCGGAACTTCCTACCGACTCCTCGGACGCAGCTGCCTCGCTGTCCACTGGCACGGACATGCTTGTCGACCCCACAGACGTCTTCTGGCCGGCCACATACGCCGATGGCGTCCCCTACGAGCTGCTGGCGACGCTCCGCCGGACAGCACCTGTCTGCTGGATCGGTGAACCGCCGGTCGGCGCGTGGGCCGCGGGCAGCGGCTACTGGGCCGTCTTCCGCCATACCGATGTCAAGTACGTGCTGCGCACTCCGGAACTCTTCTCGTCCCATGTCGGCGCGACCCAGATCCGGGACCCCGACACCCCGGCCGACCTGGCGTTCATCCAGGACATGATGCTCAACCAGGACCCGCCGCAGCACGGCCGACTACGCCGCATCGTCGCCGCGGCCTTCACCCCGCGTGCCGTCCGTGAACTGGAAGCGGTGATCGAGGCACGGGCCGCCGTGCTGATCGACTCCGTCGCCGACCAGGGCGAAGCAGATTTCGTCGCCCTCGCCGCAAGCCTTCCTCTGTGGGCACTGGCCCATCTGATGGGAATGCCGGAGAGCGACACCCCCCTGCTCCTCGACTGGGCGAACCGGGTGATCGGCTACCAGGACAACGAGCTCAGCGGCCCCCAGGCCAGCGAAGTCACCGGCCTCAGCCCTGCTGGGCAGGCCGCGGTGGCGCTGCGCCCCGGCCCTCTCCTCCGCCCGGACGGCCGCCCCTTTCACCCCCGCTCCCGCGAAGCACTCGCCGACATGTTCGCCTACGCCCACACGCTCGGCGAGAATCCACGTCCTGGCAGCATGATGGCCGACATGCGCGACGGCGGCCTGACCACCGAAGAGTTCGAGAACATGTTCTTCCTCCTCGCGGTGGCGGGCAATGAGACCCTGCGCAACGCCCTGCCCGGCGGACTGCTGAGCCTGCTGGACCATCCCGATCAGTTCCGGCTCCTGCAGGACAAGCCCGATCTGCTCGCCCCGGCCGTCGAGGAGATGCTCCGCTACTGGCCCGCAGTGATCAACTTCCGCCGGACCGCCACCCGCGACGTCGAACTGGGAGGCATACCGATCCGAGCCGGGGACAAGGTCGTCGTCTACCACGTCAGCGCCAACCGCGACGAAGAGGTCTTCGCCGATCCCGACCGCTTCGACATCACCCGATCGCCCAACGACCACGTCAGTTTCGGCTTCGGCCCCCACGCCTGCATCGGCGCCCACCTGGCCCGCGCGCAGATGCGCTCGATGCTGAAACACACCGTGACCCGCCTGCCCGGCCTCCGGCTCGCGGGCGACCCCGTCAGGCTCACCTCCAACTTCGTCAACGGCCTCAAACAACTCCCCATACGCTGGCATGTCCGCTGAGCTGGAACTTCCAGAGGTGAGTGCTCCTCGATGGCGGCGAGCGTCGGTGCGCCTGCCGGGTCTGTACGGTCTTCGGCCCTGTCTCACTTTCGGGATGCTGTTGGCGATCTTCATTCGTTCTGGTGAAGTCCGGTCGTGGAGGATCGCGTTGGCCGGAGCGTCGTGCTGCGCTGGGAAAGGCGCGAGGTGGTTCGAGCGGTCGGAGGGGTGACTGCGATGTCCATGGGGTCGAGTTCCGGGCGGGTGATTCCCCCGGTTGACGGTGCGGATGGCGCGGGTGAGCAACCCGCGTGCTTGCCATCCTGCGGGCCGCCACCGGCTACGGCGTCACCCTGCTCGGCCCTCTCCGGCCGATCACGCCCTCCCGTCGCCGTCCCGGCTTCGACAAGCAAGATTTCCGCATCGACTGGGAGCATCACACTGCTACCTGCCCGCGCGGCGTAACCAGCCCGCCCTGGAAGGAGACCCGGCTGGACGGCCAGCCGGGCCACTGGGTGCTCTTCCCCCGAGCCGCCTGCCGGGCTTGCACCGACCGGCTGTCGTGCACGGGCAACGTCGACGGCAAGGGCCGCCACCTCATCCTGATGCCCCGCCCGCTACAAGGGGTCCAAAACCGAGCCCGCGTAGAACAGGAGACGCCGCACTGGCAGGCCCGCTGTGCAATGCGTGCAGGTTATGAGGCCACCGTCTCCGAAACCGTCCACGCCCACGGCCTTCGCCACTGCCGCTACCACGGACTGGCGAAGACACACATCCGGCACGTCCTCACCGCCGCCGGTACCAACATCGTCCGCCTCGGCGAATGCTTCCCACCCGGCACCACACCACCCAGGCCCCCACGGCCGCTCACCCCCTTCCAACGGCTCTGCCAGAACACCACATGCCCGCCCGGTAGTTGACCAAGCGAAGATCACCAACAGCATCCTTTCGGTGGTGACGGAAGGCGACGCCATCCGAGGAGGATGCGGTGGCGGAGCAGAGTGAAGTGTGGCCGACCGCCGCTCGCATCCGAGCTGGTGGAGGAACTCGCCACGCACGAGCGGATGATCGCCGCACCAAATGAGGACCTCTACGGGACGGAGGCGAAGGCCTGGGCGAGTCTGCTCGGTGTGCTGGGCGCGGCCGAGTACAACGTGGAGCGCACCGGTTTCGGCGGGTGGCGACTGAACACGGTGCAGATCGATGCCTGCCGGCTCAGTGTGGTCTCGGAGGACGACCAGGACCCCTTGTGGGACAGTCTGGAGCCCATGCTGAGCCTGGCCGAGCCGTCCCCTGCAGCATGGCCGTCTGGCTGGTGCTGTCAGGTTGAGCGGGGTCGCTCAGAGAGGGGTGATCGCCGAGTTTGTTGATCATGTGGGAGGGGGTCGGCTGTGGGGGCCGGGGCGGCGGCGCCGTACAAGGGTTTTCGCTTCCCGCCGGAGATCATCTCCCACTGTGTGTGGCTTACCACCGATTCAGCCTGAGCCTGCGTGATGTCGAGGAGCTGGTGCTCGAGAGCGGCATCGAGGTCACCTACGAGACGGTCGGCCAGTGGACGCGCCGGTTCGGCCCCCAGTACACCGCCGCGCTGCGTCGGCGCCGCCCCCGCCCAGGGGACAGGTGGCACCTGGGCGGGGTCTTCGTGAAGGTCCAAGGCCGACACGCTACCTGTGGCGTGCGGTCGACGCCGAGGGGAACGTCCTCGACATCCTGATGCAGAACCGACGTGACAAGGCCGCGGCCAGGCGCTTCTTCCGGACACTGATGAAGAAGACCCGCTCGGTGCCCCTACGCCGACGCCACCGGCAGCGAGGCGAGCCCCGTCAGCCCGGGCACCCGCGGGGCCGTCTGCCGGCATCCCGCTCTACGCCATGTCTGTGCCGTCCCGGCCGGCCGGGAGTCCAAGCCCGGGCCTCGGCCGTCCTGTCACATGACGGACCCACACGAACGTTCGGACACGCTCCCGACTGCCGTGACGATCACGCTCGCCACGTTGTCAGCTCTTTTTGCTTTGCCAGGTAAATTCCCTTTTGCGTTCTCGTGCTCTCGCCTGAAAGCGGTACCGCTGGTACCGTCGATACCATGTCGGAAGCCAAAGCCATGAACCTGCGCTTTCCCGACCCTGAGCAGCGGGCCGCCATCGCGGCTGCCGCGAAGCACGAAGGGGTCAGCATGCAGGAGTACATCCTCTCGGCGGCCTACGCACGGGCAACGGCCGTCGAACAACGGTTCCTGGACGGGTTCGAGCAGTCGATGGCCCGCAGCGGCGCGGCCTTCGCAGCCGAGCCCAGCAGCGCCGATCCCGGCCCTGAGGAGCGGGCGGCCGAGCAGAAGGCCCTCCAGGAGCTCGAACACCAGGAGCGGGGACACGCCGCGTGACCCAGCCCGGACCTCACCCGCTCGACGTCACCTTCCTCCTGCACGCCGCTGAACTCCTCGACGGCGATCCCCAGGTCGACGACTACGGACCGCTCTACGCCGCCGTCGCCCGGGTCAACGCCCGTGCCATGGAGCGCGACATCTACGGATCGGTGTACCTCAAGGCCGCCGCGCTGCTGCAGACCCTGGTGAAACTGCCGTGTCTGGAACACTCCAACGAGGCCTTCGCCTGGCACGCCACCGAGGCCTACTTGATCCTCAACGGCCACCAGCTCGACTACCCGCCCAAGGCGGCCGTCGCGCTCGTACATGACGCCGCCACCGCAACCATCGGCATCGCCCGCATCGCCCGCCAGTTGCGCGACTTCACCGTCGACTGATCCTGCGTGTCCCCAGGACGACGCGCGGCAGCGGCCCGCGCTGCCCATTCTCTTCGGCAAACCCGGGTCGGCCCGCGCTGCCTGCTGCGCGAAGTCGCACCGCTGATGCGTTGTCAGTTCTGGCGGGACGCCGGCCTCTACCCCTGCGTCCCTGCAGCGGCGGAGAGAGAGTACCCGCGATGACGCATCCCGTCCGCTCCGTACGTGAGGTAACCCTCGCGGGAGACGATGAGCATGGTGTCCCACTCGATGAGCGCCTGGGACAGGTCGGGTGCGGCAAGATGTGCACCGACAAGGCTCCTGCGCGGATGGGTTGAGATTTCGAACACCTCCCCCAACGGTCGCGGGAGCCTTGTGCGTTGTGGCCACGGTGCCCGTCACTCGATCAGGTGGCCACCTTGAAAGGGCTCAATGCCTGAAGCCTCTGCCCGCTGCGGGGTGCTGTGTGTTCCTGTCGGAGTAGGGGACGCTGCCCTGGCCTGCCGTCGGGGCACCGGCGGGTGGTCGCGATGTGTAGGCAGTGCCTGGCGTCGGCTGGAACCCGGCAGTGTGCCCAAGGTGACCTGGAGTTGCTGGCATATTCGCGTACAGCGCGTAGCCTGCCGACTGCTTCCTGTCGGAGTGGGGGACGCTGCCCTGGCCTGCCGTCGGGGCACCGGCGGGTGGTCGCGATGTGTAGGCAGTGCTCGGTGCCGGCTGGAACCCGGCAGTGTGCCCAAGGTGACCTGGAGTTGCTGGCATATTCGCGTACAGCGCGTAGCCTGCCGACTGCTTCCTGTCGGAGTGGGGGACGCTGCCCTGGCCTGCCGTCGGGGCACCGGCGGGTGGTCGCGATGTGTAGGCAGTGCTCGGTGCCGGCTGGAACCCGGCAGTGTGCCCAAGGTGACCCGGAGTTGCTGGCATATTCGCGTACAGCGCGTAGCCTGCCGACTGCTTCCCGGCGGAGTAGGGGACGCTGCCCTGGCCTGCCGTCGGGGCACCGGCGGGTGGTCGCGATGTGTAGGCAGTGCCTGGCGTCGGCTGGAACCCGGTGTACTCCGTCGGCCGCCGCGCATCCGTCGCCGCATTACTCAACTGTCGCCCCTGCGTCGGCGTTTGTGCCCGCGTCCGCACCAACCAGTCCCGTGCCCATGCCGGCCCATTCTTCAATTGATTCAGCGCCCATTCGCCAGTCCACGGCCGCTGAAACTCTTGCGGGGGTTGCCGGGGCCGCTCAACCTCTGGGGGGCCGTAATCTTTCCATTCCATACGCAAATTCTCGCCCTGCTGCGCGAACCACCCCCTGTCAAATTCCACTTCCATTCCAAGTCGCTCTCCCATCCATCGCTCCCAAAGATAGCGATCTTCGACCGTAATTTTCAAAGTTCCATGAAAAGCGCTAGGCATTTCACTCTCCTCCAGTGATATATCTGCAGAAAAGTCCTGCATCAGCAAGCTCGCCTTGGTACAACGTCTGTTGGCTGGCCGCGGATCAAGGGTCTCCCTGGATATTTTCATCCCTGCAGTCTGGCAGGTCAGCGATCCAGCGCACCTTCGGTGAACCGCCCCGATTCGAATGGAGACTCGATTTTATGAAAGGATCGAGTCAATGGCACCACCCTCCCGTGACCCGCTTGAGCTGCGCCGTCGTGCGGTGCGCATGGTCGCCGAGGTCCGCGACGACTACCCGGACGAGACGGCCGCCTGGCAGGCGGTGGCCGACAAGCTCGGCATCGGCTCGCGGGAGACGCTGCGGAACTGGGTGAAGCAGCACGAGATCGACGCGGGGAAGCGTCCGGGGACGACGACGGAGGAGTCCGCCCAGATCAAGGCGTCGAAGAAGGAGAACGCCGAACTGAAGCGAGCCAACGAGATCCTGCAGGCCGCGGCCTGCTTCGCCCGGCCGCATCCGGCGAGGACCAGGAACTGCTCGCCACGCCAGGGACCGTGCACACCAGCTGCGCGTGGCCGAGACGGCCAGGCTGTGCCCACCACAGCCGCCCGCGGCCCGCCGCCAAGGCCCGGCCGGCGGTGTTGAGTGGGACCGGCGCGAGCGGCACGAGGCCAACAAGTACGGAGCGATGCTGGCGGCGTTATCAAGTTGAGGGGCGGGGTGTGATGATCTTGGTGGGGGTCGTCGTGGGAAGGGCATGGTGGTGGACACTGCCGCAGCGTCGTACCGGGGGTTCCGGTTTCCGCCGGAGTTGATCGCGCATGCGGTCTGGCTGTACCACCGGTTCCCACTGTCCTTCCGCGCTGTGGAGGAGCTGCTGTTTGAACGTGGTATCCAGGTGTCCTACGGGGCGGTCCGTCTGTGGTGCGGGCGGTTCGGGCCCGACTACGCCGTGCGGCTGCGCCGCCGCCGGGCGAAGCCCGGGGGCCGGTGGCATCTGGACGAGGTGTTCTTCAAGGTCAGCGGGCGGATGCGCTACCTATGGCGTGCCGTCGACCAGGACGGCCACGTCCTGGACATCCTGGTGACCGACAAGCGCGACACCAAGGCCGGCAAACGCTTTTCCCGCAAGCTCCTCAAGGGCGCCGGGACCGTACCGCGAGTGATCGTGACGGACAAGCTCCGCTCCTGAAACGCCGCCCACCGCCAGGTCATGCCCTCGGTGGAGCACCGCAGCTCGACGTATCTGAACAACCGGGCAGAGAACTCTCATATCCCCACACGAGAGCGCGAGCGGGGCATGAAGGGCTTCCGCAGCACCGGCACGGCCCAGAGATTCCTCGCCTCCTTCTCCCGGATCTCACCGCCCTTCCGCCCCCGTCGCCACCTGATGTCCGCCCCCCCGCCTACCGAGCTGAGATGGCCCAACAGCACACCGTCTGGCGCACGATCACCGGCACCGCCCCCCGACAGCGACCGCCTGGGCCGGACACAGCCAGCACCACCAGCATGCCTCAACTCACCCACCCCACCAGCAACTTGACAAGGCCTTGGGGTCATGGCATCCAGGAGGCGCATCTACGACGCCGAGTTCCGCGAGGGAGCGGTACGGATCGTGACGGAGACCGGGCAGCCGATTCCGGAAGTGGCTGAGGGTCTGGGCATCCACCCGGGGACGTTGCACAGCCGGGTGTCGCGGGCACGGCGCAGGGCCCGGTCGATCACCACACGCACCGACTCGGTGACCGCGGCCAGGTGCACGGGCGATCTGGCACAGTCCGACGCCTTTGATCGCACCGGAGTACTGGCGGCCGGCGCCGACGCAGTCGGTCGAGGACTTCGCGTCCCCGGTCTCGTCCGCGACCAGAACCACGTCCTGACCGGCAAATTCACGCACGACCGGGCGGGCGATCCTCCCGGGCCCGGTCATGGTCGAACCTCGCCCGTGACAGCGGGAGCTGCAGCCGGTACGGGCCTGGATGCCCCAGGGCCTCAGCCGGCGTCCAGCAGTTCCGCGTGTCCACCTCCGTCAGCAGCCCTGTGATCATCTCCGCTGCCGTCGTACGCGCCTCACGCCGCGCGAAGCAGCCCGCGATAGCATCCATCGCCGCCCGGAACGCCCGGCCCCACGCAGCCTGGGCTGTCGTGGCCTCCACGGCCACCTGGCCCTGAAACGTCGTCACAAACGTTCATGATCAAGGTGGCCGTACCTGTGCCCGCACCCGACCCCACAAGCCGCCGACCAGCACAGACGCCGGAACTACAACTGCCGTGTCTGGTGGAGAGGTTCGCCAGGTCGCTGCCGCATCTGGACGAGCGTCGGCGGCGTCTGGTGCTCGGGGCGGATGCCAGGGCACTGGGACGTGGCGGGATCCGTGTTGTTGCCCGCGCGGCGGGGGTGTTGCAGGACACCGTCTCTCGTGGGGCGGCGGAACTGGACTCGGGGCTGATGTCTGGTCGTGTCCGGGGCGCGGGTGGGGGTCGCAAGCGGCTACGTGAGAAGGATCCGCGGCTTTGCTGCGCTGCTGGCGATGGTGGAACCCGACCAGCGCAGTGATCCGGAGTTGGCGCTGCGGTGGACGACGAAGCCGACATGAGCGCGTCGGCGAATGTCTTGTTCATGGCGTGCAGCAGATCGGGACTCGCCGAGGCAAGGTTCTCTTCCGCCAGGGGCATGCGGGGGCAGACTGTCCGGTGCGGTCATCGTGCTGATCTCCTTTGTGACTCGACATCTCGAAGATCAGCCGGTGGTCGTTCGTCTATGCGGACATCAGCCGGAAGCCGGCGCAAACCCCTGGGTCAGGTCGAACCCGTATACCACTTCCAAGGACGCAACCGCGGCGGCGTACCCACCGCCGGAAGGAAGGTCAGGACATGGCGGTCACGCTCAACCTCCATGACGCACGGATCGAGGACGTGCACGTTGGGCTGTCATCGCTCTCGGAACTGATGGCTGTTCTGCACATCCTGGCCGAGCCCGATCACCACCCCGAGGCCCAGGCGCTCATGGAAGAGTTGGCTGCAGGACTTGACCAGGTCCTGCGCAACGAGCTCCGCGAGTTGTCGCCCCTGTGGGCCCGGTTGCGTTGCCGCCTGCTCTTTCCATTGCAGCTGCCCGCAGTGCAGGACTTCGGCCAGGAACTCGATCAACTGGCGCGCTTGCCGATCGATCGGTTCGTCGATTTGTGCGCCACCGGCGTGCTCGGCTTCCATCGGTCCGAGCTCACCGACCTGGACCTGGTCGAGGACACGGAGGCGGCACAGACCTTTGTCGCCCACTGTGAACGGCGCTCCTTCAGCCGCGGTGCCCTCGCACAGACCCTGGTGACCTCGCCCGATCGGCTGCGCGAGCGGCTGCTGACCTTTCTCACGGGGTGCCACGACAGCTTCTTCGCCGACCTCTGGGCGAGCGCCCGGCCCCGTACGGAGGCTGCCGCGGTACGCCTGCGGATGCAGCTGAGTAGTGGTCGGCCAGGTGTAGCGTTGGCCGGGCTGAGTCCCACCGCTCACCTCTCAGCGGCGGGCAGCCGCGTGCGCTACGACAAACTGATGACGGCCGACATCGCCGTCGGGCAACGGCAACTGCTCGTGATCCCGTCCGTGTACGGCTGGCCCCACCTGACGATCAAGGACGATCCCGGCTACCCGGTGATCTTGCATTTCGCTGTGCTGGAGGGGCGCCCGTCCGAGCAGATCTCGCTGCGGCACCTCAGTGAGAGGCTGAGCGCACTGGCCTCACCAGGGCGTATGGAGCTGTGCCGGCACCTCCTCGGCGAGCCTATTACCACCTCCGAACTGGCGGAGCGGCTCGGCATGGCCGAATCTCAGGTGTCCCGCAGCTTGCGGGTGCTGCGGGACGCTGGTCTGGTGGAGTCCGTGCGCGGCGGCAGGTTCGTGTACCACCGCTTGGATACCAATACTTTGCTCCGGCTCGGGCGGGACGTGCTGGCGACCGTCATGCGCTGACCTGGCCGCAGGCGGACGTTTCGGAGCGTGGGATCGTCCCGCCTGGCGCTGTTGTGGAGCAGTGTTCACGTCGGCTGTGCCGGTGCCGGGCGTGTTGTGCGGACTGAGCCACAGCAGAATGGCTGAGGGATGCTCGGCGTCCATATGGACGCGGTTGGTGGCGACCACCTTGCGCCGGGTGGCGGCCTCGGGTTGGCCGGTGTTGGAATTGACGTCGAAGCGCGGGAAGTTGCTGGAGGAGATGTCCACGCGCAGTCGGTGTCCGGTGTGGAAGACGTTCGCCGTGTCGGGGGCGGTGATCTTGATTTGGTATACTTTGTCCGGCTTCAGCGGCTCGGGGTGTTCGAAGGATCGGTGGAAGCGGCAGCGGAAGATCCCCTCGGTGAGGTTCATGGCGAAGCCGTGCGGATAGTCCTCGTTCGGCGGGTGGACGTCGATGAGCTTGACCGTGAAGTCGGTGTCTGGTGCGGTGGAGGAGACGTACAGCTGTGCGGTAACTGGACCGGTGACCCGCAGCGGTCTGGTCAGTGGCTCGGTCACCAAGGAGATCACGTCCGGTCTGGTGTTGAGTGGCAGGTACGGCTTGCGTGCCCCGTAGAAGCGCGCGTCGGGCACCTGGTCGAAGGCGCCGCCGCTCATCACGGGCTCGCCCGAGGTGATCTGGCCGCCGAGGGTGGGCACCGGGTCGTGGGGGTCGAAGTCGTACGCGACGTGGGCCGCGGGCGCTCGCGGGCGGCGCCGGGAGAGCGTGCCGTCGACAGTGCAGTAGAAGGGCGTTTCCTGTGCCGCCGTGGGTGGCCACCGGGTGTCGGTCTCCCAGTGGCCTCCGTGCTGCATACGGCCGGCGGTGTCCCGTCGTCCGTCTCCACCGCCCATGAGGAAGTACTGCACTTTGGGGATCGTGTCGCCCATCTCGCCTGCCCCGAGCGCGGCGTTGAACCAGCGGCGGCGGAAGTGCAGATACGAGGCGTCGAGGTTGCCGCTGAGGGTGGCCTCGGGGCCGAAGTCCACGTCGCCCGCGTGGGTGACGCACCGTGCTCCGTGCGTCCACGGGCCCATCACCAGGTAGGTGGGGGCGGTCTTCAGCCGGTCGAGGGTGCGGAAGTTCTCGATCGTTGAGCGCACATAGGGGTCATACCAGCTAGCCATGTGCAGGGTCGGCACGTCGGGGAAGCGCTCGTAGCTGCCGCGGCCGTAGATGGCGGGTTGTTTCCAGTAGGCGCCGAAGGCGTCGTGGTTCCACTGCTCCAGCAGATAGCGCTCGTAGGCGGTGACGTGGCGCAGGGGGGAGACGCCGGGGCGCCAGGGCAGGACGCTGAACCAGTCCCGCAGGTCGGTCTCCGCGAAGGCTTTGCGGACCAGCGGGTCGCGTGATGCCTCTGGGCTCTCTTCGCCGTGTCGGAAGGCCCAGGTGACCTGCTTGAGTTCGAACGCGCCGCCCATACGCATGCCGGCCTCGTAAGCGCTGGCGAAGCCACCGGAGTCCATGAACATCGCCGCAAGATGGGGTGGTGCTTCGGCTGCGGCGGCGGACTGCACGTGCGCCGAGTAGGACACGCCCGTCATCGCCACCCGACCGTCGCACCAGGGCTGGGTGGCGATCCATTCCACCGTGTCGGCGCCGTCCGGGCCCTCGCCCAGGTATTTGACGAAGGTCCCCTGCGAGTCGCCCCGGCCGCGGGCGTCCTGCCGCACTACGTGGTAGCCGGCCCGTACGAAGAAGGCCGAGATCTCCTCCGGGGTCGGCAGGGGCTGCCCGTGTCGGCTCTGGTCGGAGCCGCGTTTCTCGCGCCGACCGTACGGGGTGCGTTCCAGGATGACTGGGCGCGGTCCGGGGTCAGGGTCGGTGGTGAAGAGGTCGGCGGCGAGGAGGATGCCGTCGCGCATCGGGACGGCGAGGGTGCGGCGCCATACCGGTTCGCGGCCGGGTCCGGCCTGCGGTCCCGGGACAATCGGCTCGGCCGGTCCCCCGGCCCCGGCGACGGGCTGGTGCTCAGTGGTCTGTGCCATGTGAGGCTCTCGGTCGCTTACTTGCTCTGGTGCTGGTCGGAGCCGTTGACGGTGATCTTCGAGGCATCGATGGTGGACAGGGTCAGCGACCATTTGGCGAAGAGCTTGTCGTAGGTGCCGTCGTCGTGCAGGGCGCGCAGCGCCTGGGCGAGGACGGCGGCAAGGCCCGATCCCTTCTTGGCCTCGAAGCCGTAGATCGCCGTCGCCGCCGGCAGAGACTGCATGTCGGCGATCTTGACGGTGGCGAAGCGGCCGCTGGACTGGGCGCTCGCGGCCGTGTTGGAGGCGGTGGGGGCGGCGACGGCGTCGACCCGCTTGCTCTGCAATGCCAGGGCCGCGCTGCTCAGATCCGCGAAGACCTGCTCGTCGACGTCCTTCTTTCCTGCCTTCCGGCACTTGTCAGACTGTGCGGCGACCACGTTCTGCGTTCCGGCGCCCTTCTCGACGGCCACCTTCCGGCCGCACAGGTCCAGGCCGGCGCGGGGCTTGAACGAAGTCGCCGTGTTCACCATGACGGTGACGTTGCTCTTGGCGAAGTCGGCGAAGTCGACCTGCTGCTGCCGTTCGACGAAGTCGCCGGCCGGCGCGCTGAGGTCCAGCCGTCCTGACTTCAGGGAGGGGACCACCGCGTCGAACGTCGTCTTCTCCACGGTGATCTTCACGCCGAGCATGGAGGAGAACTGGGCCGCCAGATCCGGGACGAGCCCGGTGACCCTGCCGTCGGAGTCGAACGTGTTGTACGGGGAGTACTCGCTGACCCCGAGATCCAGGTGTCCCTTCTCCCGGTACGCAGCCGGCAGCTTGGCCTGCAGTGAGGTGTCGAGAGGGTGCAGGGCCACGGACACAGGCGAGGCGCTCGCCGACGCTTTGGCGGCGCCCGTGCTGGCAGATCCCACAGTGGAGTCGTCGACGGAGCAGGCGGTCAGGGCGAGGGCCGGCAGGAGGACACCGGTCACGGTTCTCACGGCCGTACGGGGGCGGGGCAGGGCGAACGAAGGCATGTCGCTGTTCCATTTCTCGGGCGGGGACATCAGAAGGTGGGGGAAGGGGGGGTCAGCTGGTCCAGACGGCGGCGGCCACCCGCTGGACGTTTCCGCCGGCGATCTTGGCCACCTCCTCGTCGGAGTAGCCGTGCGCGAACAGCCAGCGGATCATGTTGCGCACCGACTCGCCGGGGTTCTCGCAGCCGCGGACGTACTGCACGCTCCCGTGCGGCGGCAGCGCGGCTGCGGGGGTGTCGTCCTTGCCGAACAGGCCTGCGAAGACCCGGTGCCAGGCGACGTGGTCCCCGAAGTTGGTGTCGGGCCCCAGCGCCACGTGGTCGATGCCGACGAGGTCGAGGCAGCGCTCCAGGTGCTCCATGACGGAGTCCAGACAGTGCTGGGGGTGGGCGGCGGTGACCGTGGTGTGCGGTGCGGCCTCGATGCCGATGAAACCGCCGGTCTCGGCGCAGGCCTTGATCACTTCGTCGGGCTTCATCCGCGCGGTGGGCCACAGGGCGCGGGAGCCGGCGTGCGTGATGACCACGGGGGCGGTGGATCTGCGGGCTGCGTCCAGGGCGGTCTCGTCGCCGGTGTGCGAGACGTCCACGATGATGCCGAGATCGTTCATCCGGCGCAGGGCGCGCCGGCCGAGCAGAGTCAGTCCGGCGTCGCCGGTGTCGGCGAGTCCGGAGCCGAGCTGGTTGCTCTCGCTGTAGACGAGGCCGAGCAGCCGTACGCCGAGGCCGTGCAGGAGGTCGAGGCGGTCGATGTCGTTGCCGATGGGCGTGGCGGCTTCCAGGGTGAGGACGACGCCTACCTTGCCGGCGGCGTGGGCCCGGCGGGCGTCATCGAGGGTGCGCACGGGCGTGATCAGGTTCTGGTGGGCCCAGTCCGACTGGCGCATGGCCAGGTCGCTGACGGCATCGTCCCAGTCCCACGGGGTGTGCGAGCGGATCATGCTCACCGCGGCCGGCCCGCCGTCGAAGAACAGGTCGACGCCGGAATGCGCGATGCCCTCGTACGGCGTGGCCTCGCGCCCGAGGCGCCGGTACTCGGCGAATTCGGCCGGGTCGGCGGGCCGCAGCGAGAGGTGGTCGTGGGCGGAGACGATGAGGTGGGTGTCCTCGAACTCCCGGGCCCGGCGCTCGACGTCCGCCTCCCAGTGGATCTGTCCGCCGGGCACCCGGCCGACGGCGGGGACGTACTCGAAGGTGCGGTGGTCGGCGCCGGCACGCAGGTACTGGTAGGAGTGGTACTCCTGCCACAACGCCAGCCGGTGGCGGGTCTTCTGGGGCAGGGGTATTCCGGCGGTGGAGGCGAGGCGGCCGTCGTCGGGGGAACCAGGGTTCATGACATCACCTTGGAGAGGAAAGCTCGGGTGCGTTCGTGGGCGGGGGCGCTGATCAGCTGCTGGGGCGGCCCCTGCTCGACGATTCGCCCGTGGTCCATGAACACCACCCGGTCGGCAACATCCATAGCGAAACGCATCTCGTGGGTGACGATCAGCATGGTCATGCCGTCGCGGGCGAGGTCCCGGATGACGGTCAGGACCTCCTGGACCATCTCCGGGTCGAGCGCCGAGGTCGGCTCGTCAAAGAGCATCACCTCGGGGCGCATCGCCAGCGCCCGAGCGATGGCCACCCGTTGTTGCTGGCCGCCCGAGAGCTTGTCCGGGTAGCTGTCGAGCCGGTCCGCGAGCCCAACCCGGGCCATCAGCTGCTCGGCGCGGGCGTTCGCCTCCTCCTTGGAGAGCTTCAGCACCCGGCGCGGTGCCTCGGCGATGTTCTCGCGGGCTGTGAGGTGGGGGAAGAGGTTGAAGCTCTGGAACACCATGCCCATCGAGGCGCGCTGCACGGCAAGTTCCCTGCTTCCCAGCTCGACGAGGTGTTCGCCGGAGTGCCGGTAGCCGATGGGTCGGCCGCCGACGAGGACCAGGCCTTCGTCGGGAGCTTCGAGGTGGTTGACGCAGCGCAGCAGCGTGCTCTTGCCCGAGCCCGAAGGGCCGATGAGGCAGACGGTTTCCCCGCGCCGGATTTCGAAGGTGACCCCGTGGAGCACTTCCGTGCCGCGAAACGATTTACGGATATCACGCAAGGAGACCAGCAAATCACTATGCGGGATGTAATCTGCTTCTTCGCGCGGATTCTGTCCATGCGAGGTGTCGTTCACAGCGAGCTCCCGTTCGTTTTTGCTGCAGGCATGTGCTGGCGTGACAGGCGCCGCTCCAGTCGGTGCTGAAGGAATCCAAGAAAACCAGTAATGGTCATGTACCAGAGCGCAGCCACGATGAGCAGGGGAACTGTCTGGAAGTTCTTCGCATAGATGAGCTGCACCGAGTACAGCAGATCTGACAGGGAAATGACACTCACCAGAGAGGTCGCCTTGAGGAGCGAAATGACCTCGTTCCCCATGGGCGGCACGATCACCCGGGCAGCCTGCGGCGCAACGATGCGGAAGAACGTCTGCGTCGGCGTCATGCCGAGCGCGGCGGCGGCCTGCCACTGCCCCGACGGCACCGAAAGCAGTCCGGAGCGGATCAACTCGGCGATGTATGCGGTCTGGTGGAGAGTGAGCCCGATGACGGCCGCACTCAGCGGGCCGATCAGCGCATTCGAGTCGAAGGTGACGAAGCGCGGCCCCCAGGGGATCCCCAGCGACAGCGTCGGGAAGAGCGCAGCAAGGTTGTACCAGAACAGCAACTGGACCAGCATCGGAATGCTGCGGAACACCCATATGAACCCTGCGGACGCCAGGGCCAGGAGACGTGCCCGGCCGGTGCGCATCAGCGCGACGGCGGTGCCGAATACCAGGGAGAGCGCCATGGTGATGGCCGTCATTCCGACACTGACGCCGATACCCTTGAGGATCCTTATCTCGAAGAGGTAAGAACCGACAACACGCCATTCGAAGCGTGAATTTGTCACCACCGTTGCGAATGTCATGGCGGTAAATAGGAGCATGGCCGAATTGGCGGCCAATACTCCAGGCCGACGACGTCTCAGTCGTTTAAGCCCGGCAGAATCCAGGCCAACCCCCGCCTTTTCCTCGGTTTTTGTCATGTGCGCCTTCGCCAGGGTCCACGGGATGCTCAATAGGCCAACACCATATGGCCCGGCGACGGATTGAGATAGGGCTCAGCCGTCGATTGACAGTAAGGTGTTAAGCGTTACTGAGACCGTCCCGAAGTCTGGCCCCCTCACGGCGAGGCCGAGTTACTGATTGGTCCCGTCGGCCGTGTGCCGAATCACACCATGCCGCACCGCCATCGACAGAACGGGCGCGGCTGATAGATGACCGGCAGCCGGAGCGCCGCCAACCAGCATCACCCTGGTGAAGAGCACACCCAACATGTTCCACCACGCAAGCGGGGACGGGGCAGTACCCCAGTCTCACCTCTATGACGGGCGCCCTCCGCCACCCGGTGGCTCCAGCACTGCCTCCTACTGCCTAGCAGAAGGAAGAACCCGGCCAAGGCCGACACTTGACCGGCCCCGCCCCTTCATAGATGACTTCGGCTCGTCAGGGTGACGTGGGGGTGCTGGGGGCAAGGCTGATGCGTTCTCAGTTGGCGAGATGATCTGATCGCCTGCGTACGCACCGCCGTGGTTGGTTCACCCGGTTCGGCAACGAGAGACGCGACCCCTGGTGATCAAGGTTCTCGAAGCCTTTGATCACGAACAGGGGTCGCGTTCGCGCGCCATCCTCCTTGATCGGTGTCCTGCAGCGCCACCGCGCGGACACCGATTCCACCTGCCCGGAACCGGGAACCGTCACAGCTCACCTGCCTGGCGGACGTGTTGGGCCGGATACCCGATTCCCCGCCGGGTCCGGGGCCGCCGCTACCGCCTGGGCTCCCTGCTCGCGCTGTGCATGGTCGCCGTCCTCGGCGGAACCACGTCCCTGGCCGCCGTCGCCCGCTTCGCCGCCGATACCGACTCCGGCCTGCGCGAACAACTCGGACTGACCTCCAGCACACCCAACGCCTCCACGCCGGGGCGACTCCTGGCCCGCCTGGACGGCGACGCCCTGGACGACGCCGTGGGCGCCTGGCTCGCCTGGTACGCCGCCGACCCGGTCGATGAACCCGGCGGACACCCTGGTGGGTCTTGCCGTCGACGGCAAGGCGGTGCGCGGATCCCGCACCGATGGCCAGGCAGTCCACCTGCTCGCCGCCGCGCTCCACGCCTGCCAGACTGTGATCGCCCAGCGCCAGGTCGCCGCGAAGAGCAACGAAATCCCCGCCTTCGCCCCGCTGCTGAACCGGATCGACCTGCATGGCGTCGTCGTCACCGCCGATGCGATGCACACCCAGCGCACTCACGCCGAGCACATCATCACCGCCAGCGGCCACTACCTCCTGGTCGTGAAGGGCAACGAGAAGCTGCGCCAGCGGCTGCGGCGCCTCCCTTGGAAGCAGATCCCGCTGCAGGCCCGCACCGCCCGGGCGGGGCACGGCCGCCGTGAGATCCGCCGCCTGAAGGTCTGTACCTTCCGGCCAGGTCTGCTCTTCCCGCGCGCTGTCCAGGCTATGGAAATCAAGCGCCGCCGCACCCACCGCAAGACCGGCAAGGCCGAGACGAAGACCGTCTCCCCGATCACCAGCCTGCCGCCTGAGCAGGCTGGCCCACCACAACTCGCCGAACTCGCGCAGAATCAATCACTGGTCGGTTGAGGCCCTGCACCCGGAGCCAGCCGCAGCGCGCCCAACGGCGCGGTCCACGAACTACGTCCCGTTTCCAGTGCGCAGATCACTGAGTACGGTCACCCGGGGACGGGGATGTGCTGGTCCTTGCCGCGTCCGCAGGTGTGGCACAGGATCCGCTTGGGGTGAGGTGTGAGCGTCCGGCCGCAGTGCCAGTGATCACCCCTGCGCGACCGGGCGGTCAAGGGCTGGGTCCGCGGCCGACGCGAGCCATGCCCGCCTCACCGCTGGATCCTGCACGCGGACGATGCCGAACTCGCCGAGCTGGAGGAGGTGCAGCAGGCCCGCGGTGAGCAGGTGAGCACCAGCCGGAATCCGCTGCTGTACGTCTCGGACTCCTGGGAGGTGATGTCCATGCTCGCACTTCTCGTTCCCCGCATCGACCACCGCACTGCGCAGGACGGCGATGAACGAACCGTATGGATGCCGCACCGTGATGGTTCCTGGGCCCGTGCCACCGCGGCCGGCTTCCTCGACTCGCCGACAGTGCATCAGGGCGGGCCCCGCCGCCTGTGGGAGGCCCTGGAACGGGTACGTCACCGGCTCAACCGCGAGGGCGGGCTTCTCGTGTGCCCTTACCGCAAGCTGACGCCGCCAGCTACTCAAAAAGCCCCGCCAGCCGCGGCTTCCCGCCGTACTCGACGGACCTCTTGGACGGTGAAAGCACCTGCCGTTGCCGTCGCGACGAGTGTCAAGATCGGAAGCAGTGCCCAGATGCCCCATGAGACGAGATTCGTATCCACCGGTTCGTAGCTGCCCCATGGTTTCTGCGAGGGTTTCTGCGAGGCCCGGATGGTCTCTCCCTTGTGGCCGTCGTACTGCACCTTCACGGTGTGCGTGATCGGGATGCCCAATTGGGAGCCATTGCACTCGGTGTGGCTTCCGACGCGTCCTCCACCTTCAAGGTGGCACTCTGTGAACCGAACCTCCACGGCGTTCCCCAGCAGGTCCAGCCGTGCGAGGCCGGTGATCACAGTCGACGCTGTCGCTGCTGCGTACAGCAGGGTGAGCGTGCTGTAGCCGATGACTGCCAGTCCCCGCCCCTTTTCCATATGCCCAGCACGCTCATCTCCTCGGGTGCGGAGCCGGTGGCCCACGTCGGCCGTGTGATGGGAGGCCATGTGCGGGTGGTGCCGGAGGATCGGACCTCCTGGGCACCATTACTTGTCAATCTGCTGTAGTGCGTCCTCGGCCGTGACGTCCGAGGAGTACACCAGGGCGACCCGGTGGTTGTACTGGATGGTGTACATCGACCTGCTGCCGGTGACCACCCTGCCGCTGGAGGGGAAGAAGTCGTCCGTGAGAGCCGGAGGCTGGGTGGCCACGTAAGCTTGGTCGGCGGGGACGGTGTACATGCTCAGCGGGGACTGCGCCGAGGGAGATAGGCCCGACGGGTACTCGGCGGCGTCCGGGTAGCTGGAGCCGTACACCGCCACCGGGGAGGCGCCAGCTGCCTTGATCACCTTCACGCCGTGGGCCGGCGCGGTGTTGCAACCATGCGGGTTGTAGAACCACACCTTCGAACCGCTGTACCAGATGGCGGTCCAGTCACCGTCCTGCCCGGCGACCACGAACTGCTGTCCTGCCGACGCCGTGCTGCCCCAGTCGTTGATACGGTCGGTACCCGCTGCCCCGGAGTGGATTGCCTGGTCCCCGAACAGCGGGGCGGCGTCGCTGGGCTCGGTGCGCAGGTAGACGAAGTTTGCCGACTGCTGCGTCTCGGTGCACGTGATGGTGGCGCCAGTCGGGTCGTCGGAGGGGCAGATCTGGACAGTCTGCTGGTTGTCGTCGAAACGTGGAGCAATGGTGATCACCGAACCGACGGGGCCGACGCCGTGCCATCCGGTGTGAACCCCGAGCAGGCTCATGAAGTGGTTCCAGTCCCAGAACGGACCGGGGTCCCAGTGCATGCCGGCGACGAAGGACGACATCGGCCCCGGAACGTTGTCGTGGCCGAGGATGTGCTGACGGTCCAGCGGGATGCCGTAGCGGACAGCGAGATACTTCACCAGCTCGGCCGTGGCCTCGTACTGGGCTTCGGTGTACCAGGTGGCGCCGTGTGCGGCGTAGCCCTCATGTTCGATACCGATCGAGTGCATGTTGGTGGAGTAGTTGCCCGCATGGAAGGCGAGGTCCTTCGTGGGCACCATCTGCGTCACCACGCCGTCGGCGGAGCGCATGACGTAGTGCGCGGCGCCGCCGCCCGCCGTCTGGAAGGTGGCGATGGCGGCGTCGTACGAGCTCTCGGTGTCGTGGATGATGATGGTGTCGATCCGGATGTCGTTGGCGGGGCGGTTGGAGACCTGGCCGTTGGACGGCGATGCCGGGACGAAGGTGCAGGCCACGGTGGCGGGGCACTCGGTGTCCGTGGCCGCCGCGGACTTCAGGTGCAGGGCGCCCAACTGACCAGTGGCTGGGTGGACATCACTGTCAGCCTTCAGGATGATGCGTTGTCCGTCGGCCGTGGTGCGATCTGCGCCCTTCTTCACCGCGGCGAAGACGCGGTTGGCGAAGGCCGCGGCACCCTGCCGCTGAGTGGACTGGCTGTAACGGGCCACTGCCGCATACCAGTTACCAGGATCGGTGGAGGTAGTGCCGGTCGCCGCTTTCTCGTACGAGGCGAGCAGTGCAGCGCCGCCTCGAATGTTGGCGGACGGGTTGTTGCGCAGCTCTTCGGCGGACAGGCCGGTCAGCTTCGCGGCGGCCTGGACGGTGTGCAGGGCCGGGTCCGCGGCCAGTTCGGCCAGATCACCACGGCCCGCCGCGCCCACGTCGCCCCCGGCCATCATGGCGGGGGTGACGTCCGTCAGGTGCATCGGCCCATAGCCGCCGTCCGTGCTGCGCTGCCCGGCGTGCGCGTCCCAGGCGGACTCCTGGTACGCCACCGCAAGTAGCATCTGGCGCGGGACGTGGTACTCGTCAGCGGCGGCTGTGAAGTCCTGTTCCAGAGTTGTCGCCGGATGGCCGGTTGCATCGGTGGCCAGTGCTGTCACTGGTATGGCCGCCACGCCCGTGACGGCCAGCGTGGCGAACGCGGCAAGCAGGGCTGGGCGGCGGCGCCCAGACGCGTGTCCGCGTCTGGCGTTGCTTTTGGTCATGGATGAGTCCTCGTACCTGAACAAAATCAAATGGCTGGGCGGACAGTCATGGGACGAGTGCTCAGTTCACCGACTGGGCAGGCACGAGCATGGCTCCGCGACCTGCGCCAAGCTCTCTCCGTCGACGTCTCAGTGGATGATCCTCTCCGGGCGAACTCACGTCAACTTCGCTTTATTAACGGGGATTTGAGTGCGCGAGGGGATCTTGTGGAGACAGTGGTCCCGGGCGCTTTATTACCAGCCAGTTTGATCCGCAACACAGAGGAGGGTATTCGCCAAGAGTTGTGCGTGAGTTCTTTGGCCACAACCGCTGACAAGACCTGCCGAGCGGCCTTTCTTCTTCCGGTTGGCGGCCTGGTCCTTCTTTTCCGGGATGACTGCCTTGATGTTGCGTTTCCGCAGGTAAGAGCGGTTAGCCTCGATCGTTCATGAGGGGTCCGTCAGCTTGCCGGCGGACTCTTCGTGGTGGGGGTTACGGCGTCTGGGCAGGCTGACGGCCCGGTTGTCGCGTCGGGTGTGCGCCGGGTTCCACGGCTCCGGTCGGAGTGGTGCTGCTCGCAGGGACGGGAACGTGCCGGTCAGCCGGGGTTCGGGAGGATGCGGAGCCTGTCCAGGGCATCGCTGATCACGTCGGCCCAGGGCCAGTGCCTGGCCAGGCGGAGGTAGCGGCGGCGGCCGGTGGTGATGAGCTGCGCGGCGGCGGAGAACAGCCGAAGCCGAAGGCGGCGGGGCTCCCACAGGCGGGCCTTGCCGGTGAGAGCGAGCAGGGGCATCCAGGCCAGCAGGTCCAGGGCGATCTGGATGATCTCCAGCCAGATCTGGTTCTGTGCGGTGCCCTGGAGGGGAAGGTTGCGCAGGCCGGTGGCGCGGGCGGCGCGGATGCGGTCCTCAGCACGGGCACGCCGGCGGTGGCGCAGTTCAAGGGCGGCGATCGCCTCGCCCGCTGTGTTGGTGGCAAAGCAGGTCAACCGCATGCCGTCGGCGTCGGTGAAGCGCAACTGGGCACCGGGGTGCGGCCGTTCATTCCGCACGATCAGCCGCAGCCCGTTGGGCCAGCCGGTCAGGCAGTCGCCGCCGAGTTCGGCAACCCAGGCGCCGTCGCGGATGTCGCCGTCGGGTTCGACGGCCGGTGTCCAGGCCGCGGCCGGGACCGTCAGGACGGCCTGGTGGATGGCGTCGGTGATGGTCATGCCGACCGAGTACGACAGCCACCGTCCGCGCTGGGCGAGCCAGGCGACGAACTCGTGGGTGCCGCCACCGGAGTCGGTACGGATCAGCGTCTGCCGGCCGCGCCGGAACCGTTTCGGCAGCTGGGCCAGGGCCAGTCTGGTGGCCTCGATGTGGTCGGCGGCGGTGTTGGAGCCCGCGTTGCCGGGCCGCAGCAGGCCCGCGACCGGCTCGCCGGACCCGCTGCGGCCGTCCTCGTGCCCGCAGCCACCCCCCTCAAGCCTCTGAACGGCGACCACGAACACAGGTAGACCTATCAACAGCTGCCGTACATGAAAGATCCACTCCCTGGCTGAAATTCTTCTTCCATTACGAATCCAAAGGAATCAATGTGACCTCTGGTTCATCTGCCGCGGATGGCGTCATTCGGAAGTTGCACTTCCGCTTCCGGCGATCCGCTCACAACTAAAGACAGACGGGGGAAATGTGAAGATCAGACGAATGATGTTGCCTGCGTTGGGCCTTGCTGGACTGCTCGGCGGATTAGCAACTCCGACCGCAGTGGCCACCGATAAGCCTTCTGCAGGCAAGACTGTTTGGATGCGACTCGCGGAGCCAACACCTGCGCCGACCATAGGAAGCGTGTATCACGCTCCCGCTGCCAACGCGTCGCCCTCCGCTTCCGGCACCTCCACTGAACTGCCTGGGTCGAGCACGCCGTCCGTACCCAAACCGAGCACCCCGGCCGACGAAGCCCGCCTCGCGATACAGCAAGGACAGACCTACGAGGCCGACCCGCAAGCACCCGCGGCGACCCCCAAGGCCGCCAGGCCCAACGGCGCCGTCGACTTCGGCGCTTGCCGCGCCCGCCCGCTCGGGCACCGGGATCAGGGGCAAGTGATCGACCACTTCCACTTCTGCCGCTGGGGAATCGACAGGGTCGTGCAACTGGAGGGGGACGGGCGGGTCGCCGGCACCGTCACATTCACCGAGACCGAAGTCGGACTCGGTTCTGTCGGCACACGCGACATCCAGATGGACGTCCAGCTCACCAACGTAAAGCCCACAGGCGTGTTTGATGAAGCAGCGGTGCTTTCCTGGGATGTCACCGCCGCAGGATCGCCGTCGGCTCAAGCCTGCAGGATCGGCGGCTCAACGCACCCGTACTCCGCCCCGGTTGCGGCGTGGCCCGACATCTTCGTGGGCTATGACCTGAGATCACCGAAGGGTTCGGGAGACGGAATCGACGACATCGCTACATGCGTATGGAACAACCACTACATGGCCATCGGCGCCGAGGGGCCCACAGTGTGGAGCGACGGACCGGAGGCCGGAGCCCGCTTTGACTCCTCCACATATCTTGCACGGCCAGCCGCAGGGGCAATCTTCGACCGGGTGACCCCTTATATGACATATCATCTGGCCGACAAGCTCGTCGTGGGCGTGGCGTTTCATATCTACTTCGCCCTAAATCTCCCGCAGTTCACCTTCCCGCCGCAAACGATTAATCGGATGAAGAGAATTCCGGGCAATATCCGCGCCACTCCACCGAGTCTGATCCACCGCCTGTATGCCGGATACGATGCGGCGGCGGAGGAACGTTCGAAAGAGAACAGGGCGGAGAAGGATGCCGCCTGCGCCAGGCTCACCCGTCCAGCAGGAACGGACTGTGACGAGTACCCGTTTGCTTCATCCTGGGAAGGAGCGGGCCTAGGCGATGGGAACTTCTCGGTCATGTACGTCGACTCGGCTCAGAATCAGAAGGCGGGTAGCCGCCTCAGCGAATGGTACGGCAACGACCGGATCCTGAACCGCGATGCCTTCGGCATGAACATCGTCTTCTAGCCGGCAGTGAACGGGCGGGGATCACGTCCCAAACTCTATGGCGAGGGGCCCGTGGACCACAGAATGATTCTGTGGTCCACGGGCCCCTTACCCATCGCTCTACAGAGGTGTGAACGCTATTAGATATTCTTCCAGATCGCCCGGAATGACACCCGTGGATCGCGCGGCATCAAATCGAGCACGCGCTGTTTCGCCACCCTTCCGGAAGGCGTGCAGCGTATAGCAGCTATCCTCGGACAGTTGTAGCCTGGGGCCGTCGGGCCCGGAAATTGTATACACGCGAATGTCACCATCTCGCGTCCGAAAATGCCACGATCCCAGCTCCGCCCACTGATCATCGAGATACATGGGTGGCAGCGGGCATAACTCCAAAGATATCGTGCACTCGTGATCCTGCGCATTACTCAAGAAATATGCGCGACCGTAGCCGACGGCCACAGGATGCTCCACGTCAACTTCCAGGCTGTCGGCTGGCTCCTTGACAGCATCAGGCCATGGATCACAGTCTTGAACCCAAAATTGTGACCGATCGATGGATACCTGCCCGGTGACCCGGACCGTGCCGTCAGTGGTCATGGCTAGCACCATGCCAGATGCCGGGGCGGTCAACGAGGTTTCTGCCGCTCCGACTTGTCGCCGATCCTCCCTCGGCTTGGTCGCGAAGAACGGCTCAGTGGTGGGTCGGATACACTGCGCGGTCGATCAGCGCGTGCCCGCCCCAGCCGGCATAGGTCACATGGACGGCGACCTGACATAGGCCCACCCCGCCACCGCATCCTGATTCGTCGTCACAAACGGTCATGATCACGGTGGCCGTACCCATGCCTACGGGCACCCTCACCACACCGCCGACCAGCACAGATCTGCTAACGATCACGAACTACAGCTGCCGTGGCAGGGCGACGCCGAGGGGCCATAAATCCCTCATCTTCCGCACAGCGTCACTTGCAGAAGCTGTCCTACAACCAACCCGCTTTCATGTTCAGGACACAAGACGTGCAACTTCACGTTGCAACGGCTCTCATACACGGGCCGACGGCTGGCGAGCGTCAGAAAAAATACGACCGCCTCAGCCTCCGTGATTCGCAGGCGAAATCCTGATCCCGGTCAGCGCACATCGTGACGCCATCATGAGGAACTCTTCTGCGCAGCCCGGGGTTTGCCGCGTGAGTCACCTCAGCTCGCTCCTTCCAGATCAAACCGTACGGTGTCCGCCAGAGCGAGCGGGCCGCAGTAGACGATGCTTCCGTCCTCGTAGGGGATATCGAGAGCCTCGAATGCGCCGACGCGCACACGGACGCACGGCCGCACCACGTCGCGGAACCGGGCTGTGGCCGGTTCGCTGGAAGCCGCTTCGACCGCGCGAAGGGCGCGCACGATCCGGTCGTGATGCTGATCTTCCGAGCCCGGATCACTGGGATCCCGGTCGTGCGCGGCCACGAAGTTGTGCAGCGCAGTGACGAGGGCCAGGGTGTCGCGTTCCTCGCCAGGGAGTGGACGGCTGGTCAGCACAGAGGCAATGGGTAGGCGTGTCGGTCCGTAGTCCACCGTCACCTCACGCAGGCGCGTGCCGATACCCTCGGTGCCGACGAGGAACGGACCTGGCAGCGACGGCTCGGCAATGATCCCGACCGGTCGGCCGAAGTGCGCGAAGGCCTGGCCCGATTCCAGCGGCCGGAGAGCGGAGACGGGACTTCTACGGTCGAGGATCCTCAGGGCGGCGGTGTAGGGGATGCCCCTGCTGCGGGCGATTTCGCGTGCACGACGCTTACGGGCAGCGTTCTCCGGCATGGTGGACGCCTGTCCTTCCTCGGACCCCACGCTTCCGGTCAGACAGGAACACCAGGACGCGGCCCCGAGGACCTTGACCGATCGTGCCGTCGCGGCGTGGGCGCTCCCGGCTCGGTTCAGGCACGCGCATCTGCCCGTAGTCAGGGTAGCAGTCGGCATGCCTGGACGTTCTACAGAGGCAGGCGCTCGGACCCACCCGGGCGTTTGCATCCGGGCAATCGCGCGCTGCGAGTCCTTCATCCGCCGACGAGCCTCCGCTGTTACGCGTTCGAGTGCAGCCGCAACGGTCTCCGGATCGGAGTACCGGGTAACGAGCCGGGTGTAGGTGGTGTCGGGATCAGCCCACTCACCCTCATCGAGGGGGCTGCGTGTCGGATGGGTTTACCGGGCCTCCTCCAGCCGCATCGTGGAGATCGGGCGGACGGAGGAGGC
>NZ_LBMW01000014.1 GCF_026168105.1 Streptomyces hygroscopicus
TCCGACGTACGCGTCGTCGTCATCGACTGCACCGACACCGGGGCCCCGCCCCCGACCGCCACCGGCCCGACATGGATCTGCCGCGCCTTGCGCCGCGCGGCGATCGGCCGGGCCGGTACCTCGGGGACGCCCAAGGGAACGGCGGTCATGGCGTCACCCGTGATTTCCGGAGTCCGCCGAGTTCCCCGAGACGGTCTCGCGCATGGCCCTCAGCGACTCCTTGAGGGAGCCCATGGTGGCCAGCACGGCGGTGGGCTCATAGCCGCAGTGCGCCATGCAGTTGGCGCAGCGCGGGTCCTTGCCGCGGCCGTACGTGTCCCAGTCGGTCTTCTCGATCAGCTCCCGGTACGTCGGCACGTATCCGTCGCTCATCAGATAGCAGGGCCGCTGCCAGCCGAAGAGCGAGTAGTTCGGGATCGCCCAGGCCGTGCACGGGAAGTCGACCTTGCCCTCGAGGAAGTCGAGGAACAGCGGCGAGTGGTTGAGCCGCCAGCGGCGGCGATTGCCGCCCGCGAAGGCCTTCCTGAACAGTTCGCGGGTCTGCTCCACGCCCAGGAAGTGTTCCTGGTCGGGCGCCTTCTCGTAGGCATACGCGGGCGAGATCATCATCTCGTCCACCTTCAGGTCGTCATTGAGGAAGTTGAGCACCTCGATGACCGTCTGCGGGGTGTCCGTGTTGAAGAAGGTCGAGTTGGTGGTGACCCGGAAGCCGCGCTGCTTGGCCTCCTTGATGGCCTCCACGGCCTCGTCGAACACGCCCTCCTTCGCCACGGACTCGTCGTGCCGCTCCCGCAGGCCGTCGATGTGCACGGCGAACGCGAAGTACGGCGACGGCGTGAAATCGTCCATCTTCTTGCGCAACAGCATGGCGTTGGTGCACAGGAAGACGTATTTCCTTCGCGCCACCAACTGCCTTACGATCTCGTCGATCTGCGGGTGCATCAGCGGCTCGCCGCCGGCGATCGACACCATCGGCGCACCTGACTCGAGCACCGCTCCGACGGCCTGGGCCACCGGCATGCGCTGCTTGAGCACTCCCGCCGGGTGCTGGATCTTGCCGCAGCCCTCGCACTTCAGGTTGCAGGCGAAGAGGGGTTCCAGCTCGACGATGAGCGGAAACTTGTCCCGCCTGCGCAGCTTCTGTTCGAAGAGATACGTCGCCACCTTGATGGTCTGGCGCAGCGGCATGGCCATCTGGCTCACCTCCTGGGGAGCAGCAAGGAACGGTGCCATTCGAAGAAAGCGGGAAGGACGGCACGAAGAACACGGAAAGCTGATATTCCACCGCGCAACGTGCCGATTCGGACCAGTTCATGTTCTGGAGCGTCCACGACCACCCGGACGGCCGCAACCGGGCGTGCGCCGGTGCGCACGGCGCTGTGGAGGGTGGCCGCGGACTCCATGTCGACCGCGATCGCACCGGTCGCGAGCAGTTCCGAGCGTTCCTGGCCACGGACGACGTGCTCCGAGCCGGTGAGCGGTCCGGTGTGGACCGTGCGCGCCGGGACGGCGCGCATGAGTGCCTTGACCAGCAGGTCGGTGCCCGTGCACGGGGTGGTGCCGCGCGGGTCCCGGGTCTCCTCGGCGACCACCAGGTCGCCGGGGTGCATCCCGGGGGCGAGACCCGCGCAGAAGCCCGTGGCGAGGACGGCCGCCCCGGCGAGGGCCGGGTCGGCGAGCACCCGGGTGACCGAGCGTTCGGCGGCCCGGGGCCCCATACCCGTACGGAGTACGGTGAGAGGCCCGTCGGCGCCGCCGCGGTCGCCGCTGCGCAGGGCGAGATGCTCGATGCCGAGCGCGCAGGCGATCAGCAGCGGCGCCGGACCGGGCTTCTGGCTCATCGGCTCCCCTTGGCCTCGGCGAACGGCTCGCCGTGCACGAAGCGGCCGAGCGCGGTGAGCGGGAAGACCTGCCGGTAGAGGTGGTAGTTGATGGAGAAGTCCCAGGGGAAGCCCGTCCCCGTGAAGTACGGCTCGTCCCAGGAGCCGTCCTCGTTCTGGGTCTGGGCGAGGAACCCGACGCCGCGCTCCACGGCCTTGGACTCGCTCTCCCCTCCGGCCAGCAGCGCGAGCAGCGCCCAGGCCGTCTGGGAGGCGGTGGAGGCGCCCCGGCCGCTCCACTCCTTGACGTACTTGTAGGAGCGCAGGTCCTCGCCCCAGCCGCCGTCGTCGTTCTGGACGCGCTCCAGCCACGCGACGGCCCGGCGGATCGCCGGGTGCGCGGCCGGGATCCCGGCCGCGACCAGCGCGGGCACCACGGAGCCGGTTCCGTAGACGTAGTTGACGCCCCAGCGCCCGAACCAGGAGCCGTCGGGCTCCTGTTCGGCCAGCAGCCATTCGATGCCCCGGCGGGTACGCGGGTCGTGGGAGAGGCCCTCGACCGCCAGCATCTCCACGACGTGCGCGGTGACATCGGCGGACGGCGGGTCGATGACCTCGCCGAAGTCGCAGAACGGCAGCCGGTTGGGGAACGGGCTCGTGTTGTCGACGTCGAACGCGCCCCACGCGCCGTTCCTCGACTGCATGCCGAGGTTCCAGCGCACCGCGCGCCCGATGGCTTTCTCGATCCGCTCCGGGTCGTGGTGCCGGACGCGCCGCAGGGCGAGGGCGACCTCGGCGGTGTCGTCGATGTCGGGGTAGTTGTCGTTGTGGAACTCGAACGCCCAGCCGCCGGGGGGCAGCCCGGGTCGTCTCACCGACCAGTCGCCGGGACGGACGATCTGCTCGCCGAGCATCCAGTCGGCGGCCTTCACCAGCTGCGGGTGGTCGGCGGGGACGCCCGCGTCGGCGAGCGCGATCGTCGCGAGGCAGGTGTCCCACACCGGCGACTGACACGCCTCGATCATGCGGGCCCCGTCCTCGCGCCACACCGCGAAACGGTCCAGCGACGCGAGTCCCTCGCGCATCACGGGGTGCTCGAGGTCGTAGCCGAGCAGGTGCAGGGCGATGATCGAGTACACCGCGGGCGGCTGGATTCCGCCCCAGCAGCCGTCGTTCTCCTGCCGCTCGATGATCCAGCGGGCGGCGGTGTTCATCGCGGCCCTGCGCAGCCGACGCGGGGCGACCTTGCGGAACTGGTGCAGCGCCTTGTCGAGCCGCTGGAAGACGCCGTCCCAACTCGCCACCGGGCCGAGGGGTTTGCTCGGGCTGGGGTTGCTCGCATCGGTGTGCAGCTCATCGAGCGGGAACGGCGCGGGCCGCACCGGGCGCTTGGCCGACACGATCGTCAGCGGCACGATCGTCTGCCGCGCCCAGCACCCGAAGTCGTAGATGTTCAGCGGCACCCACGTCGGGAAGTAGATGAGCTCCGGCGGCAGTTCCGGCAGGTCCTCCCACTTCCACCAGCCGAACAGCGCGAGCCAGATCCGGGTGAAGACGCGGGCGGCGGCGATGCCGCCCTGCTCGCGGATCCACGCGGAGGCCTTCGCCATGTGGGGTTCGTCCGGCGCGTCTCCGGCCAGGCGCAGGGCGACGTACGCCTCGATGGTGGCGGACAGTTCGCCGGGTCCGCCGTAGAAGGTGGCCCAGGTGCCGTCGTCGCGCTGCTCGCCGCGGATGAACAGGGCGGCGGCGTGGGTGGTCCGCTCGTCGCGGATGCCCAGGAACTGGCGGAGCAGCAGGTCTTCGGCGTCCATCGTGACGTTGGTCTCGAGGTCGCCCTTCCACCAGCCCTGGGCGTCCTGCCGCGCCAGCAGGAAATCCGTCGCGCGCCGCATGGCGCGCTCGGCGCCCTCTCGAATGCCGACCGTCCCGGCCGCCTCCGGGTGCGGTGCACTGGTTTCGCTGGCCGAGGCAGCGCGAGGCGGCAGGGCCCCGGTGCTTCCGTCGGTCGTCGCTGTCATGGCTTCCCCTTCGTGCAGTCGTGCGAGTCGTGCTGCTGTGGGTCCGCCGTCGGCCGGTGCGCGTCCGCAGGGTGGGCTCCCGGGGCCCGGCCGAGCCGAGCACCTGGGCGCGCACCGGTCGGCGACTACGCGAGGTGTATTCGAGCGATAGTGATCATCTCTTTCGTACGACGACGAAGTCCGCGAGCGCCGTGAACTGCGCGCGCACCTGCGCGGGCATCGGTACCGAGTCCAGGGCCTCGACGGCGATCGCATGCTGGCGACGCGCCTCCTGGGCGGTCCACTCGCGGCCGCCCGCCTCCTCGATGAGCGCGGCGCGCGCGGCGAACTCCTCCTCGGAGAAGTTCTCGAAGTCGCTGCTCTTGGCGTCCTCGGAGAGAATCTCGCCGAGCCGCTCGGAGGCGGGTCCGCCCGCCGCCAGAGCGGCCACGACCGGCAGGGACTTCTTGCGCTGGCGCAGATCGCTCCAGGTCCGCTTTCCGGTGGCCTCCGGGTCGCCCCAGATGCCGAGGAGGTCGTCGACGGCCTGGAAGGCCAGGCCGAGGTGGTAGCCGTACTTCTCCAGGGTGTCTGCGGTGCGGTCGTCGGCGCCGCCCAGGACCGCGCCGATGGAGGAGGCGCAGGCGAGCAGGGCGCCGGTCTTGTTGCCCTCCATCTCCAGGCACTCGGCGACGCTGACGCGGTCGCGGTGCTCGTAGGAGATGTCCTGCGCCTGACCGTCGATCAGGGCGCGTGTGGCGGTGGTCAGACGCCGGGCGGCACGTCCGGCCTCGACGGTGCCGAGCTCCAGAAGGATCTCGCCCGCGAGGGCGAACAGGGCGTCGCCGACGAGGATGGCCTGCGCGGGTCCGTGCACCTTCCAGACGGTGTCGCGGTGACGGCGCTGTTCGTCGCCGTCCATCAGGTCGTCGTGCAGCAGCGAGAAGTTGTGCACCAGTTCGACCGCGACCGCGCCGGGCACGCCCACCTCGGGGGCCTGGCCCGCGGCCTGCGCGGAGAGCAGGGCCAGCGCAGGGCGCACGGCCTTGCCGCCGTCTCCGTCAGCGGGGTTGCCCTGGGCGTCGATCCAGCCGAAGTGGTAGGCGGCGACGGTGTCCATGGGCGGCGCCAGGCGGTCGACGGCCGCCCGCAGCACCGGGGTGGCCAGGGTCCGGCCGCGCTCCAGGAGCGCGGACACGTCCACCGCGGTCTCTCGAGCGGCCGTCTCGGCCGGGGGCACAGTGGGCACAGTCTCTCCTCTTGTTGCGATACCGGGTCTTGTTGCGATACCGGGGGTGCGGGGGTCCCTCCCGTGCGGATCGACGCTCATGCCGCCTCCTCGAAGAGGTCGGGGAGGTGGGCGCCGGACCGGCCCAGGGCGCTCAGCGCGGCGCCCGCCGCACTCACACCGCTGCGGACCGCACTCTCCATGGTCGCGGGCCACCCGGTGGCGGTCCACGCTCCGGCCAGGTAGAGGCCGGGGGCATTGGTGCGGGCGCCGGGCCGCAGCCGCCCGACGCCGGGGGTGGGGGCGAACGTCGCGGTCCGCTCCCGGGTCACGAAGAAGTCCTTCACCTCGGCGCCGCGTGCGGCGGGCAACAGCCTGCGCAGTTCCGGCAGATAGCGCTCGCGCAGTACGGCGACGGGCTCGTCGATCTCGTCCTGTGCGGCCGACTGCGACAGCGCGAGGTACTGGCCCTCACGCAGTCCGGAGGCCTCGGTGCGGTCGAAGACCCATTGCACCGGGGAGCCGAGCGCCGCGAAGAACGGGCGCTTGAGCACCGCGCGGTCGTAGACGACATGGACGTTGAGGATCGGCGCGGTGCCGATCTCGAGCAGCCGTTGGGGCATGTCCAGGGCGCCGGCGGGCAGCAGCTCATGGGCCTCGCGCTGGGGTACGGCGAGGACGACCGCGTCGGCTTCGATGTGCTCGCCGGGAACCTGAACGCTCCAGCTCCCGTTTCCGTTGAGGGAGATGGAGGTGACGCGTGTACGGACCTCGGTACGGACACCCGCGGAGTCGAGCGCCTTGCGGGCCAGTCGGTCGTGCAGTTCGCCCAGAGGTACGCGGGCCCAGCCGATGTCGGCTGCACCCGGGGCGGACAGCAGACCCGTCTTGAACACCATCGCGGCGAGCCCCAGCGAAGCATCGCCGGCCACCGCGTTGAGGGTGGCGACCCCGACCAGGTCCCACAGGGCCTCGACGGCGCGCGCCGACTGACCGTGCGCGGCCAGCCAGCTGCCGAAGTCCTGCGCGTCGAGCGCGGGATCCGCGAGGTCCAGTGCTCGGAGCGCCAGTGCGGCACGCCCGACTCTGGCACGTTCGGCGAGCGAGAGATGCGGGTAGGTGGCCAGGCTGCGCCCGAGATGCAGTGGCACGGGCAGGGCGTCGCGCCGCAGCCTGCCGAGCCGTCGTCCGGGGGTGCCGTCCGCGTCGAGAACGGGCACGTCGAGACGATCCTGCAGGGGCGCGAGCGAAGCTCCGTCGATGCGGTCGAGGAACCAACGGTACGCGGTGCAGCAGCGCAGATAGACATGCTGGCCGTTGTCGACGGTCAGATCGCCCCGGTGGAAGGAGAAGGCGAGACCGCCCAGGCGTGGGCGCCCCTCCAGCAGGGTGACCCGCACCCCGGTGTCGGCGAGCGCGAGCGCGGCCGTGATCCCGGCGAGCCCCGCCCCGACCACCACGGCGGATGTCCCGGGGGCGGAGGGCGCCCCGGGCCGGTCCGGGGTGTGCGCGGCCGGCCCCCTGGGCTGTGTGCCGTCGGTCATCGCGCTGCCTCCCCTGCCGGTCTGCCGTCGTGCTTGAACGATGCACGGCAGACGGTCGCAGTCAGGGACGCCGCGCCGCAGCGGAGGGTTGCCTGCCGTTTTTCGCCGGTGGAGTCGCCTTGGAGCGGATTGTCCATCACGCACGCCTCCTGACGGTGCGGCGGGACACGTTCCGGGCATCGAGGCCCGACAGGCCGCGCACGGCGACGTACGCCTTCTCCCGGCCCGGCAGCGAGACCCGGCCGCGCAGTACGGCCCCCGGCTCCCGCTCGATACGGTCCAGGAGCCGGCGGTAGATACCCGCCATGGCGGCGACACAGGCTCCGCTGCGCCGGTCCAGCATGGGCAGCAGCCGGTAACCCTCGGCGAAAAGGGCGCGGGCCCGACGCACTTCGAAGTGCACGAGGCCCGCGAAGTCGGAGCCCTCGGGTGGGGTCGACCCGTGGAACCCGGCCGAGCAGCCGAACTTGGCGAGGTCGTCGGCGGGCAGATAGACACGGCCGCCCTCGGCGTCCTCGCGGACGTCCCGGAGGATGTTCGTGAGTTGCAGCGCGAGCCCCAGAGTGTCCGCATACTCCGGCGCGCGCTCCGCGCCGCGCGCCCCCGGTTCCGTCCCGAACACGCCGAGCGAGAGCCGTCCGATGGCCCCCGCCACACAGCGACAGTAGATCTTCAGGTCGTCCCAGGTCTCGTAGGTCCGGCCGTGCACGTCCATGAGGACGCCGTCGATGAGCTCGTCGAGGCCGCCGAGCGGGATCGGGAAGTGCCGGGCGGCGTGAGCGAGGGCCACCGCGACCGGGTCGGTGTCGTCCTCGGCCACCTCCCCGCTGCGGATCCGGGCCAGCAGCGCCCGGGTCTCCTCGAGCCGCGCCGTCTTCACGTCGGCCGTCAGCACGCCGTCGCCGATGTCGTCGACCCGCCGGGAGAACGCGTAGAGCGCCGACATCGCACGACGCTCGGGCGTCGACAGGAGCCTGATGCCGTACGCGAAGTTACGGGCCTGCTGCCCGGTCACGGCCTCGCAGTAGCTGTACGCGGCGAGTACCGGTGGGGACACGCGCTGTTCCGACTCCACGGTCCGGATCACCCCTCTCCTCGCAGAGTCACGCCCACCTCGCGCAGCAACCGGAGCTTGCCGTGCTTGGGGGGGCCGGGAAGTACGTCGTATTCGGCGGCGGCGATCGCGTGGATCGCCGCCCTTCCTCCCGCCACGAAGCCCGCGAGCAGCAGCCTCAGCCTGCCGTGGACGCTACCCACGAGAGGGGCGCCTTCATTCAGGAGTAGGCGGGCGCGTTCCGCTTCGTACGCAACCAGGGCGCGCACCGATGCGCCTGCTGTGCGCGTGGCGAGATCCGCCTCCTGGACATGAAAGCGCTTCATGTCCTCCGCGGGCAGATAGATCCGGTCGCGGCCGAGGTCCTCGGCGACGTCCTGGAGGTGTTCGACGATCTGCAGCGCCGTGCAGACGGCGTCGGAGCGGCGGATGCGCTCGGGGGTGGAGGTGCCGGTGACGGCCAGCACGAGGCGGCCGACCGGGTTGGCGGACAGTTCGCAGTACGCGAGGAGTTCGTCATAGGTCTCGTACCGCTTGACGAACTGGTCCTGGCGGTTGGCGGCGATCAGGCCGAGGAACGGCTCGGGGGTGAGGCCGGCGCGCCGGACCGTCGGCTGGAGGCGCCGCAGGAGGGGGTGACGGGGCGTCGAGTCGAAGACCCTGCGCAGGTCGGCCTCGAAGGCGTCGAGAAGGACGAGCCGGTCCTCGGCCTCTTCCGGCGACACGCCGAGAAGCCGGGCATCGCCGCCACCGGGGGCGAGGTCGCCGTCGCCGATGTCGTCGACCAGGCGGGCGAAGCCGTAGACGGCCATCAGGTCGGCGCGCCAGGCCCTGGGCAGGAAAAAGGGCGCCACGGGGAAGTTCTCGTCCGCGGCCTTCTCAAGGGTGCCACGCGCCGGGTCGCCGGTGCGCGCCGTCCCGGCTTGGGTCACCGCTCGCCACCCGACGCGGAGACGGCACATGCCTCGCGGAGCTGGAGACCTTCCGTAGCCATTGCCGTCACATCTCCCGTTCTACACCGCCGACCCAATACATCCTATTTCGGACACGCCGCTCGACTGCCCGCGCAGCGCGACAGGTGTGGGGGTGTAGGGCATTATCGCCCCACTTGCCGCGAATCAGCACCGGTACAGCTTACGTTGTACAGCGCAGTGAGCTTCCTCGGGGTGTCCTGCGCATCACAACAACACACCGATTGGCGTCAAGATTCCTAAGAACAAACAGAGTTGGCGTTTCCTTTGCAGACGCGGGGCCCCGCCGGAGCGAGGACTCAGCCACGGCCGTACCGCTCCTCCGCCCTCCAGAAGTACACGAACCCGCCTGCGAACACGACGACGGCCCAGAAGAGCGCGACGGCCCAGACGTGCGGCGGGAGGTTCGCCTCGCCGTAGTGCTCGATGAGGGCGTACCGCATCAGGTCCATGTAGACGGCGGCCGGGTTCACCTGCAGGGCGCGGATGAACCATTCGGGGCGGCCGACGAGCATGTTGTGGATGGAGAACATGACGCCGGAGACGTACATCCAGGTGCGCAGGATGAATGGCATCAGCTGCGCGAGGTCCGGGGTCCTCGCACCCATCCGCGCCACGATCAGCGCGAGGCCCGTGTTGAAGAGGAACTGCAGCAGCAGCACGGGGACGATCAGCAGCCAGGCCAGGCTCGGATAGCTGCCGAATCCCACCGCGACGGCGAACAGCACGATCATCGAGAAGAGCAGCTGCTGGAGCTGCTGCAGCGCGAACGAGACGGGCAGTGAGGCCCGCGGGAAGTGCAGGGCGCGCACCAGGCCCAGGTTCCCGGAGATCGCACGGACGCCGGCCATGATCGAGCTCTGGGTGAAGGTGAAGACGAAGACGCCGGTCACCAGGAACGGGATGTAGGTGCCGGGCGGCATGCCCCGGCTGGCCTTCAGGATCACCCCGAAGATGAAGTAGTACACCAGCGCATTCAGCAGCGGGGTGGCGACCTGCCACAGCTGGCCGAGCTTGGCCTCGCTGTACTGGGCGGTGAGCTTCGCCTGCGAGAAGGCGAGGATGAAGTGTCGACGTCCCCACAGCTGGCGGACGTATTCGACGAGTCCTGGGCGGGCACCGCTGACCGAGAGCCCGTATCTGGCGGCCAGCTCGGCCGGGGTCGGCCCGTCGTCGGACGGCGGGCAGGCGCTCATGGCGACATGGTCGTCACGCGTTGTCTCACTCACCGGTCGGCACACCCTCCGTCCTCGCGATGCGCGGCCTGCTCGGGCACGGGCGAAAGCCGGGGGTCGGTCCCGCCCGCGTGGTGCTCCTGACCATCGAGCTTGTCAGATCACCGGAGGCCGGCCCAGTCGGGTAAGCCGCCACACGGTACGCCACTTCATCGGGCGCCGGGGGCCGCAGGAGGTCGTCCAGCCCTCCCCGAAGCCGCCGAACCAAGCCTTCAGGGCGGCCCTCGAGGGCCGGCGCAGCAGCGTCAGGAGCATCCAGACGCCCAGGTAGACCGGGACGAGAGGGGCGGGGAGGTTGCGGCGGGCCAGCCAGACCCGATTGCGGGCGACCATCCGGTGATAGACCGCGTGCCGGGAGGGGGCAGTCGTGGGGTGGTACAGCACCATGTCCGACCGGTAGTCGATCATCCAGCCCGCATCCAGGGCCCGCCAGGCCAGGTCGGTCTCCTCATGGGCGTAGAAGAACTCGTCGGGCAGGCCGCCGACCTCGGCGAAGACCTTCGTCCGGACCGCGTTGGCGCCGCCGAGGAAGGTGGTGACCCGGGAGGAGCGCATCGGGTCGGAGGCGCGCAGCCGCGGCACGTGACGGCGCTGGGTCTCGCCGGTGTCCGGGTCGGCGATGCGGAAGCTGATGATGCCGAGGTCCGGGTCGGCGGCGAAGGCCCGGCGGCACAGCTCGGCGGTGTCGGAGCGGGCGAGGAGCCCGTCGTCGTCCAGGAAGAGGAGGATGTCGACGTCGGTGCCGCCGGGGCCGAAGGCCTCGATGCCGACGTTGCGACCGCCGGGGATGCCGAGGTTCTCGGGCAGTTCCACCGTGCGTACGCCGTCGGGGACGTCGGGGACGGGCGAGCCGTTGCCCACCACGACGACCTCGACCCGGCCGCCGTCCTGCTTGGCCACCGAGTCGAGGAGGGCGCGGAGCTCGGCGGGGCGGTTGCCCATGGTGATGACGACGGCCCCGACCCTTGCGGCCCCGCTCACCTCAGCCTGCTGGAGGCGAGGATGGACACGAGATGGAGCAGCGTCTGCAGCAGGGCGATGCCCGCCAGCACCGCGACGCCGAGGCGGGAGAAGAACAGGTCGCCGCGGACCGCATCCAGGATCGCCAGGACCAGGATCAGCAGGGAGGCCTCGATCCCGAGGACGAGCCGGTGGAACTTCAGAGCCGCGGCGGCCTTGCGGGCCAGCGCCATGCCGGACGAGCGCGGCTCGGACGCCGCCTCCTTGACCGGCGGCAGCCCGCCCTGGTGGCGCGCGACGCCCACGAGGTCGGTCTCGGCCTTGATCAGGACGGCGCCGAGGGCGGCGAGGGTGCCGAGGAAGGCCCACAGCCAGTCGATCCGCCCCGGGCCCCACAGGTCGGCGGCGCGCAGACCGAAGCCGACCAGGACCGCGGCGTCGCACAGGTAGGCGCCGACCCGGTCGAGGTACACCCCGGAGAGTGAGAACTGCTTCTTCCAGCGGGCGATCTCGCCGTCGACACAGTCGAGGAGCAGGTAGAGCTGGACCATCAGCACGCCGAGTACGGCGCCCGCCACACCCGGCACCAGCAGCGCCGGGGCGGCGAGGACGCCGAAGACGGTCATCAGGTAGGTCAGCTGGTTGGGCGTGATCCTGGTGTTCACCAGGTAGCGGTCGATCCGCAGCGAGATCTCCCGCATGTAGAGACGTCCCGCCCAGTGCTCACCGCTGCGCCGGTCCTTCACCCCGGCGGGGTGCACGACCGGGCGGAGTTCAGCTACCGATGGCCTTGACATAGTCGGCGTACGTGTCCTTGATCTGTCGGGTCTTCAGGTCGAGGTGTTCGAGGATCGTGTAGCGGCCGGGCCTGGTCTGCGGGGCGAACTCCACGACCCGGACGAACTCGTCCACCGTGAAGCCGATCTCCTCCGGCAGCACGGGCAGCCCGTGCCGGCGCAGCACCTGCGCCATGTACGCCGACTCCTCGTGCGCCCCGCGCAGATACATCGCGAAGGCGGCCCCGAGGCCGCACTGCTCACCGTGGGCGGCCGCGCGCTTGGGGAACAGCAGGTCGAAGGCGTGGTTGATCTCGTGGCACGCGCCGGAGGACGGGCGGGAGTCGCCCGACACGGACATGGCGATACCGCTGAGCACCAGAGCCTCGGCCAGCACCTGGAGGAAGTCGTTGTCGCCGATGCCGCCGGGGTGGCGCAGCACCGCCTCACCGGCCTGCCGGGCCATCGCCGCGGCGAGACCGTCGATCTTCTCACCGTTGACGCGGTTGGCCAGCTCCCAGTCCGCGATCGCGGAGACGTTCGATACGGCGTCGCCGATGCCCGCGCGGACGAAGCGCACCGGGGCCTCGCGGATGACGTCCAGGTCGATGACGACCGCGATCGGGTTCGGCACACCGTACGAGCCGCGGCCGGCGTCGTTGTCGAGGGTCGCGACCGGCGAGCACAGGCCGTCGTGCGCGAGGTTCGTGGGCACGGCCACCAGCGGCAGGCCGACGCGCGCCGCGGCGAACTTGGCGCAGTCGATGATCTTTCCCCCGCCCAGGCCCACGAGCGCGTCGTAGTGGCCGGCCTTCATGTCGCCGGCCAGCCGGACGGCGTCGTCCAGGGTGCCGCCGCCGACCTCGTACCAGGTGGCGCCGGGCAGGCTGGGGGCGAGTCGCTCGCGCAGCCGGGCGCCGGAGCCGTCGCTCAACGCGACGGCCAGCTTGCCCGAGTGCGAGATGCGCTCGTCCGCGAGCACGTTCGCCAGGTCGTCGAGGGCACCCGCTCGGATGTCGACGACGACGGGCGAGGGGATGAGCCTCGTCAGTAGCGGCACGCGATCTCCCGTCCCCGGGCGAGGTCGTCGTGGTTGTCGATCTCGACCCACTGGACGTCGCCGATCGGCGCCACGTCGATCTTGAAGCCTCGGTTGACCAGCTCCTGGTAGCCGTGCTCGTAGAACTGCTGCGGGTCCGTCTCCCACACCGTCTTCAGGGCGTCGGCCAGGTCCGCGGCGGCCTCGCCCTCGATGAGGGTGACGCCGATGTACTCGCCGGTCGCCTCGGACGGCTCCATCAGCTTGGTGATCTTCTGGACGCCCTTCTCGGGGTCCACGACGACCTTCATCTCCTCGTCGGCGAGGTTCTTCACCGTGTCGAGGGCGAGGATGATCTTCTTGCCGTCGCCGCGGGCGGCGAGCAGCGTCTTCTCGACGGAGACCGGGTGGACGGTGTCGCCGTTGGCGAGGATCACACCGTCCTTGAGGGCGTCACGGCCGCACCACAGGGAGTAGGCGTTGTTCCACTCCTCGGCCTTGTCGTTGTCGATGAGGGTGAGCTTGAGTCCGTACTTCTCCTCGAGCGCCGCCTTGCGCTCGTAGACGGCCTCCTTGCGGTACCCGACGATGATCGCGGCCTCCGTCAGGCCGATCTCGGCGAAGTTGCCGAGCGTCAGGTCCAGGACCGTGATGCTGTCCTCTATACCCGCGGGCCCCACCGGCACCAAAGCCTTGGGCAGGGTGTCGGTGTAGGGGCGCAGACGCCGTCCGGCGCCGGCCGCCAGCACGAGGCCGATCATGCGGGTTCTCCTTCATCGTGTACGGCGGGCGCGCCGCCCTTGTGGGCGGCCACCCAGAAGCGGATGCTCTCGACGAGCACCACCACGGCCACGTACCCGGCGAGGGCCGTGAGCGCGATCTTGAACTGTCCTGCGGTGAGCAGCGCGGCCAGGACCGTGACCAGCAGGGTCCGGCCTTCGTGCCCCCCGACAGCGCGCACCAGCCAGTGCGGCGGCGCGCCGGCGTCGCCGCGGATGCGGTACACCGTGTCGTAGTGATGGTAGGCGACGGCCGCCACCAGCCCGAAAGCCGCGGGAAGCACCCCGTTCATCCCGGATTTGGCCGCCAGTACCAGGGCGGTGCCGTATTCGGCGGCCCGGAAGAAGGGCGGGACGAGCCAGTCCAGGGCGCCCTTGAGCGGCTGGGACACGGCCAGGCCGGAGGCGGCGGCGTAGACGACGGCTCCCCCGGCGGCCGCCCACGGGATACCGGAGGAGAGGGCCGCGGCTAGGGCCACGACGCCGATCGCCGCCCACAGCACGGGGGTCCCGGCGTAGGTCCGCGGGTTCCGGCTGCGCCATGTGGCCACGAGCTCGGCCAGCGGGCCGCTGTCCGCGAGGTCGGCCAGGGCCTTCGCCGCGCGCTCGGTGCGCCGGGCCCTGCGCGTCAGCGAGCGCAGCACGCGCCCCGCTGTCGTGTACGTTGCGGCGAACGCGCAGCCGATGAGCAGCGCGTAGAAGGTGATACGGGGGGTGGTGGCCGCCGTCAGGACAGCGATCATCGCCCAGCGCTCGCCGATCGGCAGAACGATCATCCTGCGTACCCACACCGTCCAGCCGACGCTGTCGAGGCGGTCGGAGAGGGCCGCGGTGGGGCTGGTGTTGGCGGTCGCGTCGTGATTCGCCTCGTTGAAGGAGAAGTCCACGACGTGTCGGCATGTCTGCAGGATCATCGCGCCGAGCGCCAGGGCCCAGACGTCATCACCGCCGCGGGCCGCGCCGAGGGCGAGGCCGGCGTAGTAGGCGTACTCCTTGGCGCGGTCGAAGGTGGCGTCGAGCCAGGCGCCGAGCGTGGAGTACTGCAGTGAATAGCGGGCGAGCTGGCCGTCGGTGCAGTCGAGGACGAAGGAGACGATCAGGAGGACGCCCGCCGCGACGAAGCCGCCGCGGGTGCCGGTGGCCGCGCAGCCCGCCGCGATCAGGGCGGTGAGCAGCGAGGCGGTGGTGACCTGGTTGGGGGTGAGGCCCCGGTGGGCGCACCAGCGGGCGATGTAGCGCGAGTACGGGCTGATGAAGTGCGTGGTGAAGAAGCCGTCGCGGGCCTTGACGGCGCTGCGCAGGCGCACGGCTTCCTCGTCGACCGCGGAGACCGCCTGGCGGGCCTCGTTGCGCGCCTGGGGATCGGCGGGTACGGCGGCGATCAGCGTGCCCAGTTCGGGGCGGTGCACGGGGACGCCGTCTGCGTCGAGGGCTGCGGTGATGCGCTCGGCGAGACTGTCGGTGACGACGATGGGGGTACCGCCCTGCTCACGGGGGTCCCTCCGCTCGAGCGAAGTCGAGGGTGCGGGAGGAGCCGAGAGCTTGGGGGGGCCGCCGGCCGCGGCGGAGTTCTCCCGGGCCACGGCGCGGGTCAGTGCCTGGCGGGCGGCGGGCTGGACGGTGACGGCGCCGGGGACGGCGGCGGCCGGGAAGCGGGGGTCGGTCAGGCCGAGGCGCAGCGCGTGCAGGTGGCCCACGAAGCGGGCATCGACGAGGGCGACCCGCTCGTTCGCGGGCGCGGCGGCGAGGAGTGTCTCGGCGTCACCGGCGTCGGTGGCGACCCGCACGTCGAAGCCGAGCGACCGCAGATCGCCCTCGAGCGACGATCCGGGGACCGGCTGACCGGTGAGGATGGCGGTCGACAGACGAACTCACTCCCTGGGGCCCGACGCGTACGGGCATCGGGCATGTGTGTGGTGTGGGACACCCGGGGCGGGGGCCGGGCGGCGTGTCGGCAGAGGCTATCGGATGCCTGGAAGCCGGTGTTCACCGGCCGTTCATGGCCTGATCAGCCCCGTCTGCGCGGCCGCCGCCGCGATCATCATCGGGGATCGGAGGGGCGCGCGACAAACCCGCGCGGTGAGACCGCCCGTTTCCGGCATCAGCGCCGTTGCCGGAGGCCCTCCGCAGCCGACGCGCACCTCGCCCCTGCCGGCCGGGCGCGGGCCCGCGCCCGGCGGTGTTCCCCGGCGGCCATAGGGTGAGGACCATGACTTGGCTGATCACCGGCGGGGCCGGATACATCGGGGCGCATGTGGCGCGGGCGATGGCCGCGGAAGGCGAGAGCGTGGTCGTCCTGGACGACCTTTCGGCGGGGGTGCCGGGGCGGCTGCCCAGGAGCATTCCGGTGGTGCAGGGTTCCGCGCAGGACGAGGACCTGCTGAAGCGGGTCTTCGCGGAGCATGCGGTGACCGGTGTGGTGCACCTCGCCGCGCGCAAGCAGGTCGGCGAGTCCGTGTCCCAGCCCACGCGCTACTACCGGGAGAACGTGGGCGGCCTCGCGACGCTCCTTGAGGCGGTGGCGGGGGCGGGGATCAAGCGGTTCCTGTTCTCCTCGTCCGCGGCCGTCTACGGCAACCCCGATGTGGACCTCATCACGGAGGACACGCCCTGTGCCCCGATGAGCCCGTACGGCGAGACGAAACTCACGGGCGAGTGGCTGGTGCGGGCGGCGGGCAGGGCGCACGGCATCGGGACCGTGTGTCTGCGGTACTTCAACGTGGCGGGCGCAGCCGGGCCGGAACTGGCCGACACGGGCATCTTCAACATCGTGCCGATGGTCTTCGACCGGCTGACCCGTGGCGAGGCCCCACGGATCTTCGGCGACGACTATCCGACACCGGACGGCACCTGTGTCCGCGACTACATCCACGTCGCCGATCTCGCCGAGGCGCACCTCGCCGCCGCCCGGCGGCTGGCAGACGGCGCGACGGGTGACCTCACGGTCAACATCGGCCGTGGCGAAGGCGTTTCGGTGCGTGAGCTCGTCACGCTCATCGGCGAGGTGACCGGCGACACCACGCCCGCGGCCGTCGAGCCGCCCCGCCCGGGTGACGCGCCCCGTGCGGTCGCATCGGCCGCCCTGGCCGAGCGGGAGCTGGGCTGGAGCGCCCGGCGCGGGGTGCGCGAGATGGTGGAGTCGGCGTGGCGGGGCTGGCAGCTGCATCACCCGGAGCCGAACCACGGCTGACCGCGCCGGTCCGCCGGCCCCTCCGCCATGTGCGGCGCCGGAGCGCCTACGGCAGTCCCGGGCCCGGCATGACACGTGCGTGTGATGTACGGGGGTGCGCACGGGGGCGTGGGGCCGGGTCTCGGGCGCCGGCTCCGCGGAGCGCGCCCCCGGGGAGGCGGTTCCCCTTCCGGGGCGGTGGGCACGATCAGGTATCCGGCCGCATCCGGCGTCTGCTCCGTGGGGGGCCGTACGCCCTGTCCGGAGCGCCCCGGCGGGACATGCGGGGAGTCACGAAGTGCCGGGAGTGCCGGATTCGTACGGCAGACTTGGGGCTGGACAACCGATGCGAAGGATGGGTATGCCGATCACACCTGCCGCCGCGACGCACCATTCGTCGAACGGCACCGCTGAAGCCATCTTGCTGGAGCTGGTCGACGAGGACGGCACCACGATCGGCACGGCGGAGAAGCTCGCCGCCCATCAGCCGCCGGGGCAGTTGCACCGGGCGTTCTCGGTGTTCCTCTTCGACGAGCGGGGCCGGCTGCTGCTCCAGCAGCGGGCGCTGGGCAAGTACCACTCCCCCGGTGTCTGGTCGAACTCCTGCTGCGGCCACCCCTACCCGGGCGAGGCGCCCTTCGCGGCGGCGGCCCGGCGGACGTACGAGGAGCTGGGAGTCTCCCCGACGCTGCTCGCCGAGGCCGGGACGGTCCGCTACAACCACCCGGACCCGGACTCGGGCCTGGTGGAGCAGGAGTTCAACCATCTCTTCGTCGGGCTGGTGCAGTCCCCCCTGCACCCGGCCCCGGAGGAGGTCGGCTCCACCGCCTTCGTGACCGCCGGGGAGCTGGCGGAGCGGCACGCGAGGGACACGTTCTCGTCGTGGTTCATGACGGTCCTCGACGCGGCACGGCCGGCGATCAGAGAGCTGACGGGAACGTTCGCGGGCTGGTGACCCATGGGCCCGTCCGGCCCGTACGGCCGGACGGCCCGCATGACTCGCGCCACACGACCCTCGTCACACGAGGCGGGCGGTCACCCCGCACCCGCACATCCCCTGGGCGCGCTCATCCGATCCGTGTCGGCTTGAGCGGCAGGGCGGCCCAGATCACCTTGCCCCCGCTCGCGGTGTGCTCCACGTCGCACACCCCGCCCGCCTCCCTGCTGATCTCGCGGACCAGGAGCAGTCCCCGGCCGCCGGTGCGGCCGTGGTCGGCCTCCAGGGCGCTCGGGCGGTAGGGGTGCTCGTCCTCCACCGACACCCGCACCCACTCGGGCCCTACGGCGACCTCCACGGCGAGCATCGGCGAGAGCAGCGCAGCGTGCCGGACCGCGTTGGTGACCAGTTCGGAAACGATCAGCAGCAACGCGTACACGGTGTCGTCCGAGACGGGCACGCCCTGGCGGGCGAGCAGGTCGCGGACGGCGCGCCGGGCCTGCGGCACCGAGGCGTCCACTGCAACCGCGGTGAACCGCCAGACCCCCTCGTACGGCAGCGGTCCCGGCGGTCCGAGGCCCTCCGGAACGTTCCCTCCGCCTTCAGGGCGCGGGCCGGACCCTCGCCCCTGGTTCTCCATCGTCCGGTCGCCACCCTTGCGCTCGATTGTCACCACACGTCGAGTGTTGGGAATGCGCTGGTCCGTCCCGAATGACTGAACAGAAGTCAGCTGGTATCGACGACATCTGACCGTTGGCGTGTGACGCGGTCAGTTGTGTGACCGCTCCTGCGCCCATTGCGGCGGCTTGGGAACTCTTCGGGTTGTACGGTCCGGCGTCCGATGCCTGCGCCCCGTCGCGCCGGGTTCCCTGCTGATCGTGCGTTCGAGGGATCCGGATAGCATCCGGTGCCATGGAGCCGCAGCTGGTGCAGAGCGTCACCGACGGGGTCGCGACCGTCGTCATTCACCACCCCGCCAAGCGGAACGCCATGACCGCCGGCATGTGGGAGTCGCTTCCGCCGCTGCTCGACGGGCTGGCAGCCGACCCGGCCGTCCGGGCGCTGGTGCTCACCGGCGAGGGCACCACCTTCTGTGCGGGCGCCGACATCTCCACCCTGCGGGGGTCGCCGGAGAGGGCACAGACCCTGGCCGTACGGGCCGAGGAGGCGCTGGCCGCGTTCCCGAAGCCGACCCTGGCGGCGATCCGCGGCCACTGCGTGGGCGGCGGGGCACAGCTCGCCGCGGCCTGTGACCTGCGGTTCGCGGAGGAGGGAGCCCTGTTCGGGGTGACGCCGGCCAAGCTGGGGATCGTCTACCCGGCGCCCTCCACCCGTCGGCTGGTGTCGCTGGTGGGACCCGGCAGCGCCAAGTACCTCTTGTTCTCCGGTGAGTTGATCGACGCGGGGCGCGCGCTGCGGACCGGGCTGCTGGACGAGCTGCTGCCGGAGGGCGAACTCACCAAGCGGGTCGCGGAGTTCACGCGCGTACTGGTCTCCCGCTCGCAGCTGACCCAGGCCGCGGCCAAGGAGTTCGCGAACGGGCGCACGGACCGGGACGCGCACTGGGCGGAACAGGCGCGCGGCAGCGGCGACACCGCGGAGGGGGTCGCCGCGTTCCTGGAGCGCAGGCAGCCGCGGTTCACCTGGACTACGTCAGGATGAAGCGGCTCCTGGCGCGGAGCTTCTCGACGAGGTGCGCGGGCGCCTTGTGCGGGGATCCCGCGTCGTAGGGCGGCTGCGGGTCGTACTCGGTCGCCAGTTGCACGGCTTGCGCCCGCTCGTCGCCCGCGACACGGCCGAGCAGGGTGAGGCCCATGTCGATGCCCGAGGAGACGCCCGCGGCCGTGACGTACTTGCCGTCGAACACCACGCGCTCCCCCGTGGGCTCGGCGCCCAGCCGCCCGAGCGCGTCCAGAGCCAGCCAGTGCGAGGTGGCACGGCGCCCCCGGAGGAGACCGGCGGCGGCGAGCAGCAGGGAACCCGTACAAACGGACGCCGTCCAGGCGCTGGTGGCGTCCGCCGCGCGCAGCCAGTCGAGGAGGTCCCCGTTCTCCATCTGCGCACTCTGGCCGGGCCCTCCGGGGACAACCACGATGCCGGGGGACGGAACCTCGGCCAGGGTCCTGTCGGCGGTGAGCGCGAGGGTTCCGGTGTCGTTGCGCACCGGCCCCGTCCGCTCGGCCACGAAGACGGTCTCCGAGCCGGGGAGGCGGCTGAGGATCTCGTACGGGCCCACGGCATCCAGGGCGGTGAACCGGTCGAAAAGGACGATCGCGATCTGCACGGACTCTCCTTCGGTGGTCACGGGCTTTCCCCCAGTGGTCACGGACTTGCCTCGGCGATCACGGACTTACCTCCGTGGTCACGAACTTTCCTCGATGGTCATGGGACTTCCCCTCGGTCATCGGTGAGTGGTCGCCCCTTCCGGGATCAGTGGGTGGTCGTCCCTTCGTCGATCAGCTGGTGGTCGTCGGCCGGAAGCGGCGTCGGTACTCCGCCGGGGGTGCGCCGAGTGCCTTGACGAAGGCCCGGCGCATCGCCTCGGGCGTGCCGTAGCCGCTGGCGCGGGCGATCTCCTCGACGCCGTCGGCGGAGTCCTCCAGGAGTCGGCGCGCGTGCTCGAGTCGGATGCGGTCCACATAGCGGCCCGGGGTCGTCCCGGTCTCGGCCCGGAACGCGCGGGCGAAGTGGCGGGGCGACAGCCTGGCGCGGGCGGCGAGCGACTCCACGCCGAGGTCGCCCTCCGGGTGCTCGCTGATCCACCGCTGGACCTCGCGCAGGGGCTCGCGTTGTGCGGTCTGGGCGGACAGCTGGGCGCTGAACTGGGCCTGGTTGCCCGGGCGGCGCAGGAACACCACCAGGTGCCGGGCGATGGTCAGGGCGGTCTCGCGGCCGAGGTCCTCCTCGACGAGGGCCAGGGCGAGGTCGATGCCGGACGTGACTCCTGCCGAGGTGGCGACGCGGCCGTCGCGGACGTAGATGGGGTCGGGGTCGACCTCGATCCGCGGGTGGTCGCGGGCCAGCTTGTCGCAGTACGCCCAGTGGGTGGTCGCGCGGCGGCCGTCGAGGAGGCCCGCGCGGGCGAGCAGGAAGGCGCCGGTGCAGATGGAGACCAGGCGGTCCGCGCGGGGGCCGTGTTCCCGCAGCCACTGCACCAGGCGCGGGTCGGGGCTTCTGGTGCCCTGGCCACCGGGGACCAGCACGGTGTGCGCGGCGGGTGCGTCGGCGAGGGCGCGGTCGGGGACCAGTGTGAAGCCGCTGGAGGTCCGTACGGGAGCACCGTCCAGGGATGCCGTGACGATCCGGTAGGTCCCGGGGCAGGCGGATTCTGCTCCCGCGAAGACCTCCACCGGGCCGGTGATGTCGAGGCTCTGCACGCCGTCGAGGAGGACGGCCAGGAGGGTGCGCATGCGACGATTCTTGGCGGAGCACACCATGGCCGCAACGACGAATACCCCACATTTTCTGCCATCCCCCTCGCCGCCGTTCCTCGGCGTACCGACCAGTCGGTAACCTTCGGGACATGACCACTACCCTGCCGGAGCGCGCCGGACGGCGCTGCCACAACGTGATCAATCCGCTGCACTCGACGCACTACTTCTCCCCCGATCTGGAACGGGAACTGACCGCCCTGGGCGTCGACGACCAGAGGGCCGCCTACTTCGCGGTGCGGGCCGCTGCCATGGGGCCGGTGGGCGCGGGCGTGGTGACGGCGACGTTCTACAACTTCCGGCCCGAACTGGTGGCCCGACACGTGCCCGCCGTATGGGCGACGGCTTCCCCGGACGCGGTGCTCGCGGCACGCGCGCGTGCCGTCGACGCGACGCTGCGACGGCTGCTCGGCGAGGAGGTCGTCGCCTCCAAGGAGATGAGCGAGGCGGCGGAGCTGGCGTTGCGCGCGGTGGAGGCATGCACCCGGCACGCGCGCCCTCTCTACTCCGCGCACGCCGATCTGCCCGTGCCCGACGAGCCGCACCTGGCGTTCTGGCACGCGGCCACGCTGCTGCGCGAGCACCGCGGCGACGGTCATCTCACGGTGCTGGTGGGCGCGGAGCTCGGACCGGTGGAGGCGCTGGTGACGCACACGGCGACCGGCAAGGGCATGGCCCCGAAGTGGGCCCTGGCCACCCGCGGCTGGAGCAGGGCGGACTGGGACGCGGCGTGCGTGCGACTGCGCGAGCGCGGACTGCTCGACGCGGACGGGGCATTGACCGAGGCGGGCGCCGCGCTTCGCGCCGAGATGGAGGCGGAGACCGACCGCCTCGACCGTGCTCCGTACGAACACCTGGGCGCCGCCGGCGTCGAGCGGCTGACGGAACTGGGGAGCGTCCTGCTGACCAAGGCCCTGGAGGCCGGCGCCTTCCCCGAGGGCATGATCGGCAAGGGCTGAACCCTTGGCCGTCCCGGCCGACACGCCGGGACGGCCAAGGGGGAGGGGAAGTCCGTGTTCCGGGCGAGGGCGAACACGCCCCGTCGGAGGGCCGTCCCGCGAGGCGCCGGGGTCCGGACCGGGGCCCGCGCCCCCGGGATGTCCGCCCTGAGCCCCCGTTGTCGGTGCGACCTGCCACAATTGCCGCGCAACCTCAGTGGAGAAGGCGGTACGGGATCGTGACGACACCCCTCGTAGGGTCCATCGAAGGCAGGATCGCCGAGGAGCTCGGCGTACGGGAGCGGCAGGTGAAGGCCGCGGTCGAGCTGCTGGACGGCGGCTCGACGGTGCCCTTCATCGCCCGCTACCGCAAGGAAGCGACCGAGATGCTCGACGACGCGCAGCTGCGCACGATCGAGGAGCGGCTGCGCTATCTGCGGGAGCTGGAGGAGCGGCGCACGGCGATCCTGGAGTCGGTGCGCGAGCAGGGCAAGCTCACCGACGAGTTGGAGGCCCAGATCCGGGGCGCGCAGACCAAGGCGCGCCTGGAGGACATCTACCTGCCGTTCAAGCCGAAGCGGCGCACGAAGGCGCAGATCGCGCGCGAGGCCGGTCTGGAGCCACTGGCCGAGGGCCTGCTCGGCGACCCGACGGTCGAGCCGCTCGCCGCGGCGTCGGCCTTCGTCGACGCCGACAAGGGCGTGCCCGACCCGCAGGCCGCGCTCGACGGCGCGCGGGCGATCCTGACCGAGCGGTTCTCGGAGGACGCCGACCTGATCGGGGAGCTGCGTGAGCGCATGTGGGTGCGCGGGCGTCTGGCCGCCAAGGTGCGGGAGGGCAAGGAGGAGGCGGGCGCCAAGTTCGCCGACTACTTCGACTTCGCCGAGCCCTTCACCGAGCTGCCCTCGCACCGCATCCTCGCCATGCTGCGCGGCGAGAAGGAGGAGGTCCTCGACCTCGTCCTGGAGCCGGAGGAGCCGACGGACGGCCCGTCGTCGTACGAGGGAATCGTGGCGAACCGCTTCGGGATCGCCGATCGCGGCCGCGCCGCCGACAAGTGGCTGACGGACACGGTGCGGTGGGCCTGGCGCACCCGCATCCTCGTTCACCTCGGCATCGACCTGCGGCTGCGGCTGCGTACGGCCGCCGAGGACGAGGCGGTGGCGGTCTTCGCCGCGAACCTGCGGGACCTGCTGCTCGCCGCCCCGGCCGGCACACGCGCGACGCTGGGCCTGGACCCCGGCTTCCGTACGGGCGTGAAGGTGGCCGTGGTGGACGCGACCGGCAAGGTGGTCGCCACGGACGTCATCTACCCGCACGTCCCGGCGAACAAGTGGGACGAGGCGATCGCCAAGGTCGCCCGGCTCGCGAAGGAGCACGCGGTCGAGCTGATCGCGATCGGCAATGGCACGGCGTCCCGCGAGACCGACAAGCTCGCCGGTGAACTCATCGCCAAGCACCCGGAGTTGAAGCTCACCAAGGTGATGGTGTCCGAGGCGGGCGCGTCGGTGTACTCGGCCTCGGCGTTCGCCTCCCAGGAGCTGCCGGGTATGGACGTCTCGCTGCGCGGCGCGGTCTCCATCGCGCGCCGTCTCCAGGACCCGCTCGCCGAGCTGGTGAAGATCGATCCGAAGTCGATCGGCGTCGGCCAGTACCAGCACGACCTGTCCGAGGTGAAGCTCTCGCGCTCGCTGGACGCGGTGGTCGAGGACTGTGTGAACGGCGTGGGGGTGGACGTCAACACGGCGTCGACTCCGCTGCTCGCCCGGGTCTCCGGCATCTCCTCCGGGCTCGCGGAGAACATCGTGGCGCACCGCGACGCGAACGGCCCGTTCACCTCGCGCTCCCAGCTGAAGAACGTGGCGCGACTCGGCCCGAAGGCGTACGAGCAGTGCGCGGGCTTCCTGCGGATCCGGGGCGGCGACGACCCGCTGGACGCCTCCAGCGTGCACCCGGAGGCGTACCCGGTGGTCCGGCGCATGGTGAAGACGGCGGGCCAGGAGGTCGCCTCGCTGATCGGCAACACGGCGGTGCTGCGGTCGCTGAAGCCGGCCGAGTTCGTGGACGAGACGTTCGGTCTGCCGACCGTGAGCGACATCCTGAAGGAGCTGGAGAAGCCCGGGCGCGACCCCCGGCCCGCGTTCAAGACGGCCACCTTCAAGGAGGGCGTCGAGAAGATCTCCGACCTGTCGTCCGGGATGATCCTCGAAGGTGTCGTCACGAATGTCGCCGCATTCGGTGCCTTCGTGGACGTCGGCGTCCACCAGGACGGTCTGGTGCATGTGTCGGCGATGTCGAAGACGTTCGTCAAGGACCCGCGTGACGTGGTGAAGCCGGGCGACATCGTCAAGGTGAAGGTGCTGGACGTCGACATTCCGCGCAAGCGCATCTCGCTGACGCTGCGGCTGGACGACGAGGCCGCCGCGCAGGGGCCCCAGGGCGGGGGCGGGCGCCAGCAGCGTGGCGGACGTCCGCCGCAGCAGCGCCAGGGCCGCGGCGGTGACCGTAACTCACGGCAGGCCCCTCCGCCGGCCAACAGCGCGATGGCCGACGCGTTGCGCCGCGCGGGTCTGCTCGACCCGAAGAGCGGCCGCCGCTGACACATCCGGGTCCGGACTCTCCGGTACGACACGGAGGGTCCGGGCCTGAGTGGGGCCGACGACTGGGCGGTGTCCGACCATGCGCGTCGGATCAGCGCGCGGCGTCCGGTGCAGGGGGCACCTCCCAGCGGTGGCCGGGGGAGCATCGCAGGGCGGAGGATCTCCCGCGTACTGGGCGTACTCGGGTGTCCGGCAACGCGACGAGGGGCCGTGCCAGGTGCCGTGCGCCCGGCGGGAGCGGTCAGACACCGCTCAGCGTTCGGTCACCTTGCCGTCCGCGACCTCCAGCCGACGGGTCACCCGTACCGCGTCCAGCATCCGGCGGTCATGGGTGACCAGCAGAAGCGTGCCGTCGTAGGAGTCGAGGGCCGACTCCAACTGCTCGATGGCCGGCAGGTCGAGGTGGTTGGTCGGCTCGTCCAGGACCAGCAGATTCACGCCCCTGCCCTGGAGCAGTGCGAGGGCGGCCCTTGTGCGCTCGCCCGGCGAGAGGGTCTCCGCCGGGCGCAGCACGTGGTCCGCCTTCAGGCCGAACTTGGCGAGCAGTGTGCGGACGTCGGCCGGTTCCACGTCCGGGACCGCCACGCAGAACGCGTCCAGCAGGGACCGCGAGCCGTGGAAGAGGCCCCGGGCCTGGTCGACCTCGCCGACCAGGACGCCCGAACCCAGGTCGGCGTGGCCCGCGTCCAGGGGGACACGGCCCAGCAGCGCGCCGAGCAACGTCGACTTGCCCGCACCGTTCGCGCCTGTCACCGCCACCCGGTCCGCCCAGTCGATCTGCAGGGAGACCGGGCCGAACGTGAAGTCGCCGCGTCGTACCTCGGCGTCCCGGAGCGTGGCGACGACCGCGCCCGAGCGCGGGCCCGGCGCGATCTCCATGCGCAGCTCCCACTCCTTGCGGGGCTCCTCGACGACGTCGAGGCGCTCGATCATGCGCTGGGTCTGGCGGGCCTTGGCGGCCTGCTTCTCGCTTGCCTCACTGCGGAACTTGCGGCCGATCTTGTCGTTGTCGTTGCCCGCCTTGCGCCGCGCGTTCTTCACCCCCTTGTCCATCCAGGCGCGTTGCATCTGCGCCCGGTCCTGGAGGACGGCCTTCTTGTCGGCGTACTCCTCGTACTCCTCGCGGGCATGCCGACGGGCCGTTTCGCGCTCCTCCAGGTAGGCCTCGTATCCGCCGCCGTAGAGGTTGATCCGCTGCTGGGCGAGGTCGAGTTCGAGGACCTTGGTCACCGTGCGGGTGAGGAACTCACGGTCGTGGCTGACAACCACCGTCCCGGCCCGCAACCCGCTCACGAAGCGCTCCAGCCGCTCCAGCCCGTCCAGGTCCAGGTCGTTCGTCGGCTCGTCGAGCAGGAAGACGTCATAGCGGGACAGCAGCAGTGAGGCGAGGCCGGCCCGGGCCGCCTGCCCGCCGGACAGGGAGGTCATCGGCTGGTCCAGGCCGACACCGAGCCCGAGGGAGTCGGCGACGTCCTCGGCGCGCTCGTCGAGGTCGGCGCCACCGAGGCCGAGCCAGCGCTCCAGGCCGACCGCATACGCATCGTCGGCCCCGGGCGTGCCGTCGACGAGCCCCTGGGTGGCCTCGTCCATCCGGCGCTGGGCCTCGGCCACACCCGTGCGGCGGGCCAGGAACTCCCGCACCGTCTCGCCCGGCCGCCGCTCCGGCTCCTGCGGCAGATGGCCGACCGTCGCGGTCGGCGGGGACAGGCGCAGCTCGCCCCGCTCCGGAGTGATCAGTCCGGCGAGCATCCGCAGCAGGGTGGACTTGCCGGCCCCGTTGGCACCGACGAGCCCGACCACGTCACCGGGCGCGACGACGAGGTCCAGCCCGGAGAAGAGGGGACGGTCGCCGTGCCCGGCGGCGAGGTTCTTGGCGACGAGAGTGGCAGTCATCAGACCGCCGATCCTAGCCAGCGCACGCTCCCTGGCCCAACGAGCTGAGCACCGGCGGGCCGCGCGGGGGACTCACCCAGCCGCACGCTCAGTGCGCCACCGTGGCCACCAGCACGCTCCCCGGGGTTCTGGCCACCACGAAGGACTCCCCCCTGGCCGCCCTGGGATCGAGCGAAATGCGATGACGGCCCGGTTCCAGGAGGCCGTCGAAGGCCTCATGGGTATGGACGCGGTGCAGACGGTCCTGGCGGTACGTGGTGACGCGGACCCGGCACATGGAGGTGACCTCGAGGTGCGCGGCGCCGCCGGCGACGGCCAGATGCGTGAGCCGCCGCCACTCCACCGGGCCGCGGTCCAGGGCGTGTTCGACCTGGGCGACGAGGAGGGGAACGATCGGCGCGAGGCCCTCGACGTACGCCGCGTCGGCCCCCGCACGCTCGAAGGACTGCCGTACGGCGGCACGTTCCCGCTCGCCCACCGCCTGCCCGAAGACCACGGCACCATAGCCACGCAGCTCCTCCGTGGACACGTCGGAGGCGTCGTGGACGATGTCCGCGCCGATGCCGATGCCCCGCAGTGCGGCGGCGAGCCGGGCCAGGACGGCGACGCGCGGGCCGATCAGCAGGACTCTGCGGCGTTCGGCCGAGCCGCCGTCGAGAAGGGTTCCCAGGGCACGGCGGTATTCGTCGCCGTGGAAACGGAAGGGCCCTATCCCGTGGTAGCCGTTCAGCTCCAGGTCCACCCGTTCCTCGGTCTGCCAGGCGAAGTCACGCCATACGAAGTCGTCGCCGTCCCTCTCGATCACCGCGGTGACGGCTCCGCAGGCGAGGTCCTCGCAGTCGGGGCAACCGTAGATGACATGGCGGCCGCCCTCGAGCGGGGCATCGGCCTCCAGCAGCAGTCCGCGCACCTGCGCGGTGAAGATCGCGGGGGGTACGTCGGAGGCGAGCGGGGAGACGGCGTCCAGGTCGGAGAGCCGGAACAGCAGCGGGTGGCCGTCGACGAGGAAGTCCACGAAGTCCCGGTGCACCTGGTAGTCCCCATTGGCGAGAACGCCGCCGGCACGCATCGCCGGCGCCAGGTCGAAGGTCGCGTACTCGGCAGACATACTGTGAGTATCCCCACACTCCGAGTGATGTGAGCACGGCACACCCGGCTCTTTGGGGCGCATCACCGGCTCCTCCTGCACGACCGGTGTCAGGGGCCCTCGGGCCGCGACGGACGCCGAGTCGGGGATGGGCCCCGGGCACGGAGTCTCCTGATCGACATGTCGATTCATCTGCCTGGCTGCGGCCGACCCGGGTAACCGTCCGACTGGAGCGCGGGGCGCTGCCTGGCGGTGGAGGAGTGATGCACCACCACGGGCAGGGCGGCGCGGGTGGTGTCACGGTGGCGTGGGGGCGCGCGAGAGGCGGCCGGGCTGATACGCCCGGCCGCCTGAGAGACCGTCAGTGGTCGGCTTTGGGCGCGGCTCGCACTCTCACAGGGTCTCTCCCGGGATGCGCCGGACGGCGTGGGAGGTCCGCAATCCGCCCTGTGTGGTGGCCTCGGGAGCGGTCGCCGCGGAGCCGGAGGCGGCGTCCGCAAAGGCGGCTTCCCCTCCCACGAGCGGGACCCGGGCCGCCGTCCGGGACAGGTCCATCGTCAGCGTCGGTGTGCTCGACGGAGGGTCGATGAGGTCCTTGTCGGTCCCCGCGACGATCAGCGCGAGCCGGTGGCCCTTCGGGACGACATGGTCGGTGGCGGCCAGATCCAGCGTGATCGTGTATGCCCTGCCCGGAGTGAGCGGGACACCCTTGCGGATCGAGGCGTAGTGTCCGAGATCGGCCCAGCCACGGCTGAAGACCGTGACAGAGACGGCGGTCTTCTTTGCCTGGGTGACCCTGTAGCAGGCGCTGTCGCCGGTGGCGCTCGCACCCCAGCAGGTGCGGTCGGTGAGCGTGGTGATGCCCTCGCCGGAGTCGGCGTAGTCGCGGATCGTGTCGGGGCCGAGGTCGGCCAGTACGGCGGAAAGGTGGGCCGTGGAGGTGGTCGGCGTGACGGTGACGGTCACCGTGGACGAGCCTGAGACCCTCAGATCCTTCGTCAGGGGCCCGGTGAGGAACCCGGCCTTGCCGGCGGTGGACTCGCCGATGTGCGCGGCCCAGTCGGTCTCGCTGAGCTTGGGGTCGTCGGTGAAGGCCTCGGTGCCCGTGCCCGTGCGCAGTCCGAGGGTGCCCACGCCCGCCTGGGAGCCCCGCCCCGGACGCAGTGTCGTCGTGGCGGTACCCCGGGGCGGCCAGGCCGTGGACGTGACCCATTGGTCGGGGTGGCGCTCGATGTCGGCCGTCGGCTCCCGGTCGATGCCGTTGTCGTAGCCGAGGAGTTCATGGTCGAACCAGCGGTGCAGGGTGTCCACCCACTGGGCGCGCCGGAAGTCGAAGGGGTCGACGTGACCGGTCTGGGAGAGCCAGATCTTGCGCTCTACGCCGTTCTTCGCCAGTGCGTTCCACCACTGTCCGAACTGCTTGGTGCGTACGTTGAGGTCCTGCATGCCATGGACGAGGAAGACGCTCGCCCGGACCTTGTTCGCGTCCTTCGCATAGTCGCGCTCCGTCCACAGCGGGGTCCAGTCGCCGCTGCGCGGCGCTCCGTCGACGAGCTTGCGCTGTGCCGCGGCGCACTTGGCGTGGGCGTCGGGGCTGTCGACGTAGTCCGAGAGCGAGTCGGGACCCGAGTCGTAGAACGGGGCGCCCTGGGCGAAGAAGTAGTCGTACCAGGAGGAGATCGCGCTGATCGGCACGATGGTCTTCAGTCCCCTGACTCCGGTCGCGGCAACGCCGTTGGCGATGGTGCCGTCCCAGCTCTTGCCGATCATGCCGGTCCTGCCGTTGGTCCAGGTCGCCCTGGCCGCAGTCGTGCCGGTGCGGGTGGTGTAGCCCTTGGCGCGGCCGTTGAGCCAGTCGATCACCGCCTTGGCCGACTGGATGTCGGAGCGCCCGCCGACGTCCGCGCAGCCGTCGGAGCGATTGGTTCCGGCCAGGTCGACGCCAACGAAGGCGTAGCCGCGCGGCACGAAGTAGTTGTCGTAGAAGAGCGGCATCTGGACGACATGGCCGGCCGCGTCGTACGTCTTCTTCTGGCTCTCGTTGCCGCGCCCGCAGCAGGAGTAGTACGGGCTGGCATCCATGATCACGGGAATCCTGCGGCCCTGCGCGGCGGGTTCGCGCGGCCGGACGATGTCGACGGCGACGCGATCGGTCTTCCCGTCTCCGTCGCCGTCGAGGCCGGTGTCCACCCAGACGGACTCGCGGATGGCGTTCCCGTACGAGTAGACGGGCCGACTCTCCCGTGGCGCGCCGTGGGCTGCCGTCGGGGTGAGGAAGGCGGCCAGCAGGGCGGCGATGGCCGCCGTCGCGAGCGGTCTCCAGATCCTGAGGGGCATGCGTTGTGGCATGCGCGGGACGGTACAGGGGTCAACTCCCGTGCAGAAGAGGGCAGCTGACGACACGCGGGGTGAACGGGGCAACATGACCGGGAAAGCACTGTGGGACCGCATTGCTCATGACGGCCGGATGGCGATCGTGTGACAGCGGGTGCCATGGACATGCCCGGGGCCCCCGGGACTGAATAGGCTCCGAACAGATCTCGTGCCCCTACGACTTGGAGCTCTCGTGCACCGCAGACTCATCGCCCCGGGCGCGCTCGCGGCGGCTTCCCTGTTGCTGGCGATCCCGGCATCGGCCGCCGACTACCGGCCCGGTGCTCCGGGTATCGGCGACCCCTACTACCCGTACTACGGCAACGGCGGATACGACGTCTCCCACTACGACCTTCGCCTGAAATACCAGCCGAAGACGGACGAACTGGAGGGCACCGCGACCGTCCTGGCCACCACGACGCAGGATCTGTCCCGCTTCGACCTGGACTTCCTGCTGGATGTGAGCGAGGTACGGGTGAACGGCGCGAAGGCCGCGTACACCACCTCCGGCCAGCACGAACTGCAGATCACCCCGGCCACCCCGCTGCCGAAGGGCACACCGCTCACCGTCGTGGTCCGCTACAGCGGCGTGCCGTCGACAAAGAGCGCATACGGCTTCAACACCTGGCACCGCACTCCGGACGGCGCGGTCGCGGCCGACGAGCCCGAGGCGGCGTGGTGGTGGTTCCCGAGCAACGACCATCCGCTCGACAAGGCCACGTACGACGTGTCGGTGGCCGTGCCGGACGGCACCCAGGCGATCTCCAACGGAACGCTGCAGTCGACGAGTTCGAAGCTCGGCTGGACCCGCTACAACTGGCGGTCCGACAAGCCGCAGGCGACCTATCTGGCCACGCTCGCGATCGGGAAGTTCGACATCACGACCGGGAAGACGTCGGACGGGGTCCCGGTCGTCAACGCCTACAGCAAGGATCTCGGCGCCAACGACGGGGCCGCGCGGGCCAGCGTGGAACGCACCGGGGAGATCGTCGACTGGCTGACCGGCTACTTCGGCCCGTACCCGTTCAGTTCGGTCGGCGGGTACGTCCCGAACACGACCACCGGGTACGCCCTGGAGACGCAGACCCGCGTGTACTACAGCCCCAAGCAGTTCGCGAGCGGCTCGAACACGTCCGTCGTCGTGCATGAGCTGGCGCACCAGTGGTACGGCGACGACGTGTCCCTGAAGGGCTGGAAGGACATCTGGATCAACGAGGGGTTCGCGCGGTACGCCCAGTGGCTGTGGTCCGAGCACGAGGGCGAGGGCACGACGCAGCAACTGGCGGACTACGTGTACGCCTCGCACCCTGCCGACGACGCGTTCTGGACGGTCAAGCCCGGTGACCCGGGCTCTGACAACCAGTTCGACATTGCGATCTACGACCGCGGCGCGCTCGCCGTCCAGGCCCTGCGCAACGCAGTCGGCGACGACGCGTTCTTCGCCATCCTGAAGGGCTGGCCGAAGGACCACGCCTACGGCAACGCCTCGGTCGCCGACTTCCAGAGCTACGCGGAGAAGGTGTCCGGGAAGCCGCTGGCCGCCCTGTTCGACACCTGGCTTTTCCAGCCGTCGAAGCCGACCGCACCCTCGGCGCGCACCGCATCCATCGCCAGGACCTCGGCCGCTACGGCCCAGCCGAAGTCGTGGAAGAAGATCGAAGCGGCCAACGACGTGCACACGGGCTGATCAGCCGCGCTCAGCCGGGGTCCGGAGCGGCTCGCCCATGATCCGGCCCGCCAGGTCCGAGGCCAGCTCCGCGGCATGCACGCGGAGCTCGGCCTCGGCCAGGGTCCGGTCGGTCCGAATGCGAGAACCGGCCTCGGCGAGCAGGGCATCCCGCTCCCGCAGCCCCTCGGCACGAGCGTCGGCGATCAGGGCGGACCCTTCTTCGACAGCCTGCTGCCGGATCCGGGCGGCATCGTGGCGCGCCTCGGCGAGCAGCGCCGCGGCCCTGGCCTGTTCGTCCTGGGCGAGGGCGCGCACCTCCTCCGCGCGGGCCGCGGCACCCTGGATCGCGTCCTCGCGGGCCTCGAGGACCCGGTTCATCCGGGGCAGCAGCCTGGTGGTCATGAGGAACACCACGGCGAACAGCAGCAGTGCGGCGAGGACGTCCTGGAGTTGGGGGTTGAGGGGGCCTATCGGGTAAGGGATGAGATCCATGCCCGGGACCTACCCGCTCACATGTGCAGCACGACGCACATACGCGCCATTAACTGGCTGAAACCAACCCCTGGTCCGGTCCGGTCCCGCCCCTGCTCCCGGTGACCCTCGTCCGGCACGACGGTGGCGTCACCCCGGACATACACGATCTCCGACATGACGCCACCGCAGGCGCTGCCAACTGACGGCGGCCGTGAGGCTGCTACTTCGTGAGGTCGGTCAGCTCCTGGTCCGTGCTCGTCGCGATCCGGCGGCGCAGTGCGAACCAGCCGCCGACGAGCAGGACGGCGATCACGGGGATGAGCAGCAGCGTCTTGCGGCCGACCTCGGGGTCGTTCCACATGAGGCCGAGAACGGCCACCAGGAAGACGATGGTGGCGATCTCCGTCACCGGGCTGCCGGGCAGCCGGAAGGACGGCCTGGTGACCAGGCCCGCCTTGGCGCGGCGGACGAAGACCAGATGGCAGATCATGATGATCACCCAGGTGCTGACGATGCCGAGGGAGGCCACGTTCAGCACGATCTCGAAGGCCTGGCTCGGCATCAGATAGTTCAGGCCGACGCCGAGCACGCACACCGCGCAGGTGAGCAGGATGCCGCCGTAAGGGACCTGGCTGCGGTTCATCCGCGCCGTGAACTTCGGCGCCGAGCCCGCCATGGCCATCGAGCGCAGGATGCGGCCGGTGGAGTAGAGGCCGGAGTTCAGCGAGGACATCGCGGCGGTCAGGACGACAAGGTTCATCACGTCGCCCGCCGCTGGGACGCCGATCCTGGACAGCACGGTGACGAAGGGGCTCTCGTCCGCGGAGTACACCGAGCCCGGCAGCAGCAGGGCGAGGAGGACCACCGAACCGACGTAGAAGAGGCCGACGCGCCACATGATCGAGTTCACCGCGCGCGGGACGACCTTCTCGGGCTCCGCCGTCTCGCCCGCGGCGACACCGACGAGTTCCAGGGCCGCGTACGCGAAGATCACGCCCTGCATCACCAGGACGACGGGCATGAGCCCGTGCGGGAAGACCCCGCCATGGTCCGTGATCACGCTCGGACCGGGCTTCCGGCCGCCCACGTCGTGCTGCGTGGCCAGCAGGAAGATGCCGACGAACATGAAGCTCACCAGCGTGGCGACCTTGATGATCGCGAACCAGAACTCCATCTCGCCGAAGATCTTCACCGAGATCAGGTTCACGGTCAGGACGACCGCGAGGGCGACCAGGGCCAGCACCCACTGCGGGATGGGCGTGAAGAGGCTCCAGTAGTGCGTGTAGAGCGCGATGGCGGTGATGTCGGCGATACCGGTCGTCGACCAGTTGAGGAAGTACATCCAGCCGGCGACGTACGCGCCCTTCTCGCCGAGGAACTCGCGCGCGTACGACACGAAGGACCCGGACGACGGCCGGTACAGGACCAGCTCGCCCAGGGCGCGGACGACGAAGAAGGCGAAGACGCCGCAGACCAGATAGGCCAGCGCGAGGGCGGGACCGGCGTTGTGCAGCCGGCCGCCGGCGCCGAGGAAGAGACCGGTGCCGATCGCTCCGCCGATCGCGATCATGTTGACGTGGCGGGCCTTGAGGTCCTTGCTGTAGCCGGCGTCGCCGGCATCCGCGGGCGTCCGGGTGGCATCGCTGTGGGCTGCCACCGCGGCCGTGTTCACGGCGTCCTTGCTCACGAGTGGATCTACTCTCTGGTGCGCCCGGCGCGGGGGTGGTGCGCGGGTGTCCGGATATGGCTCGGCCCGGGCCGCCGCCGATACGGCACAGAGACCACCAGTGATGCGGCACAGACCAACGGCTCACCTTCTCCCGGAGAGCGTCCGGTATGCGATGGCAGAGGTCACACCGCGGCCCTTCTCACAAGTTCTTCGCAAGATCATCGGCTGAGGGTCACACGATCGCCGGCCGCACCGTCACGCCTTCGCCGGGGCCCGGCCGGAACTGCGCGCGACCTGTGCTTCGCCGTCGCCGTCGCCCGGGCCGGCTCCGCCCGGACAGCCGCACGTCACGGGGGCGCGGAAGATCGGCGAATGGTTTCACAGCACTGGTGAGACAGCGATACTGCTGCACATGAGGACCGGGACGACCGAGACCGAGGGGCCCATGCTCACCGTCGACGAGCTGGCCGCGTGTGCGGGCATCACGGTCCGCACAGTGCGCTTCTACAGCGCCAAGGGCCTGCTTCCGCCACCCGTGATCGGCCCGCGGCGCGTCGGCCGCTACGGGCCGGAGCACCTGGCCCGGCTGGCGCTGATCGAGGAGCTGCAGCACCAGGGCATGACCCTGGCCGCCATCGAACGTTATCTGCAGCAGCTGCCGGCGGACCTGAGCGCCCGGGACCTCGCCATCCACCGGGCCGTCGTGGCCTCGTGGGCGCCGGACACGGTGGAGACGATGACGCGCGGGGAGCTGGAACGGCGCGCGGGCCGGCCGCTCGGCGAGGAGGACTTCGAGCGGCTCGCGGCGATGAACGTGGCCGTACCGCACGACGGGGCCTACCGGGTGGACCCCGGCCTGCTCCGGCTGGGCGTGCAGCTCCTCGACGTCCCCCTCGGACTGGAGACGATCCTCGCCGCCCGGGGCGCCCTCATCGAGCATTCCCGCGCGGCGGCCCGCGAGCTGTCACAGCTTTTCCGCGATGCCGTGTCCGAGCGGGACTCCTCTGCCGTGAAGTCCCTGTCCGCGCACATGCACCCGCTCGTGGTGCAGGCTCTGCTCACCACTTTCCAGCGCTCCCTGAGGGAGGAGCTGCGGGAGTGGATCCCGGACGCGGAACCCGCACGGGACTCCTGACCCGTGCGGGTGTCCGTGCAGGACCCGACCCGTGTCAGCGCGCGTCGGTGAACCGCTCGCCCTTCTCCGCCTTCTCCACCAGGAGCGCGGGCGGTGTGAACCTCTCGCCGTACCGCTCGGCGAGCTCACGGGCGCGGGCCACGAAGCCCGCGGGCCCGACACCTGCCCCGGCGCCGCCGTCGTATCCGTTGATGTACTGCAGGACGCCGCCGGTCCAGCCGGGGAAACCGATCCCGAAGATCGAGCCGATGTTGGCGTCGGCGACGGACGTCAGCACGCCTTCCTCCAGGAGCCGGACGGTGTCCAGCGCCTCGGAGAACAGCATGCGCTCCTGCATGTCCTCGAAGGGGATCGAGTGGCCCGGCTTGGTGAAGTGCTCGCGCAGGCCCGGCCACAGCCGCCCGCGCTTGCCGTCCTCGCCGTACTCGTAGAAGCCGGCGCCGCCGCTGCGCCCGGGGCGCCCGAACTCGTCGACCATGCGGTCGATGACGGCCTCGGCGGGGTGCGCGGCCCAGGTGTCGCCCGCGTCCTCGACGGCTCGCTTCGACTCGTTGCGGATCTTGCGCGGCAGGGTGAGCGTCAGCTCGTCCATCAGGGACAGCACCTTGGCCGGGTAGCCCGCCTGCGCGGCTGCCTGCTCGATGGAGGCGGGCTCGATGCCCTCGCCGACCATCGCGACGCCCTCGTTGATGAAGTGGCCGATGACACGGGAGGTGAAGAAGCCACGCGAGTCGTTGACCACGATCGGCGTCTTGTTGATCTGCCGGACCAGGTCGAAGGCCCGCGCCAGCGCCTCGTCGCCGGTCCGCTTCCCCTTGATGATCTCGACGAGCGGCATCCTGTCGACCGGCGAGAAGAAGTGCAGCCCGATGAAGTCGGCCTGCCGATCCACGCCCTCGGCGAGCACGCTGATGGGCAGGGTCGAGGTGTTGGAGCACAGCAGCGCGTCCGGTTCGACGATGTGCTCGATCTCCTGGAACACCTTGTGCTTGAGCGCCGGGTCCTCGAACACCGCCTCGATGACGGCGTCGCAGCCCGCCAGGTCGGCGGCCTCGGCGGTCGGGGTGATGCGGGCGAGCAGGGCGTCCGCCTTCTCCCGGGAGGTACGGCCCTTGGCGACGGCCTTGCCGCACAACTTCTCGGAGTAGCCCTTGCCCTTGGCGGCGGCTTCCAGGGACACGTCCTTGAGGACGACCTCGATGCCCGCGCGGGCGCACGCGTAGGCGATGCCGGCGCCCATCATCCCGGCGCCGAGGACGGCGACCTTGCGGACCTGGCGGGGCTCGATGCCCCGGGGGCGGTTGGCGCCGGAGTTGACGGCCTGCAGGTCGAAGAAGAACGCCTGGATCATGTTCTTCGCCGTCTGCCCGGTGACCAGCTCGGTGAAGTAGCGCGCCTCGATGGTCAGAGCGGTCTCGAAGTCGACCTGGGAGCCCTCGACGGCCGCCGCGAGGATGTTGCGGGGGGCCGGATAAGGGGCGCCGTTCAGCTGCTTCTTCAGGTTGGCCGGGAAGGCGGGCAGGTTGGCGGCGAACTTCGGGTTGGACGGCGTACCACCCGGGATCTTGTAGCCCGGCTTGTCCCAGGGCTGGTGGGACTCCGGGTTGGCGTCGATGAAGGCGCGGGCCTTGGCCAGCATCTCCTCGGGGGTGGCGGCGAGGTCGTGGACCAGGCCGTTCTCCAGGGCGCGCCGGGGCGAGTACTGGGTGCCCTGCAGCAGCACCTTCAGCAGGGCGTCGGCGATGCCCATCAGGCGTACGGTGCGGGTGACACCGCCGCCCGCCGGGAGCAGACCGAGCGTTACCTCCGGAAGGCCGATCTTGGAGCCGGGGGCGTCGAGGGCGATACGGTGGTGGGAGGCGAGCGCGATCTCGTAACCGCCGCCCAGGGCCGCGCCGTTGATGGCTGCGACGACCGGCTTGCCGAGAGTCTCGATGCGGCGCAGGGAGCTCTTGATCGCCGTACCGGTCTCGAAGGCCTGCTGGGCGTCCTCCGGACCGGCCTTCATCATGTCCTTGAGATCACCGCCCGCGAAGAAGGTCTTCTTGGCGGAGGTGTAGATGATGCCGCGGATGGAGTCCTTCTCGGCCTCTGCTCGCTCGGCGATCGCCGCGATCGACTCCTTGAACGCCTGGTTCATGGTGTTCGCGGACTGGCGGGGGTCGTCGAGGACGAGGGTGACGATACCGGTGTCGTCCTGCTCCCAGCGGATGGTGGTGGACTCAGTGGTCATCAGATGTGCTCCGTAAGATCCGTTGGGGAAGGTCAGACACGCTCGACGACGGTCGCGATGCCCATGCCGCCGCCCACGCACAGCGTGGCCAGCCCGTACCGCTTGTCCTGCCGCTCCAGCTCGTCCACCAGCGTGCCGAGGATCATCGCGCCGGTCGCGCCCAGCGGGTGGCCGAGGGCGATGGCGCCGCCGTTGACGTTGACCTTGTCCAGCGAGATCCCCATGTCCTTGACGAAGCGCAGCACGACCGCGGCGAACGCCTCGTTGATCTCGACCAGGTCGATGTCGTCGATCGTCAGCCCGGCCTTGGCGAGCGCCTTGCGGGTGGCGGGCGCGGGGCCGGTCAGCATGATCGTCGGCTCGGAGCCGGACACCGCCGCCGAGACGATCCGGGCCCGGGGCCGCAGCCCGTACCGCTCCCCGACCTCCTTGGTGCCGATGGCGACCAGTGCCGCGCCGTCCACGATGCCGGAGGAGTTGCCCGCGTGGTGGACGTGGTCGATCTGCTCGACCCAGTGGTACTTCTGCAGCGCCACCGCGTCGAAGCCGCCCAGCTCGCCGATGTCCGCGAACGAGGGCTTGAGCTTCGCGAGCGAGTCGGCGGTCGTGCCCGGCCGCATGTGCTCGTCGTGGTCGAGGACGACGAGGCCGCTGCGGTCCTTCACCGGGACCACGGACTTCTCGAAGCGGCCGTCCTTCCAGGCGGCCGCGGCCCGCTCCTGGGACAGCGCCGCGTATTCGTCGGCGTCCCGCCGCGAGAAGCCCTCGATGGTCGCGATGAGGTCGGCGCCGATGCCCTGCGGTACGAAGTTGGTGGTCATGTTGGTCATCGGGTCGGCGAACCAGGCGCCGCCGTCGGAGGCCATCGGCACCCGCGACATCGACTCGACGCCGCCCGCGAGCACCAGGTCCTCCCAGCCCGAACGGACCTTCGCGGCGGCCAGGTTGACGGCCTCGAGACCGGACGCACAGAAGCGGTTCTCCTGAACGCCGGCCACCGTGTCGGGCAGACCGGCGGCGATCGCGGCGATACGGGCGATGTCGGAGCCCTGGTCGCCGACCGGGCCCACGACACCGAGCACGATGTCGTCGATGGCGGCCGGGTCGAGGTCCGGGAACCGCCGGCGGATCTCGTGGATGAGTCCGACCACCAGGTCGATGGGCTTGGTGCCGTGCAGGGCGCCGTTCGCCTTGCCGCGTCCGCGCGGGGTGCGGATCGCGTCGTACACGTACGCTTCGGTGCTCACTGGTCAGCCTTTCGGGGAGGGTCAGCCGCGTGATCGGGGGATGTCGAGGAGTTCATCGGTCGCCGTCCTCGAGGAGTCGGGGTATCTGCCAGTCCCGGGCGACGTCCGCGGTGTCGGCGCCGGGCTGCGCCGGTCCCCCGCGGACCTCCGTGCGGGTGACGGAGAAGCGGGGTGCCGGCGCGGGCTGGGTGATTCCGCCGTGGTCGGTGAAGGTGCCACGGGCGGCGAGATGGGGGTGGGCGGGGGCCTCGCGGAGCGAGAGGACGGGCGCGACACAGGCGTCGGATCCCTCGAAGACCGTGGTCCACTCGTCGCGCGTACGGGTCTTGAAGCGGGCCGCGACAAGGGCGCGCAACTCGCCCCAGCGGGTGACGTCCCTGCGGGCCGGGGCCTGCTCCCCGATGCCCAGCAGGTCCACGAACTCCTCGTAGAACTGCTGCTCGAGGGCGCCCACCGCCATGTACTGTCCGTCGGCCGTCTCGTAGGTGCCGTAGAACGGGCAGCCGCCGTCGAGGAGGTTGGCGCCGCGGCGGTCCTGCCAGCCCCCGGCGGCGAGCATGCCGTGGATCATCGAGGTCAGATGAGCGGCGCCGTCGACGATCGCCGCGTCCACGACCTGCCCGGCGCCCGTCGCGCGCGCGTGGTGAAGGGCGGCGAGGACGCCGACGACCAGGTACAGCGAGCCGCCCGCGTAGTCGCCGACGAGGTTGACGGGGACGGCGGGCGGCGCATCCGCCTCGCCGATCATGCCGAGGGCGCCGGTGAGCGCGATGTACGCGATGTCATGTCCGGCCCGCGGGGCGAGCGGACCCTCCTGCCCCCAGCCGGTCATCCGGCCGTAGACCAGCCGGGGGTTGTGGGCGTGACAGGCCTCGGGGCCGACGCCGAGGCGTTCGGCAACGCCCGGGCGGTAGCCCTCGATGAGGATGTCGGCGCGTTCGGCCAGGTCCAGGACGCGGGCCGGGCCGTCCTCGGCCTTGAGGTCGACCAGCACCGAGCGCTTGTTGCGGTTGGTGACGTCGTACTCGGGGTTGATGGCGAGCCCTGATCCGTTCGGCCGGTCCACGCGGACGACGTCGGCGCCCAGGTCGGCAAGGAGCATTCCGGCGAACGGACCGGGCCCTATGCCCGCGAGCTCGACGACGCGCACGCCGGCGAGGGGGCCGAGCCCCGGCGTCCCTGCCACTGCCATCAAGCCCCCAGCTCTGTGACACAACCACTGTGACATCAGCGATGTTAAGAACGTGTTGCAGTCCGGGCAATACTCGCACGAGCAAGCGCTTAGTCAAATTCGACACACGCCGTGGTGCGCCGACGCCGACCCACCCGACCTCCTCGTACGACCGCCCGTACCTCACGCTAGCCTCAGCCACCGACAACGGCGCGGGCGGAGAGGTGTCATGAGCAGGCTGAAGACGGATCGCGCGTACGACATCGTGCTGTTCGGAGCCACGGGCTTCGTGGGCACGCTCACTGCGGAATACCTCGCGGCACAGGCGCCCGAGGGGCTGCGCTGGGCCGTCGCGGGCCGCAGCGCGGAGAAGCTGGAGCGGCTGCGGGAGGGCTTCGCCGGCGCTGCCGTGCCCGATGTACTCCAGGCGGATGTATCGGACCCCGTGTCGCTGCGCGAACTCGCACGCCACACGCGCGTGCTCGCCACCACGGTCGGGCCCTATCTGCAGTACGGCGAGGAACTCGTGGCGGCCTGCGCCGAGGCGGGCACCGACTACCTGGACCTGACCGGCGAGGCCGAATTCGTCGATCTCGTGTACGTGCGGCACGACGCACGCGCGCGGGAGACGGGAGCACGCCTCGTGCACTCCTGCGGATTCGACTCGGTTCCGCACGACCTGGGCGCGTACTTCACCGTGCGGCAGTTGCCCGAGGGCGTGCCGCTGGCGGTCGACGGATTCGTCCGCGCACAGGGCATGTTCTCGGGCGGCACGTTCGCCTCCGCCCTCGGCCAGTTGGCACGCGGGCCGAAGATGCTCGCCGCGGCCCGGGACCGCGGCCGCCATGAGCCACGGCTGCTGGGACGGCGGGCGCGGGCGCCGCTCGGCGCACCGCGCTTCGCGAAGGAGGTCGGGGCGTGGGCGCTGCCGCTGCCCACCATCGACGGGCAGGTGGTGCGCCGGTCGGCGCGCGCCCTGGAACGGTACGGACCCGACTTCCGCTACCGGCACTACGCGGCGGTCGAGACCCTGCCGTACGCCCTGGGCGGGGTCGCGGCGGTGGGCGCTCTGTTCGCGGCCGCCCAGGTGCCGCCCGCACGCCGTTGGCTGTCCGGCAGGATCAGTCCCGGGGAGGGACCGAGTGCAAAGACGCGGGCGAAGAGCTGGTTCTCGGTGCGGTTCGTGGGCGAGGGCGGCGGCCGGCGCGTCTATACGGAGGTCACGGGTGGGGATCCGGGCTACGAGGAGACGGCGAAGATGTTCGCCGAGGCGGCCCTGTCCCTCGCCCTGGACGACCTGCCGCGTACGTCCGGCCAGGTCACCACCGCCGAGGCGATGGGCGACGCCCTCATCGACCGCCTCCGCGCGGTGGGCATCGAATTCCGGGTGGCGGCCCTGCGGTAGAGACTCCGGCGGCTTCTAGAGCGGCCACCCCAGGACGGTGCCGATCATCCCGCCGATCCACGCGAGCCCGGCCACGAGGGCGAGCACCAGGGCGGCGGTCACGCCGCGTTCGACGGTCCGGGAGGGGTGGCCGGTGGCATGGGGTGAACGGTGTCTCGTCATGTGCCCAGCCTGCCGATCACCTCGACGCGGCCACATCGGTACGGGTACTCAGTTCCCCTACTCAGTCGCGATGGCGTGCCGCTGTACCGACGGCCTCCTTCAGGGCCCGCCGGCACAGGGCGTCGGCGCGCCGGGTGGTCTCGGGGATGCGGTACCTCGGGGCGAGGGCAAGGGTGTGGGCGCAGGCCGTGGCCAGATCGATCCGGTGGCCCACGGACACGAACACCGGCTTGATGCCCGTCTGTGTGCGCAGTGCCCGGCCGACCTCGTCGGCGCCGGCGAGGAGGGGGCTCGTACTGCCGCGCTCGGCCCCGGGCTCCTCGAACGTGAAGGTGAAGGGGTTCTTGGCCACGCCGATCGTGGGCAGCCCGGTGAGCACGCCCAGGTGGCTCGCCAGTCCGAAACGGCGCGGGTGGGCGAGGCCGTAGCCGTCACAGACCACCACGCCGGGGTCGCGGCCCAGTGCGCCCAGAGCGGCGAGAACCGTGGGTATCTCGCGGAAGGCCAGCAGCCCGGGCACATACGGGAAGGAGACCTCGCCGACCGCGGTGGCCTCGGTGAGTACGGCGAGTGTGGCGGCGTCCAGGACGACGGCCGCCGCCGCGACCACGCCGCGCTCGTCGTCGTAGGCGACGTCGACCCCTGTGACGGGACCTGTCCCTGGCGGCGGTCCCGGCTCGTCCAGGATCACCCTGCCGCGCAACTCGTCCTGCACGGCACGGGCTTCTTCTTCGGTCGCGGGCCAGCCCGCGGGCATGCGTACGGTCGTCATGGTGGTATCGAGCGTACGACCCCGCGGGCCGCGGTCACTTGTTGCCCAGAGCGCGCCGCAGCTCGCTCTTGTTCATGTCCGAACGACCGCGGATGTTGCGGCGCTTGGCCTCTTCGTACAGCTGGTCGTACGTGGGCCCCTGGGAGCCCTTGCCCGAGCGCTGTCCGCCGCGCCTGCCGGACGACATGTCCTGGGTGGACGTGCGGCTCGCTGTCCTCGACTCGCCGGAGCGGGCGCGCTCCTTGTTCACGGTCCGCGCCGCGATCTCCTTGGCGCGCTCCGCGCTCTCGCCACGGTCGAGGGCGCTCTCCTTGATGTGCTCGTACTGGCGTTCCCGCTTGGGGCTGGAGCCGCGCGGCATGACCGGTCACATCCTTTCGTGGGTGAGGGCTCACGAGTACCCGTTTTCACCCGGGATCATCGTCAGGGCTCCAGACGTGCCACCCGCCCCTTCTCGCCGGAGGCCCAGCAGCCCAGGTCGGGGGCGCAGTCCACGGTGTCGTACGAGCCCCGGTCGACGGTCTTCCACGTGCGGCCGCCGTCCGTGGTCAGGTCGGTGCCGGTCGGGCCGACGGCGAGAGCGGCGGCGCGGGTGTGCGGGAGCCAGGCGGCACCGGAGCGGTAGGCGGGCGGGGGCTCACCGGCGGGCGTCCAGGTGCGGCCGCCGTCCCGGGTCACCGCCGCCGCGCGTGGGGAGGGCTGGTCGGCGCGGTAGTCCCCGCCGACGGCCAGTCCGTGCGTCCGGTCCCGGAAGGCGAGCGCGAAGACGCCGCGCGCCGGATCACCCGCGGGAACCGGCGTGTCGGCGGCCGTCCAGGTCAGTCCGCGGTCGGCGGAGTGCAGCACGCGCGCGTGCGCCGCGCCGCCGGTGGCGAGCCACACGTCTCGCGGCCCCGAAGCGACCAGGCACTGGCCGCCGGCGGCGAAGGCGGCCTCGCCGTCCTGGGCCGCCGGCATTCCGGCGCTCGGCAGTACCGTCCAGGAGCGGCCGCCGTCGCGGGTGGAGAGGATGCGGAACCTTCCGTCCACCGGGTCGCTCACGGCGAGGCCGTGACGGCGGTCGAAGAAGGTGAGGCAGTCGTAGAAGGCCTTGGTGTCGGTGTTGCGGAACGTCTCCGTCCAGGTCGTGCCCCCGTCGTCGGTGCGCAGGACCCGGGAGGCCTCGCCCTCGCCGATGGCCAGTACCACCGCGTGCCGGGCGTCGAACGCCTCGACGTCGCGGAACTCCAGGTCCGAGGCGCCCGGCGGGGAGACGTTCCGCCAGTGCACGCCCCCGTCGGTGGTGCGCAGGACGGTGCCCTTGGATCCGGCGAGCCACGCGGCTGACCGGCTGACCGCCGAGAGGCCACGGAAGCGTACGTCCGTGCCGCTGTCCTGGAGCTGCCAGTGCGGTAACGGCCGCCGCACCCCGTGCGCCTGCGCCGGAGCCACCGACAGTGCGGCGAGCGCCGCCGCGCACAGTCCCACGGCCATCGTGCGGCCTGTACGTCTCGTGTTCCCCATGCCCGTCATGGCGGGCGAAGCTAGCCCACTCCCCCGGTGCCGTCCAGATGACGTCCCGGGAACCGCACGCCCGTACGTGGTGTCCTCTCCGTTGTCCCCGGAAGCGGGACGGAGTAATGAATCTGTCAGTGGATCGCCTCAGTGGCATGGAGTCGGTGACAGAGGTCACTCGTAATTCATGGGCACGGATTGGCCGATTCCATCGTCTCTTCAAGTGCCGTGCCTCATCCGCCCGAAGTCCGTTCAGCCGTCACAAGGGAGCCAGGCGTTGTCCACCGTCATCGAGCAGCCCGTGGAGGCCCGCCTCGTCGCCGCCGCGCCGCGGATGCCGAGCATTCCGGCCATGCTCCACTACGACCGGCGCGACCCGTTCGCGGTTCGGATGACCTTCCCCGCCCCGGCCACCCTGGAAGGTGTGGAGGTCTGCTGGACCTTCGCCCGAGAGCTCCTCACCGCGGGCCTGGAGGGCCCGGAGGGCCACGGCGACGTGCGAGCGCGGCCGTACGGCTACGACCGCACCGTCCTGGAGTTCCACGCCCCCGAAGGCACCGCCGTGGTGCACGTCCACTCGAGCGAGATCCGGCGCTTCCTGCAGCGGACCACGGAGCTGGTGCCCGTCGGCCTCGAGCACCTGCAGGTGGACCTGGACCACGACCTCGCGGAACTCATGCGGGACGCCTGCTGAACACGACTCCTGCGGGACGCCTGCTGAACACGCCCCGCAGGCACGGCCTTTCCTGCCGGCCGACGCATTCCGCGGGGACCGAAGCGAGCTGTCCGGCCCCCGAAGGTGTCAGTTGGCCGCCCCCGTGGTGGCGGCCGAGACCGCCGCCACCATCGCCGTGCGCACCTCGTGGACGACCTTCTTGAGCGCGGGCGCCGCGGCGCCGCCGCGGTCCGTCAGCGCCTCGATCCGCTCCTTGTGACGCCTGCGGTCCGCGGCGGTCACCACCGTGCGCAGTTCGGCCGCGGCGGCCAGGGCGACGAGGGCCGCGTCGCGGTCGGAGACCTCCGTGACGGGCACCGGACCGGTGATCACCTGCCGCGCCTCCTCCTGCAGGGCCTCCACCGTCCCGACCCGCTCCAGCTCGTACTCCACGGACGGGAAGAGCCCCAGCACCCTCTTCCTGCCGACGCGCAGCAGACCGTCGGCGGCGAGCTGGGCGCGGACGGCGTCCAGGGTGACACCGGTGTGCAGGGTCACCCAGGTCTTCCAGGAGCGGGGCCGGGACTCCTCGACGAGTTCCAGGAGACCGTCGAGAACGAGGTCGCCGGTGTGGGCGTCGAGGTCGGACGGGGTGGCGACGCCGTCGACATCGGTGAGCAGTCCCCGCTGCGCCAGTTCGGTGAGGGCGCCCGCTCTCACCAGGTGACCGAGCTGGGTCGCAGCGGTGAGTCTGAGCTTCGTGGTGTCCCAGGCCAGCAGATAGAGCCGGGCGGGCAGCGAGAGGGAGCCGTCGGGCACGGGGCCTCCTTGCACGGGTTGAGCAGACGCGGCGGGATCCGGCCTGCGGACGTTCCCGGTTCGGGTACCCCGTTCGCTTAATTCGTTGACACCCCTCGGCCCCTCTCTTACGGTGTACGGCAGTCCTGTTGCCGTCGATTGGAGAAGGACGTTGCTCGTCTGAGGTCCTGGGACACCGCGTCACACAGCGCTGTTCGCGTCTGTGTGCGTCGCGTGCGACCTCGGCGTACGAGCCGTCCTCCGGTACGGGGCTCCCTCCCCGTTCACCGGCTGTCGCGCCCATGCGGTGTCTCACACGCGTTGCCCCCGATAAACCCGAGCAACCGCGAGGCCCGCATGTCACAGACCCTTTCCATCACCTGTACGTCCCTGTCCTTCTCCTGGCCCGACGGCACCTCCGTCTTCGACGACCTCCAGGTCGCATTCGGTCCGGGCAGGACCGGGCTCGTCGGCGTCAACGGGTCGGGAAAATCGACCCTGTTGAAACTGATCGCCGGTCAACTCGCCCCGTCCGCAGGCGCCGTGCGCGTCGCCGGCGAGGTCGGTCACCTGCCGCAGAACGTCACACTCGACACCACCCTGCGGGTCGACGAGGCGCTGGGCATAGCCGCGACGCGCGCCGCGGTGCACGCCATCGAGGCGGGTGACGCGGCCGAGGAACACTTCAGCACGGTCGGCGACGACTGGGACGTGGAGGAGCGCGCCGAGGCAATGCTCGGCGAGCTGGGGCTCGGCCACATCGGGCTCGACCGCAGCATCGGCGAGGTCTCCGGCGGCGAGTCCGTCCTGCTGCGGCTGGCCGCGCTGCTGCTGCGCCGTCCGGACGTGCTGCTGCTCGACGAGCCCACCAACAACCTCGACCTGTACGCACGCCGGCGCCTGTACGCGGCCGTCGAGGCATGGTCGGGCGTCATGGTCGTGGTCAGCCACGACCGTGAACTCCTCGACCGGGTCGACCAGATCGCGGATCTGCGCTCCGGGGAGGTCGTCTGGTTCGGCGGCAACTTCACGGCGTACGAGGAGGCGCTGGCCGTCGAGCAGGAGGCGGCGGAACGCATGGTGCGCGTCGCCGAGGCCGACTTCCGCAAGCAGAAGCGCGAACTGGCCGACGCCCAGGTCAAGCTGGCCCGCCGCAAGCGGTACGGGCAGAAGATGTGGGACACCAAGCGCGAACCGAAGATCGTCATGGGGGCGCGCAAACGAGCGGCGCAGGAGTCCGCGGGCAAGCACCGCATCATGCACGAGGAGAAGCTCGCCGAGGCGAGGGAGCGGCTCGACGAAGCGGTCGAGGCGGTACGGGACGACGACGAGATCCGTGTCGACCTGCCCCGTACAGCGGTGCCGCCGGGGCGGTCCGTCCTGACGCTCCGGGACCTGGAACTGGTCTATGGCGCTCGCGTGGCGGGCGCGCTCGATCTGCACGGCCCGGAGAGGATCGCGCTGATCGGACGCAACGGCGCGGGCAAGACCACGCTGCTGCGCACGATCGCAGGCGAGTTGGACCCGGTGTCGGGCGAGGCGACGGCACACGTGCCGCTGCGTTTCCTGCCGCAGCGGCTGGACGTCCTCGACGAGGAGCTGACGGTCGCGGAGAACGTGGCCCGGTTCGCCCCGGACGCCACCAACAACCGGATTCGGGCCCGGCTGGCGCGATTCCTGTTCCGCGGCGCGAGGGCCGACCAGCCGGCCGGGACCCTCTCCGGCGGCGAGCGGTTCCGTGCCACGCTGGCCGCCTTGCTGCTCGCCGAGCCGGCGCCGCAGCTGCTGATGCTCGACGAGCCGACGAACAACCTCGACATGGCGAGCGTGCGCCGGCTCACCACGGCCCTGGAGTCGTACGAGGGTGCGCTGATCGTGGCCGGACACGACGTGCCGTTCCTGGAGTCGATCGGGATCACGCGCTGGCTGCTGCTAGAAGGGGAACTCCGGGAGACCACGCCGGACGCCCTCGGGCATCCCGCCTAGGCGGTTGTGACCATTCGCGTCGGATCGGCGCGCGGCGTCCGGTGCAAGGGGCACCTCCCGGCGGGTGGCTGGGGGAGGAACTCCCGCGTACTGGGCGCCTTCGGGTGATCCGGCAACGCGGCGAGGTGCCGTGCCAGGCGTCGCGCACCCGGCGGGAATGTCAGACACCGCCTAGGTCTGGCTCCGGCGGGTAGGGGTCCGGCACCGCCGGGGCGTCGTGGGCCCGCCGCGTACATCGGCGGGCCACGGCCGGAGCCGGGGGCTTTGTGCCCGAGGTCCGGCCCTGCATGATGGCGGGCGACACCCACAGCCGAGACGGAGTTCCGCACGTGCCCAGCAAGAAGGCCCTCATCCGCCGACCCAGCCCGCGCCTGGCCGAGGGGCTGGTGACGCACATGGAGCGGGAGAAGGTCGACGTCGATCTCGCGCTCGAGCAGTGGGATACATATGCGAAGGCGCTGCGTACACACGGCTGGGAGACCGTCGAGGTGGATCCGGCGGACGACTGTCCGGACTCGGTGTTCGTCGAGGACGCCGTCGTGGTGTACAAGAACGTCGCGCTGATCGCCCGGCCCGGCGCGGAGTCCCGGCGCGGGGAGACCGCGGGCGTCGAGGAGGCCGTGGCCCGGCTCGGCTGTTCGGTGAACTGGATCTGGGAGCCGGGCACCCTCGACGGCGGCGACATCCTGAAGGTCGACGACACGATCTACGTCGGCCGCAGCGGGCGCACCAACAGGGCCGCCGTCCAGCAGCTGCGCGCGGTCTTCGAACCGCTGGGCGCCCGGGTCGTCGCCGTACCGGTCACCCGAGTTCTGCACCTGAAGTCCGCGGTCACCGCGCTCCCCGACGGGACGGTCATCGGGCATGTGCCGCTGGTGGACAAGCCGGCCCTGTTCCCGCGCTTCCTGCCGGTGCCGGAGGAGTCCGGCTCACATGTCGTACTGCTCGGCGGCGGCAAGCTGCTCATGGCGGCCAGCGCCCCGAGGACCGCGGAACTGCTCGCAGACCTCGGGCACGAACCGGTCCAGGTGGACATCAGCGAGTTCGAGAAGCTCGAGGGCTGTGTGACATGTCTCTCGGTGCGCCTGCGGGACCTGTACGGCTGACGGGCCCACACGGCATCCGTGCGGCCCGTGGACCTGTGACGTCCCACCCTGCGCGGCGGGGGTGCGGTCCCGCTTCTGACGCCCCGTGGGACACCGGCTGAACAGCACTCTTTACAGCACACTTAGCCTACGGCTTCGTAACCTACGGCCTCGTAGCCTACGATCCCGTAGGTTCCGGCACCGCTCGCCGGTCCCTGCGCTGTTTTCGCCGTCTCCCTGGAGTTCTCGTGACGATCACCTCTCCCCACCTCGGCAGCCCCTCCGCCTGGACCGACGCCCGGCTGCTGTACGCCCTGGAGGAAGTGGTGGAGACCGAGCTGAACCGGCATATGAAGATCGCCAAGGACTGGATGCCGCACGAGTACGTGCCCTGGAGCGACGGCCGCAACTTCCCTGGGTTCTTCGACGACGGCACGGCCTGGGAGAAGGAGCAGTCCAAGGTCACCGAGATCGGCCGGATCGCGCTGGTCGTGAACCTGCTGACGGAGGACAACCTCCCCAGCTACCACCACGAGATCGCCACGCTCTTCGGCCGCGACGGCGCGTGGGGCACCTGGGTGCACCGCTGGACCGCCGAGGAGGGCCGGCACGGCATCGTGATGCGGGACTACCTGCTCGCCTCGCGCGCGGTCGACCCCGACAAGCTGGAACGGTTCCGCATGGCGCACATGAGCGAGGGCTTCGAGTCGGACAACCGGCACTCGATGCTGCACTCCGTCGCGTACGTCGCCTTCCAGGAGCTGGCCACGCGCATCTCGCACCGCAACACCGGGCACCAGTCCGGCGACCCGGTCTGCGACCGGATGCTGGCCCGCATCGCCACAGACGAGAACCTCCACATGGTCTTCTACCGGAACCTGCTCAAGGCCGCGTTCGAGATCGCGCCCGATCCGACCATGGAGGCGGTGCGGGACGTCGTGGTGAACTTCCGCATGCCCGGCCACGGCATCCCCGGCTTCGAGCGCGCCGCCGCGCAGATGGCGATCGGCGAGGTCTACAACGTGCGCATCCACCACGACGACGTGATCCAGCCGGTGCTTCGCTTCCTGAAGATCATGGAGATCGATGGCCTCGGCCCCGAGGGGCGCCGGGCCCAGGAGGAACTGGGCCTGTTCATGGGCGGGCTGGACGCGGAGGCCACGAAGTTCGACGAGAAGCTGGCGGCCCGCAAGGCACGGATGGCGGCTCGCGGGGCGTAACCGCAGGCGGTCGCGGCGTGCCGTGCGCCGAGGGTGCCCGACGACATGCGGGCGCGACGACACGCCCCACGCCCGGCCCGCCACGCGTCGGTACCGTCTCCTAGGCTGCCTCGTAGTGGTGCGGGTCCGCGCCGCGCCACTTCACCCACGCCGGATCGTCGAGCAGGTCCTCCGCGTCGGGCAGTCCGGCCCGTCCGAGGAATTCGATCACGTCCTCGTCGGAGAACGCCATCCCCAGGATCTCCCCCCGCGCGGTCACCCGACGGCCGCCGGTGCCCGACGGTGGATGAACGATGACAGGAGCCCGTCCGGACATGTCTCCAGCATCGTCCCGCGCGCCCGGTGGCGCATCCGGACGGGCGGGGGGCTCCACGACCCGCGGTCGTACCCGGGCGCCGCCCTCCCGCCCGTCCACCACTCCTCGTCGGGGCGAGTGCGTCTCACCGGCCGGGCCTCCAGGCCCTCGGCCGGGTCACCCGGAGTGAAGCCGGGCACCTGGCGCGCCGTGGCGCCCTCGGGCCGCCCGGCGCGCGCCGCTACGCCCCGGGCGTGCTCCGGGAGCCCGCCCGGGCGCCACGGCGGTCCCGTACCGAGGCGGTGGCCGCCCTCATCGGTCGCCCTCCGTCCGCCGCAGATGCAGGCGCTCCTTCTCGGACAGCCCGCCCCAGACGCCGAACCGTTCGTCGTTGGCAAGCGCGTATTCGAGACACGCGGACCGGCTCTCACACAGCTCGCAGATACGTTTCGCCTCTCGTACCGAGCTACCCGGCTCGGGAAAGAAGAACTCGGCCCCCGTCTGCGCACACAGCGCCCGCTCATGCCAGGCGACCTCGGACGCAGTCATCGCTTCGATGTGCATGGCCAAGATCGTGTCGCGCGGCGAAAAACGTTCGATCAACACGGGATCAACGGCCCCCACGAGGGCCCCGCACGGCGACCTCGCACGACGCTTGATGATGCCCCCGTCCGACGCGGCGACGCACGGCGGCGCGCGCAGGAACCCACAGCGAGAACGGACAAGCCGACGGCCGTCACTTGAGCCCATCGCGCGGTTCCGGCGGCGATTGTCAGTGGGCGGTGCAAGACTCGGCAGAGCAGGCAACGGGACCCCTCGAAGGAGGGCATTCATGCTCACCACCCGTTTCGTCAAAGGCTCCCCGAACTGGCTGGATGTAGGCACCCCGGACATCGACGGCGCCATCGCCTTCTACGGCGGCCTCTTCGACTGGCAATTCCAGTCGGCGGGGCCTGACTCCGGGGGCTACGGCTTCTTCCAGCTCTCCGGCAAGACCGTGGCCGGCGGTATGCAGACCGGCCCCGAGCAGGGACCGCCGTCCTGGACCGTCTACTTCCAGAGCCCCGACGCACAGGCCACAGCGAAGGCGGCCGAACAGGCCGGCGGCAGTGTGCTCGTCCAGCCCATGGACATCATGGGCGAAGGCCACATGGCCATCCTCGCCGATCCGGCCGGGGCGCACTTCGGCATCTGGCAGCCGGGCCGGACCAAGGGCGTCGAGGTGGCCACCGACCCCGGCTCGCTGTGCTGGGTCGAGCTGCACACCGCGGACATCGCCCGCGCCGCCGCGTTCTACCACCAGGTACTCGGGTGGGAGACCGAGGGCGTGTCCTTTCCCGGCGGCACGTATACCTGTATCAACCCCGAAGGCGCGGGCGCGGACTCCATGTTCGGCGGACTCGTCCCATCGGCCGACGATCCCGCGGAGGCGGAGTCCGGCGCGCACTGGCTGCCGTACTTCGAGGTGGCGGACACGGACGTCACGGTGAGCAGGACACAGGAGCTCGGCGGCACGGTCCGGGTGCCCGCAAGGGACGTCGAAGGAGTGGGCCGTATCGCCCGGCTCGCCGACCCGTTCGCGGCGCGGTTCGCGGTGATCAAGAGCGCACAGCGGCAGCCGCAGTAGCAATAGCACCTTCCGGCGCCCGGGGGCGCCCGGCGCCGAGCGGTCGTATTCGCCGTTGACGCCGGGACGCCTCCCGCGCATCCGAAGCGCCCCGACAGGCCGAACTGCTGATGGTGGCACTAGCTCTGCAGGACGTCCTTGACGAACACGATGACGTCGCTGTCCGCCAAGTGGGCCGGGTCGAGCGAGGAGTAGCCGAACCAGGGGGATTCGCGGGGGGCGGGCCGCGTGTCACCGAGGGCGGTGGCAAGCCGCGAGGCGTCGATGACGTAGCGGTCCTCCGGGAGCGCGTACAGGAGCCCTTCGACTGTCTCCGGCGGCGGGGTGTCCACTCCCTGGTGCCGGATCGTGCCGAGCGCCGTGGCCACGAAGGCGTACCCGTCGCCGAGCTGGGCGCTCACCAGCGCACCGGCGCTCCACCACTGCAGCGGCATCCCGCCCATCCGCATCGTGCTCTTCTCCCGTTGGAGATGGGCGTTGTGGGCGTGGACGAGTGCCGGGCCCCGAGCCGCGAGGGCGAGGAGGTTGTGGGCCATCATCTGGTCCCGCAGGCCCACCAGCCGGGTCATGCGGGCCGGTGAGGTGTCGGCCATCCAGTAGTGGTAACGCAGCAGTCCGGTGGCGGTGCGCCCGTACAGGCACGCCCGGGTCCCAGTCGTCCCGCGAAGTCGCCGTGATCAGGTGCGGCGTCTGCGCGTCGAGCAGCACCACCAGATCGTCGGCGAGCAGCCGCAGTTCCTTGGCCTCGGCCGACTGCCCCACGGACTGGGAAGGGTCCATCATCGCGGCGGGATTGGTCCACCGGTCGTCGGCGCCGAGGAGGCGTTCGATCGTCTCCCCGGTGCAGGGGAGCAGGTCCGCGTCCACCCGGGGCGAGAGGTAGCCGTGGAGTGCGGTGAGGGCCTGCCGGGGACTAGCGGCGCCGGTGATCTCCAGCGGGCCGTCGACACCGGCGAAACGGAGCCGCTCGGACGCGGGCCGGCCGTCGTTGTAGGCCCGTATCCAGCGCACGAGCTCACGGTTGGCCGCGGAGGTGCCCCAGCCGTGGCTGAATCCGTGCTCCATGACCTCGTCGAGGGTGCCCGTGCCCGAGGTGACGTAGTCGTCCACGACCAGGCCCATCATGCAGTCGCTCTCGATCGCGATCGTCCGGTAGCCCTCCTGCTCGACGAGCTGCCGGAAGAGCTCGTTGCGCAGATCGAGCAGATTGTCCTCGCCGTGGGTGGGCTCGCCCAGGGCGAGCAGCCGCGGCCGGGCCGGGAGCAGCCTCATGACGGCGGGGGCCTCGACGGCATGGGCGGTGTCCTTGATGTCTGTCGCCATGCCTTCAACGGTATCGTTGAACCTTCGATTGAAACTTTGCCGCGATATCGTCGATTCCATGGGACGAAACCTTCAAAGCGGTGAGCGGCTCAGGCCCGTTGACCTGGCGCGCGGGCACGGTCTGTCCACTCAGGCGATCAGAAACTACGAGGAGGCCGGCATCCTTCCGGCCGCTGGTCGCTCCCCCCACGGCTACCGCGCCTATACCCCGCTGCACGCGCGGGCCCTGAGCGCATTCCTCGCTCTGGTGCCCGGCCACGGCCACCAGACGGCGACGTCGATCATGCGGGCGGTGAACGAGGGTGCGGCCGAGAAGGCATTCCGCCTCATCGACGAGAGCCACGCCCAGCTCCTCGACGACCGCCGGACCCTCCAGGCCGTGGAGAGTGCCCTCCGCGACCTGGAGCCCACCACGGCGTCCGAGCCCGACACCGTGCCCGAGCCGGCCGCGGGGCCCGGCGGCACATTCATCGGGCCGCTGGCAGGGAAGCTCGGAATCCGGCCCGCGACGCTGCGCAAATGGGAGCGCGCCGGGCTGGTGCGCCCGCGCCGCGACCCGCTGACCGGGTACCGCGTCTACGACGAGGCCGACGTGCGGGACGCCCGGCTGGCCCACCAGCTCAGGCGGGGCGGCTACCTGCTGGAGCAGATCGCCCCGCTGATCGCCCAAGTACGGGCGGCTGGTGGGCTGGAGCCGCTGGAGGCCGCACTGTGCGACTGGCGCGGCCGGCTGTCCGCCCGCGGGCGGGCGATGCTCACCGGGGCCGCAGAGCTGGAGGCGTACCTCCGGACTTCGGTCGCCGGCCGAGGAGAACAAGGGCCACCAACGGTGAGAACAAGGACCACCGACGGTTCCGACTCGGCTGAACCGTCCGCCGGTGTCGGCCCGGTCCTGGGCTGAGCCTTGAAGAGCGTCTTGCCCTGCGGTGCAGGGCGAGGCCGCCGCTGTTCCCGAGGACGATGCCCAATCCTCGGCAGCTGGCGAGACTGGGCCGCACAGCACAATGTCGCCGTGATGGCCGTCCTCTTCTTCGTCCTCGGACTCAAGCTGCTGGGTGACGGCATCGGCATCCTCGCCGAGTAGTTGACGCGAGGGATGCTTCTTGGTCTGACGGCGGTCATCGGGCTCGTCCGCCAGGCGCATGATGTGCAGGGTCTTGGAGATCCGCCCGTAGTGCGCGATCACGTCCCGCAGCGGGGTGGGCCGCGCGTCGCGCTGCGCCGCCGCGCCTTCCGGCACGCGGGGGACGCCCACCCCGTCCATCACTTCTTGAAGGCAGAAGGTTTTCGAGAGCGCTCTCAGTCATAACCCTTGACGACTCAACTTCCCCTGGGAACAGTGGATCCACCGCAGGGACGCACCCCGGCCGACATCCATTCCCTGCACTCCCCCCACACCCCAGGAGCCCACTCGTGATATCGCGCCGAGCGTTTCTGACCGCGGCCACCGTGGCCGCCGCCTCCCCCGCCTGTGCCGTCGCCCTGAGCGCCGGCACCGCCCAGGCGGCCCCCACAACCTGCGAACTGGCCTTGCGCAACGCCTCGTTGCCAGGAACGGTCCGGGCGTATGTCACCGGACACGAGCAGTCCACGGGCGCCTGGATGCTCCTGCGGGCCGACGGCGGCGTCTACCGGCCCGCCTCGCCCTCCGCTCCGCACACCCCGCTGCCCGTCGACTGCTCCATCCCACTGGGACCCGCGGGTTCGTCGCCCACGGTGCTGACGCTTCCTCAGATGTACGGGGCGCGGGTCTACTTCGTACGCGACGACACTCTCGCCTTCTTTCTCAACCCGGGCCCGGCCCTGGTGGAGCCCGCGTTCGCGACGCCCGCGGACCCCAACTACGCCAAGACGTGGTCGTTCTGTGAGTTCACCTTCAACTCCAGCCAGCTGTACGCGAACATCAGCTATGTCGACCTGGTGACCGCTCTCCCGATCGGGCTCTCCCTGGCGGGCGACGCCACGCACGTGGTCGCACCGCTGCCCAACGGCGCGGTGGACAGGATCGCCTCGGATCTGACGGCCCAGGCCGCCGGAGACGGGCAGCCCTGGGACCAGCTCGTGGTCCGCTCCGGAGGGAAGGTCCTGCGGGTCATCTCCCCGCAGAACCTGATGGCGCCGTACTTCGACCAGCCCGACAGAATGCCGTTCCGTGACCTGTGGACCGCCTATGCCGACCATGTCTGGCAGAAGTACCGCGGCACCGACCTGAGGATCGACCTCCAGGGCGGCCGGGGCGTCTTCACCGGCAGGGTCAGCGGTGACACGCTCACCTTCACCGGCGGGCACGCTTTCGCCAAGCCCACGTCAAGGGACATCTTCACCTGCAATCACGGCCCGTTCGCCAACAACCCCGGCGACCCCGACGTCAAGAAGGCTCTGCTCGCCCGGCTCGCCGCCGGTTTCAACCGCTCGCTCATGCTCACCCACCCCGACCAGCCGAACGGCCTGACGAGCGCCGACTACTACCGGGGCGGAGTGACCAACCACTGGGCGCGGATCGTGCACGCGAACTCGCCCACCGGGTACGCGTTCCCGTACGACGACGTGCACCCCGACGGCCAGCCGGACGTGTCGGGAGCGGCGTACGACTCGAACCCGAGGCGGCTGACGGTGACGGTCGGCTCCTAGACGGCTCAGGCCGAGTCGCGGCGCACCAGACTCGTCGGCAGCACCACGCTGGACGGCCGGGCACCCAGCCCGGACGGATCGCCCTCGCCCGGCCCGTCGCCCCGCCGGTCGAGGGTGCGCAGCAACAGGCGGGCCATCAACAGGCCCATTTCCTCTATGTCCTGACGGACCGTCGTCAAGGGCGGGTCGGTCTGCTCGGCGACCGGCAGCATGTCGTCGAAGCCTATGACCGCGACGTCGTCGGGCACTCGCCGCCCGTGCGCCCGCAGCACGCGCAGGGCGCCGGAGGCGGTCAGGTCGTTGGCTGCGAAGACCGCGTCCAGATCGGGACAGCGTTCCAGCAGCTCCCGCATCGCGCGTTCGCCACCGGCCGGTGTGAAGTCCCCTTCGGCGATGAGTCCCGGGTCGGCATCGACCATGACGTCCCGGAACCCGTCGAGCCGGTCCACGGCGGACGTCTGGTCGAGGGCACCGGTGATGTGCGCAATGCGGCGGCGGCCCAGTTGGACGAGATGGCGTACGGCCTCACGGGCCCCGCCGCGGTTGTCGCTGTCCACGTACACGACACCGCGCGTGCCGTCGCCCCAGCCCGGCCGCCCGCCGAACACGGTCGGCACCCCGGCTCCCCGTACCAGCTCCGGCAGCGGGTCGTCGAGGTGCAGCGAGAAGACCAGCGCGCCGTCGACATGGCCTCCGGCGAGATAGCGGCCGACCCGGGCGTGGTCGGCGCGGCCCTCCGTCAGGAGCAGTACAAGCTGGGAGTCATGGGCCGTCAACTCCTTGCTTATGCCGCGCAACTGGAGGGCGAAGAAGGGGTCGGCGAAGACCCGGGTCTCCGGTTCGGCGATCACGACGGCGACCGCGTCGTGCCGGTTGGTCACCAGACTGCGCGCGGCCTTGTTCGGCACATAGCCGAGTTCCTCCACGGCCCTGCGCACCCGCTCGACGAGGGGCTCGCGCACACCGTCGCCCCCGTTGACGACCCGGGAGACGGTGGCCCGTGAGACCCCGGCCCGGGCAGCCACGGCCTCCAGTGTGGGACGCGGCGCGGTTCCGGTCACTTCGGGACTCCTCCTCGGCGGTTGCCGATCAGGATAGCCCGCTCCGCCCATGACGCTGAGAGCGCTCCCGAGGGTGCGTGCCCCCGCGGTTCGCGTCGGGACCGGGGTGGCTGTGCCGGTGCGGCTCATACCCTGGAATCGTCCCGTCAGCCCTCTTCACGAGGAACATCCCGGCCATGCCGCGGTCCGCATGGGCCTGCACATGGCAGTGGTACATCCACGCGCCCGCCCCACCCCGCTCTCCCGCGATCACCTGGAAGCCGAAGGAGTCCCCCGGTCCCACGATCCGGTTGTCGATCACCTGGCTGACGTCGTGGGGCCCGGTGACGAGGCCCGTGCGCGTGTTCGCCCAACGGTGACCGTGCAGATGGAACGTGTGGTACGCATCGCCGTGCGTGATCATCACGAACTCGACGCGCTCCCCGAGCTTCGCGGCGAAATCGGGTCCGGTGTGGGACATGCGATTGTTGATCATCATGTCGTTGAACACGATCGTGAAGGTCCGGTCGGGCAGGATGTCGCCCACGCGGCGTACGATCACGGGCCCGTACAGGCCCTTGTGGATGCCGCCCGTGCCGTGTTCCGTACCGATGACGTGGTCGTGGTAGTGCCAGTAGCCTGCGCTGCCTTCCCGCCAAGTACCGTCCGGGCGCAGGGCGGGAGCATGTGTGCGCCAGGTGTAGGTGCGCGTGCCGCCGGGCGGCACGGCGCCTCGGGTCGCCCTCGTTCCGTCGTTGGGGATGTCGTAGTCCAGACCGTGCACATGCAGGCTCGCCGCGACGTCCGTGGTGTTGTGGAACTCGATGTGCACCGTGTCGCCCTCGATGAGCTCGATCAGCGGGCCCGGGATCGTCGCCTTCCCTCTCGCGAGGCCGTAGCCCATCTGTCCGTTGGCGAGTTCCTCGGCGTACAGCTTGAGGCGCCTGATCCGGCCGCCCGCGCGCGCCCTTGTCACCGACGGTCGCACCGGCTCTCCCACGGCCTGGCCGGTGCCGGCGGCCTCCGGTGCGAGGGACATCGATGTCGCGACGGCCGCACCGCCCAGCAGCATCCGCCGGTTGAAGCTGCGTCTGTCCATGACGGACTTCCCATCCTGTACGGAATTCACGGAGAGGAGCCGCTGGGGACGAACGCGGGGGACGGTAGCGGCATGCCGGGATCTTATCCGCATCAAGGATCAACTTGTGGTATTTCGGTCATATTTCCCGCCGAATGCTCCCTTAGGGGGTGCCCGGCCTGCCGTCCCGCCGGGCACGGCTCGGCTGCACCCGCTTCGGTTCGCCCGGCATCTTCGGATACTCCGGCGGATACGGCAGATCGCCGAGGCCGTGGTCGTGCTCGTCGCGCCGGGCGAGTTCGAGGAGCGCCTCGAGTGAGAAGGCATGGTCGCCCATGTCCGCGTGGACGTCACCGAGTTCGGCGAACCGGCTGGGCATGGTGGCGAGGTCGAAGTCGCGGGGTACCGCGACACCGACCTCCTCCCAGCGCAGGGGCGCGGACACCGGGGCGTGCGGCTTGGGGCGTACGGAGTAGGCGGAGGCCACGGTGCGGTCGCGGGCGGTCTGGTTGTAGTCGACGAAGATCTTCTCGCCGCGCTCCTCCTTCCACCAGGCGATGGTCACGTGCTCGGGCATCCGGCGCTCCAGCTCCCGCCCGACGGCGATCGCGGCGCGGCGCACCTGGGTGAAGGTCCAGCGGGGTTCGATGGGCACGAAGACATGCAGCCCCCGGCCGCCGGAGGTCTTGGGCCAGCCACGGAGCCCGCCGAACTCGTCCAGGACGGCACGCAGTTCATGGGCGGCGCGCACCGCGTCGGCGTAGTCGGTGCCGGGCTGCGGGTCGAGGTCGATGCGGAGTTCGTCGGGATGGTCGACGTCGTCCCGGCGCACCGGCCACGGGTGGAAGGTGAGCGTGCCGTACTGCGCGGCCCAGACGACGCCGGCGGCCTCGGTGGGGCACATCTCGTCGGCGCTGCGCCCGCTCGGAAAGGTGATGTGGGCGGTCGGGATCCAGTCGGGCATGTTCTTGGGCGCCCGCTTCTGGAAGAAGGACTCGCCGCTCACGCCCTCCGGGTAGCGTTCCAGGGTGGTGGGCCGGTTGTACAGGGCGCGCAGGATGCCGGGGCCGACAGCGATGTAGTAGCGCGCGAGGTCGAGCTTGGTGAAGCCGCGCTCCGGAAAGAAGACTTTGTCCGGACTGGACAGGCGTACCGTCCTGCCCTCCATCTCCAGTTCCACCGCATCGCCCATGCGAGCCACGGTAGGCGTACGGACCTGACCTCGCACACGGGCGGGAGCGGCACTCCCGCTGTGCGGCCGCGGTCCGCCTTCTTCGCCGCTGTCGTCCAGGGCGGCATCCGAGAGGCGGACGCCTGGAACGGCTCCTAGAGTCAAAGCCATGGATCTGCCGGTGATGCCGCCCGTGAAGCCCATGCTCGCCAAGCCCGTGGCTGCGATCCCGCCGGACATGCAGTACGAGGCGAAGTGGGACGGCTTCCGGGCCATCGTCTTCCGCGACGGCGCCGAGGTGGAACTGGGCAGTCGCACCGGAAAGCCGCTGACCAGGTACTTCCCGGAGCTGGTGGAGGCACTGCGGGAGCGGCTGCCGCAGAGGTGCGTGGTGGACGGTGAGATCGTGATCGCGCGTGAGGGACACCTGGACTTCGACGCGCTGACGGAGCGGATCCATCCCGCGGCCTCACGGGTGCGGATGCTCGCGGAGAAGACACCGGCCTCGTTCGTGACGTTCGATCTGCTGGCGCTGGACGACGAGTCGCTGCTCGACGTGGAGCAGAGCAACCGCCGCGCCCTGCTGGAGAGAGCCCTGTCCGGGGTCACGCCACCCGTGCACCTCGCGCCGGCGACGACGGACCGTGCGGTGGCACAGCAGTGGTTCGAGCAGTACGAGGGGGCGGGCCTGGACGGGGTGATCGCCAAGCCGCTCCAGCTCCCCTACCGCCCGGACGAACGCGTGATGTACAAGGTCAAGCACGAGCGCACGGCGGACGTCGTGGTCGCGGGCTACCGCTTCCACAAGAGCGGCCCGGTCGTGGGGTCGCTGCTGCTCGGCCTGTACGACGACCGGGGCGCCCTCCAGCACGTGGGGGTCACCGCCGCGTTTTCCATGAAGCGGCGCGCGGAGCTGGTGGAGGAGCTGGAGCCGCTGCGGATGGACGACGTCGCGGGGCATCCGTGGGCGGCTTGGTCGGACGAGGTGGCCCACGAGACGGCCCGGCTGCCGGGCGCGCCCAGCCGCTGGTCGGGGAAGAAGGACCTGTCCTGGGTGCCGCTGCGGCCCGAGCGGGTGGCGGAGGTGGCGTACGACCACATGGAGAACGGAGTGCGCTTCCGGCACACCGCCCGCTTCCGCCGCTGGCGCCCGGATCGCACCCCCGAGAGCTGCACCTACGCACAGTTGGAGGAACCGGTGCGCTACGACCTCGCGGAGATCCTCGGAACCCCGGGCTGACACCCCCAGGAGCGCTTCCCGCGGGACCTCAGGACCGGCGGCCCAGTCGGCGTGCCAGCGCCGCTCCCGCGTCCTCGCGGGCGGCGGCCAGTGCCTGTTCCGCCTCCTCGGCCGAGCCGAATCCCAGGGCCGCCGCAATCGCCTCCCACGCGACACCTCCGAGGAGCAGCGCCTCCACGGCGGCGCCGACGGCGACCACCGTCGCCTGGCGGGCCCGGTCGAGCTCGGCGAGCGTACGCAGCAGGTCGGGTGCCGTCGCGGCCTCCGTGAGTCCGCCCTGCGCCGCGTGCCGCGCCTGGTCGGCGGTGACCCACCAGTCCGCGGAACCGTGCGGGGAACGGGTGACGAGGGTCCGGTCCACGGTGGTGCCGCCTTCCTTCCCGGGTACGCATAGGGTGCTGCGGAGCCCTCAGTCTAGGTCGATGATCCGACCAATGGCACGTCTGGTCCGCTGAATGGACCACGTCGCACGGTCCCCGGGTGCGCCTCATCCCTCGAAGGGCAGCCCCGCCCGCGCCAGCTCCCGTGCCGCCGCACTCAGCCCGTCCGCGAAGCGTCGTACGCGTTCCTCGGTGAACCGGGGGCTGGGGCCGCCGAAGGACAGGGCCGCCGCCACCGCTCCGTCGCGTCCTCGCACGGGCACGGCCACCGCAGACAGACCCTCCTCACGCTCGCCGTGGCTCGCGGCGTACCCATGGGCCCTCGCCTCCTCGACCCAGGCGTGCAGCGTCTCCAGATGGGCGGTGCCGTACGGAGAGGTCTCCGCGACACGGCGCAACAGCGCCTCGGGGGCGTCGAGCAACAGCACCTTGGCCACGCCGCCCGCCCACAGCGGCAGTTCGTCCCCGACCCGGACGACCTGCCGCAGCGTCTGCGGCCCCTCCTCCTGGGCGATGCACACGCGTTGGGTGTCGCGGCGCACGGAAAGGTGCACCGTCTCCTGGTGCTCGGCGGCCAGGTCCCGCAGGATTACCCCGGCAGCGGGCGGCAGCCGCCAGGCCTGTTCGGCGAGCCGGGACCAGCGCAGCAGCGCCGGGCCCGCGATGTAGCGGCCGTGTTCGTCGACCCAGAGCAGCCCGTTGAGCCGGAGGGTGCCCAGCAGGCGCAGCACGGTGGTCTTGGGCAGGCCCGACGCGGAGACGATCTCGCGGGTGGACAGCGCGGGGCGGCTCTCGTCGAAGAGTCCCAGGATGTCGATCGCGCGCTGGACGGTCCTCATCCCCGCCGGTCCGGCCTCGGCTGTCATCACTGATCCTCCCGACTCAGGACCGCACCGCGGCCCTGCTGGCGCCCCTGCACCTGCACGGTACTTCGGAACAGGTCCGCTGAGCGGATCCGCGGCGGACGGGCCGGACACCGGATCAGGCCTTGGCCTCCACGAGGGCGCCGCCGGGTTGCGCAGGCCCTCGGCGGCCCCGAGACACGCGGCGCGCGTCGCCGGCACGAGCGGAGACTTCGACGGCAGCCGCTCGTCGCAGGCGCATGAGCAGAGGTACGACCGCCAGGTGCGCAAGCGCCTGGCGGCGGTCACCGCTCAACTGCTCCCGCTGCAGCGGGGCGTCAGCGAAGTCCCCTGCCGTTGTCCAGCACCTCCTGGGCCCGGGCCGCCAGCCCGTCCGCCCCGCACGACCGCGCCAGCGTCAGCCCTCGTCTGAGCTCGGCCACCGACCGCATGGCGATCCCGTACTCGACGCGGGCCGCCGCATGCTCGTAGGCGCAGGGCGAGGACTCCAGATACGTCACCGCCCGGGCGTGGAGCGCGGTGGCGCGCTGGCCCGTCTCCAGGGTGGCGGCGACGCGGAGCGCCTCGCCGATCGCCGTGTCCGTGCCCAGGATCTCGGCCTTTCGGCGGGCCGTCGCGGCCAGTTCGGCGGCGCGGCGCGGGTCGCCGGCGGCCAGTGCGCGGGCGAGGTCGCCCGCCCAGGGCGCCAGCACGGTGTTGTGCCCGCGTCCGCCGGACGCCTTCTCGGCAGCCTCCAGTTCGTTGACGCCCTCCTCGGTCCGGCCGACGGCGAGGAGCAGCCGGCCGCGCACGGAGCGGGTGTCGGGCAGCACGATCGTGGACGGGTACGGCGGTGCGAAACCGTAGCGCTCGGCGATCGACCAGGCCTCCTCGACATGCCCGCGGGCGAGCAGGGTGTCGACGAGTCCGCACGTCGCGGACCAGTACAGGGGCAGTCCCCGGCCGACGCGCTCCGCGAGGCGCAGTGACTCGCGCAGGGAGGTCTCGGCATCCCGGAGCCGGCCCCGCCTGCGATGGGCCAGGCCCACATAGGCATGGGCCAGGGCCAGATGGCCGCCGCTCCAGCCGGCGGACTCGTAGGACCGCAGCCCCTCCGTGAACAGGCTCTCGGCTCGGTCGAGGCGGTCCGTGTAGGCGTAGGCGCTGCCCAGCATCAGCAGCAGTTCGATGCCCCACTCGGTGTCGGTCCAGCCGAGTCCGGGCGCGAGACGGCCGTTGACGAGAGCGCGGTCGCACAGTTCCACGACCTCCTCGGCGTTCTCGCCGTGGGTCATCGCGTCGAAGCCGCGCAGGATGAGCAGCGCGCGCTCGGAGTTGTCCCGTCCGGTGCAGGTGGCGGCGAGTTCGGCCAGCTCCCGGGAGCGGATCGGGGAGTCCTCCTCGGCCGCGTGGACGCCCTCCCACATGTAGTGCACGGCCTGCAGCCGCATCCGGGACGGGCCGGGCTCGAGACGGGCCGCCTCCTCGTCCACGGTGCGGACTGCCTCGTCCAGCTGGTCGTTGTGGAGCAGGGCCTGGGAGAGGCGGTAGACGGCGTCCACCCGGGTGTCGCCCTCCAGGCCCGGCATCGCGAGGGCCGCCTGGAGGTAGTCGATGGTGGTGGCGGGTGAGGTCAGCAGCGTGGCGCAGCCCAGCTCGTAGAGCACATACGGGTGGACTTCGGGCAACGGCGGCTCCAGCAGGGCCCTCTCCAGACAGCGGCGGGCCGCTTCCGGGGCGCCGACGGCGAGGTGTTCACGCGCGGCCTCGCGCATCTGGTCCACGAGCTCCTCGTCGTCGTCCGGGTGGACTTCGAGGAGATGGCGGGAGGCGGCCGCCGCGCCGAGGCCGGAGTCGGTGACGACCTGCGCGGCGATGCCGTGCATCGCGGTGCGCAGTCCGTCCGGGATCGAGCGGTAGACGGCGCTGGCGATCAGCGGGTGCACGACCTCGAGCTCCCCGTCGTCCCCTTGGTGGCCGGCCCGGTCGGGCTCCGTGAGGATGCGGGCCACGCCGAGGAGTTCGGCGCAGCGTGCCGCCTCCTCGCGGCGCAGGGTGGCGAGCCTGGCCACCAGGTCCACGGTGATGCCGGTGCCGAGGATGGCGGCGGCCCATGCGAAGCGGGTGGCCTCGATGCCGAGGCCTTCCAGGCGGGCGACGAGGCCGTTGCCCCGGGCCGAGCGGTTCAGGGGGCGCAGTTCCGCGGCCGACGCCTCGACCGGTTCGAGCTGGCTGTCCTGCACCTTGGCGAGGAGTTCGACCGTCTCGTACGGATTGCCCGCGGTGACGGCCCACACCTCACGGCAGAACGCGGCGTCGGCGTGCTCGCCGAGGGTGGCCCTGGTGAGTCCCGCGGTTGCCGCGGGCGTGAGCTCGCTCAGGGTGCTGATCGGGCGGCGGGCGGCCGCGGCGACCGTGTCGAGGTGACGCACGCTGTCGCCGCCGGCCTCGCCGGGGCGGCGGGCGACCACGACGAGCACGCGCAGATCGTCGAGGCGCTCGCAGAAGGCGGCCAGCCAGTGGAGGGTCTCCTGGTCGGCCCAGTGCGCGTCGTCGATGAGCAGCACCAGCGGCCACTCCCGCTTGGCGAGCCGGGAGACGGCCACGACCAGGCCGTCGCACACGCCCTGAGGGTCTGCCTGCCGCTCCCCGGGCTCTGTTATCCCGAGGGCGGGGCCCGCGACCTCGTACCAGTCGCCGAGGTACTCCCGGGCCTCCTCCGGCATCAGTGAGACGAGCGCGGGCTGGAGCAGCTGCCGTACGACGTTGAAGGGGACGGACGTGACGGTCTCGCCGCCTCGCGCCGACCACACCGTGCAGCCGCGCCGCTGCGCGATACGCCGTGTCTGGGCGAGGAGAGCGGTCTTGCCGATGCCCGCCTCCCCGCTGAACACCAGCAGGTTCCCCGACGCCGACGGCGCTGAGTCGTCGCACAGGGCGGCGATCGCCTCGGTGACGACGGTGAGTTCCGCGTCGCGTTCCCACAGGGAAGCCGAGGCGGCCACTCCGGGCCGTGCCTCCGTCATCCCGGTACCTCCCCAGGTCGCCCAAACGACGTACGAACACCGAGCCTAACCCTCCCCGTGCCCCGGTGGAGGCAGGTCGGGGCACCAGTTGCCGTGACGGGTGACATCGGGTGCCCCAAGACGACGCGAACTGCCGCCGACCAGCCCTGATACAAGTTATTGGCTGTCAAAGCCCTTGTAAATGAAGTTAATTTGCCAATGCGCTTGCTCCCCGTCGGCGAGGTACTCCCTGCCGGCCGGCGGCTGCGCGGCCGTGCGGGCCGGTGCCCGGTGCGTCTTCCCGGCCGGACGCTCTCATCCCGCTTTCACGCATGCCTCATACGGTGGATCCATGACGCAGGTGACTCCTCCCGGCTGGTACCCCGACCCCGGGCAGACAAGTGACGGACCCGCGGCCGAGCGCTGGTGGGACGGCAGGGCATGGACGGACCGGACCCGCCCCGTGGATCCTGCCGCCTCGTGGGGTCCGCCGGCGCAGCCGTCGGCGGTCGGCGCGCCTCCGGGCGATCCGTACGCGGGCGTCCCGTATCCCGGCGCCGGGCCCGCCCCCCGGCGTGGGCTCGCGCGGACCGGGGCAGCCGTGGCGGCGGCGGTTGTGGTGCTCGCCGGGATAGGCGGCGGTGTCTACGCGCTCGGCGCCCACGGCGACGGGAGCGGAAACTCCGCGAACGCCCAGGGGCCGGGCGGCCAGGGCGGTTTCGGCGGCACGGAAGGCCAGGGAGGCCAAGGGGGCCAGGACGCACCCTTCGGCGGCCAGGGGGGCCAAGGCGCGCCCTTCGGCGGCCGGGGCGGACCCGGCGGGTCGGGCGGCTGGGGCGGTCCGGGCGGCCAGAGCCCCGCGCCCGGGCAGCCCGGGCAGCCCGGGACCGAGACGGGCTACGCGGTGGATCCGGCCAACGGCATCAGCATCCCCGTGCCGGACGGCTGGACGGGTTCGACCCTCGACGGGGGTGCGGCGGTCGAGTCGAAGGACCAGTACAAGTGCCCCGGCGACACGGCCAAGACGTGCAACACCGGCGGGGCGTACTCGGCGTCCGCCCAGGAACAGGGGCTGAAGTCCACGACGGCGGAGGCGGCGGCCAAGGAGGACATCGCCAAGAACGCCCAGGAGTCGTACGGCGGCAAGTCCTACGGCGGGATCACTTCCCACCAGGTGCTCGCCTCCACGGCGATGACCGTGGCCGGGCAGCGGGGGTACATGGTCCGCTGGAGAGCGATCACCAGCAAAGGCTCCGACGGCTATGTGGAGTCGCTGGTCTTCCCGTCGCCCGCCGACTCCCGGCAGCTGGTCGTCGTCCGCTTCGGCATCGACGCCGGATCGAACGCGCCCGGGCTCTCCGTGCTCGACCGGATCGCCCAGGGCATCAAGGCGACGTCGGCGGGCGGCACCGGGCAGAAGGTCTGAGCCGACGCCCATCCGCACCCGGTCGGGCTCCATGCGGCCGGGCGGGGCCCCCTCCGCTCCAGGGGATCCCCGCCCGGCCGGGGGTGTGCGCCGCTCCCGTCCCCACGGTGCGGCGCGAGCAGGCCGGCGTCCGGTCATCCCACGGACGGCGGCCTGGTCCTCATCTCAGTCCGAGTGCGGGGAGCACCACGGACTCGACGAAGCGCGTGAGGTACTCCTCGTCCGCATACCGCCCCTCCAGGATGGGGCGCACGCGCAGCACACCGAGCAGCTGTGCGGGCACGAACTCCAGCGCCGGATGGCCGGCGGGCACCTCCCCGCGCTCCACCCCGCGCCGGATGATCTCCTGCAGGGCCCTGACCTCGGGCTCGACGAGGGCTTCGCGCAGCGCCTGCGCCAGCTCCTCGTCCTGCATCACGGCAGGGCCGAGGGCCTGGAGCAGCTTGGTGTCATGGCCGGACCACTCGGCCGCGGCCCGCGCCACGGCACGCAGGTCTCCGGCGAGCGAGCCGGTGTCGACGCCCGCGAACCGAACACAGCGGTTGGCCCGCAGGGCGGCGGCCACGAACTGGGGCTTCGTCTTCCACTGCCGGTACAGCGTCGACTTGCTGCACCGCGTGCTGGCGGCGACGCCCTCCATGGTGACCGCCTCGTAGCCGCACTCGCGGATCTGGTCGAGCACGGTCTCGAAGAACTCCTGCTCGCGCTGGGGCGTGAGCTTGGAGCGGCGCGAGGCGACGACCGGCTCCGGCACGTTCGCTGCCTGCGACGTCATCTTGCCTCCTCGGTCGTGGTCACGGCCGGGTGGGCCGCTCCACATCAGTATATCGATACGCCAGTGTATCGGTACGCCAGCGTATCGGTACACTGGCGTATCGATGAGCCTTGGACAGGGACCACGCGTCTGTCGCGTCGTCCCTGTCCTGGGCTCACCACGCACCACCCCACGCACATACCGTCAGCAAGGGGGCCGGGGGATGGAATCCCGCACCGAGCCTGAGAGAGAAGGGGCAGCCGCGATAGGCCGGCCGCCCCTCGTCCGTGAACTGCTGCTGGTCGCAGGGCTCTTCCTGGTGTACAAGTTCGGTCGGCAACTGGCGAACGGCCACACCGCCGAGGCTCTGGCGAACGCACATCGCGTCTGGGCCTGGGAGCGCTCCCTGCGGCTGCCGGGCGAGGGCGCCGTGCAGTCCGCACTGCTGCACGGCGACACCCTCGTCCGCGCGGCGAACCTCTACTACGTGGCCGTCCACTTCACGGCCACCGCGGCCTTCCTGGTGTGGCTGTACCTACGGCGGCCGACCCACTACCTGTGGGCCCGCCGGGTCCTCGCCCTGGTCACCGGCGCCGCGCTGGTGCTGCACCTCACGTTTCCGCTCGCCCCGCCGCGGATGCTCGACGTGGCGCATCTGGTGGACACCGGGCAGGTGTACGGGCCGACGGTGTACGGCGCCGAACCGGAGACCGACTCGATGGCGAACCAGTTCGCCGCCATGCCGTCGCTGCACTTCGGCTGGGCGCTGATGGTCGCGATCGGTCTGATCTCGGCGACCCGGTCCCGCCTGCGACGGCTGTGGCTGCTTCATCCGCTGGAAACCCTGCTGGTGATAGTCGGCACCGCGAACCACTACTGGGTGGACGCGATCGTGGCGACCGCCCTGCTCGGCATCGCGCTGGCGGTGGTCCGCGCACCGTCGCCGGTGCGGCGCGCGGCCGGCACGGGAGTGCCGAGCCATGCCCCGGCACCGAGGTCCCCCGAGCCCACGGCCACCGGGCCCACGCCCGCCGCGCGGAGCACAGTGGCGGGACAGCCGGTCGCCGGGGCGCCGGCCGACGGCCCCGGCCTGGTGGGTGCGGCCCGATGAACGCCACACTCCTCGCCGTCGTCCTGTCCCTGTTCTCCGCCGTCGCGTACGCGGCCGCCGCCGTGGCCCAGGAGCGGCTCGCCGCCCGGACCTCCGGCACCGGTGTACTGCGGCTGCTGGCGCACGGCGCCTGGTGGTGGTCGGTCGTACTGAACGCCTCCGCGGCCCTGCTGCACGTCGCCGCCCTCAAGTTCGGCCCGCTGACGCTGGTTCAGCCGCTCGGCGCGCTCACCCTGGTGGCGGCTGTGCCGCTGGGGGCACGGGCGGCCGGACGCAGGGTCAGCGCGGTCGAGTGGCGGGGCACCGCCCTGACCCTGCTCGGCCTCGCCGCGCTGCTGGTGACGGCATCGGGGCCCGAGCCCGACGACGTGCTGAGCCTTCCGCAGGCGCTGGCCGTGGCCGGTGCCACCGCCGCCGCGATCGGTGTGCTCTCCCGACCGGGCGTACGTCCCGGGCTTCGGCACGCCACGGCCTCCGGGTTCGCCTCCGGCGTCGCCTCCGCGCTCACCCAGACGGTGACCGTGGCGGCGACGAACCGCTCGGGGCCGGTGCTCGGCCCACCGGTGGTCGTGGTGGCGCTGCTGGTCGCGGTGTTCGCGACGGGCGGCCTGCTGCTGTCGCAGACCGCGTACCGGAACGGCCTCGGCGCACCGCTAGCGGTCGTGACCCTCGCCAATCCGGTCGCGGCGGCGGCGATCGGCGTCTGCCTCCTCGGGGAACGCCTTCAGGGCGGCACGGGGGGCCTGCTGCTCACCGGGGCGGGCGCGGGGCTTGCGTCATGGGGTGTGGTGACGCTCTCGCGCCCGGCCCCGGCCGGCACCGCCCGTCCGGTGCCGGACACGGACGACGGCCATCCGGTCGCGGCGGTGCTTGCGCTCGAGCCCCGACAGGCCCTGCACGAGCGGCCGTTGCTGCCCCAGCAGCCGACGTCCGCGCCGCCGGAGCATCTCAGCGCGCTGTGAACGAAGGGCGGTCCGGCGTGTGCGCACACGCCGGACCGCCCTTCGTTGTCCGCGGGACCGGCCGAGGTCCGGGAGCACCGCTCGCGCGTCAGCCGAGACCCCGGGAGTCCTGCTTGAGTGCCGTGTCCACGGTCAGCGCCGTCGCGATGACCAGGCTTCGCAGCGGCTCGGGCAGTTGGTAGTGGATCTGCAGGACGTAGTTGTCGGCGGTCGTGAACATCGTCTTCGCCAGGCCTTCCCAGGTCTTGGTGATCCGGGCGACCTCGTTCTCGGCGTGGTCGACGATCGCGAAGTTCCAGGCGCGCCAGTTCTCCGCCTTGATCGCACCGACCTGCTGGCCGTTCGCGTTCATCGCGAAGTTGATCTTCCCGATCATGTTCTGCTGGACGATCTCGCCCACGACCTGTCCGTCCGGACGCTCCACGACCACCCGCGACTTGAAGACCTTCGCAGGCCGGGTCAGCACCAGCTGCGGCTGCCCGTAGGCGTCGCGGATCTCCAGCCTGTGCGTCATGAACTGGTCGAGGCTGGAGACGAAGCGCACCGCCTTCTTCAGCGCGCTCTGCCCGACCTCCGTGACCGAACCGAGTTGGGTGCCGTTCTGGTCGAAGACGCTGTACTCGTTCGTCAGCTCGATCAGCTTGGCCTTCTGGTTCACGACCAGCACCGGTTCGGTGAACAGGGTGCCGCCGCCGGGGCCGCCCGGGGTGACCCCGGCCTGCTGGTGCACCTGGCGCTGGACCCGCGGATCGGGGGCCGCGGTCTGCTGACCGTACGCCTGCTGCGGCTGCTGGACCGGAGGCGCCTGCTGCGGCACCTGGGCCGCAGCAGGGGCCTGCTGGCCCGCGTGGGTGTGCTGGGTCCACTGGGCACCGTCCCAGTACCGGAGCGTCTGCGCCGCGCCGTGCGGATCCGCGTACCAGCCTGCAGGTGTGTTCGATTGTGTGGTCACCGGGGCACACTACCCGAGCGTGCCCCGGCCCCGGTCAGTCCGGACTTCCCCTACTCCGCCTACTCCGCCTACTCCGCCTACTCCGCCACGATCGCGGGATCGCTCACGCCCGGCCGCCCGTTCTCGACGTGTCCGGCGAAGCGGCGCAGGAACGACGGGTCGGCGTCGGACGTCACGGTGAGGTCGTACCAGCGCCTGCTCGCGCTCAGCGCGAAGGTGTGCCGCACGGTCGCACCGGCCCGTACCGTGACCGTCGTGGCGTGACCGCCGTACCCGCTGGTGACCTTGAGCTTCACCGTGCCCGAGCCCTTGTTGGTGAAGGTCAGCTCGATGTCGTCACCGGCGTGCCGTGCGACGACCTCGGCTCCGGGCCGCTTGCCCGGGCCCTTGAAGACTCGCAGGAAGCCGTTCGGACCGTGCACGGTCAGGTCGTACGAGCCGTTCGAATACGCCGAGTTCCAGGTGTCGGACACCGTCTTGCCGGCTTCGGTGGTGTAGCTCCACGGGCCGTCGCCGCGGTTGCCGGACGTGACCAGGAAGGCGGACCCGGCGTGCCTGCCGGAGGCGAAGGTGAGCGTGAACGTCCCGGCCGCGGTGTTCGCCGAACCGTCCGCCATGGGCGCGTACTTGAGCGGGCGGGCCGGACGCAGACCGCGCTCCTGCTTGGGCAGGGCGGGGTGCGCGGGCGGAACGGGCACGTAGTCCGGGTGGCGGTTGTGGTCCGGCGGCTGGTAGCCGTCCGTGGCGGGCAGCGACACCGGCTTGGTGTCCTGGCGGGAGAAGTCGAACGCGGAGGTCAGGTCGCCGCAGACGGCGCGCCGCCAGGGCGAGATGTTGGGCTCGTGCACGCCGAAGCGGCGCTCCATGAACCGGATGATCGAGGTGTGGTCGAAGGTCTCGGAACAGACGTAACCGCCCTTGCTCCAGGGCGAGACGACCAGCATCGGCACACGCTGCCCGAGCCCGTAGGGTCCGGCCGGGTGGCTGCCGTTGCCCTTGAAGAGGTCGGGATCGGGGTCGACCGTGGACTTGCCCTGCGCGGCGGACGCCGGCGGGAACGGCGGGACGAGGTGGTCGAAGAACCCGTCGTTCTCGTCGTACGTGATGAACAGGGCCGTCCTCGCCCACACCTTGGGGTCGGAGGTGAGCGCGTCGAGGACCTGGGAGACGTACCAGGCGCCGTAGTTCGCGGGCCAGTTGGGGTGCTCGGTGAAGGCCTCGGGGGCGGCGATCCAGGAGATCTGCGGCAGCTTGCCTGACTTCACATCGGCCTTGAGCCGGTCGAAGAAGCCCTCGCCCTTGCCTGCGTCGGTGCCGGTGCGAGCCTTCTCGTAGAGCGGGTCGCCGGGCTTGGCGTCCTGGTACGGCTTGAAGTAGAGCAGCGAGTTGTCGCCGTAGTTGCCACGGTAGGCGTCCTGGATCCAGCCCCACGAATGGGCCGCGTCGAGGCCGTCGCCGACGTCCTGGTAGATCTTCCAGGAGACCCCGGCCTTCTCCAGGCGCTCGGGGTAGGTCGTCCAGCCGTAGCCCGCCTCGTCGTTGCCGAGCACCGGGCCGCCGCCCTGGCCGTCGTTGCCCGTGTAGCCCGTCCACATGTAGTAGCGGTTCGGGTCGGTGGAGCCGATGAACGAGCAGTGGTAGGCGTCGCAGATGGTGAAGTTGTCGGCGAGCGCGTAGTGGAACGGTATGTCCTTGCGCGTGAGGTACGCCATCGTCGTCGAGGACTTGGCGGGCACCCACTTGTCGTACTTGCCTCCGTTGAAGGCGGCGTGTCCGTCGTTCCAGCCGTGCGGGAGGTCCTGGATGAACGCCAGCCCCAGGTCGTCGGCGTCGGGGTGGAAGGGCAGGATGTCCTTCGTCCCGTCGGACTGGTACCAGACCGGCTTGCCGTTCTGGAGGGTCACCGGGTGCGGGTCGCCAAAGCCTCGGACGCCTCTCAGGGTGCCGAAGTAGTGGTCGAAGGAACGGTTCTCCTGCATCAGGACGACGATGTGCTCGACGTCCTCGATGGTGCCGGACCGGTGGTACGCGGGAAGGGCGGCGGCGCGCTCGATGCTGCCGGACAGCGCGGTGAAGGCGGCGGTGCCGCCCGCGAGTTGAAGGAATCGGCGCCGATTCACTTGGGGCATGACGGGGTGACCTCTTGTCCTGACGGGGCATGTGTCGCCCGATGGTGAGGGAACCTGCGCGAAAGGAGTGTTCCAGGAGCACCAAACGTCAGGAAAGGGTGCGGTGGCGCCGATGTGAAAGTCACGGGTACGACAGAAGTGGTGCGGGCCAAGACCTTCCCAAGCGCCACCGGGACCGGTCGGACCGCCGGACAGGGAGGTCCCCGCAGGCCGAGGCGGCTTGGGAGCTCCCGTCTCGCGTTGCCCGGGGCGCCGCGACGGAGCCGGGCACCGGGCACGGGCGCGCGTCCGGTGCACGCCCGCTCGGCGAGAAACGCACCGTGCTCTCGGCCGCGTCACCCCTCGGCACCGCACGACTCTCGCCCCGCGGGCCGTGGACGACGACGCCGCAATGGCGGCCGGGACGCGGCGCCCGCGTCCGGGACGGGGCCGTGGCACCCGCCACGGCAACCGGGACCGACACACACCACCCGCCGCGGCAACCGGGACCGACACACACCACCCGCCACGGCGGGTGGGACGGGGACGCAGCGTCCGCGGCGGCCGGGACCGGGGGCAAAGTTGCTGCCCGCCGCGCGGGCCCGAGCAGCGGTTGAGAAAGCATGACCGCAGGAGCAGCCTGGACACCAGTGCTGCGGACGGGCCGATCGCCGACTCCAGGCGGTACCACCCGGACGAGCAGGCGAGGACAGAGGACATGGCGAAGGGCGCCGCGACACCGGAGCGGCCTCGCTCGACGCGGCGGGAGCCGACCGCGGAGGCCGGGATCGTAGTCGGCCCGCGGGGCGTGGTGATCGCGCTGAGCGAGGGTGCCGGCCGGCTGCTGGGGTACGAGCCGGCGCAGGTGGTGGGCCGGGAGGCGACCGAACTGCTCGCCGAGCCCCTGCCGGAGGCGGTCCGGCGAAGCTGCGCCGCGCGGGAGAGCTGGAGCGGCACCGTGACCGTATGCCATCGAGACGGTCACCCTCTGTCGTTGGCGCTCCAGGCCCACCCGCTGCGGGGCACGGCCGGGGACACGTACTGGTCCGTCACGGCGGTGGCCCCCCGGTCCCCCCGCGCCGCACACGGGAACCACGGTGAACCGGATGCCTCGCTGCTCAAGCAGTGGGCACTGGACCAGCTTCCGCTGCCCATGGCCCTGTACGACCGCAGGGGCGTGCGGCTCGAGGTCAACGCCGCCATGGGGCGCGAGACGGGAAGGCCGGATCACGAACTCCTCGGCTGGCCGATCGGGGAGTCCGGGTCCGGGAACACATTGGAGGGCCTGCCGCGCATCAGCGAGGCCGTGCAGGAGGTGCTCCGCACCGGGAAGGCGATGACGTTCGAGGCCCACTCGCCCGGCTCCCACGGTCCCGGCCCGCGCGTCTGGCTGCTGTCGCTGTATCCCGTGCGCGACGGCGACGGCCGGATCTGCGGCCTGTCGGCGGCCGCCGTGGACACCACCGAGCAGTTCCGTGCCCGTCGGCAACTGACCATCCTCACGGAGGCCGGGCTGCGCATCGGCACCACTCTCGACCTCAGTCGCACGGCCGACGAGCTGGCGGAGGTCGCCACGGACTACTTCGCCGACTTCGCCGTGGTGGACCTGCTCGACAGCGTCCTCAAGGACGAGGAGACGGTCGCCGGCCAGGACAGCGGGCTGCTCTTCCGCCGCACCGCCCAGCGCTCCGTGCTCCCCGGATGCCCCGAGTCGGTGGTCCCGCTCGGAGGGACCTACATCTATCCGGAGGACTCCCCGCCCGGGCACGCCCTCGCCACCGGCCGGGGCGCACTGCACCGTGCCAAGGACATCCTGCAGTGGTGGGAGACGAGTTCTCCCGAGCGCGCCGGCCGCCTGCGCACCCACGGGATCCACTCGCTCATGGCCGTGCCGCTGCGGGCGCGCGGCGTGACCCTGGGGCTGGCCCAGTTCTTCCGCCACCGCAACCCGGCGCCCTTCGAGGAGGACGACCTGCGGCTCGCCGAAGAACTCGGTGCCCGTGCGGCGGTGCTCGTGGACAACGCCCGCCGCTACGGCCAGGAACGCGCCACCGCGCTCGCCCTGCAGCGGAGCATCCTCCCGCACCCGGCACTGCACCATCCCGCCGTGGAGGTCGCCTCGCGGTATCTGCCCGCCCACTCCGGAGCCGGGATCGGTGGCGACTGGTTCGACGTGATCCCGCTGTCCGGTGCCAGGGTGGCGCTCGTGGTGGGCGACGTGGTCGGCCACGGCATCCGGGCGTCCGCCACCATGGGGCGGCTGTGCACGGCCGTACGCACCCTGGCCGACGTGGATCTGGCTCCCGACGAACTGCTCACCCACCTCGACGACCTCGTCCTGCGCCTGGACCGCAGGGAGCCCGGGGACGGCACCGACCGCCCCGCCCACAGCCCGGGGGAGGTCGGCGCCTCCTGCCTGTACGCGGTGTACGACCCCGTGTCCCGTCGCTGCTCCATGGCCAGGGCCGGCCACCCGCAGCCGGCACTGGCCACCCCCGACGGCACGGTCCGCTTCCTGGACGTGCCGGCCGGGCCGCCGCTCGGCCTGGGCGGCCTGCCGTTCGAGGTCACGGAGTTCGTCCTCCCCGAGGGCAGCGTCCTGGCCCTGTACACGGACGGGCTGATCGAGTCTCCGGCCCGCGACGTGGACGAGGCCTGCGAGGTGCTGAGTGCCACCCTCGCCGATCCCCGGCGGCCGCTGGAGGAGATGTGCGACCGGGCGCTGCACGAACTGCTCCCCGAGGCCCGCACGGACGACGTCGCCCTCCTGCTGACCCGGACCCGGGCCCTGAGCACCGATCATGTGGCCGGCTGGGAGCTGCCCGCCGCGCCCTCCGTCGTCGCGCTGGCCCGTGAACTGGTCGGCGAACGTCTGTCCACTTGGCATCTCGAGGATGCCGCGTTCGTCACCGAGCTCGTGGTCAGCGAGCTGGTCACCAACGCGCTCCGCTACGGCTCTCCCCCGGTCCACCTCCGGCTCATCCGCGACACGGCTCTGATCTGCGAGGTCAGCGACGCCAGCAGCACGGCTCCTCATCTGCGGCGCGCCCGCCTCTCCGACGAGGGCGGCCGGGGCCTCCTGATCGTCGCTCAGCTCTCCCGGCGCTGGGGCAGCCGGCACACCCGTTCCGGCAAGACCATTTGGGCGGAGCTGCCTCTCACATCCGCTGAACCGACGGCATGGTGAGCGATTTCGGAGAAGGCGGTTCTCCCGAGGGCCGGAACTGCCCCCTCCCACCGCCTGCGATATGACTTCCATATGACGCAACATAAGGCGGCCAGCCGCCTGCCGTTGAGTGAAATCAAACCATTCTCTGGCCAATTACTTGCCGGAATCGCAGAGTCCGGCAAGTATGAACGTCAACCGCTCCGAGCTGGCCGAACTTAGTGTTTGCGGATCATCAATTTTCTCCCATGAGCAGGTCGCGAACGGAACGGAGCGACCCTTTGAAATCGGGGCCGGACACCCGATTGCCATGCGTTCGATTCCATTAACTTGCAAGGGGACGGTGAACCACACCGCGTGGCGTGGCATCTGTTGGACCGTCAAGGGTTTTTCACCCGCCGGCACCCGCACACAGAGGCACGTCATTGTCTTCACCCGCTCTCGAGCCGCCCTTCGAGCCGCCCTTCGAGCCGTCCGTCCCGTGTGACGACCGGGCTCTTTTCCGCACCGGGGAAGCGCCTTCGCCACGCACCCTGATCGACATCGTGGAGGCCACTGCCGCGGCGCATCCGCACGCGCCCGCTCTGGACACAGGCGCGGAGGTGCTCTCCTACCGCGACCTGTACGCCGAGGTCGTCCGCCGCGCACGGCTGCTCTCGGACCGCGGGATCGGCCCCGGTGACCGGGTGGGCGTCCGGGTGCCGTCGGGCACCGCGGAGCTGTATCTGTCGATCCTCGCGGTACTGCGTTGCGGAGCGGCTTACGTACCGGTCGACGCCGACGACCCCGATGAGCGGGCCGCCACCGTCTTCGGTGAGGCCGGGGTGTGCGCCGTCCTGGGGCCGTATCCGCGGCCGGAGCGGCTCGCCGTGCCGTCGGGAGCGGCCGCCTCGGGCCGTCGTGCGCCTGCCCCGGACGACGACGCGTGGATCATCTTCACGTCCGGTTCGACCGGCAAGCCCAAGGGCGTCGCCGTCACCCACCGGTCGGCGGCGGCGTTCGTCGACGCCGAAGCGCGTCTGTTCCTGCAGGAACGGCCGCTCGGTCCGGGCGACCGGGTGCTCGCGGGGCTGTCCGTCGCCTTCGACGCCTCCTGCGAGGAGATGTGGCTGGCATGGCGGCACGGCGCCTGTCTGGTACCGGCCGAGCGCGGGCTGGTGCGGGCCGGCCACGACCTTGGCGCCTGGCTTCTCGAGCGGGGCGTCACCGTTGTCTCCACCGTACCCACGCTGCTTGCGATGTGGCCCGAAGAAGCGCTGCGCCAGGTGCGGTTGCTGATTCTGGGCGGCGAGGCGTGCCCGCCCGGGCTCGTCGACCGGTTCGCCGGGCCCGGGCGGGAGATGTGGAACACCTACGGCCCGACCGAGACGACCGTCGTGGCCTGCGCCGCCCTCCTGAAGCCGGGCCGCGACGTCCGTATCGGACTGCCGCTGGCCGGCTGGCGGTTGGCGGTCGTCGACGAGGCCGGGGAGCCCGTGGCGTACGGGGAGGAAGGAGAGCTCGTCATCGCCGGGGCAGGCACCGCGCGCTACCTCGACCCCGTCAAGGACGCGGAACGCTTCCGGCCCTGCCCCGCGCTGGACTCGCCGCGCGCCTACCGCTCGGGCGACCTGGTGCGTGCCGACCCCCGGGGCCTGGTGTTCCTCGGCCGCGCCGACGACCAGATCAAGCTCGGCGGCCGACGCGTCGAACTCGGGGAGATCGACGCGGCCCTGAACGATCTGCCGGCGGTACGGGCCGCGGCCGCGACCGTGCAGACGACGGCGGCCGGCGCCCAGCTGCTGGTGGGCTATGTGGTGCCGGAGCGGTCCGTCGACGGGCGATCGGCCTTCCGGACCGGCAAGGCGAGGGTGCTGCTGTCGGAGCGGCTGCCCGCACAGCTGGTGCCCGTCCTGGTAGAGGTCGCGGACCTGCCCACCCGTGCCTCCGGCAAGGTAGACCGCAAGGCACTGCCCTGGCCGGTGCCACTCGCCGACGACGAGGGGCGCCCGGACGGCCCGGCACACCCGTTGCACGGGACGGCCGCGCGGCTGGCGGACGTGTGGGAGCAGCTGCTGGGCCGCCGTCCCGGCCCGGACAGCGACTTCGTGGCGCTCGGCGGCACCAGCCTGACGGCCGCCCGTATGGCGTCCGTGCTCAGGGAGCACTATCCCGGTCTGTCCGTCGCGGACCTCTACCGCCACTCCGTGCTGCACCGCATGGCCGCGCATCTCGACTCCCTGGCCGGCACCGCGGAGGAGGTCCGCCCGGCACGGCCGGTGCCGAGGCGGGCCGCTGTCGTCCAGTTCCTCGTCCAGCTGGCCGCCTACGGGGTCGCGGGCCTGCGCGGCCTGGTCGGCCTGTCGGTGGCGGACAACGTCCTCGGCTGGGCCGCGCCTCACGCCTGGACGCCGCACACCCCGTGGTGGCTGGTGGTGGTGGGCTGGGTGGTGCTGTTCAGCGCGCCGTTCCGCTGCGCGATCGGGGCGGGTCTGGCCCGCGCGCTGGCCGGTTCCATCGCCCCTGGCGCCCATCCGCGGGGCGGCAGCGCCCATCTGCGGCTGTGGAGCGCCGAACGGGCCGTGACGGCCTTCGGAGTTCCGGCCCTGCTCGGCACGCCATGGGCCGCCCTTCATGCCCGGGTGCTGGGCTGCACCACCGGGCGTGAGGTGCGGCTGCACGCCATGCCTCCGGTGACGGGTCTGGCCGAACTGGGAGACGGATGCAGCATCGAGCCCGAGGCGGACATCTCGGGGTGGTGGCTCGACGGCGACACACTGCACGTGGGAAGCGTCACGGTCGGCGCCGACGCGCGTGTGGGCCACCGCGCCATGCTGATGCCGGGCGCCGTCGTGGGCCGGGGAGCGGAGCTAACGGGTGGGAGCTGCCTGGACGGCCGGATCCCGGACGGCCAGAGCTGGACCGGGTCCCCCGCCCGGCCGGTCGAGCCGGCCGAACAGTGCGCGGACGGCGGCTGGCCGGCGCGCCCGAGCGTACGCCGACGCCGCTGGCACATCGCCTACGCGCTCTCTCTCGGCGTACTGCCGCTGCTGCCGCTGCTGGCGTCCGCGCCCGCTCTGTTCGCCACCTACCTGCTGGTGCGCCACATGCCGACGCTGTCGGCCGCGGCGCCGCACCTGCTGGCCGCCGCACCGCTGTTCGCGGTCATGACGACGGTGTGCTGGATGCTGGTCGTCGCACTCGCCGTACGGCTGCTGAGCCGGTCCCTCAAGCCGGGTGTGCACCGCGCGGACGGCGGAGTGGCCTGGCGGGCCTGGCTGGTGACCCGGCTGCTCGACGGCGCCCGTGGCAGCCTGTTCCCGCTGTACGCCAGTCTGGCCACGCCGCACTGGCTGCGTCTGCTCGGCGCACGCGTCGGCCGCGGCGCCGAGATCTCGACGGTGCTGCCCCTGCCGTCCCTGCTGCACGTGGAGGACGGGGCGTTCCTCGCCGACGACACCCTTGTCGCGCCGTTCGAGCTGCGGGGCGGCTGGATGAGGCTCGGGCGGGTGCGGATCGGCAAGCGCGCGTTCGTCGGCAACTCCGGCATCGTCGGCCCCGGCCGCGACGTCGCCGACCGTGGCCTGGTGGGTGTGCTGTCCGACGCGCCGTCCCAGGGCAGGCCGGGCATGTCGTGGATCGGGCGGCCCGCGATGCCCCTGCCCCGGGTGCCCGGGAACACCGACCCGGCGCGGACGTTCGCCCCGCCCCGGCGGCTGGTGGGCGCACGGGCAGCCGTCGAGGTGTGCCGTCTGCTGCCGGTGACGCTGGGCATGCTGCTCGCCGAGGGCGTGTTCCTCGGCGAGCAGGAAGCCCTGGACCGAGGCGGTCTGCCGCTGGCGGCACTCGTCGGCGCTCCGCTGCTGCTGGCGGCGGGCGTGGCGGCCTGTCTGACGGCCACCGGCGCCAAATGGCTGCTCGTGGGCCGGTTCCAGCCGGGCGAACGCCCGCTGTGGTCCTCGTTCGTATGGCGCAACGAGCTGTTCGACACGTTCGTGGAATCCTTGGCCGTGCCGTGGGGAGCGGGGGCCTTCCTCGGGACGCCCGCGCTCAACTGGTGGCTGCGGAGCCTCGGCGCGCGCATCGGGCGCGGAGTGTGGTGCGAGAGCTACTGGCTGCCGGAGACGGATCTGATCAGCCTCGGCGACGGGGTCAGCGTCAACCGCGGCTGCGTACTCCAGACGCACCTCTTCCACGACCGCATCATGCGGATGGACACCGTGCGTCTGGCCGCGGGAGCGTCACTCGGACCGCACAGCATCGCCCTGCCCGGCACCTCGGTCGGGGCCGGCACGTCGATCGGCGCGTCGTCGCTCGTGATGCGGGGCGAGACCGTGCCCGACGGCACCCGGTGGGTCGGCAACCCAATCGCGGGCGCGCCCGCCACCGGCGTCACCGCCGCGCTCGCCGGAGGTGAAGCGGCATGACGCGGTGCAGCCGACGTGCACTGATCCGCGGCGCGGCTCTCGTCCCGCTCGCGGCGGCCGCCGCGGACCGCCTTCTCAAGTCCCCCGAGCGCTACTTCGCGACCCATGGTTCGTACGGTCACCACACCGTCTCCTACGACCTGCGCCTGGCCTACGTCCCGTCGAGCGGCGTGCTCGACGGCCGGGCGCGCATCCGTGCGGTGGCCGACCAGCCGCTGCGACGGGTGGAACTCGACCTCGCCCGGCTGACGGTGCACGCTGCCCGTGTCGACGGGGTCGGGGTCCGCGTCAGGCAGCGGCACCACAAGCTGATCCTGTCGACGCCGCGCCTGCTCCCGGTGGGCATGCCGTTCACCGTGGAGATCGGCTACGGCGGCCGGCCCGGCCCCGTACGGACGCCGTTCGGATCCATCGGCTGGGACCGCACCGGCGACGCGCACGACGGAACGCTGGTGGCGGCGCAGCCGCTCGGCGCGCCGTCCTGGTTCCCGTGCAACGACCGCCCGGACGACAAGGCCGAGTTCACCTTCCGGGTGACGGTGCCGCACGGCCACCACGCGCTCGCCAACGGAACCCTGCGCGAGCGGCGGTGCGACGGATCCACCGAGTGCTGGACGTACCACCACCCCGGACCCATGGCTCCCTACCTCGCCGCGGTGTACACCGGCCGCTTCGGCCACGAGCTGTGGAGGGCCCGGGACAGCGCGACCGGCCGGATCGTCACCGGGCGCAACGCCTACCCCATGCGGCTGTCGGAGGAGGCCCGTCACGACCTGGCCCGCCAGCCGCAGATGCTCAGCGCGTTCACCGGGTGGTTCGGCCCGTACCCCTTCGAGTCCTACGGGGCGGTGGTCGTGGACGCGGAGCTGGACGAGCCCGTCGAGAACCAGACCCTGTCCGTCTTCGGCAGCAATCACATCGACGGCACGCGTGGTTGGGAGACGCTCGTCGCCCATGAACTCGCCCACCAGTGGTTCGGCAACAGCGTGAGTCTGCGGGACTGGCGGGACATCTGGCTCAACGAGGGCTTCGCCACCTACTGCGAGTGGCTGTGGTCGGAGCACATCGGCGAGGACTCGGCCGACATGATTGCCAGGGAGGAGTGGCGTGAACTCGGAGACGGCTCGAAGGACCTGCGGATCGCCGACCCCGGTGAGCACCGTATCTTCGACGACCGCGTCTACACCCGCGGCGCGTGCGCGCTCCACGCGCTGCGTCTCACCGTCGGCGACGACCGCTTCTTCCCGATGATGCGCGCCTGGCACCACGCTCACCGCGGTGCCAGTGCCAACACCGCCGCCTTCATCGGCCACGCCGAGCGCTACGCGCCGCACACGGCCGCACCGCTGCTCCACGCGTGGCTCTACGAGACACGTCTGCCGCCACTGCGGGCCGACCGTGCGGACACGTGAGCCGGTACCCGGCCGGACGCACCGTCGAGTACGCCGACCCGGTCGAGACCGTCGGCCGTGGTGTCGAGGATGCGATCGTCCCCGACGACGAGGTTGTCGTTGTCGAGGAACCGGGCGTGGACAAGGGCGGTGGCCGGCCCGTACGTGGACTACCTCTGCTCCGACGAGTACAGCCTCACGCTGTCGGCGCCCGTGCATCTGGCGACAAGGGGGCCGGACTTCGCGGCCGTCCTGGAGGGGGCGCGGGCGGACACCTGGCGCGGCCTGCGGCTGATTCCGTGCGACGGCGTCCCCCTTGTACTCGTGCCGGCCGTCGGTGGCTGAGCCCGGTCGCCGCACCCCGGACGACGCCACGGACCCGCGGCGACCCGGTCGACAGCCGGTGGCACGCGGACGGCGACGAGCCCCGGCGCCGTCGGTGACCTGAACACCGACGGAGCCGGGGCCCGGGCGGTTCAGTCCTGTGGAGCGGGCACCACGCTCAGGTGGCTCGCCGTGCGCCGGGGGCGGCGCCCGGCGCGTCGGCCGTGCACCGGGCGCCGTGCCTCGCGCAGCACCAGCGTGAGCCGCGAATAACCCATGTCCTGCAGGGTCTTGGGGGTCTCCCCCACCACACGGCAGTCGCTGCCCCAGCGCGGGTCCGGGTGCAGCAGGGGGCGCACCGCCCCGTCGTGCTCCATGGCGTGCGGCCCGACCGCGCGGATCCAGTGCGGCAGGCCCTGCCGGTAAGCGGCCTCCATGATGGGGTCCTGGGCGATGTCCCGGCGGATGGACTGCAGTCCGTGGTCGTGGCCGTGCCGCTCCACCGCCGCGGCGAAGTGCGCCAGCATCGGCAGGCACCAGCTCGACTCGTGCTCGCCGAGGACGAGGCCCGCGTCGGGGTGGAAGAGGACGAACCGCAGGAAGTTGTCCCCCGGCATGGCCGTCGGATGCGGTCCGACTCCGTGGAACAGCGCGTCGAACGCGGTGTTGGTCAGGACGACGTCCCAGCGGTGGTCGAAGACCACGGACGGGAAGGGGACGCCTTCGAGGAGCGTTGCGTAGTCCTGTAAATACGCCCGTGCTTCCGGACTTTTGGGGACGGGCCGCGGCTGCGACCGCTGCCCTCCTGCCTGAAACGCCATCGGGAGGTCACCCCTCTTGCCCTTGCGGCCTTCACGCGGCGCCCCGATCCTGCTGCCCCGATCGAGCGGTGTCAACTATCGTGGCATTTACCGCCGGTTGACGGCCGAATCTCGCCACAGTTGTGGCGAGACCTGGATGTGCGTTCGAGAGAACAGCTAATCTCCGGATGGTTCCGGACGACCATGAGAACGATCTGTGAGAACGATCCGAGAGAGACGTAGGAGACCTGTCGGTGACGGATGGCTTCGAGGTTCCGCGCGCCACGGCGACGGGTCTGCTGCCGGCCGTCGTGGCCCGTGTCACCGCCCTTGCCGACCGGCTGGGCGTGCCGCACGAGGAGATCTTCGACGTCCCGCGCCTGTCGGTCGCATCCGGTGTCCCGGAGCCGGTGGTCAAAGCCCTGCTGAGCGGGGTGCCCGCCGGGGAGCCGGATCTTCAGGCGCGCTTCCTGCAGCGACTCGACCTGCTGCGGCGCACCCGGCTGAAACCCAACGGGCGCCGGTACACGCAGCAGGAGATCGCCGACGGCGCGGGCATGTCGCGCCAGCAGGCGGGTGCCCTCATCAACGGCGACCGCCGCCCCACGATGGAGCACTGCGACGCCATTCAGCGCTTCTTCAGGGTGCATGCCGGATTCTTCTCGGCCGAGGACCCCGAGGCACTCGCGAACGCCCTCCAGCGCTCCGAGCAGGAGCTCCTCCAACAGCTCGCCGACCGTGAGCGGGAGGCGGCCGAGGCCGCCGTCGACCCGCTGGAGCGTCTGCTGCAGGACCACGGCGTGCGCGGTATCGCCTGGCGGGCGGCCCAGCTGCCCACCGACCAGCACCGCGACAAGGTCGCGGAGTGGCTGGACATGCTCCTGGAGAGCGTCAAGCGGCCCGAGTCCTGATCCGGGGGAGAAACATGGGCATGGGAAGGGAAATGCGCCGTCTGTGCGGCGAGTTGGTCGCGGAGCTCTCGCTTCAGGCGCCGGCACAGCCGAGTGATCTGTACGCCGCGCTGTGCGACTGCATGAGCAGGCGGCGCGGCCGCCCCGTCCAGTTCCGTACGGCCGCCTTCCCGCCCGGCACGGCGAGCGGACTCTGGCTCGACATGGCCGACCAGGACCTCGTCGTCGTCGAGGAACGCACCGCCCCCGACCACCAGCTGGTGATTCTCGGCCACGAACTGTGGCACATGAACGCCGGGCACCACGGTCACCATGTGGAGGGCGCAGCGGTCGCGGCCCGTCTGCTGAGCGACACCACCGATCTGCAGGCGACCGTCCACAAGGTCGCCGCCCGTACGCACTTCGACCTCGCCGACGAGAAGGAGGCCGAGAGCTTCGGCCTGCTGCTGGCCAGCAAGTGCCGTACGTGGCTGGCCGGTTCGTCGCTGCGCGGGCCGGTCAAGCGGGACGACCTGGCAGGGCGCATCGAGGCCTCGCTCGGGTACCGCGGGCCGCAGGGCTGAGGGGCGAAGACGCCGACACCATGGATGGATCCAGCTACTACATTCCGGCTGCCGCGATGGGGTTGGCGCTCACGGTCAAAGCGCCCGCGCTGAGCCGTTCCTGGCGCGACCCGCTGCTGCGGTCGGTGTGCGCGCTGCTCTCACTGGCCGGGCTGGTGTTCTTCTTCGCCGCGCCCCCGACGATCGCCGAGGTCAACGACATCACGGGCATCGGCAACGTCTCGGCCCCGCTGGTGTACTGCCTGCTGAGCGCCTTCAGCGCGTCGTGTCTGGTGCTCGTGGTCAACTGGCGCGGCGGCCCGCCAGAGGAGACCCGCCGCACCACCCGGCGGATCATCGCCGGGTACGGCGTGGTGGTGGCCGCCCTGATCATGCTGTTCACGCTCGGCCACGCTCCGGTGGAGCGACTGGTCGACTTCGACACGTACTACGCCCGCACCCCGTACATGCGCGAGATGATCGTGCTGTACCTCGCGGCCCTTACCGTCGCCGGCGTCGCGATGAACTTCATGTGCGGCCGCTGGGCCCTCCAGGTGCGCGGCTGGCTCCGGGCCGGACTACTGATCATCGTGATCGGCTATCTGTTCAACCTCGCTTATCTGACAACCAAGTTCACCGCCGTCATCGCGCGCTGGAACGGCCATGACCTGGACTATCTGAGCAGCGACGCGGCACCCGTACTGGCCTCCGTCGGAGCACAGGTCAGCGCGGTCGGCTTCTGCCTCCCGCTGGCCTGCCGGCGCGTCGGGGACAGCTGGACCTCGTGGTCGACCTACCGCCGGCTCGGGCCGCTGTGGCACGAGCTGCGGCCCGTGTCCTGTGTTGCGGACCGCGGGGTGCGGATCTCCTGGTGGTCACCGGTCGAACTGCAGGTGACACAGCGCGAGTCCGACATCCACGACGGCATGCTCAGCCTGTACCCCTACTTCGACCCAGCGGTGCGCTCCCGCGCCTACGCCGCCGCCGTGGCGGCGGGATCCTCCCCCGCACGGGCAGGGGCCGAGGCCGACGCGGCGATGGTGGCGGTGGCCGTACGGGCGAGGGCCGCCGATCCGGAAGGCAGGGTGATCAGTTCGGCGGCGGCCGACGATGCACCCGCCGCGTCCCCCGAGGGTCCCCGGGACCTCGTACGGATGTCGATCGCCCTGCGTCACTCACCCGTCGTCGCGGCCGCCCGGGAGTCGGCCGGGACCAGGCCAGGAAGCGACTTCCATGAGCGAACCCGCTAGCACCTCCCCGGGTGCAGCACCCCGTAGAGCCGTCGTCATCGGCGGTGGCATGGCCGGCATGCTGGCCGCCGCGGCGCTGAGCACGTACGCCGACGTCACCGTCGTCGAGCGGGACGTGCTGCCCGACGGACCCGAGCCGCGGAAGGGACTCCCACAGGCCCGGCACGTGCATGTGATCTGGTCCGGGGGCGCCCGCGCCATGGAGGAGCTGCTGCCGGGGGTGACCGACGCGTGGCTGGCGGCGGGCGCCCGGCGGATCCCGCTGCCGACGGGACTCGTGTCGATGCAGCCGCGGGGCTGGTTCCGGCGCTGGCCCGAGATGCAGTTCATGATCGCGTGCAGTCGTGACCTGCTCGACTGGGTGGTGCGCGAGCGGGTCACCAAGCACGAGCGCGTAACCGTGCTGCAGCGCACCGAACTGCTCTCCCTGGAGGGCGGCGCGGCTCGGGTGACGGGCGTACGCGTGCGCACGCCCGACGGCGAGGAGCGGGCGCTGCCTGCCGACCTGGTCGTCGACGCGGCCGGGCGCGGTTCCTGCGCATCGGTCTGGCTTGAGGCGATCGGTGTGCCCGCGGCGCCGCTGGAGGAGGTGGATTCCGGACTCGTCTACTCGAGCCGAATCTTCCGGGCGCCTCCGGACACGGAGGAGTTCCCTCTGGTGAACGTGCAGTCGGACGCGACGGTGCCGGTTCCGGGACGGACCACGACCATCGAGCCCATCGAGGGCGGACGGTGGCTGGTGACGCTCTCCGGCACCCGGGGCGGCGAACCGCCCGCTTCCGCCGCGGAGTTCGAGACCTTCGCACGCGAGAGCGTCCGGCATTCCGTGGTGGGCGAGCTGATCGCTCACGCGGAGCCGCTGTCCGACCCGGTCGTCACCCGCAGCACGGTCAATCGCCGCCGGTTCTACGAGAAGGTGAAGGGCTGGCCCGAAGGGTTCATGGCGCTCGGTGACTCGGTGGCCACGTACAACCCGGTCTACGGGCACGGAATCTCGGTGGCCGCGCAGGGCGCGCTGGCGCTGGGCGAACTGGTGGCAGAGCACGGGCTGACGGCGCCGGGGCTCGCGCGGCGGGCGCAGCGGGCGGTGGCTCGTCCGGTGGCGACGGCCTGGGAGTTGGCGACCAGCACCGACATCCACTACCCGTTCGCGATCGGCAAGGCCCCGGGCCCAGCGAACCGCCTCCTCGGTGCCTACGTCAACCGGCTGATGCTCACGGCGACCGGGCGCCCGCTGGTGGCCCGGGCGTTCTTCGACGTGGTCACCCTGTCGAAGCCCGTCAGCGAACTGCTGCGACCGGCCGTGGCGATCGCGGTGCTTCGCGGCCCACGCCGACCGCTCCTCACGGCTCCGCCCCTGACCGGAGCGGAGTGGGAGGCGGTCACCGGCACGACGCAGGGAGGGGAGGTCCCGGGGGCCCGGGGACGCACGGCCGGGGCTTCCCCGACCGGCAATGCCGCGCGCTCCGGCACGTCCTGACGACACGGCACGAGCGGTCCTCTCGCCCCGACGGGCAAGGAGAGGGAGGCCCCGACGCACGCCTGGAGGGCGAGGAGCCGTGCGATGACGCCCACAGGACTCTCGGGGCCGACCTGGCCGGCGGGACTGGGGTCGTCGCACGGATGAGCGTCGCCACTGCGTTGCGGTCGCCCAGGATCAGCATCGTGGGCATGCCCTCGGTAGGACAGCAGCGGTCGAGCACGGTCCACGACGGCCCGCGCCAGTCGTCCGCGGCCCGCAGGGGTGCGGATGGACACGCTGCGGGAGGGCGTCCGGAAGGGCGCCCAGGAGGGTCGGCAACTCCGCGGCCCCAGGCCCGGATCGTTGTCCCGCGGCCTCATCAGGCGGAAGGGTAGGCCCACTTGGGGGCGTAGGCCGGGCAGACGGACGGTGGAGAAACCCAGGTGCACCCGAAAGAGGAGGACGGCCCGAAGCTCCGGGCCGTCCTCCCGGCTCACTCGCCCGGCGCCGGCGGATGTGGGTCCTGCGGGCGAGGCCGGGGAGCACCTCGGCCCAGGTCACCGACGAGTCCCCGATGCCTTTCGCTTCCGCTGAGCGGGCGAACCCGCGGGCACCCGAGCCGGATTGTCAGTGGCGGACGGCAAGCTGGAGGTGCGCCACCGGTGCGGGCGGACGACAGTCCGCGGACCGCGGGGCGCATGCCAAGCACATGCCACCGCGCGACACCCGTCGCACGGCCGACCCGGGAAGGGCCAACAGATGCCGACCGCCGTACTGACCGACCATCAACGCGCCGCCGTCCAGGCCTATCTGCGCCTCCTCCACACCGTACGAGCAGCCTTCGACGGCCCGCCGGACGCGCAACGACCACCCGTGGTCCCGACCGCTGCCCTGGCCGAGGCCGACCGGGCCCTGGCGGATGCGGGACTGGCGGGCACCGAGGAGGAGTTCTTCCGGCTGTGCGGACAGTGGTGCCCCTAGTGGGTGTCCGACGACTCTCCTCGGCGTGGCGCGCCGCGTCCGGTGCAGGGGCATCTCCCAGCGGTGGGCTGGGCGCATGGCACGGCGGAGAACCTCCCGCGTACGGGGCGTAGGCGGGTGATCCGGCAACGCGGCGAGGTGAACGCACCAGGCGTCGTGCGGCGCACGGCGGGAATGGGCCAGGCGGCGTGCGCACGGCGGGAATGCGCCGGGCCCCGCCTGGCGGGAACCCTTCAGGGGCGGGGTACGACGACGGCCGTCGCGGCCAGCCCCCGCTGCACGATCCAGCGGCCGTCGAACGCCTCGATGCGACGGCCCTGCACCAGCGGGCCGGGCACGAGGAGTTGCGCCCGGAAGCCGCCGGCGACATCCGTGGGGGCGCCCGGGGCGATCTCTATGTCCGCCTCGAGGAAGTCCAGCCACTTCCCGGTCAGGGGGAACCACGCCTTGTAGACGGACTCCTTGGCGCTGAACAGCAGCCGGTCCCAGTGGACGGAGGGATGGCTGTGGGCGAGGCCTCGCAGCCGCGTCTGCTCGGTGGGCAGGGCGACCGCCTCCAGGACGCCCTCGGGCAGTTGGTCGTGGGGTTCCGCGTCGATGCCGAGCGAGACGAGTTCTCCGGAGCGGACCAGCGCCGCGGCGCAGTAACCCGCGCAGTGCGTCATGCTGCCGATCAGCCCGTCCGGCCAGCGCGGTGCGCCGCGCTCGCCGGGCAGGACGGGCCCCGGCGGCACACCGAGCTTCTCCATGGCCTGCCGCGCGCAGGCCCGTACGGCCGTGAATTCCCTGCGCCGCTTCTCGACGGCCTGCGCTATGACCGCCTCTTCCTCGGGGTAGAGGGGGTCGCCGTCGCCGAGGGCGTCACCGCCGTGCGCCTCCACGACCGCGACCGACCCCGGGAGCAGCTCCTCGATCACCTGCTTGGACCTCCATCGGCAGAATGCGGCGCAGCCTCCCCGGCGGCTCGGCGCGCGGGCGCCATTCCCGGGGGTAGCCCACCGACACCTCTTCGAAGCGGACGCCCTCGTGGTGAGTGGTCCGCGGAATGTGCAGATGACCGTAGACCATGCACGCGACCCGGAAGCGGCGGTGCCAGTCGGCGGTCATCGTGGTGCCGCACCACATCGCGAACTCGGGGTAGCGCAGGACGGCCGTGGGGTGCCGGTCGAGCGGATAGTGGTTCACCAGCACCGTGGAGAGATCGCCTGGGATCTCCTGCAGTCTGCGCTCGGTCTCGGCGACCCGGGCCCGGCACCACGCCTCGCGGCTCGGATAGGGGTCGGAGTGCAGCAGGAACTCGTCGGTGCACACGATCCCGGTGCCGCGCGCGTACTCCAGCCCCTGCTCCTTGGTCGTACAGCCCTCCGGCAGGAACGAGTAGTCGTAGAGCAGGAACAGCGGCGCGACGACCACCGGGCCGCCCGGCCCCTGCCAGAGCGGGTAGGGGTCCTCGGGCGTGGTCACGCCCAGCTCCCGGCACAGGGCGACCAGGTGCTCGTACCGCTCGACACCGCGAAGGGTGACGGTGTCCTTCTGGTGGGTCCACAGCTCATGGTTGCCGGGGGCCCAGATGACCTTGCGGAAGCGTCGGGCGAGCAGTTCAAGGGCCCAGCGGATGTCGGCGACCGTCTCGGCCACGTCACCGGCGACCAGCAGCCAGTCCTCGTCCGACGTGGGGCGCATGCGCTCGACGAGGGCGCGGTTCTCCGGGTATCCGATGTGGAGGTCGCTGATGGCGAGCAGTCGTCCACGGCCGTCCGTCGACTCCACACTCGCCCCTTTCATGAACCGGATGGGACCACAAGAACACATCGGACGGCCGACGGACAAGAGCGACCCGCGGCAGGGGCACGGGTACCTCGGAAGGCAGCCGAAACCGCGGCGCGATCACCTCGGACTCCACCTGTGGCGGGTGCACACGGGCCGGGGGAATCCGTTACACGCGCGTAGCAGTGGAAGCACCACGGAGGGCCTATGATCGCCCCAACACATCCGCCACGGACGGTCGTCCACGTACGGCGGTCTGGTGTACCTCCCCCTCCCCTGGCCGGGCACGGCCCGCTCCGCCCTGCCCGCACACCGTGAAAGGCGGCCTGAATGGTCTCTCGCGTACGCGTCTGGCTCAACCGCACGTACGCGGAGAACGTGTTCTTCATGGATCAGCTGCGGAGAAATCCCAGCGACCGGGCCGTCGAGATCCATGCCACGCACGGCGACCCCGACTCGCCCGTGCTGGCCGCGGCGGACACCGCCGAACTGGAGCCGGAGGGCCTGTCCCCGGCCGCGTACGTCGAATACGCCCTGGACCAGTGCGCGCGCCGGGGCATCGATGTGTTCGTGCCCCGCGAGCACCAGGAGGCGATCGTCGCGCACCGCGCCGAGTTCGAGGCTGCCGGTACGGCACTGCTGGCGCCGTCCGCCGAGGCGGCGGCGCTCTTCCGGGACAAGGCGACGGCATACCAGGCCGCACAGTCGATCGGGGTCCCGGTGCCGCCGTGGCGGCGGGTCACGACCGAGGACGAACTCACCAGCGCCGTCGAGGAGTTGGAGGCCGACGGGCACAAGGCGTGCTTCAAGCCGGCTGCGGGTGCGGGCGGCGTCGGCTTCCGGGTCATCACGCGTGCCCCGTTCTCACTCGTACATCTGAACGGTTTCCCGGGCCCTTACGTGCCGCTGGATCTGGTCGTCCAGGCGGTGCGCGAGGCCGGCGAGCCGGTCGACTGGCTGGTGATGCCGCGGCTGGAGGAGCCCGAGGTGTCGGTCGACTGTCTGACCGGTCCCGACAACCGGATCCGTATGGCGGTGGGCCGCACGAAGAACGGCCGCCGCCGGGGCTTCACGCTGCACGAACAGTGGCTGGAGCCGGCCAGGCGGCTCGCGGAGGGCTTCGGTCTGCACCACCTCTCCAACATCCAGTTCCGCATGTACGGCGAAGAGCCGGTGCTCCTGGACGTCAACACCCGCCCGGCGGGCGGGCTGCACCAGCTGTCGCTCTGCGGGATCAACGCGCCGTGGGCGGCGCTGCGGTTGGCTCTCGGCGAGGATCCGGGCGAGGTTGCCCCGCCGTTCCTGGGGACGGATTACACGGTGGTGTCGGGGCCGCGGCCCGTTCGCTCCGTTTCGCTGCCGCAGCAAAGGGTTGACGAGGCGGATCAGGCGTCGGTGTTGTCCGCGGTTCCGGTCGGCTCCGTCGGGGTGGGAGCGGCGGAGGTCCTGCCCCTGTAGGACGTCCGCCGAGAGCGGGTTGTTCGTGTCCTGCCGCGCCCACGCGCCAGATCCGCACCCTGCCACGGCCCGCGCCCGGGAAGGGACGCGGTCTGGACCAATTGTGGTGTGACACCTTGACAGCCCGATTGGTCCATACCAACTTGGGTTGCGCACCCTTCTGCACTCCCCAGCACTCCCGAACCCCCCATCCCCATCAGGGAGATCGCGTGCGCACACTCCTCAGACGTTCCAGACGTGCCTTCTTCGCACTCGTCGGCTCCGGCGCTCTCGCCCTGGCCGGGGCGGTAGCCCTCCCCGGGACCGCCCACGCGGCCAACATCCTGTCCAATCCGGGCTTGGAGTCGGGCAGCCTCTCACCCTGGTCCTGCACCGGCAATCTGGGCTCGGTCGTCTCCAGCCCCGTCCACGGAGGCTCCAAGGCCCTTGCGGCGGCGCCCAGTTCGAGCGACGACGCGCAGTGCAGCCAGACCGTCCCGGTCCAGCCCAACACCGCGTACACCCTCAGCGGCTGGGTCCGCGGCAGCTACGTGTACCTCGGCGTGAGCGGCGGCGCCTCCACCTGGACGACATCCCCGTCGGCGTACAGCCGGCTGTCGGTGTCCTTCACGACCGGTGCCTCGCAGACCAGCGCCACGATCTATGTCCACGGCTGGTATGCGCAGGGCACCTACTACGCGGACGACATCAGCCTCGACGGGCCGGGCGGCGGTGGCGGCTCGGACACCCAGCCGCCGACCGCACCGGCGAACCTGGCCTCCACCGGCAAGACCTCCTCGAGCGTCTCGCTGTCGTGGTCGGCCGCGACGGACAACGTCGGAGTGACGGCGTACGACATCTACAGCGGCTCCAACCAGGTGCTCAGCGTCTCCGGCACATCCGCGACGGTCGGCGGGCTCGCGCCGAGCACGAGCTACACCTTCACCGTCAAGGCGCGCGATGCGGCCGGCAACGTTTCGGCGGCCTCCAACGCGGTCACCGTCACGACCGACGCGGGCAGCGGCGGCGGCTCCGGCTTCAAACAGGCCGCGCCCTACCTCTACCTCGGCTGGGGCGACCCGCCGAGCGCGACCTCGGTGATGAGCTCCACCGGCATCAAGGCGTACACGATGGCGTTCATGCTGGACTCCGGTGGCTGCACACCCGCCTGGGACGGCAACCGGCCGCTTACCGGCGGCACCGACCAGACCGTCATCAACCAGATCCGCTCCGCGGGCGGTGACGTCGTCCCGTCGTTCGGCGGCTGGCAGGGCAGCAAGCTCGGCGCCAACTGCTCCTCGGCGAGCGCGCTCGCCGGGGCCCTGCAGAAGGTGATCGACGCCTACGGCCTCAAGGCCGTAGACATGGACATCGAGAACACGGACGAGTTCGAGAACGAGGCCGTGCAGGCCAAGATCCTTACCGCGCTGAGGACCGTCAAGGCGAACAACCCGGGGCTGCGGACCATCGTCACCTTCGGCACCTCGACGACCGGCCCCACGTACTACGGCAACCGCCTGATCGAGCAGGCGCAGTCGCTGAACGCGGGCATCGACGTCTTCACCATCATGCCGTTCGACTTCGGCGGCGGCTCCGACATGTACGGCAACACCGTGAACGCCGCCGAGGGCCTGAAGGCCAAGCTGAAGTCCACGTTCGGCTGGGACGACGCGACGGCCTACTCCCACATCGGCATCTCCGGCATGAACGGCCTGTCCGACCAGCAGGAGAACACCACCCCGGCGATCTGGACCCAGATCCGCGACTGGGCCAACTCGCACCACATCGCCCGCCTGGCCTTCTGGGCGGTCAACCGCGACCGGCCGTGCGCGGGCGGCGGCGTGGTGAGCAACTGCTCCGGCATCAGCCAGAACAACTGGCAGTTCACGTCCATCACGGCCGGGTTCACCGGCTGAGCGTGAGTGTGGGGGTGCCCGAGGAGCCGGGCACCCCCGACACCCTGGGAAACGGCCCGGCCCACGGCGTCGGCAGCGGCCCCCGCGAAACCCCCGCCAGGCGCTTACTCGAGATAGGCCAGGCCGGGGTGGACCGAGGTGTAGGCGCCGACCAGCCTGCGGGCCACGTTCACGGAGTCGACGAGCGGGTGCAGCGCGAAGGCCTTCACCGCGGTCGCACGGGAGCCGGACTCGGCCGCGGACAGCACCTCGCGCTCGACCGCCTTGACCGCACACACCAGGCCGGTCGCGTGATCCGGGAGCGGGTCGGCGGCGAACGGGTGCGCGCCGTTGGCGTCGACCAGACAGGGCACCTCGATGACCGCCTCGGCGTCGAGAACCGAGAGCGTGGTGCGGTTGCGGACGTTGAGGATCAGCGTCGTGCGCTCGTCACGGGCGATGGCCCGCATCAGGGCGAGGGCCACCTTCTCGTACCCCCCGGAGAGGTCGTCGGCGTCGCGTTCTCCGGCGCCCGCCGTCTCCCGGTTCTCGGCCATGTACGTGGCCTCCCGCTCGGCCCGCGTGCGGTTCCAGACCTCCAGGGCCGCGACGTCCGGGCGCCTGACCTCCTCGTAGAACCGTGACTGCTGGTCGCGCAGGAAGGCGCCGCGGGTCTTCCCGGCCTCGCGGTAGGCGCGGACGGCTTCGCGGTTGAAGTAGTAGTAGTGCAGATACTCGTTCGGGATCGCCCCAAGCGACCGGAGCCAGTCGACGCCGAACAGCTTGCCCTCCTCGAACGAGCCGAGCAGGTCGGGGTCGGCGAGCAGCCGCGGCAGTTCGTCACGGCCCCCGACGCGCAGGCCGCGCACCCAGCCCAGGTGGTTGAGTCCCACGTAGTCGATGAAGGCCTCGCGCGGGTCCGCGACGCCGAGCACGCGGGCGATACGGCGGCCGAGGCCGACCGGGGAGTCGCAGATGCCGATGACGCGGTCGCCGAGGTGACGGGACATGGCCTCGGTGACGAGACCCGCCGGGTTGGTGAAGTTGATGACCCAGGCGTCCGGAGCCAGCCGGGCCACCCGCCGCGCGATCTCGACGGCGACGGGCACGGTCCGCAGGCCGTAGGCGATGCCGCCCGCCCCGACGGTCTCCTGGCCGAGGACGCCCTCCTCGAGCGCCACCCGCTCGTCGTTCGCGCGCCCCTCCAGACCGCCGACGCGGATCGCGGAGAAGACGAAGTCGGCGCCGCGCAGCGCCTCGTCGAGGCCGGTCGTGGCGGTCACCTCGGGCGCGTCGGGCACACCCGCCGCCTGCTCGGCCAGCACCCGGGTCACCGCCGACAGCCGCTCCGCGTCCGGATCGTGCAGCACGACACGGGTGACCCGGCCCTCGGCGCGGTCCCCGAGGAGCGCTCCGTGGACGAGCGGCACCCGGAATCCGCCGCCGCCCAGAATCGTCAGCTTCACGTCTGCACCTTTCCTGCCACGATCACCTCGACGCCGCCTCTTCCAGGCAGGACCGGGTCGCAGGGTCGGCCGGCGCCCCGGGGCGCACGCCGCACTGGCGTCCATTTCCGGTACGCCCTCCCAGGCGACCTCGGCGCAGGGCGCCCGGCTGCTGGGAGGGGTCGGTAACGGCCGCGGGGCCGCCGGAGCGCAGAGCCCGCGGGATGAGCCGATGTCGTCGTTCCGCCAGCACGCCGTGAACACTACTCGTCATTTTCAAAGGTGTGGATCAACGGCAACGGCACACTCGCCGATCACTGGGCCGCCATCGAGTCCACCCCCCGTCTTCAGGGCGGCTTCATCCGGGAGTTCTGGGACCACGGAATTCTCCAGCGTGTGAGCGACGGAAGACCGGCCGGCCGGGCACGGTGGCGTCGGGCGGTACGACAGCGGTGTCACCGCGCCCGGCGTCCGTCAGCGCGGGAGGGCGGCCAGCATCCGCCGGTCCCTGGGGGCCGGTTTGCGGTCCAGCCGGGAGTCCAGCAGCCTGCGCGCCGCGTCACAGCGGCCGTCGGCGACCAGGGCGTACAGCAGCGTCTCCTCGACCACCTCGCGCTGGGCGGCGCTCCCGCCGACCTTGCGCAGCACGGGCAGGAGGGCGTCGAGCCCCCGGGCCGCCTCGTGGAAGCGTTCCTCGACGAGCGCGGCGAACGCCTCGCACAGCGGGACGATGACCTCGCGCTGTACCGAGTCGGCGCCCGCCGCATGGTCGCGCAGCCGGCGCAGCGCGGCCGTATCGCCCGCCGCGGCGAGGGCGACGGCCGCATGCAGCGCGGTGAACGCGGTCGCGGGCCGTTCCACGACCTCCCGGGCGACCGAATCGAGCACGTCCGTGGCGGGCACCTGGCCCGGCCAGCTGCCGCTCAGCCGCGCCCGCCACAGCAGCGACCCCGAGTCGACCAGCGCGCGCACCCCGGACACACGTCCCGGTGCCAGATGCGCGAACCATCGCCTGCGGACGGCGGCCGGATCGTCCAACGCCAGTTCGTGCAGTGCGATGTGCCAGGAGAAGTGCGCCCGGTGGACCGCGCCGCGCCCCTGACCCGACACCCACGCGTCGAGCCAGTCACGGCCCGACTCATGGACGCCGCACTCGTAGTGGACATGGGCGAGCGCGTGCACGGCATGCCCGGAGGCGGGCTCGGCGGCCAGGGCCCGGTGGGCGAGTTCGCCGGCCTCGTGGAAGCGGCCCTGCCCCTGGCGCAGGAAGGCGAGCAGCGAGGTGTGGAACCAGTGGCCGTCGTACGCGGGCGAGGTGCGCTCCACCAGCTGCAGCGCGTAGGCGTCGTCGAGATCGCTCACACCCGAGAAGGCGATCGTGGGCACGGCGGCGGCCAGCGCGAGCGCGTCGCCCGGATGAGCGTCGAGGTGGCCGAGCAGGGCGGTCCCGTCCGCGTCGGTCCCGTGTACTCGGCAGGTGACGACGTCCACGAAGGAGCGCTCGCGGTCGTCGGCCCGCTCACGCGCGGACCGCTGTGCCTCCGCGAGGGCCCGGGGTACGTCGACTTCGGCGCCGCACTCATGGCCGAGCAGCGCGAGCGCGGCGTGTCCCAGGGCGAAGCCGGGGTCGAGCGCAACCGCCCGCCGGAAGGCGTCCTCCGCACCGGCCCTGACCTTGAGGACCCGGTCGAGTCCGGTGCGGTAGGCGGCGGCCGCGTCGGCGTGGGTGGACAGGGCGAGGCCGTGCCCGTCGACGGGGCGACGGCGGCTGCGACGCACCGGCGGAGTGAGCGGGGCCAGCAACTCCCGGGCCAGCGCGGCCGCCTGCACCCGGATCTCGGGAACGGCGGTGGTCTCCCAGAGCTCGCCGCGGCGCGGGGCACCGAGCGTGAAGAGCGGCCGGGCGGCCCGGCCGTGGGCGTCGAGGAGCCGTCCGTCCCGGGTCGCCACGCCCATGCCGAGGGGGCCTGCGACGGCGGCTCCGGCGTCCACGAGCGCATGCCACAGGGGGTCGTCGAGATGACGGCCGGGGCCGGTGCAGTCGATGACCCAGCCGGCGCGGAGGGTACGGCCGTCGGCGAGGACGACGGCCACCGTGCCGTCCGGCTCGGTGCGGGCCTCGGCGATGCGGCCGGAGTGCACCCGCAGCCGCCGGGACGCCCGCACCCGGGCCAGCGCCTCCGCCGTGGCGGGCGCCATACGATGCCGGTGCGTGTTCCACAGCGCACCGTCCCGCTCCAGGAACTCGGCTCGCTCGCCGGGGGTCAGACTCCCCCACAGCTGAGCCGTGTGCGGACGCAGGCTGTCCAGCGCGGGGCGCCAGTCGCCGTGACGGCGCAACGCCCGCCCTGCGTGGCGGTAGACGGCCCGCCGCAGCTCGGCCAGGGAGGCCCCGGTCAGCCCCTCCGGCGGGGGCATCGACCCCGCCGGGTGCAGGGCGTGCGGTTGCGGGAGCAGACCGCCCCGGGACACGGCGTGCAGCACGCGGCCCGGACGGTCGAGGGTCAGGGCCAGGTCGACGGCGGTCAGCCCCGTACCGACGAGCAGCACATCGGCGGTGTCGGCAAGGGGCCCGTCCAGCGCGCCCGGCACCCAGGGCGCGGCCACGAACCGCGGTGACGTCCGCAGCGCGGACGGAGCCCAGGCGCCGCTGCCGGGGGCGGGCCCGGTGGCGAGCACCGCGCTGTCCGCCGACAGGCGCCCGCCGTCCGCGAGCCGCACCTCCACCCGCCCGTCGGCGGCGTCCGCACAGCTCTCCGCCCGTGCCCGCACCCGCCGCACCCGTACCACTCCGTGGGCGCGGACGATGGCCTGGCCGAGGGTGTCGGCGAGGTAGGCGCCGAATCGGTAGCGGGTGATGAAGTCGTCCGCGGTGACGGTGGGTTCGCCATGGCGGCACAGCCAGCGGGTGAGGTGACCGGGGTCGTCGGGGTAACAACTCATTCCGCCGGCAGGCACGTTGAGCCGGTGCCGGGGGTCGGGGGTGGCGTATGCGGTGCCACGTCCGGCCTCCGGCGCCGGGTCGATGAGGACGAGGTCGAGGGGCGCTCGGCGGCGCGCGGCCGTCTCGCACACCTGGATCGCGGTGAGTGCGCCGGCCGCGCCCGCACCGACGATGGCCAGCGTGTGCCGCGTGCGGGCTGGAATCACATGTACCTCCGCCGATCGTTGGGTCCGGGGCAGGTCGCGACGCCCGTTCCTACTGTGTTCATCATCGGCGGTACCAGGACAACCGTCGTTCAGGCCGTCTCTCAGCGTGTCTTCAAAGGAATCCCAGGCCGCGCCCCTTCCGATTCAAAGAATCAACCCATACAGCGGACGCTGGACGCAGTACACGGCGACGGCCGCCCGAGCGCCGGGTGGCTCCGCGGAGACGGTGTCGAACGGCGGTCCGCACACTCACTTCGGCATCTGAACTCCCGTCCACCGCAAGGAGTTTTTCGGCTTTACCTCTTGACGGCGGAAGTGACAGAGAGCACATTGGCCGCGCTGCCTGAGAGCGCTCTCACGTCCATCCGCGCAGTACCACCGCTCTCCTGGGCCCCCGCACACCCCCACTCCGTACGCGAAGAGGCTCCCCATGAAGGTCACTTCCGGCATACCCGCGAGACGCGGGCCACTCCGGCGCGTCCTGGTCGCCGTGCTCGGCACGATGGGTCTGGCCGTGGCGGCCGCCACGGCCGCCACCCTGCCCGCGAACGCCTCGGCACCCACACCCCCCTCCGGCTGGACCCAGGTCTTCCTGGACGACTTCAACGGCGCGGCCGGCTCCGCCGTCAACACGGCCGACTGGCAGTACGACACCGGCACCAGCTATCCGGGCGGCGCCGCCAACTGGGGCACCGGTGAGGTCGAGACAATGTCCTCCAGCACCGGCAACGTCTCGCTCGACGGCAACGGCAATCTCCTCATCACCCCGCGCCGTGACGCGTCCGGCAACTGGACCTCGGGTCGCATCGAGACCACTCGCACCGACTTCCAGCCCCCGGCCGGCGGGAAGCTGCGCGTCCAGGCGCGGATACAGATGCCCGATGTCACCGGCGCCGCAGCCAAGGGCTACTGGCCCGCGTTCTGGATGCTGGGCGCGCCCTACCGGGGCAACTACCAGAACTGGCCGAGCGTCGGCGAGCTGGACGTCATGGAGAACGTCCAGGGCCTCAACACCGACTGGGCCACCATGCACTGCGGCACCAACCCGGGCGGCCCCTGCAACGAGACGTCCGGCATCGGCAACTCCACACCGTGTACGGGCACCACGTGCCAGGCCGGCTTCCACACCTACGCGGTGGAGTGGGACAGGTCGACGAGCCCCGAGGAGATCCGCTTCTACCTCGACGGCGTCAACTTCCATACGGTGAAGGCGAACCAGGTCGACGCGACGACCTGGGCGAACGCCACCGGTCACGGATTCTTCATCATCCTGAACGTGGCCATGGGCGGCGGCTTCCCGGGCGCGTTCGGCGGCGGCCCCGACAGCGGCACCGAGCCGGGCCACCCCATGGTGGTCGACTACGTGCAGGTGCTCCAGTCGTCGGGGGGTGGGAGCGGTACCACACCTCCGCCGTCGGGCAATCGGGACGCCTACGGCCCGATCCAGGCCGAGTCCTACGACAGCCAGTCCGGCGTGGTCCCCGAGCCGACCACGGACACCGGCGGCGGCCAGGACGTCGGCTCCCTCGCGAACGGCGACTGGGCCCTCTACAAGGGCGTCGACTTCGGGTCGAGTCCGGCCACGCAGTTCTACGGAAGGGTCGCGAGCGGTGCGGCCGGCGGCGTCAGCGGACTGGTCGAGGTGCGCCTGGACAGCCGTACGAACGCACCGATCGGCAGCTTCGCGGTGGCCAACACGGGAGGCTGGCAGAGCTGGAGAACGGTCCCGGCGAACATCACCTCCGTCACCGGCACGCATGACGTCTACCTCACCTTCACCAGCGGCCAGCCCGCCGACTTCGTCAACGTGAACTGGTTCGATTTCGGTCACTGACCCCACGGGCACATCCGGCGGCGCCGGGAGGTCGACCTGCACGGGTCAACCCCTGGCGTCGCCGTCATGAGCGCAAACAGGCACCGCGGCACGGGCCTTGAGGCCGCCGTGGCCGGTCGGGGGCGCGCCGCGGCGCGGCCGCCTACCGCAGTTCCGCGCGGAACACCACCGGTGTCTGCCCGGTGTGAAGCTGGAAGAACTTCGAGAAGTTCGCCGGGTCGGGGAAGCCGACGGCGGCGCCGACGCGGCCTATCGGCAGTTCCGTGTGCGCGAGCAGCCGCCGGGCCTCCAGGATCACACGCTTGTCGATGAAGCCCTTGGGCGTCTCGCCGGTGGCGGCACGAACGGCGCGGACGAGGGTGCGGCGCGAGTAGCCGAGAGCGTCGGCGTACGCGCTGACACTGTGATTGGTCGCGAAGTCCTTCTCGACGGCGTCCCGGAACCGGGTGAACGTGGTGTCGGCCTGCCCCCGCTCCGCCTCGGCCGAGCCGGCTGCCAGATGCGCGAGCCGCAGCAGGAATGCGGTCAGGGTGTGGCGCAACACCGCCGTGTGCAGGCTCAGGGGCAGGGTGTCCGTGTCCTCGTACTCGCTCCGCAGATGGGCCAGGGCCGTCCGCAGCCCGGCGAGTTGGGCCGGATCGGGGTGCAGCAGCGGCGACAGGTCGTAGCTGTACAGGCCCGTGGCCTCCACCGTGGCGCGTGGCAGAAATCCGGGCTGCATGGTCAGCACGGTGCCGCGGTACTCGCTCGTCCGGGAGAAGCGGTGCACCTGGCCGGGCCGGATCCACAACAGGTCGCCGGCGGTCGTCCGGTACTCGGCGAAATCCACCATGTGTGTCACGGGGCCGCCGGTGAAGAGCATCACCACATGGAAGTCGATGCGGTGGACGCGGTCCAGCGGAGCATCCCGGTGCCAAGTGCGGTCGCTTCCCATGGGCCCGATCTGCATGCCGACGCCGCAGACGCTCAGGTCGACCGGGAAGGGGTACGTCCTGATCTCATCGCCGCCTTGCGCGTTTCTGTCCGCCATATCCGCCATGTCCGTCTCACGCCACCCCGGCCCCGCTGCCGCTGTCCCACTTTCACCGAAGGCTGACACAGGGGCACCTTCCCCAGCAAAAGTCAGACTTTTAGTTTTGACGACGTTCCGCCAGTGATTCCGCATCCAGTGAGGACTTCCTGAAGATGAGTGCCCCGAGCACCGACGGATTCGAATGGACCGAACTCGACCGGCGGGCCGTCGACACCGCCCGCGTTCTGGCGGCCGACGCCGTGCAGAAGGTGGGCAACGGCCACCCGGGCGCCGCGATGAGCCTGGCCCCCGCGGCATACACGATCTTTCAAAAGGTGATGCGACACGATCCCGCCGATCCCGAGTGGACCGGCCGCGATCGCTTCGTCCTCTCCCCCGGTCATACCTCGCTGACCCTCTACACCCAGCTCTTCCTCGCCGGATACGAGCTGGAGCTGGACGATCTGAGGGCCTTCCGCACGCCCGGCTCGAAGACGCCGGGCCACCCGGAGTACGGTCACACCGCCGGCGTCGAGACCACCACGGGACCGCTCGGCCAGGGCGTCGCCAACGCGGTCGGCATGGCGATGGCCGCCCGTTACGAGCGAGGACTGTTCGACCCGGACTCCCCCGAGGGCAGTTCCCCCTTCGACCACACGATCTGGGCGATCGTCTCCGACGGCGATCTGGAGGAGGGCATCTCCGCCGAGGCGTCCTCGCTCGCCGGCCACCAGAAGCTCGGAAACCTCGTCTTCCTCTACGACGACAACCACATCTCCATCGAGGGCGACACCGCGACGGCCTTCTCCGAGGATGTGCTGAAGCGGTACGAGGCCTACGGCTGGCACATCCAGCGCATCGAGCCCGCCGAGAACGGTGACATCGACGTCCACGCGCTGTACGCGGCGCTCAGGGCGGCGCGGGCCGAGACCGGCCGCCCCTCGATCATCGCCATGCGCACGATCATCGCCTGGCCCGCCCCGAACGCACAGAACACCGAGGCCGCACACGGCTCGGCGCTCGGCGCGGACGAGGTCGCGGCCACCAAGCGGGTCCTCGGCTTCGACCCCGAGCAGACCTTCGAGGTCGCGGACGACGTACTCGCCCACACCCGCGGGGCCCTCGAGCGCGGCGCCGAGGCGCATGCCGACTGGGACAAGCGGATCGCCGAGTGGCGCACCGCGCAGCCGGAGCGCGCCAACCTGTTCGACCGCGTCGTGGCCGGCCGGCTGCCGCAGGGCTGGGAGCAGGCGCTGCCGGTCTTCGAGGAGGGCGCGTCCGTCGCCACGCGTGCCGCCTCCGGCAAGGTGCTGCAGGCGCTGGGTGCGGTCATCCCCGAGCTGTGGGGCGGCTCCGCCGACCTGGCCGGGTCGAACAACACGACCATCGACAAGAACAGTTCCTTCCTGCCGCAGGGCAACCCGTTGCCGGAGGCGGACCCGTACGGCCGTACGGTCCACTTCGGCATCCGCGAGCACGCGATGGCCGCGGCGATGAACGGCATCGCACTGCACGGCAACACCCGCATCTACGGCGGCACCTTCCTGGTCTTCTCCGACTACATGCGCAACGCCGTCCGGCTGTCGGCCCTCATGCGGCTCCCCGTCACCCATGTGTGGACCCACGACTCCATCGGCCTCGGCGAGGACGGTCCCACCCACCAGCCCGTCGAGCACCTGGCCTCGCTGCGCGCGATCCCGGGCCTGAACGTCGTCCGCCCGGCCGACGCCAACGAGACCGCGATCGCCTGGGCCGAGATCCTCAGGCGGCACTCCACCGACCCGGGCCCGCACGGCCTCGCGCTCACCCGCCAGGGCGTGCCGGTCTACGCCCCGAACCCCGAGGCGGCGAAGGGCGGTTACATCCTGCAGGAGTCCTCCACCGGGACTGCGGACGTCATCCTTCTCGCCACCGGCTCCGAGGTGCAGCTCGCCGTCGCCGCGCGGAAGCGGCTGGAGTCCGAGGGCGTGGGCACCCGGGTGGTGTCGATGCCGTCCGTGGAGTGGTTCGAGGAGCAGCCCGCCGAGTACCGCGAGCGCGTCCTTCCGCCGTCCGTGAAGGCCCGCGTGGCGGTCGAGGCGGGCATCGCCCTGACCTGGTACCGGTACGTCGGTGAGAACGGACGCATCGTCTCCCTCGAGCACTTCGGCGCCTCCGCCGACGCCAGGACCCTGTTCGCCGAGTACGGCTTCACCGCCGAGCACGTGGCCGCCGCGGCCCGGGCCGTGCTCACTTCGACCACGGGCCCGTCCGCCGTACGCGGTTGATCCGATCGCCAGAAAGAAGATGATCACAGTGACTGAACCGTCCGCAGCCGCGGATCCCCTCGAGCGCCTGTCCGACGCGGGCGTCTCGGTCTGGCTGGACGACCTGTCCCGCAAGCGGGTCGCCTCCGGGAACCTCGCCGAACTCGTCCGCACCAAGCACGTGGTGGGCGTGACCACCAACCCGTCGATCTTCCAGGCGGCGATCGGTTCCGGGGAAGGCTACGAGGAGCAGCTGGCCGACCTGGCGGTGCGGGGCGTGACGGTCGAGGAGGCCGTCCGCATGATGACCACCGCCGACGTACGCGACGCCGCCGACGTCCTGCGGCCCGTGTACGACGCGACGGTCGGCCGCGACGGCCGGGTCTCCATCGAGGTCGACCCGAGGCTCGCCCATCGCACCCGGGCGACGATCGCCGAGGCCAGGCAGCTCGCCTGGTTGGTCGACCGCCCCAATGTCATGATCAAGATCCCGGCGACCGAGGCCGGTCTTCCGGCCATCACCGAGGTCGTCGGACGGGGCATCAGCGTCAATGTCACGCTGATCTTCTCGCTGGAGCGCTACCGCGCGGTCATGGACGCCTACCTCGCCGGCCTGGAGAAGGCCGCGGCCGCCGGGCTGGACCTGTCCGCCATCCACTCCGTCGCCTCCTTCTTCGTCTCCCGTGTCGACACCGAGATCGACGGGCGGCTGACGAAGCTCGGCACGGACGAGGCCCTCGCCCTCAAGGGCAGGGCGGCCCTGGCGAACGCCCGGCTCGCGTACGAGGCCTACGAGGAGGTCTTCGCCGGGGAGCGCTGGCTCGCCCTCGAGCGGGCCGGGGCCAACAGGCAGCGGCCGCTGTGGGCCTCGACCGGCGTGAAGGACCCGGCGTACAAGGACACGCTGTACGTCGACGAGCTGGTCGCGCCGGGCACGGTCAACACCATGCCGGAGGCCACCCTCGACGCCACCGCCAGGGGCGGCGACATCCGCGGCGACACGGTGACCGATGGCTACGCTCAGGCCCGCGCCGACCTCTCGGCCGTGGAGCGGCTCGGGATCTCCTACGACGAGGTCGTGAAGCAGTTGGAGGACGAGGGCGTCGCCAAGTTCGAGGCGGCCTGGCAGGACCTGCTGGACGCCGTGGCGACGTCGCTGAAGAACAAGGGAGGTGCCGGGGAATGAGCACGGAGCGTCCTGAGGAGACGGTTCGGGAAGTCACGCAGGCCGAGGCCGAGAAGGCCGGTGAGACCCAGCGGCCCAATGGCTGGGTCAACCCCCTGCGCGACCAGCGCGACCGCCGACTTCCCCGTATCGCGGGCCCTTCCGGCCTGGTCATCTTCGGCGTCACGGGCGACCTGTCCCGCAAGAAGCTGATGCCGGCCGTGTACGACCTGGCCAACCGCGGTCTGCTGCCGCCGGGCTTCTCGCTCGTCGGATTCGCCCGGCGCGACTGGGCCGACCAGGACTTCGCGGAGGTGGTGCACGAAGCCGTGCGCGAGCACAGCCGGACGCCGTTCCGCGAGGAGGTGTGGCAGCAGCTCGCCGAGGGCATGCGGTTCATCCCGGGCACGTTCGACGACGACGAGGCCTTCGAGCAACTGCGCTCCTCCGTCGAGGAGTTGAACGTGACCCGCGGCACCGGCGGCAACTACGCGTTCTACCTCTCCGTGCCGCCGAAGTTCTTCCCGCAGGTCGTCCAGCAGCTCAAGAAGCATGGGCTCGCCAAGGCGGCGGAAGGCTCCTGGCGGCGCGCCGTCATCGAGAAGCCCTTCGGCCACGACCTGGAGAGCGCACGCGAGCTGAACGCCATCGTGCACGACGTGTTCGAGCCGGACCAGGTCTTCCGCATCGACCACTACCTGGGCAAGGAGACCGTCCAGAACATCCTGGCGCTGCGCTTCGCCAACCAGATGTACGAGCCGATCTGGAACCGGTCGTACGTCGACCACGTCCAGATCACCATGGCCGAGGACATCGGCATCGGCGGCCGGGCGGGCTACTACGACGGCATCGGCGCCGCCCGGGACGTCATCCAGAACCACCTCCTGCAACTGCTGGCCTTCACGGCGATGGAGGAGCCGATCGCCTTCGACGCCGAGGCATTGGCCACCGAGAAGCTGAAGGTCCTGAAGTCGGCGAAGCTGCCGGAGGACCTCGGCGTGCACACCGTGCGCGGACAGTACGCGGCCGGCTGGCAGGGCGGCGAGAAGGTGGTCGGCTACCTCGAGGAGGAGGGCATCGACCCCGGTTCCACCACGGACACCTACGCCGCGATCAAGATGGAGCTCGACAACCGGCGCTGGGCGGGCGTCCCCTTCTACCTGCGCACGGGCAAGCGCCTGGCCCGCCGGGTCACGGAGATCGCGGTCGTCTTCCAGCGGGCGCCGCACTCCCCCTTCGACTCCACGGCCACCGAGGAACTCGGCGAGAACGCGATCGTCATCCGGGTGCAGCCCGACGAGGGTATGACGGTGCGCTTCGGTTCCAAGGTGCCGGGTACCTCGATGGAGATCCGGGACGTCACGATGGACTTCGCCTACGGCGAGTCGTTCACCGAGTCCAGCCCGGAGGCGTACGAACGGCTGATCCTGGACGTACTACTGGGCGACGCCAACCTCTTCCCCCGCCCCGAGGAGGTGGAGGCGTCCTGGAAGATCCTCGACCCGATCGAGGAGTTCTGGGCCACGCAGGGCAAGCCCGCACAGTACGCCGCGGGCACCTGGGGTCCGGAAGAAGCCGACGAGATGCTCGCACGAGACGGACGGAGCTGGCGCAGGCCATGAAGATCGACCTGACCGACACCACGTCAAGCCTGATCAACAAGGCGCTGGTGCAGGGCCGCCGCGCCCTCGGCACCCCCGCCGTGGGCATGGTCCTGACGATGATCATCGTGACGGACGAGGAGAACGCGTACGACTCGATCAAGGCGGCCGAGGAAGCCTCGCACGAGCACCCCTCGCGCACCCTGGTCGTCATCAAGCGGCACGCACGCACCCTGCGCGACCGTACGCGCTCGCACCTGGACGCGGAGGTCCGGGTGGGCGCGGACGCCGGTACCGGCGAGACGGTCGTCCTGCGCCTGTACGGCGAGGTGTCCGACCATGCGGACTCGGTGGTGCTGCCGCTGCTGCTGCCCGACGCACCCGTCGTCGTGTGGTGGCCGGTGGACATGCCGGACAACCCGTCCGGCGATCCGCTGGGTGCCCTCGCCCAGCGCCGGATCACCGACCTGTACGCCGTCGAGGACCCGCTGGCCGCGCTGGAGACCAGGGCCTCCTCGTACGCTCCGGGCGACACGGATCTCGCCTGGACCCGGCTGACCCCCTGGCGTTCGATGCTGGCCGCCGCCCTCGACCAGGCCCGGGCGAAGGTGACCTCGGCCGCCGTCGAGAGCGAGGCCGAGAACCCGAGCGCCGAGCTGCTGGCCCGCTGGCTGGAGAGCCGCCTGAAGGTGCCCGTCGAGCGGGTCGTCAGCGGCGGCCCGGTCGTCACGGCCGTCCGGCTGGGCACCGCGAACGGCGAGATCGTCATCGACCGCCCCGAGGGCCCGATGGCCACGCTCACCCTGCCCGGCCAGCCGCCGCGCAGCATGGCGCTCAAGGTGCGCCCCACCTCCGAACTGATCGCGGAGGAGCTGCGCCGCCTCGACGCGGACGAGATGTACGCCATCGCCCTGCGCAGCAAGGGCGTCAAGGAGAAGGCCAGTCATGTCTGACCGCCCCAGGCTCACCCGCCGCCCCCAATGGACGGCCCTGGAGGACCATCGCGCCGGAGCCATGCTCCACCCGAGCCTGCGCGAGCTCTTCGACCACGACCCCGGAAGGGCGCGGCGGTACACCGTGCGCGTCGGCGACCTGCTCATCGACTACTCCAAGCACCTGATCACCGACGAGACCCTCGCCCTCCTCCAGGAACTGGCCTCCGCCACCGGCGTGTTCGGACTCAGGGACGCCATGTTCCGCGGCGAGAGGATCAACGTCACCGAGAACCGGGCCGTCCTGCACACCGCACTCCGCGCCCCGCGGAACGCCGTGGTCGAGGTCGACGGTGAGAACGTGGTGCCGAAGGTGCACGCGGTGCTCGACAAGATGACCGCCTTCGCGAACCGCGTCCGCTCGGGCGAGTGGACCGGCCACACGGGCAGGCGGATCCGCAACGTCGTCAACATCGGCATCGGCGGATCCGACCTCGGCCCGGCGATGGCGTACGAGGCGCTGCGCGCCTGCACCGACCCTTCGCTGACCTTCCGCTTCGTCTCCAACGTGGACGGCGCGGACCTGCACGAGGCGGTACGGGATCTCGACCCGGCGGAGACGCTGTTCATCGTCGCCTCGAAGACCTTCACCACCATCGAGACCATCACCAACGCGACCTCGGCCAGGTCCTGGCTCCTGAAGGGGCTGGACGAGGGGGGCACCTCCCGCTCGAGCGAAGCCGGGAGCGGCGGAGAGAAGGCGGTCGCCAGGCACTTCGTGGCGCTGTCGACGAACGCCGGCAAGGTCGCCGAGTTCGGCATCGACCCGGACAACATGTTCGAGTTCTGGGACTGGGTCGGCGGCCGGTACTCGTACGACTCGGCGATCGGCCTGTCGCTGATGATCGCCATCGGCCCGGAGCGGTTCCGGGAGATGCTCGACGGTTTCCGGATTGTCGACGAGCACTTCCTCGGCGCCCCGGCGGAGGCCAACGCCCCACTCATTCTGGGCCTGTTGGGCATCTGGTACGGCGACTTCTTCGACGCCCAGTCGCACGCGGTGCTGCCGTACTCGCACTACCTGTCCAAATTCACCGCCTACCTTCAGCAGCTGGACATGGAGTCCAACGGCAAGTCCGTGGACCGCGAGGGCAAGCCGGTGGAGTGGGGGACCGGCCCGGTGGTGTGGGGCACGCCCGGCACCAACGGCCAGCACGCCTACTACCAGTTGCTGCACCAGGGCACCAGGCTGATCCCGGCCGACCTGATCGGCTTCGCCAACCCGGTCGATGAGCTGAGCGACGAACTCAAGGCCCAGCACGACCTGTTGACGGCCAACCTGTTCGCCCAAGGCCAGGCCCTCGCCTTCGGAAAGACCGCCGAGGAGGTCCGGGCGGAGGGTGTGCCCGAGGAGCAGGTGCCGCACCGCACCTTCAAGGGCAACCACCCCACCACCACGATCCTGGCCACCGGGCTGACCCCGTCCGTCCTCGGCCAGCTCGTGGCTCTCTACGAGCACAAGGTGTTCGTCCAGGGCGCGGTCTGGAACATCGACTCCTTCGACCAGTGGGGCGTCGAACTCGGCAAGGTCCTCGCCAAGCGCGTCGAACCCGCCCTGACCGAGGGAGCCGAGATCCCCGGTCTCGATACGTCCACCGCCGCCCTCGTGGCCGCGTACCGCAAGCTGAGGAAGAAGTGACTGACATGCAGATCGGACTCATCGGTCTCGGCAAGATGGGTGGCAACATGCGCGAGCGGATCCGCCGCGCGGGCCACACCGTGATCGGCTACGACCGCAACCCCGACGTCTCCGACGCCAGCAGCCTGACCGAAATGGTCGAGAAGCTCCAAGCCCCGCGCGTGGTCTGGGTGATGGTCCCGGCAGGCGCCCCGACCCAGTCCACGATCGACGAGCTCACGGCTCTGCTCTCGCCCGGTGACACCGTGGTCGACGGCGGCAACTCCCGCTGGACCGACGACGAGAAGCACGCCGAGCAGCTGGGTGCCAAGGGCATCGGCTTCGTGGACGCGGGAGTCTCCGGCGGAGTGTGGGGCCTCGAGAACGGCTACGCCCTCATGGTGGGCGGCGACAAGGAGCACGTCGCCCGGCTGAAGCCGATCTTCGAGGCGCTCAAGCCGGAGGGTCCGTACGGCTTCGTCCACGCGGGCAAGGTGGGCGCGGGCCACTTCTCCAAGATGGTGCACAACGGCATCGAGTACGCGATGATGCAGGCCTACGCCGAGGGCTGGGAGCTGCTGGAGAAGGTCGACTCCGTGGACAACGTCCGCGAGGTCTTCCGCTCCTGGCAGCAGGGCACGGTCATCCGCTCCTGGCTGCTGGACCTCGCGGTCGACGCCCTCGACGAGGACGAGCACCTGGACAAGCTGCGCGGCTACGCCGAGGACTCCGGCGAGGGCCGCTGGACCGTCGAGGCCGCCATCGACCACGCGGTGCCGCTGCCCGCGATCACAGCGTCGCTGTTCGCCAGGTTCGCGTCCCGGCAGCAGGATTCGCCGCAGATGAAGATGGTCGCGGCGCTGCGCAACCAGTTCGGCGGCCACCCCGTCGAGTCCGTCGAGTCCGCGGACTAGGCGAGCCGTGGGCGACCTCCTGCTGGTCCGCCACGGCGAAACCGAGTGGAGCGTCACGGGTCGGCACACCGGCTCGAGAACCACTTGCTCACCCCGCGGGGCGAGGGACATGCCAGTTCCTCGCCCCGCTGCTCGCCGTGCAGGAACGAGAGGCAGGGCGCGCTTCGCGGGCGAGTTACTTCTCGGCCAACCTCGACGGGGCCGGATGGGGTTGCTGGGAGCGGAGGAGTGCGCGGGTTGTACACCAGTTCCGAACTGAAATCCGGCCATCCCGCTGACCCGCTTGAATGCCGCCGTCCGCCCTGATGTTCGTATAACCGAAGAGACCGCGCACATCGGCGGAAACCACAGCTGTGGACATCCCGGACCCGACCGATACCGTGCTGGCCCCTGCGCACGCATCCGCACGAAGGAAGCGACCATGGCCGAGAGCGGGCAGCACGAGCGGCAGTACGAGCGGTACGAGGGCGGAAGTCCCGAGGCGGAACGGCTGGTGTTCGAGCGCCTGGCCAAGGAACTGATGGAGGTTCAGCTTGGGAACCGGCGGACCGGGGGTGGCCGGATCGAGCGCACATTCCACGCCAAGGCCGCACTGGCCGTGGAGAACGCCCGGCTCCGCTTCCACGACGACCTGCCGTCCGGTCTGTGCGTCGGTTTCGCCCGGCCGGGCGCCGAGTATCCGGCGACCGTACGACTGTCGAACGCGAGCGGCATCCAGCAGGGGGACGGAGCGCCCGACCTGCGGGGCGCGGCCGTACGGGTGCGGGTGTCGGAGCGGGAGAGCCATGATCTGCTGGCGACCAGTCATCCGGTCTCGCACGCCCGCGACGCACGGGAGTTCGTGGCGTTCGCCAAGGCGATGGCGGGGGCCCGCACTCCGCTGCTGAAGGCCTGGGGGCTGTTCGTGAGGTTGCCGGCGGCGGTGGGTCTCGGCACCGCGCTGCGTATGCGTCGCACTGTCCTGGCCGGGATCCGGCGCGTCGTGACCTCCTTGGCGCAGGAGACCTACTGGAGCCGTGGCGCGATCCTGTGGGGCGAGGCGGGGCCGGTGCGCTATCTGCTGCGTCCGGCGCCGGGCAGCCCGCCCGCGCCGCCGCCCGACCGCACGGACCCGGACTTCCTCCGCCGGGAGATCGCACAGCGGCTGGCGAAGGGCGACGTCGTCTTCGACCTGTGCGTCCAGCGGTTCGTGGACGAGCGGCGAACGCCGGTCGAGAACGCGTCGTCGGAGTGGACCGAGCGGGTCGCGCCCGTCGTACCGGTCGCCCTGCTCACCATCCCCGGCCAGGACGTGGACGCCGCCGAGGCCCGGGCCGCCGCCCGCCGCGTGGAGGACCTCTCCTTCAACCCCTGGTACACCACGGACGAGTTCCGTCCGCTCGGCAACATCAACCGGGCGCGCAAGGCCGCCTACCAGGCCAGCAGCGCCCACCGCCAGGGCCTGCGCTTCGTCACTCCGGAGCCCCTGCGCAACCGGCTCCTCGCACCGCCCGTGGGCGCGGCCTTCCGGCTGCTGAACCGGTCCGTCCCCTGGCACCGGCTGCCGTTGCCGCTGAGCCTTCTCAACCTGGTGTTCCTGCGCAAGGCGCTGCGCCGGCACAACCTGATCGACGCCGAACCCCACGAGGCACCGCCGGGGGCCCAGCCGGTGCCGGAGCCGGTTCCGGAGCGGCTGCGCACCGAACGGTCCTACGACGGCACGTACGGCGATCTGTCCGTCCCCGGCATGGGCGCGGTGGGCGCCGCCTTCGGCCGCAACCTCGCCCCGGACTACCGGCCCGACCTCTTCGACACCCCCAACCCGGTCACGGTCGGCCGAGAACTGCTGCACCGCGAGCGGTTCCTGCCCGCGACGTCGCTGAACGTCCTCGCCGCCGCCTGGATCCAGTTCCAGGTGCACGACTGGGTCAACCACCGCCGGTACCAGCCGGGCGAGCGGTCCGTCGAGGTGCCGCTGCCGCCGGCGAGCGGCACCTGGCACAACACGCCGGGCGGCCCGGCCGAGAAGGTGATGCGGTTCGCGGAGAACAAGGGCATCGAGGTGCCGGGCCGTCCGCCGATCCTGTTCGGGAACACGGCCTCGCACTGGTGGGACGGGTCCGAGGTGTACGGCGAGGACGAACGGACCGCCCGACTCCTGCGTGAGCCGGACGGTGGCGCCGGCATCCGGCTGGAGGACGGGCATCTGCCGATCGGGGCCGGCGGCATTCCGCTCACCGGTTTCCACGACAGCTGGTGGATGGGGCTGAGCGCGATGCACACCCTGTTCGCGCGCGAGCACAACGCGGTCTGCGAGGCGCTGCGCGCCGAGTACCCGTCGATGAGCGAGGAGCGGATCCACCACACGGCCCGGCTGGTGGTCTCGGCCTTGATCGCCAAGATCCACACAGTGGAGTGGACCCCGGCGATCCTCGCCACCGAGGCCATCGACCTCGCGCTGCGGACCAACTGGCAGGGCCCCCCGAAGAACTGGCTGAACCAACTGGGCCTGTGGCTGTTCGAGGCGCACTCGCTCAAGGGCATCCCGAAGACCCTGCCGGACCACCACACGGCGCCGTACTCGCTGACCGAGGACTTCGTCACCGTCTACCGGATGCACCCACTGATCCCGGACGACTTCGAGCTGTGCGAGCACCACTTCGGGAAGCGGCTGGAGACGGTCGGATTCGCGGACATCCAGGGCGGCGCGGCCGAGTCGCGGATCCGCAAGACGGGCCTGGCGAACACGCTGTACTCGTTCGGCATCGCGCACCCGGGTGCGATCACCCTGCACAACTTCCCGCACGCACTGCGGCACTTCGAGCGGGACGGCGAGATCATCGATCTGTCGGTGGTCGACCTGGTGCGCACCCGGCGGCGCGGTGTCCCGCGCTACAACGACTTCCGCGCGGGTCTGCACAAGCGGCGCATCCGCTCCTTCGAGGAACTCACCGAGAACGCCGACACGCTGGGGCGCCTCAAGGAGGTCTACCGGTCGGTCGACGAGATCGACACGATGGTCGGACTGTTCGCGGAGAACCCGCCGACGGGGTTCGGCTTCAGCGACACCGCGTTCCGTGTCTTCATCCTGATGGCCAGCCGCAGGTTGCAGTCCGACCGCTTCCTGACCGTCGACTACCGGCCCGAGGTGTACACCCCGCTGGGCATCGACTGGGTGGAGACGGGCGGCATGAACTCCGTGGTCCTGCGGCACTGCCCGGAGCTGGCCGCGCTGCTGCCACGGGACGCGAGCGCTTTCGCGCCGTGGCGGACGGTACGGCCGACGACCGACGGGGGCTCGGATGACTGACGGAAGCGACCGTGTGCGTGGCCACGGCACGGCCCGCGGCCTGAAGGACCTCTTCACCCGGCCCCTGCTGGAGACGGTCTGGCACCGCCGCACCCACCGCGTCAGCCGCGGCGCGTCGGTGCCCGCGGGCTCGATGAGCTACCGCTCCCCGCATCCCCCGCTCCCCCTGTCGGAACTGGAGGAGGCGGTGCTGATCGCGCTGACCGGCTCCACGGGACTGACCATGCCCGACCGTCCCTTCGAGGACCCGCGGGACGGCACGCCCATCATGTCCAAGCCCAATCTGACCATGACCGGGCGCACCGCGGGCAGCCCGGACAACGCGCAGGGCACCCACTTCTTCATGATCAACGACACGGGAACGTACTACCTGCGCAGGCTGCCCCCGGCGCCGCAGGAGCCCTTCGACGCGGAGACCCTGGTGGCACGGGCCCGGGAGGCCAAGGTGCGGGTGCTCGACCACCGGCTCGACGTGGACCGGGGGATGCGCGACTTCCCCGCGTACCTCGACTCGAACAGGTTCCTGTCCAACCTGCCGGGAACCACCGTGTTCTTCCCGGTGGTCGACCTCTCGCACCAGTACATCAACGCGCTGATGTATCTGCTCACCCAGCCGGACGGGGCGCGCCCCACGCTCGTCGACGACCGCAACTTCTACCGTCCGGCCGGGGTGCGGAAGTGGGTCGCGAGCGGGTTCCTGAACAAGGACCTGAAGCTGCCGCTGGGCGCGCTCGGCCCGATGCGCACCCAGATCGAGGCGGACCTTCTGCTGCAGAACCTGATGCTGACGGCCGAGGCGATGGGCCTGGGCGCCTGGATCCACGCCTCGATCAATCCCCAGATCGCGCTCGGCGACCCGAAGTTCTCGCGCGCGTACGGCAGCATGCTCGGCTTCACGTTCGTCACCCCGCGCTGGCGCCCGGCCGACATCTGGCGCTGGCACGTCCCGCTGCCCCGGTACGCGACGCTGCGCTCGCATCCCGTGGGGCTCACCTCGCCCGAGGGTGAGCCCCTGATCGCGGCAGCCTGCCCGCCCGCGTACCCGTCCATGTCCCAGGCGGTGGACGCGGTCGTCGGGGCGAAGTTCGGTCCGGGCGGCGTCTACACCGACAAGGACGTCTTCACCCGCATCTACCGGGAGGGCTATGGGCAGCGCTATCTAGCGGAGGCCAGTGAGTACGAGGAGCGGGTGATCGACTGTGCCCGGGACGTCTGCGAGTACGTCATCGCGACGCACCGCCGCTTCCCGGCACACACGGACGCGATCCATGTACCGGGCGTCTGGCTGCAGGCTCACCATGTGGAGGGCGACTACTACGACCGGTTCTTCCGCCACGGCCTGACCGAGGCGCACCGACGGCACTCGGAGCTGTGGGACCACGACTGAGTCCGTCGCCATCTCCGTGCGGTCACCGTCGGCGCACGGGCCACCCCCCTGAGCGAGGACGGCGACGCGCTCGCGGCCCGGCGTCCTCGCCGACCCGGAACGGGGCGTGACCGGGCTTCCACGGCCGTGGGAACGGGCTTCTACAATCGCGGGCACGCGAACGAGCCGGAGGGCTCGCCCCTCGTCCGAAGGAACCCGATGACCAGCGTCGACGAACCGGCACGCCCAGCCGGCCGCATCCGTGACGCCGCCCGCACGAAGGCCGAGATCCTGGACGTGGCGACGCAGGAGTTCGCGCGCGCCGGGTACGACGGGGCCAGGGTCGACGAGATCGCCGCCCGCACCCGCACCACGAAACGGATGATCTACTACTACTTCGGCGGCAAGGCGCAATTGTTCACAGCCGTTCTGGAGCACGCGTACGGGGTGATCCGCCGGGCCGAGCAGGAGCTGGACGTCGAGCACCTGGACCCGGTGGCGGCCATCCGCCGGCTCGCCGAGCTCACCTTCGACCACCATGAGCAGCACCCCGACTTCATCCGTCTGGTCGGCATCGAGAACATCCGCGGCGCGGAGCACATCGCCGCGTCCGAGGAACTCGGCAGCATCGGCTCGCCCGCGCTGGAGGTGATCGGCCGCATCCTGGACGCGGGCCGTGAGTCGGGACTGTTCACGGCGGACGTCGACGCCGTGGACCTGCATGCGCTGATCAGCTCGTTCTGCTTCTTCCGGGTCGCCAACCGGCACACGTTCGGCGCGCTTTTCGGCCGGGACCTGGTGGCTTCCGGTCGGCGGGAGCACTATCGCAGGATGCTCGGTGACATGGTCATCGCCTATCTGACGGCGGACCGCACGGAGGACTGAGCGTCACCGTGGGCAAACCTGCGGCTCACAGGCCGTGCGCCACGGGATGGAGCGGTTCGTACAGTCCGATGTGGCCCCCGCCCGGGAGCCGGAAGCCGGTGACCCGCCCCCAGCGTGCCTCGGTGACGGGACTGGTGAACTCGACGTCCTTCCCGGTGAGTCCGGCCATCGTGGAGTCGAGGTCGTCGCACATCAGCATCAGCTCGTGCCAGGGCTCGCCATCGACCGGATGGACGGCGAGTTCGGCCGGCGGCGCCTTGAAGACGAGCCAGCCACGGCCCGCGTCCACGTGCGCCCAGCCGAGGACGTCCCGGAAGAAGGCCCGGTCGGCCTCGGCGTCCTGGGAGTAGATCACGACATGTGCCCCATTGATCACGGGCGGAGACTAGGCCGGACCCGCGCGGCAGACAAGCGTGAGCACGCGCAGCGCCATGCGACTGGCGTACGGCCTCGGACCATACGGGTGAAGGGGGCACCCCTGGCTCACGGGCGGGCGTCCGGTACGCCCCGGTTTCACCAGCCCCGTTCCCTGCCCGCGTCGAGGAGCGGTCCGAATTCCCGCGCGACGGCCGTCAGGGCACGTACGTCCCGCTCGCTCCGGGCGATCAGCAGTGCGCCCTCCAACGGGTTGATCATCAGGGCGGCCGGAGGCTCCGAACGGGCGGCCGGTACGCCCACTCCAGGCGGACGGCTGCAGCAGCGGCGTTCGCTCACGGGACGCGCCCGGTGGCCGAGGCGCTGACGGACGTTCCCTCCCTGGCCGTCCTGGTCGTCGGCGGCGCCCCGAGCCGGTGGGTTGTGTCGCGCGCCGTCCGATTCCGGTGCGGGGCTGAACCGCGACCCCCACGCCGGCGCGGGTCCGCCCTGCCGCACCGGTGCCCTCGGCGTTCACTGCCCAGGTGTGCTGTCCGGACAGCACACCTGGGCAGTGAACGCCGAGGTGTACGCCGCCGTGCGGGAGGCGTGAGCCCGCGGCGGCACTCGCGCGGACCGTCCGGACTTCACGTCCGGTTCCTGGGGATGCCGTACGCGCGCTCGATGTGAAGCCGCAGCACCAGGCGCCGGTCGCGGACCATGGTGGCGCGGAAGTCGTCCCAGTCGGGATGCTCGCCCAGGACGTCGCGGTAGAGCCGGACGAGTTCCTCGACTGTCTCGTCATGGGGGTCCTGTGCGACGGGCGAGAGGTCGGCCGTGCCCTCGGCGACCGTGTAGGCCCACCGGTCGGGGCTGGTCACGTGGTACGAGGCCCGCGGGTCCCGGCGTAGGTTGCGGGTCTTCGCGCGGTCGTCCGTGAGCGAGACCCGGATGACGCGCTCGTCCGGGTCGTAGGCGTGGCTGACGTTCGACAGCTGGGGGCGGCCGTCTCGCTTGAGGGTGACCAGCACCCCGCCGTGGCCCTCGGAGAGCAGTGCGAGCAGCGTGTCCTGCGTGGTGTCCTCAGTCATACCCTCGTCAACTCGCCGGGGAGAGCTGCGCATTCCCGGACAGACAGCGTCCACCGAAGTGGTAGACAGTGTCTACGTCCGGCTGGTAGACAGTGTCCATGACTGATCCGGAGACAGGGCTGCGGGCCCGGCTGATCGACGTGGGCGTCGACCTGGTGACCGCGGAGGGCGCCCAGGCGCTGACGTTGCGGGAGATCGCCCGGCGGGCGGGGGTCTCACACGGGGCGCCGCGCCGTTACTTCCCGACCCATCTGGAGTTGCTGTCGGCGATCGCGCGCCGTGGCTTCACCGACCTGGCAGCGCGGGCGGCGGAGGCGGTCGGCGACGGCAGGACGAGCCCCCGGGAGCGGCTCGAGGCGCTGGGACGTACCTATCTGGACTTCGCGCTGACCCACCGGGGAATGCACGAGCTGATGTTCCGTCATGATCTGCTGGAGAGCGGCCATCTGGGGCTGCGCGAGACGAGCCTGCCGCTGTTCTCCCTGCTGGTGGACCTGGTCGGCCGGGCCAGGCCGGACGCCGACGCGCGACTCGTCGCGGGCTCCCTGCTGGCCAACCTGCACGGCATCGCCCAGTTGTGGACCTGGGGCAGTCTCCCCCTGGCCACGGGTGCGGACGAGATCACGCCCCTGCTGCGCACCGCTCTGGACGCGCACCTCGGTCCGGGGGCCCGGTGAGGGCGCACCGTGGGCTGACCCTCGCGGGCAGCGTGGTCGGGGCGTTGATCGTCGCGCTGGACGGCACGGTACTGACCGTCGCGCAGCCCGCCCTCCAACAGGATCTGCACGCCTCCCTGACCCAGGTCCAGTGGACGAGCACCGGATATCTCATCGCGGTGGCAAGCCTGTTGGTCTTCGCCGGCCGCCTCGGCGACCGCCACGGCCACCGGCGCGTCTTCGCCCTGGGCATGGTGGGCTTCGGCGTGGCCTCCGCCGGGATCGGGGTGGCCCCGGGCATCGGATGGGTGATCGGGCTACGGGTGGTCCAGGGCGTGTTCGGCGCCCTGCTGCAGCCTGCGACGCTCGGCATGCTCCGGGCCGCGTATCCGCCCGACCGGCTGGGGATGCCGATCGCGCTGCGCACCAGCGCGATCGGGATTGCTGCCGCGGCCGGTCCGCTGGTGGGCGGGGCGCTGGTGACCCCGTTCGGCTGGCGGGCCGTCTTCTTCCTCAACGTCGCCCCCGCGCTGGTCATGGGCGTCCTGGTGGGCGTCGTACGGAGTCCTGAACACGTGCCTGCTTCCCGGCCGTCGCTGGACCTTCCGGGCGCGGGTCTGCTCGCGGGGGCCCTGGTGTCCCTGGTGTTCGCCCTCGTCGGCCTGTCGGAGCCCGGCAGGCCGACGGCGTCCGTACCGGCACTGTTGACGGCAACGGCCCTCGGCTGCCTGTTCCTACGACACGAACGGCGCACCGCGAGCCCCTTGTTGCCGGCGGACGTCCTCGGCTCGGCGCCCGTCCGCCGTGCGCTCGGGCTGCTGGTGGCCGCGTCGGCGGCGATGCTGGGGGCGCTGTTCGTGAGCAGTTACGTGCTGCAGGACGTGCTGGGGCTCGACCCGTTGCGGACGGCTCTGCGGGCCCTGCCGCTGCCTGTGGCGATGGTGGCCGGCGCGCCGGTGTCCGCCGTACTGATGCGCCGCTACGGTCACCGGCGTACAGCGGGAGTGGCCGCGGTGCTCCTCACTCTCGGCGTCCTGATGCTGTCCCCTCTCGGCACGGAGTCCTCGGCCGTGTCGGTGGGAATGGGATTCCTGCTGGCGGGCGCCGGATTCGGCACCGTGATGGTGACGGCGACCGCCGTCGTCGTCCGTGGGGTGCCCGTGGCATCGGCCGGGGTGTCCGGCGGGTTGCAGCAGACCGCGTTGAACGTCGGGCCCACGGTCGGCGTCGCCGCCGCGAGCACGCTGATGACGTGCACGAACGCGGCGTCCGGGCTCACCCTCACGGTGCTCGCCGGTGTGGCCCTGCTCGGCGTACCGCTCGCCCTGCGGCTGCCCGGCCGGTCCGGAATCCGGACCACCGGCGTGGAGGGATCGGTCCCGGCCCGAAGCCGATCATGAAATGTTGGACCCGGAAGCCCCGGGACGGCACGGGGAGAGACCGGAGGAGAACGATGGGACACCTGCGGCAAGAGGTGGAGCCGGACGAGGTCGGCCTCGATCCGAAGGCCCTGGCCCGCCTCGACGAGCACTTCGCGCGCCAGGTCGACGAGGGCCGGCTGCCCGGCTATCTGGTGGCCGTCTCCCGGCACGGCCGCATGGCCCACCTCACCGCCCACGGCCACCGCGACGTCCGGGAACGGCTGCCGGTCGAGACCGACACGTTGTGGCGGATGTACTCGATGACGAAGCCGGTCACATCGGTTGCGGCGCTGATCCTCATGGAGGAGGGCCGCTTCGGACTGGACACGCCCGTGGCCGAGTTCCTTCCGGCGTTCGCCGATCCGCGGGTGTACGTCGGCGGCTTCGGCCCCGCCGTCCGGACCCGTCCCGCCGGGCAGCCGATCCTGGTCCGCCATCTGCTCACCCACACGGCGGGGCTGACGTTCGGCTTCTACCGCGCGCACCCCGTCGACGCCCTGTACCGGGAGGCGGGCATCGGCTCGTCCGTCGTGCCGGGCACGGATCTGGCCGAGACGTGCGAGGCGTATGCGAGGCTGCCCTTGCAGTTCGAGCCGGGCACGCAGTGGAACTACTCGGTGGCGACGAACGTCGTGGGCCGGCTCATCGAGGTGGTGTCGGGCCGGGACCTGGACGACTTCCTCGCCGAACGGGTCTTCGGCCCGCTGGGGATGGAGGACGCGGGCCTGTGCGTGAACGAGGCCCAGGCGCCCCGGCTCGCGGAACTGTACGGCGAGACGGAGGACGGCGGCATCACCCCGGTCCCGGGTCTGCCCGTGCACGGCCGCCCCCGCCTCCTGTCCGGCAGCGGCGGCATGGTGGGGACCGCACACGACTACCACCGCTTCATGGAGTTCCTCCGCCGCCGCGGCGAACTGGACGGCGTCCGCCTGCTGAGCGCCGGCACGGTGGCCACGATGACCTCGAACCAGCTCCCGGGCGACGCCGACCTGCGCTCCTACGGCAGCCAGGTCCACCGCGAACCCGGCAGGGCCGGACTCGGCTTCGGTCTGGGCGTCTCCGTCGTCACCGACCCCGCACTCACCCGCTCGCCCGCGGTGCTGGGCTCGTTCGGCTGGAGCGGTGTGGCGACGACGACCTTCTGGGTGGATCCGCACCACGACCTGACGGTCCAGTTCCTCACCCAGTTGCGTCCCACGGGCTCGCACACGGTGTACCCGGAACTGAAGCGACTCGTCCACGAGGCTGTCACCGGCTGAGGCGCCGTGTCCTTCAGCTCTCCGTCCGCAGTGTGAACTCCAGCCCGTCCGCGGCCAGTTCGCCCAGCCACTGCGCGGAGCGCACTGGGGTCCCGGCAGCCCGGTTGAGCCCCGGCGGCAGGGAGCCCGTCATGGTGTGGCGGACCCCGAGGGCCAGGGGCGGGAGACGCAGCGGGCCATCGCGCTCTCCTGGGTCGTGCCCCGCAGGTCCAGGCGGTAGCGCGCCCGGACCAGGTCTGCCCCGTCCCGGCCCGTACGTCGAGGGACACGGCGAGGACCACGCGGTCGCGGTCCTCGTCCGTCGTCGGGTACGTCGCCGCCAACTCGGCGGCCAGGGTCGCGATCCGTGCGTCGTCGCCCGCCCTCAGCTCCTCGAAGACCCGGTCCCAGGCGCGCAGCCAGCCGTCGAGACGCAGCGTGCCGCGGACGAAGGTCCGTATCCTCCAGGCGGGCGGAAGGCCGTACGGGCCGCGTGGTCCGGCGCCGGGAGCATCGAGACGACCACGTCGCCCGGCGCCGGCTCCGCCGCGAGCGCGGGCAGAGTGAACGCGCGCGGCACGACCCGCCCCGTCAGGCCGAGACCGGCCAGACACCGCGCGGCGCGTTCCTCCGTCCGGTGTCACAGGCGGACGCGGTCGGCGGTGTCGCACAACGCCGCGAGACCGCTGCCGGTGGACAGGCCCGCGCCAATCCAGTGGACCGTGCCGCTCGCCGGAACCGGCGCGGACCGCTCCCGGGACTCAGAGATCGCCCGATTCCCCCTTTCCGGCCCGGAGTTCACGGACCGCCTCGTCGAACCGTTCCCGGCAGCGGCCCCAGGATCCGCCCACCTCGAAGTCCGGCAGCAGCGGTGTCAGCGCCGCCGAGAAGTCCGTGCTTGCCTCCAGCGGCAGCAGGGACGGCAGGTTGTCGATGGCGATCAGGTCGAGGACGGGCTGCTCGCGCAACCGGCGGACCGGCTCGTCCCAGCCGGTCGGGGTGTCGTAGACCGGCAGGAGGTTCAGCGGCGAGCCCACGTCGACCGTCACATCGCACAGCGTGCGCAGCCGCCGTCCGGGGTCGTCGAGGTCCTTGTCCGTCAGGAACGGCGGGACCGGGCGCGTCGTGAGTACGGTGTTGACCATCAGCTCGTGGCCGAGTAGCGCCGGCCGGTCCAGTTCACGGGTCTCGGCGAGGTCCCAGCACGTGGGGTCGGCCCCGGCCACGCCCAGGGCGACCCGCGCGCCGCGTCCGCTGCGCCCGAGCGCACCGATCACCAGCGCCCGCACCTCGCCGGTCGCCGCGCGGAGCCGTTCGTCGAGCTCCTCCTTCGAGGTCGGCTGCAGTGGTGCGGTCAGCAGGCCTCGGTGGTGGAGCAGAGCGAGGGCGGCGCCCAGGTATCCGGCCCAGTAGCCGAAGGCCGCGAGCCGACGCCCGTTGTCGTCCACCAGGTACTCCAGGTCGAGCAGCGTGCCGCCGCCCGCGAGGAACCTCCGCAGCAGGCTCCCGGCGCCGGGCTGCCCCTTGAAGGCGTGCCCGAAAAAGATGTGACGGTGTATCAACGCCGTGGGATCGTCGGGAAGTTCCTTGAGTCCGACGATCACTGCGTCCGGCGGCGCGGTCACCCAGGAGCCGGCCTCGGCGACACGGCAACCCACCGCCTCGTACGCCTCTGCCGGGAAGACCCGCTGCGGTGAGTCCTCCACCGTGAGGGTCGCTCCGCTCTCGATCAGCCGCCGGGCGTCGGACGGCACGATCGGCGTACGCCGTTCGGTCGTACGGGACTCGTGGCGGAGCCACAGATGGAGCGCGGTCATACGCGGTTGACCTCCGGGCGCAAGGCGTCGGCGGCGAAGCGGTCGACACTCAGAGGGCTGATGTCGACGAAGGGTACGCGCCCCAGGCAGAGATCCCTGAGGACCTCGCCGACGGCGGGTCCCTGGAGGAAGCCATGGCCGGAGAAGCCGGTGGCATAGAGGAAGCGCGAGGGTGAAGCAGCCTCTCCGATCAGCGCGTTGTGGTCCGGAGTGATTTCGTACAGGCCCGCCCAGCCGCCGGTGCGGCGCAGGTCGAGCAGGCCGGGTGCCCGGCGTTCCATCGCCTCGCACAGCCGCGGGATCCACCGGTCGTGCGGCTCGGTGGCGAAGCCCGGCTCCTCGTCGGGGTCGGACATGCCGACGAGCAGGCCGGGGCCCTCGGTGTGGAAGTAGAAGCTGGTGGTGAAGTCGATGGTCATGGGCAGCCCAGGCGGCAGCTCCGGCACGGCCTCCGTGACCGCGATCTGGCGGCGCAGCGGCACCACTGGAAGGTCGACGCCCGCCATCGCGCCGACCGCCCGCGACCAGGCGCCCGCAACACAGATCACGGTGTCGGTCTCGATCCGGCCCCGCTCTGTGACGACGGCGGTGATGGTGTCGCCGCGCAGCTCGATGCCGGTGACCGCGCAGTGCCGCAGGATGCGCGCGCCGTACCGGCGCGCCCCGGCCGCGTAGCCGTGCACCACGGACTCGGGGGTGCAGTGCCCGTCGTCCGGCGAGAAGGCGGCGGCCAGCAGCCCGTCCGTGGTGATCAGTGGCGACAGGCGGCGCGCCTCGGTCGCGTCGATCATGCGGCTCGGCACACCGAGCGAGTTCTGCAGGCGCACCCCGGCCTCGAAGGCGGCCACCTCCTCGGGGGTGGAGAGCAGGAACAGATAGCCGACCCGGTGCAGCCCGATGTCCTGCCCCGGCTCCCGGGCGAACCGCGCGAACGCCTCGAGGCTGCGCGCCCCGAGCCGGATGTTGAGCTCGTCGGAGAACTGCGCCCGTATGCCGCCGGCGGCCCGCGAGGTGGAGCCGGAGGCGAGTTCGTCACGCTCGACCAGGACGACGTCGGGAACGCCCGCGCGGGCCAGGTGGTAGGCGGCGCTCGCTCCCATCACCCCACCGCCGATGACGACGACGCTCGCGCGCGTGGTCATGGGCGCGGGTCCCTGCCACGGGCGGCGTCGATCACGGCCCAGGCCGCCGCCGCGTCCTGGACTCCGAGCCCGACGCTGATGTGGAGCACGATGTCGTCGGTGCTCCTGCGCGCCTCGCGGCGGCCCGTGAGCACCCCGCCCAGCGGGATCAGGTCGTCCTCGGCGAGCAGCCGGTCGCGCAGCGCGGCCACGACCGTCCCCGCGTGCTCCCGGGCCGTCTCCGGGTCGTCCACGACCACGGCGGCGGCCCGCCGTACCGCCTGCGCGTCGACCTCGTTGCGCGTGGGCTCGAAGGATCCGACGCTGACGACGGTGCATCCGGGTGCGAGCCAGGCGCCGCGGACGACTGGCGTACTGCTGAGCGTGCAGGCGGCGACCATGGGGAGCCCGGCGACGGCATCCTCCGCCGTGGCCGCGGCCTTGACGGGGATGCCGAGTTCGGCGGCGAGGACGTCCGCCGCGCGCTCGCGCCGGTGCGGGGTGGGGCTCCAGAGGCGTACGGAGCGCAGCGGGCGCACCCGGGCGACGGCCCGGGCGTGGGCGAGCGCCTGGGCGCCGGAGCCGAGGAGACCCAGTTCCGCGCTGCCGGCGGTGGCGAGGACGTCGAAGGCCACGGCGCTGGCGGCGGCGGTGCGCAGTGTGGTCACGGCCGTGCCGTCCAGAACGGCGACCAGCTGTCCCGTCACGGGGTCGAGGGCGTTGATGACCGCGTGGACGGTGGGCAGCCCGGCGGCCGAGTTGCCCGGGTTCACACTGCCCACCTTGGCGACGGGGCCGGTGTCGGCGGACAGGCGGGCGAGGTAGGCGAAGACCACACTGTCGTCGTGGCGGCTGGGATGCATGAGCTTGCCGGGGAGTTCGGCGGTACCCTCCCCGAGCGCGGTGAAGGCGGCACGCTGGGAGCGGATCGCCCGGTCGGTGTCCAGCAGTTCCAGGACCCGCTCGGCGGAAAGGTGCAGGACGTCGTCGGTCATTCCCCGATTGTTTCCGGGATCCGGGCCGACGTCACCACGGCCGCGGGCACGGCGGCGTGCGTCAAGACGGCACGGGCTGCGGACGGGACGGCCGGTGCACCCCAGCCGGCGGGCGCGGCGGCCGGCGTCGAGGGGACGCCGGCCGGCCGCCGCGCACCCGCTCAGGAGGAGTGGACCACCGCGTCCAGGTGCGGCAGGTAGTGGTCGAGCCGTTCCCGCTTGGTACGCAGATAGGTGATGTTGTTCTCGCAGGGCGGGATCAGCAGCGACACCTGCTCGTCGACCTTGATGCCGTGCCGCAGCAGCGCCTCGCGCTTGCGCGGGTTGTTGGAGAGCAGGCGCACCGATCGTACGCCGAGGTCGTGCAGGATCTCCGCGGCGACGCCGTAGTCGCGCGCGTCCACCGGCAGCCCGAGGGCGAGATTGGCCTCGACCGTGTCCAGGCCCTCCGCCTGGAGCTTCATCGCGCGCAGCTTGCCGAGCAGGCCGATGCCACGGCCCTCGTGGCCGCGGAGGTAGACGAGGATGCCGCGCCCCTCGGCCACGATCTCCCGCAGCGCGGTGGAGAGTTGGGGCCCGCACTCACAGTGCGTGGACCCGAAGGCGTCCCCGGTAAGGCACTCGGAATGGAGCCGGGTGAGCATCCCCTCTTCCCTGATGTCGCCGTACACCAGGGCCACTTGTTCGTCACCGCGGTCGTGGTCGAGGTAGCCGAAGGCCTGGAAATCACCGTACTTGGTGGGCAGGGGAGCCTTGACGACCCGGGTGACCCCGGACGAACGGGCATTCACGACTCGGGGGACTCCCGAGCGGTGGGCATTCCCGCCGAGCACGCCGTCAATTTCTGTCATGATCTGTTCCTATCTGGTAAGCGCAGGCGGTACGAGACGAAAGGCCGTGTAAAGATGAGCGATTCGGGAATTGCGGACACCGCTGGGACGGGGCCGACGGGTGACGCGGCTGCCTCCGGGGCGTCGCGCGTGCATGGTTCCGGTGTGCTGCCGCGGGACACCTCGTACGACGTACGGGCACGGGCTGCCGGTCCCCACCGTCAGGTCGCCGTCCTTCCCGTGGGCAGTTTCGAACAGCACGGCCCGTACCTTCCGCTGGCGACCGACACGCTGGTCGCCTGCGCGATCGCTCGCGAGATCGCCGCGGCGTATCCGGTTCACCTCCTTCCTCCCGTGACGATCTCCTGCTCGCACGAGCACGCGGCGTGGCCGGGAACCGTGAGCATCTCCTCCGTCACCCTCCATGCAATGGTCAAGGACATCGCCGAATCGCTGCGCCGCTCGGGCGTCGAGGCCCTGGTGCTGGTCAACGGGCACGGCGGGAATTACGTCCTCGGCAATGTCGTCCAGGAATCCGCGGGCAGCGGTGTGCGGATGGCGCTTTTCCCGGCCCTGGAGGACTGGGAGGCGGCCCGCGAACGGGCCGGTGTGCGTACCTCGTTGCTCAGTGACATGCATGCCGGGGAAATCGAGACCTCCATTCTTCTGCACTGTCACCCCGAATTGGTCAGGCCCGGTTACGAAACGACGGATTTCATCGCCGACGACCGCAGGCATCTGCTCACCCTCGGTATGTCGGCCTATACGGAGTCCGGTGTCGTGGGGCGTCCTTCGCTTGCCTCCGCGGAGAAGGGGAAGCAACTGCTCGCCACGCTCGCCGACTCCTTCGACGCGTATTTCTCCCTGGTCGCCTCGGACGAGGCCGCCGGCGGCGTGCCCGTCGCGAAACCGGAGGGCCTGCACCGGTCATGACGCCGCGTCGGGCCCGGTGTTCGCGGCGCCGGGGGTGAGCGCGGATAGGTGGTCGCGTGCGGCACCGGGGCACGGAGCGCGTGGGGGGTGCGCTCCGGGCCCGGCTGGCGCGGCCTGGGCACGGCCACGGAGGGTTCTACCGTGCCCACGGTGAGGGCCTGTCCACTTCCGCCAGTCCTCTCCGCGCCCGCGGCACAGACATTTTCGGCACCGGCGGACGTCTCCGGGCCCACGGCGGAGACGGGTTCGCGACCGGTGAACGTCTCCGGGCCCGCGACAAGGACCTGTTCGCCATCGGGGGACGTCTCCGCACCTGCGACAGGAGCGTGTTCGCCCACCTCCGGCGTCTCCGCACCCGCGACACAGGAGTGTTCGCCACCTTCCGGCGGCTCCGGATTCGTGCCCGGGCGCCGCAGTCCCGCGTACCAACGGGCGAGAAGGACGACGAGTCCGGGCAGGCTCGCCACGAAGCTGAGTACGCCGTAGACGACCGCGACTGCGAGCCCCAGGTCCGCGCCGAGGCACGCCGCGCCGAAGGCCCAGGCGGTGACGCCCTCACGGGGACCCCAGCCGCCGATGTTCAGCGGGAGCCCCATCGCGATGAGGGCGAGCAACGCCAGGGGCAGCAGGGTGGCCGGGGACGCGTCCGACCCGGCGACGCGGGCAGCCACCAGGAACATCAGCAGATGCCCGGCGAGTACGACGACGGACGAAAGGAGGACGGCCGGCCAGCTGCCGCGGGCCAGCAGGGCGGTCCGCGCCTCGACGAGCGCGGCGCCGAACGCACGGCGCCCGCGCGACGGGCGGGGCGCCCGGCCCATCCGCACCGCCGCCACGACGGCGAGGGCACCGAGCGCGCCGAGCGCCAGCAGTCCGGCGAGGTGACGGGCCTGGCTCAGCACCGGCGAGGGCATCGTGAGCAGGGCCGGCACGCCGACGGCCACGAGGGCCACCTGGCCGGCCGTGCGCTCCAGGACCACGGCGCGGACGCCGCGGCCCATGTCACCGGCGCTCTGTCCGTGCCGCACCGCGCGGTGCACATCGCCGAGAACACCGCCGGGGAGCGCCGCGTTGAGGAACAGCGCGCGGTAGTAGTCGGCGACGGCGGCGCCGAGCGGCAGCCGGATACCGAGCGCACGAGCGACGCGACACCAGCGCCAGGCGCTGAACACAGTGGTCAGCACGCCGATCCCGAGCCCCGCGAGCAGGGTCGGGACGTCGATCCGCCGCAGCCCGTCGAGGAACACACCGGTGCCGAGCCGCCACAGGAGCACCCCGAGGATGGCGGCCCCGGCGACCGTGCCGAGGTGCGTGCGCAGGGCGCGCCGGACAGGGCGGCGCGGGGTGGAGGGTGCCTCGTCCGAGGCGGGAGCCGAGGTGGCTTCCCTGGGAGGCGCGGGCAGGGTCGCCGCACGTTCCTCGGCCGACGGCGCACCGGCCTGTGCCGGGGAAGCCGTGCCGTCGGCGGGCAGGGCGCCGGCGACCGCCTGCGTGCCGACGACCGCAGTCGGCGCTGCCGTCGGCGCGGTCATGACGTTCCTCCCGACGGCTGCGGCAGGACGAGCACGTCGCTGTGGTGCACCACCACGCGCAACTCCCCCGCCACGCAGGTGGCCAGACGCTCCCGCAGATACGCTTCGGCGGAGGCCTCGAGGTCCGGCCGCTCCTCCACGGCCGCGCCGACCCAGCCCCGCAGCCACTCCTCGGTCAGCGCGGCCTGCTCGGCGCCGAGCCGCCAGGGGCTCGGATGCACCCGCACGCTCGCGCCCAGCCGGGTGAAGGCCTCGCAGGCCGCGTCCACCGCGTCGGGGCCGAGGAGTTCACCACGACGCTGATGCGCGTTGAACGCCTCGCCGATCTCCCGGTCCAAGGGGTGCGCGGGCGTGATGTCGACACGGCCGACGACGGAGAGCGTCAGCAGCGCCGGGCAGCCTGCGCCCACACAGGCAGCGGCGAGCGTGTCGATCTCTTCGGCGGTGAGGACGTCGAGGAGCGCGGACGCCGTCACCAGCGAGGCCCCGGCCAGGGCGTCGGGGGTGAGCCGCCCTATGTCGCCGCGCTGGGTGGTGACGGTCACCCGGCTGCCGTCGGCGGCCGTCCGGGGCGCCCCCACCGTGGCGAAGTGCAGCAGATACGGGTCCCGGTCGTGCAGGACCCAGTGCTGGGCGCCTTCGAGGAGCGGGGCCAGCCAGCGGCCCATCGAACCGGTGCCGCACCCCAGGTCGTGCACGACGATGTCGGCGGGACCGCCGGCCCGGTCGGCGAGCCGGATCCGCAGCGGGTCGAGCAGGTCACCGGAGCGCGCCGCCGCGTCGGCGGGCTCACGCAACTGGAGCCATTGCGGGGCGTATCGGGGTACCTCGGACTGACCGTTGCCTGGTGCGGGTATCGCGGAGAGGGCCCCGGGCTCGGAGGTGTCCGCGGGCGCCGTGGTGCGCTGGGGTATCTCCGGTGTCGTACCCGCCTGGGGTCCCGAAGGGGTCGTACCCGTGTTCATGCCGCCCTCCGAGGGTCGTGGTGCAGCCGCCCCAGGACGCCCGCGAGGCTGCGGGCCGTGGTCGCCCATCCGTCCAGCGCGGCCCGGCGTCCACGCGCGGCGGACTTCAGGCGCCGCCGCACGTCCGCCTCGCCGAACCAGCCGCGCAGCTCCGCGGCGAGCGCTGCGGGGTCCTCCGGCGGGACGAGGATTCCGGGCACACCGCCGTCGGGCGCGCGCCCGACCGCCTCCGGCAGGCCGCCGACGTCGGTGGCGAGGACCGGGATGCCGCGGGCGAGCGCCTCGGTGACGGCCATGCCGTACGTCTCGGCGTACGAGGTGAGGACCATGAGGTCGGCGGCGGCGTAGCTGGCGTCCAGTTCGGCACCGGTCCGGGGTCCGGCCAACTGCAGCCGGTCGCCGAGGCCGTGCTCGTCGATGAGGGCACGCAGGCGCTCGACGTACGCGGGGTCGTGGCCGAGCCCGCCGACGCAGACGCAGGTCCACGGCAGGTCGGTGACCGTGGCGAGGGCCTCGATGAGCCGGTGCTGCCCCTTGCGCGGGGTGACCGCTGCGACGCACAGCAGCCGTGAGACGCCGTCGGTGCCGGGGGCCAGGGGCGCGATGTCCGCGCCGGGGGCGGCGACATGGACGCGCTCGGGGGCGAGCCCGTGGTGGGAGACGAGCCGGCGCACGGCCCAGTCGCTGGTGGCGACGACGGCGGGCACGGCCCGCAGGGTGGCGCGCTCCTTGGCGTCGAGCTCGGCCGCGGTCTTCGGGTCGAGACCCGTCTCGTCGCCGAGCGGCAGGTGCACGAGGACGGCGAGGCACAGGCGTTCGGCCTCCGGCACGACGATCTCGGGGACGCCGCAGGCGACGAGACCGTCGAGCATGACGACCGTGCCGTCGGGCAGTTCCCGCAGCGCCCGGGCGAGTTCCGCGCGGGCCGCCGCGTCCGGCCGGGGCCAGGAGCCCTCGACGGTGTGCGGGTGGATCTGCCAGCCGAAGCCGGGCAGGTCGAGACAGATTCGGCGGTCGTAGGCGTTGCCGCCGCTGGGGGCGGCCGGATCGTCCACGCCGCCCGGCATGACGAAGTGCACGGTGCGCAGCGACATGGGAATGATGTCCGCGTTCTTCAGAGCCGGGTGCTGCACGGGCACGTAGCTCAGGGAGGCCCGGTCGACGGTCATGTCTGTCACAGGGCACGCTCGTAACTCGCCCAGGCGATGTGCGACTCGTGCAGCGTGACGGCGATGCCCCCGATCTCACGGGCGCTCTCGCCCAGCGCGCCCTTGTGGATCCGCTCCGCGAGGCGGTCGGCGATCACCTTGGCCAGGAATTCCGTCGAGGTGTTGGTGTTCGCGAAGTCCGGTTCGTTGTCGAGGTTGCGGTAGTTGAGCTCGCTCACCACGGCGCCGAGCTCCTGCGTGGCCAGTCCGATGTCGACGACGATGTTGTCGTCGTCCAGCTCGGCGCGGCGGAAGGTGGCGTCCACGAGGAACGTCGCTCCGTGCAGTCGCTGCGCGGGTCCGAAGACCTCGCCGCGGAAGCTGTGGGCGACCATCAGGTGATCGCGGACGGTGATGCTGAACAACGGACGACCCTCCAGGTGCTGCCTCTGATCCCCTGCCGGGGCACGTCGTGTAGTACGGCTGCCCCGTGCGCGTTGTTCAGGTGCCCGTTCTCCTTGTTTCGAGGTTTCCTGGGAGTTCCTTGGGGGTTTCCCCGGAGTCCGGGCAACTCGGGCGGCGGGGGATCAGTCGGCGTCGTACAGGACTCGGTGGCACAACCCCTTGAGCTCACCACGTGTGAGGCGTGGCAGCACGTCGGGGAGGTCCTCGAAGGCGGACTCACCGGTGATGAGCGCGTCGAACGCGGGATCGGCGAGCAGGTCGAGGGCGAGGGCCAGCCGGTCGGCGTACGTGCGTCCGGCGCGGGCGCGCGGCGAGACGGTGCCGACCTGGCTGCTGCGCAGGGTGAGGCGGCGCGAGTGGAAGGCCTCGCCGAGCGGCAGGGTGACGCGCCGGTCGCCGTACCAGCTGAGTTCGACGACTGTGCCCTCCGGGGCCAGCAGCTCCAGGGACCGTACGAGTCCCTGTTCGGTCCCGCTGGCGTGGACGACGAGGTCGCGCTCGCCGAGCGCGTCCTCGGGCAGGGCGAAGTCGACGCCGAGCGCTCGGGCGGTCTCGGCGCGTGCGGGATCGGCGTCGACGAGCTGGACGCGGACCCCGGGATGGCGGGCGAGGAGGGCGGCGACGGAGCATCCGACCATGCCGCCGCCTACGACGGCGATCCGGTCCCCGACCTGGGGTCCGGCGTCCCACAGCGCGTTGACGGCGGTCTCGACGGTGCCTGCGAGGATGGCGCGCCCGGCGGGCACGGCGTCGGGTACGACGGTGACGGCCGAGGCCGGGACGACGTATCGGCTCTGGTGCGGATACAGGCAGAAGACGGTCCGTCCGACCAGCTCGGCGGGTCCGTGTTCCACCCGTCCGACACTCAGGTAGCCGTATTTCACGGGTGCCGGGAATTCACCCTCCTGGAAGGGGGCACGCATGGCCGCATGCTGGCTGTCCGGCACACCGCCGCGGAAGACGAGGGTCTCGGTGCCGCGGCTGACGCCCGAGCACAGCGCGCGCACCAGCACCTCGCCGTCACCGGGCTCGGGCAGCTCGACGTCCCGCACCTCCCCCTGCCCCGGCGAGCGCAGCCAGAAGGCGCGTGCTGTGAGGTCCATGTGCGTGCTCCTGAACGATCGGCCGACTCTTCACGTACGCAGCTACGAGAAGTCGCGCACAAGGTACGCGCGGAGATCGAATCTGTCACTTGGCCGGAGGGTGAGCGGTGGCCCTGAACCACACATACGACGCGAGGCTGTTGCAGCAGGAGACGACCGTGGGAGCGGGCGTGCAGGTGCTGCTGCTGACCTTGCTGGGCACGGCGATCGGCATGGGCCCGGCCGGCTGGCTGACGGGGCTGGCGTTCGCGCTCGCCACCTGGGCCGTACTCACCCGCGCCGTGCTCCGCTCGCGTCTGCGCTCGTTCGGCATGGCCAACCGGGTCACCCTGGGCCGGGCGACCCTGGTGGGCGGGGTCACGGCGCTGGTCGCGGACTCGTTCGAGAGCTCGCCGCCGGTGACGCTCTTCGTGGGCCTGACCGCGGTGGCGCTGATCCTGGACGGTGTGGACGGCAAGGTGGCCCGCCGCACGGGCACCTCGACCGCGCTCGGCGCGCGCTTCGACATGGAGGTCGACGCGTTCCTGATCCTGGTGCTCAGCGTGTACGTGTCGATGTCGCTCGGCCCGTGGGTGCTGCTGATCGGCGCGATGCGGTACGTGTTCGTCGCGGCGGCCAAGGTGCTGCCGTGGCTGAACGGCGAACTGCCGCCGAGCATGGCGCGCAAGACGGTGGCGGCGTGGCAGGGCATCGCCCTGCTGATGGCTGGTTCGGGCCTGCTGCCGTATGCGGCGACTGCGGGGGTCGTCGCATCCGCCCTGGCGTCGCTGGTGTGGTCGTTCGGACGGGACGTGCTGTGGCTGTGGAGCGTGCGGGAGGGTGACCGGGGACCGGCCCAGACGGTCGGCGACGCGGTGATGCAGCCGGTCGCGGAGCTGGTGGCGGGCGGCTGAGCGACGGGCTGCGGCATTCCCGGCCGACGGGCCGCGGCACCGGCGCACCCCCGCGACGGCCCGCTACGGGGCCGTCCTGCCGAGGTCGAGCCGGCCGACATGGGCCACGTTCTCCCGGTCGTCGGTGTCCCCGCTCGCCTCGGCGGCGAACCAGGCGTCGAGGATCTCCTTCAGCAGCGGCCCGGACGTCAGCCGCAGGCTGAGCGCCAGCACATTGGCGTCGTTCCAGCGGCGGGCGCCGTCCGCCGTGTACGCGTCCGTGCACAGCGCCGCACGCACTCCCGGCACCTTGTTCGCGGCGATGGACGCCCCGGTGCCGGTCCAGCAGCACACGACCGCCTGGTCCGCCGTCCCGTCGGCGACCTCACGGGCCGCCGCCTCCGAGCACGCCGCCCACTGAGGGTCGGCCCCGGGGCGCAGCGCCCCGTGCGTCAGCACCTCGTGGCCGCGGCTGCGCAGCTCCTCGACGAGGCAGCGGGCCACGGGTTCGTCCATGTCCGAGGAAACGGCGATCCGCATGTTCCGGAGCGTACTCGCCCCGGTCTTCCGGAACGTGCTCGTTCACGCCCCCCAGGTGGCCATGGCGGCCCACGGGGTACTCGGGCCCCACGAGGCGGGCACACCATGCGGACCGGCGCGGAAAGGAACGGGACGTGAGCGGCAGCGAGCGGCTGCGGGAGTACCGCGGCAAACGCGACTTCGGCCGGACCGGCGAGCCGGAGGGCGCCCAGGCGCCCTCCGGCGACCGCGACGAGGCGTCCCGCGAGGCGCCCCTGTTCGTGGTGCAGATCCACGACGCGAGCACGATGCACTTCGACTTCCGGCTCCAGGTCGGCGACGTCCTCAAGTCCTGGGCCATCCCCAAGGGGCCGTCCACCGTGCCCGGCGACAGGCGCCTCGCCGTGCCCACCGAGGACCATCCGCTGGAGTACGCGGACTTCGAGGGTGTCATTCCGGACGGCGAGTACGGGGCCGGAACGGTGATCGTCTGGGATCGCGGCTGGTACGAACCGCTGAGCCATGACCGCCGTGATCGGCCCGTGCCCTTCGAGGAGTCGCTGAGGCGGGGGCACGCCACGTTCCGGCTGCACGGGTCCAAGCTGCGCGGCGAGTACGCCCTCACCCGGTTCCGCGGGCGAGAAGGCGGGGACGAGGCCTGGCTGATGGTGAAGGCCGGCCACGCCCGCTCCGGTGGACGCACGACGCCGGACCCGCGCCGTGCCCGCTCGGTGTGCAGCGGACGTACGCTCGCCCAGGTATTCGCGCGCACCCACGGAGAGTGAGCGCTGATGGGCCGTCTCCTGTATGCGCTGCCCGAAGAGCAGCGACGGCTCCTCGTCCCGGCGCGTGCGGGTGCCGAACTCGCCGCACGCCCCATGCTCGTCACGCTGAGCAACAGACGGGACTTCTGCCGCGACGGCGAGTGGGCCTTCGGCTCCGTTACGCGGGCAGGGCCGGCACCTGGTTCGACCGGCGTACGCTGCCCGGCCTGCGCGCCCGGCTCGACCAAATGGCGGTCGCCACCTCGCCGTTCGCCGGTGCGGTGCGTGAGAAGGGCGCCCACTGGGTGAAGCCCGTACTGGTCGCGCAGATCGGGTTCACGGAGTGGACCCGGGACGGCATGCTGCGCCATCCGCGGTTCCTCGGGCTGCGCGACGACAAGGCGAGCGAGGTCGTGCGCGAGCGTCCGGCTGGGCGCGTGGCCGGGTGACGGGTGCATGGCCGGTGAGGGGACGACCGGCGGGAGAGGACGGGCCCGGCACTCGGGCTGCGAGAGGATGCGCTCGGTGACGCCGGGCGAGGCGCCCGCCGCGAGTGCCCGAGGTCGGCCCGCCTTTCGGGCCCGGAAGAAGGTGCGGTGATCCATGCTGAACGACGACGTCGTCGAGGTCGGCTCCGGCGTGTACCTCGTGGCGGGGAGCAGCACCAACTGGGTGATCGTCAAGGACGGCGACACGGCCACCCTGGTCGACACGGGCTATCCCAGGGACCGGGAACGTCTCCTCGCGTCACTGACGGCGGTCGGGGTCGCCCCCGGGGCCCTGGCCGCCGTGCTGATCACGCACGCGCACAACGACCACATGGGCGCGGCGGAACATCTGCGCCGCGCCCATGGGACGCGGGTACTGATGCACCGGGCCGAACTGGCACACGCACGGCGGGAGTTCCTGCACCAGGTCTCCGTCGGCCAGGTCCTGGCCAACGGCTGGCGTCCCGGAGTCCTGCCCTGGGCGGTCCATGCCCTGCGGGCGGGCGGCACGGCACACATCCCGGTCGTCGAACCGCAGCCGTTCCCCGGGGAGGACGTGCTGGACGTTCCGGGGCATCCGGTTCCGGTGCCGACCCCGGGTCACACCGACGGGCACTGCGCCTACCATCTGCCCGACGCCGGGATTCTGATCACGGGCGACGCGCTGGTCAGCGGCCATCCCACGTCCCGTCGGCGCGGACCCCAGCTGCTGCCCCGGATGTTCCACCGGGACCGGGGCCGCGCGCTCGACTCCCTGACCGCCCTCGAAGAACTCACCGCCGAGGTCCTGCTCCCCGGCCACGGCCCGGCAGTCCACCTCAACGCGGTCGCCGCAGTCGCCCACGCCCGCGATCTGGCGGCCCGGGAGGACCGGTCCGCCGGAGCGCCTTGACCCCCAAGCCGGCGGTCCGCTCCGCAACGGCGGCGGTCGGGCACCAGCACACGGCGACCCGGCCGCAACGCCGGGCCGGCACGAGCCGCGCGGTCGGCGCCCCCCGTATCGGCCCCGCCGTCAGCTGTTCCAGCTCTCGTCGTACGGGTCGCTCGGGGTCGGCACCGGCTTGGCCCGGATGACATCGAGGAACGGGACGATGCCGCCGTTGACCGGGTCCTTGGTCCGCTTGCCCGTGTAGGTGCCGGTCACGTCGAGCCAGGAGTCGGGCTGCAGCACGGGCGGCAGTTTCCCGGACAGACCGACCTTGACCGGCTGGGCATCGGCCGCACAGCAGTTCAGGGCCATCCGAACGAGGTAGGGCGTGCCGGCGCCGTCGAGGGCGACGAACCCCGTGATCTCCACCTTGCGGCTGCCGAGGGAGCGTCCGTGCCCGTACGCCGCGCGGCCGGCGTAGTCCACCAGACCGAGACGGACCGGATCGCCCGACGGCAGGGCCGGATAGGCCAGGGGCGGCTGAAGCGCCGTACCGCTGCGCAGGGCGCTGTACGAGCCCAGCGCGGGCGGGGCGACCAGGATGAGGGCGAACAGGGGCAGCACGAGGAGCCAGGAGATCCGCGGCTCGCGGTGTGCGTGACCGTGCCCGTCGTCACCCGGTTCGTACGGGGCGTGGTCGTGCCCTTCGTCGCCCGGCTCGTGCCGCGCATGGTCATGCACGTCGTCCCGCCGCATCCGGGCCGCCCGTGCCCGGCGCAGTTCGTACCAGACGGTGGCCAGGGCGGCCACGATCAGGACGGCGCCGGCCGCCAGCAGCAGCGGGCGCAGCCCGGCCTTGACGTACCGCAGATACAGGTCGGTGGTTCCGGCATGCAGCATCGCCCCGCCGACCAGGAACAGGACCGCCGCCTGCGCCTGACGGTTCACAGCAGCACCGCCCCGACCAGGAGCGACCCCAGGATCGCCAGCGCAAAGGTGGCTGGCGCGAACCGCAGCGCGAAGGACCGTCCGAACGTCCCGGCCTGCATCGCGAACAGCTTCAGGTCGATCATCGGCCCGACCACGAGGAACGCGAGCCGGGCGGTGAGCGAGAACTGCGACAGCGACGCCGCCACGAAGGCGTCCGCCTCGGAGCAGATGGAGAGCAGCACCGCGAGGATCGAGAGCGCGAGGATCGCCACCACCGGGTTGTCGGCCGCCGTACGCAGCCAGCTCGCCGGTGCCACGGCCTTGAGCGTGGCCGCGGCCATGGCGCCGACGACCAGGAAGCCGCCGGCGTGCATCACGTCGTGCCGTACGGAGCCCCAGAACGCGGCGCCCTTGCCCTGGCCCTCGTACGAGGCGCGGGCCGGCTGCCGCAGCCAGTCGGTGCGGCCCAGGCGCTGCCACAGCCAGCCCATCGTGCACGCCACCAGAAGGCTCGCCGCGAACCGGGCGAGCACCATCTCCGGGTCGCGGGGGAACGCGACGGCGGTGGCGGTCAGCACGATCGGGTTGATCGCGGGAGCCGACAGCAGAAAGGCAAGCGCCGCCGCCGGTGTGACGCCCCGGCGCACCAGCGCCCCGGCGACCGGCACCGAGGCGCATTCGCAGCCGGGCAGAACCGCCCCGGCCACCCCGGCGACCGGCACCGCTAGGGCGGCCCGCTTCGGCAGGGCCCGGGCGAAGAACGACGGTGGGACGAATACGGCGAGGGCCGCCGACAGCAGGACGCCGAGGACGAGGAAGGGCAGGGCCTGGACGACGACGGCCAGGAAGACGGTCATCCAGCTCTGCATCACCGGCGCGGCCAGCGCCCGGCGGATCGGGCCCTGGCCGACGACCAGCAGGAGGAGGAGCAGGGTCAGCCCGAGGGAGGAGTTGAACTGCCAGCCCTGCCCTTGCGGAGTCTCCTCCTCATGGCCCCGGTCGGCCGGGGCCGGGGGTGTTTTGACGATCGTCACGGACGGGGTACCTCCGGGAGGGGCGGGCGGCGGGGGGGCTTCCCCCTCCCCTTCACTACGCCGAGCCGCGGCGCGCGTCTCACCCCCGACCCGGACTTTGCCGCTCGATGACTCTTTCCGTACCCGGTGACCCTTTCCGTACTCGGTCGACTACCCCGCCGTACTTCGTCAAGTGCTCCGCTCGAACTCCGTCAACGACTCCGCTCGAGGTCAATGGCTCCGCTCGAGCGCCGGCCGCTGCTGGGCCCGAGCGGCCGGGGCGTGCCGACGGCCGAACAGGGACGGCAGGCTCGGCACGTCCAGGAAGCCCTCGGCCCGCGCGCTGGCGATGCCGATGCGCGGGATGTCGCTGGTCTTCTCGAACAGCAGGAAGCGGGGCTCCCAGACCGGCCGGTACTTGGCGTTGGCGCGGTAGAGGGACTCGATCTGCCACCAGCGTGAGAAGAAGGTCAGCACCGAGCGCCACAGCCGCAGGACGGGGCCGGCGCCCAGCCGGGAGCCGCGTTCGAAGACGGCGCGGAACATGGCGAAGTTGAGCGAGACGCGCTCGATGCCAAGGTCCTGGGCGCGCAGCAGCAGCTCGATGACCATGAACTCCATCAGGCCGTTCTCGCAGCCGCGGTCCCGGCGCATCAGATCGAGGGACAGGCCCTGCCGGCCCCAGGGGACGAAGCTGAGCAGGGCCCGGGGCTCGCCCTCGCCGTCGCGGCACTCCAGCATCACGCAGTTCTCGTCGGCCGGGTCGCCGAGGCGCCCCAGCGCCATGGAGAAGCCGCGCTCGCTGCCGCCGTCGCGCCAGTGGTCGGCCTTCTCGATGAGGGTGGCCATCTCGGACTCGGGAATGTCCCCGTGGCGGCGGATCCGCACGGTGTACCCGGCGCGGCGGACGCGGTTGTGCGCCTGCCGCACGACGCGCATCGCGCGCCCCTCGAGACTGAAATCGGCGACCTCCACGATCGCCTCGTCGCCCAGTTCCAGGGCGTCCAGACCGTGCCGGGCGTAGATCGTCCCGGCCTCCTCGCCGGCACCCATGACGGCGGGCGTCCAGGCGTGCCGACGGGCCTCCTCCAGCCATTCGTCGATGGCTCCGGGCCAGGCCTCGGGGTCGCCGATCGGGTCGCCGGAGGCCAGGGTGACACCGCCGACCACCCGGTAGGTGATGGCGGCCTTGCCGCTGGGGGACCAGACCACGGCCTTGTCGCGGCGGAGCGCGAAGTAGCCGAGGGAGTCCCGCTCGCCGTGTTTGTCGAGCAGGGCCCGCAGCCGCCGCTCGTCCTCCTCCCCGAGGAGTTCCTGGCCGCGCGGCGAACGGAAGCAGGCGTAAAGGACGAGCAGGAAGGAGGCCGCCATCAGGACGTTGATGGTGATGTCCACCCAGCGCGGCGCGTGCACGTGGTTGATGTGGTCGGCGAGCGGGCCGACGCTGACGCCGCGCAGCAGCGTGTAGGCGATCTCGTCGGTCAGGGAGGCCCCGGCCTTCTTGTTGGTGGCGTTCACCAGGAGGGTGCCGATACCGCCGCTGACCAGAACGCCGCCGACGGCCACGATCACCGCGAGCTTGGGGTTGGAGCGGTCGCCCACGGCCCTGAACTCCTTGCGGCCGAGCAGCAGCGCGGCCACGAACAGGCCGGTGAGCAGGGCGGAGATCCAGTTGAAGACGTGCCGGCCGTAGTGGTGCTGAGTCAGCGCGAGCACGTAGAGGGCGAAGAGGGGGCCCGCCAGCAGCATGTTGAAGATCCACGCCGCCCGTTTGCGGCGCCGCATGACCAGGGACAGGAACAGCGCCAGCGCCGCCGAGACCAGACCAGCGGTGGCCAGGTACGGCGTGAAGAACTGACCGGCGTTGTGCTCGTGGACCTCCTCACGGAAGGGCAGCGAGACGACCGCCACGATGTTCAGCAGGGCCAGCAGGCGCAGGTACCAGACCGTGGCTGCGGCCGCCCCCGGGCGCAGCCGCGTGAGGAGGGGCGGTCGCCCTTCCGGCGTCGTCTGCGGGCGCTGGGCGCGCTGCTGGGGGATCACTGGCTTTTGCTGTGCGGGCAACGCGATGACTCATCCTTGATACAAAGGGCCGGAAGGACCGGCGCGGACGGAAGCTGACACACGGGCGCGGGACTGCCCTTGGTTCTCCCAGAGTTCTCGTAGACCCTACATTTCGTGGGGGTGACCCTACATTTCGTAGGGGTGACGGGAACCTCACCTAGGGTAGGAGTCAGACAAGGAGGACGCCAGCGCCCGGGGACCACGGCCCCGACGGGGGCCGACGGGGCCAATGCGCGGGTCACCCTTGTGAGCGGCTCGGGCACGTCTACCGCACCCTCTCCTCCGTACCCACGGCGCGCCCTTCGTCCACACGCCTCCCTCCCCCACTTCCCTCGTGCCCGCACTCGTGCTCCACGAGCCCGGGAGGCACCCGCTCCAGCAGGAACGGCACCAGCCCGCGCTCCAGCACGGCGCACTCGAAGGCCTCGCGGGCCCGGCGCACCCCGGGATCACGGTCCACGGGATCGTCACTGCCGGGGCGGCGGCGCCGCGCACGGTTCACCAGAAGCCAGCCGAGGTCCCCGAGGGCCGCTCCGGCCGTCACGGCGGCCGCGATCACCCCGGCCATCACCAGCCCGTCGTCGATATGGGGACGGGCGGCGAAGGCCCGCAGGCCGAATCCGCACAGCAGGAAGGCACCGGTGGCCACGGCCCCGAGGCTCGGCACCAGCAGCGCGAGCACCGGCAGGAACCCGCTCTTGGTGGTCCGGTCGGCGTCCTGCCGCGTTCCGTCCACACGGGCGGCGGTCCGCAGCGTGCGGTAGTGGTCGTACTCACATGCCGCGACTCCGGTGAGGCGGTCGCGTGCCTCCAAGGCCTCGGCGCGCAGCCGCTCGCGCGACGGACCCGCCTCGGCGGAACCGGTCGCGGTCGCGATCTCCGGCAGATCCAGGGCGCGCTCCACCATCCGCTCGAAGATCGGGCCGATCACTGCTGACGGCTCGTCGGTGTCCTGCACGGATTCCCCGATCGGCGACAATGCGCCGGCCGACACCGACCGGCGGACGAACGACGCAAACCCTACAACATGTAGGACCTCCGCCGGAGTGAAGTGCGCCCGTGCGGGACGTGTCCCCAACGGGCACCCGTCCGATCATCCGCTCACCGGTCTCCGGCGGGTTCGTCGTCCAGGCCGGTGCACGCCACCTTGCCGTCCACCCTGGCGCACGCCTCCACACCTTCGGGTGATGTCACGGCGAGCATGGGGCTCGCCGAGCCGCCGGAGCCGTCTCCCGGGTACGTCGCCGACAGGGCATCCCGCCCTGCCCGGACGGAGATGACGCGGGCGTCCGACGCCTTCGCCCTGACCTCGCCCCAGACCGCGCCACAGGACGGCGAGTACTCCAGCCGCACGGCATAGGAGGTGTCGCGCACCGCGCTCTTGGTCTGCGCATCCCGGTCACAGGCGGCGACATCGGGCAGATGCCCCTGACAGGAGGCCCCCCGGCACCGCGGGACGGCCGACGCCGGCCGCCCGCCGCCCGGCGCGCCGAACCGGTCGGCGGCGACGAGCGTGACGGCCACCGCGGCGATCGTGACGACCAGGACGAGGGCCGACAGCGGTATGCGCCGGGGCCGGGCGGCCCGAACCGCGGGGGCGTCGCGCGGCGGCGCGTCCGCGACGGGCAGGCGCTCGGCCGTCTCCCACAGGGCAAGGACGGAGGTGACGTCGACGCCGGCGAGTCCGGCGAGCGCCTCCACCGCCGAGCGAGGGGGCCGCTGGACGCCGTTGAGATAGCGGTGCCAGGCGGACTTGCTGTAGGGGGTGCGCGCGGCCAGGGCCGCGAGGCTGAGACCGGTACGCTCCTTGAGATCGCGCAGCTCCGTCACGAACGGCCCGTTCACCTGCCCGGGAGGGGAGGGCGCCTGCCGGTAGGGCGGCGCCGTCCGTGCTGCGCCGTGTCTCACGGTCTCGATCCTTGGGGCTGTCGCATGACCTGTCCCTCAACGCCGGTTCCGGTATGGGCGGTTCGCCCACGTTGTCTGGATGTGTTCCCGCTTCCGCGGTGCCGCCACACATCGAATCCGGTACAAGAAGGGTGAGTTGCGAGGACGGGACGTGCCGGCGGCCCGCCCGGGCACGCACGGGTGACCGGACAGGCCGTCGCTTCGGGGCCGGGGGGTGCGCAGCGCGTCAGCACCAGGGCACGGCGCCCCGCGTACGGACGTAGTGAGCGGAGACGTATCCCTTGCCCCCCGCGAGCCGGTACCAGCGCGCGTTTCCGTGGACGTACGAGCCCTGCTTCTTGCAGACCAGCAGCACCCGGCCGCCCACGCGGCGGTGGCCCACCACCCGGTAGCCGGTCCCGGGACCGGAGCGGACATTCAGCCGAATGCGGCGTGTCGCCACGCGCCCCGCGACACGGAGCGTGTGACGGTGGCACGCCGGGCGCGCAACGTGGCGTACACGGCGGGCGCGGTGGGGGCACCGCAGGGCGCGGTGCGCACAGTGACGGACCGGCGTACGCCGGATGGGGGCGGGGAGCGGCGCGTGCGGGCGATGCGGGACCGTCGCGACGACCGGCGCCTGGCCGGCGGGGTCGCCTCCGACGGCGACGGCCGCCGTGGGCACCAGCGCGAACAGCGCAACTGCGGCCAGCAGACCGCCCCGCAGTGTCCGACGAATCATGGAAACCTCCGTACTGACGTTGCCGATCACGATGCGTGATCTCACGTCACCCAGCGTTTCCGCGCCGGTGGCCGGGAATTCCGTCCCGCTGTTCCTGGGATGTCCCGAGGGACGGCGGCCGGATGGATGACCCATGCCCGCAGGGAACCGCACCGGCGTGTTCCTCGTCCCCTTCCGGCCGCCGAGCCGCTCCCGCGCGACGGCGACGGGCCGTCGCGCGGGGGCGCCTCATCCTTGTGCGCCGCCTTCGGCGAGCTTCCACTCCCGGTGCAGCGCACCCAGCGGAATCGTGCGCTGGAAGACCGGCGTCCCGAACACGGACAGCTGCAACTGGAGCGCCCCCCTCAGGTCGAAGCCGCCGTAGACACCCCAGGACGCGACCGCGGCAGCCGTGGGCCGCGTACCCGAGCCGGTGGCAGCGGTGACCGTCGCGGACGCCTCGCCGCGCAGGTACGGCGCCAGGTCGGCGGTGACACCCACCATGCCGTAGAGACCGACGGTGGCCTGCGCGCCGAGCGCCGCCTTCACGTTCCCCGCGGCGGACAGGGAGGCGCGCACCGGCGTGCCCGACATCGTCGACTCGTTCACAGGCGTCCAGCCCTTGGCCGGACCGAAGCTGCCACCGGCCTTGAAGCCGCCCTTGAGGCTCTGTTCGATCGAGACGGTCGCAGTGCCGTCACCGCTGACCTCGAGGTAGCAGGTCAGATCGAGGTTGACCACGACGGGGATCGGGCCCACCTGGAGGACGGGGTCGGCGTGGAGCTTCGCGAACGGCAGCCGCGTGGGCTTGACCGAGGCCGCGGCACGCCCCTTCAGGGACCACTGCGAGGTCCAGTCGCCCGAGACCCCGAGGTACGCCGACGCGGGGCCGCCCTGCTGGGCGGCCCCGGAGCCGCCTCCGCCGTAGGAGAAGTCCACCTCGGGCGCGACCTGGACGTATCCGGCGACGGTGGCGTCCGCGGCCACCGGCAGGCCCGCGGGCGTGGGCGCGTCGGCCCGCACGTCGACACGCAGACTGCCGAGCGGGACCTTCGTGCCCTCGGGCCCCGAGTGGATGCCGCCCGTCCTGGCCCAGGAGACCCGCACGTCGGGCAGCAGCTTCTCGACGGTGAACGTCGAGGGATCGACGGGCACCGTGCCCTTGGCCGTGTCGTCGCCGAGCAGGGTGTCCAGGGTGGCCGGCGCGGTCTGCACCTCGGTGCCGTCGCCCCGGTCGCCGATCACCTTGGTGACCTTGGCGAGGAGGCCCTCGGGAGCGCCGGGCGCAGGGGCGCTGGCGAGGACGTCGCCGGCGGCGATCCGCCCCGGTCCGGCCGAGCTGCCCGGGGTGCCCGACGGAGTCCCCGCTGTCGCCCCCGGGGTGCTCGGAGGAGCGGAGGTTCCCTTACTGGTGTGCGTGATGACGGCGCGGCGGGTCCGACTGTCGTACGAACTCACCTTGAGCGTGCTCCGGTGGGCCCGTCCACCGCTGCCGCCCGTGGCGAGCGCGGTGGGCGTGGCCGCAGGGGCGGCCGCCACGGCGAGTGGGCTGCCGGCGTCCGCGGCCGGCGAGGCGGAGGCCTCGGCTCCTCCGGCGGGCGCGGCGGCGGAGGAAGCGGACGAGCCGGGGCCGGACGAGCAGCCCGAGGTGAGCAGGAGGGCGGATGCCGTGAGTGCGGGCATGAGGGCACGCAGGTGCCACTTGCGGATGCGCAAGACCTGTCCTGAGGTGGTGGGGGGTAGCAGGAAGCGCCCGCCGGACCGACAATACCGGCGGGTAACAAGTCGTGAGCATGCCATGAAGATGTGAAGCTCCGCTCCACGTTTCCCCGTCCGGGGGCTGTGATGTGAACCACGCATCGAGCCGCGCCCGACTCACACCACAACCGCGAACCCGCGTGCGGAGAAGCGAAATTGACGCTCCCTCCGACGCAGCGACGCGTCCCCGCCGACGCAGCGACTCCCCCTGCCGACACAGCGACACTCCACTGCCGCCCCCGTTGCGCTCCCCTCCCGAAGCGAAGCGGTGACGGTCCCCGGAGCAGCGACGGCCGATCCCGGACGGCGACGGTCCCGCCCTTGCGGGAGCGGGACCGTCGCCTGGCCACCCGGGTACGTGGCTACCGGGCCGGTGCCCCGTTGGACGCCCGGGACGCCTGGCCCGGGGCGGGGGCGTAGCCGGCGGGCCGGGTGGTGAAGGCCCCCCGGCCCTGGGTGCGGCTGCGCAACCGGGTCGCGTAGCCGAACAGTTCGGCCAGCGGCACGCCGGCGGTGACGACCGTCCGGCCCGCGCGCACCGTCGAGCCCGAGACCCGGCCGCGGCGCGCCGCCAGATCGCCCAGCACGGAGCCGACGGCGTCCTCGGGCACGGTGACCGTGACCTCGACCACCGGCTCGAGCAGGACCATGGCGCAGGCCCGCAGCGCCTCCCGGAGCCCGAGCCGGCCCGCCGTGCGGAAGGCCAGGTCCGAGGAGTCCTTCGGATGGGTCGCCCCGTCGGTCAGCACCACCCTCAGCCCCGTCACCGGGTGGCCGCCCAGCGGCCCCTCGGCCAGGGCGTCCCGGCAGCCGGCCGCCACCGCCCGGACGTACTCCTGCGGCACACCGCCGCCGCCGACGGTCGAGCGGAACTCGAATCCGGTCGCCTTGCCGTCGCCGCCCTCCTCCAGGGGTTCCACGTCGAGCACGACATGAGCGAACTGGCCCGCGCCACCGTCCTGTTTGACGTGCCGGTACACCAATTGGCGCACCCCGCGGACGACCGTCTCCCGGTAGGAGACCCTCGGCCGGCCGACGTTGACGTCCAGGCCGTGGGCGCGGCGGATCTTCTCCACCGCCACCTCCAGATGCAGTTCGCCCATGCCGGACAGCACCGTCTGCCCGGTCTCGGCGTCGGTGCGGACAGCCAGCGAGGGGTCCTCCTCGACGAGCCGGGCCAACGCCGGTGCCAACCGGTCGGCGTCGGCGCTCCCCCGGGCCTCCACGGCGACGGACACGACCGGGTCGGCGACCGTCGGCGGCTCCAGGACCAGCGGTGCGCTTGGTGCGCACAGCGTCGACCCGGCACGGGCCGACTTCAGCCCGACCACCGCCACGATGTCCCCGGCCGCGGCCCGGTCCAGCTCGGCATGGCGGTCCGCCCGGACGCGCAGAATCCGGCCGATCCGCTCGGTGCGCCGGGCGCTCGCGTCCATCACCGTGTCCCCCTTCCGCAGAGTGCCCGAGTAGATGCGCAGATAGGTGAGCCGTCCGGTGGGGGTGGCGTTCACCTTGAACGCCAGTGCCGTCAGCGGCCCCGCCGGGTCGGCGGCCCGCTCCTGTTCCGCGCCGTCCTCGGTGCCGCGCACCGCCGGCACGTCCAGTGGCGAGGGCAGGTAGGCCACGGCGGCGTCAAGGAGCGGCTCGATCCCGCGGTTGCGGTAGGCCGAGCCGCACAGGACCACCACTCCCTCACCCGTACGGGTGAGGTCGCGCAGCGCGGAGCCAAGGGTCTCGGCACGGAGCGCGGACGTGGCACAGAACTCCTCCAGCGCCATCGGGTGGAGTTCGGCCACGGCCTCCTCCAGCAGCCGCCGGCGCCGCAGCGCCTCCTCACGCAGGGCGTCCGGCACCGGGCCCTCCTCGGCCGTGCCGTCGCCGTCCGCCCACACCGACGACCGCATCCGCAGCAGGTCCACCACTCCGGTGAAGCCGTCCTCGGCACCGATCGGCAACTGGACGACCAGCGGAGCCTGGTGCAGCCGCTGCCGGATCGACTCCACGGCGGTGTCGAGGTCGGCGCCCGCGCGGTCCAGCTTGTTGACGAAGGCGATGCGCGGCACGCCGTACCGGTCGGCCTGCCGCCACACCGACTCGCTCTGCGGCTCGACGCCCGCGACCGCGTCGAACACGGCGATCGCGCCGTCCAGCACGCGCAGCGAGCGCTCGACCTCGTCGGCGAAGTCGACATGGCCCGGGGTGTCGATCAGGTTGATCCGGTGGCCGTTCCAGGCGCAGCTGACGGCGGCGGCGAAGATGGTGATGCCGCGGTCGCGCTCCTGGGGGTCGAAGTCGGTGACGGTCGTGCCGTCGTGGACCTCGCCGCGTTTGTGGGTGGTCCCGGTGACATACAGGATCCGCTCGGTGACGGTGGTCTTGCCCGCGTCGACGTGGGCGAGGATGCCGAGATTGCGAACGGTCTCGATGCGGCTGGTGATTTGACGGTGCGGGTCGGTACGCACAGCCCGTGGCCTTTCGTGGTGATCCGAACAGGGCGGCGCGATTCCCCGGCGAACGGGCCCCTGATCAGGCCGGGGCCGCCCCCGGCTCGGTCCCGTGCGAAGGGACCGGGAAGCAAGCGGGGGTCAGATGTTCGTCGCGGGCATCCGGTTCCGGCCGCGCAGCCGGCACCGGACGTACGAGGACACGAGGATCACCTCGTACCGGGAGGGGGGAACGACGACAGCGGTGTACTCACGCACGGCCGGGCTCCCCTCACTCGTCACGAACGCGCCGCGAGGAAGGGCGGCGCGTGATGCGTCATGAGTGTAGGAAGCAGGTCAGGGTCCCGGCACCGGATTTTTCCGGGCGCCCGGACGCGGCAGGCCACGGGGCCTGAGGGGTTCTCATCTGGCCGCCGGCTGCGCCGGGAGATTGAAGATGTGCCTCGGCGTGACGATCTTCGTGATCGCTTCGCCGACGAGCGTGCTGGGTTCCTGACCGCCATGGTCGATGTCGGTGTTCAGCAGCACGACGAGGGTCGCACGTGCCGACGGGAGGTGGACGGTCAGGGACTCGTAGCCCGGCAGTGAACCGTTGTGCCCGATCCAGCCCTGGACGTTGAAGACGCCGAGGCCGTACCCGGTACCGGGGATCGTGGTCGGCAGCGTGACAAGCCGCTGGCTCTGCAACTCGGGGCTGATCAGCCTGCCGCCGTCCGGCAGTCTGCCCGTGGCCACCGTACGGGCCCACACACGCAGGTCCCGCACATCGGAGATCATGGCACCCGCCGCCCATCCCCAGGAGGGGTTCCAGTCGGCCGCGTCCTCGACCTTCCCGCTCGCGGTCTGGTTCGTGTACCCCTGTGCGTGCGGGGCCGGGAACGCCGCGTCGGCCGGGAAGAGCGTATGGGTCAGGCCGGCCGGTACGAGGATGTTCCCGCGGATGAAGTCCGCGAGCGGCTGACCGCTCGCCTTCTGGATGACAAGGCCGAGCAGGACCAGGTTGGTGTTGCTGTAGTCGAACCGCTGACCCGGCGGGAACTTCACGGGGTGTCCGAAGGCGTAGTTCAGCAACTGCCGCGGGGTGAACGGCCGCTGTGGATCGGAGGTCAGCGCCTTGTAGAAGCCGTCGTCCTCGGAGTAGTTGAACAACCCGCTGCGCATTCCGGCCAGTTGGCGCAGGGTGATCCTGTGTCCGTTCGGCACGCCGGCGACGTACTTGCCGATCGGGTCGTCCAGGCCCACCTTGCCCCGGTCCACCAGCTGGAGCAGCGCCGTCACCGTGAACGTCTTGGTCTCACTGCCGATGCGCATGTACAGATCCGGTGACATCCTGCGGCCGTCGCTCTTGTCGGCGACCCCGAACGAGCGTACGTAGTTGCCGCCGTCGGGCGTCCACAGGCCCACGGTCACTCCGGGGATGTGCGCCTCCCGCATGACCCGCTGAACGGCCCTGTCGAGCCGCCCTGTCACGGCGGGGGTGAGGGTGCGCATCTCGCCCGAGGCGGGCGCCGCGGAACCGGGTGGTGCGGTCGGTACGGCGACCGGAACTGACGGGTCCGACCCCGGTAGCCCGAATGCCGCCCCGACGGCGATCGGCAGCGCGAGCGTGCCCACCGCGGCGGCGGTCGCGCCCCCCTTGCGCAACCGTGCACAAAGACGCCTCATGAGCTGACTCCAACCGGGCCGCAGGTCACGGCCCTGCCGTTGGACATAAGCCGCAAAAGATCTCGGGCTCAGCATAGGAGCGCCCGTGCCGCCCCGCCCGTCGGCGATCCGCCCGATGGAGGCGCCCCCAGGCCACCGTGGGGCTCCATCCTGGCCGCCGGGCCACTCCGCCCAGACCGCCCACGGGACCCCGCGCAGACCACTGCGGGACTCCGCCCAGGCCGCCGCGGGGCTCCGCCCGGCCCGCCCGCGCGGCTGCGCCGTGGTCCCACGCGCGACGAGGCGCGGCGGGACGACGGTTTCCCGGGCCGGTGCCGCCTCCCCCTCCAGACGGGCGATGACCCGTCGTCGAGGACGCCCGCGCCGCCCTGGCCATCACCCCCGTGGCCGTCCGGCCCCTCGGCACGGAAGGCCCCCGTCCGCATCGACGAACGTGCCTGCGGCGCCCGCAATCCACGTGCGCGCCGGCAACCCGCGGACCGTTCCACTCGCCCACTTGAGATCGTCGTCGGCCATCTCGACCCCGACGCCCGCGTGGCCGATCTGAGCCGGGCCGAGCGCTCCCTGATCGCCATCGCCCGCGCTCTCTCCGCCCGGGCCGCGCTCATCGTGCTTGACGAGCCCACCGCCAGCCTGCCCGCGGCCGACTGCGCGCGGCTCTTCGACGTACTGCACAGTCTGCGTGACCGCGGCCACGGCATCATCTACGTCAGCCACCGGCTCGACGAGGTGTACCAGGTCGCCGACCGCTTCGCCGTACTGCGCGACGGCCGCCTCGTCAGCCAGGGCGACCTCGCCGGACACGACCCGGCCCGGCTGGTGCGCGACATCGTCGGACACGAACCGGCCGACCACCGTCCCGCGGCCGCCCGCACGGACGGGCCGGTCCTGCTGCGGCTGGAGGACGTACGGACCGACGCCGCCGGGCCGGTCAGCCTCGAGGTGCGGTCGGGGGAACTCCTGGGGATTGTGGGGCTCACCGGCGCCGGTCATCTCGACCTGGGCCGGGCACTCGCCGGCTCCTGGCCGGTCCGCTCCGGACGCATGCTGCTGGACGGCCGCCCGTACCGGCCGCGGACGGTGGCCGCCGCCGTCGCCGCCGGAGTGGGCTTCGTGAGCAACGACCGCCACGAGGAAGGCTGCCTGCCCGACCTCACCGTGCGCGAGAACTTCCTGCCCAACCCGAGGGCGAACGGCCTGCGGGCACTGCACTGGATCAGCCCCCGGCGTGAGCGTGCCGAGGCCGCGGCGCTGGTGGAGCGGTACGGGGTACGGCCGCCGGACAGCGAGGCCCGTATCGCCACACTGTCCGGCGGCAACCAGCAGAAGGTCATGGTCGGCCGGTGGCTGGGGCTGGAGCGGCGTCTGCTGATCCTCGAGGAGCCGACCGCCGGTGTGGATGTCGGCGCCAAGGCCGCGATCCACCGCCTGCTCGACGACGCGCTGACCGCCGGTGCCGCGGTACTGCTCATTTCCACCGACTTCGAGGAGATTGCCGACGTGTGCCACCGCGCCCTGGTCTTCGTCCGCGGGGCCCTGACCGCCGAGCTGACGGGCGAGACCCTCACGGTCACCGAACTCACCCGCCGGGCCTCCGCCATGCCGGCCATCACCGGGACGGCGACGGAGCGATGACCGGGCCGCGCCCCTCCGAATCACCGCAGAGCCCCGGATCCGGACCCCACCGCCCCCGGTGGCGTCCGGGCCGCGAGCCCACGTCCCGGCGACCCCGATTCCCGCTGGGCCGAGTGAGCGGCCACTTCATCGGCGCCTACGGCCTGCTGCTCCTGACCGCCCTGCTCTTCCTCGTCTTCTCTCTCGTCCTGCCGGACACCTTCCCGACCCTGGACAACGTCTCCGCGATCCTGTCCGCCCAGTCGGTGGCGGCGGTCCTCGCGCTCGGGGCGACGATCCCCATCGCGACCGGCAGGTTCGACCTGTCCATCGGATACGGCCTGGGCCTCGCCCACGTCATGGTCATGCATCTGATCGTGAACGAGGGCTGGGCCTGGCCGTACGCCTGCCTCGCCGTGCTCATCGGCGGCGGAGTCGTCGGCGTACTCAACGGTCTGCTGGTCGAGTTCGCCCGGATCGACTCCTTCATCGCCACCCTCGGCACCGGCACCGTCATGTACGGCCTCACCGGCTGGATCACCGGCGGCGCCCGGATCGTGCCCGGCCCCGAGGGCCTGCCGCCCGCCTTCACCGACCTGTACGACTCCAAACTCCTCGGCCTGCCCGCACCCGCGTACTACGTCCTCGCACTCGCCGTCCTGCTGTGGCTGCTGCTGGAACGGCTGCCGCTCGGCCGCTACCTGTACGTCATCGGGTCCAACCCCCGCGCGGCCGGCCTGGTCGGCATCCCCACCCGCCGCTACGGCATCTACGCCTTCACGGGCTCCGGTCTGGTCGTCGGATTCGCCGGGGTGCTGCTCGCCGCACAGCAGCGCATCGGCAACCCGAGCGTCGGCATGGACTATCTGCTGCCCGCCTTCGTCGGTGCCCTGCTCGGCTCGACCACGATCAGGCCGGGCCGCGCCAACGCCGCCGGAACCGTCGTCGCCGTCACCGTCCTGGCCATCGGCCTCGCCGGAGTCCAGCAACTCGGCGCAGAGTTCTGGGTCACCCCGCTGTTCGACGGCGGCACACTGCTGCTCGCGGTCGGTATCGCCGGCTACGCCGCCCGCCGCCGCATCGAGAGCGGTGCGACGGCCGGCCGTCAGGAGCCCGCGCCAATGACTCCCTCGCCGACCCCCGACAACGGTCCTCCGCAGACTCCCTGACACCCCACCAGGAGCAGGCAGCTGTGCACCCGAACCGCAGGACCGCCCTCGGAGCCGCCACCCTCGCGGCACTCGCCGTTGTCGCCACCGGCTGCGAGCGCGGCTCCTCGTCGAGCACCGGTGCCTCCGTGGAGCCGTCGACATCCGGCTGTCCGGCGGCCTTCGCCACGGCGAAGGCCGCCGTCCGCGGGGCGGAGAGCAGACGCACCGCATGGACCGGCCCCACGACCGGCCCGAAGGCCGTTCCCCACCGGACGATCGTCTACGTCGCCCAGACCATGACCAACCCCGGCGTCGTCGGCACGGTGCACGGCGCGGCGGAAGCGGCGAAGGCCATCGGCTGGAAGTTCGAGACGATCGACGGGGCGGGCACGCCCGCCGGGATCCAGGCGGCGCTCGGCCAGGCCATCGCCCTCAAGCCCTCGGGCATCGTGCTCGGCGGCTTCGACCCCAGGGCCACGTCACAACAGGTCTCCGAGGCCAACGCGGAGGGCATCCCGCTCATCGGCTGGCACGCCGTGGACGAGCCCGGCCCCGGCAAGGACCCCAAGCTCTTCACCAACATCACCACCCAGGTCCAGGACGTCGCGAGGATCACCGCCCACTGGATCATCGCGCGCTCGGGCGGCCGCGCCGGTGTCGTCCTCTTCACCGATGCCTCGATCCCGTTCGCCAGGAACAAGTCCGAACTGATCAGAAAGGCACTGGCCGCCTGCTCCGGTGTGCGGCTCCTGTCCTACGAGAACATCCCGCTCCCGGACGCGAGCAGCCGCGTCCCCCAGGAGGTCTCCTCCCTCCTGTCCCGCCTGGGCTCCCGCTGGACCGACTCCGCGGCCATCAACGACCTGTACTTCGGCGACGCCGCACCGGCCCTGCGCGCCGAGGGCAGGCCGGGCTCCGGCCCCCCGTTCAACATCGGCGCGGGCGACGGCGGCCCGTCCGCCTTCCAGCGCATCAACAGCAGGCAGTACCAGTCCGCGACGGTCCCGGAACCCCTCACACAACAGGGCTGGCAGATGATCGACGAGTTCAACCGCGCATTCACGGGTTGCCCGGCGAGCGGGTATGTGGCGCCGGTGCATGTGGCCACGGCGGGGAACGCGGGCGGGGCCCTGGCCTGGGATCCGGTGGGGTACCAGGTGGCTTACCGGAAGATCTGGGAAAGTAAGGCGTCCCCCTGGCTGTAGCTGCAGCTGGACTTGAACCAGTACGCGAACCGCCGCCCTTCTGGGGTTTCCGACAGCGAGACGGGCCTCGGCCTGCCCCTCGTCACCGCCCTGGCCGACCGCTGGGGCACGGAATCGTGTCCACCCGGCGGCAAGACCGTCCGGGCGGAACTCAATGCCCGTGTTGCGCGGGGGCGCTGAACCGGCGGTGTCGCCCGACCTTCCCGGACGGGCCCGGTCGGATCCGGTGCCGGAGCGCGCCGCATACGAAGCTTTTGCCATTTCGCGGGGATCGCCCGCACCGCCTCCGACCTGCGCGGCGTCCTCCTTTTTTCCGCAGGCACGGCTTGCCGGTCACGCCAAGTTCACCGCGCTGCCCCTCCTCACCGTTCTACGCGCGTGGTGTCATGCACGCGTCTGCCACCCCCCGCCGTGATCGTCAACTCGACTAGGAGTCACGCATGTTGTGGAAGGTTCTCGGTCGTGCGGGGGTCGCCCTGGCGGCCAGTGCCGCCGTACTCGCCACCGCTGTCCCGGCGAACGCCGCCAGCTACTCCGCGTTCGCCTTCTCACAGAGCGGCAGTCAGCCCACCATCTACGACTTCATCAACTCGGCCACCACCTCCCTCGACATGACCATGTACGAGCTGGAGGACACCACTGCCGTCAACGACCTGATAGCCCTGAAGAACAGGGGCGTCACCGTGCGAGTCATCCTGGACCGCCAGCACCAGACCGCCAACAGCTCGGCGTACAACGCCCTGACGAGCGCGGGCGTAGGAGTGGTGTGGTCGCCGTCCGCCTTCGTCTACACCCACCAGAAGACCATCACGGTCGATGACGTCAAGTCACTGGTCATGACCGGCAACCTCACCTCCCAGTACTACACCACCAGCCGTGACTACGGGGTGTTCGACGACGACAGCCGCGACGTCGCCTCGGTCGAGAAGGTCTTCAACGCCGACTACACCAGCACCTCGATCACCCCCACCGACGGCGACCATCTGCTCTGGTCCCCCACCGACTCCCGAAACCGCCTGCTCTCCCTGATCAACGGCGCCACTGCGAAGCTCGACGTCGAGGAGTTGGAGCTCGGCGACAGCACAGTGGTCAACGCCATCGTGGCGCGGGCGCGGGCAGGCGTGGCCGTGCGCGTGGTCCTGGAGAACCCGTCCAGTTACTCCAGCCAGGTGTCGGCGATCAAGGGGGCAGGCGGCACCGTCGTCGGATACTCCGACCCCAACGGGTTCTACATCCACGCCAAGGCGATGATCGCCGACTACGGCCTGTCCACCCAGAAGGTGGAGGCGGGCTCCATGAACATCAGCAGCAACTCGCTCAACAACAACCGGGAGTTGGGCCTCATCCTTACCGGTACCGGGGTTGCCGAGTCCGTGACCACCACCATTGAGACCACCTTCAACAGCGATTACGCGGGTGGCACTCCCGCGTGACCCTGAACGGGTGATCCTGCAGCGATGCCCACGGCACCCGCAAGTGCCGCGGGCATCCAAGGGGCGGGCGCCTTGCCGATGGGCGTCGACGGGCGATGTGCCGGACGAGGCGCGCCTCTTGCGGATCTGCTCGACGACGCCGAACTCCACGCCCGGGACATCCCCGGAGCAGACGTCCCGGCCGACCCAGCCGCACCCCAGGCCGACCCCCACGCCTTGCCCGAGTTCACCCTCGAGCACCTCCGCCGATGTGCGTCGCAATCCTCAACTGTGAATGTCCCCAGGGGTAGTTGACGCTTCATCGGGCAATGGCATGGACTGTTTCGACATCAAACACTACTTTGCCTCGACTTGGTGTTCTTGCCACATCTTTTGCAAGAGTCTTCTCTCACAACAGGCGGTGACAGCAGCCTCGTTGGGCGTCACCGACCCCCCATGAAGCAAGGCGAGAGGCACACGCATGCGGAAGAACCACACCGTGCGGAACGGCCGGGCGCTGCTCGCGCTGGCGGCGGCGATCGTGTCGTTGGGCGCACTGGCGACGCCCGCCACGGCCGACGACGGACCGACCCGCGCCCAGATCACGTCCGACTGCGCATCCGGCGAAGGCAAGTGCACCTTCAACGAGCCGGTGCTCGGCCAGGCGTACCTGGGCGCGTTCCACAAGGTGTCCGATGTGCTCCACAACTGCAGCACCTCGGCGGCCACCCAGACGATGACCTGGTCGGACACCGTGGGCTCCACGGACTCCGCGGGCGTCTCCGTCACCGCGGGAGGCAAGATCGCGGGGATCATCGACCTCAGCGTCACGGCAACCTACAACCACACCTGGTCCAGCTCGCACTCGGAGAGCAGCTCACTGACCATGACCGTGCAGCCGGGTGAGGTGGGCTGGATATCCCGCGCACAGGTGATGCAGACGGTCTCGGGCACCTGGCAGACCCACTACGACAGCCGGAAGTGGGGCCACTACTACTGGTACGTCCCCGACACCGTCACCGGTCCCGCCCCGAGCGGGACCGACGGGGCCAACAACGCGGTGGTCGTCAGCACCAGGAAGATGACCGGTGCGGAGAAAGCGTCCTGTTCCGCCGACTCCCGCAAGGGCAGCACGTTCCGGCTGAGCCGCTGACGCCGTCCGTCAGAGGAACGAAGGCCCCGGCCTCCCGGGGTTCTGGTGGTCCTTGCAACACCCGGTTCAGGGTTGGCGATGGGCTTCAGAATCCGGGAGGACCGGAGGCCGCAGGGGCCGTCAGGCCGGGAGCCGCTCCCGGCCCCGCCCGGGGGCTTGCTCGCAGCGACGCGGGTCGCCCTGCACACCGTCACCCTCGACCAGAACGGCACGTTCGAAGCCGCCCTGCCGCTCACCAAGGACGCCATGTACTTCAACGTCTCGGCCCAGCATGTGACGGCGGGGCCCTCCACCCGTGCGGCGAGCTGACCGGAGTCATACGGAGGCCGCCCATCGGCTCTTGCCGGGCTGCACTGTGGGGATCGCCCTGGCGGGCCGACCGCACGACGCCCAGGTGCCACCGTTCGTACGAACGGGTGGAAAACACCCTCGTGGCGCATCGCCCGCCGACGTCGATGGTTGCTCCTGGGGAGTGCTGCGGCGGGTGGTCGCGGCGCGACCCAGAGAGGGAAGCGAGAATGAACATGCTGAAGAAGGCAGCTGTCGTCGCCATGGTTGCCGGGAGCGTTCTCGGTACCGGTGCGGGAGTCGCATTGGCTCACGACGCCGACGGGAAGGCCCGGAATTCGCCCGGCGTCGTCTCGGGGAACGTGGTCCAGGTCCCCGTGGAAGTGGATGCCAACGTCTGCGGGAGCACCGTCAACGTCGTCGGACTCATCGACCCCGCGGCCGGCAACCTCTGCGTGAACAAGTAGCGATCAACTTGCCGTTGCCCACGTCACCACCCGCCCACCCCCGGGGGCAAATCCCTCCGGGGATTGGCGGGATTCGGTCTCTCGGAGCATTGCCGACGCCCTTTGCGCCAGGCGGCGCCGGGTCATCCGGAGAGTACTGCTCCCCACACCAAACCGGCGAGCTCCGGTCGAACGAGGTTGGAGTGCGCACCCTGGAGGGACAGGCCGTGGCGGACGATCACTGAGCTGCTGTCGACGTTGTAGCAGGACGCCGGGGAGAACTCGTACAGCAACTGCCCTGGCTGGGCCGCCGTCTCGACGGTCCGGTCGGCCAGGCCGCCCAGGCCGTACCTGCCCACGGCTCCGTACCGGGGCAGGCTCCGGGGACCCAGTCGGGCGTCGCCGGAGACCGTGGCCGCTGCCCTGAAGAACCACCGCAGCGCGCGGTCGTGTGCCGACTGAGTCGTGACCACCGGCCCGGCCACCATTTTCTCGGCGATGACCGGGTGAAAGTAGCCGGAACGGTGAGTGTCCGGGATCGCGGGCGCGAACGACCATATGGACAGGGCCCCCTGAAGCAGGACCAGTGAATGCACCGGCTTCGGCAGCGGACCGCTCCGCACGGTGTTTCCCTGGAGGGCCGCGGACAGGACGATGCAGCCGAAGCTGTGGCCTATGAGGTGCAGCCGGATCCCGCGCCCCTCTCCCGCCGCCTGCAGAGCCCTGAGCAACCGGTGCACGCCGGTGCTCCCGACGTGCACGGCGCGCTTCTTCATCTTCCAGAAACTGGTCACCCACAGCGGGGACAGCAGCGGCCGGAGCGGTCCGCCGCCGATCGAATGGCCCAGGGACGCGCTTTTGCGCCTGAAGTCGGCGAAGATGCGTCCGGCATCGAAATTCTCACGGTCGTTGCCCGGCATGGCGCCCACCTGATCGTTGCGCAGGCCTGCCATGTCGTCGAGGCGGTGCAGCCGGGCTTCGTCGACGCCGGACAGCGTGTCGGCGTCGGGGGCCCGCCGAGCCTCAGCGAGGAGCGGAGTGAGCTCGTCCGCGGCGGACGGGTCGCCGATCAGGTCCGTGTAGAACGTCACCTGCTGCTCGAGCGAGGAAACACCGACCGGATCCTCCCAGGGCGCGCTCGGCCAGTGGATCCCGATCAGCAGCGCCCGGAAGCCCGGGCGCAGACGCTGGATGTCCGCCCGGCGCGTGCGATGGTACTCGGCCATGGCGCGCACCCAGTCCTGGTACGTGGTGGTGGCGGCCGCCTGGTCGTTCAGCCAGCCATGGCTGAAGACGAACACGTCGGTGATCCCGGGCTCGTCGTACCGGAGCCTCTCGTCCAGCCGAGCCAGGAGGTCCTGGTCGTCGCGTAGCGCACCGTGCTGGTCGAAGGAGACCAGCCCGAAATGCACGGCATCGTCCTGCTGGGGCACGTCCAAACTCCTTGTCCCTGCTCGAAGAGCGTCTTGTTTCCTACTCAGCGGGCGTCTTGCTCCCGTTCAGAGGGCGTCCCGCCCTGCTCAAGAGGGCGTCCTGCCCTGCCCGGGGAGGCGTCGCCCCTCAGCCGAGCCCGTAGAGCTCGAAGGCGGCCACCGTGTTGAGCTGTGCGATCTCGCCGGGAGCCCGTGAGTCGCCGCCGCGCAGGAACCGGTGCCGGGCCGCGTTGACGGCGCGTGCACGCAAGTTCTCAGCGCTCGTGGCCGCCCCGTCACACAGCTCGCGGAGGTCCAGGTACTGCGCGACCACTTCGTTCGCGAACGCGATTGCCTGCGGCGTGATCACCGGCCAGCGGCAGGCCAGTACGGACCGTGCGCGGTGCAGGACGAGTTGGACGCACAGTCCCTCGACGTCGTAGTCGAGGGTCTGCTCCAGCCTGCCGACGGAACAACTGGCGAGCAGCAGGAGGTTGACCGCTCTCCAGTCGCACCCCGTGCCGTCCCAGACACCGCCGCTCAGCTTCACACCGGCCTGGTCGGTGCAACCGTGCCCGCACACCGTCACGGTCTGGAATGCTCGGTACGACTCCAGTGCGGCCCGCAGGGTACCGGGGGCGGCCGGGGGATCCTCGGCGGCGTTCAGACAGGTGATGCCATCGCGGGAGGCCCGGGCGAGGTGGCGCTGTCCGTGGTGCAGCCACCTTGCGTAGCTGAAGTTCTCCTCGTCGTCCTCGTCGTCCTCGTCGAAGTAGGAGACGGCCAGGATGCGTCGCGTATCGGTGGCGAACCGCTGCTCGGCCCGCTGCTGCAACAGGGTCATGAGCACGGACAGCGACACCCTTGTGGACCGCACCCGGGCGTACAGCGGGCTACCGTCGGGCAGCGGATAGTGGGCGACCGGCACGGCCTGCAGCGCATCCTCGAGCTGGAACACCACGTCGTCCCCGTCCCGGAGCTGGTCCGGGAGCGGGCCGAGCGACCAGATGCCCGCCACGTCGGCCAGATAGGCGCGCGTGGCGTCGTCGATCTCCTGCAGGTCATTGCGCGAGGCACGTCCCTGGCGGCGGCGCGCCATGACGGTCCGGAGGCTGCTGATCTCGTCCCGGAGCAGCGCGCCCGAGTCCTGCCACCAGGGTGGCTCCAGGGCGGCGTTGAGCAGGTCGCGCAGGCGGGTGCCGAGCCGCTCGTCCCCGGCGATTCTCGAGTTCGAGGAGTCCAGCGCCTCGACCTGCGAGGATATCTCGGCCAGCCAGTCGGCGGCCGTGCGGTCGCGCCCTGCGGCGTGCTGCACGAGTGAGTCCGTCACGGTGTCGAGGACGGACTCGAGGACTTCGACGAGGCTGTCCCTGGGATCCATCACCGACCCGTCCGGTACGACGTCCGCCAACTGCCCGCGCCCTGAGGCCAGCAACAGGCCGAGGTCGTGCCGGAACACCGCCCAGCGCAATCGCCAGAGATCACCGGTCCTGCCCACGCCGGCCGCCGCCACCTGGAGTGCCTGCCCGTCGTGGCTGCGCAGCGCCGCCCAGACGAGGGCGCCGTCGGCGCGGAATCCGGCGCGTACCAGCAGCCCACTCGTGCCCAGCATCCGGGCGAGGAGGCCCTCTGTCACCCCTCCCCGGACGATTTCCTCCGCTTCGCGCAGCCAGTCGGACTGCTCGGCCGGAGGCGCCCCGGCTTTGTCGCCGGTCGCCGTCGGAGCCGCGCCGTCCGTCTCGTACGACGCCCTGCGCCAACGGCCGGGGCTCAGCAGGCGCAGGACATCCTCATCCCGGCAGGCGTCGGGATCGGGGAGATGGCTGTCCCAGTACAGCGGCTCCGGCAGTGTCAGGGGCCAGCGGTCCTCGGGCGCGCTCGCCGGGGCGATCGGTTGCACCCTGGTCAGCAGGAACTCCTCGAAGCGGAGGCGCTGTCCGAGCTCGGCGTCCCACAGCTGCGCCTGAAGGATGCGCTCGTGCACGTCGGCGAAGGTCGCCGCGTCGTCGCTCCATCGGTCGGCGACCTCCAGAATCCTGCGACGCAGGTCGTCCACGTATGCGATGAACTCCCGCCGGTCGAGCATCTGCAGGTCCGTCAGGAGGAGGCTGTGGCGCAGATACAGCACAGCCTGCTCGCACACCTGCAAGCAGAACACCGGTTCCCGGTGGGCCAGTGCCTCCAGCCACCGTCCCAGGAGCGGGATCACATGCCGCACCCCGGGGTCGCCGGCGGCCGGGATCTCCCACAGGTTGGCGTAGCCGCGCAGGAACCAGTCCACGACCCGGTCGGCGGACTCCTGGTGGCCGTGCTCCACCAGATGGAACGTCAGGGAGAGGATGTAGGCGGCCTGCGTGTCCACTTGGGCGCTGCGCAGACGCTCGGCCCACTTGGGGCCGAAGCGGTCGGAGTGGGCCAGGTCCTCGAGGCCCACACCGCTGTCGGCCTCCATCAGCGTGACCATGTCGTCAAGGCGATGGGCCGAGGTGAGCGCCCCGGCCCAGACCCGCCAGATCGTCGGTCCCACGTCCGCCGGCTGCCGACGGCAGAACGCCTGCCACTTGCGCGCCAGCTCCGCCCCGTTCCGGTAATCGTCGGGACCCACGCCGACGTACCACTCGAGCAGAGCCAGGGCCTGCTCGGGGTTCGTGAGCTCCTTGTGGCCGGCGAGGACGGCGACCGTCGTGGCGGCGGTCACCGGCGAGTCGAGAGTGTCGATCCAGGGGCTCAGCTTCGCGCCGAGACGCTCCGAGGAGCGGTAGTCCTCCGCGCGCAGGCCGAGGTGGTCCTCCCACACGAGCCCACCGGCGTCGCCCGCGCCGAGCTCGTCCAGACTCATCACGACCATCTGCAGATACGCCGCCGCCACGTCCGGATGCAACCCGGTCAGCCGACGCGCCAGGCGCAGCCGCAGTTCCTCGGCCCTGGCCTCGGGATCGGACGGCGGCCGCCCGAGATCGAGGCCCAGGTCGGCGGCGAGCAGGCTCGTGCACTCCGAACCGCGGTTGTTGTTCCCCAGACAGCCGCTGAGGGCGAACAGCAGGAAGACTTGCATGTCCTCGGGCAGCCGTTCCCCGCGCGTGGCCAGCTTCCCGGCCACGCGGGAGCCGTCCTGATAGTCGTGTTCCTCCAGCGCGAAGTACGCCTCGAGCACGCGCAGCGCGTCGGCCTGCCTGCGAACCGTGCCGAGGGCACCGGACAGCAGCAGCACGTACTGCGCGGCAATCAAGTCGGGCAGGCTCTCCAGGTAGCCGTCCAGCTTTCCTCGCAGACGCGTTGACGACCGGTAGTCCGCCGCCGTGAGGCCGACGGCCCCCTCGACGAGGCGGGCCGCTCTCTCCGGATCGTCGGCCAGCGCCAGGTGGCCGGCCTTCCGGCTCACCAGGACGACCGAAATAGTCCGAACGATCGCCTTCCACGGCCGGGACCAGCGCATCAGGACCCCCCAATCCCCCGCCCACGGCATACCGGCCGACAGGCACGTCGAGCTCGGGCACCGCGCAGGCGCCGATACGACGAGTCGCAGCGTAGCGCCCGATCCCCCGCAGTTGGCGGGATCTGCGGACATATCATCCGGCCTGCCCCAGCCATTGCGCTCCAGCCCCTCCGGCCCCTCCAGCCCTCTCCAGCGGCCTCCAGCGGCCTCCAGCTCCGTACGACGCCGCGTTCCGAGGGAGAGGCGGTCGCAATCGGACAGGATCGGTCATGTCATGGGGCTTCACGGGCAAAGAAGTACAGAGACCGCTAACGGGTACCAACTCCCCCTAGGCTGGCACCCCGTCGGTCCGGGATGGGCCGAATATGTGTCTGCGCCAGGGGGGGTTGCCGACGCACATGCACGCACAGTTGTTCCCGGACGGGGCTGGTCGGGAGGACCGTGCCGGCCCGGGTCTGCGCAAGTGCCCAACCGACCACGATGAGTTCACACTCAGATGGATCGCCGCTCGTCCACATGTCGCCGCATACGCAAGATCTACGATGCGCAACGCCGCCGACGCCGAGGATTTGGGCCAGGCCGTGGCGATGCGAGCCTGGCGTGGTTATGCGACCTTCCGGGGCGAGTCGGCCTTTCTGACCTGGGTCATGGCCATCGCCACCCGCGAGGCGGCGCGGCTGGCGGTACGTCAGCTCAGGCGGGCCGAGCGCGAGGTCCCGCTCGACCGGCACCGCGAGACGTCCGCGGAGCCCGACCCGCCGTCCGCGGACCCGTCCAGCGCCTGTTGGCTGCCCGCACTGGCGGAACAGGCCCGCGCGCAAGGAGAACTCAACCCCACCGAGTACGCCGTCGTCCGGGCCAGGCTCGCGCTGCCCGACCGTACCTGGGGCGAGATCGGCACCGCCCTGGGCCTGCCCGGCCCGCGCTGCGCCGTCGCCCACTGCCGGGCGGTCGCCAAGCTGAGGGTCGCGCTCCTCCTTCACCACCCCGAGCTCGTCGGCGGCGAGTCCGCGCTGCGGCGCGCCATGGAGCAGGCCGCACGCGTCCCGCGCAACCCGCTCACGGATGCGGAGGCCGACGTCTTCCGGCGTGCCGTCCTCGATCGGCGTACCGACCACCGCCGCCGCAACTGGCCCACGTTGCTGCGCTCGGCCTGCACCAAGGTCGTCGGACACCTGGCCATGCCATGAGGCTCCGCGCCGCGCCCGCAGCACCATGTCGCGCCGCGAAGTCGGTAATGCCGCTGAGCCCACCGGGGTCTGCAACGGGTGAAGCAGCACATTCGATGGGCCAGCAGCCACGGAGGAGGGGACAGTGGACCATGCGTCACCTTTAGAGCCGCTCCAGGAGCTACCGGCGGACGTCGTCACGCAGTCCGTCGAAGCGGACATCGACGTCCCGTACGCACTCGGCACCCTGCCCGACGGACGGGAGACCCTGGTCATCGGCGATGTCGACACCTACGCCGACTACAGCCACCGGCAGGGCGACAACCCCTTCGGCTTCCAGGGCACCTGTGGGCTGTGCTCCTGTGAGGGAGTGCTGAGGCAGTTCGGCATCGACGTCACCGAGAGCGATGTCGTCTCCTACGCCGTCTCCCACGGCCTGTGCGAGACCGGGGGCGACGCCGCGGCCCGCGGCGGCACCACACTGCCCGACCAGGCCCGCATCCTGTCGGACTACGGCGTGCCCGCACACGTGGAGAGTTCCGACTCGCTGGAGGACCTGGCTTCCAACCTGGAACAGGGCCACGGAGTGATCGTCGCCGCCAACGCCGGTGCGCTCTGGGACGACGCCACCTACTGGGACGGCGGCCGGGCCAACCACGCGGTCGTCCCCATCGGGGTCGCCCGCGACCCGGCGACCGGGGAGATCGAAGGATTCTTCGTCAACGACAGCGGCACGGGCGAGTCCGCTCGCTTCGTCGACGCCGCGACCATGGCCGACAGTTGGCTGGGGGCGGGAGGCAACTGCGTGGTGACCGACCGGGTCCATGCCGCCGCCCCCGGGGAGGGGACACCGCTGTGAACACCGCCGACGCTCCGTCCGAACACACCCGTACGCCCTATGAGCAGGCCCGTAAAGGGGTGACCGAGCATGCGCTGCGCTCGGCCGAGGTGCCGCTGGAGCACTACGTCTGCACACCGCTGCCCACCCTTCGCTGGGGCACCGCCGCGTACGCGGTCTTCGCCGCCCCCGCCGTGCGTGCGCCGCGGCAGCCGCTGCGGATCGGCACCCCCGACCGCTGGTGGGCGGTCGGCATCGTGCGACCGCGGCTGCTCGTGTACGCCCTGGTCTCCGCCGTCCCGTTCGGCGACGCCCCGCTGGGCGGCCCGGTGACCGTGCCCCCGAGCGGTCGGCCCCTTTCCGCGGTACGGGAGGACCAGCGGCTCTTCGATGCCCTGATGGACCGGGCGCTGCCCTCCTTCCTCGCGGGCAGCCCCGGCGATCCCGATGTCCGCGGCGACCTCGCCGCCACCCTCCCCCTGGTGCTGCCCCGTGAGTGCCAGGAGTGGTCCCGGGCCCTGACGCCCGACTTCTACGCCTGGCTGGAGCAGTGATGTCCGACTCCGCAATCCCCGCAGCCGCCGAACTGGACACGCTGCGCGCCGCTGTCGTCCAGGCCGCTGCACGCCACGGCTGGACGGCCGTCACCGAGGCCGCGGCCGCACTTCCGCAGCCGGACGACCGGACCGTACTGCTGTGCGCCTCGCCCAAGGCGGACGTCCCGGCGCTCGCCGAGCGGCTGCGCACCTGCCTGGACGGCCGGGAACCGCTCAGCGCCTCCCTGGAGTCCCTGCACGCCGACCCGGGGCCCGCGTTGAGCGCCAACCGTGTCGTCCTCGCCCTCGGCTGCGCGGAGTTGCTGGGCCCCGAGGCGGCCGAGGCCGCCGCCGCACTGGCGGCACGCCCGCCGGGCACGGTGGTCGTGGTGCTCACCGGGGCCGAGGCGCTTACCGGCGACGGCGACCTGGACCTGGTGGCCCGCCGGATCTGGCGCCTGTTGTACGCGGGGCCCGACGAGCAGTGGGCCGGGGGCGACCCCGAATGGCTGCTGTGGACCGGGGCCGAGGCGCCCGAGGTCCTTCGTGAGCGCCTCGCACGCGACGCCGCAGCGCTCGAGGAGCGGCTGACCGGTGAGGTGGCTGCTCCCGCCGGACTGCAGGCGGACCGGATCGCTCACCTCCTGGACCTCGCCTCGGGCCTGATCGCCGAGCAGACCCGGGCGCGGCCCGCCGACCCGGCACAGCGCCGTGCCGGGCAGGGCGCGGCCGCTCGCATCGCCCTGACGGATGGCCGCCGAGGGCTGCTGCGCACCCTGGATGGCGAGGCGGCCGCCGCCGAGCAAGAGGTCGCCGCGGCGCTGCGGATGCTGGAGCAGGACCTGCTGCGCGATGTCAAGCGCTTCCTGGAGAGCCATCGCGAGGAACTGTCCGAGCCCGCCCGTGTCCGGAGCCTGGTCGGCAGTTGCGTGGACCGGGGCGTCGGCCGCTGGGCCGCCACCACCGGTCCCGGGCTCAGGGCCAGGGCCGCCCGGATCGACTTCGCGGTGAGCGAGCTCTTCCACCAGCTGGACGAGGCACTGAGGGCCTGCGGGGCGACTCCGGGCAGCGTGGGGGCGGTATCCCCGGTGTCCCTCGACGGCGCCCTGTTGGCCTCCGTCAATCCCTCCGCCGGCCGGGCCGCGCCCGGACGCTCGGCCGGCATGGCGACCGAGGTCGTGGTGGGCGGAGTCCTGGGGGCCGCCGCCGGAGCGGTGCTCACCAGTGGACTCGGCACCGTGCTCGGCGCCGGTGTCGGGGCCGCCGCGGGAGGCATGCTGCACCATCGGCAGGCCGAACAGCAGCTGGTCCGCGCCACCGCCTACGGGCGCGACGCCGTGCGCAAGCGCGTCGCCGGCCTGTCGGAGACCGTCCCCGGCGCGGTGCGCCGGGAGGTCGGAGCGCTGCGCCGGGCCGTGGAGCAGACGCTGGACCGGGCCGGCCGCGAGCTGAACGTCCTGTGCCCGCCGCAGGACAGCGGCCGTGACGCGCCCGAAGCAGCGCCTGCGACCGGCCGCGGCGCCACCGCCGAGGCCGCTGCCGAGCTGGACGCGCTGCGGCGCCGGCTCGCCGCAGTAACGATCTGAGAATCTCCGCCTCGCGGGGCGGATGACGCGCCACATGCCGGGCGGGCCGCTCGACCTGCCCGCCCGGACGAAAGGGAGGGGAGACCGTGGCACAGCACACGAACAGCACGCTCGCGGAAATGATGCTGCAGGGCGCCGAGCGGGCCACCGGGGAGGCCGGCGTGGCCATAGACGGCCTGACGGCGCTGGCGCGCGGGCTGGAGATGAAGGAAACCGCGTCCCGGCTGGAGGCGACCGCCGTCCAGCTGAGGTCGGACACCTTCAACCTGATGGTGATGGGGCGCTTCAAGAACGGGAAGTCCACCCTGCTCAACGCCCTGCTCGGCGGCACCACACAGCCCGTCGACCTCGCGGGGCACCAGGGGCCCATGATCGTGGACGATCTGCCCGCCACCGCCACCCTCACCGGGGTCCGTTACGCCGAGGAGCCGTACATCAAGGCGTGGAGCTTCGAGGGCAAGTCCGAGACCTGGTCCCTGGACCGCTATCTGCGGGAGTCCACCCTGGACATCGACGAGCAGGAGAGCGAGCGCCGCTTCCGGTACATCCGCGAGTTCGAGATGGGATTTCCCGCCAGGCTGTGCAAGGCCGGCGTTGTCGTCTACGACTCGCCGGGCCTGGACGAACACCCCACCCGGACCAAGGTCACCCAGGAGGCCACCCAGCGCTGCGACGCCGCCGTACTGGTCTACCGCAGTGATGTGCTGATGGGCCAGAACGAGCTGATGAACGCCTCCGACCTGGTGCGGGAGGGCACGCGGATCTTCACCGTGGTCAACCTCTTCCACGGCCGCGCCGCCGACGACCGGCTCAAGGGGTACGTCTGGAACAAGTACGTCCGCGACCACCTCGGCGGCCCCGCCT
>NZ_LBMW01000051.1 GCF_026168105.1 Streptomyces hygroscopicus
GCCCCGCGCGCCGCCCGGCCCCGGCCCGTGGCCCGGCCCCGCGCACCATCCGGCTCGGCAGCCCGCGCCCCCGGCTGCGGATGGTCGGTCTCGCCCTGACGCTGGTCATGCTCGCCTTCGTCGTACGGCTGGTACAGGTGCAGGCCGTGGACGCGAGCGCATACGCCGCCAAGGCCGACCAGAACCGCTATGTCGGCCGCACCCTGGCCGCCGTACGCGGCCAGATCACGGACCGCAACGGCGTCGAACTGGCGACCAGCGTGGACGCGTACGACATCACCGCCGACCCGACGCTGTTCACACCGGAGGCGACCAGGACGGCGGATGCCCCCGAGCAGGCCGCCGCCCTCCTCGCCCCGATCCTCGGCCAGGACTCCGCCTCCGTCGCCCAGAAACTCAGGACCCCGCACACCCGCTACGTCGTGCTGGCCCACCGCCGGACCCCCCAGGTCTGGCAGCAGATCAAGGACCTGAAGAACACACTCGCGGCCAAGGGCCGCACCGACAGGACCACGGTCAACGTCCTCGCCGGCGTGCTCGCCGAGCCCACCACCAAGCGCGTCTACCCGAACGGCGACCTCGCCGCCGGGATACTGGGCTGGGTCAACGCCGACGGCAAGGGGGGCGGCGGCATCGAGCAGGAGCTCAACAAGGCACTGGCCGGCAAGGACGGCAAGATCCGCTACGCCCAGTCCGGCGGCCGTCTGGTGCCGACCGCGGGCTCCGCCGAGACGCCCGCCGTGGCGGGCTCCGACATCGAGCTGACCATCGACCGTGACATCCAGTGGGCCGCCCAGAGCGCCATCACCGACCAGGTGCAGAAGTCCAAGGCGGACCGCGGCTACGTGGTGGTGCAGGACACCCGGACCGGCCAGATCCTGGCCATGGCGAACGCGCCCGGCTTCGACCCCGACGACCTCTCGGGCGCCACACCGGCGGCCCTCGGCAACGCGGCCCTCCAGGACGCGTACGAGCCCGGATCCACGGCCAAGGTCATGTCGATGGCCGCCGTGCTGCAGGAGAACGCCGCCACCCCGATGACGCACGTCACCGTGCCCAACCGGCTGCACCGGGGTGACCGGCTGTTCCAGGACGACGTCGACCACGGGACCTGGTATCTGACGCTCAATGGCGTCCTCGCCAAGTCCAGCAACATCGGCACCATCCTGGCCGCCGGACAGCTCGGCAAGACGCAGCCGGAGGCGAACCGGATCCTCTACTCGTACCTGCGCAAGTTCGGCATCGGCAGCCCGACCGGACTCGGCTTCCCGGGCGAGACGAACGGCATCCTCGCACCGCCCGGCAAGTGGTCCACTTCGCAGCAGTACACGATTCCTTTCGGCCAGGGCATGTCGATCAACGCGGTCCAGGCCGCTTCGGTCTACTCGACCATCGCCAACGGCGGCGTCCGTGTCGAGCCCACCCTGGTACGCGGCACCAAGGGCCCGGACGGCCGGTTCACGCCGGGCCCTGAGCCCAAGAAGACCAGGGTCGTCAGCGACAGCACGGCGAAGACGCTCGCCCAGATGCTGGAGTCCGTCGTGGACGACGAGCAGGGCACCGGTATCAAGGCGCGCATTCCCGGCTACCGCGTCGCGGGCAAGACGGGTACGGCCAACCGCGTGGATCCGGCCACCGGCAAGTACCGCGGCTACACGTCGTCCTTCGCCGGGTTCGCGCCGGCGGACAACCCGCGCATCACCGTCTACTGCGCGATCCAGAACGCCACCAAGGGCAGCTACTTCGGTGGCCAGATCTGCGGCCCCATCTTCAAGCAGGTGATGGAGTTCGCCCTGAAGACGCTCCAGGTCCCGCCCACCGGGGCCGGGGCCGCGAACCTCCCCGTGACGTTCACGCCATGATCAGCACTACGGGACAGAACGACCAGGAACGAGCTCGTGACAACGATCACCCCCGATCCCGGGAACCAGACCCCGCTCCCGCCCTCACTTCGCTCCGGCGGGGGTGCGGCGGGTACGCTCACCGCCGTGCCACACGCTGATCAGTTCCACACCAGTCAGAAGGCCGGTTCCATGACATATCCGGGACCGCCGCGGCCGGCCCACGTCTCCGCCACACCCCTCGCGGAGCTCGCCGGTCAGCTGGGTGTCACCGCGCCGGAGAGCGCCGCCGGGGTCACGGGCATCACCCACGACTCGCGCGCCGTCCGCCCCGGCGATCTGTATGCCGCCCTGCCCGGCGCCCGTCTCCACGGCGCGGACTTCGTCACCCAGGCGGCCGGTCTCGGCGCGGTCGCCGTACTGACCGACCCGACCGGCGCCGAGCGCGCCGCGGCCACCGGGCTCCCGGTCCTCGTGACCGACGACCCGCGCGGGCGGATGGGCGAACTGGCGGCCACGATCTACGGCCGCCCCGGCCGTGATCTGCTCCAGATCGGCATCACCGGCACCTCCGGCAAGACCACGACGGCCTACCTCGTCGAGGGCGGTCTGAGGACAGCCCGCAGCACCGGACTCGTCGGCACCGTCGAGATGCGCATCGGCGACGAGCGCATCAAGTCCGAGCGAACCACCCCCGAGGCCACCGACCTGCAGGCTCTGTTCGCCGTCATGCGCGAGCGCGGGGTCGAGGCGGTCGCCATGGAGGTTTCCAGCCACGCGCTGGTCCTCGGCCGCGTCGACGGCTGTGTCTTCGACATCGCCGTCTTCACCAACCTCAGCCCGGAGCACATGGAGTTCCACTCCGACATGGAGGACTACTTCCGGGCAAAGGCGCAGCTGTTCACGGAGAAACGCAGCAGGCTCGGCGTCATCAACCACGACGACGAATACGGCCGCAGGCTCGTGAAAGAAGCCGGTGTCCCGGTCGTCACCTTCTCCGCCGAGGGCCATCCCGACGCCGACTGGCGCGCCGAGGACGTCCGGATCGGCCCGCTGGACTCCACGTTCACCGTGATCGGCCCCAAGGACCAGCGGATCGCCGCCAAGTCGCCGCTCCCGGGCCCCTTCAACGTGGCGAACACGCTCGCCGCTGTCGTCGCCCTCGCCGAGGCAGGTCTCGACCCGCAGACGGCCGCCGACGGCGTCGCCGCCGTACCGGGGGTCCCGGGCCGCCTGGAGCGCGTGGACGCCGGACAGCCGTATCTCGCGGTGGTCGACTACGCCCACAAGACCGATGCCGTCGAATCGGTGCTGCGTGCCCTGCGCAAGGTCACCGGGGGCAAGCTGCACGTCGTGCTCGGCTGCGGCGGCGACCGCGACCGGACCAAGCGCGGCCCGATGGGTGCCGCCGCGGCCCGGCTCGCCGACACCGCCGTACTGACCTCCGACAACCCCCGCTCCGAGGACCCCCTCGCGATCCTCGCCACCATGCTCGAGGGCGCGGCGTCCGTACCGGCGCACGAACGGGGCGAGGTGCAGGTCTTCGAGGACCGGGCCGCCGCCATCGCCGCGGCCGTCGCCCGTGCGCGGCCAGGGGACACCGTGCTGGTCGCGGGCAAGGGCCATGAGCAGGGCCAGGACATCGCCGGAGTGGTCCGTCCCTTCGACGACCGCCAGGTGCTTCGCGAAGCTATCCAGCAGACCCAGGGATGAACTTGTGATCGCCCTCTCCCTCGCCGAGATCGCCACAGTCGTCGGCGGGCAGACGCATGACATACCGGATCCGTCCGTCCAGGTCACCGGACCGGTCGTCCGGGACTCCCGCGAGGTGGAGCCCGGCAGCCTCTTCGTCGCCTTCGCGGGCGAGCGTGTGGACGGACACGACTTCGCGCCAGCGGTCGTCCGGGCCGGTGCCGCCGCCGTCCTGGCGTCCCGCCCCGTCGGCGTGCCCGCGATCGTCGTGGACGACGTACAGGCCGCCCTCGGCGCCCTGGCGCGCCACGTCGTGCAGCGGCTTGGAGCCACCCTCGTGGCGCTCACCGGCTCCGCGGGCAAGACAAGCACCAAGGACCTCATCGCCCAGGTGCTCCAGCACAGGGCGCCGACGGTGTGGACGCCCGGCTCGCTCAACAACGAGATCGGGCTGCCGCTCACCGCCCTCAGCGCGACCGAGGAGACCAAGTTCCTCGTCCTGGAGATGGGCGCCCGCGGAATCGGCCACATCCGCTACCTCACCGACCTGACCCCGCCGAGGATCGGACTGGTGCTCAACGTGGGCACCGCCCACATCGGCGAGTTCGGCGGCCGTGAGCAGATCGCACAGGCGAAGGGCGAACTCGTCGAGAGCCTGCCCGCGTCGGACGCCGGCGGCGTCGCGGTCCTCAACGCCGACGATCCGCTCGTACGGGCGATGGCCTCCCGTACAAAGGCGAAGGTGATCCTTTTCGGAGAGTCCGGCGAAGCGGACGTACGCGCCGAGAACGTGAGACTCACGGACAGCGGACAGCCCGCGTTCAGCCTTCACACACCCTCCGGGTGCAGCGACGTGACCATGCGCCTGTACGGTGAGCACCACGTGTCGAACGCGCTCGCCGCGGCCGCCGTCGCCCATGAGTTGGGCATGTCCGCTCACGAGATCGCCCTCGCGCTCTCCGAGGCGGGCTCCCTCTCCCGCTGGCGGATGGAGGTCACCGAGCGCCCGGACGGCGTGACGATCGTCAACGACGCCTACAACGCGAACCCCGAGTCCATGAGGGCCGCACTGCGCGCGCTGGCAGCCATGGGCAAGGGGCGGCGGACCTGGGCGGTGCTCGGCAAGATGGCCGAACTCGGGGACGAGGCGCTCGCCGAGCACGACGCGGTCGGACGGCTCGCCGTCCGGCTCAACGTCAGCAAGCTCGTCGCGGTCGGGGGCAGGGAAGCGTCCTGGCTGCAACTGGGCGCATATAACGAGGGTTCGTGGGGTGAGGAGTCGGTGCACGTGTCCGACGCACAGGCGGCGGTCGACCTGTTGCGCAGCGAGTTGCGCCCGGGAGACGTCGTACTCGTGAAGGCGTCCCGGTCGGTCGGGCTCGAGAGCGTGGCGCAGGCGCTGCTCGAGACCGGTGCCGAGGGTGAGGTTGCCGCCCGATGATGAAGCAGATCCTGTTCGCGGGAGTCATTGGCCTCTTCCTGACCCTGATCGGCACCCCGCTGCTGATCAAGCTGCTGGCCCGCAAGGGCTACGGGCAGTACATCCGCGACGACGGCCCGCGCGAGCACCACAGCAAGCGCGGCACGCCGACCATGGGCGGCATTGCCTTCATCCTGGCGACGATCGCCGCGTACTTCCTCTCCAAGGTGATCACGGGCTACGCGCCGACTTTCTCCGGGCTGCTGGTGCTCGCGCTGATGGCGGGCATGGGCCTGGTCGGCTTCCTCGACGACTACATCAAGATCGTCAAGAGGCGCTCGCTGGGCCTGCGGGCCAAGGCCAAGATGGCCGGACAGCTGATCGTCGGCATCGCCTTCGCGGTGCTGGCGCTGCAGTTCGCCGACAGCCACGGCAACACCCCGGCCTCCACCAAGCTCTCCTTCGTGCAGGACTTCGGCTGGACCATCGGCCCGGTGCTGTTCGTCATCTGGGCGCTGTTCATGATTTTGGCGATGTCGAACGGCGTGAACCTCACCGACGGTCTCGACGGCCTCGCCACCGGCGCCTCCGTGCTGGTCTTCGGCGCGTACACTTTCATCGGTGTCTGGCAGTTCCAGGAGTCCTGCGCCAACGCGATGACCCTGACGAACCCGTCGGCCTGCTACCAGGTGCGCGACCCGCTCGACCTCGCCATCGTCAGCTCGGCGCTGATGGGCGCCTGCCTGGGCTTCCTGTGGTGGAACACCTCACCCGCCAAAATCTTCATGGGCGACACCGGATCCCTCGCGCTGGGCGGTGCCCTCGCGGGCCTGGCGATCTGCTCCCGCACCGAGCTGCTGCTCGCGCTCCTCGGCGGTCTGTTCGTCCTGATCACCATGTCCGTCGTCATCCAGGTCGGCTCGTTCCGCCTCACCGGGAAGCGTGTCTTCCGGATGGCCCCGCTCCAGCACCACTTCGAGCTCAAGGGCTGGTCCGAGGTCCTTGTGGTGGTCCGGTTCTGGATCATCCAGGGCATTTGCGTGGTCGTCGGACTGGGCATCTTCTACGCAGGATGGGCAGCGGAAAAGTGACCGACTGGCAGGGGAAGCGCGTCACCGTCGCGGGCCTCGGCGTCTCCGGGGTCCCGGCGGCCAAGGTGCTGCACGGGCTCGGAGCGCTCGTGACCGTCGTCAACGACGGCGACGACGAGCGGTCCCGGGCACAGGCCGCGGAGCTGGAAGCGCTGGGCATCACCGTCCGCCTCGGCGACGGCGCAACCCTGCCCGAGGGCACCGAACTGATCGTCACCGCCCCCGGCTGGCGGCCCGACAAGCCGCTGTTCGCCGCCGCCGCCGAGGCGGGCGTCCCGGTCTGGGGCGACGTCGAGCTGGCCTGGCAGCTGCGGGGACCCGACGCGGCCCCGTGGCTCGCGGTCACGGGTACCAACGGCAAGACCACGACCGTCCAGATGCTCGCCTCGATCCTCGAGGCGGCGGGCCTGCGCACGGCCGCGGTCGGCAACATCGGTGTCTCCCTGCTCGACGTCGTGCTCGGCGAGGAGCAGTACGACGTCCTGGCGGTGGAGCTGTCGAGCTACCAGCTCCACTGGGCGCCGTCGCTGCGCGCCCACTCCGCCGCCGTGCTCAACCTGGCGCCCGACCACCTCGACTGGCACGGCTCCATGGAGGCGTACGCCGCCGACAAGGGCCGCATCTACGAGGGCAACCGGATCGCGTGCGTGTACAACGTGGCCGACAAGGCCACCGAGGACCTCGTGCGCGAGGCCGACGTCGAGGAGGGCTGCCGGGCCATCGGCTTCACGCTGGGCACTCCGGGGCCCTCCCAACTCGGCGTCGTGGAAGGCATCCTGGTCGACCGGGCCTTCGTCGAGAACCGGCAGAAGAACGCCCAGGAGCTGGCCGAGGTCTCCGACGTCAACCCGCCGGCCCCGCACAACATCGCCAACGCCCTTGCTGCGGCGGCGCTCGCCCGCGCCTTCGGGGTGCCCGCCACGGCCGTACGGGACGGCTTGCGGGCCTTCACGCCCGATGCCCACCGCATCGCGCACGTGGCGGACGTGGACGGCGTCGCGTACGTCGACGACTCCAAGGCGACCAACACGCATGCGGCGGAAGCCTCGTTGGCGGCGTACGAGTCGATCGTGTGGATCGCGGGCGGCCTCGCCAAGGGCGCGGCCTTCGAAGAGCTGGTCGTCAAGTCGGCGAAGCGGCTTCGGGGCGCGGTGCTCATCGGCGCGGATCGTGCCCTGATCCGTGAAGCCCTTGCGCGACACGCGCCGGAAGTACCCGTCGTCGACCTCGAACGGACCGACACTGGGGCGATGCGTGCGGCGGTGCGGGAGGCGCGGGGGCTCGCTCGGGCGGGCGACACGGTGTTGCTGGCGCCGGCCTGTGCCTCCATGGACATGTTCACGAACTACAACAAGCGCGGAGACGCTTTCGCTGAGGCGGTTCGCGAACTCGGCGTCGGCGCCTGACTGCGGGTCTCGGCCACGGCGGGTGCTCGGGACCCTTGGAGGGACGCGTGACTCGGATGTGGCCGGTGGTTCGCCGGAGGGTGCCCCCCGTCGGCACGGCGGAGTGCCGGCCCCTCGTTCCTCCTGTGCCCCGAGGGCCTGGGGGGAGCTCCGGCGGGACGTTCTCCCGCAGCGGCGGTGATCGATGATGCCCGGCAGCCGAACCGGCCGTCCCCCCGCCCAGCGGACCGTCGAGCGGCCCTCCGCCCCGCGCCCCGCCGGCGGCCCCGTCGTCCGGCTGCTCATCCGTGCCCGGCGCGCCTGGGACCGGCCCCTCACCGCCTACTACGTGATCCTCGGCGCCAGTCTGCTGATCACCGTGCTCGGCCTGGTGATGGTCTACTCGGCCTCGCAGATCACCGCCCTGCAGAAATCACTGCCGGGGTCGTTCTTCTTCCGCAAGCAGTTCCTGGCGGCCTCGATCGGGGCCGTGCTGCTGCTCGTCGCCGCGCGGATGCCCGTGAAGCTGCACCGGGCGCTGGCGTACCCGATGCTGGCGGGCGGCCTCTTCCTGCTGATCCTGGTGCAGGTTCCGGGGATAGGGATGGCGGTCAACGGCAACCGGAACTGGATCTCGCTCGGCGGTTCCTTCCAGATCCAGCCCAGTGAGTTCGGCAAACTCGCGCTCGTGCTGTGGGGCGCCGACCTGATGGCCCGCAAGCAGGAGAAGCGGCTGCTCGGCCAGTGGAAGCACATGCTGGTACCGCTCGTCCCGGCGACGTTCCTGCTGCTCGGGCTGATCATGCTCGGCGGGGACATGGGAACGACGATCATCCTGACCGCGATCCTGTTCGGGCTGCTGTGGATGGCCGGTGCGCCCACCCGGCTGTTCGTCGGCGTGCTGGCCGTCACCGCGGTGCTCGGCGCCCTCGCCATCGAGACCAGCCCGCACCGTTTGAACCGGCTCGCCTGCATCGGCGCCACCGATCCCGGACCCAATGACATCTGCTGGCAGGGTGTGCACGGCATCTATGCGCTCGCGTCGGGCGGAATCTTCGGTTCAGGACTCGGTGCGAGTGTGGAAAAATGGGGCCAACTACCCGAAGCGCACACCGATTTCATCTTCGCCGTCACCGGTGAGGAACTGGGCCTCGCGGGGACGCTGTCGGTGGTCGCCCTCTTCGCGGCTCTAGGCTATGCGGGTATCCGCGTGGCCGGACGCACGGAGGACACCTTCGTGAGGTACGCCGCGGGAGGCGTGACAACCTGGATCATCGCTCAGGCGGTGATCAACATGGGTGCGGTGCTCGGCCTGCTGCCGATCGCCGGTGTCCCCCTCCCGCTGTTCTCCTACGGGGGATCCGCCCTGCTGCCGACCATGTTCGCCATCGGGTTGCTGATCGCGTTCGCGCGCGACGAGCCCGCTGCGCGGGCGGCGCTTGCCATGCGGCAACCCCGCTTTGGTAGAAAGCGGGCTGGAGGACCTCAGGGACCTCGGAGATGGAACACGATGCGACGGCGTGCCTCGGCGGCGCGTTCGTCCGGAGAGCGGTGAATTTCGGTGCATGTCGTACTCGCCGGTGGGGGGACCGCCGGCCACATCGAGCCCGCGCTCGCCCTCGCGGACGCCCTGCGCAGGCAGGATCCGACCGTGGGGATCACGGCCCTGGGCACGGAGCGCGGCCTGGAGACCAGGCTCGTACCCGAGCGCGGCTATGAACTCGCGCTGATCCCGGCCGTCCCCCTGCCACGCAAGCCCACCCCTGAGCTGATCACGGTCCCCGGGCGGCTGCGCGGCACGATCAAGGCCGCCGAGCAGATCCTGGAGCGCACGAAGGCGGACGTCGTCGTCGGCTTCGGCGGCTATGTCGCCCTGCCCGGCTATCTGGCCGCCAAGCGCCTCGGTGTGCCGATCGTCATCCACGAGGCCAACGCGCGCCCCGGCCTGGCCAACAAGATCGGTTCCCGGTACGCGGCCCAGGTCGCCGTCTCCACTCCGGACAGCAAGCTGCGAGGCGCCCGCTACGTCGGCATCCCGCTGCGCCGCACCATCGCCACCCTGGACCGCGCGGCCGTGCGTCCGGAGGCCCGTGCCGCGTTCGGGCTCGACCCCAATCTGCCCACGCTGCTGGTCTCCGGCGGTTCGCAGGGCGCCCGCCGGCTCAACGAGGTGGTCCAGCAGGCCGCCCCGTACCTCCAGCAGTCCGGTGTCCAGATCCTGCATGCGGTCGGCCCGAAGAACGAACTGCCACAGGTGCACCAGATGCCGGGAATGCCCCCCTACATCCCGGTACCGTACCTGGATCGTATGGACCTCGCGTACGCGGCGGCCGACATGATGCTCTGCCGTGCGGGCGCGATGACCGTCGCCGAGCTCTCCGCCGTCGGGCTCCCGGCCGCGTACGTCCCGCTGCCCATCGGCAACGGCGAACAGCGGCTGAACGCCCAGCCGGTGGTCAAGGCCGGCGGCGGACTGCTGGTCGACGACGCGGAGCTCACGCCCGAGTGGGTCCAGCAGAATGTCCTGCCCGTGCTCGCCGACCCGCACCGGCTCTACCAGATGTCCCGTGCCGCCGGCGAGTTCGGCCGCCGGGACGCCGACGACCTGCTCGTCGGCATGGTGTACGAGGCGATGGCCTCGCGCCACCGCCAGTAACGCACATCGGCGAGTGAGCCGAAGGGACGCGCCGGTGTCGAGAGGTCGAGCGCGCGGAGGCCCGCAGGGCTGAGCACGGTCGGGCTCTCGACACCGGCTGGAGCGCCCCGGAGGCGAACCGAGCCACGAATAAGGAGGGCGCGTGGCCGGATCGACGACCGCCGAGCGCGGCGAACGGAAGCATCTGGGGTCCGGCTCGCCCCGGCCGCCCCGCCCCGGGCGGCTGCTCCGGTCTCGTATGCTCATCATCCTTTTGCTGGCGGTGGTGTTGGCGGGCTGCGGTTCCATCTGGCTGCTGTACGGCTCCCCGTGGCTGCGCGTGCAGAGGGTCTCCGTCTCCGGCACGCGCGTCCTGACCCAGGCCGAGGTGCGCGAGGCCGCAGGCGTGCGGCTCGGTACGCCGCTCGTCTCCCTCGACACCGATGCGATCGCGGCGCGTCTGCGCCAGAAGCTGTCCCGAATCGACTCGGTTGACGTCGTTCGTTCCTGGCCCCATGGAATCGGTCTGAAAGTGACCGAACGTACGCCGGTCCTGGTCGTCGGAAAAGGTGGAAAGTTCGTCGAAGTGGACGGAGAAGGCGTACGTTTCGCCACGGTTTCACACCCTCCGGTGGGCGTTCCCGTACTGGAATTGACGGTGCCTCGGACGGTCGGCCAGGGCCGTTTCGGCACCGACCGGCTGCTCCGTGAGGCGGCCCGCGTGGCCCGGGACATTCCGGCCGCCGTCGCCCGCGACACACGGACCGTCAAGGTCCGTTCGTACGACTCCGTCTCGCTGGAGTTGACGGGCGGCCGAAGCGTGCTGTGGGGCAGTGACGAGAAGGGTGTCGCGAAGTCGACCACGCTGACGGCGCTGATGAAAGCGGCTTCCCGGGCCCGGCACTTCGACGTCAGTGTTCCCACCGCCCCTGCGTCATCGGGGAGTTGACGCACATTCGCGCAGGCCAGCACCCTGGTTGGGCACCCCTATGGCTGATCACATAGGGTGAAAAGAAAAACGGGAGGTTCGGCGTGTTCGTTGAACGTGCGCCACTTGTCGACTTAGTGTCCTGTTCGGAAGAGTCCAAGGAACAGACATACTGGTAACCCTAAACTTCAGGGTTAGGGTTCGGGTCGGCGTTCGGACCGTCCCATTCGGCATCTGCCGTCGGATCGCGGGGCACCCGCGAGACGACGGCAACGTAATTCGAGGCGAGAGGCCTTCGACGTGGCAGCACCGCAGAACTACCTCGCAGTCATCAAGGTCATCGGTGTCGGCGGCGGTGGTGTCAATGCCATCAACCGGATGATCGAGGTCGGTCTCAAGGGCGTCGAGTTCATCGCCATCAACACCGACGCGCAAGCTCTGTTGATGAGCGACGCCGACGTCAAGCTCGACGTCGGCCGTGAACTCACCCGCGGACTCGGCGCCGGCGCCAACCCGGCCGTCGGACGCAAGGCCGCCGAGGACCACCGCGAGGAGATCGAGGAGGTCCTCAAGGGGGCCGACATGGTCTTCGTGACGGCCGGTGAAGGCGGCGGCACCGGCACCGGCGGCGCGCCCGTCGTGGCCAACATCGCGCGCTCCCTCGGCGCCCTCACCATCGGCGTGGTCACCCGCCCGTTCACCTTCGAGGGGCGGCGCCGCGCCAACCAGGCCGAGGACGGCATCGCCGAACTGCGCGAAGAGGTCGACACCCTCATCGTCATCCCGAACGACCGGCTGCTGTCCATCTCGGACCGCCAGGTCTCCGTCCTCGACGCCTTCAAGTCTGCGGACCAGGTCCTGCTCTCGGGTGTGCAGGGCATCACCGACCTCATCACCACCCCCGGCCTGATCAACCTGGACTTCGCGGACGTCAAGTCCGTCATGTCCGAGGCCGGTTCGGCCCTCATGGGCATCGGCTCGGCGCGCGGCGACGACCGCGCCGTGGCCGCGGCCGAGATGGCGATCTCCTCGCCGCTGCTCGAGGCGTCCATTGACGGCGCCCGCGGTGTGTTGCTGTCCATCTCCGGCGGCTCCGACCTCGGCCTCTTCGAGATCAACGAGGCCGCCCAGCTGGTGAGCGAGGCCGCGCACCCCGAGGCCAACATCATCTTCGGTGCGGTCATCGACGACGCCCTCGGTGACGAGGTGCGGGTCACCGTGATCGCCGCCGGCTTCGACGGAGGCCAGCCTCCGGCCAAGCGGGAGAACGTCCTCGGCTCGTCCTCCGCCAAGCAGCGCGAGGAGCCGGTCCGGCCCGCGGAGAGCCGTCCGTCCTTCGGCTCGCTCGGCAGCGTCACGCCGAAGGAGGCGCCCGAGCCGGAGCCGGTGAGCGACCTCCCGGTCGCCCCTCCGGTGGTCCCGCCGTCGCGGACCTATTCGGACAGCGCCGCCGAGGAACTGGACGTACCGGACTTCCTCAAGTGATAGGACAGCACGACACCGTGAGCGGCGCGCACTTCGCCTTCACCGACCGGTGGGGCGGGGTGAGCGCCGCTCCGTACGAGGAGCTCAATCTCGGCGGTGCGGTCGGTGACGACCCCGACGCCGTGCGCACCAACCGGGAACTGGCGGCGCGGTCGCTGGGACTCGACGCGGCCCGGGTGGTCTGGATGAACCAGGTGCACGGACCGGACGTCGCGGTGGTCGACGAGCCCTGGGGCGCGAAGCCGGTGCCCGAGGTGGACGCGATCGTCACCGCGCGCCGCGGACTCCCCCTCGCCGTGCTCACCGCCGACTGCACGCCCGTTCTGCTCGCCGACCCCGTCGCGGGCATCGCGGCCGCCGCCCACGCGGGCCGGCCCGGCATGGTCGCCGGAGTCGTGCCCGCCGCCGTCCGCGCGATGATGGAACTGGGCGCCGAGCCGTCCCGGATCGTCGCCCGCACGGGGCCCGCGGTCTGCGGTCGGTGCTACGAGGTGCCGGAGTCGATGCGCGCCGAGGTGTCCGCCGCAGAGCCGGCGGCGCACGCCGAGACCAGCTGGGGCACTCCCGCGGTCGATGTGACTGCCGGTGTGCACGCCCAGCTCGAACGGCTCGGGGTGCGCGACCGGGCGCAGTCGCCGGTGTGCACGCTGGAGTCGGGCGACCACTTCTCGTACCGACGCGACCGCACCACCGGGCGGCTCGCAGGCTATGTCTGGCTGGACTGATGGGGCATGACGGACCGTAGGGATCACATCGCCGCAAACCTCGCGAAGGTGGAGGACCGCATCGCCGCCGCCTGCCGGGCGGCCGGCCGTAAGCGGGAGGAGGTGACCCTGATCGTGGTCACCAAGACCTATCCCGCCGACGATGTGAGGATTCTGTCGGAACTCGGTGTGCGCCACGTGGCCGAGAACCGCGACCAGGACGCGGCCCCCAAGGCAGCCGCATGCTCGGATCTGCCACTCACCTGGCATTTTGTTGGTCAATTGCAGACCAACAAGGTGCGATCCGTGGTCGGTTATGCAGGTCTCGTGCAGTCCGTCGATCGTTCCAAGCTTGTGACGGCACTGTCGAGGGAGGCGGTGCGGGCCGGGCGCGAGGTGGGCTGTCTGCTCCAGGTCGCGCTCGATGCGGGCGCGAGCGGACGGGGGGAGCGCGGAGGCGTGGCACCTGGAGGAATCGAAGAGTTGGCCGACCTCGTCGCGAACGCCCCGGGACTGCGGCTCGACGGGCTCATGACCGTCGCGCCGCTCACCGGGGAGTACGCGGGACGCCAAGAGGCGGCTTTCCGGCGGTTGATGGATTTGTCGACTGACCTGCGCCGAGCCCATCCGACTGCAACCATGGTCTCGGCAGGGATGAGTGCGGACCTCGAGCAGGCCGTGGCGGCCGGGGCGACACATGTGCGCGTCGGTACCGCGGTACTCGGAGTCCGCCCCAGGCTCGGGTAACGTCGCCAGGAAGTCGGACCACAGCAGAAAATATGGTCATTACCGCTGATAGGCGGGCGTAACGACCTCGTGGATCGCGGGCACTTGGCAGTCGTCAGCCGATCCACCACAGAGCGGAGGACTCAGAGCATGGCCGGCGCGATGCGCAAGATGGCGGTCTACCTCGGCCTCGTGGAGGACGATGGGTACGACGGCAGGGGATTCGACCCCGACGACGACTTCGAGCCCGAACTCGACCCGGAGCCGGAGCGGGACCGCAGGCGGCATGAACCGCCTCACCAGTCGCACCAGGCACTTCAGCCTCAAAGGGATGAATCGGTGCGAGTCGTCCAGCCGCCCGCGCAGCGCGAGCCGGTGCCCCAATCCGCTTCGCTCCCCGCGGAATCTGGGCGTCCGGCTCGCATCGCCCCCGTGGCATCCATCACACAAGAACGCCAGAGCCTGGAGAAGAACGCGCCGGTGATCATGCCCAAGGTCGTGTCCGAACGAGAGCCGTACCGGATCACCACGCTTCACCCCCGGACCTACAACGAGGCCCGTACCATCGGGGAACACTTCCGTGAGGGCACTCCGGTGATCATGAATCTGACTGAGATGGATGACACAGATGCGAAGCGACTTGTCGACTTTGCGGCCGGATTGGTGTTTGGTCTTCACGGCAGCATTGAGCGGGTGACGCAGAAGGTGTTCCTGTTGTCTCCTGCTAACGTCGATGTCACGGCGGAGGACAAGGCCCGCATCGCAGAGGGCGGGTTCTTCAACCAGAGCTGAGACGCACCACCGGAAAGATGCACGGGAACAGGGGAGAGGGAAGCACGGATCATGGGCGTGGTCTTGGACGTCATCAAAGTCGCGCTGATGTGCTTCCTTGTCGTGCTGATTTTCCGGTTGGTCATGGACTACGTCTTCCAGTTCGCCCGCTCATGGCAACCCGGCAAGGCGATGGTGGTCGTTCTGGAGGCCACCTACACTGTCACTGATCCACCGCTGAAGCTTCTGCGGCGGTTCATCCCGCCGCTGCGTCTCGGGGGCGTGGCGCTCGACCTGTCCTTCTTCGTACTGATGATCATCGTCTACATCCTGATCTCCATCGTGGGCAGCTTCGCGAGGTGAATGTGGACGATACGGTCTTGCCGACTGCCGATGACTACGTTGAGGTGAAGAGATGCCGTTGACCCCCGAGGACGTGCGGAACAAGCAGTTCACGACCGTCCGCCTCCGAGAAGGCTATGACGAGGACGAGGTCGATGCCTTCCTCGATGAGGTCGAAGCCGAACTGACCCGCCTGCTCCGGGAGAACGAGGACCTGCGCGCCAAGCTGGCCGCCGCCACGCGTGCCGCGGCGCAGAACCAGCAGAACATGCGGAAGCCTCCGGAGCCGGGGGACCAGCAGCAGGGCATGCGCGGTCCCGGGGCTCCCGTTCCCGCCGGGATATCGGGCCCGCCGCAGCAGCAGATGGGTGGCCCCATGGGTGGCCCGCCCCAGCTGCCGAGCGGTGCCCCGCAGCTGCCCGCCGGCCCGGGTGGCGGTCAGGGAGGTCCCCAGGGGCCCGGCCCGATGGGCCAGGGTCCGATGGGCCAGGGTCCGATGGGGCAAGGGCCGATGGGCGGTCAGCCCCCGATGCAGCAGCAGATGGGCGGCCCCATGGGCGGTCCGATGGGCGGCCCCATGGGCGGTCCGGGCATGCCCGGTCAGGGCCCCGGCGGCGACAGCGCCGCGCGTGTCCTCTCGCTTGCTCAGCAGACCGCCGACCAGGCGATCGCCGAGGCCCGCTCCGAGGCCAACAAGATCGTCGGCGAGGCCCGCAGCCGCGCCGAGGGTCTGGAGCGCGACGCCCGGGCCAAGGCCGACGCCCTGGAGCGGGACGCGCAGGAGAAGCACCGTGTCGCGATGGGCTCGCTGGAGTCCGCCCGCGCCACGCTGGAGCGCAAGGTCGAGGACCTGCGCGGCTTCGAGCGCGAGTACCGCACGCGGCTGAAGTCGTACCTGGAGTCGCAGCTGCGCCAGCTGGAGACCCAGGCCGACGACTCCCTGGCCCCGCCGCGCACCCCGGCCACGGCCTCCCTGCCGTCGCCGTCGGCGCCGTCGATGGCTCCGGCGGGTGCGAGCGCCCCGTCGTACGGCGGCAACCAGACGATGGGCGGCGGCCCGGCTCCGTCCGCTCCGTCCTACGGCGGTCAGCAGCAGATGTCCCCGGCGATGACCCAGCCGATGGCGCCGGTACGCCCGCAGGGCCCGGGGCCGATGGGCCAGGCCCCCTCGCCGATGCGTGGGTTCCTCATCGACGAGGACGACAACTGACGGTCATGAATACGCCGTAGCTGTCGGCAGCGTTCAGGGCGGGGCCCCGGATCTCGATCCGGGGCCCCGCCCTTGTGCTGTGCGTGTTCGGGGACAGTGGCCCCTGTGTTCGGGTGGGGGAGCGGTTGTGCGTGGGTACGCAACGCCGAAGGCCCGGGCCCGCCAAGATTTTTTGGCGGGCCCGGGCCTTCGTGTGTGCCGTTACGCCTTGCGCAGGCGGAAGGTCAGGGTGAGGGACTCCTCCACGAAGGGCTCACCGTACGTCTCGTCCGCCTCGCCCTGGGCGAAGTCCGTGGCGAGGACCTCCTCGGCGATCAGTTCCGAGTGCTGGGTCAGGGCCGCGACGACCGCCGGCTCCGTCGCGGTCCAGCGGAGCGCGATGCGGTCGGCGACATCCAGACCGCTGTTCTTGCGGGCCTCCTGGATCAGCCGGATCGCGTCACGGGCGAGGCCCGCCTGCTGCAGCTCCTGGGTGATCTCCAGGTCGAGGGCGACCGTCGCGCCGGAGTCGGACGCCACCGACCAGCCCTCGCGCGGGGTCTCCGTGATGATCACCTCGTCCGTGGCGAGGGTGACCGTCTCCCCGTCGACCTCCACCGACGCCGTGCCCTCCCGCAGCGCCAGGGACAGCACCGCCGCGTCGGCGTTCGCGATCGCCTTGGCCACGTTCTGGACGCGCTTGCCGAAGCGCTTGCCAAGCGCACGGAAGTTCGCCTTCGCCGTCGTGTCGACCAGCGAGCCGCCGACCTCGGACAGCGACGCGAGCGCCTCGACGTTCAGCTCCTCAGTGATCTGCGCGTGCAGTTCCGGGTCCAGCGTCTCGAAGCCGGCCGCCGCGACCAGTGCGCGCCGCAGCGGCTGACGCGTCTTGACGCCCGACTCGGCGCGGGTGGCACGGCCCAGCTCCACGAGACGGCGCACCAGCACCATCTGCTTCGACAGCTCCGGGTCGATCGCGCCGAGGTCGGCCTCCGGCCAGGACGCCAGGTGCACCGACTCGGGGGCGCCCGGGGCCACCGGCACGACGAGGTCCTGCCAGACCCGCTCGGTGATGAACGGCGTGATCGGCGCCATCAGCTTCGTGACCGTCTCGAGGACCTCGTGCAGGGTGCGCAGCGCCGCCTTGTCGCCCTGCCAGAAGCGGCGACGGGAACGGCGGACGTACCAGTTCGACAGGTCGTCGACGAAAGCGGACAGGAGCTTTCCGGCGCGCTGGGTGTCGTACGCCTCCAGCGCCAGGGTGACCTGGTCGGTGAGCGCGTGCAGTTCCGACAGCAGCCAGCGGTCGAGGACCGGGCGGTCGGCCGGGGCCGGGTCGGCCTCGCTCGGCGCCCAGCCCGACGTCCGGGCGTACAGGGCCTGGAAGGCGACCGTGTTCCAGTAGGTGAGGAGCGTCTTGCGGACGACCTCCTGGATCGTGCCGTGGCCCACCCGGCGGGCCGCCCACGGGGAGCCGCCCGCCGCCATGAACCAGCGGACCGCGTCCGCGCCGTGCTGGTCCATCAGCGGGATCGGCTGCAGGATGTTGCCCAGGTGCTTGGACATCTTGCGGCCGTCCTCGGCGAGGATGTGGCCCAGGCACACGACGTTCTCGTACGACGACTTGTCGAAGACCAGGGTGCCGACCGCCATCAGCGTGTAGAACCAGCCGCGGGTCTGGTCGATGGCCTCGGAGATGAACTGCGCCGGGTAGCGGGACTCGAACAGTTCCTTGTTCTTGTAGGGGTAGCCCCACTGCGCGAACGGCATCGAGCCCGAGTCGTACCAGGCGTCGATGACCTCCGGTACGCGCGTGGCCGTCTTGCCGCACTGCGGGCAGTCGAAGGTGACCTCGTCGATGAACGGCCGGTGCGGGTCCAGCTCGGACTGGTCGGCGCCGGTCAGCCCGGTCAGTTCCGCACGGGAGCCGACACAGGTGAGGTGGCCGTCCTCGCAGCGCCAGATCGGCAGCGGCGTGCCCCAGTAGCGGTTGCGGGACAGGGCCCAGTCGATGTTGTTGGTCAGCCAGTCGCCGTACCGGCCGTGCTTGACCGTCTCCGGGAACCAGTTGGTCTTCTCGTTCTCCTCGAGAAGGCGGTCCTTGATCGCCGTGGTGCGGATGTACCAGGACGGCTGGGCGTAGTAGAGGAGCGCGGTGTGGCAGCGCCAGCAGTGCGGGTAGCTGTGTTCGTACGGCAGGTGCTTGAAGAGCAGCCCGCGCTGCTGGAGGTCCTCCGTGAGCTTTTCGTCCGCCTTCTTGAAGAAGACGCCGCCCACCAGCGGGACGTCCTCCTCGAAGGTGCCGTCGGGGCGCACCGGGTTGACGACGGGCAGGCCGTACGCGCGGCAGACCCTGAGGTCGTCCTCGCCGAAGGCGGGGGACTGGTGGACCAGACCCGTGCCGTCCTCGGTGGTCACGTAGTCGGCGTTCACCACGAAGTGGGCCGGCGCCGGGAACTCGACGAGCTCGAACGGACGTTGGTATGACCAGCGCTCCATCTCGGCGCCGGTGAAGGTCTGCCCCGTGGTCTCCCAGCCCTCGCCGAGGGCCTTCTCGACGAGCGGCTCGGCGACGACGAGCTTCTCCTCGCCGTTCGTCGCCACGACGTAGGTGACCTCGGGATGCGAGGCCACCGCGGTGTTGGAGACCAGCGTCCAGGGGGTCGTCGTCCACACCAGGAGCGAGGCCTCGCCGGCCAGCGGACCGGAGGTGAGCGGGAAACGGACATAGACCGACGGGTCGACGACCGTCTCGTAGCCCTGCGCCAGTTCGTGGTCGGACAGGCCCGTGCCGCAGCGCGGACACCAGGGGGCGACGCGGTGGTCCTGGACCAGCAGCCCCTTGTTGAAGATCTCCTTGAGCGACCACCAGACGGACTCCACGTACTCGGGGTCCATGGTGCGGTAGGCGTCGTCCAGGTCGACCCAGTAGCCCATGCGGGTGGTGAGCTCGGCGAAGGCGTCGGTGTGACGGGTCACAGACTCGCGGCACTTGGCGTTGAACTCCGCGATGCCGTACGCCTCGATGTCCTGCTTGCCGCTGAAGCCGAGCTCCTTCTCGACCGCCAGCTCCACCGGGAGGCCATGGCAGTCCCAGCCCGCTTTTCGGCCGACGTGGTAGCCGCGCATGGTGCGGAAGCGCGGGAACACGTCCTTGAAGACGCGGGCCTCGATGTGGTGGGCGCCCGGCATGCCGTTGGCCGTGGGCGGACCCTCGTAGAACACCCATTCGGGGCGGCCCTCGGACTGCTCCAGGCTCTTGGCAAAGATCTTCTGCTCGCGCCAGAAGTCGAGCACGGCGTGCTCGAGCGCGGGCAGGTCGACCTGGGCGGGCACCTGGCGGTACTGCGTCATGGATCTTCCTCCGGCGGACGTGCTGCCTTCCGTCGGAGGGACGAGAGCCGGGAATCACCTGAATTCTCCGTACGCCGTGTGCGGCGCGCTCCCGCGGTACCACCCTCCTTGGCTCCCCGGTGCGCCGTACGCTCCGGTGAGCCCCCTCATTGGGGTCGCGATGCCGGTTCTACTGGCCCTTGTCGGCCCGTGGGCGGAGCCCACTGTCCGAGGCTTTCTTCCGGCGGCTCCGGGGTGATCTTCACGTCGCGCTCGCCCCCGGGCTTCCACCGTCCCCGGGTCGCTCATGGCTGCGTACGCCGCTACTCGTCCCCATCCACGCCTTTTCGCTCCGCCCAGTGTACGGCGCCGCACGGACCGCGGCCGACCGGTTTTCCGGGTCCCGTGGGCGGGGCCGACGCGGGGCGGCGAGTGACCCGAATGGCGCGCCGCCGGCGTCCGGGTCCCGGGACGCCCCGCCCGCCGGATTACCGGGCGGAGAGCTGGGCACAACGGATGCAGACTCGCCGCGGGGCACGCGCGTGGCGGGCGAATCGCTGGCGTGCCCCGTTGCCGCGGGCCAGAAGTCGATTTATCGTCCCAGCACGATTCGCGCGCGAGATCACAATGTGTGAAGGGGCCGCGGCCATGGTGGCGAAGAAGACCGCCGTTCAGCAGTCGACGTCCGGCAGATCCATGGGTGCGGCTGCCTCCGGCGGTCCGGCGGCCAGGGATGTGAACGGCAGGAAGAACACCCACACGGTGGCGGCCGGACGAAGGGCCAGGCCGTTGAAGACGCTGGGCACGGACCCCGCCGGGCAGAGGGCGGCCACCGGGGCGGCAGACATCCCGGGGAGCGCCGCGACGGCCGGGGCAGCGGTCCGGGCGGGGGCGTCGGCGACGGCTGGGCCTTCCGGGAATACGGCGGCCCAGGAGACGGTTTCCGCGCTGGTGCCCACCGGGGGAGCGCTCTCCGGGGAAGCGGGGGCCGCGAAGGCGGCCGCTCCCGGAGCGGCCGGTGAGGAGTCGGTCGTGAAGAAGGCGGCCCGCATTGCGACGGCCGTCGAGAAGACGGTCACGAAAGCTACTCGTAGGACGGTTGCCCAGAAGGAAGCCGCCGAGGAGACGGCATCCGGGAAGGCGGCCCGCAAGGAGGCGGCCTCGGTGAAGGGGGCCGCGAAGGAGGCGCCTTCTGTGAAGGGTGCCGTGAAACGGGCGGCCTCGGTGAGGGCCGCCGAGGAGACGTCCACCGCCAGGGCTGCCTCCGGGAAGACAGCTCCGGAGAAGGCGGCCGCCGGGAAGGCGGCTTCTTCGAAGGAGGCGCGCACGAAGACGGCCGCAGGGAGGGAATCCACCCGGAAGCGGGCCGCCGGGAAGGCGGCTTCTCCGACGGCGGCGGCTGCGAAGAAGTCCGTCGCCAAGAGGGCGGCCGCCGGTACGAGGGTGTCGGCGGCGGGCACCGCCGCCGAGAAGACGGCAGCCGAAAGGGCCGTCCCGAAGAAGGCAAGGGCGGCTGTCACCGCCGCCGAGAAGGCCGAGAAGGCCGAGAAGACGGCGGCGAAGAAGGCTGTCGCGAGAAAGGCGGCGGCGACCGGTACCGCCGCCGAGAAGGCCGCGGCCAAGACGACGGCGGTCAAGAAGGCCGTCGCGAAGAAGGCCGTCGCGAAGAAGGCCGTGGCCAAGAAGGCCGTCGCGAGGCAGGCCGCGGCCGGGAAGGCCGTCGCAGAGAATGCGGCAGAGAAAGCCGCAGAGAAAGCGAAGGAGGCCGGTACCGCCGCCAAGAAAACTGCGGTGAAGAAGGCTGTCGCAAAGAAGGCTGTCGCGAAGAAGGCAAGGCAGGCCGGTACCGCCGCCGAGAAGACCGAGAAGTCGGCGGCTAAGAGGGCTGTCACCGAGAAGGCGACGGCGACCGGTACCGCCGTCGAGAAGGCCGCGGCCAAGAGGACGGCGGCCAAGACGACGGCGGTCAAGACGACGGCGGTCAAGAAGACGGCGGTCAAGAAGGCCGTCGCGCAGAAGACCGCGGCCGGGAAGGCCGTCGGCAAGCAGACGGCTCCTGCCAAGGCCGCTGCCCGGAAGAGCGCCGCCGCTGAGGGCGGTACGACGAAAAGCACCCCCACGAAGAGTGCGGCCAAGAAGAGCACGGCCAAGAAGGCGGGCACGGACGAGGTCGCCGAGCAGACGGGAGCCACAACGGTGGTTGCGAAGAAGACTCCTGGCACGGCCACGGCGGCGAAGAGCCCCACCGCGGTACCCAAGGCACGGCTCGCAGCCGTGGAGCCCGGCGAACTGGCGGTGCGCCCCGGGGAGGACCCGTGGACCCCGGAAGAGGTGGCCGAGGCGCGCGCGGAACTGCAGTCGGAGTCGGTTCGGCTGCGTGGTGAGATCGACGCGTCCGAGCGGGCGCTGGCCGGCCTGATGCGCGACTCGGGCGACGGCGCGGGCGACGACCAGGCGGACACCGGCACCAAGAACATCACCCGCGAGCACGAGATGGCGCTCGCCGCCAACGCGCGCGAGATGCTCGAACAGACCGACCGCGCCCTGGACCGCCTCGACGCGGGCACCTACGGGCTGTGCGAGAACTGTGGCAATCCCATCGGCAAGGCACGCATGCAGGCCTTTCCGCGCGCCACGCTGTGCGTCGAGTGCAAGCAGAAGCAGGAACGCCGCTAATGATCCCGTCCTGAACACCTGGTCCGGCCTGGAGGTGTCGTAGTCTCGTCCTCAGTCAGGCACCTAGGTTGAGGGATTCACGTGGCAAAGGCGGAGCGCATCATCGGTACGCCGGACATCCCAGAATCGGCGGGGGCCGGAGCGGAGCAGTCCGGCCGCCGGGCCCCGTCCGGCGGGCGAACCGCCCCGGACTCCGCCGCCGCGCCCGCGAAGGCCCCGGCCGTGGGCTCCGGCGCCCAGGAGCCGGGGGCGGGCGCCGCCGAGCGCCCCCGCGGCAGGCGCCGGATCGCGGTCCTGTTCGTGGTCGCCGTCTTCGCCTATGCCCTCGACCTGATCAGCAAGCTGATCGTGGTCGCGAAGCTGGAGCGCCACGCGCCGATCCAGATCATCGGGGACTGGCTGAAGCTCGAGGCGATCCGCAACCCGGGCGCGGCCTTCGGCTTCGGCGCGGCCTTCACCGTGATCTTCACGGTGATCGCGGCCGCCGTGATCGTCGTGATCGCCCGTCTCGCGCGCAAGCTCTACAGCCTGCCCTGGGCGATCGCGCTGGGCCTGCTGCTCGGCGGCGCCCTGGGCAACCTCACCGACCGGATCTTCCGCTACCCGGGCATCTTCGAGGGTGCGGTCGTCGACTTCATCGCGCCCAAGCACTTCGCCGTCTTCAACCTGGCCGACTCGGCGATCGTCTGCGGCGGCATCCTGATCGTGCTGCTGTCCTTCCGGGGCCTCGACCCGGACGGCACGGTCCACAAGGACTGAGCGCCCGGGGCTCTCGTACGGCGCTGTCGGACCCGTCCGGCATACTCGACGGGTGAGCACGCTTCCCGAGATCCGTACCCTGCCCGTGCCCGACGGCCTGGAGGGCGAGCGCGTCGACGCCGCCATCTCCCGCATGTTCGGCTTCTCCCGTACGAAGGCGGCGGAGCTTGCCGCGGCGGGCAAGGTGCTGGTCGACGGCACGGTGGCCGGCAAATCCGAGCGGGTGCGTGGCGGCGCCTGGCTCGAGGTCGAGATGCCGCAGGCGCCCGCGCCCGTCCAGGTGGTCGCCGAGCCGGTCGAGGGCATGGAGATCGTGCACGACGACGAGGACGTGGTCGTGGTCGTCAAGCCGATCGGCGTGGCCGCGCACCCTTCGCCGGGCTGGTCCGGCCCGACCGTGATCGGTGGTCTCGCCGCCGCCGGATACCGCATCTCGACCTCTGGAGCCGCCGAGCGCCAGGGCATCGTGCACCGCCTCGACGTCGGCACGTCCGGCCTGATGGTGGTGGCCAAGTCGGAGCGCGCATACACCTCGCTCAAGCGCCAGTTCAAGGAGCGCACGGTCGACAAGCGCTACCACACGCTCGTCCAGGGCCACCCGGACCCGACGAGCGGCACGATCGACGCGCCCATCGGCCGTCACCCGAACCACGACTACAAGTGGGCGGTCACATCCGAGGGCAAGCCCTCCGTCACGCACTACGACCTGATCGAGGCCTTCCGGTCGGCCTCCCTGCTCGACGTCAAGCTGGAGACGGGACGAACCCACCAGATCCGAGTCCACATGGCAGCGCACCGGCACCCGTGCGTCGGCGACCTGACCTACGGCGCGGACCCGACGATCGCCAAGCGGCTCGGCCTGACCCGGCAGTGGCTGCACGCGGTACGCCTCGGCTTCGAGCACCCGGGGGGCGGGGAGTGGGTCGAGTTCGAGAGCGCCTATCCCGCCGATCTGCAGAAGGCGTTGGACAAGGTGCGCGAGGAGAGCTGGGCGTGAGCGCAGCGTTCCGGGTGCGGGTCGCCGAGGACCCCGGGGACCGTGAGGCGTGCTTCGCGGTCCGCAAGGAGGTCTTCGTCCGTGAGCAGGGCGTACCCGAGGACATCGAGTACGACGCCTACGACGCCGACGCGGTGCATGTCCTGGCCGTACGGGAGGACGGCGTTCCGCTCGGGACGGGCCGGCTTCTGCGGGGAGAGGCCGCCGCGGCCAAGAACGGCGGCGACCCGTCCGTGGGCTCCCTGGGGCGGCTCGCGGTGACCCGGGAGGCGCGCGGGCTGGGCGTCGGCGCGGCGCTGGTGCGTGCGATCGAGGACGCGGCACGCGCGCGTGGCCTGTCTGCGGTCGACCTGCACGCGCAGACGCAAGCACTGGGCTTCTACGAGCGGCTGGGGTACGAGGCGTACGGGCCGGAGTTCCCCGACGCGGGCATACCGCACCGGGCGATGCGGCGCCCTCTGCAGCCGAGGGCGCCGAAAGGCGCGTGAGCAGGGCGACGTGGCAGGCTTGGGGTCCCCCGTGTGATCTCGAACGTTCGCGGAGCGCTCACAGTGGATCAATTGGCCCTGCTGCTCCTGCTGTTGCTCGGGGCCGTGGTGAGCGTCCCGGCCGGGGACCGGCTGGGTCCTGCGGCTCCGGTGCTGATGACACTGCTCGGGATCGAGCTGGCGCTGCTCGACTTCGTGCCGAACGTGAACATCCCGCTCGAGCTGATCCTGCCCGCACTGCTGCCCCCGCTCCTGTACGCGGCGCTGCGACGGACCTCGTGGCGGTAGTTCGCCGCCAATGCAACGGCCGATCTTCCTGGGTGTTGCGCCTCCTGGACGTGCGCAGTCTGCGCCGACGTCCGCCCGCGGACCCGTGGGGAGCGCCCGGCGTGGGTCCGACGCGCCAGGAGCGCCCGGCAGTGAGCAACCGCCCTGCGGCTGCCCGTCTTTGTACGATCGGATCATGGCGCGCAATGTGGTGATCAGCGGCGGCGGTACGGGAATCGGACTCGCGACGGCGCGGGCCTTCGCGGCGGACGGGGACCGGGTGCTTCTCCTCGGGCGGCGCGCGGACGTACTGGAGAAGGCCGACGTGCCCGGGGCACTCACCTGCGCAGCCGACCTGAGTGATCCGCACGCCGTGCGCGGGGTCGCCCGGTTCGTGGCCGACGAGCTCGGCACCGTGGACGTCCTCGTCAACAACGCGGGCGGCAACGGACGACTGGAGCCCGGGGCCGGGACCGCGGACCCGCTCGAAGCCGCCGCGCACACCTGGACGGTCAACTTCCGGCTGAACGTGCTGACCGCGGTCCTGCTCACGGAGGCGCTGCGGAACCGGCTCGCCTCACCCGGCGGGCGCGTGCTGTTCCTCAGCTCCATCGCCGCCTACCGCGGCTCCGGCAGCGGCGCGTACGCCGCGTGCAAGGCCGCGCTGCACCCGTACGCCTACGATCTGGCCCGGGATCTGGGTCCCCGCGGCATCACGGTGAACGTGGTCGCGCCCGGCTATGTGGAGGACACCGAGTTCTTCGGCGACGCCATGGACCCGGCGCGGCGCGACCGTGGCATTGCGGAGACGTCGACCGGCCGCGCCGGCACGCCCGGCGACATCGCCCAGACCCTGCACTGGCTGGCGTCCCCCGGCGCCGGGCACATCACCGCGCAGGTGATCCAGGTCAACGGCGGTGCGGAGCGGGGCCACTGACGGAGCGGGCATCAGCCCCGGCCCGAGCGCGGCGACTCGTACTCCCGCCGGCCCGCGCCGTCGGCCCACGCGTGGCCGTTGCTGCTCGGCGGCGCTATCGCCTCCGCCGTGTTGACCCGCGGCAGCGCGTACGGGTGTTCCTCGGTCAGCCAGCGGATCATCTGCTCGCGGACCGTGACCCGGACCGTCCAGATGTCGTCCGCGTCCTTCGCCGTCACCAGCGCACGCACCTGCATGGTGGTGGGTGTCGTGTCGGTGACGACCAGGCCGTGGGCGCGGCCGTCCCACGCCGGGCACTCGCGCACGATGTCGCGGAGCTTCTCGCGCATCGCCTCCACGGGCGCGGAGTGGTCGACGTGGAAATAGACGATGCCGGTCATCTGGGCACCGCCCCGCGACCAGTTCTGGAACGGCTTCGAGGTGAAGTACGTCACAGGCATGGTGATCCGGCGCTCGTCCCAGGTCCGCACCGTCAGGAACGTCAGGGTGATCTCGTCGACGATGCCCCACTCACCGTCGACCACGACCGTGTCACCGATCCGCACCATGTCACCGAACGCGATCTGCAGCCCGGCGAAGAGGTTGGCGAGCGTGGACTGCGCCGCGACACCGGCGACGATGCCCACGACGCCGGCGGAGGCCAGCAGCGAGGCGCCGGCCGCCCGCATCGCCGGGAACGTCAGCAGCATGGCGGCGAACGCCACCACTCCGACGATCGCCGACACCACTCGCATGATCAGCGACACCTGGGTGCGCACCCGGCGGACCCGGGCCGGATCGTGGTGGAGGCGGGCGTAGCGGGTGTAGGAGGACTCGACGACTGCGCCCGCGATACGGATCACCAGCCACGCGGCGGATCCGATCAGCACCAGGGTCAGGGCCCGGCCGATCCCGACCCGGTGGTCCTCGAGCAGCTTGGCCTGGTCGTAGAAGCCTCTGAGCAGGGCCGCACACAGCACCAGCTGGTAGGGGACGCGGCCGCGACGCAGCAGGCCCCAGAGGGGCGTCTCGGGGTGAGTGTCGTTCGCCTTGCTCAGCAGGAGGTCCGTGGCCCAACCGATGAGCAGTGTGAGCACGACAGAGCTGCCGACGACGATCACCGGGCGCAGTACGTTCTCCATGCCTTCGAACGTAACCGGCTGAGGCCGTCGTGAACCAACGATTCCGTTCCGATCGCAAACGTGCTGCATACGGCGTTGTCGGACCCGGCTGGCACCATGGGCTCATGAACATCATGCTCTTCCACTCCACGTACGGGCTGCGTCCCGCCGTCCGCGCCGCCGGGGACCGGCTGCGCGCCGCAGGGCACGAGGTGTGGACCCCCGATCTGTTCGACGGCCGCACCTTCGAGACGGTCGAGGAGGGCATGGCCTTCAAGGACGAGATCGGCAAGGAAGAGCTGCTCAAGCGGGCGGTCCTGGCCTCCGCTCCCTACTCCGCGCGAGGACTCGTGTACGCGGGGTTCTCGCTCGGCGCCGCCACCGCGCAGACCCTGGCGCTCGGCGACAAGCACGCGCGCGGCCTCCTGCTGCTGCACGGCACCTCCGACATTGCGGCGAGCGCCTCGGTGGACGAGCTGCCGGTCCAGTTGCACGTGGCCGAGCCGGATCCGTTCGAGACGGACGACTGGCTGAGCGCCTGGTATCTGCAGATGCGCAGGGCGGGCGCCGACGTGGAGATCTACCGGTACGCGGGCGCCGGCCACCTGTACACCGACCCGGAGCTCCCGGACTACGACGAGGAGGCGGCCGAGGCCACCTGGCGGGTGGCCCTCGGCTTCCTCGAGGGCCTGTAGCCGCCCCCCGGCCGGGACTACACCGGGTCGTACGTCCGCTCGACCCTCTGCGTTCCGCTGCGCGTGCGGTACGAGCGCTCCCAGGACGAGCGGGCGTTGGCGTCCGTGCGGTCGGACAGGACGTAGTAGTCCATCTGGGCGTGCTCGGGGGTGATGTCCAGTACGCCGTAACCGTGGCGGTCCGTGTCCACCCAGTGGACATGCCGGTTGGCCGCGCGGATCAGCGGTGCGGCCACGGCCGAGACGGTGCCCTCGGGGACCTTGACGATGTCGTCGAGGTTGTCGGAGGTGACCGAGGTGATCACGAACTCGGTGGCGGCCGAAGGGGACAGCGGGTACGTCCCGGCGTCGACCGGCACGTCGTTGGCCCACGACATGTGGATGTCGCCGGTCAGGAACACCGTGTTGGTGATGGCGTTGTTGCGCAGATGGGCCAGGAGTTCACGGCGGTCCTCCGTGTAGCCGTCCCACTGGTCGGTGTTGACGGCGATGCCTGCCTGCGGCAGCCCGAGCAGCTTGGCGAGGGGCTTGAGCAGGTCGGCGGAGAGCGAGCCGATGACGAATGGGGCGATCATCACGGAGTTGCCGACCAGGCGCCACGTGGTGTCGGACGCCGCCAGGCCCGCCTTGAGCCAGTCGAGCTGGGCGCGGCCGGTGATCGTACGGTTCGGGTCGTCGACCGAACCGCTGCCCGCGGAAGCCTGCTGCGAGCGGAACGAGCGCAGGTCGAGGAGCGAGAGGTCGGCGAGCTTGCCGAAGCGCAGCCGGCGGTAGGTGGTGCCCGCGATGGCCGGGCGGACCGGCATCCACTCGAAGTACGCCTGCTTCGCGGCCGCTTTGCGGGCCGTCCAGGTGCCCTCGGCGCCCTCGGTGTGGTTGACCGCGCCGCCCGACCAGGCGTTGTCGGCGAACTCGTGGTCGTCCCAGATCGCGATGACCGGCGCCTTCGCGTGCAGGGCCTGGAGATCGGGGTCGGTCTTGTAACGGGCGTGCCGGACACGGTAGTCGGCGAGCGTGATGATCTCGTTCGTCGGCGAGTGCGGGCGGACGACCTTGCCGCGTGCCGCGTACTCGCCGCTCTTGTACTCATAGATGTAGTCGCCGAGGTGCAGCCATGCGTCCAGGTCGGCGCGGGCGGCCAGATGGCGGTACGCCGAGAAGTAGCCGGCTTCCCAGTTGGCGCAGGTCACCACGCCGAAGCGCAGTCCGGACACGGCGGCGTCGGCGGCCGGGGCCGTACGGGTGCGGGCGACGGGGGAGTCGGTGCCCCCGGCGGAGAAGCGGAACCAGTAGTCCGTGGCGGGCTCGAGGCCCCGTACGTCCGCCTTGACGGTGTGGTCGGAAGCGGCGGTCGCCGTGACGGAACCCTTGGCGACGATGTTCGTGAACGCCTTGTCCCGGGCGATGGCCCAGCTCACCTCGGTGTCGGGACCGAGCCCGGAGCCGGGCAGAGCCTCGGGGGTGGGGGTCACCCGGGTCCACAGCAGGATGCCCCCGGGCAGCGGGTCGCCGGAGGCGATGCCGTGCAGGAAGGCGGGGGCGCCGGTGGTGGCGCGGGCCGGGAGGGCGGCGGCGAGCGGGACGCCGAGGACGGCGGTGGCGGCTGCGGCCTTGACGACCGTACGGCGGCGCGGGGAAGGGGAGTTGGCGCTCGCGGATGATCTGTAGCGACTGGTCACGGGCGATCAGATTACTGATCGGTACGAACGAAAAGCGGGTGAACTTTCAAAAGTTCGCCCGCTCTTCGTTCAGCGGTTGCCCGGGGTGCCCCGTCGGGTGCCCGTTCAGGCCTTGAGCGCCGGGTCCACCAGCGAGTTGAACTCGTTCACCGTCATCGGCGGGTTGCCGGCGGGGGTGGTGAGCATCTTGCCGTTCATGACGAAGCTCGGGGTGCCCGTCACGCGGTCCTTGTTGGTGTCGAAGGTCTTCGACATCGCCAACGCCCAGGCGTCGTAGGTGCCGTTCTTCACCGCGTTCCGGAATGCGGTGTTGTTCTTCAGGGCCGGGACCGTGTCGGCAACCTTGATCAGGTAGTCGTCGCTCTTGAACTTGTCGTCCGTCTCGTCCGGGTGCCACTGCTTCGAGTACAGCGCGCTCTTGTACTCGAGGAAGGCCTCCGGGCTGACGTTCAGAGCCGCACCCATGGCGCTCATCGCGTTCTTGGAGCCCTCGCCGCGCGTACCGACAGTGCCCTTCCCGAGCTGGTCGCCGTCGATGAAGGTGCCGCCGATGTACTGGATCTTGAACTTGCCGTCGTCGAGGTCCTTCTTGACGGTCGCGCCGACGGTTTCCTCGAACTGGGCGCAGATCGGGCAGCGCGGGTCCTCGTAGACCTTGAGGGTCTTCTTCGCGGTGTTCTTGCCGATGACCACCGTCGTGCCGTCGGTGCCCGTGGTGTTCGCGGGCGCCACGACCTTGTCGCTCTTGACGGCCTCCCAGTGGCCGGGCTTGTTGGCCTGGACGACGGCGTAGCCGATCCCGCCGGCTATCGCGAGGACGCCGACGATCGCGCAGGCGACGATGACCTGCCGTTTGACCTTGTCGCGCTTGGCCTGGCGCTCGCGCTCCTGACGCAGCCGCTCACGGGCCGCCGTCTTCGCCTCCTGGCTGTTCCGCTTGCTCATTGGGTGATCTCCATGGGGATGCGCGCACACTCTGTGCGCGGAGTTGCTGAAAGGGGAAAAGGGGGCTTCCGGTGCTCGGATGCTTCGGGTGCCTCAGACGAAGGCGACCGAGCGCGGCGGGCCCCGCCGTCCCAGGGAGTGCACGAAGAGGCGGGTACGGACGATGACGACGCGGTGCAGGGGCCGCCGGGCCCGGCGCACCGGGGCCAGACGTACCGCCACTGCGGCGACCGCGATCAGCAGTGGCCGGAATGTGCTCGCGGCCACCGCGCGCAGCAGCTGGGCCAGTGCCCGCTCACCCCGGCGCAGCCAGGCGGCCGCGAGGAGCCCCACGCTCACATGGGCGGCCAGCAGGAGCCAGGCGGTCGCCGGGTCGGCGTGTTCGAGCAGAGCCGTGATCCGGTCGGCTCCGGTGCCGGTGACCCGGGTCAGGGGCGTACCCACACTGCCGCCGCTGCACAGGACGTCCAGACCGACCGAGCGCAGTGGGCCGGTGACCGGGCCGCCCGCCCTGCCGTAGCAGGCCTGCTGGCCCGTGGTGAAGACCGTGTCCGCGGTCAGCTCCAGCGGGACCAGCAGGGCGGCGATCTTTCCGAAGCCGCGCTCGCGGCCCGCCAGCGCATACGCGACGACGAAGACGGCGGCGCCGATGGCGGCCACCGTCCCCATCGGCAGCGGGACCTCGGACAGCAGGACGTGCGACGCGGTGCTGAGCGTCACGACCACCGCCGTGAACAGCGCCGCGCGTACGGCTCTGAGCTGGGTCCCGGATATGTCCATAGCAGGGAAGAGTGTCCCACGCGCTCCCGTAAGGGCCCCTTAAAAGGACGCCATGCGTTACGGGAGCGTTGTGCGGGAACGGCTGGGAGAACTCACAGACCGGGGATCCGGCCGTTGCGGAAAAGGTCGACGAAGATCTGGTGGTCGGCACGCGCGCGTGCCCCGTACTCGTGTGCGAAGTCCACCAGCAGGTCCTCGAAGCCCGCCTCGTCGGCGGCGATCGCCGCGTCGATGGCACGCTCCGTGGAGAAGGGCACCAGGGACTCGCCGGACTGGTCGTCCGCCGCCGCGTGCATCGCGGCCGTGGCCCGGCCGAGGTCGGCGACGACCGCCGCGATCTCCTCCGGGTCGTCGATGTCGCCCCAGTCCAGGTCCACGGCGTACGGCGACACCTCGGCGACCAGCTGGCCCGCGGCGTCCAGCTCCGTCCAGCCCAGCCACGGGTCGGCGTGCGCCTGCAGGGCCCGCTGGGAGATCACCGTGCGGTGGCCCTCGTGCTGGAAGTAGTCGCGGATCGCCGGGTCCGTGATGTGGCGGGAGACGGCCGGGGTCTGGGCCTGCTTGATGTAGATGATCACGTCGTTCTCCAGGGCGTCGCTGTTGCCCTCGAGCAGGATGTTGTACGACGGCAGGCCCGCCGAGCCGATGCCGATGCCGCGCCGGCCGACCACGTCCTTCACCCGGTAGGAGTCCGGGCGGGCCAGGGACGACTCCGGCAGGGTCTCCAGATAGCCGTCGAAGGCGGCGAGCACCTTGTAGCGCGTGGCCGCGTCCAGCTCGATGGAGCCGCCGCCCGGCGCGAAGCGGCGCTCGAAGTCGCGGATCTCGGTCATCGAGTCCAGCAGCCCGAAGCGGGTCAGCGAGCGGGCGTCCCGCAGCGCGTCCAGGAGCGGGCCCTGGGCGGTGTCCAGGGTGAAGGGCGGCACCTCGTCGCTCTTGGCGCCGGTCGCCAGGGCATGGACGCGCTCGCGGTAGGCGGCCGCGTAGACCGTGACGAGCTCGCTGATCTGGCCGTCACTCAGCGCCTTCGCGTACCCGATCAGGGCCATGGAGGCGGCGAAGCGCTTCAGGTCCCAGGTGAAGGGGCCGACGTACGCCTCGTCGAAGTCGTTCACATTGAAGATCAGGCGGCCCGTGGCGTCCATGTACGTGCCGAAGTTCTCCGCGTGCAGATCGCCGTGGATCCACACGCGCGAGGTGCGGTCGTCCAGGTACGGGCCGCCGCGCTTCTCCGCGTCCAGGTCGTGGTAGAAGAGGCACGCCGTGCCCCGGTAGAACGCGAAGGCGGAGGCCGCCATCTTGCGGAACTTCACGCGGAACGCGGCCGGGTCGGCGGCGAGCAGCTCGCCGAAGGCGGTGTCGAAGACGGCGAGGATCTCCTCGCCGCGTTGCTCGGCGCTGAGCTGCGGAACCGACATCGCTGGGTGCCTCCAGGTGCAGGTGGTGCGTGACGTGTGGGACGGACGGTCCGTCCCCTTCCAACGGACGACGGTACGCGGGAGTGCCCGTGACCCCCGTACGAGGACACGGAGATGAGCCGGTGTCCGTCGCACGAAGGTACGGGTACGCGGCCCGTGTCCTCCGGATGAAGGTACGCGGGGAATCCCGCCGGGTGTCAGTGCCGGGGCATAGACTTCGACGCTGTCCCTCCGACCGCCCACAGCCAGTCGGAGGCCGGTCGACGTACGCCCGCCCGTCACCCGACCACCGCCCTGAACGAGGCGCTCCGCGCCACACTTGCATATGGGAGGCCCCAGCCGTGTCGAAGCCGCCGTTCACGCACCTGCACGTCCACACCCAGTACTCGCTGCTGGACGGTGCCGCGCGGCTGAAGGACATGTTCAACGCGTGCAACGAGATGGGCATGACGCACATCGCCATGTCCGACCACGGCAACCTCCACGGGGCGTACGACTTCTTCCACTCCGCGACGAAGGCCGGGGTCACTCCGATCATCGGCATCGAGGCGTATGTCGCCCCCGAATCCCGGCGCAACAAGCGCAAGATCCTCTGGGGCCAGCCGCACCAGAAGAGGGACGACATCTCCGGTTCCGGCGGTTACACCCACAAGACCATCTGGGCGGCGGACAAGACAGGTCTGCACAACCTCTTCCGTCTCTCCTCGGACGCATACGCCGAGGGGTGGCTGCAGAAGTGGCCGCGCATGGACAAGGAGACCATCGCCCAGTGGTCCGAGGGGCTGATCGCCTCCACCGGCTGCCCCTCGGGCGAGGTGCAGACCCGGCTGCGTCTCGGCCACTTCGAGGAGGCCCTCAAGGCGGCCGCCGACTACCAGGACATCTTCGGCAAGGGCCGCTACTTCCTGGAGCTGATGGACCACGGCATCGACATCGAGCGCCGGGTCCGCGACGGCCTCCTCGAGATCGGCAAGAAGCTCGGCATCCCGCCGCTCGTCACCAACGACTCGCACTACACGTACGCGCACGAGGCGGGCGCCCATGACGCGCTGCTGTGCATCCAGACCGGCAAGAACCTCTCCGACCCCGACCGCTTCAAGTTCGACGGCACCGGCTACTACCTGAAGTCCACGGACGAGATGTACGCCATCGACTCCTCGGACGCCTGGCAGGAGGGCTGCCGCAACACCCTCCTGGTGGCCGAGCAGGTCGACACCACGGGCATGTTCGAAAAGCGCGACCTCATGCCCAAGTTCGACATCCCCGAGGGCTACACCGAGGTCACCTGGTTCCAGGAGGAGGTCCGCCGCGGCATGGAGCGCCGCTTCCCGGGCGGTATCCCCGAGGACCGTCAGAAGCAGGCCGAGTACGAGATGGACGTCATCATCCAGATGGGGTTCCCGGGATACTTCCTCGTGGTCGCCGACTTCATCATGTGGGCCAAGCGCAACGGCATCGCGGTCGGCCCCGGCCGGGGCTCCGCCGCCGGCTCGATCGTCGCCTACGCCATGGGCATCACCGACCTGGACCCGATCCCGCACGGCCTGATCTTCGAGCGGTTCCTCAACCCCGAGCGCATCTCGATGCCCGATGTCGACATCGACTTCGACGAGCGTCGGCGCGTCGAGGTGATCAGGTACGTGACCGAGAAGTACGGCGCCGACAAGGTCGCCATGATCGGCACGTACGGCACCATCAAGGCCAAGAACGCGATCAAGGACTCCGCGCGCGTGCTGGGCTACCCGTATGCGATGGGCGACCGCATCACCAAGGCCATGCCCGCCGACGTCCTCGGCAAGGGCATCCCGCTCTCCGGCATCACCGACCCCAGCCACCCCCGCTACTCGGAGGCGGGCGAGGTGCGCGGGATGTACGAGAACGAGCCCGACGTGAAGAAGGTCATCGACACCGCCAAGGGTGTCGAGGGCCTGGTCCGCCAGATGGGTGTGCACGCCGCCGGCGTGATCATGTCCAGCGAGACCATCACCGAGCACGTGCCCGTCTGGGTCCGCCACACCGACGGGGTGACGATCACCCAGTGGGACTACCCGAGCTGTGAGTCGCTCGGCCTGCTGAAGATGGACTTCCTCGGACTGCGCAACCTGACGATCATGGACGACGCCGTCAAGATGGTGAAGTCCAACAAGGGCATCGACATCGACCTGCTGGGTCTGCCGCTCGACGACCCGAAGACCTTCGAACTGCTCCAGCGCGGCGACACTCTCGGCGTCTTCCAGTTCGACGGCGGACCCATGCGCTCGCTGCTGCGCCTGATGAAGCCCGACAACTTCGAAGACATCTCCGCCGTGTCGGCCCTGTACCGCCCGGGCCCTATGGGCATGAACTCCCACACCAACTACGCGCTGCGCAAGAACGGGCAGCAGGAGATCACGCCGATCCACAAGGAACTCGAGGAGCCCCTCAAGGAGGTCCTGGACGTCACCTACGGCCTGATCGTCTACCAGGAGCAGGTGCAGAAGGCCGCCCAGATCATCGCGGGCTACTCGCTCGGCGAGGCCGACATCCTCCGCCGGGTCATGGGTAAGAAGAAGCCCGAGGAGCTGGCGAAGAACTTCACCATCTTCCAGGCCGGCGCCCGCAAGAACGGCTTCAGCGACGAGGCGATCCAGGCCCTGTGGGACGTGCTGGTCCCGTTCGCCGGCTACGCGTTCAACAAGGCCCACTCCGCGGCGTACGGCCTGGTCTCCTACTGGACCGCGTACCTCAAGGCGAACCACCCCGCCGAGTACATGGCAGCGCTGCTCACCTCGGTCAAGGACGACAAGGACAAGTCGGCCGTCTATCTGAACGAGTGCCGCCGCATGGGCATCAGGGTGCTCCCCCCGAACGTCAACGAGTCCGAGTCGAACTTCGCCGCGCAGGGCGACGACGTGATCCTCTTCGGCCTCTCCGCGGTGCGCAACGTCGGTACGAACGTCGTCGAGTCGATCATCAAGAGCCGCAAGGCCAAGGGGAAGTACACGTCCTTCCCGGACTACCTCGACAAGGTCGACGCCGTGGTCTGCAACAAGCGCACCACGGAGTCGCTGATCAAGGCCGGTGCCTTCGACGCCATGGGGCACACCCGCAAGGGCCTCACCGCGCAGTACGAGCCGATGATCGACAACGTGGTCGCGGTCAAGCGCAAGGAGGCCGAGGGGCAGTTCGACCTGTTCGGCGGCATGGGCGAGGAGCAGAGCAGCGAGCCCGGCTTCGGCCTTGACGTCATCTTCACCGAGGAGGAGTGGGACAAGACGTATCTGCTCGCCCAGGAGCGCGAGATGCTCGGTCTGTACGTCTCCGACCACCCGCTCTTCGGTCTGGAGCACGTGCTTTCCGACAAGGCCGACGCGGGCATCGCCCAGCTCACCGGAGGCGAGCACGCGGACGGCGCGGTGGTCACCATCGGCGGCATCATCTCGGGCCTGCAGCGCAAGATGACCAAGCAGGGCAACGCCTGGGCGATCGCCACCGTCGAGGACCTCGCGGGCTCGATCGAGTGCATGTTCTTCCCGGCGACCTACCAGCTGGTGTCGACCCAGCTCGTCGAGGACGCCGTGGTGTTCGTCAAGGGCCGCCTCGACAAGCGTGAGGACGTGCCGCGGCTGGTCGCGATGGAGCTGATGGTCCCGGACCTGTCGAACGCGGGAACCAATGCGCCCGTGGTGCTCACCATCCCGGCGATCAAGGTCACCCCGCCGATGGTGAGCCGTCTCGGCGAGATCCTCAGCCAGCACAAGGGAGACAGCGAGGTCCGGATCAAGCTTCAGGGGCCCCGCAAGACGACCGTCCTGCGGCTGGACCGGCACCGGGTCAAGCCGGACCCCGCGCTCTACGGCGACCTGAAGGTCCTGCTCGGCCCGTCCTGCCTGGCGGGCTGACCGGCCGGGAGTGCGGCACGGGCGAGGGGCGCACCCCATGCAGGGTGCGCCCCTCCGTGTGTGTCACTGCATGTGTGTCACTGCATAGGACACAGCACGAGCCCGGACGCCGGCCTCAGTTGTGGCCGAAGCGCTTCTGCTGCTTACGGGCAACATCCGCGGGGCTGCCCTGGGTCTGCGGTATCGGGGACTCGTGCGACTCCGCTGCGGGCCTGTGCGTGCGCTCCTTGGACTGTTCGGCCTGGGAGGGGCGGTTCTGCGGGCCGGCCTGCTTGCGGTTCTTGTTCTTGGCCATGGTGATGCCTCCTGGGGGATGTAGGGGCCAGGGCCGGGACCAGATTCACATAGGCTGACATCAGTCGCATGTCGGACAATTACCGTCTGTGACAGGGCTCGTTCGGGGACCCGGGCCTCGATCCGCCACGCCGAAGATCGAGTTCGGGCCGTTAACCTCCCCACGGTCGGGCAGACTCGAAGGAAGCCCGAAGCAAACCTCCCGGAAAGAGGGTGGATCGCGTGGACCGCTGCATCGTCCTGGTGGACGCCGGGTATCTGCTCGGGGCTGCCGCCAGTCTGCTCGCCGGGGAGCCATCGAGGTCCCGGATCACCGTCGACCACGCCGCCCTCATCCAGGGACTGCGCGAGCGCGCCGAGTCCGACACCGAACGGCCGCTGCTGCGCATCTACTGGTTCGACGGCGCCCCCGACCGCGTACCGCAGCCGGAACACCGCAGGCTGCGCGTGATGCCGCGGGTGACCGTGCGCCTGGGTGCCCTGACCCGCAGCGACGGACGGTGGGCGCAGAAGGGCGTCGACGCGGCGATGCACGCCGAGCTGACCGAGCTGGCCCGCAACCGTGCCTGCTCGGACATCGTGCTCGTGACCGGCGACGGCGATCTGCTGCCGGGCATGATGGCCGCGAAGGAGCACGGGGTCGCGGTGCACCTGTGGGCCGTGCAGGCGGCGGACGGCGACTACAACCAGTCCGAGGACCTGGTGGCCGAGGCCGACGAGCGGCGCGTGCTCGACCGCGCGTGGATCACCAAGGCCGTACGCGCCAAGGAACTGAGCGGGGTGTGCGCGCCCCCGCCGGTGCCGCGGCCGGAGATCGCCGCGATCCTGTCGGCGCCGCTGCCCGAGTCGGCGCTCGCGGCCACTGCGGACCGGCCCGCCGCCGAACCGGAACACGTCCCGGCGGCCGCCTCGGCCAACGGCACCCAGGAGCGCGTGGCCACGTCCAAGGGCGTACCGACGCCCAAGGACCTGGCGGCGCTGCGGGCGCCGGGCACCCAGGCCGTGCAGCAGCCCGCGGGGGCCACGCTGCGCTGGTCCTCCGACAAGGGCTGGGTCGACCGGCCGGTCGCCGCCGAGTCGCCGGAGGCCGCCTCGTTGCCGACGCTCGCGCAGCTGACGACCGCGGAGCAGCGGTGGGCCGACCGGGAGGAGGACATCACCACGGTCGGCGGTGACCCGTACGAGGTAGGACAGGTGTTCGCGCGGCGGTGGATCGAGCGGCTCGCCGACCAGTCGCACCTGCAGAAGCTGTCGGGCATGTATCCACGGGTGCCGCATCGTATCGACGGGGAACTGCTGCGGTATGCGGCGCGGTTCGGGCTGCTCGCGCACAAGGACGACCAGATCGACGAGCACGACCGGTATGCGATCAGGGCCGGGTTCTGGCGGGAGATCGACCAGCGGACGACGACCGAGCACGTCCCTGCCGGCGAGTAGACGGGCAGGGCAGGTCGCGCGCGGATGAGCCGCCCCGGGCGCGGTTCCGGGTCGCGGACCCCGTACCCTCGTCCCTTGTGAGTACGCGCACCGCCCAGGCACAACCGCAAGGTGGCGATGTCGTGTGCGCCGTGCGCGGGCTGACCAAGACCTATCCGCCGGTACGGGGCCGGCGCGGTGCGCCCGGGACACCCGGGGTACGGGCCACCGACGACGTACGGCTGGACATCCGGCGCGGTGAGGTCTTCGGACTGCTCGGACCGAACGGCGCCGGCAAGTCCACCCTCGTACGGCAGCTGACCGGGCTGATGCGGCCCGACCGCGGCAGCGTCGAGATCCTCGGACACGACATCGTGCGGCATCCCGAGCGGGCCGCGCGCATCCTTGCCTACCTGGGGCAGGAGTCCACCGCCCTCGACGAGCTGACCGTCTCGCTCGCCGTCGAGACGACCGGGCGGCTGCGCGGTCTCGAACTGCGGCAGGCGCGGGAACAGCGGGACGCCGTACTCGACGAGCTCGGGCTCACGCCGATCGCCTCACGGCCGCTCAAGAAGCTCTCCGGCGGCCAGCGCCGGCTCGCCTGCTTCGCCGCCGCGCTGGTGGGGGAGCGGCCGCTGCTCGTGCTGGACGAACCGACCACCGGAATGGACCCGGTGGCGCGGCGCGCGGTGTGGGGCGCGGTGGACCGGCGCCGGGCCGAGCACGGGACCACCGTTCTGCTGGTCACACACAACGTCATCGAGGCGGAGACCGTCCTCGACCGGGTCGCCGTCCTCGAGCGGGGGCGGGTCATCGCCTGCGACACGCCGGCCGGACTCAAGGAACGAGTCGCGGGCGAGGTGCGCGTCGAGCTCGTGTGGCGCGAGCAGGCGCCGCTGGAGGTGCCCGAGGTCGCCGCGCTGCGCGCCCGTGCCGTCGAGTCCGGGCGCCGCTGGTCGCTGCGGATGGCTCCCGAGGAGGCACGGGCGGCCGTCGCCACGGTCACCGGAGGCGCCGCGTTCGCGGCCCTCGACGACTTCACGCTGGCCACCCCGAGTCTGGAGGATGTGTATCTCGCGCTGGGCGGCAGCACCCAGGGGCTGGTGAAGGCATGAGCGCGCGGGACGTCGTGTCCGTATGGGGCGGTAGGGGCGTCGCGCCCGTGGGGGACGGGGCGGCGGCAGGAACGAAGAGGAGCAGCGCGACGTGAGTGTCGTACCCGCCGAGGTTCTGCCCGGCGCCGGGATGGCGGACGGCGGCGCCAGGGACGAGGCCGTCCTCGGCGCGCGGGCGCGGCTGTGGCCTTCGCTCGCCGCCGTGTACCGGGCGCAGCTGTCCCGGGCGCGAGTCGCGCGCATCCCGCTGCTGTTCGTGGCGACGTTCCAGTCGATCGGCATCATGATCATGATGCGTGGCGTCGTGGCCGGCGGCGCCGACGCGCGGTCCGTGGTGGCCGGAGCCTCCGTGCTGGTCGTCGCGTACGTCGGGCTCAACCTGCTGGCGCAGTACTTCGGCCAGCTGCGAGGCAGCGGCGGGCTCGACCACTACGCCACGCTGCCCGTGCCGGCTTCGGCGGTGGTGCTGGGGGCGGCCGGGGCATACGCCTCCTTCACGGTGCCCGGGACGGTGGTGACGGCCGTCTTCGGATGCGTACTGTTCGGGCTGCCGCTCGCGCATCTATGGGTCCTCGCGGCCGTGATCCCCCTCTCCGGGGCCGCGCTGTCCGGACTGGGAGCGGCGCTCGGCCTTCTCGCTCCGCGGCCCGAACTCGCCACCCTGTTCGGGCAGTTGGGCATGTCGGCGGCGCTGCTGCTGGGGGTGCTGCCGGCCCACCGGATGCCGGAGGCCGTGCAGATGGCGCGGGATCTGCTGCCCTCCACCTACGGTGTCGAGGCGTTTGCGCGGACCTTCGGCGGGCATCCGGACTGGGCGTTCGTCCTCGGTGACCTGGCCGTGTGCGCCGCGGTCGGAGTGGCCTCGCTCGCCCTGGCGACCTGGGCGTACCGCCGGGCGGCCGTCCGGTGACGCGGCCGACAGACCCGCCTGGCAGGATGTGAAGGTGACCGCTCCGTTGACTCCGCCTCCGCCCCCGCATGAACAGCCGCCGCATTCCTCGCACGACGCGTGGCAAGCCGTGTCCGCCCCGTCGGGGGTGGGCCCTGCTCCGCACGGTGCCACGGCCCTGTACGGGGCGGACGGGCCCGGCATGAAGACCGAGGTGCGGGAGGCCGCCGTGACGACGGTGGGCGTCGCCCTCGCCGGGGCGCTGCTCGGGGTGCTGTGGTCGTGGCTGGCGCCGCATGTGCCGCTGGTGGGGGACCTCGTCGACAAGAACTGGGTCGTCTATCTGAAGGACACCGAGGGTGAGCAGGCCATCGGGGTGGACGGGACGTTCACCCTGCTCGCGCTCGGTTTCGGCGCGGTCAGCGCGCTGGTCGTCTTCCTGGTGCGCAAGCGGGGCGGGGTGCCGCTGGTGGTGGCGCTCGGCGTGGGCGGCCTGCTGGGGTCGCTGCTCGCCTGGCGGGTGGGTGTCTGGTTGGGGCCCACGCAGAACGTGATCGCGCACGCGAAGGCCGTGGGCAAGGGAGTGACGTTCTCCGCGCCGTTGAAGCTCGGGGCGAAAGGGGCACTGCTGGCGTGGCCGCTGGCCGCGCTGCTGGTGCACCTCGGACTGACGGCGCTGTTCGGGCCCCGGGATCCGGATCCGTACGCGGAACCGTACGGGTCTGCGCCGCAGGTATAAGGCCGCAGCGCAAGGCCGCGGGCGTAAGGCCGCAGGCGTTGTGGACGTGCGCGGCGGCGTGCACTCGGTGCCCACCCTGTGATGGGCCCCTGCGTACTCCGGGAGCGCCGGAGCAGCCGTGTGAGGCTGTCCGGCGCCGATGTGAGGGCGTGATTACGCCGGACGGTGGCCGTGGTTCGCATGGCCCTTCTTCATGCGCCATTTGCGCTTGCGTGTCCTCTTCGACATATTTCCGTACTACTCGAGGACGGCCCGTTAGTCGAGTGGTCACGCACGGGCGATCGGCGCCAGGGTCGCCCCGGTGAGCTTCGCCAGGTCCTCGGGCGACAGTTCGACCTCCAGGCCCCGGCGGCCCGCCGACACACAGATCGTGGTGTGCGAGGACGCCGAAGCGTCCAGTACCGTGCGCAGCTTTCTGCGCTGGCCCAGGGGGGAGATGCCGCCGCGCACGTACCCCGTCGTGCGTTCCGCCAGCGTCGGATCCGCCATCGCCGCCCGCTTGCCGCCCACCGCGGTCGCCAGCGACTTCAGGTCCAGCGAGCCCGCGACCGGGACGACCCCGACCACCAGGGCGCCGTCCACGTCCGCCACCAGCGTCTTGAAGACCCGGTCGGGGGAAACCCCCATCGCCTGGGCCGCCTCCTCGCCGTAGGAGGGGTGCGCGGGGTCGTGGTCGTAGGAGTGGACGGTGAACTCCACCCCGGCGGCCGTCAGCGCCACCGTCGCCGGGGTTCCGCCCGACTGCTGTTTCTTCGACTTCCTGGCCATGGGGCTTCATCCTCCCAGACGGCCGGACGCGCACCGCCCCCGCCCGGAACGGTCCCGGGCGGGGGCGGTGCGGCGGGTACGCAGGTTCAGCAGGTCGCCCAGGGGGTGTCGAAGGTCCCCTGGCCGTCGACCTTGATCAGCCCCTTGTAGTCCCTGCTGCACGGGTAGTCCATGGTCCAGGTGCTGTTGCCCGTTCGTTGACGCCGATGGTCTTCTTGCCCCCGTACGTCATGGTGCCGGCGGTGGTGCGGAACCCGAGGTGTGCGGTGACCGTCGACCCGCCGGTCTTCGTGTAGAAGACCTCGACTCACACAGGTTTCCGGCCGTGCCAGTGGCCGAACCAGGCCCATGCGCCTCAGTTGAGACTCGTCGTACCACGCGTGAGGTCCGATGCCGGCAACGAGGGCAGACTGCGGATGATCGCCGTCTCCGAGCGAAGCAGTTTCAGCTCGTCACGCAGGCGCGAGGCGGTGTCCGGGGCCTGGAGCAGCCGCTGCTTCGTCGGCGTGTCCAGCATCACCGCGGCCGCTACCAGATACGACACCACCGCCGGTTCGTCCGGCAGGTCCGTACCTGTCGACAGGGACCGCTCCCGTGCCCCCGCCAGCCGCTTCTGGTACTGCCGGAACGCGCGCAGCACCCCCTCGGCGAGCGCGCCCGCCTCGTCGCCCTGCTCCTCCGGCAGCTCCTCCAGTTCGGCCGTCAGATACGCGCCCGACGCGTCCACCGACAGCAGACGGACGCGTGTCGTGCCCGTCGCCAGCACCTCGAACGTCCCGTCGGCCCGCTCGCGGATCGTCGCCGCGTCCGCGACGCAGCCGACCGCGTGGAACGCCTTGGCCGGGTCGGAGCCGAAGCCGGCCGCTGGTCCGCGCTGGGGCACGGCGGTCGGGTCGGGCATGCCCGGGGCGCTGGGCGCCACCTCGTGGCCGTCGCGGATGGCGACGACGGCGAAGCGGCGCGGTTCGTCCTCGGGTGTCTTCAGTAGGTCGCGCATCAGGGCGCGATAGCGCTCCTCGAAGACGTTCAGCGGGAGCACGAGCCCCGGGAACAGCACCGAGTTCAGCGGGAAGAGCGGGAGCCGGACGGTGGTCACGACCCGAAAGCCTAATGGCCGCAGCAGCACACGCGTCCGGCGTGCCCACTTCGTGGGAGGAGAGGCCTGGTCGGACGTGGTGGCCGGGGCGATGCCACGGCCCGGCGGACACCCTCCCGGACCTCCAGGAACTGGCCCAGCGGATCGTCCGAGAAGTGGTCCCAGGGAACGGAGGTGGCGTACGGGCCGATCATGCGCAGCTGTGTCAACGCGTCCTCCCAGCGCTCGAGCGCGACCAGCACGCAGGTGAGGAGGTTGCGCACCTCCGCGGGCCACGGGTCGGCTTCCGTGTACCGGGACGACAGCACGATCGCCCGGTCCGCCGCCGCGTTCAGCCGCTTCCGGCCCACGACCGGCTCGCCGCCCTCGGTCAGGCAGGCGAAGGCCGCGCGTACCGGCAGCGCCTGCACCAGGGAGTCGGGCAGCGTGTCCTGGGCGGCGGTCTCGGCGAAGTCGAAGCACTCGCCGTGGGAGCCGCGGCGGGTGTGGGGCGTGCTTCCCCACCGGGTGCAGCAGGGGGCCGACAGATACTGCAGAGCCGCCACGTGGCAGCCGTAGTGGTGCGGGGAACGGCGCACGGCCTCGGCCCACAACCGCTCGAACTCGGCGTGGCCCGCGTTGGTGCCGCGGGCGTGGTCGAGCGCCACCCGCCACGGCACCGGGTCGCGCGGATCGCCCTCGGCCGCCGCCCGGATCAACGGGCCCATCTGGCGGAGGAGTTCGGAGCGGGCGGGCGACTCCCAGGCCCGTGCCACGGCCAGCTCCGCCCCGACCACAAGCGCGTCCGGATCGTCCGGGGCGGCGGCACACCAGTCCGTGAACCACTCGGCGCGCGAGCAGGCAAAGGCGGCGAGCCGCGTCACATACCGGTCGCGGTCCTCCCAGGCGGCGGCCTCCCGCGTGGCCGCGAGCAGTCCGGCCGCCGGGCCGTGGTCGCCCCGGCCCGCCGCGACCAGGGCGGGTGCCAGACGTTCGTCGGGCGCGTCCAGCAGGACCTCGTCGTCCGCGGGCAGCCCGGCGGCGACGTGGGAGGGGCGACGGAGCGTCCGTGCCGTACGCATGAACGGGGGCAGCAGTGCCATGGTGTCGACCATTGAAAAGCCGCAGGTCGGGGCGGCGCCAGCACGAATGCGTAAACCGCATTCAGTTGCGTTCCCAAGAGTCAAGAATGCACAAAAGGTGACCGTTTCTCAGCTGTTGGGCCGCCATGGGCAGGCTCCCGGTCAGCTGCGCCGCAGCAGGCGTGTCGCGCCCGCCGCGACCGTCGTCGCGAGGATCCAGCCCAGCAGGATCACCACCGTCTGCACCCACTGCCAGGCCCCGCTCATCTGCCACTGGCCCTGCTGCCCGAGGTCGATGAACGGGAGCAGCAGGTCCAGGGCGAAGAGGGAGGGGTTCCACTCGGGATGCCCGTCCTTGTTGACCGGCGGGTGACTCGCGTGCGCGAAGGCGATCGACGCCGCCGCCCACAGCACCGCCATCCACACCGCCGCACGGCCGGGCCGGTACCCGTAGGCCACCGTCCAGTCCTGGGCGTATCCCCACAGCTTGGCCGCGAGCGGCAGCGTCTCGCGGCGGCGCCGCTGCTTGGCGAGCAGCACCTCGCGCGCGTCCTCGTCCTCCCCGGAGTTGCGCAGCACGGCCGCGAGACGCTCGTAAGGCTCCGGGGCGTACTCGGCGGTCGCCGCCGCCACCCACTCCAGGCGCCGGGTGAGGGGGAAGGCGTCCTGCGGGACGAGGTTCTCGTAGGTGAAGCCGCCCATGTGCAGATCGCCGGGGCCGGGCCAGCTCGTCCACCGGTCGATCAGGGTCACGATCCGCGCTCCCGAGAGGATCACCTTGCCGCGCCCGGGCCGCTCGCCCAGGAAGCGCAGCTCGGGAGTCTGGAGCCGGCGCAGTGACAGCTCCTGGTCCTCGTCGAGGACGAACCGGGCCCGGTCCAGGTCGACCGCGTCCCCGAACCGCCCGTCGTCCAGCCGGACCCCGCCCCGGCACTCGAACCGCTGCACCCGGGTTCCGCGCGCGGGCGTGGTGCCGCTGGTCAGCAGCGGATTGCCGACGCCCGCAGGCGTGAGATACATCGTCCGTTCGACCGTCAGCTGGGGGGCGTTCAGCGCCAGCCGGGTGTAGGGGTTGTTCAGCTGGGCGCCGCGAAGGCTCAGCGACACGCCGATCTTGGCGCTGCGCAGACTCAGCTCGCCGTGCGACTCCAGCATTTCGGCCTGGAGGTCCTGTCCTACGGTCATTCCGTCCGCGGTGATCGAACAGCCGCGCCGGTCCCGGTAGACGACGGCCTGGTTGAGCAGCAGATCGGTGCCGATGTGCGCGTCGGTGAGCCGGACCCCGTTCTGGAAGCGGCAGCGCGGCAGATGCAGATCGCCCTCCGTGTGCACCCGTGCCGCCTCCAGGCGCGGCACCGAGCAGTCCACCAGCCGAAGGGTCGTGAAGTGGGCTTCCGGCAGCAGGATCTCCTTCTCGAACCGGCAGCCCTTGAGCTCCACGTACGGCACGATCGTGCCTCCCGCGAGTTCCAGCGTGTCCACGATCTGCACCCCGGTCAGCTTCAGGGAGGAGACACGCCCGGCGAGTGCGGGCGGCCCGTCCAGCAGCAGCCAGGCCACGATCCGCGCCCGCACACTGCGCTCGGGTCCCCAGGGGTGGCCGCCGTGCGGGTCGTCGACGACGCTGTCCCCGCTGCGCAGGTCGTACACGCTCCCGTTGCGGAAGGCCTGCCACATCCCGGCCTCGGAGGCGGTCAGATCGTCCGGCAGGTCCCCGGTGCGGATGCCGGCACCTTCGGTCACGGCTCTTCCTTCCTCCCCAGCTACTCGCGGGTTCGTAGGACCGTTCATGCCCGCTGTGTGACGGGCCGAACGCTACTGGTGAAGCGGATCTTCCGGGCGTCGTATCAGCCATCGGATCCGGCCATCGCCCACGCCGCCGAAACCACCGGATCCAGCCACGCCGCGCCGCATGCGGGCCATTGGGCCGAGCTCGTTGGGGGTGCGTGAGGCGCCGGGCCGAGCCCGGCCGGGGTCGCGTGAAGCCCTGGGCCGGCCGGTACGGTTTGCGCGAACCACCGGCAGGGCTCGACACGCCGATGGGCCTCGGCTGCGGCACGCGCTGTCCGGACCCGGCGGCCCGGCTTCGACACGCCGCGTCGGCCGTCGCAGTGGCATCCGCTGCCTGGATGGATGGGGGCTGCCCTTGGCGTGTCCCGCCGATGGTGGCCCGGCACGCACGGCATGCGCCGTCCGGACCGAAGTCGCGGCTCGGCCGGGCGCCGCCTGCCCCGGTTCCGCATACGTCGCCCGGAGGGCCGCCGACACCGGCCGAGGGCCCGGTTGCGGCGTGCGCCCACCGGACCACGGCCCCGCCTGCGCCGGCCGAGGGCCCGGTTGCGGCGTGCGCCCACCGGACCACGGCCCCGCCTGCGACACGCCGACGGCAGGGATCCGGCTCGCGCTCTCCGGACCCGGGTTCCCGAGCCGGACACATGTCGCCGTCCCAGCCTCGACGTGCCTCGACGTGCCTCGACGTGCCTCGACATGCCGCGCCCGCACAACGGCACCGGCACGGGAGGTGTGCCGCCCGCGCGCCGCCCCCCGCTCCGACGCACCCGCACCGCCCGACTCCGACACGCCGAGCCGCCCCGGGCCCCGGCACAGCTCCCTGCCGTCCGGAGCACCGTGACCGGGGGCGACCCCTGTCCCGCCGGGAGCCCGCTGCGGCGCCCCGGGCACGCAGCCCGTCCGGCCGCGCACGCTCCGTATCAGCCATTGATACGGGCGTCCAGCGGGTCGGCGCCGTCTGAGAGAATTGGGCCTGTGATCTCCCGTATCGATCTGCGCGGCGACGCCCTCCCCGAGGGCCCCGCCCTGCGCGACCTGCTGCCCCGAGCCGACTTCGACGTTCAGGCCGCACTGGAGAAGGTGCGTCCGATCTGCGAAGCCGTGCATCATCGGGGCGACGCGGCGCTGATCGACTTCGCGGAGAAGTTCGACGGTGTGCGGCTCGAGTCCGTGCGGGTGCCCCTCGAGGCGCTCAGCGGGGCGCTGGACCAGCTCGACCCTGCCGTGCGCGCGGCCCTGGAGGAGTCCATCCGCCGCGCCCGCCTGGTCCACCGCGAGCAGCGCCGCACCACCCACACCACCCAGGTCGTACCCGGTGGCTCGGTCACCGAGAAGTGGGTGCCGGTGGAGCGCGTCGGGCTGTACGCGCCCGGCGGCCGGTCCGTCTACCCATCGTCCGTGATCATGAACGTCGTGCCCGCGCAGGAGGCCGGCGTCGAGTCGATCGCCCTCGCCTCCCCGGCGCAGGCCGAGTTCGGCGGCCTTCCGCACCCGACGATCCTCGCCGCGTGCGCGCTGCTCGGCGTCGACGAGGTGTACGCGGCCGGTGGCGCGACCGCGGTCGCCATGTTCGCCCACGGCACCGAGTCCTGCCCGCCCGCCAACATGGTCACCGGCCCCGGCAACATCTGGGTCGCCGCGGCCAAGCGCTACTTCACCGGCAAGATCGGCATCGACACCGAGGCCGGTCCCACCGAGATCGCGATCCTCGCGGACGAGACCGCCGACCCGGTGCACGTGGCATCCGACCTGATCAGCCAGGCCGAGCACGATCCGCTGGCGGCCGCCGTCCTCGTCACCGACTCGGTCGAGCTGGCCGACGCGGTGGAGAAGGAGCTCGAGCCGCAGGTCGAGGCCACCAAGCACATCGAGGACCGGATCCGGCCGGCGCTCGCGGGCAAGCAGTCCGCGATCGTGCTGGTCGACGGCATCGACGAGGGCCTGAGGGTGGTCGACGCGTACGGAGCCGAGCACCTGGAGATCCAGACGGCGGACGCCGCCGGCGTCGCGGGCCGGGTACGGAACGCGGGCGCGATCTTCGTCGGCCCCTGGGCGCCGGTGTCGCTGGGCGACTACGCGGCGGGCTCCAATCACGTGCTCCCCACGGGGGGCTGCGCCTGCCACTCCTCGGGTCTGTCCGTCCAGTCCTTCCTGCGCGGCATCCACATCGTCGACTACACGAGGGACGCGCTCGCCGAGGTCGCGCACCATGTGGTGACGCTGGCGGACGCGGAGGACCTGCCGGCGCACGGCGCGGCGATCAAGGCCAGGTTCGGTTGGAAGGTACCCCAAGGCAAGTGACTGGAATCGACGATCTCCCCGTACGGGACGAGCTGCGCGGCAAGTCCCCCTACGGCGCGCCCCAACTGGACGTCCCCGTACGGCTGAACACCAACGAGAACCCGTACCCGCTGCCCGAACCGCTGGTGGAGCGGATCGCCGAGCGCGTCCGCGAGGCCGCCCGCGACCTCAACCGCTACCCGGACCGGGACGCGGTCGAACTGCGCACAAGGCTCGCCGAGTACCTGACGAAGACCGGCAAGTACCAGGTCGGCATCGAGAACGTCTGGGCGGCCAACGGCTCCAACGAGGTCATCCAGCAACTGCTGCAGACCTTCGGCGGACCCGGCCGCACGGCGATCGGCTTCGAGCCGTCGTACTCGATGCACGCGCTCATCGCGCGCGGCACGGGCACCGGCTGGATCTCGGGCCCGCGCAACGAGGACTTCACGATCGACCTCGCCGCCGCCGAGCAGGCGATCGCCGAGAACCGGCCGGACGTCGTCTTCGTCACGACCCCCAACAACCCGACGGGCAACGCGGTGCCCCCCGAGACGGTCCTCGCCCTGTACGAGGCCGCGCAGACGGCGAAGCCGTCCATGGTCGTCGTGGACGAGGCATACATCGAGTTCAGCCACGGCGACTCGCTGCTGCCACTCATCGAAGGTCGGCCGAATCTCGTCGTCTCACGGACGATGTCGAAGGCGTTCGGGGCCGCCGGCCTCCGGCTCGGCTATCTCGCCGCGCACCCTGCGGTCGTGGACGCCGTCCAGCTCGTACGGCTGCCGTACCACCTGTCGGCGATCACCCAGGCGACCGCCCTGGCCGCCCTGGAGCACACCGACACGCTGCTGAAGTACGTCGAGCAGCTGAAGTCCGAGCGCGACCGGCTGGTCGCCGAGCTGCGCGCGATCGGCTACGACGTCGTCGGGTCCGACGCCAACTTCGTGCAGTTCGGGCGGTTCGCCGACGCCCACGAGGCCTGGCGGAAGATCCTCGACCGGGGCGTCCTGGTCCGGGACAACGGAGTACCGGGGTGGCTGCGCGTCAGCGCAGGAACCCCGGAGGAGAACGACGCGTTCCTCGACGCGGTCCGTGAACTGAAGAAGGAGCAGAGCGCATGACTCGCGAGGGACGCCTCGGAAGAATCGAGCGCACCACCAAGGAGACATCGGTCGTCGTCGAGATCGACCTCGACGGGACCGGGAGGACCGACATCGCGACCGGCGTCGGCTTCTACGACCACATGCTCGACCAGCTCGGCCGGCACGGTCTGTTCGACCTGACCGTGAAGACCGAAGGCGATCTGCACATCGACTCGCACCACACCATCGAGGACACCGCCCTCGCGCTCGGCGCCGCCTTCAAGCAGGCGCTCGGCGACAAGGTGGGGATCTACCGCTTCGGCAACTGCACGGTCCCGCTCGACGAGTCGCTCGCCCAGGTGACCGTCGACCTGTCCGGCCGCCCGTACCTCGTGCACACCGAGCCGGAGAACATGGCGCCGATGATCGGCGAGTACGACACCACCATGACCCGGCACATACTGGAGTCCTTCGTCGCCCAGGCCCAGATCGCGCTGCACGTGCACGTGCCGTACGGACGCAACGCGCACCACATCGTGGAGTGCCAGTTCAAGGCGTTGGCACGGGCCCTGCGCTACGCCAGCGAGCGCGATCCGCGCGCGGCCGGAATCCTTCCCTCCACGAAGGGCGCGCTGTGAACGGCACCTCCACCGCACTGATCGTCGTCGGTCTCTTCCTGCTCGGCGGGATCATCTCCTTCGTCAAGCAGAAGATGCCGACGAGCCTGATCGTGCTGCTCTCCATCGGCGCGGCGCTGTGCCTCGTCGCGGGCGTCATGCGGCTGGGGGTGTGGAATTGAGCGCTCGGAAGAACGTCATCGTCTTCGACTACGGCTTCGGCAACGTCCGCTCCGCCGAGCGTGCCCTCGCACGCACGGGAGCCGACGTCGAGATCACCCGCGACTACGACAAGGCCATGAACGCCGACGGCCTGCTGGTGCCGGGCGTCGGTGCCTTCGCCGCCTGCATGCAAGGACTGAAGCAGGCGCGCGGTGACTGGATCATCGAACGCCGCCTGGCCGGCGGTCGCCCTGTGATGGGCATCTGCGTCGGCATGCAGATCCTGTTCGCCCGCGGCATCGAGCACGGCGTCGAGAGCGAGGGCCTCGACGAGTGGCCGGGCACGGTCGGGCCGCTCCAGGCCGACGTCGTGCCCCACATGGGCTGGAACACCGTCGAGGCACCCGGCGACTCCGAGTTGTTCGCCGGCCTGGACCCGGACGCGCGCTTCTACTTCGTGCACTCCTACGCCGTCCACGACTGGCAGCTCGAGACGAACAACCCGGTGCTGCACGCCCCCAAGGTGACCTGGTCGACGCACGGCAAGCCCTTCGTGGCGGCCGTGGAGAACGGTGCCCTGTGGGCCACGCAGTTCCACCCCGAGAAGTCCGGCGACGCCGGAGCGCAGCTGCTCACCAACTGGATCGGAACCCTGTAGACCATGGCCAAGCTCGAACTCCTCCCCGCCGTCGACGTCCGCGACGGCCAGGCCGTCCGCCTGGTGCACGGCGAGTCCGGTACGGAGACCTCGTACGGCTCCCCGCTGGAGGCCGCCCTCGCCTGGCAGCGGTCGGGCGCCGAGTGGCTGCACCTGGTCGACCTCGACGCCGCGTTCGGCACCGGCGACAACCGTGCGCTGATCGCCGAGGTCGCCGAGCGCATGGCGGAGCTGCACATCAAGGTGGAGCTGTCCGGCGGCATCCGGGACGACGACACACTGGCCGCCGCTCTGGGCACGGGCTGCACACGCGTGAACCTGGGCACGGCCGCCCTGGAGACCCCCGAGTGGGTCGCCAAGGTCATCGCCGAGCACGGCGACAAGATCGCGGTCGGTCTCGACGTACGCGGCACGACCCTGCGCGGCCGCGGCTGGACCCGCGACGGCGGTGACCTCTACGAGACGCTGGAGCGCCTCAACAAGGAGGGCTGCGCGCGGTACGTGGTCACCGACATCGCCAAGGACGGCACGCTCCAGGGCCCGAACCTGGAGCTGCTGAAGAACGTCTGCGCGGCCACGGACCGCCCGGTCGTGGCCTCCGGCGGGGTGTCGTCCCTGGCCGACCTGCGCGCGATCGCCGGCCTCGTCCCGCTCGGTGTCGAGGGCGCGATCGTCGGGAAGGCGCTCTATGCGAAGGCGTTCACCCTGGAAGAGGCCTTGGAGGCTGTGTCGTCATGACGTCCGATGCCGTGCGGCGTGTGCAGAGCGGAAGTCCTTGGGAAGAGTCCTTCGGGTTCGCACGCGCCGTCGCGGCGGGTGACCGTGTGCTGGTGGCCGGGACGACCTCCTTCAAGGGCAGGGTGCTGTACGGGGAGGGAGACCCGTACGAGCAGGCCAAGGTGGCGTTCGGCAGCGCGCTCGAGGCGATCGCCGAGTTCGGGCTCGGCCCCGAATCGGTGCTCCGGACCCGGATGTACCTGACCCATCTGCGGGACGTCGACGATGTGGGCCGGGCCCACAAGGAGCTCTTCGACTCCGTGCGCCCGGCCTCGACCCTGCTGGTCGTGGAGGGTTTCGTCGACCCGCGCATCCTTGTCGAAGTGGAACTGGAAGCCTTCAGAGGCTAGAAGCAGCAAGAGGAGCCGTGGATTCATGACCCTGGCGGTCCGAGTCATCCCCTGCCTGGACGTGGACAACGGCCGGGTCGTCAAGGGCGTCAACTTCCAGAACCTGCGCGACGCCGGCGACCCCGTCGAGATGGCCAAGGTGTACGACGCCGAGGGCGCCGACGAGCTGACGTTCCTGGACATCACCGCGTCCTCGGGCAACCGCGAGACGACGTACGACGTGGTGCGCCGCACCGCCGAGCAGGTGTTCATCCCGCTGACGGTCGGCGGCGGCGTCCGCACGGCCGAGGACGTGGACAGGCTGCTGCGGGCGGGTGCCGACAAGGTCGGTGTGAATACGGCCGCGATCGCCCGCCCCGACCTGATCCGTGAGATCGCCGAGCGCTTCGGGCGCCAGGTGCTGGTGCTGTCCGTGGACGCGCGCCGGACCCCGTCCGGCAGCTTCGAGGTGACGACCCACGGCGGCCGCCGTGGCACCGGCATCGACGCGATCGAGTGGGCGCACCGGGCCGCCGAACTGGGCGCGGGCGAGATCCTGCTCAATTCGATGGACGCCGACGGCACCAAGGACGGCTACGACCTCGAGATGATCGCGGCCGTACGCATGCACGTGACCGTGCCCGTGATCGCGTCCGGCGGCGCCGGCAAGCTGGCCGACTTCCCGCCGGCCGTCGCGGCGGGCGCGGACGCGGTCCTGGCGGCCTCGGTGTTCCACTTCGGGGACCTGCGCATCGGCGAGGTGAAGGAGTCGCTGAGGGCGGCGGGTCACCCGGTGCGGTGACGCCGAGACCGGGCCTGAGCCCCGGTCGACGCCGGTGACGGCCGGGGCTTTGGGCCAGGCGGACGCGCAGGGAAGAGAGCGGCGCCGACGGCGGCGGCCCTGCCCGTGCCGCGGGGCCGCCGCCGTCGG
>NZ_LBMW01000076.1 GCF_026168105.1 Streptomyces hygroscopicus
GCGCCCCGGTCGGCTCTCCCACCACGTCGGGCGGTCCCGCGCCCGGTACGCGCACCACGGCGGCCACCCGGTCGCCGCCGGTCAGCGGTGGCGCAAGCCGCGCGGCCACTTTCACCCGCGTGGACGGCAGGAGGGCGAGCCAGGGCGACCGTCCGGGTGCCGCCGTCGAACCCCTCGTCGCGGGGCGGGTGTGCGCGTCGACCACGACCAGCACCGGCGCCCGCGTCGCCACCATCGTGCCGCCCGTCCTCGTCAGCCGCCGGACTTCGCCGTCGAGCAGCACCGCGGTCGGTGTCGAGTGATCGCCCTTGACCCTGGGCCGGGTGAGCCGAGGATCGGAGGTGATTTCGATCTCCGCGGTCACCTCGGCGTACTGACGGGCAAGGACCGGCACGGGCCCCCGTCGTACGTCGGCGCCATGAAGCCCGGCTGAAGCCCCGGCCGCCGCGGCACAGAGCAGCACGGCGGCGGACACCGCCGGCCACGAACCCCGACGACCGCTCTCGGCACCACCGCGTGCCCCTGCCCTCCGTACGGCCAGCAGCCCAATTGCCGCGACCAGGCATCCGGCCACCACCACGGCGACCCATGCGGCGGAGGCGTCCAGAGCCCACGCTGCCGTCGCCCAGGCCGCGAGCGCGGGCCCTGCCATCCGCAGATCCGCCGGCCCCTCCTGCCGGGGGTGCGGGTCCCCCAGCCGGCTGTGGGCGGTGACATGCACGACCGGCCCTCCGGAGCGGGCCCGTGCACCGTGCGAAGGAGCTTCAGGGCCGTCCCCGGGGCGGCTGCGCACATCACGCGGGGAAGCCGCGGAGCCGCCCCCTGCTTCTTCTGTCGGCGGACTCATGGGCGTACGAGCTTCCGCAGGTCCGCGAAGCGGCGTTCGCCGATGCCGTTGACGTCGCGGAGCTCGTCGACCGAGCGGAACCCGCCGTGCTGCGAGCGGTAGTCGACGATGTGCCGGGCCAGGACGGGGCCGACCCCGGACAGTGCGTCGAGTTGGTCCACGGTCGCCGTGCTGAGCGAGACGGGGGTGGCGGGTGCGGCGCCCGCCACGGAGCCGCCGGCCGCCGGGACGGCGGTGTCCGGGCCCGCCAGGGGTGCGGGGCCGCCCACCACGATCTGCTCGCCGTCGACCAGGAGGCGGGCGCGGTTGAGGCCGTCGGTGTCCGTGCCCGGACTCACCCCTCCCGCCGCCCGCAGGGCGTCCGCGACCCGGGACCCGGCCGGGAGACGCTGCAGCCCGGGCGCGCGCACCTTGCCGCTGACGTCCACGACGACGGCACCCGCACCGGCCCCGGTCCCACCCGTCGGCTGCGGCCCGGCCGAAGCCTCCGGCTCCGTGGACCGCCTGGCTCCCCGCGCGCCCGGCGATGTGAACGGCGCCTCCGCCCGCACCACCTCCGGTGCCCGCACCTGCTGCGTCCGGCCGGCCCAGAAGTGCTGAGCGGCGAACACCACGGCCGCGACGAGCAGCACGCCCAGCGCCGCCACACTCCTCCGCTCCAGCCCGCACCTCGACTGCAGCCACAGCGGCAGCCGCTCGCGCACGGCCGGCCCGAACCGCTCCCGCCACGCGCCACCCGGCGCCGTGGCCGCAGGGGTGTCGGCAGCGGCGGTCGCGGGCGCCGGATCAGCCGCGGCGGACGCCGGAAGACGTCCGCTTCCGCCGCCCGTCCTCGTACTCGCCGGTGGCTCCCCAACGTCCGGATCCGGCCCCGGGGGACCATGCCCCCACTCTCGCCGCTCCTTCGTCCCTTCCGCGAAGAGTGCCTGTGCGCGCAGGCGCAGAGCGTCCGCGGCCGACGTGGGCTGATGGCGTCGGGCGTGGGCCCGCGGATGGCGCAGGCGGTGGCGGGTGCGCCCGTCGGAGCCGGGACCGCGGCCGGGGCCGCTCGTGGGAGCCGTCGTGAGTGAAGGTGATCGAAGTGCCATGCGCCGAGGATGGGGCAGGCCACCGACCTCGCGATGATCTTGGTCAATTCCCGGGGATTACTGCCCGGTTGTGGAAAACTCCGTCACCCACAGGGGTGGCGCTCCTCACTGCGACGGGACTGCGAGGTGACTCCGACCTCGACCTCACGGCGACGGGAGTCCGACCGGCCGGAGCCGTCAGCGTGGCGACACCACAGCCCCCAGCAGCCCGGGCCCCGTATGCGCTCCGATAACCGCCCCGACCTCGCTCACATGCAGGTCGGCGAGCCCGGGCACCCGTGCGCGCAGACGGTCCGCGAGCGCCGTCGCCCGTTCGGGAGCGGCGAGATGGTGGACCGCGATGTCGACCTCCTCGCTGCCCGCGCGCTCGGCGACGATCTCCTCCAGGCGGGCGATCGCCTTGGATGCCGTGCGCACCTTCTCCAGCAACTCGATCCGGCCGTCGTTCAGTTGCAGCAGCGGCTTCACCGCGAGGGCCGAGCCCAGCAGCGCCTGCGCGGCCCCGATCCGGCCGCCCCGCCGCAGATAGTCGAGGGTGTCGACGTAGAAGTACGCGGAGGTGCCCGCGGCCCGCTTCTCCGCCGCCGTGACCGCTTCGTCGACCGTGCCGCCCGCCTCCGCGGCCTCCGCGGCGGCCAGCGCGCAGAAGCCCAGGGCCATCGCGACCATGCCCGTGTCGACCACGCGCACCGGGACGGGGGCCTCGCGCCCGGCGAGCACCGCCGCGTCGTAGGTCCCCGAGAACTCGGAGGACAGGTGCAACGAGACGATGCCGCTCACCCCCGTCTCCGCGACCTTGCGGTACGTCTCGGCGAAGAGCTCGGGGCTGGGCCGGGACGTGGTGACGGGCCGTCGCTTCTGCAAGGCCTGGGCCAGGGAGCGGGCCGAGATCTCGGTACCCTCCTCGAGGGCCTGGTCACCCATGACCACGGTCAGCGGCACCGCGGTGATGCCGTGGCGCTCCATCGTCCGCGGCGGCAGGTAGGCCGTTGAATCGGTGACGATCGCGACATGGCGGGACATGAGCTGGAGGTTACCCGTCGCAACCCATGCGCGGCAGCCCGGCCCCTCCGAGGCGGCCTCGCCCTGGCGAGATCATGAGGTGCTCTCGGGGCGGGTCTTCCGCTGCCAGGGGTAGGTGTGCCGGGCTCCCGGCGCGGTGACGGCGGGCCGGGCCGGCTCCTGGAAGACCCGGGACTCGGGTGTCTCCAGCCAGGTCTGGCCGGACACGGCCCGGTCCTCGGGGGCCGGTGCCTCCGGCCAGGACGCGACCGGCGGCGCCGGCTGCTCCTTGGTCCAGTGGCGCAAAGCGCCTGCCTCCACGTCGATCTGGGCGCTCAGCGCGTCCAGGTCGTCGTCCGCGAACCGGCGCGCCCTGTCGTGCGCCGCCCAGCGCAGCGAGTCCGCCGACTGCGTGATGCGCTCGGTGCGCTCACGCAGTCCGGGCAGCCGGGAGGTCAGCGTGTGCCGGTCCGGCTCGGCCTCCAGGCGCCTCAGCTCGGCGTCCAGTTCGTGTCCGTGCGCGCTGAGGCGCTGGAAGAGGCCCAGTGACTCCTTCAGCGACTCGTCCTCGGCGACGCCCGCGTACAGCGCGTCCTGCGTGGCACGCATCGAGGTACGCAGCCTCAGCCGGAGCTGGGCGATCTCGCCCGCCGGGCCGGGCTGGGTGAAGGTCCTGGCGCGCAAGGTGGTGTCCTCGACCGTGCGGCGGGCCTGCGCGATGGTGCGGTCCACGCTGCGTTTGGCCGCGCCGATCGCCTTCACCGCCGCATACGTCCCGAGCACCACGCACAGCACGAACAGGAGCGCGACGACGGTCAAAACGGCTTCCATGACGCTCCTCCTCCGGCCGGTCGCGGCTGCTGCACCGCTCTCCCACGGTAAACGCAACCGGCAGGCCCAGGGTTCCGAAAGAACCCCGAACCTGCCCGTAGGGGACTACCCCGACATCGCCGGGCTCCGGTCCGTCGAGGTCGGCGCCCGGTCTCCCAACGGCCGGAATGCCATGCCGGGCGCCGACCGGACCCGCCGACGGCGGCCGTTATGCCGTGACGATGTTCACCAGCTTCGGCGCACGCACGATCACCTTGCGGATCCCGGCGCCGCCCAGCGCCGCGACGACCTTCTCGTCCGCCAGCGCCACCTTCTCCAGCTCCTCCTGCGAGATCGAGGGTGGAACCTCCAGACGCGCCTTGACCTTGCCCTTGATCTGGACGACGCAGGTGACGGTCTCGTCCACGACGTACGCCGGGTCGGCGACCGGGAAGTCCTGGTGGACGACCGAGTCGGTGTGGCCCAGCCTGCGCCACAGTTCCTCGGCGATGTGCGGGGCCAGCGGCGCGATCAGCAGCACCAGGGCCTCGGCAACCGAGCGCGACACCGCGCCCGGCGCCTTGGTCAGGTGGTTGTTCAGCTCCGTGATCTTGGCGATGGCGGTGTTGAACCGCAGGCCCTCCAAGTCCTGGCGCACGCCGTCGATGGCCTTGTGCAGGGCGCGCAGGGTGTCCTCGTCGGGCTCGGTGTCGACGACGGTGACCTCACCGGTCGTCTCGTCGACGACATTGCGCCACAGCCGCTGCAGCAGCCGGAACTGGCCCACCACCGCGCGCGTGTCCCACGGCCGTGACACGTCCAGTGGGCCCATCGCCATCTCGTACAGGCGCAGGGTGTCGGCCCCGTACTCGGCGCAGATCTCGTCCGGAGTGACCGCGTTCTTCAGGGACTTGCCCATCTTGCCCAGCAGGCGGGTGACCTGCTCGCCCTGGTAGTAGTACGCGCCGTCGCGCTCCTCCACCTCGGCGGCCGACACCGCGATGCCCCGGCCGTCACGGTAGACGTAGGCCTGGATCATGCCCTGGTTGAACAGCTTGTGGAACGGCTCCGCCGAGGAGACGTGCCCCAGGTCGTACAGGACCTTGGACCAGAAGCGGGCGTACAGCAGGTGCAGCACGGCGTGCTCGGCGCCGCCGACGTACAGGTCGACGCCACCGTGCGGCCGGCCCTCACGCGGGCCCATCCAGTACTGCTCGATCTCCGGGTCGACCAGCTTGCGGTCGTTGTGCGGGTCCAGGTAGCGCAGCTCGTACCAGCACGAACCGGCCCAGTTGGGCATGGTGTTGGTCTCGCGGCGGTACTTCTTCGGCCCGTCGCCCAGGTCCAGGGTGACGTTGACCCACTCCTCGTTGCGCGACAGCGGGGTCTCGGGCTCGGTGTCGGCGTCGTCCGCGTCGAAGGTGCGCGGCGAGTAGTCCTCGACCTCCGGCAGCTCCAGCGGCAGCATCGACTCGGGCAGCGCGTGGGCGACGCCGTCCTCGTCGTAGACGATCGGGAAGGGCTCGCCCCAGTAGCGCTGACGGCTGAACAGCCAATCACGCAGGCGGAAGTTGACGGTGCCCTCGCCGACGCCCTTGCGCTCCAGCCACTCGGTGATGCGCGCCTTGGCGTCGGTGACGCTCAGGCCGTCCAGCGAGACGGCCTCACCGGCGGAGTTCACGATCTTCGCGTCGTAGGAGTCGAAGGCGTCCTCCCACGTGGAGGGATCGGTTCCGCGGCCGTCGGTGGGCTCGACGACACAGCGCATCGGCAGCTCGAAGGCGCGCGCGAACGCGAAGTCGCGGCTGTCGTGGGCCGGGACAGCCATGATCGCGCCGGTGCCGTAGCCCATCAGCACGTAGTCGGCGATGAAGACGGGGACCTGCTCCCCGCTGACCGGGTTGGTGGCGTACGCGCCCGTGAAGACGCCGGTCTTGTCCTTCGCCTCGGCCTGCCGCTCCACGTCGGACTTCGCGGCGGCCTGGGCGCGGTAGGCGGCGACGGCCTCGGCGGGCGTGGCGTGGCCGCCCGTCCACACCTCGTGCGTGCCCTCGGGCCACGCCTCGGGGGTGAACTTCTCGACCAGCGGGTGCTCGGGCGCCAGCACCATGTAGGTGGCGCCGAACAGGGTGTCGGGGCGCGTGGTGAAGACCGTGATCGCTTCGCCGTCGATCGGGAAGTCGACGCGGGCACCCTCGGAGCGGCCGATCCAGTTGCGCTGCTGCAGCTTGATGGCCTCGGGCCAGTCCAGCTCCTCCAGGTCCTCCAGGAGCCGGTCGGCGTAGGCGGTGATGCGCATGTTCCACTGGCGCAGCTTGGCCTTGAAGACGGGGAAGTTGCCGCGCTCGGAGCGGCCGTCGGCGGTGACCTCCTCGTTCGCCAGGACGGTGCCCAGGCCGGGGCACCAGTTGACGGGCGCGTCGGAGGCGTACGCCAGGCGGTGCCGGCTCAGGACGTCGGCGCGCTCGGCGGCGCTCAGCTCGTTCCACGCGCGCGTGGTGCCCGGAACCCCGCGCTCACCGGACTCGAACTGGGCGATCAGCGAGGAGATCGGGCGGGCCTTGCCGGCCTCCTCGTCGTACCAGGAGTTGAAGATCTGCAGGAAGATCCACTGGGTCCACTTGTAGTAGTCCGGGTCGATCGTGGCGAACGACCGGCGCTTGTCGTGGCCCAGGCCCAGCCGGCGCAGCTGGGACTTCATGTTCTCGATGTTGGCCTCGGTGGACACGCGCGGGTGCGTGCCGGTCTGCACGGCGTACTGCTCGGCGGGCAGGCCGAAGGCGTCGAAGCCCAGGGTGTGCAGGACGTTGTGGCCGGTCATGCGCTGGAACCGGGCGAAGACGTCCGTGGCGATGTAGCCCAGCGGGTGGCCGACGTGCAGGCCCGCACCCGAGGGGTAGGGGAACATGTCCATGACGAACTTCTTGGGCCGGGCGACCAGCTCGGCCTCTCCTGCCAGGTCACCACTCGGGTTCGGCGCCTCGTAGGTGCCCTCGGCGTCCCAGAAGTCCTGCCAGCGTGCCTCGATCTCGGCCGCCATCGCGGCCGCGTAGCGGTGCGGCGCGGCCTCCGCCGACACGGCGGCGGGGTTCGTCTCGCTCATGATCCTCAAAGCTCCATCGATCGTCTCTGCCAGCGGCTGTGACATTCAAGAAACGAAAAAGCCCCTCACACAGGAGGGGACGCCGCGCCGACTCCGGCCACCGGTGGGCCCGGCGGTCGGGACTGATCAGCGCGGCCCGCTAAGCAGAAGGCGTACGGCACGCATGGCGTCAGGGTACCGCAGCGCCCGAGCGCGCCGCGACGACCTTCCGCCGGCGCACCCCGGGACGGGGCCGGAGTGAACCCAACGCCGGGCGCAGCCGTACTCAGACACCGACGGCCCCGGTTGTGAAGGTCTCGGAAAGCTGAACAAGGTTCAAATGTTACCTGGCGTAACAGTAGCTACTCGGACATCGCAACCACACCGTTGCCCTTTGATAACAACGCAATAACTCAAACCTCGTACCGCTCGGTTTGGAGACACCTAAAGTGCGACAGCGGGACCGCCTTCCCGAAACTGTTCGGAGTTGACCCCCATGAACCCTCAACGTAGTAACAGCTCGCTCCCCAGGCCGGGTCGCTCGGCCTACGGCGTGGCGACGGCTGTGATGCTGCTGCTCATACCCGTCGTCGTGCTGGCGGGCGGGAACGCAGTGCGGGACTTCCTCAACTTCGGAGCGGGTGTCCTCTCGCTCGTCTCCCTCAGCTGCTCGGTGATCTGGGGACTCGTCGCCCAGGACCGGATCTTCCTCAACATCCGCCAGCGGATCGTGGCGCAGGCAGTTCACCGGACGACCGCGGTCGCCTCGATCGCGTTCCTCCTGGTGCACGTCGCGGTCAAGCTCGCGCTCGACCACACCGTGCTGATCGCCGCGCTGATCCCCTTCAGCCTCGGCGTCAGCGGCTCGGCAGGACTCATCGGCCTCGGCTCCCTGGCCGGCCTGCTCATGATCTTCGTCGGTGTCACCGGTGCCCTGCGCAGCAACTTCGCGTCGCCGGCGCCGGTCGCGGCGCGCTGGCGGGCGATGCACATGCTGGCCTACCCGTCCTGGTGCGCCGCACTGGTCCACGGCCTGTACGCGGGACGCGCGGCGAAGCCGTTCTTCATGGTGTCGTACGAGCTGTGCCTGCTCGGCGTCATGGCGGCACTGGCCCTGCGGGCGGCGCCGCGCCCGTTCAAGCGCAAGGTGGCGGACCGGATCTTCGCCGTCATCGGAAGCGACAACATGCCCGGGCGCGACGAGCTGGACGCCAGCCGCGCCCGCAACGCGGAGACCGAGGCCGCCTTCGGGGGCTTCGCAGCGCGCTCCGCGGGCCGTTACGCAACCGACGACGGCCTGATTCCTCCGCAGCCCTCCTCGTCCTTCTACGAGGCCCCCGCGGCCCGCGCCATGGCCCCGGAGCCCGCCAACGGATTCGCGGCCGCCTACCGGGCCGTCTCGGCCACCCCGCGCGCGCAGACCCCGATGACGCCGGACGCGACCCAGCGCATGGACCTGCCGATGGACATGCAGGCCACGGAGGTGTTCCCGGGCGTCGACGGCGGAGGCAGCGCCTCCGGAAGCTGGCCGATCCCGTCGCCGCCGCCCGTCGGCGAGGCGCGCCCGTCCTCGTACGACCCGCTGAACGACACCGGATACACCGTCCCGGCCTATGACAACGCGGGATACAACGGATACGGCGCAAGTGAGATGTACGACACGGGTGAGACGTACGCCCCCTACGGGACGTACAACTCGAACAACACGTACAACAGTGGTCCCGCGACGGAGACGCTGCCCGGTGCCTACGACACTCCGGCAGCCGGCGAACCCTGGAACGCGCCTTCCGGAGGCTTTTAAGTGAACGAGGCCCTGCCCGACGTCCCAGAAGTCCGTGTGGTCGGGCTTCCGCAACTCACGTCGGGTTTCGACCTTGTCGAAAGACTGGATCTCCCCATGCACCTCAAGGTGCACGGCCCGCTCGAGCCGATGGGCGGCGAGCAGCTCGCCCAGCTGGCCGAGCAGATCTCCCTGAAGGGGCGCGGCGGTGCGGGCTTCCCCTTCCACAAGAAGCTGCGGTCGGTCGCCGAGTCGGCGATCCGCCGCGGCATCCGGCCGGTGGTGGTCGTCAACGGAAGCGAGGACGAGCCCGCCTGCCGCAAGGACACGGTGCTGATCAACCGTGCCCCGCACCTCATCCTGGACGGCGCCCTGCTGGTCGCGGAGGCCCTGGGCGCCCGCACCCTCGTCGTCGGGGTGACCCGCGCCTCCACCGAGAGATCGATGGAGCAGGCGCTCGCCGAGCGGGGACTGAGCAACCGGCGCGGAGCGCCGATACGCGCGCGCGTGCAGCGCAATCCGGTACGCATGGTCACCGGCGCCGCCGCGTCGCTGATCCGTTCCATCGACGGCGGCCCGGCGATTCCGCCGGGCCGCAAGATCAGCGCCTCGCAGAGCGGCGTCGGTGGCGCGCCCACGCTGCTGTCGAACGCCGAGACGTTCGCCCAGCTGGCGATCGCCGCTCGCATCGGCGCCGAGCGCTACTGCAACACCGGCCTGTACGACGAGCCCGGCACCGTCATGCTCACCGTCTCCGGCGCGGTCAACCGGCCCATGGTGATCGAGGTCCCGACGGGCGTGCCGCTGCGGTACGTGCTCCAGCTGGCCGGCGCTCCGCCGGTCCCCCAGGGCGTGCTGACCGGCGGCTACCACGGCAAGTGGATCGACGCGGCGACGATCAACGAGGCGATCGTCTCGCGCAACTCCCTGGACGCCGTCGGCGGCTCCCTCGGTGCCGGCGCGATCCTGCCCATCGGCCAGGAGACCTGCCCGCTGGGCGAGTCCCTGCAGGTGGCCAAGTGGCTGGCCGAGGAGAGCGCCGGTCAGTGCGGCCCGTGCTACCTCGGTCTGCCCGCCGCCGCCCGCGGTATGGAGGACATCCTCAACGGTGGGGGTCCCGCGGCCCTGGAGGCCCTCAAGCAGGTCGCCAAGGCCGTGAAGGGACGCGGAGCGTGCTCGCACCCGGACGGCTCGGCGATGTTCCTGGAATCGACCATCAAGGCGTTCACGGACGACCTGGCGGCTCACGTCCTCGGCAACGGCTGCGGCAGGCCCGTGGAGGGCGTGCTGCCGCTCTTCGAGGGCGGCCGGGCCCCCACGGGCATCCCGGGCGGCGGCCAGGCCGAGCCCGAGGCCGGTGCCAGTCGGCAGAAGATCTTCGTCGACTGGACGCTCTGCCGTGGCCACGGCCTGTGCGCGGACATCCTGCCGGAAGTCTTCGAACTGGGCGCCGACGGCTTCCCCACGGTCGCCCAGGCGCCGGTGCCGCTCTACGCGGAGGCGAAGGCCCTGCGGGCCGTGCGCCGCTGCCCCGCGCTCGCGCTGCGGATCGAGGAGGACACCCGGTCCGGCCCGCCCTCCCGCAGCAACCTGCCCGTGCTGTCGCAGGGCCGGGGACGCCGCGCCCTCGGCCGCTGAGCGCACAGGGGAACGGCGGGCCACTGGAAGGGCGGCCCGCCGTTCGCGTCCGTGCACACACGCGTCGGCGCACCCATACGTCGCCGCGCGCACACGTCACCACGGCATACGTCGCCACGCGCAGACGTCGCTCCTGTGCGCACATACGTCGAAGGCGGTCCATCCTCTCGGATGAACCGCCTTCAAGTTCTGTGGAGCTAAGGAGAATTGAACTCCTGACCTCCTGCATGCCATGCAGGCGCTCTACCAACTGAGCTATAGCCCCTTGCGGCCACGCGGCGAAGCCGCACATTGACCGCGTCGCCCGGTTTCCCCGGCGGCGACGCCAACATTACACGGTCCCCCGGGTGGAACACCAAATCGTTTCCGTTCCGCCCGGACAGGGGCCTGACGTCGGGTTTCCCGCCCGCGCGCCGCCCACCTGCGCCCCGTTCCGGGTCAGGCCGTGGCGAACGAGTAGAAGCGTTTGAGTGTGCAGTGCTCGTCGAGCAGGCGGCCGTAGATCGGCTCGCCCTCCAGCTCCCGGTAGGTCTCGATCGGGTCGCCTTTTATGATCAGCGCCCGTGCGCATTCCTCGCACCAGTATTGGTAGTCGGGGTTGACCGGCTCCATGTCCCGGACGATCGGCGTGCCGCTGCCGCACCAGTCGCACTTCCGCCTGTGTGCACCCATCGATCAGCTCCAGCTGTGGCCGCAGGCCGTGCACACGAAGGAGATGCCGCCGTTGTCGCCGAGGACCTGGGCGACATCGGACGAGCCGCAGGAAGGGCAGTCGAGGAGGGCGTCGTTCTGACGTCTCACCGCCACTGGGAGAAGACCCTGGACCTCCCCGCGGATGCTCGCAGGCATCGCTACTCCCTCCCGTCGGGCCGCGCCCCCTTCCGGCCGTTTGATTCTGCCACGGCCGGGCCAATACGGTCAGCGACGCCTTCGTACCAGTCCGGACACGGCACCCGCCGTGGCGTCGCGGCCAGCGCGTACATGCACACGAGGAGCGCGTCCGTAGAGGTATACGCCCCCGGGGCCCAAGTGACTCAAGCCAGTCCGAGAAGAGTGTGCGGTGAGCGCGAACCCGGTGGGAACAAGGGCGCGTTGGCGGGAGTTCGATGTGATGTGAGCCACATGGCTCATGAACGAAAGATCCCGCCCCTGAGGGACGGGATCTTCTCTCGATCTTCGACGACTCGAAGGAGTCGATCTGTGGAGCTAAGGAGAATTGAACTCCTGACCTCCTGCATGCCATGCAGGCGCTCTACCAACTGAGCTATAGCCCCTTGCGTTCTTCCCGCCCGGCGGGGCGAACAAGAAGAACTTTAGCCTGCGAGCTGCCGGAAAGTGAAATCCGGGTCCCGGGTGCTGTGAGGAGGTGTCAGTCGTCGTCGCCGAGGACCGGTTCGGGCAGGGTGCCTGCGTTGTGCTCCAGGAGGCGCCAGCCGCGGGCGCCTTCGCTGAGGACGGACCAGGAGCAGTTGGACAGACCGCCGAGGCTCTCCCAGTGGCGGGCCTCCAGGCCGAGCAGACGGCCGATGGTGGTACGGATCGTGCCGCCGTGGCTGACCACCACGAGGGTGCCCTCCTCGGGGAGCTTCTCGGCATGGCGCAGCACCACGGGGGCGGCGCGGTCGGCGACCTCGGTCTCCAGTTCGCCCCCGCCTCGGCGGACGGGCTCGCCGCGCTTCCATGCGGCGTACTCCTCGCCGTACCGGGCGATGATCTCCTCGTGGGTCAGGCCCTGCCAGACGCCCGCGTACGTCTCGCGCAAGCCCTCGTCGTGGGTGACCTCCAAGCCCGTGAGCGTGGCGAGCTCGGCGGCCGTGTCGGCGGCGCGCCTGAGGTCGGAGGCGACAATCGCGTCCGGCTTGAGGGAGGCGAGCAGCCGGGCGGAGCGGCGGGCCTGGCCGATGCCGGTCTCGGTGAGCCGGACGTCCGTGGAGCCCTGGAAGCGGCGCTCCACGTTCCACGCCGTCTGGCCGTGGCGCCACAGGATGAGGCGGCGGCCCCGGCCCTTCTTCCCGGTGTCGGCGCCCGGGGCCGTCACCGCAGCTCCCCGCCCAGGTCGGCGTTCAGCTCGGCGGCGTCCACGGCGGCCTGCAGCCGGGCGTGCTCCTCGGCCTTGCCCCGGGTGGCCTTGGCGTCGGCGGGCAGCTCCAGCTCGGGGCAGTCCTTCCACAGCCGCTCCAGGGCGTAGAAGACACGCTCCTCGCTGTGCTGGACGTGCACCACGATGTCGACGTAGTCCAGGAGCACCCAGCGGGCCTCACGGTCGCCCTCGCGGCGGACCGGCTTGGCGCCGAGCTCCTTGTTCAGCCGCTCCTCGATCTCGTCGACGATCGACTTGACCTGGCGGTCGTTGGGCGCGGAGGCCAGCAGAAAGGCGTCCGTGATCGACAGGACGTCGCTGACGTCGTAGGCGATGATGTCGTGCGCGAGCTTGTCGGCGGCCGCCTGGGCGGCGGTGTTGATGAGCTCGAGAGAGCGGTCCGTGGCGGTCACTACAAGGCTTTCCGTCGGCGGTCAGTGGTACCTCAAGGGTCTCACGGACCGCCGACGGCACCCCAAGTGATTAACGGATCACGTCGCGGGGCCCCGGCGTGTGGCCCGCGTCACGAGGACGTGCGGTAGTTCCGGCCGAGAACGACCGAGACATTGGCGTTCGAGTCGAGCTTGCCCTTCTGCACCGAGCTGGTCGGCAGTCCCAGGGTCTTGGCGACCTCGATAGCGTTCTGCTTCTCGCGGTCGTCGGCGTAGATGATCTCCGAGGCGGACTGGGCGGTGCCGGTGCCGGCGTCGATGACGGTGTAACCGCCGTTGACCAGGACGACACGGGCCTGCTCGGTGGCGGACTTGGATCCGGTGTCGTTCCTGATGCCGACGCGGACGGCGTCACCGGACTGCGGACTCTTGACGGTCCCGCCGAGCAGGTTCCTGACCACGGTGTCGGTGGCCTGCTGGCCGACGCTGCCGTCGGACTGGACCGGCAGCAGCTGGGTCTTGTAGTCGCCCTGCTTGGCATGGTCGGCGAGCTTGGCGAGGAAGGAGCCGAGGTCCTTGTCGGTCAGGGAGGGATCGAGGATCTGCGCGAGCGTCTGCACGGTGATCGTCGCGGCCTGCGGGTCCGAGGACAGCTTGCGCAGCACACCCTGCATGACCTGGCCGAACCGCTCCAGCTGGGCGTCCTGGGACTCGCCGGAGGCCCGGTAGGTGGCGTACGCGACGGCCGTCTTGCCACTGAGGGTCTGGTCCTCCCCCTTGTGCACGAGGGGCTCGCCGCCCTTCTTGGCAGACGGGTCGGGGACGTCGGTGTTGGTGGTGACCTCGATGTTGCCGACGAGGTCGACGAGGTTGCTGAGGTAGGGGGTGTCGAGGCGCCAGGTGCCCTCGATCTTGGTGCCGAGGACGGAGTCGATGGCGTCGCTCGTGCCGGAGGAGCCGTCGTCGGCGACCGACTTGGCGAGAGTCGTGGCGCCGCCGTCGTCGGTGGTCAGGGCAAGGGAGTTGGGCAGCAGGACGGTGGCGCCCTGCTTGGTGGTGGTGTTGTCGACGAGCAGCGCGGTCGAGGTGCCGCCGCCCTTGGTGTTGTGCAGATGGACCACGATCACGTCGCGGTTCTGTGCTGTCGCGGCCGTCGTCGTGGCGGACTTGCCGCCGGGGGAGGTGCCGGGCAGCTTGCCCGCGTACCAGAGGTAGCCGACGCCGCCGACCGCCGCCAGGGCGAGGACCACGGCGAGGGCGATGATCCGGCTGCGGGCGCGGCGCCTGGCCTCCTCGCGCCGCTCGGTGCGGTTCTCGGTGAACTTCAGCCAGTCGATGACGTCTTCGGGCTCGCCCTCGGGCTCCTCGGCGAAGGCGAACTGCTCGGTGCCGGGGCCGTCGCCGTGCGGCTCCCGCTCGGCGGAGGTCTCCCCCGGTCCGGCCGTTCCTTCTCCGGCGAACCCGGTCGCCCCGCCCGCACGCCCCGCACCGCTGCCGGACGGGCCCGTCTGCTGGGGGATATGGGCGGTCTGTTCCGCAACACGCGGCTGCTGCCCGCTCGTTGCGGTCCGGCCGTAGGGGTCGTACCCACCGGAGGGGTCCGTTCCGTACCCGCCGTAGGGGTCGTACGAGGCGGGCGGCTGCCGGCCGGTGTCCTGGGAGGACACCGGGGGCTGCTGACCGGTGTGATAGGGCTCCACGGGCTGCTGGGGGCCGGTCGCGTACGGGTCGTAGCCGTAGCCCTGGGGCTGTTGATGCTGTTGCGTGCCGTACGGGTCGTAGCCCTGGGGGGCCTGCTGTGCGGGCACCTGCCGGTACACAGGCTGCCCGAACTCGTCGTAGCCGACGAGTTCGTACTGGTCGCCACCTGCGTATCCGTCGTATCGGTCGTTCACCGGTGCCCCTCTCGGCTCACTCGCCGCGGTACAGCTGCCGCTTGTCGATGTAGCGCACCACACCGTCCGGCACCAGATACCAGACGGGTTCGCCCTTGGCGACTCTCGCACGGCAGTCTGTGGACGAGATGGCCAGCGCGGGAACCTCGACCAGCGAGACGCCGCCCTCGGGTAGGCCCGGGTCGGCCAGGGTGTGACCGGGGCGGGTGACGCCGATGAAGTGTGCGAGGGAGAACAACTCGTCCGTGTAGCGCCAGGTGAGGATCTGGCCCAGTGCGTCGGCGCCCGTGATGAAGAAGAGGTCCGTGTCCGGATTGAGGGCCTTCAGGTCACGCAGGGTGTCCGTGGTGTAGGTGGGGCCGCCGCGGTCGATGTCGATGCGGCTGACCGAGAACTGGGGGTTCTCGGCGGTCGCGATGACCGTCATCAGATAGCGGTCCTCGGCCGGGGTGACCTTGCGGTCGGTCTTCTGCCACGGCTGGCCGGTGGGCACGAACACCACCTCGTCGAGGTGGAACTGCGCGGCGACCTCACTGGCCGCGACGAGGTGCCCGTGGTGAATCGGGTCAAACGTTCCGCCCATGACGCCAAGGCGGCGTTTGCCCGGGTTCGACGGCCCGTTGCCGGGGCCGGATCCCGCGCCCTTCACCGGACCGGTGGGCGTGTGCTGCTCTCCCATGCGTGCGACCCTACCGGCCCGGCCGACGGGCACCGGCCGCAAGGCCCCCGCGGGCGGCCGGGACCGGGCCCGGTGCGGGACTCAGCGGTCGCGGTTGAAGCGGGTGGTGATCCACAGCAGCAGGAGAAGGATGCCTAGGGCCGATCCGCCCGTCAGGAAGGGGTTGAGGCTCTCGTGCGCCTCGCTCTCGGCAAGCGTGGCCAACTGGGCTGCGGTGCTGTGGAAGCTCATCTTCGGCAGAACCTATCCGGTGTGGGCGGGACAAGGACGTCGGCTCATCGTATGCGGGCGCCTCGGCACCGATCACGCCGACTCCGCCGTTGGGGACGGCGACGGCCCGCCCGCCGGGACGGCAGGCGGGCCCCCGTGGGGCGCGAAGCGGCCGTCAGTCGTCCTTGCGCTTGTAGCCGCGCAGCAGGAACCACCCGGTCAGGGCGCAGCCGACGACCATGACGATCAGCACGACGCGCAGCAGGTTGCCCGGGCCCTGCCGGCCGGCGGCCAGCGCGGCCTCGGTGAGCCATGCGGCGGAAATGTGCTCCATGGGATCGCTCCTTACGATGCGCTGCCCTGTCACGGTATCTCCGCCTAGGCTGGACTCCGCTTCGGGGACGCATCGGGCCCTCGCTCATCGCGCGGTCAGCCGCCGGGCGGTCGCCCGATGATCAATCGCAGAGTGAACCATCGAGTCATCCGACCCATGGGGGAACACATGTCCGACGACGGCCTTGAGCACAACGGGCGCGCTCCGGGGCGCGAGAACGGGCACGAGCAGGTGCCGAGCAGGCAGCGCAGGCGTTTCCCGGGGATCTCCTCGCGTGCGTACGAACACCCGGCGGACCGTTCGGCCCTGGTGGCCCTGCGCAAGCTGAGCGGCTTCGACACCGTCTTCAAGGTGCTCAGCGGACTACTGCCGGAGCGCAGTCTGCGGCTGCTGTTCCTCTCCGACTCCGTACGGGTCTCGGACGCGCAGTTCGCGCACCTCAACGACATGCTGCGGGACGCCTGTTACATCCTGGACCTGGAGAAGGTCCCGCCGATGTACGTCACCCAGGACCCGCAGCCGAACGCGATGTGCATCGGCCTCGACGAGCCGATCATCGTCGTGACGACCGGGCTCGTGGAGCTGCTGGACGAGGAGGAGATGCGGGCGGTCGTCGGGCACGAGGTCGGGCACGCGCTGTCCGGTCACTCCGTGTACCGGACCATCCTGCTGTTCCTGACCAGTCTCGCGGTCCGGGTGGCCTGGATTCCGCTGGGCAACCTCGCGATCACGGCGATCGTGACCGCGCTTCGGGAGTGGTTCCGCAAGTCGGAGCTGTCGGCCGACCGGGCAGGGCTGCTGGTCGGGCAGGATCTGCAGGCCTCGATGCGCGGGCTGATGAAGATCGCCGGCGGGAACCATCTGCACGAGATGAACGTGGACGCGTTCCTGGAGCAGGCCGAGGAGTACGAGGCCGGGGGCGACCTGCGCGACTCCGTGCTCAAGATCCTCAATGTGCTGCCGCGGACGCATCCCTTCGCGGCGGTCCGCGCCGCCGAGCTGAAGAAGTGGGCCGCCTCCCGTGACCACCAGCGGATCATGGACGGTCACTATCCGCGGCGCGGCGAGGACAAGGACACTTCGGTGTCGGACTCCTTCCGGCAGTCGGCGGCCAGCTACGCGAGCGATGTGAAGCAGTCGAAGGACCCGCTGATGAAGCTGGTCACCGACATAGCGGGCGGCGCGGGCGACCTCGGCGGCCGGGTGCGGCGCGGCTTCGCGGGCTTCGCGGGCAATCCCCCGAAGGACTCGCCGCCGGAGCCCGAGGACAGCCGCCCGGAAGACAGCCGCCCGGAGGACGAGCCTCCCGAGGACAGGGGCTGACCACGGCGCGCCCGGCCGCCCGCCGACGGAGTGGACCCTTCGTCTCAGCCCCCTCGGCTCAGGCTCTCGCCTCAGACCTCGGCTCAGGCTCTCGCCTCAGAACTCGGCTCAGACCCTCGCCTCAGACCCTCGGCTCCGCGCTCGTGGAGAGTGTGCCGCACAGGGCCGTGGCGCTGCCCGTCGCGTACGGGTCCGTGCCGGCCGGGCCGCCCGCCCTCGCCGTCTGGCCCGCGAGCAGCGGGCGGAGCTGGTTCGCGGAGTCCTCGGCGCAGCTGAGCGGGCCGGCCTGGACGTAGGACGCGACCAGCTTGGCCTGGTCGGTCCGCAGGTCGTCGCGGTCGAAGTGGAAGGTCAGCTCGCGCCGCACGGTGAACAGCGAGGTCTGCGCCCTGGCGTCGGATCCGGTCGGCTTCAGCGCGTACACCACGGTGTGGTCGGCGCTGATCTCCAGTGTGTCGGAGTTGGCCTCCGTCGCCTGCAGCGTGCCCTGGACGCGGATCCTGGAGTCGGCCAGCTGGACGCGGGACGGGTCGAAGCGCACCAGCCAGCCGGTGGGCGCGTGCCGCCCGTCCGCGGCCGGGTGGTCGAAGCTCTGGTCGAACTGGTCGAGTTGCTGCGGGTCGAGCAGGACGCGGACCTGCCGCACGGCGCCGCCCGTGAGGACGGCCGGGTCGAGCGAGGACGCGACGAGATAGTGCTGCGCGGTGGTCAGGGCGGCGACGACCTGACTCTCGGAGAAGTGCGGGGTGCGCCGGGTGGCGGGGAAGGTGAGGCCCTGGGCGCCGACGCGGAACTGGACTGCGGGGCTGTGCGTGTACAGCGCCTCCGGGTCGGTGGTGCCCGGGACGGCGGACTGCGGCGCGAGAGGTATCACCGTCATGCGCAGCGGCTCGACGGCCTGTGCCCTGGGCGCCTGGATCGGATGGCGCACGCCCATGTAGATCGCGGTGCCGAAGGCGACCGCTATCAGCAGCACCAGGATCAGCGCCTGCCGGGACAGTCCGCGGTGCAGTGCCGGGCGGCGGCGTACGGCGGGAGCGTGGTCGGCCATCCGCTCTCGCGCGGAGTACTCCTGGAGGCGGGCAGCCCGGACGAACGACTCGTCGAAGACGACGGATCGGTATTCGTCCTCACCACCGCCGGGAGCGCCCTCCGGTGTCCCCTCAGGTGGGTCTCCAGGCCCGCCCATACCTTCAGAGTAGGTCTCCCGAAGCCCGGGTAAACGCCCTGGTACACGTCAACTTCTGACAGGTTCTCACCAAGTTTTCGAACGGAAGTCGAACAACTTTGGTGCACCTTCCCGGAGCGCCCTCGTATGCGCCCTCAGGGCGTCCGCGGCACCGCCGAGAACGCCGGAGGGGAGTAGTCCGCAGACGCTGACGGAGCAGCGCTCGCGCTCGTCTCCCGGCCCTGCTCCAGACCGGTCGTGGCGGGTGGCGGCACCTGCTCCTGGCGGCCCGAGGACGCTCCCCGGTACACCGCCGTGAAGGCCAGTGCCACCATGCCTATGCCCATCACGAGCGCGAGCATCCAGGCGACGGGCCGGTGCCAGCGGGAACCCTTGCCGTACCCGCCCGGCGCGCCGTAGCGGCCTTCCAGGACCTCCGGGTCGTCGTCGAGGTCGTCCAGATCCCGGGCGTAGGCGAAGTCTCCGGCCTCGTCGGGCCCGAATCCGTCCTCATAGCGCTCGTCGTCGCCACGCGCGCCCCTGGCGCGCGCCCGGTGCGCCTCGGCCTCCTGGGCCTCGGCGCGGGCCTGCGCGGCGGCCAGGAGTCTTTCGACGGCCGTCGGCTCGTGGACCACGGCGGCCTGTATGAAGGCCTCGTCGAAGACCACGGAGGCGAACTCTTCGTCCGTACCTCCGCGGTCGCGGTCGTCGTCGGGCTCCCGGCCGTCCTCGAACGGCGTGCCCCCCACGTCCTCCGGCACGGATCCAGAGTAGACCTGGGGGGTCAATTTGGGCAGACGGTAAGGAAATTCATCCGCCTGGCGAGACGGTCCACAGGTGGTTGCCAGGGACAACCGACGGCCCGCGCGGTGAGCGGGCGCTCAGCGCCGTACGTGCCCGTCCCCGGTCACGATGTACTTCGTGCTGGTCAGCTCCGGAAGGCCCATCGGCCCCCGGGCGTGGAGCTTCTGCGTCGAGATGCCGATCTCCGCACCGAAGCCGAACTGCCCCCCGTCGGTGAAACGCGTCGAGGCGTTCACGGCGACCGTCGTCGAATCGACCAACCGGGTGAAAAGGCGGGCGGCCTGCTGGGAGGTCGTGACGATCGCCTCGGTGTGACCGGAGCTCCACAGCCGGATGTGCTGCACGGCCTTGTCCAGGGAGTCCACGACCGCGGCCGCGATGTCGTACGAGAGGTACTCGGTGTCCCAGTCCTCCGGCGTGGCCTCCACCACCGTGGCCCGGGAGCCCTTCGCGTACGCCATCACCCGCTCGTCGGCGTGCACGGTGACCCCGGCGTCCGCCAGGGCGTCCAGGGCGCGGGGCAGGAACTCGGGGGCGATGTCCTGGTGGACGAGGAGCGTCTCGGCGGCGTTGCACACGCTCACACGCTGCGCCTTGGAGTTGATCAGGATCTCGATCGCCATGTCGATGTCGGCCTGCGCGTCGACGTAGACGTGGCAGTTGCCGGTGCCGGTCTCGATCACCGGGACCGTGGACTCCTCGACGACCGTACGGATCAGCGAGGCGCCGCCGCGCGGGATGAGCACGTCGACCAGGCCGCGGGCGCGCATCAGCTCGCGCACCGACTCACGGCTCTCTCCGGGCACGAGTTGCACGGCGTCGGCGGGCAGCCCCGCGCCGCCCACGGCGTCGCGCAGCACCCGTACGAGGGCGGTGTTCGACTCGTACGCGGAGGACGAGCCGCGCAGCAGCACCGCGTTCCCGGACTTCAGGCACAGGGCGGCGGCGTCGACGGTCACGTTCGGCCGGGCCTCGTAGATGATCCCGACGACACCCAGCGGAACACGGACCTGGCGCAGGTCGATGCCGTTGGGCAGGGTGGAGCCGCGGACGACCTCGCCGACCGGGTCGGGCAGGGCGGCCACGTCGCGTACGTCGGAGGCGATGGCCCGGATCCGCTCGGGCGTGAGCGTGAGCCGGTCGACGATCGCCTCGCTGGTGCCCGCCTCACGGGCCTTGGCGATGTCCCGGGCGTTGGCCTCGACGATCTCGCTCGTACGGACCTCCAGCGCGTCCGCCATGGCGAGCAGCGCGTCGTCCTTCTCGGCACGCGGCAGCGGCGCGAGGTCGGCGGCGGCGGCCTGGGCGCGGTAGGCGGCCTGGGCGACCGGGGACATGGAGTCGTACGGCGAGAGCGTGGTCATGAGGGAAGGGTAGTGCGCCGCAGGACGTGCCCACGGGCCATCCCGAACCGCGAGACGGGCCCCGAAGGGCCCGCACAGGCCCCTCAGGGCCCGCTGAACCTCGGATGGGAAGCCTATGAGGGAAACCTTGAAGGGGAACCTTGGAGGGCCTCAGAAGGGATGGACGCCCACCGGGCGAGCGGGCGGCGGCCCGTACCCCTCCGCGACCCGCTGGTGGTAGGTGACGCGGTCGATGACCTCCAGGCCGACGATCTCCCAGGGCGGCAGGCCCGCGCTCTGGCGGTGCTCACCCCACAGACGCAGCGCCACCGCGGCGGCGTCGTGCAGGTCGCGGGCCTCCTCCCAGTAGCGGATCTCCGCGTGGTCGCGTGCGTAGCGGCTGGTCAGCAGAAAGGGGTGGTCGTGGGCGAGCTGCTCCAGGGCGCGCCGCACCTCCGCCAGCGGTGTCTCGTCGCCGGAGACGCTGAGGGTGACGTGCCACAGGCGGGGGATGTCGCCGGGCTCCTCGTGGGCCGGATGGGACGTGACGCCGGTCAGCGTGCGCTCCCCGCCGGCCACGCTGGAGGCACCGCCGTCACGGGAGGCACCGGAGGCGCCATGACCGCGGAACGCCGCCAACCCAGGGCGCACTCGTCTCACGACGGCCTCCTTACCCAGTGCTCGTACGGAATCGGTCCCCGAGACAAAGTGGAGCAGGCCGCACGGCTCCATGGGGGCGGTTTTGCGGAACCTCCCTCACCGGAAACCCGCGCACCGCGTGCGCCGGTGCCCGTTACGGGTGCAGCAGGACCAGGTCGTCCCGGTGAACGACCTCGCGTTCGTAGGCGGGGCCCAGTTCGCGCGCCAGCTCCTTGGTCGAGCGGCCGATCAGCCGGGGGATCTCCTTGGCGTCGAAGTTGACGAGCCCCCGCGCCACCGCCCGTCCCCGGCTGTCGCGCAGTTCCACCGGATCGCCCGCCGTGAAGTCCCCCTCGACCGCCGCGATACCGGCGGGCAGCAGCGACTTGCGGCGCTCGACGACCGCGCGCACGGCCCCGTCGTCGAGCGTCAGCGCGCCCTGCGGGGTGGAGGCGTGCTGGAGCCAGAGCAGCCGGTCGGCGGAGCGCTTGCCGGTGGGGTGGAAGTACGTACCGGTGTCCCGGCCCGCGAGGGCGTCGGCGGCGTGGACGGCGGAGGTGAGCACCACGGGGATGCCTGCCGCCGCCGCGATGCGGGCGGCCTCGACCTTGGTGACCATGCCGCCCGTGCCGACGCCCGCCTTGCCCGCGCTGCCGATGTCCACGTGCGCGAGGTCCTCCGGCGCCCGTACCTCCGCTATCCGCGAGGTGCCGGGCCGGCTGGGGTCGCCGTCGTACACGCCGTCCACGTCCGACAGCAGGACCAGCAGATCGGCGTGGACGAGATGGGCGACGAGCGCGGCGAGGCGGTCGTTGTCGCCGAAGCGGATCTCGTCCGTGGCTACCGTGTCGTTCTCGTTGACGACCGGCAGGGCGCCCATCGCGAGGAGCTTGTCGAGGGTGCGGGAGGCGTTGCGGTGGTGCGCGCGGCGTCTGGTGTCGTCGGAGGTGAGCAGCACCTGGCCGACGCGGATGCCGTGGCGGGCGCAGGACGCGGTGTAGCGGGCCACCAGCAGGCCCTGGCCGACGCTGGCCGCGGCCTGCTGCCGGGCCAGGTCACGGGGGCGGCGGCGCAGGCCGAGTGGGGCGAGGCCCGCCGCGATGGCACCGGAGGAGACGAGGACGATCTCCCGCTCGCCACCGCTGCGGTGCCTGGCGAGCACGTCGACGAGGGCGTCGACGCGGTCCGCGTCGAGGCCGCCCGCGGCCGTGGTCAGCGAGGAGGAGCCCACCTTGACGACGATCCGGTGGGCCTCGACCACGGTCTGCCTTTCCGCTGCCACCTGCTGTATTTCCCCTCGCGCGTTCGATGCGGCTCCCGTCCGGCAATCTACGCGAAGGCACCCGACTGCCGCGCACCGGTCCCAGTACGCGGACCGGCAGCCGGAAACCCGTTCCAGCACACCCCTCCATGTCCGTCAGCCGTGCGGGGGCGGCGGGGGCGGCGGGGGCGGCG
>NZ_LBMW01000064.1 GCF_026168105.1 Streptomyces hygroscopicus
ATCGACGACAACTTCTTCGACCTCGGAGGCCACTCACTCCTGGCCATGCGCCTGGCGACCCGGGTCGAGGAGATGCTGGGGATCGAACTGCCGGTCGCCGATGTGTTCAGCGCGCCGACCGTCGCGGAACTGGCGGAGCGGCTCGGGATCGGTGACTCCCTGGCGGCTCTGGGTGTTCTGCTGCCGCTGCGTACCGGAGGCACCCGGCCCCCGTTGTTCTGCATGCACCCCGCGACCGGTCTGAGCTGGGCGTACGCCGGCCTGCTGCCGCATCTGAGCAAGGACCAGCCGGTCTACGGGCTGCAGGCACGCGGTATCGCGCGGCCCGAGGAGTTCCCCGCCTCCATCGAAGAGATGGCGGCGGACTACATCGAGCAGATCCGCGCGGTCCAGCCGTCGGGGCCTTACCACCTCCTGGGATGGTCCTCCGGAGGCTGCACGGCGCAGGAGATGGCCGCCCAACTGCGCGACGCCGGCGAGGAGGTGGCGCTGCTGGCGCTCCTGGACACGTACCCGCCGGGAGACGAAACCGAGAAGGCCCAGACCATGCGCGACGCCTTCGCTCCGCTGCTCGCGTCCATGGGCTTCGACCTCGGTCCTGACGAGGACGCACCGCTCGACATTCCTCGTGTCCGCGCCTTCCTCAAGGAGCGCGGTCACCCGCTGTCCAGCCTCGACGAGCGGGGCCTGGAGGCGCTGGGGCTGGTCTACGAGCGGCAGGCCGTGCTGCTCAGGGAGCAGCGAGGCAAGCGCACCGATGTGGACCTGCTGTTCTTCACGGCGACGCTCAGCCATCCGGAGAGCCCCGACTTCGCGCGGCAGTGGGAGCCGTGGACCGAGGGGCGGATCGACGTCCGCAGTGTCGAGTGCATGCACGAACAGATGCTGGAACCCGGCCCGTTGGGCGAGATCGGCCCGATGGTCGAGAAGGAGCTGGCAGGGCTTGAGGAGAAACGGCGTTGAGCCGCACGGAACCACTCTTGATCAGCGGAATGCCGATGAGCGCAGAAGGAGCGAACAACAGATGTCGATGACCACGGAAGAGTTCGACGTCGTCGTGGCAGGCGGTGGCCCCAGCGGCTCCACCACCGCGGCCTTCGTCGCCAAGCAGGGACACAGCGTTCTTCTGCTGGAGAAGGAGTCCTTTCCCCGCTACCAGATCGGCGAGTCCCTGCTCCCGTCGACGGTGCACGGCATCTGCAGACTGCTGGGCGTTGCGGACGAGGTGCACGACGCCGGGTTCGTGAGGAAGCTGGGCGGTACCTTCCGGTGGGGTTCCGACCCGGAGCCGTGGTCGTTCTCCTTCGCCTTCTCTCCGCTGATGGCGGGGCCGACCTCGCACGCGTACCAGGTCGAGCGGATGAAGTTCGACGACATCCTGCTCAAACACGCCCGCAAGGTGGGGGTGGACGTCCGGGAGCAGTGCACGGTGCTCGAGGTGGTCGATGAGGGCGACCGGGTGGCGGGCCTGCGCTACACAGACGCCGAGGGCATCCGGCGCGAGGTTCGGGCGAAGTACGTCGTCGACGCGACGGGAAACAAGAGCCGGATCTTCCGGGGGGCCCATTCGGAGCGCACGTACTCCGAGTTCTTCCAGAACGTGGCGATATTCGGGTACTTCGAGGGCGGCGGGCGGTTTCCCGAACCCAAGCGCGGCAACATCTTCTGCGAGGCGTTCGACGAGGGCTGGTTCTGGTACATTCCGCTGGCCGACAAGCTGACCAGCGTGGGCGCGGTGATCAACCGCGAGTCGGCGGCCGGCATCCAGGGCGACCCGGAGCAGGCGCTGTTGCGGATGATCCAGAGGTCCCCGCGCATCCGCAGGATGCTGGACGGAGTTCCGCGGGTCACCGAGGGCCCCTACGGGCAGGTCAGGGTCCGCAAGGACTACTCCTACCTGAACAGCCGGTTCTGGCGCAGTGGCATGGTCCTCGTCGGTGACGCGGCCTGCTTCGTCGACCCGGTCTTCTCCTCCGGCGTTCATCTGGCCACCTACAGTGCCCTGTTGGCTGCCCGCTCCATCAACAGCGTGCTGGCGGGCGAGGTCGACGAGGAGCGCAGCTTCACGGAGTTCGAGGCGCGCTACCGCCACGAGTACGGGCTGTTCTACGAGTTCCTGATGTCGTTCTACGACATGAACGTGGACGACAAGTCGTACTACTGGCAGGCCAAGAAGGTCACCAACGCCTCCGACTCCGAACTGGCCGCCTTCGTCGAGCTGGTGGGCGGTGTGTCCTCTCAGGACGCCTCGTTCGTCTCCGCCGAGTCGGCCCGCACGAAGTTCCTGGAGACCTCGCGGGAACTGGAGGACTCGGTCTCCGCCGTGAACCGTTCGGGGACGGACGACGCGACGCCGCTGTACCAGTCGGAGGTCATGGGCAATGTGATGGAACAGGGGGTCCAGGTCCAGGCCGCCGCCATGTTCGCCGGCTGGCTCGACGAGGAGGACCCGATGTTCGAGGACGGTATGGTGCCGTCCGCCGACGGTCTTCGCTGGGCTTTCCCCGGCCAGGTCGCCGGCTCCGTCGAACAGGGGCGAGTGGCGACGGAATGACGATCCTGCTGTTGGATCTGGCGCTGATCGTCGGTCTGGCGCGGGCGAGCGGCGCACTTGCGCGCCGGATCGGGCAGCCGCCGGTGGTCGGGGAGATCCTCGCCGGGATTCTCCTCGGCCCCACCCTGCTCGGCCATCAGCTCCCGCGGACACTCTTCCCGCCGGACGTCAGGCCGTTGCTCAACGTGCTGGCCGTGGTGGGCGTGGCCACGTTCATGTTCCTGGTCGGGCTGGAACTCGACGGGCGGCTGCTGCGCGGCATGGCCCGTCTCGCCACCAGCGTGACCGTGGGTGCGATGGTGCTGCCTCTGGTACTGGGGGCGGCACTGGGCTGTCTGCTGGCCCGGGGCCGCCCCGGCGGCGCGGACGCCGCCTTCGTGATGTTCATGGCCGTCGCGATGTCCGTCACCGCGTTCCCGGTGCTGGCGCATATCCTCACCGCTCGCGGACTGGGCCGTACCACTCTCGGCGGCATCGCGCTCAGCAGCGCCGCGGCCTGCGATGTGCTCGCATGGGGGCTGCTGGCCGTAGTCGTCGCCTTCGCGACCGGGGACGGCTTCCGGGTGAGAACGCTGTTGCTGGTGCCCTATGTGCTTCTGATGATCACGGTGGTTCGCCCGCTGCTGCGCAGGTGGTTCACGGGCCGACGCGCGGTGGGCCCCGACGGACCGGCGAAGGACGTGCTCGTGGTGGCGCTGTCCGGGCTGCTGGCGTCGGCCGCGTTCACCGAGTGGATCGGCCTGCACTACATCTTCGGTGCCTTTCTCCTCGGCGCTGTCATGCCCCGTGGTTCGGGCGATGCACTGCGCGTGGACCTGAACCGACAGCTTGAACCGGTCAGCACGCACCTGCTGCCCGTGTACTTCGTGCTGGCGGGCCTCTCGGTGGACCTGTCCGGGATGGACGCGCGAGCCGTCGGCAATCTGCTGGTCATCATCGTCGTGGCCGTTTCCGGCAAGTTCCTCGGTGCCTTCGCCGGGGCTCGTCTGCAGGGCCTGGACAGCCGGCGCGCGGCGGTGCTGGGCACGCTGCTGAACACCCGGGGGCTGACCGAGCTGGTGATCCTCGGAATCGGCCGCCAACTCGGCCTGCTGGACGGCGCTTTGTATTCGAGCCTGGTGGTGATGGCGGTGGTGACGACCGCGCTGACCGGGCCCGCCCTGCACTGGCTCTGCCCGGCCTCGTCGAGCGAGCTCGCCATGGACGGGCCGGCACCGCTCGTGCCGGCTTCTTCCTCCCCCGCCCGCACCGATCCTCCCGCCCGCACCGATCCTGCCGCCCGCACCGATCCTGCCGCTCCGCCGAGCCGGCCGGCTCGTTCCCGGCAGTCCGCCGGATCGTAGGTACAGGTCCCCGCAACGCCCGTCCGCCACACCGTAAGGGAACCAAGAAGTGACCCCAAAGGCTCAGGTACCGCCATTCGCCGTGATCTCCGGTGCCCAGGTGCACCGAATGCTGTCAGGGAACGAGAAGCACACCGTCGAACTGGTGGAGTCTGCCTACCGCGCGCACGGCGCGGCCCAGACCGTGAACCCGCCGTCCTACTTCCTGCGCTTCCCCGACCGGCCCAATTCCCGGATCATCGCGTTGCCCGCCTCGATCGGCGGTGAAACCCAGGTCGACGGGCTGAAGTGGATCTCCAGCTTCCCGGACAACGTGGCCGCCGGAATTCCGCGCGCCTCGGCGGTACTGCTCCTCAACGACCAGGCGACCGGGTACCCGCTGGCCTGTCTGGAGAGTTCCATCATCAGCGCCGCCCGCACCGCGGCCTCGGCGGCACTTGCCGCCGACCGGCTCACCCGCGCACGGCCGGAACGCCCGCGCAGGGTCGGCTTCATCGGCACCGGTCTGATCGCCCGTTACATCCACACCTATCTCACGGGTACCGGCTGGACGTTCGACGAAGTGGGCATACACGACCTGTCCGTCGAACACGCCAACGGCTACCGCGACTACCTGGCGCGCTCCGGCGCGCACGGCAGCGTGACGGTGCACGAGCGGGCCGAGGACCTGATCCGCTCGAGCGACCTGGTCGTCTTCGCGACCGTCGCCGCCACCCCCCACGTCACGGATCCCGACTGGTTCGCGCACAAGCCCGTGGTGCTCAACGTCTCGCTGCGCGACCTTGCCCCTGAGGTTCTGCTCGCCTCCGCCAACTTTCTGGACGACATCGAGCACTGTCTGAAGGCCGACACCTCCCCGCACCTGACCGAACAGGCCACCGGAAACCGCGACTTCATCGACGGAACGCTCTACGACGTCCTCACGGGACGCGTGGCGGTGCCGACCGACCGTCCCGTCGTCTTCTCGCCCTTCGGCCTCGGGGTGCTGGATCTTGCGGTCGGCAAATACGTGTACGACAAGGTCCGCGACGGCGGTGAACTGGCCGTAGTCGACGACTTCTTCTACGAGGTAGAACGCTACGGGCGCGGCAACGTCTCCGGCGAACGTCCCTGAAACGAGGTTATTCACTGTGCCCGTGATCTGTGCGCCGGAGGAGTTCCACGCCGACGACGTCTATGTGGACCTGCGGTCGGCCCTCAGCCTCCCCCTGTATCTGAAGTGCGAGGGCTTCAACTTCGCCGGGTCGATCAAGCTGAAGGCGGCCGCGGCCATGGTGGCCGACGCCGAGCGCCGAGGGCTGCTCACGGAGGACTCCGTGCTGGTGGAGTCGTCCTCGGGAAACCTCGGCGTGGCGCTGAGCACCATCGCGGCCGGCAAGGGCTACCGGTTCCTGTGCGTGACGGACACGCGCTGCAATCTCGCCACGCGGCGCCTCATGGAGTCCATGGGCGCGCAGGTGCACACGGTGACGGAGCCGGACGCGCAGGGCGGCTTCCTCGGCGCCCGGCTCGAGTACGTACGCAGGCTCTGCCAGTTCGACGACCGCTACGTCTGGCTCAACCAGTACCGGAACGCGAACAACTGGGGAGCGCACTACAACACCACGGCCCCGGCCATCGCCGCACAGTTCCCGGATCTGGACGTGCTGTTCGTGGGAGCGGGCACTGCCGGAACGCTCATGGGCTGCGCGCGCTACTTCAGGGACGCGGGACACCCGGCCACCGTCGTGGCCGTCGACTCGGTGGGTTCGGTCGCCTTCGGAGGGGCTCCGGCCCCCAGGATGATTCCCGGTCTGGGCTCCGGGGTGCGGCCGCACCTGCTGGACATGTCCTATGTGGACGACGTGGTGCATGTGCCGGAGCCGGAGACGGTCCGTACGTGTCACCGGCTGGCTGCCGGGGGCTTCCTGTTCGGTGGTTCCACCGGCACGGTCGTCGCGGGCGCGACTGCCTGGCTTGCCGAGCGTGGGTTGAAGGACGAGGTCACCGCCGTGGCGATCTCTCCGGATCTGGGAGAGCGCTATCTGGACTCCATCTATCAGAGCACCTGGGTGGCCGACATCTACGGCCACGACGTGCTGCACCAGGGCCCGGCCCCCAGCCGTCCCTGAGCCGTCCGGGCCGTCGGCCGATCATGGTTGCCCGCCTGACACGGCCCGGCGAGAATTGCCGTCGTTGCGGCCGGGAGGGCCGGGCAGCTTGCGGACTCCGTGCCGACCGGCCCCGTCAGGGCGTCATCGAGAAAGGACCATGCCGTGGAAACGATCTTTGCGGCATCATTCCCCGTTTTCATCTGTGCCTTGATCGCTCTCGCCGTCACCGAATGCGCCTTCAACTGGTTCACCGGACTCGGGCTGATACCCAGGTTGAGAAGGCGGACCGGCCGGACCCTGTCCGCCGCCGCTTTCGACGACTTCACAACGGTCGTCAACGGCTCGAAGCAGGCGGAGCTGGAACACCGGCAGAGCCTGATGATGCTGCGGGACGACGAGGGTGACGGCGCCCCGCCGCACAGCAGGATCGACCTCGAGGGCGGGACGGCCCGCATCGTGCTGCCCAACCGTGATGGGCAGGCGAGCGCGGGCAGCCAGGAGCCACGTGACACTACGCAGTGACCCGGGGGCCGAGCCCAGGTCGGCGGCCTGAAACCCGGGGTCGTCGCCCCACAGTCCTTTTCATCCCTGAATGCCCGGGTTATGGGCCGCACCCGCTAATAGCCGGATTCTTACTGGCTTACGCGGTGCCGCTCATGTGAGGAAACCGGGGGCCACATCACGACATAAGGCCGCGATACGGCAAAGGGGGCACATCATGGTGAGGGGCAACAGGACGGGTCGGCGTACGCCGTGAACGGCTGTCACCGTACGGCCACGGAGCGAGTTGACACTTCCGCCTCACAGCGAGTCATGTGACACTGGCGTCCCGTCCGCAGCGCGGACTCCCTCCGCACCGTCCCCCACGAGAAGTGCATCGTGCGTTCTCTTCCTCTGCCGCTCGCCCTCAGCGCGCGTCTGGCGCCGGTCGCCGTGCTCGCCACGGCGGGCTGGGCGCTGTCGTCCGGTCCGTTGTCCGCGACGCCGACCGCCGAGCACAAACCGGCCCAGCAGAAGCAGGCCGCCCAGAACACCCCTTCGGCCTCCGATCCCTCGGGCGCGGCGGCGACCAAGACGTACTCCTCCTCCCCCTTGCCGTGCACCAGCGTGACCGCCCAGACCATCAACTCCCTGGTACCGGGCGCCAAGACGGACGGGAAGGAGATCCCCTCGACGGACACCAAGGTGCGCCGCACCTGCTCGTGGAACGCGCTCAAGGGCTACGACTACCGCTGGCTCGACGTGTCCTTCGAGATCATGGACTCGGACGCGGCGGCGCAGAAGTCCTACACCGCGCGCACCACGGAGAAGAGCGGCGGAGGCGCGGTTCCCGGTCTCGGCGACGCGGCCTACTCCGTCGTGAACCTCGCCACCGAGGACGACCAGCAGACCCGCGAGGGTGTGGTGCTGGCCCGTGTGTCCAACGCGCTGGTCGTCGTCACGTACAACGGCAGCAACTTCGAGACGAAGAAGGCACCCGGTACGGACGAGATCAACAAGGGCGCCATCAAGGCCGCCAGGGACGCGGTGACGACGCTGAAGGACGGCCAGAAGAACTGACCGTCCTCCGCGCCCGCCGGGCGGTCAGGCCGTGATCGTCTCCCGGCCGCGAGCCAGCATCAACGCCAGGTACAGCACCAGCGACGTACCCAGGCCCACCGCCCAGCCGTAGTCGGCGAGCGACGACAGGGCCGGGATGGGGCGGCCGCTGATCAGCGGGTGGAAGTCCGCTCCGCCTACGGCCAGCACGCCGCCGACGGCGAAGGCCACGACGGCCCGCCAGTTCCAGCCGCCCCCGTACCAGTAGCGGCCGCCCCGCCGGTACAGGTCGGCGAGGTCCAGCCGGGCCCGGCGCAGGATCCAGTAGTCGGCGATGAGGATGCCCGCCACCGTGCCGAGCAGACCGCCGACCAGCCCGAGCCAGGTGAAGATGTAGCCCTGCGGGTCGGAGTACAGCTTCCACGGGGAGATCAGTACGCCCAGCACACAGGTGGCGAGGGCGCCGGTGCGGAAACTGATTCTTCTCGGCGCGAGGTTGGAGAAGTCGAACGCGGGCGAGACGAGGTTGGCCGCGACATTCACGGACAGGGTCGCCACCAGCACGGTCACCAGCGCGTAGAGCAGCCCGGCCACGTTGTCCGTCTTGGCCGCCAGCTGTACCGGGTCCCAGATCGGCTTGCCGTACACGGCCTGCGAGCCCGAAGTGACCAGCACCGAAAGGAAGGCGAACAGGGTCATCGTGGTCGGCAGGCCCAGCGCCTGGCCCCACGTCTGGGCCTTCTGGCTCTTGCCGTACCGGGTGAAGTCCGGGATGTTCAGCGACAGAGTGGACCAGAAGCCGATCATGCCCATGAGCGCGGGCGCGAACAGCTTCCAGAAGCCGGGGCCCCAGCCCAGCTTCGACGGCTGGCCGAACAGCGGGCCGAGACCGCCGGCCTTGCCGCTCATCCACACCAGCATCACGACGGCACCGACGAGCACGAAGGGCGCCGCCCAGTTCTCGAAGCGGCGGATCGTCTCCATGCCCCGGTAGATGATGGCGACCTGGATCACCCAGAAGATCCCGAACGACAGCCACATGGTCCAGGGGTAGCCGCCCACCTTGGCGGCGTTGGCCCAGCTGTCACCGATGAGCTTCCCGGCGAGGAAGTAGATCGCCTCGCCGCCGATCCAGGTCTGGATGCCGAACCAGCCGCACGCCACCAACGCCCGTACGACGGCCGGGAGATTGGCTCCGCGCACACCGAAGGAGGCGCGGGCGAAGACCGGGAAGGGAATGCCGTACTTGGGTCCCGCGTGCCCGGTGAGCAGCATCGGGACCAGCACGATCACATTGGCCAGGGCGATGGTGAACACCGCCTGCTTCCAGTCCATGCCTACCGCGATCAGACCGGAGGCCAGGGTCCAGGAGGCCGTGTTGTGGGCCATGCCGACCCACAGCGCACAGAAGTTGTACGTGGTCCAGGTGCGCCGCTTGACGGGGACCGGCAGCAGGTCCTCGTTGGCGTACGGACCGCTCGGCGGCGGAGAGCCGGGGGCGAACTCCACGCGCCCGTCGGGGAGGGTGACTTGGGCGGACATCGGTATGGCCGGGGGAGCGGTGTCGGTCATGGGCAGTCCCATCATGGGGTGAGCTGGGAAAGGCCGTGCGGGCGGCGCCGATGGGGGGTACGCCTCCTTGGGGACCCGCCGGAGGACGGATCAACGCGGAGCGCCCTGGGCCCCTTCCCGGAGCGGGAAGGGGACGAGCGGGGAGGACGGGGCGAAGGCTCTCGGGGGACTAGCCGTTGATGGCCGGGATGACCTGGGTTCCGTACGCGTCGATGACGGCCTCCTGGGCGTCGTGCATGTCGTACACGGCGAACTGGTCGACGCCCAACTCGCGCAGTGCGGTGAGTTTCTCGATGTGCCTCTCGACGGGGCCGATGAGGCAGAACCGGTCGACGATCTCGTCGGGTACGAACTGGGTGTCGGGGTTGTCGCTGCGCCCATGGTGGGCGTAGTCGTAGCCCTCGCGGGCCTTGATGTAGTCGGTGAGTTCGTCGGGGACGGCGGCGGAGTGCTCGCCGTACTTGGCGACCAGGTCGGCGACGTGGTTGCCGACCATGCCGCCGAACCAGCGGCACTGGTCACGGGCGTGGGCCAGCGCCTTGGGCGAGTCGTCCTCGGTGACGTACGCCGGGGCGGCGACGCAGATCTTGACGTCGGACGGGGCGCGTCCGACGGCCACGGCCGCGTCCCTGACCGCCTTGACCATGTATTCGGTCAGATACAGGTCGGCGAGCTGGAGGATGAAGCCGTCGGCCTCCTCGCCGGTCATCTTCAGGGCCTTGGGGCCGTACGCGGCCATCCAGACCGGGAGTTCGGCGCCGGGCCTGATCCACGGGAACCTGACCACCGTGCCGCCGAGGTCGGCCTCCTCACCACGGGCCAGCGCCCGGATGACCTTCATGGCCTCGCTGATCCGGGCCAGGGTGTTGGGCTTGCGGCCGGCGACGCGCATCGCCGAGTCGCCGCGCCCGATGCCGCAGACCGTGCGGTTGCCGAACATGTCGTTGAGGGTGGCGAACGTCGAGGCCGTGACCTCCCAGGTGCGGGTGCCCGGGTTCGTCACCATCGGACCGACCGTCAGCTTCTGTGTGTTCGCCAAAATCTGACTGTAGATCACAAATGGTTCCTGCCACAGCACGGCCGAGTCGAAGGTCCAGCCGTAGCGGAAGCCGTTGCGTTCGGCGCGCTTCATCAGGCTGATGACACGCGAGGCCGGCGGGTCCGTCTGCAGGACGAGTCCGAAGTCCATGAGCGCCACTCCTAGTTGAGGTACTGACAGGTGGAGCGGGGTGTGTAGACGCCGTGTCCCGCACGTCCGGTGAACTCCCGCTCGGTGATGACGGGTTCGCCGCGCGAGAGGACGGTCTCGACCCGGCCGGTGACGCGCTTGCCCTCGTAGGCCGAGTAGTCGACGTTCATGTGGTGCGTCTCGGCGGACATGACCTGCTCGGCGTGCGGGTCGTAGATGACGACGTCGGCGTCCGCGCCCGGGGCGATCGTGCCCTTCTGGGGGGAGAGGCCGAACATCCGGGCCGGGGTGGCGCAGGCGATCTCGATCCAGCGGCGGCGCGAGATGTGCCCGTCCACGACGGCCTGGTGCAGCAGGTCCATACGGTTCTCGACGCCCGGCAGACCGTTGGGGATCTTGGAGAAGTCGCCGCGGCCCAGCTCCTTCTGGCCCACGAAGCAGAAGGGGCAGTGGTCGGTGGACACCACCTGGAGGTCGTTGGTGCGCAGACCCTTCCACAGGGCCGCCTGGTGTTCCCTCGGCCGCAGCGGGGTGCTGCACACGTACTTGGCGCCCTCGAAGTCCGGCTCGGCGAGGTTGTCGGTGGACAGGAAGAGGTATTGAGGGCAGGTCTCGCCGAAGACGTTCAGCCCCTCGTCGCGCGCCCTGGCCAGCTCGGCGACCGCCTCCTGCGCCGAGACGTGCACCACATACAGGGGCGCTCCCGCGACCTGGGCCAGCTTGATGGCGCGGTGGGTGGCCTCGGCCTCCAGGAGGGCCCTGCGCACCTCGCCGTGGTAGCGCGGATCGGTCTCGCCGCGGGCCAGCGCCTGCTCGACCAGGACATCGATCGCGATGCCGTTCTCGGCGTGCATCATGATCAGGCCGCCGTTCTCGGCGGAGCGCTGCATCGCGCGCAGGATCTGACCGTCGTCGCTGTAGAAGACGCCTGGGTAGGCCATGAACTGCTTGAAGGAGGTGACGCCCTCCTCGACCAGCAGGTCCATCTCCTTCAGCGTCTCCTGGTTGACATCGGAGACGATCATGTGGAAGCCGTAGTCGATGGCGCAGGTGCCCTCGGCCTTGGCATGCCAGGCGTCCAGGCCCTCGCGGAGCGTGTGGCCGACGCTCTGCACCGCGAAGTCGACGATCGTCGTCGTTCCGCCCCAGGCGGCGGCGCGGGTGCCGGTCTCGAACGTGTCGGAGGCGAAGGTGCCGCCGAACGGAAGCTCCATATGGGTGTGGGCGTCGACGCCGCCCGGGATCACGTACTTGCCGGTGGCGTCGATGGTGCGTTCGGCCGTCCAGGCCCCGGCGGCCGGGGTGCCGGACGCGGCGAGGGCGGCGATGCGGCCGTCCTCGATCAGGACGTCGGCGTGGATCTCGTCGGATGCGGTGATGACGAGGCCACCGCGGATGACGGTACGGCTGCTCATGCTCCCTCTGCTCCCTTACCTGCGTTGACGCTCCGCCGGGATGCGGTCGGACGGTGCGGGTTGTCAGTGGCTGGTCGCGCACACGCGGCGGGGCCGCATGCCGGATCGCAGGCCCGCGCCCCTTGCGGGGCGCGGGTGTGATCCGCCGGCCCGGCTACGGAGCAGTCAGCGGCTGGTACGCGCCCGGTGCCCGGTCCCGGTAGAACTGCCAGCGGTCGCGCACCTCCCGCAGCTTGGCCATGTCCAGGTCGCGGACGACGAGTTCGGGCTCCTTGTCGCTCGCCACCTCGCCGACGAACTGGGCCTCCGGGTCCACGAAGTACGAGGTCCCGTAGAAGTCGTTGTCGCCGTACTCCTCGACGCCCACCCGGTTGATCGCGCCGACGAAGTACTCGTTGGCCACGGCCGCCGCAGGCTGCTCCAGCTGCCACAGGTAGGCGGACAGACCGCGCGAGGTGGCCGACGGGTTGAACACGATCTCGGCGCCCGACAGGCCGAGCGCCCGCCATCCCTCCGGGAAGTGGCGGTCGTAGCAGATGTAGACGCCGATCATGCCGGCCTTGGTGTCGAACACGGGCCAGCCGGAGTTGCCGGGGCGGAAGTAGAACTTCTCCCAGAAGCCCTTCACCTGCGGAATGTGGGTCTTGCGGTACTTGCCGAGGTACGAGCCGTCGGCGTCGATCACCGCGGCGGTGTTGTAGAGGACGCCGGGCTGTTCCTCCTCGTACATGGGCAGCACGAGCACGATGCCCAGCTCCTTCGCCAGCGCCTGGAAGCGCTTGACGATCGGGCCGTCCGGGATCTGCTCGGCGTACTCGTAGAACGCCGGGTCCTGGACCTGGCAGAAGTACGGCCCGTAGAACAGCTCCTGGAAGCACAGGACTTGAGCACCCTGCGCGGCCGCGTCGCGCACCGCCTGCTCGTGGACCTGGATCATCGATTCCTTGTCGCCGGTCCAGGCGGTCTGGAAGACGGCGGCACGGATCACTCTGCTCATCGGGACCTCCGGTCGCTCGGTGTGCGGCGAGCCTAGGAAGTCCGGCGGAGCGGTTTGAGTTGCACCGTGTCACGTCTGCGGGCGCCCGGCGTTCCACCGTGTCAACCCGTCCCGCACGCGTGGGTTTCCCACTCTTTTCCATGGCGTTCACCCTTGTTGGGCGTCGTGCGCGAGCAGCGCGATGTGCACGGAGGCGGCCTGCTCGAAGTCGTCGAGGTCGACCCCGAGACGTGCCTCGATGGCCTCGAGCCTGCGGTAGAGCGCGGGACGGCTGACGTGGTGGAGCTGGGCGGTACGGGACTTGTTGCGGCCGGTGGCCAGATAGGTCCGCAGCACGGGGAGCAGGTCATGTTCGGCGTCGCGCCCGCACAGCAGCCCGTCCAGTTCCCGCTCGGCGAAGGACTGGACATGCGGGTCGTCGCGCAGCAGCCGGACCAGACCGCGCAGATGGACGTCCTTGAGGCGTACGACGGCCGGAAGGTCCAGCGCGGTGGAATGGTCGGCGACGGCGTCGGCGACGTGCTGGGCCTCGCGCAGCCCGGCGGGCACGTCCTCCCAGGCGGTGCGCGGGTCGGCCGCGGCGATGGCCGTGCCGCAGGCCCCGGACTCCGTCCGCAGCCGGGCGGCGAAGTGCGCGGTGAGCGCCTGGGCGTCCTGGTCGCGGGCTAGGCTGAGCAGGACCGCGGTGGCCCCGTCGGCCAGTTCGGCGGCGAGTCCGGGCAGTCCCAGCAGGCGCAGCACGCGGTCGAGCGCGGCCGGTTCGCCGTCGCGCACGACGAGGGGCACGAAAGTGCGGCGGTTGACGGGCAGCCCGGCCGCGCGCGCCCGCGGAAGGAGCTGACGGGCCGGTACGACCCCGGAGACGAGGTCGGTGAGCAGGCTCTGCGCGGACTGTTCCTCCCAGGAGTGCGCCGCACCGCCCAGCATGCGGTGCAGTACGAGGGCCTCGGCGGCGCGCTCGGCCAGGAGGCGCCCGATGGGGCTGTCGCCGCGGTAGCCGCAGAGCACGATCCGGCCCCAGCGCTCGCCGCGCCCGCCCAGCTCGGCACGGACCCAGCCGTCGCCCTCGCTGCCGCCCGCCTGGCGTGCGATGCGCTCCCAGTCGCGCAGCACGTCGTCGACCGCGGACCGCTCACCCGCCGTGGCGAGGACACGGTGGGCGAGGTTGGTGAGGACCACGGGGCAGCCGGCGTGCACGGCGATCTCGCCGAGCAGCCGCTGGAGCGGGGCGCCCGCCGTGATGAGCCCGGTCAGGGCCGTCCGTACGGCTTCCGACAGGCTCACGGCCGCGAACTTCCGCCGCACCAGCCGGGACTGGACCTCTTCGGTCAGTTCGGCGAAGGGGAACGGCCGGTGCAGCACGACCATGGGCAGCCCGCAGCGCTCGGCGGCACGGCGCATCACGGCCGGGGGCGTGGGGAAGGCCCGGCCGAGTCCGAGGACGACGGCCGCGGCCTCCGCACGGTGCAGGGACCGGATGTACTCGGCCTGCTTGTCCTCGTCACCGGCGAGCAGCACCCCGGTGGTGAGGACCATCTCGCCGCCGCTGAGCATCACCCCGACATCGGGGGCCTCGGCGACGTGCACCCAGCGCACCGGCCGGTCGAGGTGCCCGGCTCCGGCCACCACCTCGGGCTCTCCGGCGAGCACCCGGTCCAGGGTGAGGACCTGGCGTACCGACAGGGCGGGTTCCAGGGCGCTGGTCATGGCGACGTTCCCTTGCTCAGGTTCCTATGGAATACACCTCATGACGGCGCTGTCGAGGTTCGGACCGTCACTGGACGCTCCTGAGGGCCCTCTCGAGGATCGCGGCGCCCTCCTCGGCCTCCGCGGCGGTGAGCGTGAGCGGTGGGGCGATGCGCAGCACGCTGGTGTTGTGGCCGCCGCCCTTGCCGATCAGCAGCCCTGCCTCGCGGGCGGCCTCCAGCACGGCGGCCGCCGCGTGCGGATCGGCCTCGTCGGTGCCGGGCCTGACCAGCTCGACGCCGATCATCAGGCCGCGCCCGCGCACCTCCCGGACGCCCGGAAGCTGTGCGCCCGCCGCCCGCAGCCGCTCGATGAGCGGTCCGCCGACGCGCCGGGCGTTGCCCTGGAGGTCGTGCTCCAGCAGGTAGGAGAGGTTGGCGAGGCCGGCGGCCATGGTGATCTGGGTGCCGCCGAACGTGGAGATCGAGTTGGCGTCCAGGCAGTTCATGATCTCGGCGCGGGCGACGACGCCGCCGATGGACATGCCGTTGCCGATGCCCTTGGCGAAGGTGAGGATGTCGGGCGGCCCCGAGGCGCCGTGTGCCTGCCAGCCCCAGAAGTGGTCGCCGGTGCGGCCCCAGCCGGTCTGCACCTCGTCGGCAATCCAGAGGATGCCCTGCTCCTGGAGCACGTCACGGAAGGCGGCGTACAGGCCGTCGGGCGGCGAGGTGAAGCCTCCGACGCCCTGGATGGGCTCGGCGATCAGGGCCGCGGGTGGGCGGGTGTGCCCGAGGAGGTCCTTCAGGTCCTCGACGCAGGCCGCGATGAACTCGGCGTCGCTCAGGTGGGCGTAGGGGCCCCGGGTGCGGACGCCTCCGTGGACGTACAGGGTCCCCAGCGGTGACAGCGAGGTCGGGGACCAGCTGCGGTTGCCGGTGATGCCGACCGCGCTGAACGAGCGGCCGTGGTAGCTGTTGCGCATCGCGAGGATCTGGTTGCTGCGCCGGTACGTCGTCGCCAGCAGCAGCGCGGTGTCGTTGGCCTCGGTGCCGGACGTGGTGAAGAAGACGCGGGCGTCCGGAATTCCGCTCAACTGGGCGATTTTTTCGGCGAGTTCGACCATCGGCCGGTTGAGGTAGAGGGTCGAGGAGTGCAGGATCCGGCCGGCCTGCTCGGTCACCGCCTTGGCGACCTCGGGCAAGGCGTGCGCGGTCATCGTGGTGAGGATCCCGCCGAAGAAGTCCAGGTACTTCTTTCCGTCACCGTCCCAGACGTGGCGGCCCTCGCCGTGGGTGATCTCGAGGGGGTCCTTGTAGTACAGGGCCAGCCAGTCGGGCATGACGGCCTTGTGGCGGGCGTGGAGGTCGGTCACGGCTTCACCAGTCCTTCGTACGCGTCGGGGCGGCGGTCGCGGTAGAACGCCCACTGCTGCCGCACTTCTTCGATGAGGTCGAAGTCGAGGTCGCGGACGACGAGTTCCTCCTCCTTGTCGCTGGCGGCGTCCCCCACGAACTGCCCGCGGGGGTCCACGAAGTAGCTCGTTCCGTAGAAGTCGTTGTCGCCGTACTCCTCCCGGCCCACGCGGTTGATCGCGGCCACGAAGTACTCGTTGGCGACGGCGGCCGCGGGCTGTTCCAGTTGCCAGAGGTAGGCGGACAGGCCGCGCGAGGTGGCGGACGGGTTGTAGACCAGCTGGGCGCCGTTGAGGCCGAGTTGCCGCCAGCCCTCCGGGAAGTGGCGGTCGTAGCAGATGTACACGCCGACCCTGCCGACCGCCGTGTCGAAGACGGGCCAGCCGAGGTTGCCCGGTTTGAAGTAGTACTTCTCCCAGAAGCCCTTGACCTGGGGGATGTGGTGCTTGCGGTACTTGCCGAGGTAGCTGCCGTCGGCGTCGATCACGGCGGCGGTGTTGTAGTAGAACCCGGACTGCTCGATCTCGAAGACGGGGACGACGATCACCATCCCGGTCTCGCGCGCCAGTTCCCGCATCCGGGTGACCGTGGGGCCGTCGGGGACCGGCTCGGCCCAGCGGTAGTGCTCTGGCTCCTGGACCTGGCAGAAGTAGGGGGCGTTGAAGACCTCCTGGAAGCCGATCACCTTCGCGCCCTGCCGGGCCGCCTCGCGGGCGTGCTCCACATGTTTGGCGATCATGGATTCCGTGTCACCGGTCCAGGTCGCCTGGACCAGTGCGGCGCGTACGACGTGGGCCATGGTGCCGCTCCTTTGCCTGTTGTCCTGGTGGGGACGTCAGAGCCTCTACGCCCGTAGACACAGGTTGTAGAGGGTCGAACGTAAGCCCCCGGGACGGCCTTGCCAAGACCATCGTCGTCAACCCGCGAAGTCGATCGGGTTTCGCACCCCTGTGGGCGAGTGGTCGGATTGTCGGCGGGGGCTCAGGCGGTGAACCCGGCGACCCGGAGGGCGTGGAGGAGATCCCAGTGCCGCTCCTCGGAGACACCCCGGGACGCCTCGAGGAGCAGCGGCACGAGACGCCGCGGGTCCGGCGCGGCGCTGCGGGCCGCCTCCTCCGGCGTACGGATACGTACGTACGCGTCGAGGAGGGCGCGGACCTCGCGGTGCCGGCCGTCGGCGTCCAGCCCCAGCACGGCCTCGGCGATCTCGCCCGCCGGCCGGACGACGCCCTGGCGCAACATCTGCTCGCCGTCGCCGGGGCGGCCGGCCGCGGCGAGGGCGTCCGAGGCGGCGACCAGACGGTCGGCGGGCAGGGAGGCGGCCTCCCACAGGAGGGTGGTCCAGTCGGCGCCGAGTCCCGCGCGCTGCAGTTCGGCGGCGAGGAGGGGGTAGCGGGCTGCGGGCCAGTGGGCGGCCTCGACGAGCAGGGCGTGCGCCTCGCCGCTGCGGCCCTCGGCGCGCAGCCGGGTGAGCGTCGCGACGGTGTCGGCGGTGATCCGCCGGTCCGCCTCGTCGAGGGGCTCCCGGCGCGGCTTCGGCACCGCTTCCGCCTCCTCGCCCGCGGCTCCGGCGAACCGGGCGCCACGGGGGCCCTTGCGGCCGGGAGCGGGCGCCGGCTCGGTCACGGGTACACCGCCCGAGGGCACGTCCTGGACGTCCATCACCCCGGCGAACCGGGCACTGCCGCGGGGGCGGCGCTTGGAACGCTGCTTGGCGGGGGGTTCGGGAGAGGGGGTGGCGGATTCGGCGGTCCGGGCTGGGGCGTCGTGGACTTGGGTACGGGGGCGGGCGGGGGCGTCGTGGGCTCGGTCAGGAGCTTCGGGGCCCTCGTGGGCGCGGACGGCAGGTTCGGGGGCGCGGGCGGCAGATTCGGGGGCGCGGGCGGGCTCCTCGGCGAGCGCGGCCGGCGGCGCGGTGTGGCCATCGGCCGCCCGGGGACCGGACCGTGGAGCATCGAGGCGGCCGTCCGCCCCCTGCCGGGGGTCGCCGGACGCGCGAGGCGGCCGGAAAGCCGGTGTGCCCTGCGCGTGCGGGCGCAGGGCGCGGTGGTCGAGGGCTTCCATACGGCGGCGGAGTTCCGCGCAGCGGGCCGCGGCGCGCCCGTGGTCGTCCTGGGCCCAGGCCAGGTCGACGCGGAGCGGCTCGGCCTCCTCCCGGGTGGCGGCCTCCTCCAGCTGGAGCTTCAGCTCCACCGTGCGCTCGGCCGCGTACCGCTTCTCGCGGAGCATCACGTCGAGCCGGTCGCCGAGGGCGTCCAGGCCTCCGGGCCGGGCGTCGTACGCGGCGAGCGCCGCACCGTGCAGGGTCCGCGCCTTCTCGGCCTCCCGGGCGGCGATGCCGGGTCCGTAGGCCGCGGCGAGGTCCCGCAGGAGCGCCTCGACCACGTCCCAGGGCGGCACCTCCCGGCCGTCCAGGCAGGCCCGCATACCGTCGGGATCGCGCTGCCAGAACACCCCGCACCAGCCGCCGCCCTGGTCGAGCCGCGCCAGCAGCCATTTCAGGTAGCTTGCGAACTCCCGTACTGCTGCCGGGAGTTGATCCACAGCCATCGCTCAGCTCCCGCCCGAGTGGAGACCTCCCGTCCGGTAGAAAACACCAGCCGTGTTACGGGAGGGCTACAGCGAGTTTTCGGATGGGACGCGGAGCGCTCCGCGGGAGAGTCCACCGTCTGTGCGCGCCCCCTCACACCGCGACCAGCGGGCACCGTCCGACGAGGTCGTCCAGGGACAGGCCGAGCACCCGTGCCAGGGCGGCGACGGTGAAGAAGGCCGGGGTCGGCGCACGCCCGGTCTCGATCTTGCGGAGGGTCTCCGCGGAGATCCCGGCCCCCGCGGCCACCTCGGCCATGCTGCGGCCACCGCGCGACTCGCGCAGCAACCGCCCGAGTCGCTCGCCGCGTTCGCGCTCTTCGGGGGTCAGCGGGGTTCGCACCATGCGCCCAATTCTAAGGCCGGCCGCACGGGACTCCCAGCGGACCCGCAACCCGTGACCGGTATTGTAATGGGCGCCGATCGGTATAGTAATTGGCATGATGGAACTGAAGACGGACACGTCGATCGACGCGATGTACGCAGCCGGCCAGGTCGTCGGCCGCGCCCTGACCGCGGTGCGGGACGCCGCCGACGTGGGAGTCTCCCTGCTCGAACTGGACGAGGTGGCGCACCAGGTGCTGCGCGACGCGGGCGCGCGGTCACCGTTCCTCGGCTACCACCCCTCCTTCGCCCCGACCCCCTTCCCGTCGGTCATCTGCGCCTCCGTCAACGACGCCATCGTGCACGGCATCCCGGACGGCCACCGGCTGCGCGACGGCGACCTGGTCTCCATCGACTGCGGTGCCGAACTGGACGGCTGGGTCGGCGACTCGGCGATCAGCTTCGTCGTGGGCGAGCCGCGCGCCGAGGACCTGCGGCTGGTCGAGACCGCGGAGCGGGCGCTCGCTGCGGGCATCGGGGCGGCCGTGCCGGGCAACCGCATCGGGGACATCGCGAACGCGATCGGTTCGGTGTGCCGGTCCGCCGGGTACGGCATCCCGGACGGTTTCGGCGGACACGGCGTGGGCCGCCGTATGCACGAGGACCCGCCCGTCCCCAACGAGGGCCGCCCGGGCCGGGGCCTTCGGCTGCGCCACGGCATGGTGCTGGCCATCGAGCCCATGCTCATCGGCAGCGGTGCCGACGGCTACCACGCGGCCCCCGACGGCTGGACCCTCCGTACGAACGACGGCTCCCGCGCGGCCCATACGGAACACACGGTGGCGATCACGGACACGGGCCCACGGATCCTCACCGCACGCTGACGCGCCCCGAAAGGGGCGCGGGGCAGTGACATTGGCGGGTCCGCCGCGCGGGCGCGAACGGCCGCCTGCGACCGCGGGTCGCAGGCGGCATCCGGCCCCCGGCCGAAGGCGTGCCTGGACATGCCTCTCGCAGGGGATCGTGCCATCGTGGTCTACGAGGACCAGGCGCCCTACAGGTGTAACCAGGGCCCCCAGGGGCACTCGCGGCGCACCGGCACGTCGATCAACGAGTGTGTCCCGGACCCCGCCGGGGCGCCGGAACGGATGGCCATGACCAGCGGGTTCAACGGTCCGCAGGGCTACGGCTCGGACCCCTTCGCAGAGTTCTTCGCACGTATCTTCGGCGGACAGCGTCCCGGTCCCCGGCAGATCGACCTCGGCCGGATGCTGAGCGAGCCCGCCCGGCAGCTGGTCGTCGGGGCAGCGCAGTACGCCGCCGAGCACGGCAGCCGCGACCTCGACACCCAGCACCTGCTGCGCGCCGCGCTCGCCACCGAACCGACCCGGAGTCTGCTGAGCCGCGCCGGGGCGGACCCCGACTCGCTGGCGACGGAGATCGACCAGCGCTCCGGCCCGGCCCGGCCGGGCTCGGGCGATACGCCTCCGCCCACCGCGCTCTCCCTGACACCCGCAGTCAAACGCGCCCTGCTGGACGCGCACGAACTGGCCCGGGCGAGCGGTGCCGGCTACATCGGCCCCGAGCATGTGCTCAGCGCCCTGGCCGCGAACCCCGACTCCGCCGCCGGGCACATCCTGCACTCCGCGCACTACGCGCCCCCGTCCCCGCCGCCGGAGGCCGCGGAGGCCGCGCAGGCGCGCCCGGAACGGCCGCGCCCCAGCAGGACCCCCACCCTGGACAAGTACAGCCGGGATCTCACCGACCTCGCGCGGCAGGGCCGTATCGACCCCGTGATCGGGCGGGACGAAGAGATCGAGCAGACCATCGAGGTGCTTTCCCGACGCGGCAAGAACAACCCGGTCCTCATCGGCGATGCGGGCGTCGGCAAGACCGCCATCGTCGAGGGGCTCGCCCAGCGCATCACCGACGGCGACGTGCCGGACATCCTCCTCGGCCGCCGGGTCGTCGCCCTGGATCTGACCGGTGTGGTCGCCGGTACCCGCTACCGGGGCGACTTCGAGGAGCGCCTCAACAACATCGTGGGAGAGATCCGCGCGCACTCGGACGAGCTGATCGTCTTCATCGACGAGCTGCACACCGTCGTGGGCGCCGGTGGCGGCGGCGCGGAGGGCGGGTCCATGGACGCGGGAAACATCCTCAAGCCCGCCCTGGCCCGCGGCGAACTGCACATCGTGGGCGCCACCACGCTGGAGGAGTACCGCCGCATCGAGAAGGACGCGGCGCTGGCCCGCCGCTTCCAGCCGATCCTGGTGCCCGAGCCGACCGTCGCGGACGCCATCGAGATCCTGCGCGGGCTGCGCGACCGCTACGAGGCCCACCACCAGGTCCGCTACACGGACGAGGCACTGATCGCGGCGGTGGAGCTGTCCGACCGCTATCTCACCGACCGCCATCTGCCGGACAAGGCCATCGACCTGATCGACCAGGCCGGCGCCCGGGTGCGGCTGCGCGCCCGGACGAAGGGCACGGACGTACGGGCCATGGAGCGCGAGGTGGAGCAGCTGACCCGGGACAAGGACCAGGCGGTGGCCGACGAGCAGTACGAGCACGCCACACAGCTGCGCGACCGGATCGGCGAGCTGAAGCAGAAGATCGAGGAGGCCTCCGGCGACACCGAGGCCGACGAGGGACAGCATCTGGAGGTCACCGCCGAGGCCGTCGCCGAGGTGGTCTCCCGGCTGACGGGCATCCCGGTGAGCCGGCTCACCGAGGAGGAGAAGCAACGGCTGCTGGCCCTGGAGGAACATCTGCACCAGCGGGTCATCGGGCAGGACCAGGCCGTCAGCGTGGTCGCCGACGCGGTGGTGCGTTCACGCGCCGGACTCTCCAGCCCCGAAAGGCCGATCGGCAGCTTCCTCTTCCTCGGTCCGACCGGTGTCGGCAAGACGGAGCTGGCCCGCGCGCTCGCCGAGGACTTGTTCGGCAGCGAGGAGCGCATGGTCCGCCTCGACATGAGCGAGTACCAGGAGCGGCACACCGTCAGCCGGCTGGTGGGCGCCCCGCCCGGGTACGTCGGCCACGAGGAGGCCGGCCAGCTCACCGAGGTCGTACGGCGGCACCCGTACTCGCTGCTGCTGCTCGACGAGATCGAGAAGGCGCACCCCGACGTCTTCAACATCCTGCTCCAGGTCCTCGACGACGGCCGGCTCACCGACGCCGGGGGCCGCACGGTCGACTTCACCAACACGGTCATCGTGATGACGAGCAACCTCGGCTCTGAAATGATCACCAGGCGGGGCGCGGGGATAGGGTTCGGCACGGGCGGCACCGAGGCCGACGAGGAGGCGCGGCGCGAGCAGGTCCTGCGTCCGCTGCGGGAGCACTTCCGGCCCGAGTTCCTCAACCGCATCGACGAGATCGTGATCTTCCGGCAGCTGACAGCGGAGCAACTGCGGCGCATCACCGATCTGATGCTCGACAAGACGCGGCGCCGCCTGCACGCCCAGGACATCGGCGTCGAGTTCACCGAGCGGGCCGTCGACTGGCTGGCGCAGCGCGGCTTCCAGCCGGAGTACGGCGCCCGGCCGCTGCGCCGCACCATCCAGCGGGAGGTCGACAACCGGCTCTCGCGGCTGCTCCTGGACGGCCGGATCGAGCGGGGCGGCCGGGTCGTGGTGGACGTGGAGGACGGACAGCTCGCCTTCCTTGCGCAGCCGCCCGCCCCGCAGACGGATGCCGAGGCCGCCGCCGCTCCCGCGGAAGAGGGTGCTCAGCCTGCCGCTCCCACCCGATCGGGCACGGATGCCGCCGCTGCCACGCGCCCGGACGGGGACACCGCACCCCCCACGCACCCGGGCGCGGACACCGCGCCCCCCGCCGTGCAGGGCGGCGAGACGGCCCGTCCCGAAGGGGACGGGGCCGCCCGCCCCGAGTGAGCAGCGCGGACGTTACGGCGCCGGGTCCACCACCATCGCGGACCCGCCGCCGCGCCGCACCGTCTCCGCCGCGGCCAGCCACTTGCCGCCCGGCAGCCGCTGCACTCCGGTGGCCGCGCCGATCTCCGGGTTCGGCGTGAACGAGTGCCCGATGGCCTCGAGTCGACTGCGCAGATCGCCGTTGTAGAGGCCGGGTTCGAGTTCCGTCCGCGCCGCGTTGCGCTGGCTGGCGCGCGGGGCGGCGATCGCGTCGACGAGCGGCAGGTGCCGGTCGAGGAACTCGGTGAGGGTCTGGAGCACGGTGGTGATGATGGTGGCGCCACCGGGCGAACCGAGCGCGACCACCGGCCTGCCCTGGTTGTCGAGCACGATCGTCGGCGAGATCGAGGAGCGCGGACGCTTGCCCGGACCGGGCAGGTTCGGGTCGTGGACGGCCGGGTTGGCGGGCGTGAAGGAGAAGTCCGTCAGCTCGTTGTTGAGGAGGAAACCCCGGCCCGGGACGGTGATGCCGCTGCCGCCCGTCTGCTCGATGGTGAGGGTGTAGGAGACGACGTCGCCCCACTTGTCGGCAACCGTGAGGTGCGTGGTGTTCTCGCCCTCGTACGTCGTCGGGGCCGCCGTGCCCCCGGTCGCGCAGGCCGCCGGGTGGCGCGGGTCACCGGGCGCGAGCGGGCTGGTGAGCACCGCGTTGTCCTTGATCAGGCAGGCGCGGGAGTCGGCGTACCGCTGCGCGAGCAGCTGCTTGGTCGGCACGTCCTCGAAGGCGGGGTCGCCGACCCAGCGCCCGCGGTCCGCGAACGCGATGCGGCTCGCCTCGATGAAGTGGTGCAGGTACTGCACCTCGCTCGCCTTCGAAAGGTCGGTCCGCTCCAGGATGTTGAGCGCCTCGCCGACCGTGGTGCCGCCGGAGGAGGACGGCGCGATCGAGTAGACGTCGAGACCGCGGTACGACGTCCTGGTGGGCGCCTGGGGCTTCGCCCGGTACGCCGCGAGGTCCTGCGCCGACAGCTTGCCCGGGCGGGCGTTCCAGCCCGAGGCCGGGTCCACCGGCGGCTTGTCCACGGTGGCGACGATGTCCTTGCCGAGGTCGCCGTGGTAGATCGTGCCGATGCCCTTGCGACCCAGTTCCTCGTAGGTGCGGGCCAGATCGGGGTTCTTGAAGGTGGAGCCGACGGCGGGCGGCCCGCCGTTCGGCAGGAACAGCTTGGCCGTGTCCGGGAAGTACCGGAAGCGGGTCTCGTTGGACGCGGTCTGCGAGCGGAAGGTGTCGTCGACGGTGAACCCTTGGCGCGCTATCCGCTCGGCCGGCCTCAGAACCGTACCGAGCCGCTTCGTGCCCCACTCGCCCAGCGCCTTCTGCCAGGTGGCGGGTGTGCCCGGAGTGCCGACGCTCAGCCCGCTGCTGACGGCGTCGGCGAAGGCGAGCGGCTTGCCGTTCTCCTCGAAGAGGTGGGAGTCCGCGGTCAGCGGGGCCGTCTCGCGGCCGTCGATCGTGTGCACGGTACGGGACTTGGCGTCGTAGTAGACGAAGTAGCCGCCCCCGCCGATGCCCGCCGAGTAGGGCTCGGTGACGCCGAGCGCGGCGGCCGTGGCGACGGCCGCGTCCACGGCGTTGCCGCCCTTCTTCAGGACCTCGATGCCGGCGGCGGACGCGTCCGCGTCGACGCTCGCCACGGCTCCGCCGTAACCGACGGCCAAGGGCACCTTCTGCCGTGGCGGTGCGGACGACGGCGGCGCCGCCGCTCCCACCGACACCACGGCGGCCGAGACCGCCAACACCGCCAGATTCCGCGCGACAGGGCGACGCATTCGTACCTCCAGTCGACGACCGTCAGCGCAGCGTAACCGCATTGCCATGATCCCGTCAGTCCCATCGAACACCGGTCGGTCCGGCCCGCTAGCATGCGCGCCCATGAACGACGACGTGCGCAATATCGTCCTAGGGGTGGTCGCGGCCGGCATCAGTGCCGCGCTCGGCTGGCTCGCCCGTACCTACCTGTGGAAGCGGAAACTCCGCCGCAAGCAGGCATTCTTCGGACTGCCCGACAACTCCGAGTCGCTGCTGGTGGTGAACCGTGAGGCGGGCGGCCCGGAACTGACGGTGATGCGGCACGATGTGTTCGCGCTGCTGGAACTCGCCGCCCTCATCAAGGACTGCGGCGCGAACGCCCAGGTCGTAGCCCACGACGCGGCCCAGCAGGGCTTCGGGGAGCGCACGGAGTTCTGTGTGGGAGGCCCTGCCTCCAACCGCCGCATGGCGGCACACCTCCACTCCCTGCTGCCCGGCATACAGGTGAACACCGACCCAGAACCCGGCCCTGACCGCACGGCCTTCCGGATCGGCGGCGAGCTGTACCGGCTGGAGTCCGGCAGGGCCGAGTACGTGATCCTTGCCCGGCTCACGGCGGACCTGGGGAACGGCGCGCGGCCCGTGTTCCTCTTCTGCGGCCAGCGCGCGATCACCAACCAGGCGGCGACCCGCTATCTCGCGCGCCACCACGAGCGTCTCGCACGCAAGTACGGCGCCGGGTCCTTCGTGCTGCTGCTGAAGGTGGTCAACTCGCAGGCGTACGGACCGGATGTGGTGGAACTGGTGGGGGACGTCACCCGGGCCGCACAGGCTTCCGCCCCGGCGACCGCTGCCCGCAACTCCCACCGGGCCGCCTAGGTTCATGAGGCGTCAACAACCTTTACTCGCACGTAACTTACTGATGGGTTACCTCTGGTAAGGGCCGGAGGTTACCGTCGGGTCACTTTGCACCGTTCACAGGAGGAGTGACCCGTGGGACACCACCGCAAGGCCCTGCGTACGACCGCCGTGGGTGCCGTCTCGGCGACGCTGATCGCCGGCAGCGCCCTCGGACTCGCCCCCACCGCGCAGGCCGACGGGGGCGGCATCCGGTTTGTCGACATCACCGGTGACGGGGGCACGGTCCTCAAGGCGAACGTCGTCACGCCTCAGGGCGACGACGGCACCCGCCGCTATCCGCTCGTCGTGCTCCCGACGAGTTGGGGCTTCCCACAGGCCGAGTACCTCGTCCAGGCTCGCAAACTCGCGGACACCGGCTACGTCGTGGTCTCCTACAACGTACGCGGCTTCTGGCAGTCCGGCGGCCAGATAGAAGTGGCGGGACCGCCGGACATAGCCGACGCCTCCAAGGTCATCGACTGGGCGCTCGCCCACACCCCCGCCGACGCACGGCACATCGGCATGGCGGGCGTCTCCTACGGCGCCGGCATCAGTCTGCTCGCCGCCGCGCACGACAACCGGGTCAAGGCGGTTGCCTCGCTGAGCGGCTGGGCGGATCTGATCGGCTCCATCTACTCCGGCCGCACCCAGCACGTCGAGGCGGCCGCCGTACTGGACGGTGCGGCGACGCTCACCGGACGCGAGAGCCCCGAAGTCCGGCAGGTGTTCAACGACTTCTACGCCGGCAACCTGGCCAAGGAGCAGGACCTCATCGCCTGGGGGAAGAAGCGGTCCGCCGCGACCTACCTCGACCGGATCAACCGGAACGGCGCGGCGATCATGCTCGCCAACGCGTGGGGCGACACGGTCTTCCCGGCCAACTCGTACACCGACTTCTACGAGAAGCTGACGGGCCCGAAGAGACTCGAGCTCCGGCCCGGTGACCATGCCACACCCGAGCTGCCCGGGCTGTTCGGTGTGCCCAACGACGTGTGGACCGACACCGAGCGGTGGTTCGACCACTACCTCAGGGGCCAGGACAACGGCATCGACCGGGAGCAGCCGGTGCAGCTCAAGTCCCGCTCCGGGGGCGGCTACGAGGGCTATCCGGACTGGAAGTCGGTGGCCGCGACCAGCAGGAAGGTCGACCTCGCCGGCACCACCACGATTCACGCGAATGTCGACTCGGGCGCGGACGGCGGGGTCGTCTTCCTCTCCAGCATCCTCGACCAGGTGGCCCAGGTCCCGCCGATGGCGTGGATCCCCCTGCTCCCCCGCCGCTGGGCCGCCGTCTGGCAGTCGGAGAAGTACGCCACCGCCCAGCGCATCCGCGGCACGGGGAAGCTGCACACCACCGTCACGGGCACCAAGGAGAACGGCACCTTCGTCGCCTACCTGTACGACGTGGGCCCGCTCGGCGTCGGCAAGCTGGTCAGCAACGCGCCGTACACCTGGTACGGCCGGACGCCCGGCAAGCCGTTCGGCGTGGACCTGGACCTGTTCTCCACGGCCTACGACGTCCCGGCCGGGCACCGGCTCGCCCTGGTCGTCGACACGGTCGACCCGCTCTACCTCGAGCACAACCCGTCCGGCGCGCAGCTGACCTTCTCCTCGCCCGCGGAAGATCCGTCCTACGTATCCGTTCCGCTGCGCGAACAGTGATCTCCGGCTGCCGCCGGCCGGGCCTGGCCCTGTGACTGCCGTTCCCCTCCCCCTACGGTTCCGGGGCCGTGGGGGGAGCCCCACCCGGCAGCAGTGTCCCCGGCTCGGCCGCCGCGACGTCCACCGCCCGGGTCTTGGGGCTGCGCTGCTCCCACCGGGACGCCCGCTGGGCGCACCAGGAGAGCAGCATGCACATCCCGATGTAGATCGGTGAGATCACCATCACCACCGGGATGAACGGCAAATCGTAGTCGAGGTTGGACGCGATGAGCTTTCCGGCGTGGAGGAACTCCTCATAGGTGATCAGATAGCCGAGCGAGGTGTCCTTGAGGGCCACCACCAACTGGCTGATGATGGCGGGCAGCATGGCCCGTACCGCCTGTGGGACGAGGACGTGCGACATGACCTGGGTCTTGCGCATGCCAAGTGCATACGCGGCCTCCTTCTGACCGCGTTCCACGGAGTTGACGCCCGAGCGGAACACCTCGGCGAGCACCGAGCCGTTGTAGAGCGTGAGGCCCGCGACCAGCGCGGGCAGCGGTTGCACCTTGAGCGCCACGAAGATGAAGAAGATCATCACCAGCAGGGGCATGGCCCGGAAGAACTCGACGACGAGCGTCGACAGCCAGCGCACCGGGGCGTGTTCGGAGAGCCGTCCGGTGGCGAGGACGCCGCCCAGCGTCAGCGAGAGCACCGCAGCCATCGCGAAGGCCTTGAGCGTGTTGCCGAGGCCGCGCAGCAGCAGCTCCTGGATTCCCTTGTACTCGAAGGGCATCCACTTCGTGTAGGTGAACTGCCCGGTGTGGAAGAGGAGATGGACGATCCAGGCGACCAGGCCGAGCAGGACGACGGTGGAGACGAGGCCGTAGGTGCGGTGCCGCTGCCGGGCTTTGGGCCCCGGGATGTCGTAGAGAGCCGTGGCCCCGACGGTCCTGGCGGTCATCGGGCGGCTCCCGTGCGACGCTCGAGGAGGTTGAAGACCGCGCTGATGGCTCCGGTGATGATCAGATAGCCGACGGCGATCCAGACGAACGTCCAGATGATGTTGTAGCCCAGCTCGCTCATGATCCGGTACGTGCCGAGCAGTTCGGTCACGCTGAACGCGCCCGCGATCGCCGAATTCTTGGCGAGCGCGATCAGGATCGAGCCGATCGGCGCGATGACCGAGCGGAACGCCTGCGGCAGCACGACCTGCGACAGGGTCTGCCCGAAGGTCATGCCGAGACTGCGGGCGGCCTCGCCCTGGCCCGTGGGCACGGTGTTGATGCCGGACCGCAGCGCCTCGCAGATGAACGCCGAGGTGTAGCAGCCGAGCGCCAGGACGGCGAAGACGGTGAAGGGCAGGACGAGCCCGAAGCGTGGCAGTCCGAGCAGCACCGCGAAGAACAGCAGGGTGAGCGGGGTGTTGCGCAGGACCGTCACCCAGGCGGTCCCGAATGCCCGCAGGGACCGCACGGGCGCGACCCGGAAGGAGGCCATCACGAAGCCGAGCGCGAGGGCCAGCGCGGAGGAGTAGACGGTGAGCTGGACGGTGCCGAGAAACCCCTTGGCGAAGGTGGAGAAGTTTTCTGTCAGTACGTTCACGAGTGCCTCAGCTCGCGGGATAGCGGTCGATCGCGGGCGGGGTGGGCGCGGGCACGCCGGACAGACCGAGGGTCGCCTCGTACGCCTTCTTCCAGTCGCCGTTCTTCTCGCGTGCCTCCAGCGCGTCGTCGAGTGCGAACCTGAGGGCGTTGTCGCCGCGCGGAACGCCGATGCCGTACGGCTCCTTCGAGAAGGGTCTGCCGACGACCTCGAGTTCTCGGGGTGCCTTCGCCGCGTAGCCGATGAGGATGGCGTCGTCGGTGGTGACGGCGTCGACCTGATACGTGAGCAGGTTGTCCACGCAGACGGAGTAGGTGTCGTACGCGACGAGGACCGCCTTCGGGTACTCCCGCTGGATGCGCTGGTACGGGGTCGAGCCGGCCGCCGAGCACACGCGTTTGCCGTCGAGGTCCTGGGGGCCGTTGATGCCGTGCTCGTTCCGGCGAACCAGCAGGGACTGCCCGGCCATGTAGTACGGCCCGGCGAAGCCGACGAGCTTCTTGCGCATCGCGTTGATGGTGTAGGTGCCGACGTAGTAGTCGATCTGCCCGTTCTGCAGGGCGGTTTCGCGGTTCGCGGATGCGATGGTCCTGAAGTGGACCGTGCCGGGGGCGAGTCCGAGCGAGGCGGACATCATCTTCGCGATCTCGATGTCGAACCCGGAGTAGGTCCCGGTGGCCGGGTCCCGCTGGCCGAGGTAGGGCTGGTCCTCCTTGGCGCCGACGACGAAGTAGCCCCGCTTCTCGGCCCGCTTCCAGGTCGGCGAGTCAGGGAGCCGGAACCCCTGCGCCACCCGGTACTCGGGGAGCCTGTCGGCGGCCGGTCCCTTGACGGGCGGGCTGCCCTCCTTGCCACAGGCGGCCGCCGCCGGCGCCGCGAACACCACCAGGGCAAGGCACACGCGCGCGGTACGGATCATGGTCGCACTCCCCCGGTCAGTGCTTGAGGATCTTGGAGAGGAAGTCCTTGGCGCGGTCGCTGCGCGGATTGGTGAAGAACTCCTCGGGTGTGCGGTCCTCGACGATGCGGCCGTCCGCCATGAAGGCGACGCGGTTGGCGGAGGCCCGCGCGAAGCCCATCTCATGGGTGACGACGACCATGGTCATGCCGTCCCTGGCGAGCTGACGCATGACCTCGAGAACCTCGTTGATCATTTCGGGGTCGAGGGCGGAGGTCGGCTCGTCGAACAGGAGCGCCTTGGGCTCCATGGCGAGGGCGCGGGCGATGGCCACGCGCTGCTGCTGGCCGCCGGAGAGCTGCGCCGGGTACTTGGACGCCTGGGAGGCGAGGCCGACGCGGTCGAGAAGTTCGAGGGAGCGCCGGTCGGCCTGCTCCCTCCTGTGCCCGCGGACCTTGACCGGGGCGAGCGAGACGTTCGCGAGGACGGTCTTGTGGGCGAAGAGGTTGAAGGACTGGAAGACCATGCCCACATCGGCGCGGAGGCGGGCGAGGGCCCTGCCCTCCTCGGGCAGCGGCCGGCCGTCGAGCTTGATCGTGCCCGACTGGATGGTCTCGAGCCGGTTGATCGTCCTGCAGAGCGTGGACTTGCCGGAGCCCGATGGGCCGATGACCACGACCACCTCTCCCTGGCCGACCGTGAGGTCGATGTCCCTCAGGACGTGCAGGTCGCCGTACCACTTGTTCACGCCGTCAAGTTCGATCAGCGGTTCGACCACCATGCCCAGCCCGCCCTACTCGCTCCCAGCTGTGTCGCAGGTGCCGCAAACTATCCAGACGAACACTCACACCCTACGCGACACGCACATTTCGGGCACTAGCCGTATTAGTGACATATGGGTGCGAAAGGGGATGACCCGCACCGGGACCGTGCGCACGACGACCGTGCCCGGGCACAGGTCTGCGGCGCCTCCCTACACCTCCACGTCCACCACCACCGGCGCATGGTCCGAGGCGCCCTTGCCCTTGCGCTCCTCCCGGTCGACGTATGCGTCCTTGACCGCCTTCGCGAACGGCTCGTTGCCGTACACCAGGTCGATGCGCATGCCGCGGTTCTTGGGGAAGCAGAGCTGGCGGTAGTCCCAGTACGTGAAGGGGTGGTCGTACTTGAGCGGGCGCGGGACGACGTCCGTGAGGCCCGTCTCCCGCAGCGCGGCGAGGGCGGCGCGCTCGGCCGGGGTGACATGGGTGAGGCCTTCGAAGACCGCCACGTCGTAGACGTCGTCGTCCGTCGGCGCCACGTTGTAGTCACCCATCACCGCGAACGGGCGGCTGCCCCCCGCGTCGCCCGCCACGGCCGTCTTCAGGGCCTCGAACCACTGGAGCTTGTACGCGTAGTGCGCGTGCTCCACCTCGCGGCCGTTCGGCACGTACACCGACCAGACGCGGACCGGGCCGCAGGTGGCGGAGAGGGCGCGGGGCTCCTCGACGCCCTCGTAACCGGGGTCGCCGGGCAGGCCCTTCACCACGTCGTCCAGACCGACGCGGGAGAGCACCGCCACGCCGTTCCAACGGCCGGTGGCGTGGACCGCCGCCTCATAGCCCAGGTCACGCAGCTGGTCGTAGGGGAACTGCTCCTCGGCGACCTTGGCTTCCTGGAGGCACAGCACATCCGTGCCGCTGCTCTCCAGCCAGGCCAGGAGCCTCGGGAGGCGGGCGGTGATCGAGTTCACGTTCCAGGTCGCGATGCGCATGCCTCACAACCTACCCGGCGGCTGTGACAACGCGGCCGGGCCCTGCACGCAACCGCGCCCGGCCCGCCCTCAACCGGATTCGGTGGCTTCGGAACCTCACCCGGATCAAGTGGCTTCAGACCTCCGCCGACGCCCCCGGCGTCAGCCTCAGGTGCTCGGCGCCGCCCAGCGCGCCGATCTGGTTGTCGTAGATCGGGCGGGCGAGGTCCGTCAGGAGCGCGTCGTGGATGTCGTAGGCGCGCTGCGGCTTGACCTCGCGGACGTAGTCGATGACCTCGGCGATCTTGTTCCAGGGCGCCATCACCGGAAGCATCAGAGTCTCGACGGGGTGGGCCGGGACGGTGAGCGCGTCGCCGGGGTGGAAGACCTTGCCACCGTCGATCAGATAGCCGACGTTCGTGATGCGCGGGATGTCCGGGTGGATCACGGCGTGCAGTTCGCCGTGCACCTGGACGTCGAAGCCCGCGGCGGTGAAGGTGTCGCCATGGCCGACGGTGTGCACACGGCCCGGGAACGCCGTCGAGACCTTCTCGGCGACGGACGCGAGGGTCCAGATCTCGGCGCCCGGGTTGGCCTCCATGCCGGCCCTCAGCCGCTCCTCGTTGAAGTGGTCGAGGTGCTCGTGCGTGACCAGGATGGCGTCCGCGCCGACCGCGGCGTCCTCCTCGCTGAAGGTGCCCGGATCGATGACGAGCGTGCGTCCGTCCTTCTCCAGCCGGATGCAGGCGTGCGACTTCTTCGTGAGCTTCATGGGTCCATCCTGCCCTCCGTCCGCGCACCCCGGGCCCGCTCGGCGTGGTCCTCCCGGTGCCCGGCTGACGATCATTCCTGAGGGGTGGTCTCCTCACGGATGATCTGCTGCGCCACCTTGAACGCGCTGTTCGCGGCCGGCACACCGCAGTAGACCGCCGCATGGAGCAGCACTTCCTTGATCTCTGCGGGGGTCAGTCCGTTGCGCAGGGCCGCCCGGGTGTGGAAGGCGAGCTCCTCCAGATGGCCGCCCGCGACCAGCGCGGTGAGGGTGACACAGCTGCGCATGCGCCGGTCCAGTCCGGGCCGGTCCCAGATCTCGCCCCATGCGTACCGGGTGACGAACTCCTGGAAGTCCCCGGAGAAGTCGTCCGCCGTCGCCAGCGCCCGGTCGACGTGCGCGTCGCCGAGCACCTCTCGGCGGATCTTGATGCCCACGTCGTACGGGTCTGGTCGGCCCGCCGGCTCGGCCGGGACGACGGCCGGGGCGATCTCGGCCACGGGCGCGATGGGCGGCGGCGGTGCGGCCAGCACCGGCTTCACCGGAGGTGCCACGATCGCCGCCATCTGACCGGTCGCGTCGAACGCGGGCTGCCACGCGGTGGAGAAGTGACGGACGAGCAGATCCGTGACCGCGGCGGGCTGCTCGACGGGCACCAGGTGGGAGGCGCCGGGGACGACCGCGAGCCGGGCGTCCGGTATGCCGGCGACCAGGGTGCGTGCCTCGGCAGGCCCGGTGACCTGGTCGTCGGAGCCGACCAGGACCAGGGTCGGTACACCGATGCGGCCGAGCTCGGCCCGGACGTCGAAGGCGGCCAGCGCCTCGCAGGCGGCGATGTAGCAGCCGGGGTCGGTGGTGCGCACCATCTGCACGGCCCACTCGGTGATCGCGGGCTGGGCGGCAGCGAACCCTCCGGTGAACCAGCGCTCCGGGGACGTCCGGGCGATCGGGTCGAGACCGTTCGTCCTGACGATCACACCGCGCTGGCGGAACTCGTCGGCCGTGCCGAAGCGGGGCGAGGCGGCGATCAGGGCGAGCGAGGCGAGGCGCTCGGGGTGGCGCAGCGCCAGCTCGGCACCGACGGCGCCGCCGAGCGCGCAGCCCGCGTACCCGAAGCGCTGCACTCCCAGTCCGTCGAGGGTGGCGAGCAGCCGGGCGGTGAGGTCGGCGACGGACCCCGCCGGATGCGCGGGGGCGCCGCCGTGTCCGGGGAGGTCGAACCGGAAGACCCGCCACTGCTTGGCAAGCTCCGGAACCTGCCGGTCCCACATGTGCCAGGTGGTGCCGAGCGAGGGTCCGAGGATGAGGACCGGGGCGTCTTCCGGGCCGTCGAAGCGGTACTGCAGGGCAGGAGTCGTCGTCTCACTCACCGCACCAAGCTAACGTCCGGATCTGCCGCCCTGTCCCCGGGGCCCCCGGTCCGCACACGCGCCTCCCGCACATCACACAAAGACCCTCACCACCACCGGAGGACCCTCACACCGTGTTCACCGGACGGCCTGCCACGGCGCCGAACAGGCAGCCCTCGTCTCCGGGCACGGTGGTGCCCGGCCGGGTGCGGCTGGTCACACCAGGGGCGCGCACGCACTACATGTACGCCCCCGATGCCACCGAGCGCCGAATCGCGCTCCGACGCACCCAGCCGTCACGGCGTGGGACCTCCCCCCTCACGGAGGACTCACGCCTTTCGGCTCATCCCTCCCCCAACACCCCCAGCCCCGTCAGGGCGCCGACCGGGTCCGGGTCGGGAGTGCCCCGGGGCCACCAGTCCTCACGGCCCGGTTCCGACTCGTACGCGTACCACAGGCCGTCCCGGCCGAGGCGGAGCTGGGCGTGCCCGGCGGGGTGGGTGAGGCGGTTGCGCCACGGACGGAACGCGGGCAGGTCCGCGGCCAGAAGCAGGGGACGCGCGCGGTCGAAGCGGCCCGCCGGCGGGTCCCAGGGCTCCTCCAGGGCGGCGAGTGCCTCGCGCCCGCCCTGCCTCCATGCGGCGACCGCCTGCGCCAGATCGGCGGGGGTGCGCCCGGTGGCGGCGGCCAGCGAGGAGTACAGCGCCCGGGTTCCCGCGGTGAGCCCCGAACCGGGGCGGGCGGCGGCCAGCCGGACCGCGTCCTGCCACAGTGTCAGCTCCGCGACCGGATCCTCGCCCGTGGTCAGCAGGGCGTGCGCGCGGGCGGCCGCGTCGGTGGCCAACTGGTCCAGCGCGAACGGGTCCGGACCGCCCGGCGCCCCAGGACAGACCGGCGGCTGCTCGGGATGGGCGGGCGGCGGCAGCGGAGCCGGGAGCGGCGGCAGCGCACCGCGGGCCACCGCGTCCCGGGCACGCAGACCGGGGACGGGTGCGGGATTCTGCTCCCGGGCGACGCGGGCCGCGCGTGCCGCATTGCGACGGGACAGCGCGTCAAGGAGCTCCCGTTCGCCGCGTCCGCGCAGCAGGAACAGTACGAAGGGGTCCCGGTCGAGCAGGCGCGCGGTCTGGTAGCAGACGGCGGCCGCGTGCTTGCAGGGGTGGCCGAAGTCGGGGCAGCCGCAGTGCGGTTCGAGGTCGCCGGGTCCAGGGAGCAACCGGACGCCGCACTCGGCGAGGGACTGCGGCACCTGCTTGTCCAGCAGGGCGGCGATGTGCCCGGGCCGCTCGGCGGCGGCGTCCAGAAAGCGGTCCCACTCGTCGTCCGCGAACGTCCGCAGCCGCACCTGTACGCGGTACGGGCGCGGACGGCTCCCCTGTACGTACGCAAGGACGAGCCCGGGCGTGACCGTGATGGCGTCCACGTTCCCCCGGTCCGCGTATCTCCTCCCCCGTGCAAGCCGTGCCGCGTCCAGGGCCCCTTCCTCCAGTGCGGCGACCCAGGCGTTGCCCCACCACGTCCCTGCGAACCGGTCGGCCTCCCCGGCCGGGCGTGCGGGCAGCGCGGCGAACGTGCGCCGCAGCTCGCCGTCCCGGCCCGGGGCCGCCATGGAGCGCGGGTAACGGGTGGCGGCCGGGGGCTCGGTGGACGGCTCGTGGCCGGGCCCCGGGGGCTGCTCCGGCTGTTCCCGGCGGGGCGGCGAGGACGGGCCCTCGACCTCGCGCGACTTCGGCGCGGGGCTGTCCTTCCCGGGGCCGCCGATGTCCCGCACGATGGCCGGGACCTCTCCCTGCGGTGTCACCGACGGCGGCAGCGCGAAGGCACCGGCGAGCAACTCCCGCATCTCGCGGGCGCCGGCGCCGCGCGCATGGGCCCGGTTGTCCGCACGAGGACGAGCGGCGTCCGGCCCCGTGATCGTGGACGCACCCGGGGAGGCGGACCGGCTCCGGCCATCGGCTCTCCCGGCTCCCTTGCCCACACCCTCCGTTCGCTCCCGTTCCGCTTCTTGCCGCGCGGCCCGCAACGCCTCGCGCGCGACGTCACCGGGCCGCGCACCGCCGGCGCGCCCGTCCTCGTCGTCACCACCCGTTTCTTCGCCGAG
>NZ_LBMW01000026.1 GCF_026168105.1 Streptomyces hygroscopicus
CCCCCCGCCCAAGCCCGTGCCGCCGCCCCCGCCACCCCACACCGTGGCACCGCACCCCCGGCCGGCCCCCGAGGCGGCCGTCGCTCCCTCCCCGACGCCGGCCCCGACCACCTCACCCACACCGAGCCCGCATCCCTCGGCCAGTCCGGTGCACTATCCGCCGTACCACGCGGTGTCCCGCCCCCGGCCACCCCACGACGGCCCGTCGCCGCTCACGTTCACCCTGCTCATCGCCGCACCCGCGGTGTTCGCCATCGCCGCGCTGCGTCCCCGCTGACCCCTGGAGGCACCTCTTGTCGGAATGGCTTGTTCTCGCCCTCGCGATGGCGGCTGCCTGCGCCGTCGTGATCGTGGTGACCCTCGTACGGCATCGGAGGGCCGCCGCGGACGAGGATCCGTCCGAGACCCCGGACGTGATCGAGTACATGACGATGTGGATCGGCGTGGTGTACGCCATCGTGCTGGGCCTGGCCATCGCGGGGGTCTGGGAGGCCCGCAGCGCGGCTCAGGATCACGTCAAGGCCGAGGCGCAGGCGCTGCACGAGATCTCGGAGCGGGTACGCGTCTATCCGGCAGACGTCCGCGACCGCGTCCGTGCCGACGTCAACGCATATGTCGGCCATGTCGTCACCACCGAGTGGAAGACCATGACCGATCACGGCAAGGTGACCGTCCGCGGTGACGCACTGCTCGAGCGGATCCGTGCGGATGTCACCGACTACCAGCCGAAGACGGACTTCCAGGCCCAGTCGTACCAGCCGCTGCTCGACCAGGTGGCCGCGGCCGACACGGCGCGGGCCGCCCGCGCCGACTCGACGGGGCCGACCATGCCGCCGGTGGTGTGGTTCGGGCTGATCGCGGGGGCGGTCGTCACCATTGGGATGGTGTTCGCGCTGCAGATCCGGCGTACCCCGCGCGAGCTGGTCCTCGCCGGGCTCTTCTCCGCGCTGATCGCCTTCCTGCTCTTCTTGATCTGGGACTTCGACGCGCCCTACAGCCGGGGAATCACGGCCTCCACGGAACCGTTCCTGGCGCTGTTCCCGCATCTGCACGGGTGACGGGCCCTCACCGTCCTCCGGCCGAACGGGGGACGGACACGAGCCGTGTCCGTCCCCCGTTCGGCGCAGCCGTGTGCCCCGATCGCGCGACTGCGATCGCGCCCACGCACGCACATTCTTTACATTTCGGTCATCGAGGTGCATTTCTGGCAGGCGGAAAAGGTCCGCAGCAAGCTCCTCGGGGACCTGGAGGCTCTTCATGCGCGTGCTACGCGTCGCTTCGGTCGCACTGCTGGGCTGCACCGCCCTGGCCTGCACCGCACCGACATCCGTTGCCAGGGGCGACCACGAAACCAGCCGCACGGCGTTCGACTACAACGTGCAACCGACGACGATCGGGCCGGGCGAGCGGATAACGCTTCCGGTACGCGGCTGCCACGACAATGCGACGGTCTTCTCCGGCGCCTTCGACACGGTCACCATCCCCAAGGGCCGAGCGTCGGGCGAGGCCACGGTCGCCCGGGACGCCCGGCCCGGGGCCAATTACGACGTGACGTTCCAGTGCGGCCACGAGTTCGGCCACAGGAATCTGGCGATAGCGGCCGCGCACGAGAACGGAGGCGGAGGCGGAGGCGGCGGCGGTTACGGGAACGGCAACGGATACGGGAACGGCAACGGATTCGGTCTCGGGAACGGAATCGGTCTCGGGAACGGAATCGGCAACGGAGACGGCAACGGATACGGCCGCAACGAGGGGGGCCGCAATGATGGCGGTCGCAACGAGGGGGGCCGCAATGATGGCGGTCGCAACGACGGCGGCCGCGATTCCGGGCGGTCCGGTTACGAGCGGCACGGCGTGCACGCCGGGGTAGGCGGCAGCATCGGTGGCTTCGATCCGAAGGAGATCGGTCTCGGAGCGGTGCTGATCGCGGGCTCGATGGGTGCGGCCTGGCACATGTCGCGTCGGCGTACCGCCAACGGCCGGTCCTGAGCGCGCCTCACGGCCCTTCCGCGCCGGCTCCCGTTCGGGGTCCGGCGCGAAGGGCCGTGAGGCGCGCGTTCCGATCCGAGGCGCGGCGACGGCCGCGTCGAGAGGGGAAGGCGAATGTCTGCGTCCGAGTCGGCCGAAGGAGAGGGGGGGCCGAGGAAACGGGCCCCGTGGGGTGTGATGGCGCTGCTCCTGCTGACGGGCCTCGCCCTCGTGCGCAACGGCTCGGGAGAGTTCGCCGCGGGCCCGCCGCAGCCCGCGTCCGCGGCGGCGCCCGATGCCCGCGGCGGCCCGGGCGCCGACTCCCTCGGCGCGCCGGCCCCGCTGCTGTACTCCGTGGTCGACCGCGTCCGCATCCCGGCGCTCCAGATCGACGCCCCGGTCATGCCCGTGGGCCTGGACCTGTCCGGCTGGGTGGATGCGCCGCCGCCGGGCGACCCGAATCTGGCGGGCTGGTTCACCGGCGGGGTCTCGCCCGGCGAACGGGGGACCGCGGTGATCGTCGGCCATGTCGACAACAGCCTGGGGCCTGCCGTCTTCTACGGGCTCGGCTCGCTGAGGAAGGGAAACCGTGTCGAGGTCGAGCGCCGGGACGGGAAGACCGCGGTGTTCGAGGTCTACGGGAACGAGGTCTTCGACAAGTCCGACTTCCCCGGCGACCGCGTCTACGGGAACAAGGGAGCCCCGGAACTGCGCGTCATCACCTGCGGGGGAGATTACTCCAGTCGGTATGGGTACAGCGGCAACGTGGTGGTCTTCGCCCGTATGGTCGCGGTGCGCTGAGTCAGTCGGACTGCCTGCTGGGCACGGTGAGCTGGTACCCGGCATCCAGAAGGACCGGCAGATACGCGTCCAGGGCCTCCACGGTCCCCGAGCGCTCGCCGCCGGCGTCGTGGGACAGCAGGATGACACCCGGGGCGGCGCCGTTCTCCACGCGGTCGACGATGTCGGGGGCGTCGGGGGGCGGGGTCGTCCAGTCGAGCGAGTCCAGCGTCCAGGCGAGCGGCTCCATGCCCAGCTCGGCGCCGAGCTGGAAGACGTTCCGGTTCCAGGCCCCGTAGGGAGCCCGGAACCACCGCGGGGCCTCGCCGTAGGCGTCCTCGATGACCTCGCAGGTGCCCTCCATCTCCGCGCGGATCTCCGACCGGGTCAGCTGGATCAGCAGCGGATGGGTCCAGGTGTGGTTGCCGACGACATGGCCGTCGTCGGCCATCCGGCGCAGCAGGTCCTTGTTGTCGACGGCCATCTCGCCGCAGACGAAGAACACCGCGCGCACGTCGTACTCCCGCAGGATGCGCAGGACGTCGGGGGTGTACCGGGGGTCCGGGCCGTCGTCGAAGGTCAGCACCATGGTCTTGCCTCGTCCGGACAGGCTCAGGATCGGCTCACTGCGGACGGCGACGGGTGCGGGCGTGTGCCGCGACGAGCCGTAGCCGGCCATGGGCTGCAGCCGGAAGGCGGACGGCTTCAGCGGGGTGCGCGCCTGAGGGCCCGCGAGCCCGGCAGGCCCCCGCACCCGTCGCGCCGGGGCGTCGGCGCCGAGCAGCCTGGCCGCACCCGCCGCTCCGCCCAGGCCCAGGACGGCGGCACCGGCGAGCAACGCCCGGCGCCGGATGGGCAGCTGATCCTTCTTCATGATTTCATGATTCATCAGTCACTCGGACGAGCGGCGTCACGCCCGCGCAACACCGGTGACGCGGCGCAGAACCACCCGATGGGCCCAGCCGGTGACGGGGCGCAGAACCCCCGATGGGCCCAGCCGATGACGCACGCGGCAGCTCGGCCGGCCGGGTCGGTCACCGGCGGCGTACCAACGGGAAGGGCAGGGTCTCCCGGATCGTCAGGCCCGTGAGGAACATGACCAGGCGGTCCACACCGAGGCCGAGGCCGCCCGTGGGAGGCATCGCGTACTCCAGCGCGTCGAGGAAGTCCTCGTCGAGTTCCATCGCCTCGGGGTCTCCCCCGGCGGCCAGCAGCGACTGCTCCGTGAGCCGGCGCCGCTGCTCCACGGGGTCGGTCAGTTCCGAGTACGCGGTGCCCAGTTCGGTACCGAAGGCGACCAGGTCCCAGCGCTCGGCCAGGCGCGGGTCGGTGCGGTGCTGCCGGGTCAGCGGGGAGACCTCGGTCGGGAAGTCCTTGTAGAACGTGGGCAGCGTCGTCCTCTCCTCGACCAGACGCTCGTACATCTCGAGGACGATCTCGCCGCGGCCGTCCTCCGACCGGTACGGCACGCCCGTGCGGTCGCAGTGACGGTGCAGGGACGTGAGGTCCGTGTCGGCGTCGACCGCCTCACCCAGCGCCTCGGAGATCGCCTCGTACACCGTCTTCACCGGCCAGGGCCCGGAGATGTCGCTCTCGGTGCCGTTCCGGCGGGCGACCGGCGTGCCGAAGGCGGCCCGTGCCGCTCCCTGGATCAGTTCCCGGGTGAGGTCGAGCATGACGTCGTAATCCGCGAAGGCCTGGTAGGCCTCCAGCATCGTGAACTCGGGGTTGTGCTTGTGGGAGACGCCTTCGTTGCGGAAGGTGCGCCCCAGCTCGAAGACCTTCTCCAGACCGCCGACGCACAGCCGCTTCAGATACAGCTCGGGTGCGATGCGCAGATAGAGGTCCAGATCGTAGGCGTTGATGTGGGTGGTGAAGGGGCGGGCGTTCGCGCCGCCGTGGACCTGCTGGAGCATCGGGGTCTCGATCTCCAGGAAGTCCCGGTCGAGCAGCCCCTGCCGCAGGGCCTGTACGACGGTGGAACGTGCCCGTACGATCTCGCGGGCGTCCTGGCCCACGACCAGGTCGAGATGGCGGCGGCGCACCTTGGCCTCGGGGTCGGCCAGGCCATGGCGCTTGTGGGGCAGGGGGCGCAGACACTTGCCGGTGAGCTGCCAGGAGGTGACGAAGACGGTCGGCTCGCCCTTGTCGCTGGTCCCCTTCTCTCCCGTGGCGGTGATGTGGTCGCCGATGTCGGCGTCCCGGCCGAACCGTTGCAGCGCGGACCGGGAGTGCGTGCGGGTGAGGGCGATCTGGAGGTCACCGGACCAGTCGCGCAGGACGACGAAGACGATGCCGCCGAAGTCGCGGACGAGCATGACACGGCCCGCGACCGTCAGCCGCTCTCCCTCGGGGGCGTCGCGGGCCTCGGCGAGCGTGTGCGTGGGCGGGGCGACGCCGACGGGGTAGGGGTCCGTGCCGTCCGCGCGCAGCCGGTCGAGCTTGTGGTGGCGGATGCGGAACTGCTCGGGCAGGGCGGCGGTCGAGTCGGCGGCCGCGGTCGCGCCCCCATCGGGCAGGCCGAGTGCCGACAGCGACGGCAGGCCCTCGGTGGTCGCGGGCTGGAGGCCGTTGGCGCGGTGTCCCTTGCCCCACAGCGTGCGCAGCGAGGGCACGGAGACGAAGCCCTCGGCGATGCCGGACGCCAGTCCGATACGGGCGAGGGAGGCGGTCTCGCCGTAGCAGATGAAGCGTGGATACCACTCGGGGTGGTACTTGGCGTTGGAGCGGTACAGCGCTTCCAGCTGCCACCACCGGGAGAAGAACAGCAGGAGGCGGCGCCAGAGCCTGAGGACGGGTCCGGCGCCGATGCGGGCGCCTTCCTCGAAGGCCGAGCGGAAGACCGCGAAGTTCAGCGAGATCCGCCGTACGCCGAGCTTGCCCGCCACGGCGCACAGCTCGGCGACCATGAACTCCATGACGCCGTTGGGCGCGGTGCGGTCACGGCGCATCAGGTCGAGGGAGATGCCGTCCCGGCCCCAGGGGACGAAGGAGAGCAGCGCGAGAAGCCTGCCGTCCGCGCTGAGGGCCTCCACGAGCAGACAGCAGCCGTCCGCGGGGTCGCCCAGCCGGTCGAGGGCCATCGAGAAGCCACGCTCGGTCTCGGTGTCGCGCCAGGCGTCGGCCCTGTCGACGATCTCCTCCATCTCCTCGTCGTTGAGGGCGGCGTGGCGGCGGACGCGGCAGGTGGCGCCGGTGCGCTTGACCCGGTTCACGGCCTGCCGGGTGACCCGCATGTCCCGGCCGTCGAGGTCGAAGCCGGCGACGTGCAGGATCGCCTCGTCGCCGAGTTCCAGCGCGCCGAGCCCCGCGCGGGCGTACGCCTTGGCGCCCTCCTCGGAGGCCCCCATGACGGCGGGCGCCCACGCGTGGCGGCGTGCCACGTCCAGCCAGGCGTCGATGGCGTGCGGCCAGGCCTCCCGGTCGCCCACCGGGTCACCGCTGGCGAGACACACGCCGACCTCGACGCGGTAGGTGACGGCGGCCTTGCCGCTGGACGAGAAGACGACGGCCTTGTCCCGGCGGGTGGCGAAGTAGCCGAGGGAGTCGTCGGCGCCGTATGCCTGGAGCAGGGCGCGGATGCGCGGCTCCTCGTCGCCGTGCAGGGCCGCTTCCATGCGCTGTGAGCGGAAGAGGGTGGTGGCGGCGTTCAGCAGGGCGAGCGCGCCGAAGAGACCGAGCAGGAAGGCGAGCCAGTGCGGTGGCCGTCCCGTGAAGGAGCGCCCGGAGACGAGCCCGCCGCAGACCCGGTTGGCCGCCCACAGCAGTCGCTGGCCGTGCTGCAGCGTGCCGGGGAAGAGTTCCACCAGCCCCCAGCCGAGCAGGATCGCCACACCGAGCCCGGCGAAGAGCACGGCAAGGGCACGCCAGACGGCGCCTCGCCGGGAGGCGGCGTAGAACTCGTCGCGGGCCGCGATCAGCAGGACCAGTGCGAGCCCCACCAGCACCAGCGACGGGATGGACTCGTCGTACAGGCCCACGGCGAGGCCGAGGCCGTCGATGAGGACGTTCAGACCGAGGTAGACGACGACCAGCCACCAGGCGACCTTCTTGCGTGCGGCCGTCGCGCCGGCGAGCAGGAAGAGGAAAACGGCGTACGCGAGGTTCTCACTGACCGGGACGAGCAACAGTTCGAGAACGTGGACCACCGGGCGCAGCGGTTGCCGCAGGGGGGCGACGAAGGCGAGCAGCGCGCACAGGGTGCCCAGGGCCGCGAAGAAGGCGGCGAAGACCTCGGGTACCTTGCCGAGGAACCGCCGGGTCGGCCGGGCCGGCCCGTCGGCGCGCCTCGCTCCGGCGGCCTCGACCGTGGCACTCATGGTTCCGACTCTAGGAACAGGCGGGGCGCGGCGCCCGTCGAGCAAGCCGTGCAAACCCCGGGAGCGGTGCCCGGCGTCGGCTCACGTCCCGCCCGCGCCCCTCCCGCCCCACGACTCCCTCTTGTCTCCCCCTTCCCCGGCTGTCTCGCGGGTGCATCCCGCGTGGCCCGCACGGCCACGGAACTGGGGCTTCCGATAGCCTCGCAGCCGTGACGGAACAGCACTCGCACCCGTTCGAGCGGGGCACGGACGGGCCCAAGGTCATCGTCGTCGGCGTGGACGGCTCCGACTCCTCACTGCGGGCAGCCGCCTACGCCGGCGGGCTGGCCAGACGGCAACACGCGCTGCTCGCGGTCGTGTACGTGCAGCCCGTCATGGCGGCGGGAGCGGCGCTCGGGGTGCCGGTGGCGGAGACCACCGACGAGATCGCGGAGGACCTGGTCCAGTACATCCGGGAGGCCGCCGAGCGCGTCAAGGACATATTCGAGGTGCGCTGGGAGTTCCACACCTTCCGCGGCGACCCGTACAGCGGCCTCGTCAAGGCGGCCGACGAACTGAAGGCGGACGCGGTCGTGGTGGGCGCCTCCGAGCAGGCGGGCCACCGGATCGTCGGCTCGGTGGCGATCCGGCTGGTGAAGGCGGGCCGCTGGCCGGTCACGGTCGTACCGTAAGACCACCGGGCAGCCGGGCATGGAATGCGGTCGGCGCGCGCACCCTCGTCCAGGCCTGCCGCACCTGTCTCCTCGTGATCCGCCGTCAGCCCGGTGCCGTCCGCGAAGAGGTGAGGCTCATGGCGAGGCTCGGAATGGGTGAGGGGATTCTCCGGAGCCGATCGAGCACATCACCGACCGCTCGCCGCACCGTTCACCGACGAACGGCGACCGCCCACCGCACGACCACGCCCGCGCGCTGTCCCGGCGGGGCGCGGCGCGCTGCCATACGTCCATGACGGCCGGAGTCACCACTCCTTCCACCGGGACGACCGCTTCCACCGGGACGACCGCCGAGCACGAGCTGGCCGAGCTGCAGCGCGAGCACGGCCGCCCCCTCTTCGCCCTGCTGCTCAGGCTCTCCGACGGCGACCGCCAGCGCGCCGAGGATCTGGTGCAGGAGACACTCGTGCGCGCCTGGCAACACCCCGAAGCGCTCCGCGCGCATGATTTCGACTCCGTGCGCCCCTGGCTGCTCACCGTCGGCCGACGGCTCGCCATCGACGCACGGCGGGCCCGCCAGGCGCGTCCCGCCGAGGTCGGGGACGCCGTACTGGAGAGTGCCCGGGTGATCGCCGACCACGCGGAGCGGTCCGCCGCAATGCTCGACGTGCGCGAGGCTGTGAAGACACTCACTCCCGAGCACCGCGAAGTTCTGGTGCAGGTGTATTTCCGCGGGGCGAGTGTGGCGGAGGCAGCCGAGGCCCTGGGAATCCCGCCCGGTACGGTGAAGTCCCGCGCGTACTACGCGCTGCGCGCCCTGCGCCGGATTCTTCCGGGTTATGCGGCCGACCTGCGGTGAAACCGGGGGCCGAGTCAAACCTCCGTAAAGCGCCTTGCTGCGGACCACGGTTGAGCAATCAGCTTGCTTCATCCGTGTTCCGGACTGAGGGGCCCGGGTCCGGGCGACGCGCACGTACCGGAGGAAGGCAGGAAGGGATGCTGCACAGAGGCCAAGAGAGCACGGACGGCACCGGCGGCGGTGAACTGGCCGTCCCGATGGCGTGGCTGTACGCCGAGTACATCGCCGACGAATTGCTGCGCACCGGCGACCTCATGCCGCCGACGTCCTTCGAGTTCCGTGCCGGGCGCGACGCGCTGGCACTGACCATCTTCCTCTCCGACACCGCGGGTGAGCTCCCGGGCATCCGGGTCGTCTCTCAACTGGAGACCTGGCTTTCGCTCACGGCGTACGACCAGCCGTGGCAGGACTGGGTGCGCGAGAGGATGGCCGAGCTGGCCGCCGACGCGGTCGACTCGGGCGGCCCGGCGCCGGACCTGGACCTGGCCTCCGCGGCCTGGCGCTGGCTGGAGGAGACCGAGCTGCTCGCCCCTGACCTGGACGCGGTACCCGGCGGCGGCGCGGTGGTCGGCGAGGACGACGGCCCGAAGGTCTGGACGCCGGCCTGGCAGCTGGGGCTCCCCCTGGGACATCTCGCCATCCATCTTTTTTGAAGACGGACCAATCCGGGGACCCGACGGCTCCGAATGTCTTGGCCGCGATTCGGTAACGGCCTTGAGTGATTCAGGCGTCTGGTCCGTACCGGTGGGCAACAGCAGCACCACCCCCACCCCGCCCACCGGCATGAGGATTTGGTATGAGGTCCCTGGAACGCCATCGCGACGTCGGCGCCTACGCGCTCGGCGTGCTGGACGAGGCGGAAGCCTTCCGCTTCGAGGACCACCTCATGGAGTGTCCGAGTTGCACGGCGCACGTGACCGAGTTCCGGCCCGCCGCACGGCAGCTGATGCTGTTCCGGAGGGCGACCCCACGGTCCGTGCACCCCTTCGCGGCTCCCGGACCCCGAGTGCTCGAGCGTCTGCTCGACGAGGTGGCGGACAAGCATCGCAACGGACGCAGGCGCTGGCTGTACGCGGTCGCGGCCGCCGCGGTGATCGCGGTCGGTGGGCCCACGGTGGCGGCGATCTCCGGCGAGGACTCGTCGGACACGGCCGCGAGTGCCATGACCGCCACCGACCCCGACACGGGCGTCTGGGCGCAGCTCACCACGCAGGACCGGATCTGGGGGAGCCAGGTCGACGTGACGGTCAAGGACAAGTCCGGACCGCACCCCTGCAGGCTCGTCGCGGTCGGCAAGGACGGCTCGGAGCAGACGGTGACGAGCTGGATGGTGCCCGCGGACGACGGCGCGGCGACCAGCGTCCAGGGCGGCTCGGCGATGCGGTCGCAGGAGATCGACCACTTCGAGGTGCGCACCAAGGACGGGCAGCACCTGGTGACCCTCAAGTCCCGCTGATCCCCCGACCGGGTGCCGCTCGCCGTACGGTCTCCCTTCGGCCGTGCGCAACCGCCTGCGGGGGCGACGCCGGTCAGCACGTGGCCGGTCTCCCACGGACGCGCCGCGCCTCCGGGTCGGACCTCGCCACAGGACTTCCCTGGTGTCCATCCCGGCCGCGGCGTGGTGCCCGGCCACGGCGCGGTGCCCGGCCGCGGCGCGGCGCCAGGGCCCCTTGGCCGACAGATCGCCGACAGATCGCCGCTCGCCCGGTACCGGACTACTTCAGCAGCCGGGACAACCTTCGGTCCGCCAGCGGTTTGCCGCCCGTCTGACACGTCGGGCAGTACTGCAACGAGGAGTCGCTGAAGGACACCTCGCGGATCGTGTCGCCGCACACCGGGCAGGGCTCCCCCGTGCGGCCGTGAACCCGCAGCCCGCTCTTCTTCTCCGCCTTCAGGCGCCCGGCGGCCAGACCCCGTGAGCGTCCGACCGCCTCGGTGAGGGTGGCGCTCAGCGCCTCGTACAGGCGGTGGGTCTCCTCGGGCGACAGCGACGCCGCCAGCTTGAACGGGGACATCCTGGCGGCGTGCAGAATCTCGTCGCTGTACGCGTTGCCCACGCCCGCGATCAGGCTCTGGTCGCGCAGCGCGCCCTTGATCCGACGGCGCTCGCCCGCGAGGAGCTTCGCCAGACGCTGCTCGTCGAAGTCGGCGGCCAGCGGGTCGGGGCCCAGGCGGGCGACGCCCGGAACCTCCTGCGGATCACGTACGACGTACACCGCGAGCCGCTTCTGGGTGCCCGCCTCCGTCAGATCGAAGCCCTCCCCCGTCTCCAGCGCGACCCGCAGGGCGAGCGGGCCCTTGCCGGGGCGGGGCGGGCCGTCGGGCAGACGGTCCTTCCACTGGAGCCAGCCGGCGCGGGCCAGATGGGTCACGAAGTGCAGTCCGTCGGCCTCCATGCCGAGGAACTTGCCGTACCGCCGCACGGCCGTGACCTCGCGGCCCTCGAAGGCGGTGACGGGAGGGTCGTAGGTCTTCAGGACGCTGATCGCGACGGGCAGCACGCGCACGACCCGCCGGCCGACGAGGTGGTCGGTCAGGAAGTCCTTCAGCGCTTCGACCTCGGGCAGTTCCGGCATGTGTCCAGAGTGCCACCCGCCACCGACACCGCGACTCGTCGCCCGCGGCTCCTGCGCGACCGGCTCCCGGCGTCAGCCGCGCTTGCCGACCATGAACTCGCACCAGACGACCTTGCCGCCGCCGCGCGCGTCCACACCCCACACGTCCGCGAGCCGGTCGACGAGCAGCAGTCCGCGCCCGGATACACCCAACTCGCCCGCCTCGCGACGGCGGGGCAGTGCGCTGGAGGAGTCCTCGACCTCGACCCGGAGCCTGCGGTCATGGCCGGTGATGACCCGGAGCGTGACGACCGCGGAGCCCTCGGTGTGGATCAGGACGTTGGTGATCAGTTCGTCGGCGACCAGCTCGATCTCGTCGGAACGCTCGCCTGCGCCCCAGGCACGGACGGCGGCGCGGATCATATGGCGGGCCGAGGTGAGCTCCTCCGGCCGGCCGGGCGCCACATGCTGCTGGAGACGGCCGCCGGACCGCTGGGCCAGAGTGCGGCGCTGCAGGAGCAGCAGGGCCACGTCGTCGCCGCCGCCCCGCTCCTCGGCCACGTCGATGAGGCGGTCGGCGAGGTCGCGTACGTCCTCCGGACCGGTGCAGACAAGCTCCCGCAGGATGTGCATGCCCTCGTCGAGATCGGCTCCGGGCTGTTCGATCAGGCCGTCGGTGCACAGCACCAGGGTCTGTCCCGGCTCCAGTTCGACGGTGGTGACGGGGTATTCGAGGCGGTCGAACTCGGCGGACAGCCCGAGCGGCAGGCCGCCCTCGACGGGCAGTCGCCCGCATCCGCCGTCGGGCCGCCGCAGCAGCGGGTCGAGATGGCCGGCCCGGACCAGCTGCACCACTCCCGTGGACACGTCGGCCTCGGCGTACAGACAGGTCGCGAAGCGCTCGGTGTCGAGTTCCTTGAGGAAGACCGAGGCACGCGCCATCACGGTGGCGGGCGTGTGCCCCTCGGCGGCGTACGCGCGCAGGACGATCCGCAACTGCCCCATGACGGCGGCCGCATGCGTGTCATGGCCCTGGACGTCGCCGATGACGGCGCCGATGCGGCCGCCGGGCAGCGGGATCAGGTCGTACCAGTCACCGCCGATGTCCCGGCCGAGGGAGCCCGCGGCGCCACCCGCGCGGTATCGGACGGCGACGTCGGCACCGGGCACGCTCGGGATGGAACGCGGCAGCATCGCCTGCTGGAGGCCCTGGGCGAGGTCCTTCTCCTGCTCGTAGAACATGGCACGCTGCAGGCTCTGCGCGATGCTGCTGCCGAGCGCGACGAGGACGTTGCGCTCCTCCGGGGTGAAGCCGCGCCGGTCGTTGTAGAGCAGGCCCAGCGCGCCGATGGGGCGGGCCTGCACGATCAACGGCAGATAGGCGGCCGAGGTGATGTGCAGATCCGTGAGATGCGGCCACAGGATCGGGTACCGCTCGGCGAACTCCTGCGGGGACTCGATGAACTGCGGGCTGAGCGTGCGCACCGCCTCGCTCATGGGGTACTGCTCGTCGACGCGCGTGACCAGCGTGCCGGGCACGAAACTGCCCTCCGGGCCCTCGGCGACCAACCGGATACGGCCGGCCTCCACCAAGCCCACGACCAGGCTGGTCGCGCCGAGGTGGGTGAGACCGTGGCTGTGCTTGAGGACGTCGATGACGTCCTGCACGGTGCGGGCGTGGGCGAGCGCGGCGGTGGTGATCTGGACGATGTTCGTCTGCTGGCGCAGGGCCTCGTCCTGGGCGCTCTGGTCACTGCGCGCGTTGCTGTCGCGCAGTTCCGTGGTGGCGTCGCGGACTATGCCGATGATCCGGCGCGGCCGGCCCGTCTCGTCACGCCGGATGTAGCCCTGGGTGTGGGTCCACCGCAGGGTGCCGTCCCGGCGGCGGATGCGGAGGTAGGTGCCGTAGTTCTCGCTGCCGTCCTTGATGGCCTGGGCGACCAGGGTGTCGAGGCGCCGGCCCTCGGGCGACGGGATGCGCATGGTCAGGGTCTCGGGTCGGCCGTCGAACTCCTCGGGACGTACGTCGAAGATCTCGTGGGCCTGGGCGTCCATGTGCAACAGCCCGGTGTCCAGGTCCCAGTCGAAACTGCCCATGCCGTTGAGCGCCAGGATCGGATCCGGGTGGGCGGGCCAGTCCTTCGGGAGTGACAAGGCGCTCGCTCCCCGATCAACCATGGGGCCACCTTGCCAGGGTTTCCCGGAATCTTCGAGTTCTGCCCGTAGTCGCTGCGAGGCCATACGGGCGGCCCGTGGCTCAGTGCTCCCGGACACCGGCCGGGCTGTCGGCACGGGCATCCTCGCCGGGGCTCTCGCCGGGAACCTACACCTCGTGGTTCAGGACCGCGGCGGACGGCTTACGGTCGTCGCCGGGCTCCCGCGAAGGCGAGGCGACGCTGTCACCCGGGGACGGCGGGGTCGCCCGCGGGGACGCTCCACCGTCCCCGCAGAGCCGCTCCGAGTCGAGGACGGCCGTGTCCCGTCCGGCCGCCTGGCGGACGGGTTCGGGCGCGGCACACTCTCCTCGGCCGCGTTCGGCGGTCGTACGACGACGTGCGGCGACTGTGGGGCCACCTCCGGACGCCCGTCATCGCGTACGACGACGTCCCGGTGCCCGTCGTCCCCGACCCGCCGCTCGATCCACGCGTGCCCCCTCTCGACGTCGACGATGGTGATGCGCGCGACGATCCGCGGGGCCGGGGCCACCACGATCACCCGCGCGAGCCAGGTGCCCGTGCCGGTCGTCGGCCGCGACGACGGTCTGACCGGCGGCACCGCGGAGGTGACCGTCGAGTCTGTGAAGGGGGCGGGGCCGCGGACCGTGACCGGTTGGAGGAGGACCTCGCCACCTGTCCGGTCCACGGGCGTCGGCGCCGTCTCGCCGCAGGCGGCGGAGAGCAGGGCGGCGGCCGACAGGACGCAGACCGCACCGAAGGCTCTGACGGCCGCGTTCAGCGCCCCGGCGGACGCCTGGCATGGCCCGGCGGACGCCTGGCATGGCCCGGCGGACGCCTGCCGCGTACCGGCGGACGCCGTCCGCGTCCCGATGGGCGTCTTCACCGCGTTCTCCCGCTTCGTCCCGGGCAATGTCGTGACCATTGTCTGCGGCACTCACACCGGTTACGCAAGCCGAGCGAAGAGGCACACACGGTCACGAGCCGATCGGCCCACACGGGGTACGGGGCCACACTGGAGGGAGAGGAGCGTTCACCGTGGAGTGGTTCGTCGCACCCGAGTACTGGCTGAGCCGACTGGTCTTCCAGCGGTCTCTGGCCGTCGTGTACCTCGTCGCCTTTCTGACCGCGGCACTGCAGTTCCGTGCGCTGATGGGAGAGCGCGGGATGCTGCCGGTGCCGCGTTACCTCGCCCGGTTGTCCTTCAAACAGGCACCGAGCGTCTTCCACTTCCACTATTCGGACCGGTTCTTCGCCCTCTGGTCGTGGGCGGGGTGTGCGGTGTCCGTGGCGCTGATCGCCGGTGTCGACTCCCAAGTGCCGCTCTGGGCCGGGATGTTGTTCTGGCTGATCCCGTGGGCGCTGTATCTGTCGATCGTCAATGTCGGCCAGACCTGGTACGCGTTCGGCTGGGAGTCCCTGCTGCTGGAGGTCGGCTTCGTCGCCGTGTTCCTGGGCAACGACACGGTCGCGCCGCCCATCGTGGTGCTGTTCCTGCTGCGCTGGGTCCTGTTCCGGGTCGAGTTCGGCGCCGGACTGATCAAGATACGCGGGGACGCCTGCTGGCGGCAGCTGACCTGCCTCGACTACCACCATGAGACACAGCCGATGCCGGGCCCGCTGAGCTGGTTCTTCCATCATCTGCCGAAGCCGCTGCACCGGGTGGAGGTGGCGGCCAACCACGTCACCCAACTGTTCGTCCCCGTACTGCTGTTCACCCCGCAGCCCATCGCGACGGCCACCGCGTCCCTGATGATCCTGACCCAGTTGTGGCTGGTGCTGTCCGGCAACTTCTCCTGGCTGAACTGGATCACGATCGTGCTGGCCCTGTCTGCGGTCGAGTTCCCCACCGCTCCCCCGCATGTGTCCGGGCCGCCGCTGTGGTACGAGGTCGTGGTCCTGTCGGTCGGCACGGGTCTGGTCGCCCTCAGCTACCAGCCCGTACGGAACATGATCTCCCGCAGCCAGGTCATGAACCGCTCCTTCGACCCGCTGCACCTGGTCAACACCTACGGCGCCTTCGGCAGTGTCGGCCGGACCCGGTACGAGGTCGTGATCGAAGGCACGGCGGACGACCTGCCCCGGGAGGATTCCGACTGGCGGGAGTACGAGTTCAAGGGGAAACCGGGCGACCCGCACCGCTGGCCGCGTCAGTACGCCCCCTACCACCTGAGGCTCGACTGGCTGATGTGGTTCGCCGCGCTCTCCCCCGCATACGCGGCCTCCTGGTTCGGCGGTCTGGTCGAACGCCTCCTGGAGAACGACCGCGACACGCTACGGCTGCTGCGCCGCTCCCCGTTCCCGCCGGACGCCCCGCCGCGCTTTGTGCGGGCGAGCCTGTACCGCTACCGGTTCACGACATGGCGCGAACTGCGGGAGACGGGGGCCTGCTGGGACCGCACCTACGTACGGGAGTACCTGCCTCCGACACGGCTCGCCGCTCCGGTGGCTCACAGTCGGTAGACGCGGGCGGCGGTGCCTTCGAAGATCTGTGCGCGCTCGCCCTCGCCGAGGTCCTGGATCAACCCCGCTGCCGTGTCCGCCACTTCGGCGTAGGTGGCGGCCAGCGTGCACACCGGCCAGTCCGAACCGAACATCAGCCGGCCGGGGCCGAAGGCATCCAGCACGATGTCGGCGTACGGGCCCAGGTCCGCCGGACTCCATGTCCTCCAGTCGGCCTCCGTCACCATCCCCGAAAGTTTGCACACGGTGTTGGGCAGGGCGGCCAGCGCACGGATGTCCGAGGCCCAGGGCTCCAGGGCCCCGGAGGCGATGGGCGGCTTGCCCATATGGTCCAGGACGAACGTCAGCCGCGGCAGCGCGCTCGCCGCGTCGACACAGGCCGGCAGCTGGTGCGGCAGGACCACCAGGTCGTAGACGAGACCGGCATCGGCGACGGCGGCGAGGCCGCTCAGCACATCGGGCCGCAGCAGCCAGCCGGGGTCCGACTCGCCCTGGACCTGGTGCCGGATGCCGCGCAGACACCGGCCGCCCGGCCCCTCCCGCAGCCGGGCGAGGGCGTCCGCGACGTCGGGAGCGGTGAGATCGGTCCAGCCGACGACGGCGGAGATCAGGCCGGTGGCGTCCGCGAGAGCGAGAAGCTCCGGGGTCTCCTCGGCCACCGTCACCGTCTGCACCAGCACGGTCCGGTCGACACCGAGGCCACGGGCCTCGGGTTCGAGGTCCGCCATGGTGAAGTCACGGCGCAGCGGCGCGAGTTCGGGTCCCGTGATCCAGTCCTGGTCGCGGGCGCCGAGACTCCAGACGTGGTGGTGGGCGTCGACCGTCACGGCAGCTCCCACACGACGGGCAGGCCGGCGTCGGCGCCCTCGCCGGAGTAGTCGTGGACGACGGTGAGCAACCGGGACATGCGCGCCTGCCAGGCCACGTTGACCGGCAGATCCTCCAGTTCGGCCAACAGCCGCGGGTAGTCCTCGCACTCCAGCACGTGGAAGAGGTCCGTCCCGCTGCGCCAGATCGTCCAGGAGGTCGCCCCGGCGGCCCGGATCGCCTCCGTCAGCTCCTTCGGCACCTCGCGGTGGGCCGCCTCGTACTCCTCGATGCGGTCGGCGCGGACCTTGGTGTGCAGCGCGACTCTCATGACGGCTCCTCGGCGGGGACGGGGGCATGGGCCGGCAGGAGGCCGGTGTCCTTCAGCTCCTGCCAGAGGGCATCCGGTACGGTCGTGGCGAACTGCTCGGCGCAGTCGCTGACTTCGGCCGCCGAGCGCGCCCCGACGAGCACGCTCGCCACGGCCGCGGGGGACGAGCAGAACGCCAGGGCTGCGGCCCGCAGCGTGGTGCCGTGCCGCTCCGCAAGCGTCCGGAGCCGCCGGGCCCGGTGGAGCAACTCCTCCTTTGCAGGAGCATAGTTGTAGGTGGCACCCGGGCGGGGGTCGGCCAGCAGGCCCGAGTTGAACGCGCCCCCGATGACGACCGACACGCCGCGCTCGACGGCCGCCGGCAGCAGTTCGGTCAGTGCGCTCTGGTCGAGCAGGGTGTACCGGCCCGCGCACAGCACCACGTCCACATCCGTCTCGCGTACGAACCGGCTGAGCATCTCCGTCTGGTTCATCCCCGCACCGATCGCGCCCACCACGCCCTGCGAGCGCAGTTCCTCCAGCGCCGGGTAGCCCTCCCGGAAGGCCTGCTCGGCGTGGTCGTCCGGGTCGTGCAGGTAGACGACGTCCACGCGGTCGAGGCCGAGCCGTTCGAGGCTGGCTTCGAGACTGCGTCGTACGCCGTCCGCGGTGAAGTCCCAGACGCGGCGGTGGGTGGCGGGCACGGCGAAGCCATGGGCGAGGTCGTCGCCGCCGGCGTCCGTGGGCTCCAGCAGGCGGCCCACCTTGGTGGAGACCGTGTACGCGGTGCGGGGGTGCTCGCGCAGGGCCGCACCGAGGCGCCGTTCGGACAGGCCGAGTCCGTAGTGCGGGGCCGTGTCGAAGAAGTGGATCCCGCTCCGCCAGGCGGTCCGAACCGCCTCGTGGGCCTGATCCTCGCTCACCTCGGTGTAGAGGTTGCCGATCCCGGCGGCGCCGAAGGCCAGCCCGCCGACCTCGACGCCGCTCCTGCCGAGGGCGCTCACCGGGCCACCGGGCGCAGCCGCAGGCCCTGCATCCCGCCGTCCACGGCGAGGGCGGTCCCGGTGGTCGCGCCGGACAGGGGGCTCGCCAGGTAGGCGATGGCACCGGCGACTTCGGCCGCCGTGACCAGCCGGCCCGTGGGCTGGCGGGCCTCGAGAGCGGCACGTTCGGCGACCGGGTCGGGGGCCGCGTCGAGGAGTCGGCCGATCCACGGGGTGTCGACGGTACCGGGGTTGACGCAGTTGACCCGGATTCCCTCGCGTACGTGGTCGGCGGCCATGGCGAGGGTGAGCGAGAGGACGGCGCCCTTGCTGGCGCTGTACAGCGCCCTCTGCGGCAGCCCCGCCGTCGCGGCGATCGAGCACGTGTTCACGATTGCGGCGTGCGCCGATGCGCGCAGCTGCGGCAGTGCCGCGCGGGAGGTGCGGACGACACCGAGGACATTGACGTCGAGCACCTGCCGCCACTGCTCGTCGTCGTTGTCCTCGACAGTGCCCTGAGCGCCGATGCCCGCGTTGTTGACCAGTACGTCCAGGCCGCCCAGTTCGGCGACGGCGGCAGCCACGGCCGTGCGCACGGAGGTGTCGTCGGTGACGTCGGCCCGGTACCCGAGCAAGGGCTTGTCCACGGACGCGGGATCGAGGTCCAGGACGGCCACCCGGGCGCCGCGCCGGGCCAGCAGTTCGGCAGTGGCCCGTCCGATGCCGGAGGCCCCGCCGGTCACCAGCGCCGCCAGGCCTTCGAAGTCGCTCATGCCGCATGCCCCTTCTCGCGGTCGAGGTCGGCGGCCCAGAAGGTGCCGCCGGGGAACGTGTACCGCGCGATGGACTCGGGCCGCATGGCGGCCGAGAAGCCCGGTGCGGTGGGCGCCGTGTAGTGGCCCCGCCGGATCACCACCGGCTCGAGGAAGTGCTCGTGCAGATGGTCCACGTATTCGATGACCCGGTCGTCGGTCGTGCCGGACAGCGCGACGAAGTCGAACATCGACAGGTGCTGGACGAGTTCGCACAGCCCGACCCCGCCCGCGTGCGGGCAGACGGGCACCCCGAACTTGGCGGCCAGCAGCAGGATCGCGAGGTTCTCGTTGACACCGCCGACGCGGGCCGCGTCGATCTGGAGGACATCGATCGCCCCGGCCTGCAGGAGCTGTTTGAAGACGATGCGGTTCTGGACGTGTTCGCCGGTGGCGACCTTCACCGGGGCCACGGCCTCCCGGATCGCCGCATGGCCGAGGACGTCGTCGGGGCTGGTCGGTTCCTCGATCCAGTACGGCTCGAACTCGGCGAGTCTCCTGGTCCAGTTGATCGCCTCGTCGACGTTCCAGCGCTGGTTGGCATCGATGGCCATGCGGATACCGGGGCCGACGGCGGAACGGGCGACCCGGCATCGGCGTACGTCGTCGGCGAGGTCCGCGCCGACCTTCAGTTTGATCTGCCGGAAGCCGTCGGCGACCGCCTGTGCTGCCAGCCGGGTGAGTTTCTCGTCGCTGTAGCCGAGCCAGCCGGCCGAGGTGGTGTAGGCGGGGAACCCCCGGGCCAGCAGCCGGGCGATGCGCTCCTCGGCACCCTGCTTGCCGCGCCGCAGCAGCTCCAGCGCCTCCTCGGGCGTGAGCGCGTCGGTGATGTAGCGGAAGTCGATCTGGCGGACCAGCCACTCCGGGTCGGCCTCGGCGAGCAGCCGCCACAAGGGCTTGCCCGCACGCTTGGCCGCCATGTCCCACACGGCGTTGACCACCGCGCCGATCGCCATGTGCATCACGCCCTTCTCGGGCCCCAGCCAGCGGAGCTGGCTGTCGGCGATCAGGTCATGGAAGACCGATCCGGGGTCGTCGCACACCTCGTCCACGGTCCGTCCGACCACGTGTCCGCGCAGTGCCTCGATCGCGGCGACCTGTACCTCGTTGCCCCGCCCGATGGTGAACGTGAAGCCGTGCCCCTCGAGGCCGTCGGCCGTGTCCGTACGGAGGACGAGGTAGGCGGCCGAGTAGTCGGGGTCCGGATTCATCGCGTCGGAGCCGTCGAGCTCCCGCGAGGTGGGGAAACGGATGTCGAAGGTGTCGACCGCGGTGATACGGGCGGCAGTTGGGGACACGGGAGGCCTTTCGGTCCGGGGCGTACGGGCGTGCACGAGGTCGTACGTCGTACGGCGCCGTACAAGTACGAGGGAGGTCAGTCCTGGGCACGGCCCGTCGTCACACGGGCGATCATCAGGGCGACCAGGATGATTCCGCCGTAGATGGCCTGGATCCAGAACGACGGCACCTGGGCCAGGGTGAGCAGGTTCTGCACGACACCCAGCAGGAGCACTCCGGTCAGGGCTCCGAACATGGTGCCCTTGCCGCCGTCGAGGCTGATGCCGCCGATGACCGCCGCGGCGAACACCGTGAAGATCATGTTGTTGCCCTGGTTGGCGCTGATCGCGCCCACGTACCCGGTCTGCATGATTCCGCCGACCGAGGCCAGACAGCCCGCGACGACGAACACACCGAGCATCACGCGTTCGACCCGGATGCCGGCGGCGCGGGCCGCGTCCGCGTTGCCGCCGATCGCGTACAGGGCGCGGCCGACCCGGTGGTGGCGCAGGACGAGACCGGCGACGGCGAAGGCGACCGCGGCCAGCCACACGGACAGCGGGACGCGCAGGAAGGTCGTGGTGGCCAGGGTGAAGAACGCGTCGGGCATCCCGAACAGCGTCTTGCCCTTGGTCGCGCCGACCAGCAGACCGCGCAGCACGATCAGCATCGCGAGGGTGACGATGAAGGCGTTGAGCCTGAACTTCACCACGAGGATGCCGTTGAAGGCGCCGATCGCCGCGCCGGCGACGAGGATCGCGAGCAGCGCGAGAGCGGTGGGGAGCTCGGTGCCCCAGCCGGACTGGGCCGCGGGCAGCACGAGCAGGGCACCCACGGCCGGCGCGATTCCGACCACCGACTCCAGGGACAGGTCGAACCTGCCGGTGATCAGCACGAGCGATTCGGCGAGCACGACCATCGCGAGCGCGGCGGAGGCGCCCAGGATGGAGATGATGTTGCGCTCGGTGAGGAACGAGTCGTTGACGAAGGCGCCCAGCACCATCAGCAGCACCAGGGCCGGGACCAGGGCGAGTTCGCGCGCCCGGCGGAGCAGGACGGCCTTGGCCGAGCGCGGGCCGGGGACCGGGACGGGCGTGAGCGGCGGGGCCTTGGTGTCAGCCATGGTCCACTCCTTCGATGGAGGCGATCAGCTCGTGGTCGTGCCAGCCCGCCGGGTGCTCGGCGACGATCCGGCCGTGGAAGAGGACGAGGACACGGTCGCAGCGCCGCAGGTCGTCGAGTTCGTCGGAGACGACCAGCACGGCGGTGCCGTCCTCGCGGGCGCTGTCCATCCGGGCCAGCAGCGACTCCTTGGACTTCACGTCGACGCCCGCGGTGGGGTTGATCAGAACGAGCAGACGGGGGTCGGAGGCCAGGGCGCGCGCCATGACGACCTTCTGCGCATTGCCTCCCGAGAGGTCGGACACGGGCTGGTCGGGGCCCTCGGCATGGATGTCGAGGCGTTCGATCAGCTCGGTGGCGAGGCCGCGTTTGCGCTGGGCGCCGACGAATCCGTACCGCCCGAGGCGCCCCAGGACGCTCAGGGTGGCGTTGTCGCCGACGGTCATCCCGGCCACCAGGCCCTGTTCGTGCCGGTCGCGGGGCACGCATCCGACACCCGCCCCGAGCGCGGCCGGTACGTCGCCGAACGGAAGCGGTCTGCCGTCGAGCCGGGCCGTGCCGCCGGTCGGGGTGTGCAGTCCGGCGAGGGTCTCGGCGAGTTCGGTCTTTCCACTGCCGCTGGCGCCGGCGAGTCCGACGACCTCGCCATGGCGGACGACGAGGTCGATGTCCTCGTACGGCTCCGAGGTGAGCCCCCGGGCTTCGAGGGCGACCGGCGCGTTCTCGACGACCACGTCCCGTGCGGTCGCGGCGCGGTCGGCGAGGGCCTCTCCCGCCATGGCCTCCACCAGGGCCGCTCGTGGAAGCTCGGCGACGGGAGCCGTGGTGATCCAGCGGGCGTCGCGCAGGACCGTGACGGTCTGGCAGACCTCGTAGACCTCCTGGAGGTGGTGCGAGATGAACAGGAATGTGACACCGGACTCCTGCAGGGCGCGCATCCGTGTGAAGAGGCGCTCGATCTCGCGGTTGTCGAGCTGGGCGGTCGGCTCGTCGAGGACGATGAAGCGGGCGCCGAAGCTGAGGGCCCGGGCGATCTCCACCATCTGGCGGTCCTCGACCTTGAGATCGGCGGTGCGGGCGTCGGGGTCCACTTGCACGTCCCAGGTGCCGAGGACCTCGGCCGCCTCCGCCCTGAGCCTGCGCCAGCTGATGAGACCGCCGCGCCGGGTCGGCTGCCGGTTGATCAGGAGGTTCTCGGCGACCGTCAACTCCGGTACCACGGTGGGCTTCTGATAGACGCAGGCGACCTTGCGGCGCCAGGCGTCGCGGTCGGCGAGCGGGGGTGCGGGCTCGCCCTCGAATCGGACCGTGCCCTCGTCGGGGGCCTGGAGGCCGGTGAGCACGTTCACCAGGGTCGACTTACCGGCTCCATTGCGGCCGACGAGGGCGTGGGACTCGCCGGGGAGCACGCTGAGACGGCCGTCCTGGAGGGCGACGGTGGGGCCGTACCGTTTGACGATGCCCCGCGCCTGAACCAGTGGGATGCTCATTTGACCGTGTTGCCCCAGAGCTTGGGGTCGTCGACGTTGTCCTTGGTGACCAGCGGGGCGGGCAGCTGGTCCTCGAGGATGCCGTTGGGCAGTTTGACGATGGTCGAGTCGTGGTCGGTGGGTCCGGGCGTGAACGTCTTGCCCTGCATCGCGGCCTTGATGTAGTAGATGCCGTACTTGGCGTAGGCGTCCGCGGGCTGTGAGACGGTGGCGTCGATCTCGCCCTTGCGGATGGCGTCGAACTCCTGCGGGATGCCGTCGTTGGAGACGATGACGATGTGGCCCGCCCGGCCCGCCGTACTGAGCATGTTCTTGGACTTGAGGGTCTGCAGGGTGGGCGCGAGATAGACGCCTCCGGCCTGGAGGTAGATGCCCTTGATGTCGGGGTTGGCGTTCAGGAGCGTGTCGAGTTTGGAGGCCGCGGTGTCGGACTCCCACTTGGCGGGGATCTCCAGGACCCGGAGCTTCGGGTACTTCTTCCTGACGCAGGAGCGGAAGGCCTCGGAGCGGTCGCGCCCGTTGACGGAGGCGAGGTCGCCCATGATCTGCACGACCTTGCCGCTGGTGATGTGCCGGCCGAGGTAGTCACAGGCCTTCTCGCCGTACGCGACGTTGTTGGCGCGGACGACCATGGCGACCTTGCCCTTGTCGGGTGCGACGTCGACGGCGACCACGGGCACGCCCTTGCGTTCGGCCTGGTCGAGCCCGGCCTGGATGGCGGCGCTGTCCAGTGGGGCGACGACCAGGCCCTTCACGCCCTGGTTGAGTTCGTTGTTGATGTCGGTGATCTGCTGCGAGGGGTCGCTGTTGGAGTTGACGGTCTTGAGGGCGTCGACGCCCTCGGACGTCGCCATCTTGGGCACGTAGTCGTTGTACGACTGCCAGAACGGCGAGGTCAGCAGGGGCAGGATCACTCCGACCCTGCCCGTGCCGTCGCCTCCGGTACTGGAGCCGCCCGTGTCCTTGGTGCTGCCACATGCCGTGAGCGCCAGGGTGCCGCAGGCGGCCGCCGCCGCCGCACGCACCGCCCACGAGGATGTTCGCCTGCCTTGCCGTCCGTTCCGCGCTGTTCTGCCGGCCATCTGTCGGCTCCTCATCGAGCGTGTCGAGCAGTTGCCCGCATACTTATCAGACCACTCAGCCCTTCCAACACCCTGTGGCGCCAATCTTCGCGCCTTTCGGTCGTAGTGGTCGGACCACATCGGTGGATAGACTGCGGCGCACAGCGACAGGAGGAGTGGCGTGGACGAGACACCCACCGGGGCGCCGGGGGCGGAGACCGCTGCGAACGCTCCGCAGAAGGGCACCGTGACGCACCGCGCCATCGAGCAGATCAAGGCGATGATCGCCGGGGGCCGGCTGGAGCCCGGTCAGCGGCTGCCGACGGAACGCGACCTGGCTGCCCGGCTGGGCATCTCGCGCAGTTCGATGCGGGAGGCGATCCGCGCGCTCACGGTCCTCGGTGTGCTGGAGGCTCGACACGGCTCCGGCATCTACGTCACCCAACTGGAGGCGGGCGACCTGCTGGAGACGTTCGGTGTGGTGGCCGACCTCTCGCGCGGACCGCGTCTGGTCGAGTTGCTGGAGATCCGCCGCGTCCTGGAGTCGACGGCGACGGCACTCGCGGCGGCGCGCATCACGGACGACCAGCTCTCGGAAGTCGAGAAGCACTTGACGGCGATGAACGCGACGGACGACCCGGAGGAGATCCTGGCGCACGACCTCGCCTTCCATCGCGAGATCGCGGCCGCCGCGGGCAACGAGACGATGGCGGCGATCCTGGAGGGCCTGTCCTCGCGCACGTTCCGCGCCCGGGTCTGGCGCGGCTACCAGGAGGAGGGCGCCTTCGCCCGCACCCGCCGTGAGCACGCGGCGATCCACCGCGCCCTGGCCGCCCGCGATCCGGAGGCGGCACGGGCGTCGGCGGCCGCGCATGTGGGAGAGGTCGAGGAGTGGCTGCGCACCCAGCTAAGGGCTGTCCCGTAATCCCCGGTGGATCGGCGCGCGGCGTCAGATGCGGTGCATCGCAAGGCGGAGGGTCGTCCTCATACTGGGCGTATTCGGTCGATCCGACAACGCAGCGAGGTGCCGTGGCTGTCGTCGTGCGCCCGCCGGGGATTACGGGACAGCCCTTAAGAGCCACGCAGGACCGCCCCTCCACCGAGGAGATGTCACGCCCTCCTGAGCCGCAGCGTCACCAGCTCGAACGGCCGCATGCGCAGGGTGAGCCGGCTGGACTCGCGATACGGTGCCGGTGCGTCGGGGAGCGGTCGTTCCAGCAGGTCTGTCACCGTCACCCCGGCGAGTTCGAAGTCCGCCGTGAGCGTTGCCGTCGTACGGCCGCCGCGGGATTCGTGGAAGCGTACGACGACGTCACCGCTGCCGTCGTCGGCCAGCTTGACCGCCGTCACGACCACCGCTTCCTCCGCCACGGTCACCAGCGGCCGCACCGCGCCCGCACCTGTCAGCCGCCGCTCCGGCAGGTTGATGCGCCAGCCCTCGCGCACCGCGTCCCCGATCGCCGCGCCGGGCACCAGGGCGTGCCGGAAGAGATGGACGCCCTGGTCGGTCTCCGGGTCCGGGAAGCGCGGGGCACGCAGCAGGGAGACCCGGACGGTCGTGGTCGTACCGGAGTCCGACTCCCTTACCGTCCGGGTCACGTCGTGCCCGTACGTCGAGTCGTTCACCACCGCCACTCCCCAGCCGGGCTCCTCCAGGTGCACAAAACGGTGGTTGCACGCCTCGAACTTGGCCGCTTCCCATGAGGTGTTGGTGTGTGTCGGCCGGTGGAAGTGCCCGAACTGCGTCTCGGACGCGTACCGTTCGGCGTGCACGTCCAGCGGGAAAGCCAGTTTCAGGAACTTCTCCGTCTCGTGCCAGTCGACCTCCGTGTCGATCTCCAGCCGGCGCTCCCCCGGCGCCAGCGACAGCACCTGGATCACCCGCGACGTGCCGAAGGACCGTACGACGCGGACCGAGGCGCCGTCCTCGCCGGGCACGACCTCCTCCGCGTCCACCAGGTCGGTGACCGTGTTCCGGTAGAAGGCGTCCACGTCCCACGCGTCCCACATGTTCGGGAAGTCCGGGTGGAGCTGGAGCAGGTTCGCGGCGCGCCCCGGTGCGATCGTCTCCCGGTCGCCCTCGAGGTCGTACGCGGACACGACCAGTCCCCGCGCGTCGATCTCCACCCGCAGCAGTCCGTTGTGCAGCACGTAGCCGCCGTCCGGCCGCGCCGCCAGCGACACCTCGCCCGGGTCGACGGGGGTTCCGGCGCCGCCCGCCGGGACCCCCGCACGGGCATGCGGGGCCGCATTGAACACAAGCGGGACAGTTCCCTCGCCGGCCAGTGACCGCTGCGCCGTCTCGATGATCCCGTTCAGCTCGCCGGCGATCCGTCCGTACGTCGCCCGCGCCTCCCGGTGCACCCAGGCGATCGACGAGCCGGGCAGAATGTCATGGAACTGGTGGAACAGCACCGTCTTCCAGATGCTGTCCAACTCCTCGTAGGGATAGCGAAGTCCGGACCGTACCGCCGCCGTTGCCGCCCACAGCTCGGCCTCGCGCAGCAGGTGCTCACTGCGCCGGTTGCCCTGCTTGGTCTTCGCCTGGCTCGTCAGCGTGGCACGGTGCAGTTCGAGGTACAGCTCGCCCACCCACACCGGCGGGTGGGCATACTCCTCCTGCGCCTTCCGGAAGAAATCCGCCGGTGTTTCCCACACCACCGTCGCCGAGCCCTCCAGATTCCGCAGACGGGCCGCCTTCGCGACCATCTCCCGCGTCGTGCCGCCGCCACCGTCGCCCCACCCGGTCGGCGCCAGAGAGTGCCGTGCCACCCCCTTGTCCTTGAAGTTCCGTGCCGCGTGGGCGATTTCGCTGCCCTTCATGGAGCAGTTGTAGGTGTCGACGGGCGGGAAGTGGGTGAAGATGCGGGTGCCGTCGATGCCCTCCCAGAGGAAGGTGTGGTGGGGGAACTTGTTGGTCTGGCTCCACGAGATCTTCTGTGTCAGCAGCCACTTGGAGCCCGCCGCCTTGATGATCTGCGGCAGCCCGGCGGCGAAGCCGAAGGTGTCGGGCAGCCATGCCTCCTCGTTCTCGATGCCGAACTCGTCGAGGAAGAACCGCTTGCCGTGCACGAACTGACGGGCCATCGCCTCCGAGCCCGGCATGTTGGTGTCCGACTCCACCCACATGCCGCCCGCCGGCACGAACCGGCCCTCCGCGACCGCCTTCTTCACCCGTGCCCAGACCTCGGGCCGGTGCTCCTTCACCCACGCCCACTGCTGGGCCTGTGACATGGCGAACACGAACTCCGGCTCGTCCTCGATGAGCGCTGTCATGTTGGACGTCGTACGGGCCACCTTGCGCACCGTCTCGCGCAGCGGCCACAGCCACGCCGAGTCGATGTGGGCGTGCCCGACGGCGCTGATGCGGTGCGCGGAGGGAACGGCAGGCGCCGCCAGGACCTCGGCCAGCTGCGAACGGGCCCGCTCGGCCGACCCGCCCACGTCCTGCAGGTCGACCGCGTCCAGCGCTCGCTCCACCGCGCGCAGGATCTCCCAGCGCCGCCCCGAGTCCACCGGCAGCTCGGCCATCAGCTCACCGAGCACCTCCAGATCGAGGACGAGCTGCCACACGGTCTCGTCGAAGACGGCGAGGTCCATGCGCGCAAGCCGGTACTGCGGCTCGCTGCCCGCGGTCTCCTTGTCACCCAGCGGCGTGGGCACGAAGGGGTGGTAGTCCAGGATCACCGGATTGGACGCCGCCTCGATGTGCAGTTCCACCGCCTCGCCGCCCTTGACGGGAGAGCCGATGTGCACCCACTGGTTGCGTGGGTTGAGCCCCTTCACCGGGGTGCCGTCGGCGCGGTAGACCAGCCCCTCGCACTGGAAGCCGGGCATGTTCTCGTCGAAACCCAGGTCCAGCAGGGCCTCGACGTTTCTCCCGGCCCAGGCCTCGGGCACGGTCCCGGTCACCCGGAACCAGCTGGTTCCCCACGGGGCGCCCCAGCGTGTGCCCACCGCGATCGGTTCGGCCGGGGCGGCCAGGCCCTCGGCGACCGGCACGGGCTCGCCGGGCGCATGCCACACGGCCACCTTCAGCGGTACGGACTCGGGGTACACGGCGGGGCGGATGCGCTCGTCGAGGACACGCCTGAGGCGGGCCTCGACCAGGGTGCGGTCGTCATGCATGGTGCGCTCCGTGGAGTGAGTGTGCGGTACACCGGGTGTTACCAGCGGTGGACGGTCGTGGCGGGAGTGGAGACGTTGTAGAGCTCCCCGACCGCGCGCAGTTCGAACCGTGCGGTGCTCTCGCCCTGATCCGCGGCCGGTCCGGCCGGCCCCCCGACGTAGTACGCGTACTGACAGGTTCCGCCCAGAAAGCGGCGTGTGCCGTCGGGCAGGACCCGGTGCAGTTCGTAGTGGCGGACGTGGCCGGGGGCGGGCTGCCAGGCGAAGCGCATGCCGCCGCCGTCCGCGTCGGTGACGCGCAGGCCGGTGGGGGCGGCCGGGGTGGTAGCCGTGTCGCGGACCGCGAGCCTGCCCAGCCGCCAGCGCACCTGGCCGCCGCCGCCAAAGAGACGTGCGGCGAGCGCGCGCACCGCTCCGGACAGTCCGGTCAGCGGCACGGTCGTGGTCCGCCAGCCGTCTGCGGCGGCCACGGGGAAATAGGTGTACGAGGGAGCCCGACCGGGTGCGCCCGGCTCGGCGGTGGCGACCGCCAGCTCCACCCGCGCGTCGCCCGCGTCGAGCCGATGGGTCAGCTCGACGACCGTCTGCGGGCCGATCGGCAGCCGGGTCGAGTACAGGTGCAGCGTGGCCGGGGCGTCGAGGGCGCCGGAGACCAGCAGGCTGCTGCCGCCGCGCCAGGCGTCGGCGAAGTCGAACGCGACGGTGGGCCGGGAGCCGTTCGTGCGGACGGCCCAGCGGCGCGAGGGCAGCCGGTCCTGGAGGCCGAGGTGGTTCCAGGCGGTGTCCGAGGTGATCTCGCCGGCCTCGTACCACTTCAGGCCGTGCCCGGTGTTGAAGACGGTCGCGAAGGGGAGCGCGGTGACGGTCGAGCGGTCGGCGACGGACACGGCCGGTGCCCGCCAGCTCGCCGTGGTGTCGGGCCGCGACGGGTCGAGGGACGCGCCGGTCCAGAAGAGGTCGTCGGCGGTGTGGAAGTCACCGGGCGTGCGGCTCGCGGGCAGATGGTTGCGGGTCCACTCCGGCCGGTAGAAGCCGATGGACGTGATGTGCGCGGAGGGGGCCGGTACGATCGCGTCCCAGTTCACGGAGGTGCCCGTGCCTCCCGCCTCCACGTCGATGCCCGCCCACAGGTCGTAGCGGCTGCGTCCGAGCCGCCCGGCCCGTCTCGCCGAGGAGGACAGCGAGCTCTTCGACCAGCGGAAGTCGACGAACATCGAGTCGGCGGCCTGGAAGAACGCCTGGTTCCGGCTGTCGAGCGCACCCTGCCATGCCACCGTGCCGTTCACGGTCATCGCGTCGTACCAGGTGACGCGCAGCCCCTTGGCCGTGCCGAGCTCCCTCAGCTCCTTGACGAAGCCGAGCATGTCGGCGCCGAGCGCACTGTCCCCGCCGCCGGTCTCGGCGTTGACGAACCATCCGTCGAAGCCGTATGCGTCCGCGACGGCGACGAGTTGCGCGGCGAGCGGGTGGTGCCCGGTGCTGTCCTTCCGGACCAGGTCACGGGTCCACTGGAGCTGTCCGCCGTAGGCGACGGGCGGCAGGTAGACGGTGCCGATGACCGGGACGCCGTGGCGGTGGGCGGCGTCGACGACGGGGGCGTTGGGGGCGAGGATCAGGCCCTCGCCCGCGGAGCCGCCCCAGAAGACCAGCTCGTCCAGGTAGGCCCAGTGGGTGAGGGCGTAGAAGTCGGCGGTGGGCGCGCCCTGGGAGGGGTTGCCGGAGGTGGGCCCGAAGGAGACCAGCGACTGGATGCGGGCCTGGCCCGAGCGGGCAGTGGTGTTGGCGGGGGTCGGGGTGAAGCGGGCGGCGAGCGGTACGGAGGCGGCGTTGAAGGCCAGGTCCGGGTCGGTGGCCGCGCTCCAGTTCTTCAGGCTTCGCCAGCTGATGCCCGGGCCGGGGGTGCCGGAGGGCAGGGAGTCGGGGTACCAGTAGGAGGCGTAGGGCCGGAGGTCGCGGGCCGCCGCCGGCGCGGTGGGCGTGGGCAGCGCGGGAGTGAGCGCGGCCGCCGCTCCGGCCTGGAGGACCGTGCGTCTGCTGAGGTTCACGGTGTGCTCCGCTTCGTCGGGGGACGGTGGGGGACGGGCTACTTGGTGACCTGGTCGGGGGTGACGACGTCGGTGATGCCACGGGCCGCGAGGTGGTCCCGGTCGTGGGCGCGGCTCGCGAGCACGGTGGTGGGGCGGGCCCCGTCGGCCGTCAGCCGGGCGAAGGCTTCGAACACCGGGCCGCCCGGGGCGCAGACCCATCGGCCCGCGGTGGTGTCGACGACCAGTGCGGTGGTGCGGGGGGCGGGCCCTGACGCCGGATGCTCCTTGATGATCCGGGTGAGGGTGGCAGCCGAGGGCTTGGGACGTCGGTCGTTGGTCAACAGGCCGAGGCCGTACTCGAGCCGGGGGAAGTCGGCGAGGTCGCGGCTGACGTCGTGCGAGCACCACCAGGTCACACCCCAGACATCGGGGCAGTCGAGGACGGCCGCGACGGTCGCCTCGGCGAAGGCTGCCGCGTGCCCGGCGGGGATCAGGGGGGCGGGGGCGCCGACCTCCTGGAGCCAGACCGGGCGGTGCGGGTCCTCGGCCCAGGCCTTGGACAGCTCGATGAGATAGGCGGCGTGGTGCTCGGTGGCGGTGCCGCTGCGGCCGTGGCGCTGGGCGGTGCCGTTGAACACCCAGGAGTGAACGGCGGTGAGATCGCCCAGGCGGGCCGAGTGCTCGGGGGTGAAGGGCTGGTCGTCCTGGTACCAGGCGGCGTCGTACGAGGCGTGCAGGTGGAGCCTGCCGGGGGCGCCCTCGGCGCAGGCTGACAGCAGCCGGCTCAGCCACAGCTCTGCCTGCTCGGAGGTGATGCGGTCCGGGTCGGGGTGCGGTCGGGCGGCGAACTGGTTGACCTCGTTGCCGATCGTCATCCCGATGAAGTTCGGCCGGTCGGCGAGGGCGGCGGCGAGGGTGCGCAGATACACGGCCTCCCCCTCGACCACCTCGGGATCGGTGAAGATGTTGCGCCGGTGCCAGGTCCGCGTCCAGGCGGGAAGGAAGTCGAAGCTGGACAGGTGGCCTTGCAGCCCGTCCACGTTGACGTCGAGTCCGCGCTCGGCGGCCGCGTCGGCGAGCGCGACGAGCTGCTCGACGGCGCGCGGGCGAATCAGGGTGCGGTTGGGCTGGAAGTATGGCCACAGCGGGAAGACCCGGATGTGGTCGACTCCCAGGGCGACGATGGAGTCGAGGTCCGCGCGTACGCAGTCCAGGTCGAAGTCGAGCCAGTGGTGGAACCACCCTTCACTCGGGGTGTAGTTGACGCCGAAGCGCACGGCAGAAGGCATGCTGGTCCTTTGGGTTCCTTCGAACGGTGGTGCACGCGCGGAGGTTCAGCCCTTGACGGCGCCCTCGCCGACGCCGCGGAAGAAGTACCGCTGGAGACAGGCGAAGAGGGCGATGAGCGGCGCGACCGCGATGATCGTGCCCGCTGCCACGAGGCGTTCGTCGTTGGCGAAGGTGCCGTGCAGGTAGTTGAGTCCGATGGTCAGGGTGAACTTGGACGGGTCGCTCAGCACGATCAGCGGCCACAGGAAGTCGTCCCAGGCGCCCATGAACGCGAAGACGGCCACGACGGCGAGGGTTCCCTTCACCGACGGCAGAGCGATCCTCAGGAACCGCTGCCAGACGTTGGCGCCGTCGACGAAGGCGGCCTCCTCCATCTCGTGGGGCAGGCTCCGGAAGGCGTTGCGCAACAGCAGCACGTTCATCGCGCCGATGCTGCCCGGCAGGACGACGCCGATCAGCGTGTTGTTGAGGCCGAGCTCCCGCATGGTGGTGAACTGCGCGATGATGATGCCCTCCACGGGGACCAGCATCGCCAGGACGAAGGCGAGGGTGGCGGCCGCCCGGCCGCGGTAGCGCAGCCGGGCCAGCGCATAGCCCGCGAGCGCGGAACCGACGCAGTTGGTCACGACGTTGGCGCCGGCCACCTTCAGCGAGTTGAGGGCGTAGTCCCACACCGGGATGGTGTCGGCGACGCGCGCGTAGTTGTGCAGCGTCGGGTGAGCGGGCAGGAACCTCGGCGGGGAGCCGAAGATGTCCTCGGTCGGCCCCTTGAGCGAGGTGGACAGCTGCCACACGAACGGACCGACGGTCAGGGCCAGTACGGCGATCAACAGCGTGTAACGCAGGACGAGTTCCCATCCGCGGACGCGACGGCCGTGCTCATCGGTGATCCGGGGCTCGCGCGCGGCGGCGGCCGGTGGCAAGGCGGGACGTACCTTCTCCAGGACGCTCACGTGTCCTCCCTCCGGTCCACGCGCAGCACGAGCAGCATCAGCGCGACGGTGACCACGAAGACGACGATCGAGAGGGCGGAGGCGTAGCCGACGCGGCCGGTCAGGCCGGTTCCGGTGCGCTGGACGAGCATGACGAGCGTGGTGTCCTCCCCCGCGGGACCGCCCGCCGGGCCCGCCATCAGATAGACCTCGGAGAACACCTTGAAGGCGGCGACCGAGGAAAGCGCGGCGACCAGCACCATGGTGGAGCGGACGGCGGGCACGGTGACCGTGAGGAAGCGGCGCACCGGGCCCGCGCCGTCCACGGCCGCGGCCTCGTGCAGCTCACGCGGCACATTGGCCAGCGCCGCCAGGTAGATGATCATGTAGTAGCCCAGGCCCTTCCAGACCGTGACGGCCATGGCGCTCAGCAGGAGCAGCCACTGGTCGCCGAGGAAGCCGACCCGGCCGATGCCGATGGCCGCCAGCAGGGAGTTCACCAGACCGCGCTCGTCCAGCACCCACACCCAGATCAGGCCCACCACGACGATGGAGGCGACGACGGGGGTGTAGAAGGCCGAGCGGAAGAACGCGATGCCCGGGATGTTCTTCTGCACGAGCAGGGCGAGCAGCAGGGGCAGGACGACGAGCGCGGGGACGACCCCGACGACGTACAACGCGCTGTTGCGCAGGCCGGTCCAGAACGTGTCGTCGTGCAGCACCTCGCGGAAGTTGGCGAGGCGCACGAAGCGGCCCGGGACCAGGGTGCGTCGGTCGGTGAACGCGTTGACCAGGGTGGAGACGAACGGATAGAGGATGAAGGCGCCAGTGACCAGCAGTCCCGGTGCGGCGAACAGCCACGGGCTGAGGGGCAGCTGGCGTCGCGCCCGGGACACGACGGAAGTGGCCATGACGGCTCAGCCCTGCTGCTTGAGGAGCTGGTCGCAGGCCCTGACAGCGTTGTCGAGCGCCGCCTTGGGCCTCTCCTTGCCCTGCAACGCCTTGGCGACCTCGTTGCGCAGCGCGGTCTTCATCTGCTCGCTGAACAGCACGGGCGTGTAGTTCACGGCGCTCTTCAGGGACGTGGCGGCGGCGATGCGCACCCGGGTCTCGTCGGTGCCGTCCCCCTTGGTGAAGTACGGGTCGTCGAGCGAACCGGCGGTGCTCGGGAAGATCGCCACCTTCTTCGCGAACGACATCTGGTTCTGTGCGTCGGTGACGTAGTGTGCGAAGGCGACCGCCGCGGGCGTGTGCTTGGTGCGGGAGTTGACCATCACGCCCATCACATACATGTTGACGTGGCCGGTGCTGGTGATCTGGTCGGTGATCCCGATGTTCCTGTACAGACCGGGTGCCTGCTTCTTGAAGTTGCCCAGGTCCAGCGCGCTGCCCGGGTTCATGGCGACGGCCTCGGTCAGGAACTTCCTGCCGGAGGACTCGGGGGTGGCGGTCAGGGCCTCCGGATCCAGCGCCTTGGCGTCGTACAACTCCTTGTACCTGGTGAGCAGTTCGATGCCCTTGGTGTCGTTGAAGGCGAAGGCGGTGCCCTGCTCGTTCATCAGCTCGACGCCGTAGCGGCCGAAGTCCTCGACGGTGGGCACGTTGGCGAGCGTGGCGACCCTGCCGTTGCTCTGCTTCGCCATCTGCAGGGCGTCGGCAAAGAGGTCGGCGTAGGTCTTCGGGGGCTTGTTCGGGTCGAGTCCGGCCTCCTTGAAGAGTCTCTTGTTGTAGAAGAGCGGGCCGGTGTTCAGGTACCAGGGAAAGGCGTACGTCCCGGTCATGCCCGGTATCCGATGGCTGCTCCAGGCCCCGTCCAGGTACTCCGGCTTGTACGGGGCCGCCGCCTTGTCCAGATCAAGGGCGAGCCCTGCCTTGGCGAGCGGGGCCACCAGGTCGGGCGAGACGTTGACGACGTCGGGCAGGGTGCCCCCGGCCGCGTCCGCGCTGATCTTGTCGGCGTAGCCCTCGGCGGGCTGGTCGATCCACTTCACATGAGTGCCGGGGTACTTCTTCTCGAAGCCGGCGACCAGTCCCTCGAAGTACGACTTGAAGTTGGCGCGCAGGTTCCAGGTCTGGAAGGTGATGTCGCCCTCGACCTTGCCGGAGGCGTCCGTCGAACCGCCGCCGTCCGAGGAGCCGCAGGCGTTCAGCGGCAGGAGGACGGCGGCAACGACGACGGCGGCGAGTGCTCTGCGGGGTGTGGGCACGGTGACACGGCTCCCTTGCGGTGTCGGCGGCGCGGGGTGCAAGCGACCTTGCCGGGCACGTTCGGAGAAAGTCAATGCATTCGCGGCGGCTAAAGAAATTGGCTCAACATCAGTACAGGTCAAGGGGGTTACGGATGAGAACTTGCCATTCTCAGCTAATGCGCTTTAGGGTTCTTGCGCTCAAGCGCTTTAGTTCTGCGCGTCAGTCATCACCGCGGAGAAATGGGGAGCAACGTGACAGCCAAGCGGTCCCCCGCACGCCGACCGACCATGAAGGACATCGCGCGGCGGGCGGGAGTCTCCGAGAGCGCCGTCTCCTTCGCGCTCAACGGACGACCGGGCGTCTCCGAGGTCACCCGCGACCGGGTGCGCCGCGTCGCCGAGCAACTGGGCTGGCGGCCGAGCACGGCGGCGCGGCAGCTCTCCGGCGAGGGTGCGGCCACCGTCGGCCTGGTGGTCGCGCGCCCGGCCGACACCCTGGGCGTCGACTCCTTCTTCCTCCAGCTGATCTCCGGCATCCAGGAAGTGCTGGCGGAGCGTCAACTCGGCCTGCTGTTCCAGGTGGTCGAGGACGTGGACGCCGAGTGCGCGGTCTACCGGCGCTGGTGGGCCGAGCACCGGGTGGACGGCGTACTGGTGGTGGACCCGCGGACGGACGATCCACGCCCCGGCCTGCTCGAGGAACTCGGCCTGACCGCCGTGGTCGTCGGCGGTGTGCCCGACGCACGTCACCCCGGGCTGTCGACCCTCTGGGCGGACGACGCGGGGGCGATGGCCGCCATCGTCGGCCAGTTGTACGCGCTGGGCCACCGCCGGATCGTGCACATCGCGGGCCTGCCGGGCCTCGCGCACACCGAGCGCCGTATCCGGGCGCTGCGTGCCGAGGCCGAGCGGCGCGCCCTGGCCGAGGTGCGGTCGGTGACCACGGACTATTCGGACGCCGAGGGTGCGGCCGTCACACGCCGCGTCCTGACGCAGGAGACTCCCCCGACCGCGCTGGTCTACGACAACGACGTGATGGCACTCGCGGGGGTCGCCGCAGCCACCGAACTGGGCTTCTCGGTGCCTGCCGATGTGTCGGTGGTCGCCTGGGAGGACTCGGCGCTGTGCCGCATGGTCAAGCCGTGGCTGTCCGCACTCTCCCGCGACACGCCGGAGTTCGGCCGCACGGCGGCACGGGAACTGACCTCCCTGCTGGACGGCGGCCCGTCCCGGGCGGTGCGGGTTCCGGTGCCGCGACTGATCGAACGGGAGAGTACGGGAGTCGTGCGGCGCGCGTAGACGGGTGCCGTCGCGCCGGCGGTGACGACCGCGGCCCGCATTCCACGAGGTGACGACCGCGGCCCGCATTCCACGCGGTGACGACCGCGGCCCGCATTCCACGCGGTGACGACCGCGGCTCTCGTGACGCTGGTGACGACCGCGCCCTCGTGACGCTGGTGACATGCGACCGTCAGGCCCTCGACGTGACGTCCCCGTCAGGGCACAGTGCTGCTCGTACTCGCGAGTACGTCCCCTCTCAACCATGCCGAGCACCGACAGGGAGCGCCCGTGACCAGCTGGGTCGGCCGGACCGCCGCCGAGATCGCCGCCGCCGTACGGGAGAAGCGGGCCACACCGCACGAGGTGGTGGCCGAGCACCTCGCGCGGATCGAACGGCTGGAGGGCCGTGTGGGCGCCTTCCGCCGACTGCGCGGGGACGCCGCCCTCGCCGAGGCCGACCAGGTCGCAAACCGCGCGGATCTGTCCGAACTCCCCCTCGCCGGCGTTCCGGTGGCCGTGAAGGACAACCTGGCCGTACGCGGTGAGTCCACCCGCATCGGGTCGGCCGCGACCCCGGACACCCCAGCGGACCACGACCACGTCACGGTGGCCCGGCTGCGGGCGGCCGGAGCGGTCGTCGTAGGCCTGACGAACGTGCCCGAGCTGTGCGTCTTCGGCACCACGGACGGGGTGCACGGGACGGCTCGCAACCCGTGGGACACCACCCGCACGGCGGGCGGCTCCTCCGGCGGCAGCGCCGCGGCGGTGGCCGCCGGCATGGTGCCGATCGCGCTCGGCAACGACGGAATGGGCTCGCTGCGGATCCCGGCCGCCAACTGCGGGCTCGTCACCATCAAGCCGGGCCATGGGACGATACCGGCGGGCATCAGTGACGGCGACTGGTTCGGCATGTCCGAGAACGGCCCGCTGGCGACGACGGTCGAGGACGCGCGGCTGATGTTCGAGGTCCTCGCGGACCACCGGGACGCCCGTGCGCGGCAACCCGCCACGCGCAGGATCGCGCTCTCACTGCGCAGCCCCCTGCTCGGCGTGGGCGTGAGCCGCCCGTACGCCGACGCGGCCCGTGACGCGGCTGCCCTGCTCACCAGGGCGGGCCACGACGTACGTCCGGCCGAACCGCCCTATCCCTGGTGGCTGGGCACGACGTCGCTGGCGCACTGGACGGCGGGTACGGCGGTCGACGCCGAGGGACTCGACCCCCGGAGGCTCACCCGGCGCACCCGCGTCCACGCGACGGTTGGCCGCCGGTTGGTGAAGAGCGTGCGTTCCGGTGCGCGCCGGGAGCAACTGCGCCGCCGTATGGAGCCGTTCTTCGCGGCGCACGACGTACTGCTGACCCCCGCTCTCGCCCGCAGGGGCCCGGCCGCCGCGCCCTGGCACGAACGGGGCTGGCTGCTCAATCTGCTGGCCAACACGAACTACTCCCCCATGACGCCCCCGTGGAACCTCACGGGCTGGCCGGCGATGGCAGTCCCGTTCGGCACCCTCCCGAACGGCGCGCCCTGCGCGGTACAGCTGGTGGGACGGCCCGGATCGGAGCTCGAACTGCTGGATGTGGCCGGTCAGTTGGAGACCCTACGGCCCTGGCGGCGCACGGCCCCCCTGGGCTAGGGCGGATACCCCGTCCGAGGGCGCCCCAAGGTCGCCGACCGGCACGCGCAGCCGTTCCCCCTCGGCGACGAGAACGGCTCCGATGCTCCGGTCGCGTGCTCCGGTCGCGTGCTCCGGTCGCGCATGCCCCCCGCTACCGCCGTCACCCGTCACCGCGGTACCGCTGCCACCCGTCGCCGCCGTTACCGCCGTCACCCGTCACCGCCGTCTGCGGTTTCCACGGCCACCGCCCGGAACCGCGATGTCCGGCGTTTGGGCTCCGGGAGCCGGGTACCCGGTCAGGATGTGAGCGACATAACCGAAAGTGACCGGCCTCCCGAGCCCAACGGGAGCGACAACGTCCTGGCCGCGCTGGACCGCCGGCCGCCCACATCGTTCTACTGGTCGCTGACCCTGCTGGCGACACTCGGGGGCTTCCTGTTCGGCTACGACACGGCCAACATCGGCTCCGCGCTCGACTTCGTGCCCTATCACCTCAGTGGTTTCGCGCTGGGCTACCTCGTGGCCGGCGCTTCGGTGGGCGCCGCGGTCGGCGCGATCGCAGCCGGGCCTGCGACGGACATGTTCGGCCGCAAGTCGCTGCTCGTGATCGACGCCGGCATCTATGCGTCGGGCGCCCTGCTGTCCGCCTTCACCTGGAACGCGGGGGTGCTCATCGCCGCCCGGACGCTGATCGGGCTCGCCATCGGGGCGGACTCGGCGATCGCGACGGCGTACATCTCCGAGTACGCGCCCTCCGACCGGCGGGGAGCGCTGAGCATGTTGCAACAGTGGATGATCACGGTCGGTATCCTGACCTCCTATCTGGTCGCCCTGGTGGTTCTGCGCGCCATGCCCGGGCACGCCTACGGGTACGACTGGCGGCTGATGTTCGGTCTCGGTGCGGTTCCCGCGCTCGCCGCCCTCGTGCTGCGCACCCGTATGCCGGAGTCGCCCCGGTGGCTGCTGCAGCAGGGCCGGTACGAGGACGCGCGCACCGCTCTCGGGAAGCTGGGAATCGACGTACCGCTGGATCATATCGAGCGCACGGCGGCGGCGTTCGAGGAGGAGGACCGCAGGCGCAGGGGTCAGGAGCGGGTCAGCCACTGGACTCCCGGCGTGCGCCGGGCGGTGCTGGTGGTCTCCGGGTTCTTCGTCTTCCAGCAGATAACCGGCATCAACGTCCCGCTGTACTACGGGCCGCATCTGCTGGCGCCCCTCTTCCAGACGGGCGGCCACGGCAAGGCGGTGGACGCGGCGATCGCCGGTGTCGAGGTCACGGCGATCATGACCGCGGTTAACGTGGCCGCGACGTACTTCGGTTTCAAGTACATCGACCGTATCGGGCGCCGTCGGCTGGCGATGGGTGCCTACGCCGGGATGGCGGTCGCCGCGCTGCTCGCGGCCGTCGGTCTGGGGCTGCTGCACGGCACGGCGGAGATCGTGGTGGTCATGACCGGCCTCGACCTGTTCATCGCCGGGTTCGCCGTCGGCGTCGGCGGCACCGGCTGGCTGATCCAGGGCGAGACGTTCCCCACGGCGGTCCGCGGGCGGGCCGCTTCCATCTGTGCCATGGCGGACTGGGTGGCCAACTTCGCGCTCATCGAGGTGTTCCCCTCCTGGCAGGGCGCCATCGGCCTGGGCTGGGTGCTCGTCTGCTTCTCCGGACTGTGCCTGCTCGCGGTCCTGTTCGTGTTCGTCTGTCTGCCGGAGACCAAGGGACTGTCGGTGGAGGAGATCATCCACCTCTACGAGGACCAGGCGCGCGCGTCGGGATCGGCGGCTCGCGCCGCGCCCACGCCGCGTCCCGGGGCCGGCTGATGGCCGCGTGACGTTTCCCTCCGCCCTCGGTGGGGACTCGGCCACCATGCGCCAGGGGGATGAGGCAGGACACCCCGCGGCCAAGGGATCAGAAGGAAGATGAAGCGTCGTGACCGCGCACACAAGCGACAAATCCGTTGTCCGTCCGCCCGAGTCCGGCTGGGCCCAGGCCCGGAACCCGCGGAAGGACGGTCCCCGAACCTGCGTTCCGGCCGTCGAGGACCGTAAGAGACCCGCAATGCGCCGAGGCCCGGAGTGGAACATCGTCAGAGGCGAGGACTGAGGGTCCGGCGCGGCAGCCGGGCGCGCGAGGTGGGAGGGCCGCCCCGGAATCGGCTGCACGGGACACGCTTCAGTGCCGGGATCATGGGTACCCGGCCGATGAGTTGGGCACGTTCCGCGAACGGGCCGTCAGGGAACGGGTGTTGCAGGCGAACGGCAGGGATCGACCTTGAGCTGTACGAGGCGGGCCGCCCGCGCGCTCGCCCTGCCTCGCCCGAACCCACGCTGCCGCACGTGCCCTCGACGCCGGTCTCGCCCGCCCCTCTCGCAGGTGGGCAGCACCTGGCCGCCGGACGGTTCGCCTCCCGCGTCCGGCCGTAGGCCCTCACGGCACCGGTGTGTCGAAACGGCCCCCCAGGGGGACTCGGAGGGCCGGTGCCGTCCCCGGCCCGCGAAACCCGAGGAGCTGAACGATGCGAGCACTGACCTGGCAGGGCCGGCGGGACGTCCGTGTGGAGACCGTCCCCGACCCCCGGATCGAGAAACCCGACGATGTCATCGTGCGGATCACGTCCACCGGAATCTGCGGTTCGGACCTTCATCTGTACGAACTCTTCGGCCCCTACCTCGACCCTGGGGACATCCTCGGCCACGAGCCCATGGGCATCGTCGAGGAGGTCGGACCCCAGGTTCACGCGCTCCAGGCGGGCGACCGTGTGGTCATACCGTTCAACATCTCGTGCCGCGACTGTTTCATGTGCAACCAAGGCCTTCACTCGCAGTGCGAGACGACCCAGGTCAAGGAGCGGGGAACCGGCGCCGCCCAGTTCGGTTACACGAAGCTGTACGGGCAGGTGCCGGGCGGACAGGCCGAACTTCTGAGGGTGCCGTTCGGCAACAAACTGCCCATCAAGGTGCCCGAGGGACCGCCTGACGACCGCTACGTCTACCTCTCCGACGTACTGCCCACCGCGTGGCAGTCGGTGGAGTACGCGGCGGTGCCCCCGGACGGAACCGTGACCGTCCTGGGGCTGGGCCCCATCGGCGACATGGCCACCCGTATCGCCCGGCACCGTGGGGCCGGCCTCATCATCGGCGTGGACCTGGTGGACGAACGTCTGGAGCGCGCCGCGGCGCGCGGGGTCGTCTGCCTCGACCTCCGCCGGCACGGAAAGGACCTGACGGAGGCCGTACAGGAACTCACCGACGGGCGGGGGACGGACGCCGTGATCGACGCCGTCGGCATGGAGGCGCACGGCGCACCGCTGGCCAAGGCGGCACAGTGGGTCACCGGCCTACTGCCCGGCGCCGTCGCACAGCCCTTGATGGAACACGCCGGAGTGGACCGGCTGGGCGCTCTGCACACGGCCATCGACCTGGTACGCCGCGGCGGTACCGTCTCCGTCTCCGGGGTGTACGGCGGGGCAGCGGACCCGATGCCGCTGATGACGATGTTCGACAAGCAGATCCAGGTGCGCATGGGGCAGGCGAACGTGTGGCGCTGGGTGGAGGACATCCTCCCGCTGCTCACGGACGAGGACCCGCTCGGCGTCGACACCTTCAAGACGCACGCCATGCCCCTCGAGGACGGCCCCAAGGCCTACGCGATGTTCCAGGCCAAGGAGGACGGGATGGTCAAGGCCCTCCTCAATCCCTGACCGTGCGCACCTTTCACAACCGAGCTGGAGCCCTCATGCCCACGAAGCTGTCTGCCGACGACCTGAGAGAAATCACGGCCCTGCTCACCGCCGAGGCGGACACGCTGCGCGAGGAGCTCTCCGAGGCCGAGTCGAGGATGCCCGCCCTCTACGCGGACTGTGACCTCGACGCGGCCGACGTGGGCGCGCGGGTGACCGCGCTCGCGGCTCTGCGTGCGGACGCCGACCGCGCCCGCACGCTGCTGGACCGGGTCCTCACGGCCCTGCCCAGGGTGGGAACACCCGGCTTCGACCGGTGCACGGCGTGCGGAGACGTCATCGGCCGGGATCGTCTGCTGGCGGTTCCGCACACACAGGTGTGCATCGAATGCGCCCGGACAGGCACCGGCGCTCAGGTGTGAAGCGCGCAGGTACGAAGTCCGTGGCGCCACCGGCAGACGCCGTCAGATGTCCCGTCGCTCCAGGGGCCGGGTGGCGGGACCCTCCAGCACACGGCCGTCGAGACCGAAACGCGAGCCGTGGCAGGGGCACTCCCATGCCTGTTCCGCACGGTTGAAGGCGACCAGGCACCCCAGATGGGTGCAGCGTGCCGACAACGCGCGTACCCGCCCCGCCTCGTCGCGGGAGATCGCGTACAGCTGGGTGCCGAGCCGGATCACGGCGCCGTCACCCGTGGCGATGTCGTCGACCGACCCTCCCCCGGCGACCAACGGCACCAGCCGGTCCCCCACGAAGTGCTGGGCGACCTTGGCCTGGTGCCTGAGGAAGGCGGGTGCCTCGCGCACGACGGAGCCGAGCCGGCGCGGGTCGTACAGGGGCGCCCATGCCGGCTCCCGCCCGTCGATCAGCGCCGAGAGCAGAAGCCCCGCCATGATCCCGCCGCTGAGCCCCCAGCCGCCGAATCCGGTGGCGACGTAGCTGTGACGGCTGCCCGTGTGCAGGGGCCCGACGAGCGGCACCGTATCCGTGGAGTCGTTGTCCTGGGTGGCCCACCGGTAGGTGAAGTCGAGCGGCCCGAAGTGCTCCGTCGCCCAGTCGGCGAGGCGGGAGAAGTGCCCCGAGCTGTCCGACGTGCCGGGGGTGAAGTGATCGCCCGTGATGATCAGCAGGCGGGTGCCCTCCCGATAGGGGGCGGTCCGCAGGGAACGTGTGTTCCCCTCGGGCGTGATGTACATGCCCTGCGGATCGCGACCGGCCTCGACCGGCGCCGTCAGCACCACCTCCCGTCGCGGGGACAGCCGGGTGAAGAGCATGGCTCGGTCGAAGACCGGATAGTGGGTGGCCACCACGACGTCCCGGGCGGTCACCGTGTGCCCCGCCTCGGTGGTCAGACGACAGGGTTCTCCTTCGTGCAGACCGACCACACGGGTGCCCTCGTACAGCTGCCCGCCCCTGCCGGTCAGCTCGTCGGCGAGCGCGAGGAGGTACTTGCGCGGGTGGAACTGCACCTGGTCGGCGGCCCGGACCGCGCCTGCCACGGGGAAGGGCAGCGACGTCTCGGTGACGAACTCGGCGGGCAGCCCCGCCTCTCGCGCGGCCACGGCCTCGGCGCGCAGTTCGGGCACGCGGTCGTGGTCGAGCGTGTACGTGAACGCGGGCGCCCGCTCCCAGTCGCAGTCGATACCGAATTCGTCCACGAGCGCGGCGGCCCGGTCGACGGCCTCCGTCTGGGAGTGGCCGTACAGCTTTACGCCCTCGATGCCGCGGGTGCGGCGCAGACGCTGGTAGACCAGGGAGTGGAGGGCGGTGAGCTTGGCCGTCGTATGGCCGGTGACGCCTCCCGCGAGGCAGTCGGCCTCCAGTACGGCGACGCTGCGTCCGCCCTGGGCCACTTCCCAGGCGGTGCTGAGCCCTGCGATTCCGGCTCCGACCACGGCAACGTCCACGATGATGTCCTCGCCGAGGGCCGGACGGGGCAGCCCGGGCGCCGTCTCGATCCAGTACGACGCCTGTGTGCCGATGTGCTCGCTCATGCGGGCCGGGTTCCCCGAACCGGATCTCCGAAGCACGGACACTCTGCGTGCCCATGCGGTGTGTCTGTGTACCGGTACGGACGGCCCGGGCCGGAGCAGTAAGCTTTCGCCCCGCCCCGGCCCGCAGCAGGTGAGCGGCGAAACGTCGGCGTCTCGTGCCCACGCACCGTCGAGTCCCCCTCCCCGCCCGCTCGACACATGCGTTCCCGGCCGAGCGGCTCTCGTGCGAGCGGCCGAGCGGACCGGCGCCGGGGGCCTCGGGAACCACGATCGAAGCGGTCGGCCGGCTTCAGAGCGCCCGGTACATCACGTGCAGCCCCACCCTCCCGAACCGGGGGTGTTCGTATGCGTCGGGAACGGTGCCCAGGATCGTGAAGCCGAGCGACGTCCACAGTGTCACGGCGGGATTGGTCTCGACCACCGCGTTGAAGACCATGCCGCGGTAGCCGCCGGCCTTCGCGACGGCCAGGACGTGTTCGGCGAGCGCGCGCCCGATGCCCTGGCCCGCGCGGTCGGGGTCGACCATGAAGCCGGCGTTGGCGATGCCACGGGCGGGACCGCCGTAGTTGGACGTGACGTAGGCCGAGCCCACGACCGCTCCGGCGTCGTCCACGGCGACGTACACACGCTTGGCCGGCGCCATCCACAGGGCGCGGGCCGCCCTCTCGGTGGTGTCCGGGTCCCAGGTGTAGGTCTCGCCGGCGGCGACGATCCGGTGCCAGAACGGCCAGATGCGTGGCCAGTCGTCGGCCACGGCTTCTCTGATCAGCATGGGCGCGAGTCTGGCACGCCCATGCCGTCAGCGATCACGGCGAACCCTCGAGGTCAGTCGACGCTCTGCAGGATGTGGGGCTCGGCGAGGTCGTCCTCGTAGCCGGCCAGCCGGATGGGGGCGGACCTGGCCCACACGTCCAGACTGCCGAGCTTCTTCTCCGCCCGGCCGCCCCCGAGCTCCCCGGGTTTCTCGGGGCCCTGATCGTGCTTCGTCTTCTCCGGTGTCACCGCGCACTCCTTCTGTGTCGGGTAACCCTCGGGACGTACCGGCCCAGTCTGCCGCTGCACCCTCCACGTCCGCTCGGGTCTGATTCAAAAACAGGTCGGACGCGGTGGCGTCGGCAACTCCTTCGAGAACAGGCCGTGGTGACCGGCTAGTCCCTGGGACGGACCCGGGTGTGGGTGGGACCCCAAAAGGCTGTCCTTACCGTCCAGATTAACCAAATGAGCGGGTGGCCGCTCGATGGGGCTGAAACAAGCAGGTAACTGTCTTGAGTCGTACGCACTTCATTCAGACCGATTCTCAACCTTTTGGCACCTGTTGTCCCTTTCGGGGCCACCCATTCGGCTCAACCGTCGAACCACTCACCGGTACGGCAGGTGTGCGGTTCGGCGCACACAGTGCTCAATTCAAGTCCCGTTGGCCGGGTCGCAAGCTCGCCATGATCTGCTGACGGTCGGCAACGGCTTTTCTCGCGGGAGGACTGACGCATGGAGCTGCGCAGCGTCGAGGAGCTGATGGAACTGCTGCACGCCTGCCGCGGAGCGCGGGGCGCCCCGGGCCGCGATGTCGAACCGGTCGATCTGCACGACCACGCTCTGCAGACCGCCGCCCTGCTGCGCCGAAGTCACCCCGCGGACAAGGAACTCCAGATCGCCGGACTGGTGCACGACATCGGCCGTCTGCTGCGACCGGGGGACGACGCCGGGCACGCGGACCACGCGGCCGACGCGGTACGGCCGCTGCTCGGCGAACGTGTCTCCCGCCTGGTACGTCTGCACGTGGCGGCCAGGCGCTATCTGGCCGCGGTCGGGCCAGGGCACGGGGGTTCCGCGGAGAGCGCGTCGGCCCTGACCCGGCAGGGCGGGCCCATGTCGCCCGCGGAGGCGGCGGCGTTCGAGCGCGATCCGCTGGCCGACGACGCGGTCACCCTGCGTCAGGCGGACGAGGCGGCCAAGGTGGCCGGGCTGGACGCCGGAGTGCTGGAGGACTGGCGGACGGTGCTGGAACTGGTGGCGGCCCGGCACGCCCGGCTTGGGGCGGTGGACTGAGCCGCGGGACAGGGCCTGACGCTCTGCCGGATGCGCCCCGCCGACCACCGCTTTCGGCGCTGTGCGGCCTCCCCGCTGAGCGACACGCTGCTGTCGGCCTAATGGGCAGGAGGGGACCGTTCGCCCGCGCCACACTGCACGAAATGTGCCGCCGAGACGGAATCGCTCGGGCCTGGGACCGCGTGACCGGGACGTGGACGACCAGCCGTTCCTGGTGGTGCCTGGCCTCCTCCCTGGCCCTTCACCTCCTGGCCGTCCTCCTCTTCTCTCCCGAGCCGTTGGACCTCCGCGTCTACCGTGAAGCCGCTCCGCTGGTCCTCTCCGGCGGCCTGTACGACTACCGGCTGCACACCGGCCCGCCGATCCCCGTCCTGCCGTTCACCTATCCCCCGTTCGCGGCCCTGGTGTTCCTGCCGCTGTCGCACCTCCCCTGGACGGCGCTGGTCGTGCTGTGGCAGGCGGCCTCCGTGGCGGCCCTCGCGGTGGTCGTCCACTGCGCCGACCGGCTCCTGTCCGCCGGCCCCGACCACGAGCGCCCCCGACGGTCCCGCGTCCTGCTCTGGACCGCGGCCGGCCTGTGGCTGGAACCCGTGCGCCACACCCTGGACCAGGGCCAGGTCAATCTGCTGCTGGCCGCCCTGGTCATGGCGGCGCTCGCCGTGCCGCGCGGGGCAGCAGCCCGGGGAACAGCGCTGGGCCTGGCAGCCGCGGTGAAGCTGACCCCGGCTTTCGGCGGGCTGTATCTGCTGGCAACCCGGCAGTGGCGGGCGGCCGGATGGGCCCTCGCCGCCGCCGGGGCTGCCACGGCGCTGGCCTGGCGGGTCGCCCCGCGCGAGTCGGCCCGCTACTGGTTCGGGCTGGTGACGGACACCCGGCGCATCGGCCCGGTGTGGTCCGTGCGCAACCAGTCCCTGCGCGGCGCGCTCAGCAGGCTCCTCGGCCATGACGTCCAGCCCTCAGCGGCCTGGTGGACCGCCCTCACGCTGGTCACCGTCCTGGCGGCCCGCGCCCTGTGGCAGGCCGCACGCCGCCACGACCTCCTCGGCATCCTGGTGACCGCCGAGTTGTACGGGCTGCTCGTGTCCCCCATCTCCTGGAGCCATCACTGGGTCTGGTGCCTGCCGGCCATGATGTGGCTTGCGCACGGGCCCGCCCGCAACCGGCTGCCCGGCCGCGTGGCGCTGGTGGCGTGGGCCCTCGTCACGGCCGCCCGCCTGGTACCGCTCCTGATCCACCGGGAGGACGGCCTGCCGCGTCCCGGCCCGTACCCGGCACTACTGGCGTGGCCCGGCGCGGCCTACGCGGCCTGCGCCGTCCTGACCTTCGTCGTCATCACCACCGCTCCACACGGGAGCCAACAGGCCGAGGAGTCAAGGCGCTTGCATACCGAGGGCGCCCGCTGAGCGACGGGGCGGCGGCGCGTCCTGGGACACGTAGAAGTGGGCGCGGACGCGGCGCAGCCATTCCTCGGCCGCCGTCTCGTCGGGGTGTTCGGGCAGCACCGTGCGCGTCTCGGCGAAGGCTTTCTCGTAGAGGCGGAGCACGGGCAGCGCGGCGGTGGGATCGGCGGCGACGCGTTCGCCGAAGTCGTGGTACTCCTGCGGGTTCTCGACGCGGAGCGTCACGCGGCCGGTTGTGTACAGTTCCAGGCCCTGGTGGCACAGCCGCTTCAGATGGCGGGCGTGCTTGGCGGTGCGCTTGCGGGTGTCCGCGGACGAGGCCTCGCCGTCGCGGGCTTCGATACGCCTGAACTGCTGGGTGGCGTATCCCAGGTAGGCGTCCCGGACACGGCTGGCGCTCGGGAACGACATGCGGATGCCGATCAGCTCGTCGCCGAGCGGTGTCCGTACCTCGTACAACTCGTCGGGCAGCCATACGAGTTCCATCGCGGTCGGGTTGCCGCCGAGGGCGAGGCGGCACCACTTCGCGGCCTCGTGCAGGGTGCGGTCGGGAGCCGTGCTGACGTGGGACTCCTTCGGCCGGTGCAAGCCGTGCAGCTTCTCGGTGGGGGCCGCGAACAGGCCGAGCCGGTCGATGTCGGAGCCCTCGTGGGCGAGTCCGTACGCGGTCGAGCCGACGATGCCGGACAGCAGGATGTTGGGGACGGTCACGGTCGGCCACCTTCCTTGGGTCGAGCGACGCGCGAGCTGACTCCGCGCCGGGTACGCCGGACAGGTTCCGGCTAGGTGAGGTCCGGGAGGGCGAGCCACTCCTTCCAGGAGAGGTCACGTCCGATGTACCGCGGCCGCCGGAAGGGCCAGGCCTCGGCGATCCACCGGGGGACGAGCGCGTCCAGCGCCTTCTCGAGATCGGTGCCGACCTTGGCGTCCACCACCCACCACGAGATCTCGGCGTCGGCACCCGCCTTCTGCGGCGGATCGATGTACACGCAGCCGAGCAGAGCCGTGCCGGCGTCGTCGAACAACGCGTAGTTGAAGGACTTGTGCTCCGCCATCTCCTGCTCGTGGTGCAGCAGGTCCTCCCGGTCCTGCTCGTAGGTCATGGTGGCGGGCGGCCAGCCCCACGCCTCGCCGTAGAGTGACCACAGTCGCTCCCGCGAACCCATGACGGCCGGGTGGTCGAGCTCCGTGTCGGCGCCGCTGATCGGGCGCAGATGATGGCCGTCCGGCACTGCCACACGGACGGGATGGACGAATTCTGCGGGAAGCCAGCTCATGCGCCGGAGGCTATGCGTCACCTCACGGCCCGGGCGAGCGAATTTCGCAGGGGCCCACGGATCCTGTCATCTGACGGCCCGTCATGAGACGGTACGCGGATGACGTCGCCGTACGCGCTGGAGGGCAGGGTCGCCATCGTCACAGGTGGCTCGCGGGGTATCGGAAGGGCCGTCGCCGGGGCTCTTGTGCGGGCCGGCGCGCGGGTGTGCCTCACCGCACGCGATCCGGCGGCGGTGCGGCGGGCCGTGGAGGAACTGGGCGGCGTCGGGCTCGCGGGCAGCGTAGGCGATCCGGCCCACCTCGGGGAGCTCACCGAGCTCGCTCTGCGCACCTTCGGGCGGATAGACGTGCTCGTCAACAACGCCGGGACCAACCAGCCCTACGGTGCGCTCATGGATGTCGACCCCGACCGCCGGCACGAGGCCTTCACCGTCAACGTCGAAGCGCCGCTGCGGCTCGTCCAGCACGTCTGGCGGGCCTGGATGAGCGAACACGGCGGATCGGTGGTCAACATCTGCACCGAGGGCGCCGGACACGTCGGCCCGAAGGTGGGTGCGTACGGAACCAGCAAGGCGGCCCTGCTGCACCTCACGCGGCAGCTCGCGGGTGAGCTGGCGCCGAAGGTGCGGGTCAACTCGGTGTCCCCGGGGCTCGTCCGTACGGAGATGGCCCGCTTCGTCTGGGAGGGCACCGAGGACGCCATCGCCACGGGGCTCCCGCTGGGCCGCATCGGCGAGCCCGAGGACATCGCGCGGGCCGTGGTCTGGCTGGCCTCGGAGGCGGCGGGCTGGGTCACCGGCGCCGACCTGCTGGTGGACGGGGGAACCCGGGTCGGAGCGGCGTACGTCCCGGAGTCCTCCGCCTCCGGGACGTACGGCGTCCACAGCCGGCTGCGGTCATCCGCACCCGGGAACAGCTGACACGGGCACCACCTCACTCGTGCCGGTCACCGTCACTCGCGTCGAGCGCTCACGGGAACAGGGCGATCCCGAGAAGGACCAGCAGGATGATGCCGACGACCAGGCCGACGGTGGCCCAGGTCCCGCGGTGCTTCAGGGGCGCGGGAGGCCGTCCGCCGCGCGGCCGGTCCTCCGGCAGCTCGGCGTGTGCCGGACGGTCGGAGGAGTAGAACTGCTCGTCGCTCGGATACACGTTGCGGGGGTCGCCGGTGGCGCGTGGATCGATCTCGTGTGGAGTGGGCATGAGACCTCCTTGCGCGGTACTCATGAGAGCCCGGGTGCCCAGCCGGCGCCCGGCCACACGTCACGGATGGCGTGTCACCGCTCCGCGGACCGCTTCCCGCTCACCACTTCCCGGGCGCGTAGTCCTTGAGGAAGACGCCGTACAGGTCCTCGCCCTGCTCGCCGCGCACAATCGGATCGTATACCCGGGCCGCTCCGTCCACGAGGTCGAGCGGGGCGTGGAAGCCCGCGTCGGCCAGGCGCATCTTGTCCGGGTGCGGGCGCTCGTCGGTGATCCAGCCGGTGTCGACCGCGGTCATCAGAATGCGGTCCTTCTCGAACATCTCCTCGGCACTGGTGCGCGTGAGCATGTTCAGGGCGGCCTTGGCCATGTTGGTGTGGGGGTGCCCGGCGCCCTTGTAGCCGCGGTCGAAGACGCCCTCCATCGCGGAGACGTTCACGATGTAGGTGCGCCGGGCCGCAGAGGCCGCCATCGCGGACCGCAGGCGGCTGATCAGGATGAAGGGCGCCGTGGAGTTGCACAGTTGGACCTCGAGGAGCTCGACCGGCGTGACCTCCTCCACCGACTGGATCCAGCTGTTGGTGTCGTGCAGGTCGGGGACGAGGCCGCCCGCGTCGATCGCCGTACCGGCCGCGATCCGCTCCAGCGAGGCCGAGCCGGAGACCAGCGCGAGACCGGTGACGTCCTGCGCGGTCAGCGCCCCGCCACCGGCCACGGGCAGGGCCGCCACAGCTCCGGAACCGAAGGTTCCGATGACCTCCGCGGACGGCAGCTCGCCCGCCGGCAGCGGCGCGGACTCGGCCGCGACCAGCTCGCTGTAGGCGGCCGGGGAACGACGTACGGTCTGCGCCGCGTTGTTGATCAGGATGTCCAGCGGGCCCTCCGCGGCCACCGAGTCGGCGAGCGCCACCACCTGGGCGGGGTCACGCAGGTCGATGCCGACGATCTTCAGCCGGTGGATCCAGTCGGCGCTGTCGGGCTGGGCCTTGAAGCGGCGGATGGCGTCGTTCGGGAAGCGCGTGGTGATCGTGGTGTGGGCGCCGTCACGCAGCAGCCGCAGCGCGATGTACATGCCGATCTTGGCTCGGCCGCCGGTGAGCAGGGCACGCTTGCCCGCCAGGTCGGTGCGGGCGTCGCGGCGGGCCCGGTTCTCGGCGGCGCACTTCTGGCAGAGCTGGTGGTAGAAGTAGTCGACCTCGACGTAGCGGGTCTTGCAGACGTAGCAGGAACGCGGGCGCTGGAGTATCCCCGCGATCTGGCCCGTCTCGGTGGCCGACGACGGCAGGATGCCCTCGGTCTCGTCGTCGATGCGCTGCGCGGAACCGGTCGCCGTCGCCTCGGTGACCGCCTTGTCGTGGGCGGTCTTTGCGGCACGGCGCTCCTGGCGGCGGCGCTGCTTGACCGTGCGGTAGACGTGCGAGGTCGCCCGGCGGACCTGCACCGCGTCGGGGTGGTCGACGTCCAGCCGGTCGAGCTCCTCGAGCACGCTCAGGCAGACGGCCAGGCGCTCCGGGTCGATGCCGGTTCCGTACGACACCTCGTCCGTGGCCGCCGGGCCGATGCCCGTCAGGCCTTCCTCTGTCACCGTCATCGCGCTGCCGTTCCTCGCTCACCCGCGCAGCGCTCCGACCGCGCTCGCTTTCGAACGCGGAATTTTACGGAGCCCCGGGCCCGGTCACCAAACCGGTTCCGACGATCAGCGAAGCGGTCGGCGCCGGGCCGGTGGGCGAGGGCGAGGAAGGGCACCGGGATGCGGGGCGGCGGCCCCCGGCACGGGCACGGGGGCGCGACGCGATTTGCCCGGCTTGCACGACCCCCGCCCGGCGGCCGCGGTCGACGCACGCACACCCAGGCGGTCCTCGCCGCTCAGGTGCGACAGGCCGCCAGCAGTGTGTCCACCTCCTCCCGCACCGCTCGGGCCAGCCGTTCCAGGTCCGGGACCGCCCGGCCGTCGGCGACGAGCCCGTAGTGAACGCGGCCGCGGTAGGTCGAGATCGCCACCGCCAGGGACTGGCCGCGGGCCAGCGGGGCGAGCGGGTAGACCTCGGTGAGCGGGTTGCCGCCGAGCCTCAGGCCGAGGCTGGGCAGCGGCACGCTGGTGACCAGGATGTCGAACCAGAGCCGGGCGGCCTGGCTGACCAGCGGTCCGCCCAGCCGGTGGCCCAGCGCCGGCACATGGTCGGCGAGCAGCGCTACGGCGCCCGCGCCCCGGTTGGGCCCGGCGTCCTTGTTACGGTCCATGGCCGTGCGTACCGTCCGCAGCCGCTCGAGCGGGTCCGGGTCGCCGACCGGAAGCCGTATCAGATAGCCGGAGAGCCGGTTGCCCTGTGGGCGGGCGGAGCTCGGGCGGCGGTGGGAGACGGGGATCAGGGCGCGGGGCGCGACGCCCGTGCTGCCGTCGCCACGCTCGTCCAGCCAGCGGCGCAGGGCACCGGCGACGACCGCGATGAGGACGTCGTTGACGGTGCCGCCCTCCGACTTGCGCACCCGGTGCACATCGTCGAGGTCGATGGCGACCCCGGCGGTGCGGCGGGTGCCGCTGGGCTCGGAGACGAGCGCGGACGACGAGCGCACACCGAGGGTGGACAGGGCGACGGAGGCCCCGATGTCCAGGGCCCGGCCCACGTCGGCGAGCGTGCCGCGCAGCAGGCCCGGGAGCTTGCGCACGTCGGGCAGGAGTCCACGGGCGGGCTCCTGGCGGCGCGGGCGCGGCTCCGGCATGTCCATCGGGTCCAGGACGGCCGCCGCGAGCGTGAGTGCGCGCAGTCCGTCGGCGAGCGCGTGGTGGAACTTGAAGAGCACGGCGAAGGAGGTGCCGGACTTCCCCGGCAGGACGTGCGCCTCCCACGGCGGCCGGCCGCGCTCCAGGGGGCGTTCCATGAGCCCGCCCGCGACGGCGTGGAAGTCGTCGGTGGGTGCGTGCAGCCGTACGTGGTCGAGCGGGTCGAAGTCGGGGGCGGGCTCACGGGTCGCGCCCCCCAGGGCGAGCGGGAGGCGGGCTGCGGCGAGGTCGCGCGGAAGGCGTACGTCGGGCAGCCAGACGTCCCGGATCCGCATGCGCAGCCCCGGCACCGCGGCGGCGCGGACCGCCAGCAGATCGGCGGCGTGGGCGCCCGCGGTGGGCGAGTGGCAGGAGAAGACGCCGAGGGCACCGAGGTGCATGGGGTGCCGGGCGGACTCGATGTTCCAGAACGCCAGGTCGAGTGGTGCGAGCAGGTCAGAAGTCAATGGCTTGCCTCGCGTCGACGGGGTGTGAAGCAAGAAGTCAACCTCCGACAGGCGATTACGGTCAAGTACGATCAGGCTACGTACAGTTAACGGCAGATTAAGTCCCGCCTCTCCGGGAGAGGCGGGACTCATGTGACGCACGAGGTCACTTCCCTGCGGATTGCTCCGCCACCAGTGCGGGTGGCGCCGCCTCGGGGGCCGTGCCCCACCCGGACGGCCGCGCGCCGACCGTGAACTCCAGCGAGCCCAGACGGCGCAGCGTGTCGGTCGTGACGTACGTATGTTCGTAGGCCGTTCCTTGGACACGGACACCCTGGATGTACCGCCGGGTGTGGGACGTGCCCGGCGCGGTGATGGTCAGCCCGCCGCGCGGGTAGTACGCCCGGTCCAGGACCAGGTCGACGCGGTCGAAGACGGGCGTGGTCAGTCCCCAGGTGGGATACCCGGGCTGCACCGGGAAGATGCCGATCGACGAGAGCACGTTCCAGGCGGACATCGTGCCGAGGTCGTCGTTGCCGGTCACGCCCGTCGGCCCGTCCGTGTAGAGGGTCAGCGCCGCGTGCACCACGTCCGTCGTCTTCCAGGGCTGGCCGGTGGAGAGGTACGTGTACGGGGCGGTGAGATCGGGCTCGTTCTGCGGGTTGTACTTGTCCGCGTTGTAGTAGGCGTACGGCCCGTTCACCCAGACCTCGCGCGCCGTCCTCGCCGGGTCCTTCAGCAGCCGGTCGTAGGCGAAGAAGGAGTCGAGCCGGTTGTTGGCCGCCCGCTCGCCGCCGATGAGGGCGACCATGCCGCGCAGGTCCTGCGGCACGAGCCACTGGTACTGCCAGGCCGTGCCCTCGTGGAAGCCCTCGCTCCTGGCCGGGTCGGCCGGTCCGACGAAGGCCCCGGAGGCGTCCCGGGCGCGGAAGAAGCCGGTCGAGGGGTCGAGGATGGTGCGGTAGTTGCGCGACCGGGCGGCATAGCGCGCCGCGTCCGCGACATGTCCCAGGCTGCCCGCCATCTGGGCGAGCATCCCGTCGGACAGCGCGTACTCCAGCGTCACCGACCCGCCGTGGTGGTAGTCGGAGTCACCGGGCTTGGAGAAGGGCCGGTCCTTGATGTAGGGCGCGAAGCCGTTGGCGATGTACTCGCGGTTCGCCTCGCGGCCCACGTACATGGTGTCGGCCGGCGGGACGCCGTCGGCGTTCTTCTTCAACGCGCGGTAGGCCCGCTCCTCGTACCCCTTGAGCAGCCCCTGCTGGTAGGCGTGGGTGAGGAACGGGGTGACCGGGTCGCCGCTCATGACGTTCGTCTCGATCGTGCCGTAGCCCCACTTGGGCAGCCAGCCACCCTCTTCGTCGATCTTGAGTACGGAGATCGCCATGTCGCGTGCCTCGCGCGGCGCAAGGAGGGACAGCAGCTGGCACTGGGTGCGGTAGGTGTCCCACAGCGACCAGTTCTGGTAGTACGTGAAGTCGGTCGCGCGGTGGATCCTCTGGTCCCAGCCGGTGTAGCGGCCGTCGGCGTCGCTGCCGATGTTCGGCGCGAGGAATGACCGGTACAGGGACGAGTAGAACGTGGTGCGCAGGATGGCGTTCCCGCCCCGCACCCGGACGTGCCCGAGACGCTCCTCCCAGGCTCGCCGGGCGGCCTCCCGGGGCTGATCGAACGAACTGACGTGCGCGGCCCGCAGGTTGACGGCGGCGCCCTGCGCGTCGACGTACGACAGCCCGGTGGTCGCCTCGACCGTACGGTCCTTCGTCGTGTCGAAGGTGACATAGGCGCCGTTGCGGCCGGGGCCCGAGGACCTGGTCGCACCCCGGGTGATCGAGTTCTGGTACCAGGTCCCGTGCGCGGTGAAGGGCCGTCTGAAACGGGTGACCGTGTAGACCGTGTACGGCCTGCTGGGCCCACAGAACCCACTGCCCGTGATCTCGGTGCGCACGGTGCGGTCGTCGAGGATCTCGACCTTGGAGGAGACGTTCTTGTGCAGCGACTGGCCCGCGTTGAGCAGCACGTTGGCCTTCCGGGTGGCCGGGAACGTGTACCGCTGCACAGCGGTGCGTTGCGTCGCCGTCAGTTCGGCCCGGATGCCGCTGTCCAGCCCGACCCGGTAGTAGCCGGGGCTCGCCTGCTCGTGGGCATGGCTGAAGGTGGCCGCGTACTTGGCGTCGTCCGTCTCGGTGACGTCACCGGTCGTCGGCAGCACCGGCAGGTCCCCTCCGATGGCACAGCCGACACCGGAGAGGTGGACCAGGGAGAAGCCGCGGATGCGTTTCTGGGTGTAGTCGTAGCCGGTGTTGTGCCCCGTGTCCGGCGAGAACTGCACCATGCCGAAGGGTACGGCGGCGCCGGGGAAGGTGTTGCCATCGTTCTGCGTGCCGATGAAGGGGTTGACCAGGCCGGTGAGCCTGTTTGCGGACGGCTCGGCGGCCCGGGCGGCCGACGGGGAGAACACGGCCGAGGCCACGACCGCGCCCACAGCGCACAGGCGCAGGCGCCGGGTCCATCTCATCTCGGAAGACCTCCGAAGGGTCGACATCGTTGTCCACATGGTGGTGGCGGGGTGTCGGTTTCCCGGGGAACCGACGGGATGCAATGGGACGCGTCGCACAGGGGCCGACACGACGCGCGGCCCGCGGTCGCATCGCGTCCCGCTCGAGGACCCGCGACATGACGGGGGGACCGCCGCCAACTGCCCTGATACACCTTCGAGTTCACCGACGCCCTGCCGGGCTGGTCACGCACCCGCGGCGAGTTCGAGTCCGCCTTGGTCCGGTTCGAAGAACCGTCCGGTCTCCGGAAGGGAGTTGGGGCCCTGGCTCAGGAGGCCCTCTTGCCCCGCACTCCGGGCATGCGGTGGACGCATGCCCTCCCCCGGCGAGGCAGCGCCCTCCGGCGGCGCCGGCGGACCGGCTCCCTCGCACGGCCGGCGCGGGGTGGCCGCCCGGAGGCAGGAGCGTGCACGGCTGCGTCGGTCATGCCCACGACCCCGCTTTCGTCTTCTTCCCCGGCCTCTCGTCTGCCGGCCCCGGCTTCTCTTCTTCCTGCGGTGCGCCGAAGCGAGTCCGCCCTCCAGCCCGGTCGGCCGGTACTCATTGGCGACGATAGGCGGCGGGCACCGGGCCGCGCCCGCCGAGGGCCCGCTCGGTGCGTCATTCGGGTGGCTGTGCCCGTCCCGCGCGTCCGCCGCGGTGAGGCGCGCACCCCGCTGACCTAGGTTGGCTGTCGCGGTACCGGGCGTGGCCGGCACCAGCCCCTGGTTCAGTACGAGGAGGCCAGCAATGGCGGTGATGCGGGAGTTGCGGGCTCGTCGGGTACCCGGAAGGACCCGGCGCTCCGTCGGGGCCTGCATGCTCGCCGCTGGCTGCCTGGTCGCCACCTGCGTGCCCTCGGTCGCGGCGGGTCCGCAGCGGGAAGCCCACCGGGCATGCGCGACGAGGCCCTTCCCCCCGTCGGAGAATCCGCCGCCCCCGATCCTGTCGGGCAGCAACGTGTGGAGCTTCGTGTCGGAGCCGGGCCTTCGCCCCATGCGGGTGACGGTGACCGCGCAGAAACCGGGGACGGCTCCCGGCCAGGTCTTCGTCGGCCCGTTCAGCGCGGACCAGATGATCGGGCAGACCGGTGCGCTCATCAACGACAACTCCGGCGATCCGGTCTGGTTCCGTCCCCTGCCCTCCGTGAACCTCCAGAACGCCGACGTCAGGGTCCAGACGTATTACAACGCCCGTACGCGCAGGTCGCAGCCGGTCCTGACCTGGTGGCAGGGATCCCTCGCCCTGCCGCCGTGGTACACGAACCTGCCCGCGGGCGCCCCGGAACCCGGTGGGTGCTACTACATCTACGACACCCACTACCGCCTGCTCAGAACGGTGTTCGCGCATCACGGGTACTTCCCGGACGAGCACGAGTTCACCCTGACCCGCAGAGGCACCGCGCTGTTCATCGCGTCCAGACCGGTGCCCATGGATCTCACGCGGTACGGGGGTCCGGCGAACGGAGCCATCCTGAACAGCGAGATCCAGGAGGTCGACCTCGCCGGCGGGAGACTTCTGTACTCGTGGAACGCGCTGGACCACCTCGACCCCGCGGATTCCGAGGAGCCCGTCTCCAGCGCGTCCTCCTCGGACGGGGTGTGGGACGCCTTCCACATCAACTCGGTCGACGAGGGACCGGGAGGCCAGTGGCTGATCTCCTCCCGGAACATGTGGGCGATCTATGACGTCTCCAAGAGATCCGGGAGGATCCGCTGGCAACTCGGAGGGAAGAAGAGCGACTTCACCTTCGGCCCGAACGCGGACTTCTACTGGCAGCACGACGCCCGGTTCCGGCCGGACAACCGGATCAGCATGTTCGACGACGGCTGCTGCGACCTGCCCGACGGCGCCCCCGAACAGCAGTCGCACGGCCTGATCCTCAGTCTCGACTTCCGCAGCCGGAGGGCGACCGAGTTCAGGACCTACTACCACCAGCCGCCGCTGGAGTCGCCGACCCAGGGCAACACGCAGGCCCTGCCGAACGGCAACGAATTCATCGGGTGGGGACAGAGCCCGTACTACTCCGAGTACTCGGCCCCCGGAAACACCCAGGGCGACGGCTCGCGGAATCTGCTCTACGACGCGCAGCTGCCCGGCTCCGACATCTCCTACCGAGCCTTCCGGAACAAGTGGATCGGTACGCCGTACTACCCCCCGAGCGCCGCGGCCCGGGCCGACGGCGGACACAGCGTCGTCTACGCCTCCTGGAACGGTTCGACGCAGACCAGAGCGTGGCAGGTGCTCGCCGGACCCGAGCCCCGCTCCCTGTCCGTCGTCGTCGCGCACGCCGACCGGTCCGGATTCGAGACGGCCGTCACCACGGACAGCCCGGGGCCGTACTTCCAGGTGAGGGCACTGGACGCGGCAGGCCGAGTCCTCAGGGCGTCCACCGTCGTGAAACGGAGCGGCTGACGCCTACAGCACACGCTGGCCCTTCCCCAGCGCGATCACCCCGCCCTTCGACACCGTGTACAGCTCCGCGTCACGGTCCGGATTGACGCCGATCGTCGCGCCCGGCGGTACCTCCACGTTCTTGTCCAGGACGGTGCCGCGCACGATCGCGCCCCGGCCCACGTGCACGTTGTCGTGCAGGACCGAGCCCTGGACGACGGCTCCCGGGTCCACCACGACCCCCGGTGACAGGACCGACCGTGTCACCTGCCCCCGGATCAGGCACCCGGAGCTGATGATCGACTCGCTCGCGATGCCGCCCGCGTTGAAACGGGCCGGCGACAGCTGGCCGGAGTGCGTGTAGATCGGCCAGCGGCGGTTGTACAGATTGAAGGCGGGCCGCTCCGCGATCAGGTCCATATGGGCCTCGTAGTACGCGTCCAGCGTGCCCACGTCCCGCCAGTAGCCCCGGTCGCGGCTGGTCTCGCCGGGCACGTGGTTGGCGCTGAAGTCGTACAGCTGGGCCTCGCCGCGGTCGGTGAGCGCGGGAAGGATCGAACCGCCCATGTCATGCACGGAGTTGCCGTCCTCGGCGTCCCGCTGAAGCACCTCGATCAGCGCCTTGGTGGTGAAGATGTAGTTGCCCATGGAGGCGAAGACGCACTCGGGCTCGTCCGGCAGTCCCGGCGGATCGGCGGGCTTCTCCAGGAACCGCTTTACGGTCTGTCCGTCCGAGCCGGGGGCGATGACGCCGAACGACGAGGACTCCGCGCGCGGCACGCGTATTCCCGCCACGGTCACACCCGCGCCGCTGTCGATGTGCTGGGCCAGCATCTGCCGGGGGTCCATGCGGTAGACGTGGTCGGCGCCGAACACCGCTACGTACTCCGGCCGTTCGTCGTAGATGAGGTTCAGCGACTGAAGGATCGCGTCGGCGCTGCCCAGGTACCAGCGGGGACCGAGGCGCTGCTGGGCGGGAACGGGCGTGACGTAGTTGCCCAGCAGGCTGGACATCCGCCAGGTCGTGGTGATGTGCCGGTCCAGCGAGTGCGACTTGTACTGCGTGAGCACGCAGATGCGCAGGATGTCGGCGTTGACGAGGTTGGAGAGGACGAAGTCGACGAGGCGGTAGGTACCGCCGAAGGTCACGGCCGGTTTCGCGCGGTCCGCGGTCAGCGGCATCAGCCGCTTCCCCTCCCCGCCGGCCAGTACGATTCCCAGTACCGAAGGTCCTTCCCCAAGGTCCCGGCTACGCTCGACCAGGGGATACCCCATTCGCCGCATGACGCCGCCCCTCTACGCCCGGTTGTGCTGCCCTCTGCTCATTGACTACCCCTGTGCGAGGACTTCCTCGTACAGGCGAACCGTGCGGCGGGCCACCGTGTCCCAGCCGAACTCCCCCACGGCACGCTTCCGTCCGGCCTCACCCATGCGCTCCGCGGCCACCGGGTCGCCGAGGAGGGAGTCGAGGGCGCGTGCGAGGTGGCTCTCGAAGTCGTCGTCCACGTCGACCAGCAGACCGGTGCGGCCGTCGTCCACGACCTCCGGGATGCCGCCGGTGCGCGAGGCGACGACGGCCGTGCCGCACGCCATGGCCTCGAGGTTGACGATGCCGAGCGGCTCGTACACCGACGGGCAGACGAACACGGCGGCATGGGTGAGGAGCTGGATCACATCAGGGCGCGGCAGCATTTTCGGGATCCAGTGAACGCCCTCGCGGCTCCTGCTCAACTCCTCGAACAGAGAGCGGAATTCGCGGTCCGTCTCGGCGGTGTCCGGAGCACCCGCGCACAGCACGAGCTGGGCGGCCGGGTCGATGTCGCGTACCGCGCGCAGCAGATGGGGCACGCCCTTCTGGCGGGTGATACGGCCGACGAACAGAACATACGGGCGGTCGGGGTCGAGCCCGACGCGGGCAAGGACGTCCGTATCGGGGTCCGGCTGGTAGAGGGCGGTGTCGATGCCGTTGTGCACGACGTGGACCCGCGCCGGGTCGAGGGCCGGGTAGCAGCCCAGGATGTCGTCGCGCATGGCACCGGAGACGGCGATCACGGCGTCCGCCGACTCGATCGCGGTGCGCTCTGCCCAGCCGGAGAGGGCGTATCCGCCGCCCAGTTGCTCGGCTTTCCAGGGGCGAAGGGGCTCCAGCGAGTGGGCGGTCATCACATGCGGGATGCCGTGGAGCAGCTTGCCGAGGTGGCCGGCCAGGTTGGCGTACCAGGTGTGGGAGTGGACCAGTTCGCAGTCCTTGAGGGCGGCGGCCATGGAGAGGTCCACGGAGAACGTGCGCAGCGCGTCGTTGGCGGTGTCGAGAGCGGGCCAGGGCCGGTGGCGTATGACACCGCCGGCGCCGCCCTCGCCCCAGCAGTGCACGTCCAGGTCGGTGAGGGAGCGCAACTCCCGGGCGAGGAACTCGACGTGGACGCCCGCACCGCCGTACACGTCCGGCGGGTACTCCCGGGTCAGCAGTCCCACACGCACCCGGTACCCCCTGTCTCAGCGACTGGTCCCCACATGGTCACCCAGATACGGCGGTTGCGGAAGACCGCCCGTGATTCAACCGCGTCCCGGCGGGCGGTCGAAGCAGCAGTCGCCGCACAGGCCGCCGCCGGGCAGCCGGTAGTAGAGGCAACAGCTGCGGCGGCGGCCGGTGGCGGGGTCGATGGTGCGGGCCAGATCGGGGTGCGTGAACAGGCCCGCGGCCAGTGCGCGGGCGCACTCCGCCACACCCGGCCGCCCCTCCGCACGAGCCCACCCCTCCACCATGCGCACGGTGCTCGCGAGCGCGGAGCCCGCGTTGCCCCGCAACAGGCGCCCGGAGACGCGGTATCGGGAGGTGAGAACGGCCGCGAGCGGCGCGAGGTGCCCCGCGCGGACGACGGTGTCGAGCGCCTCGACCGGCAGTGCGCGCACCTCGCTCAGCCACAGGTCGTCCGGCGCGCTGCCGTTCGGGTCCCAGTGCAGCAGCCGGGGGTCGAGATCGGGCACATGCCCGTACAGGGTGGCGCAGCCCAGCGCGACGGACCACAGCCGGGCCGCCAGTCCCTGGTGGGCGATCGAGGCGGCGACACGGTCTTCGGACGCCCGCAGGCTCCGGGCGACCTTGCGGACCCGAACGGTCATGGGATGCTCGTGCGCATCGGACGGGGCGTCCGGCGGTCCGGGGGCGTACGCCTGGGCGAGGGTGGGCAGGCCGTCCCGCGGCGGCGCTCCGGTGCGCAGCACGAAGAAGCCGCCCAGGGCGCCGAGCGCGGTGAGTTCGGGGTCGAGGTCCACGAACCCCAGTAGTACCAAGGCCCCTAGGGGCTCCCACCAGGGGGGACGCCCAGCAAGTCACCCCTCTTGGGGAGGAGGGGAACCGAGCGGTACTACACCGGCAGTATGACCCAATGTGTGCTCAGGGACGACGACGGGAAGAGCGCCGGGCGGCATCGTGTTCACCATGGAAGCAGACCGTTCGCCGCGCCGGGCCCCCTGCCCGAAATCCACGCAGAGGAGACGCTGATGAGCGCCCTCGCGTTGTCCGTGCTCCTGTCGCTCGTGTCTGCGGTCGCCTACGCGGGCGGGGCGATCGTGCAGGAACAGGTGGCCGTGTCCTGCCCGGGTCGGCCGTACGCGCCGCTGCGTCGGCTCGGCTGGTGGGGCGCCGTGGTGCTGAACGGTCTCGGCGGGGTGCTGCACGTGGCGGCGCTCGCGTACGGTCCTTTGAGTCTGGTCCAGCCGCTGGGCGCGCTGACCATCGTGTTCGCGCTGCCGATGGCGGCCCTCTTCGTGGGACGCCGGCCGGGGGCGACCGCGTGGCGGGGCGCCGTGATGGCGACCGTGGGCCTGGCGGGCCTGCTGTCGCTGGTCGGCGCCTCGGACGCGCACTCGCTGGGTCACGCCCAGCGTGTGGCGGTGGCCCTGGTCACCACCGGTGGTGTCGTGGCGCTCATGGCCGCGGCCCGCGCGGCGCACCGGCATCCGGCGGTGCGCAGCGTGCTGCTGGCGGTCGCGTCCGGTATCGCCTTCGGCATGTCGTCCGTGTTCACGAAGACGGTCGCGGTGGACTGGACGGACGGCATCTCCCTCGCGGAACTGCCGAGCCTTGCGGTGATAGGCGTCTTCGCGACGGCCGGCATGCTGCTGTCGCAGGCCTCCTACCGGGGCGCGGGCCTCGCGGCGCCGCTTGCCACGCTGACGGTCGTGAACCCGCTGGTGGCGGCGGGGGTGGGCATCACCATGTTCGGCGAGACCTTCCGGTACGGAATGACGGGCACCGTGCTCGCCCTGGGCTGCGGTGTCGTCGCCGCGGGCGGTCTGATCCTGCTGACCACGGAGCGGATCGGTGGCGAGCAGCGGGCGCTGCCGGCCGGCGAGGATGCTTCGACGGCCGGTGTCGAGCCGGAGCCCGACGGGGACTGGCCGGTCCCAGTGCCCCTGCCCGCCATGAAGGACGATGCGCTCGTACCGGTGCCGCTGCGCACGGCGCCGGTCCGCACGAATACGCACCGGGACTGGGAACCGGCGGCCCACGTCGAGCCGTGCCCGTACGGCCCCTTCTACGGCGGCCCGCTGGCGCCGGTACCCACCCCGGACCGGCACCGCGACCGTGTCGAGTCGTGACGGTGACCGGGTGACGGGGCCACCTGTCGTCGTCGCGGATGCGTCACCGGATGACCGGCGGCGCTGTGGCGGGTGTGCTCAGGTGGTCGTGACCCGGCGTCGTGGCCGCCGTCGGCCCCGCACTCAGATCGGGACGCCCGCCTCCCGGAGATAGGCGACCGGATCGATGTCGCTGCCGAACTCGGGCCCCGTCCGCACTTCGAAGTGCAGATGCGGGCCCGTGCTGTTGCCCGTGGAGCCGGAGCGGCCGATGCGCTGCCCGGCCGCCACGCTCTGCCCGTCCTTCACGGAGATCGCCGACAGATGGGCGTACTGCGTGTAGCGGCCGTCGGCGTGCCGGATGACCACCTGGTAGCCGAAGGAACCGCCCCAGCCCGCGGTGACGACCTGCCCGGCCGCCACCGCCTTCACGGAGGTACCGGTGGGCACGGGGAAGTCGACGCCGGTGTGGTAACCCTTCGACCACGAGGACCCCGCCGCGTGGTACGGCGTGCCCATCGCGGCGTTCACCGGGGCGACGAAGGAGTGGGCGGTGGTGCCCCGGCCCGAAGTGGAGGTGTGCGGAGACGACTTGGGCGGGTGCGGGGACGTCCGGTGGGTCGGGATCGAGGGCCCGGTGTGCGTCGGGACCTTGGAGCCGAGGTTCAGCCGCTGGCCGGGCAGGATGAGGTCCGGGTCGGGGCCGATCGTCGTACGGTTGGCCTCGTAGACCCACTGCCAGCCGCCCTGGACGCGGTGGGAGTCGGCGATGCCGGAGAGCGTGTCACCGCGTACGACCGTGTACATCTCGGTGGTGCCCGCGTGCGACTGGGGCGTCGTCTGTGGCTTCACATCGCGGACGGAGCGTTTGGCGGTCCGGGCGGAGGTGCCCGAGATGTCGAGGCTCGGGGTGGCGGCGCCGCGGGTGAGACCGGCGCGTACCGAGCAGACGGGCCAGGCGCCGGGGCCCTGCCCCTTGAGGACCTTCTCGGCCACCGCGATCTGCTGGTCCTTGGTGGCCAGATCCGCACGCCGGGCGTACGCCTGTCCGCCGTAGGCCTCCCAGGTGGACTGGGTGAACTGCAGCCCCCCGTAGAAGCCGTTGCCCGTGTTGATGCTCCAGTTGTGGCTCGACTCGCAGGCGGCGACCTTGTTCCAGGTGGCCACGTCGGCCGCGTGCGCGGCACCGGTGCCGATCAGCGGGAGTGCCATACCGGCGCCGCCCGCCGTGACGGTGAGCGAGGCGCGGTTGATCCTTGTCGGCTGATACCGGCGGTGCCGGCCGCGTACGGCCATGGAAAGCCCCCTCGACGCGCGTCGGAAGGGGCCAAAGTAAGCGCTGCCAAGAGACGATGACAAGACGGCTATCGGCCGCTCCGGCGCGCCAACCGGCCGGGAACCGCCCCCTGTTGTGGCCGCGCGGGAACTGCCGAGGCCGCCGGGAACGGTGTGCGTACCCCCATGGGGACACACCCGGATGTGCGGGGGGCGTAGCGGCACGTCAGGATGGTCGACGGGCAATACTGGCGAGCACGACCGGCACCACCCTCCCTCGCTCTGCGCTTCGCTCGGGCGAGGGACCCCAGCGATGTCTTCAGGACCGAACCGGCACCGCCGATTCCAGGACCTCTAGGAGCCAACCGTCATGAGCACTTCCGCCCAGATCGGCGTCACGGGTCTCGCGGTCATGGGCCGCAACCTCGCCCGAAACTTCGCGCGCAACGGCTATACGGTCGCCCTGCACAACCGGACCGCATCACGGACGCACGAGCTCGTGAAGGAATTCGGGCACGAGGGAGACTTCGTGTCGACCGAGACCCCGGAGGAGTTCGTGGCCGCGCTGGAGCGGCCCCGGCGCCTGATCATCATGGTGAAGGCGGGCGCGCCGACCGACGCGGTGATCGAGGAGTTCGCCCCGCTCCTGGAGCCCGGTGACATGATCATCGACGGCGGGAATGCGCACTTCGCGGACACCCGCCGCCGGGAGAAGGAACTGCGCGAGCGGGGGATCCACTTCGTCGGCACCGGCATCTCCGGCGGCGAGGAGGGCGCGCTGCACGGCCCGAGCATCATGCCGGGCGGCTCGAAGGAGTCGTACGCGTCCCTCGGACCGATGCTGGAGAAGATCGCCGCCAAGGCGAAGGACGGGACGCCGTGCGTCACTCACGTCGGTCCGGACGGCGCCGGTCACTTCGTGAAGATGGTCCACAACGGCATCGAGTACGCCGACATGCAGTTGATCGGCGAGGCGTACCAGCTGCTGCACGACATCGCGGGCTACTCCCCCGCCGAGATCGCGGAGATCTTCCGCACCTGGAACACCGGCCGCCTCGACTCGTATCTGATCGAGATCACGGCGGAGGTGCTGTCCCACGTGGACGCGGCGACCGGCAAGCCGTTCGTCGATGTGGTCCTGGACCAGGCCGAGCAGAAGGGCACGGGCCGCTGGACGGTGCAGATCGCGCTCGACCTGGGCGTCCCGGTCTCCGGGATCGCCGAGGCGGTGTTCGCCCGCTCGCTGTCCGGGCACACGCAGCTGCGCGACGCGTCGCGGGGACTGGCCGGCCCCAAGCCCGCACCGCTGAACAAGGAGGAGGCGGCGGCCTTCGCGGACCGCGTGGAACAGGCGCTGTACGCCTCCAAGATCGTGTCGTACACGCAGGGCTTCCACGAGATCACGGCGGGCGGCGAAGAGTACGACTGGAACATCGACCTCGGCAGGATCGCCTCCATCTGGCGCGGCGGGTGCATCATCCGCGCAGCCTTCCTCGACCGTATCCGCGCCGCGTACGACGCCCGTCCGGACCTGCCGAGCCTGCTGTCGGACGAGACCTTCGCGCAGGAGATCGCGCAGGCGCAGGACGACTGGCGGGAGGTCCTCGTCGCCGCGACCCGCCAGGGCGTGCCGACGCCCGGTTTCGCCGCGGCGCTCGCCTACTACGACGCCCTGCGCGCCGAGCGGCTGCCCGCCGCGCTCACGCAGGCCCAGCGGGACTTCTTCGGGGCGCACACCTATCGGCGAACGGACCGCGAGGGCTCGTTCCACACGCTGTGGGGCGGGGACCGGTCGGAGGTCGAGGCGTAGGGCGGTCGAGGCGCAGGGCGTAGTCGGTACGGCAGGCAGGACGAAGGCGGCCCGGCAGCGAGGTAGTTCCCTCGCTGCCGGGCCGCCTTGAGTTCCGCCGGTGCGGCGTTCTTCCGTTCTGCGTTCTTCCGTTCTGCGTTCTTCCGTTCTGCGTTCTGCCTGTTCCGCCGGTCCGGTGTTCTGGCGGCGGGCCTCCTTCATGACAGGGGCGGACCCGGTTCGGGCTCGGGGACCGGCTCCGGGCCCGGGGGCTTGGGGACCGGGGACGGGGGCGGCTCGGGACCCGGCTGCGGCTCCGGAGGAGGTCCTGGCTCCGGAACGGGCTGCGGACGGTCGGGCCCCGGTCCTGGCGGTGTCGGTCCCGGTGCGGGGGGTGTGGGGCCCGGTCCCGGTGGGGCCGGCCCCGGTGCGGGGGGTGTGGGGGGCGGTCCGGGCGGCACGGGTTCGGGTCCCGGCGCGGGGCCCGGTTCGGGGGTCGGCTCCGGTCCCGGGGTCGGTCCCGGTCCGGGGGGCGGTCCCGGCTGCGCGGGATCGGGGAACGGATGCGTCATCATGTCCTCCAGCCAATTGGTGCGTCGGCCCTGGACTTGTCCCCCGGGTACCCGACCGCCGCTCCGGCACTCACCCCGTCGTGCGAAGGAGCAAGGCCCGGATGGGCCACCGTCCACGGGGACCATCAGGCCCGGCCCGTGACACGAGTCGCCGCCGCGGCTGCCGCCAGCCCCGGTCCGGGGCTCGCGAGCACCGGCACGTCGGTCGCGGCCAGATACCGCGCCGGGGCCATGGACGCCTGGGCGAGGACGATCGCGTCGGCGTGGGTGACCGTGTCGGCGGCCCCGGCCACCGCGCGGACGTAGCCGTCCGTGTCACCCGCCTCGAACCGTTCCCACGCGCCCGCGACAAGCAGGGTCCGCACCTCGACCGACCGCCCCGCGGCCTCGTCCCGGATGAGGGCGACCGTCGGCTCCAGGGTGCTCTCCAGCGCGGCGATCACGGCGATGCGCGGGCCCGCGGCCACCGCGGCGGCCGCCATCGGCCGGTCCACCCGCACCACGGGCACACCGATGCCCGCGCGCTCGGCGACCGCGCCGATGGTCGAGCAGGTGCACAGGACCGCACGGGCCCCCGCCGCGACGGCGGTGCCGAGGATCTCCCGGACGTCGTCGGCGACCGCGTCAGGGCCCTTCACGCGGGCGCGGTCCAGCAGTTCCTCGGCCACGACGTGCGTCAAGTCCAGCCCCGGGTGGGCCTCGTCGCGCAGGGACTCGAAGACCGGGATGTGGACGGGCGAGGTGTGCAGCAGGGCGAGCGGCCCCGCGTACGAGGTCATCGAACGGTCCGTCGGTCAGGTGGTCAGACCGCGACGGCGCCGGGGCTGCGCTCCTGGTCCGATCCCGGTACCGGCGCGGACGGGTCGGCGCCCAGGGCCACGATCCTGTTGTCCCGGTCCACGTGCACGACCCGCGGCCGCAGGGTCCGCGCCTCGGCGTCGGAGACCTGGGCGTAGCTGATGATGATCACCAGGTCACCGGGGTGGACGAGATGGGCCGCGGCCCCGTTGATCCCGATGACGCCGGAGCCGCGCTCGCCCTCGATGACGTACGTCTCCAGGCGAGCGCCATTGGTGATGTCGACGATGTGCACGAGCTCACCGGGCAACAAATCGGCGGCGTCGAGCAGATCCGCGTCGATGGTCACGGATCCTACATAGTGCAGATCGGCTTGGGTGACGGTGGCGCGGTGGATCTTGGACTTGAACAGAGTACGCAGCACTTTTGGACTCCTAGAAGACGGCTCCCTGCCTGCTTTGTGCAGGTCAAGGGCAGTCTTCACTCTACACTGGCACGCGTCGGACTCGAAGATCGTGAACAACATCGGTCCACTATGAGAAGAAGGCTCCCTGCGCCTCCGTGCGAGCCAGGCTGTTGTGACGCCGCCGATCAGACGTCTGCCAGGAAGACCCTCTGGGGACTGATGCTGATCAGACGCTGACTTACTTGACGATACGTCAGTTATGAGAAGCTGGGCGCGGGGTGACGGTCAGGACGCCGATGACCGCAACGGCCTCCAGGGCCTCAGGCAGTTCGTCGGACGCCTGGCGGATCAGGCCGGAACGGCCGCCCACCGCCTGTTCGAGTCGGTTGCCGCTCGTCGGGCCGGCTTCTTGGAGCGCGTGGGTTATCTGTTCGATCTCGTCGTCGAGGCGTTGTTCGGCCATGGCGGACGTACGACTTGCCGTGCCCGCGGCGCCGGCCATCCTCGGCGAGTACAGGGTGCTGCCCGGTCCGGTGCCCGGGCGGTAACGGCGGGCTCCGGCGCGCTCCTACTCCCGGCGGCGGGCGGTGCGGTCGGCGATTTTCAGGACCTCGCTCACCGTCAGACAGGCCGAGTTCGCTTCCGCGTAGGCTCCGAAGAAGGTCAGCGAGACCAGCAGGAAGAACCACCAACGGTGGGGAGCCACGTAGCGCGTCTCCGCCGCCTTGAGGGGTGTCGAGCCTCGCCGGCCCGGCCGCAGTGCCGGATGGGTGCCCGAAACCGCGGCGCTCGCGTCTCAGCCGCTGCTCTCGGTGCTTCCACTCGTCTCGGTGATCTCGACGTGCCGCGGCTTTGCGACGTCGGCCTTGGGAACGGTGATGCTGAGCACTCCGTCCTGCATCTCAGCCTTGATCTTGTGGGTGTCCAACTCTCCGGGCAGCCGCAAACGGTACTCGAAGGCTCCCACGCGGCGGGTGCTGCGGCGCAGGACACCCTTGCGTCCCCGCTCCTTGATCTCTCCGGTGACCACGAGTTCGGGACCGTTGGCCTCTACGTCGATGTCCTTGCTCTTCACACCGGGGAGTTCGATCTCTATGTGGAACGCGTCCTCGGACTCCGACACGTCCGCGAGAGGCGTCCAGGCAACCGCGGGTGCCGCGCCCACCGTCGACTCCAGCAGGCCGCTCATCTGGTTGAGCAGTTCGTCGAACTCGACCAGGGGATTGACAGGGGTGGGTGACCAGACGGGCCTTTCCTGCAGGCCGCCACCGCGGTGGCGCCGGACGGGCATGGCCATCGCCATCGCCTCCTTCTTCCTTCTCGTGATCTCATCGTCCGCCATTCGTCATGCGAGCCATGCGGACTCCTTGTGACGTATGCGTGGGGAGACGTCCGAGTGGCCCGCGACAGCTGCCGTGCCCGTGGTGCCGGGTACGGCCGAGTGCCCCAGGTGCCGGTGCACGAAGTGGATGGCCATCGCGCCCTCACCGGCCGCGGAGGCCACCCGCTTCACCGAGCCGCTACGGACGTCCCCTACCGCGAAGACCCCGGGCAGGCTGGCCTCCAGGGTCATGCACGGGCGCCCGCGGCCGTGCCACACCTCGGGGTAGGAGCAGGCTTCCTGGGCCTCCGGCCCGGTGAGAACGAAGCCGCGGGAGTCGAGGGCGATGATGCCGGCGAGCCACTCGGTGTGAGGTTCGGCGCCGGTGAAGACGAACAGGCTCCGTACCGCGAGCCGGCGGTGCCCGCCCGTGCGGTTGTCGACCACGTCGAGCTCCTCCAGCACTTCCTGGCCGATGACCTCGGTGACCTCGGTGTGCAGCATGACCTCCACCCGCGGATGGCGCTCGACCTGGTCGACCAGGTAGCGGGACATGTTGGCCTCAAGGCTGGCTCCTCGGACCAGCAGGTGCACCTTCGGCGCGTACCCCGCGAGGAACAGCACCGCCTGGCCCGCCGAGTTGCCTCCGCCGACGACGGCCACCGGGTCGGTGCGGCACTGCTGGGCCTCGTAGACGGTCGCCGAGTAGTGCACGCTCGTTCCCTCCAGGCGTTCGATGCCGGGCACCTGGAGCCGGCGGTAGCGGGCACCCGTGGCCAGGACGACGGCGCGGGCGGCGATCTCGCTGCCGTCGGCGAACGCCACCACGTAGTGCTCCTCGTCCTTGGCATGGAGGCCGGTCGCCTCCAGCGGAAGGCTGATCCTGGCGCCGAACTTGTCGGCCTGGAGCACCGCGCGTTCGGTGAGTTCGGCGCCGGAGATGCCGGAGGGGAAGCCGAGCAGATTCTCGATGCGGGACGACGTGCCGGCCTGGCCGCCGGTGGCCATCGCCTCCACCACCGTGGTGCTCAGGCCCTCGGAGGCGGCGTACACCGCGGCAGCGAGGCCGGCGGGTCCGGAGCCCACGATGAGGACGTCGCCGTGACGGTTTCCGGCGGGTAGTGACGGCAGGCCGATGAGCCGGGCCAGTTCCGCGTTGCTGGGGTTGCGCAACAGGGTGGTGTCCCGCCAGATGACGAGTGGTGTCTCCGCCGGGCCGACGCCGAAGCGGCGCAGCAGCTCCTCGGCCTCCTCGTCGGTCTCCAGGTCGATCCAGCGGTGCGGCAGCCGGTTGCGGACGGCGAACTCGCGCAGCCGTCTGGTGTCGGGCGAGTAGCGCGAGCCGACGATGCGGAAGCCGGCGCCCTGTCCGACGAGCAGCGCGCGACGGCCCAGACAGGCGCGCAGCACGACGTCCCCGATGCTGGGGTCCTGGGACACCAGGTGGCGCAGCTGGTCCAAGGAGACGACGAGGACCTCGCCCGGCTCCCTGGCGACAGCGGTGTAGAAGGCCACTTGCCCGTACAGCAGGCCGAGTTCGCCGATGAAGCGGCCGGGGCCGTGCACGCGCAGCACGTGCTCCTCGGGAGTGCCGTAGTCCTCGAGGATGGCGACGGTACCGCTGAGGACGACCATGAACGTCTCGCAGCGCTCCCCCTCCCGGATCAGCACGTCGTTCGGAGCCATGTTCCGGCGTTGCCCGTGCTCCGCCAGACGTGCTATCTGGTCCTCCGTCAGGCGCGGATACGCGCCGTAGATGTCCGGGGTCTCCCAGAAGGCGGCCTCGTCCACTTCCTCCGGCACCGGTTCTTCGCCCGGCAGCGACTGGTCGCCGGACATCAGACGAACGCCTCGTGAACGTAGCACCAGCGCCATTCCTCGCCGGGCTGGAACGACTGCACGATCGGATGGGCGACGGCAGCTGCGTGCTTGCGCGCGTGCTTGTTCGGCGAGGAGTCGCAGCAGCCGACGTGCCCGCAGGTCAGGCAGAGCCTCAGGTGGACCCACGGGGAGCCGAGCGTCAGACACTCCTGACACCCTTCTGGGGTCAGCGGCTGGACCGGCCGGACAAGCGCGAGATGGGGGTCTGCATGCAGGGTCATCCGGATCACCCTTTCCGGGCGGTGATCGACTGTTCCACCCACTGGCGCAGAGCGGGGGCGGGCGCCGCCCCCGTCTGCCGGGCGACCGTCTCGCCCTGGTTGAGGATCAGCAGTGTCGGTACGGCCTGGACCTCGAAACGCTGCGACAGTCGCGGGTTCTTGTCGATGTCGACCTTGACGAGTTTGATTCGGCCGGCGAGATCGGTGGCGACCTTCTCCAGTGCGGGGCTGACCATGCGGCAGGGGCCGCACCAGGTGGCCCACAGGTCGACCACGACGGGGACGTCGGCCCGCTCGGCGACCTCGGTGAAGTCGTCGTCGCCCGCGTCCACCATCCACGGTAGGGGCTGCTTGCAGTGCCCGCACTTGGGGCGGCCCTCCGCGGCCACGGGCACCCGGTTGGTGCGCCCGCAGTTGGGACAACTGACGGTCGTCGCCTGCATCGTGCTCATGCCGCCCGCGCTCCCTTCACGTCCTCGGGCTGGTCGTAGGTGACCACCAGTTCCCCCGCCTCGGCGTCGACGCGGACCGTCGCGCCGTCCTGGACGTCACCGCGCAGCAGGGCGCGCCCGACCATCGTCTCGACCTCATGGGAGATGTAACGCCGCAGCGGGCGGGCCCCGTACACCGGGTCGTAGCCCTGATGGGCGATCAACTCGCGTGCAGCATCGGTGAGTTCGATGGTGATGCGACGTTCGGCGAGGCGACGGCGCAGTTCGTCGAACTGCAGCTCCACGATCCGCTCGATCTGCCGCTCGCCGAGCGGTTTGAACAGCACGATGTCGTCGACGCGGTTGAGGAACTCCGGGCGGAAGTGCCCGCGCAGCTCGCCCATCACCAGGGCGAGGGCGTCCGGCTTGATCTCGCCCTCGGCGGTGGCGCCGTCGAGGAGGTGCTCGGAGCCGATGTTGGACGTCATGATGATCACGGTGTTGCGGAAGTCGACCGTGCGGCCCTGAGCGTCGGTGATGCGGCCGTCGTCGAGGATCTGCAGCAGGGTGTTGAAGACATCGGTGTGCGCCTTCTCGATCTCGTCGAACAGCACGACCGAGTACGGCTTGCGGCGTACGGCCTCGGTGAGCTGGCCGCCTTCCTCGTAGCCGACGTATCCGGGTGGTGCGCCCATGAGCCGGCTGACGGTGTGCCGCTCCTGGTACTCGCTCATGTCGAGGCGGACCATGTTCTCCTCGGAGTCGAACAGGGCCGCCGCGAGGGTCTTGGCCAGCTCGGTCTTCCCGACGCCGGTGGGGCCGAGGAAGATGAACGAGCCGATGGGGCGGCGTGGGTCGCGGATGCCGGAGCGGGCGCGGATGATGGCGTCGGCGACGAGCTTGACGGCCTCGTCCTGGCCGATGACCCGCTCGCGCAGGATCTCGTCGAGGCGCAGCAGTTTCTCGCGTTCGCCCTCCTGGAGACGGGCGACGGGGATGCCGGTCCAGGCGGCGACGATCTCAGCGATCTCCTCCTCGGTGACGACCTCCCGCAGCAGCCGGTTCTGTCCTTGTTTGGCGGCCAGTTGCTCCTCCTCTGCGGCGAGCCGGCGCTCCAGGTCCTGAAGGCGGCCGTAGCGCAGTTCGGCGGCTCGGTTGAGGTCGTAGGCGCGTTCGGCCTCCTCGGCTTCGTGGCGGACCTGCTCCAGTTCCTGGCGCAGTTCCTGCACACGGCGGATGGCCTGCCGTTCGGCCTCCCACTGGGCGTGTTTGGCGTCGGCCTCGCCGCGCAGGTCGGCCAGTTCCCTGCGCAGCTCCTCCAGGCGGGCTTTGCTGGCGGGGTCGGTCTCCTTGGACAGGGCCGCCTCCTCGATCTCCAGGCGGGTGACGCGGCGGGTGATCTCGTCGAGTTCGGCGGGCATCGAGTCGATCTCGGTGCGCAGCCGGGCGCACGCCTCGTCGACGAGGTCGATGGCCTTGTCGGGCAGGAATCGGTCGGTGATGTAGCGGTGGCTGAGGGTGGCCGCGGAGACCAGCGCGGTGTCCTGGATCTTCACGCCGTGGAAGACCTCCAGGCGTTCACGCAGTCCGCGAAGGATGGAGATGGTGTCCTCCACGCTCGGCTCGTCCACCAGGACCTGCTGGAAGCGGCGTTCGAGGGCGGCGTCCTTCTCGATGTGCTTGCGGTACTCGTCGAGGGTGGTGGCGCCGATCATGTGGAGTTCGCCGCGGGCGAGCATCGGCTTGAGCATGTTGCCCGCGTCCATGGCCCCTTCGGCGGCGCCCGCGCCGACGACGGTGTGCAGTTCGTCGACGAAGAGCAGGATGCGCCCTTGGGCGCCCTTGACCTCGCTGAGCACGGCCTTGAGGCGTTCCTCGAACTCACCGCGGTACTTGGCGCCGGCGACCAGGGAACCCATGTCGAGGGCGAACACCGTCTTGTCGCGCAGGCCCTCGGGCACGTCGCCGCGAACGATGCGCTGGGCCAGGCCCTCGACGATGGCGGTCTTGCCGACGCCGGGGTCGCCGATGAGGACGGGGTTGTTCTTGGTCTTGCGGCTGAGGATCTGGGTGACGCGGCGGATCTCGGCGTCCCGGCCGATGACCGGGTCCAGCCGCCCGGACCGAGCCTCGAGGACCAGGTCGCGACCATACTTCTCCAGAGCCTCGTAGGCCACTTCGGGGTTGGCAGAGGTGACCCGCTGGTTGCCGCGGACCTTGGTGAGCGCGCTCAGGAACGAGTCCCGGGTCACGCCGTACTCCTTGAGCAGACGTCCGGCGGCGGTCGCCGAGCCCTCCTCGGCCAGGGCGAGCAGGAGGTGCTCCACGGACACGTACTCGTCCTTGAGGCGTTTGGCCTGCCGCTCGGCCGCGTCGAGCAGGCGGGACAGGCGCTGAGTGACGAAGACCTGGCCGGGTGCCGCGCCGGGGCCGGTGACCTTCGGGCGGCGGGAGAGTTCCTCGCGCACGGCAGCGCGCAGCTCCTTCGGCTCGGTGCCGGCCTGTTGCAGCAACCGTGGGATCAGGCCGTCCTCCTGATCGAGAAGCGCGAGCAGCAGGTGTTCCCCGTCGACCTCGGTCTGCCCCATGCGGACGGCCGCGCTCTGGGCCTCCTGGAGGGCTTCCTGGGACTTCTGGGTGAGACGGTTCATGTCCATGGGGGTGTTTCACTCCTCGTACCGGCGCGGCGCAGGGCGGCTTCGAGCATGCTGATGCGGTCCAGCAGGTCCAACACCAGGCCGATGGATGCGTAGTTGAGGCAGAGTCCGGTGCGCAGCCGCTGGACGCGGGCGAGGACGGCCGGTGCCGTGGGTTCGAACACCAGCCCTCCGGAGGCGTCGCGCTCGGCCTCGACCAGGCCCAGAGCGACGAACCGGCGGATGAGGTCGGGATGGACGCCGGAGCGTCGGGCCACGGTCTGCAGAGAGAGCCTGGGCACCGGCACGATCGCGTACCGGACGCGTGCCGGCGCGGGAGCTGTCAGCCGAGACGCCTGGCGCGCCCCGGCGCGTGGGTCACTCATCGTGTCCTCCTGGGGTCGAACGAGGAGACGGCGGCGAGCTCCTCGAAGAGTGCGCGCTCCCGGTCGCTGAGCCTGGACGGCACCATGATCCGGAGCTCGGCGTAGAGGTTGCCGTTCGTGCCGCGCGGGTTCGGCATGCCCTCACCGCGCAGCCGCAGCCGCCGGCCGCTGGACGAGCCCGCGGGCACGCTCACCTTCGCCGTCGCCCCGCTCGGCGTGGGCACCGGAACTGTCGCACCCAGCGCGGCCTCCCAGGGTGTGACCGGAAGCTGCACGTACACGTCCCGGCCGTCGAGGCGGAACTGGGGGTGCGGCTGGATCCGCACCCGCAGGTACAGGTCCCCCGCGGGGGCGTCACCGTTGCCCCGGCCGCCCTCGCCCGCCAGCCGGATACGCTGCCCGTCGGTGACACCCGGTGGCACGTCGACCTCGTACCGCCGCGGCTGCCCGGTGGGACCGGCGAGCGTGACGGTGCGATGACCTCCGCGGTAGGCCTCCTCGACGGTGAGCGGCAGTTCGGCCTCCTGGTCGGCTCCGGGGACACGCACCCGTCCGGCGCCCCCGAAGAACGAGCCGAACAGGTCGTCGACGTCGATGCCCTCCGCGCCGAAGCCGCTGGTGGCGTACCGGACCCGGGGGCCGTCCCCGGTGGACCAGCGGAAGCCGCCGCCGGGTCCCGCGCCTGCACCGACCCGCTCCTCCCAGTCCTCGGGCACCTTCCGGAAGTCCTCGCCGAAGCGGTCGTAACGGGCCCGCTGGTCGGGGTCGGACAGGACACTGAAGGCCTCATTGATCTCCTTGAACCGCTCCTCCGCCGCGGGGTCCTTGTTGACGTCTGGGTGGTACCTGCGGGCCAGCTTGCGATACGCCCGCTGGATCTCGTCCTTGTCGGCGTCTCGCGGGACCCCGAGAACCTCGTAGAAGTCGCGTGCCATGGCCGCTCACTCCCGCTTGGCGACGGTCACGGCGGCCGGCCTCAGCTGCCGCTCGGCCTCGCCGTAGCCGGGGCGCAGCACCTGCGCCACGGTGTTCGGTTCGGCGTCGGGGTCCTGGACCACGCCGACGACCTCGTGCCGGGAGGGGTCGAACGGGACGCCGGTCTCGGCGTGACGCTCGTAACCAAGGCGTTCAAGGATGGACACGGCCTGGTCGCGCACGGCGCGAACCCCCTCGACGATCGCCCCGGGGTCGGAGCCCGCGTGGTTCAGGGCCAGGTCGAGGTTGTCGATGACGGGAAGGAAGGCCGCGGCCGTGCGGGCGCGTTCGACCGCGCGCTCCCGGTCCAGTTCCCTGGCGTGTCGCTTGCGCAGGTTGTCCAGATCGGCGAGAGCACGCCGCCAGCGGTCCTCGACCTCTTTCAGCGCGGCCGCGTACTCGTCCTCGACCCCGGCCGGACCGGTGGCCGCGTCGGGCCCCGGTTCGGCCTCCGTGGTCGGCGGCGCGGGCTCGGGCAGGTGGCCCTGCGGCGGTTGTGCGGCGCCTTCGGGCGGTAGGTCGGACGATCGGTCCTGGGGAGGGATCGGCATGGCGGGTACCTCAGCCCTTGTCGAACTCGGCGTCGATCACGTCTTCGTCGGCCCCGGCACCGCCCTGCCCGGAGCCGTCCGGCCCGGTGGTGTCCGACGGACCGCTCGCCGCCGCGGCTTCGGCCTGGTGGGCGGCGAGCCCGGCGTAGACCTGCTGGAGTTCGGAGATCAGCGGCCTGACCTTGTCCACTCCGGCCTCGTTCTTGACCGCGTCGCGGGCCTCTGCCACCAGCATCTCGGCTCGCGCCTTTTCGTGCGCGGGCGCGGCGTCGGCCAGTTCGTTCAGACGCTTTTCGACCTGGTAGGCGATCGCGTCGAGTTCGTTGCGGGCGTCGACGGCCTCGCGGAGTGCCTGGTCCTGGCCCCGGTTGCTTTCGGCCTCCTGGACCATGCGTTCGACCTCGCTCCGGTCCAGGTTGGAGCTCTCGCTGATGGTGATGCCCTGTTCCTTGCCGGTGTCCTTGTCGCGCGCGCTGACGTTGAGGATGCCGTTGGCGTCGATGTCGAAGGTGACCTCGATCTGCGGTTCGCCCCGCGGCGCCGGCCGGATGTCGGTGAGCTGGAACCGGCCGAGGACCCGGTTGTCGGCGGCCCGCTCGCGCTCGCCCTGGAGGACGACGATGTCGACGGCCGGCTGGTTGTCCTCGGCTGTGGAGAAGGTCTCGCTGCGGCGCACCGGGATGGTGGTGTTCCGCTCGATGATCTTCGTCATCACTCCGCCGCGCGTCTCCACGCCCAGCGACAGGGGGGTGACGTCGAGCAGCAGGACGTCCTTGACCTCGCCCTTGAGCACCCCGGCCTGGATCGCGGCGCCCAGGGCCACGACCTCATCGGGGTTCACGCTCATGTTGGGTTCCTTGCCGCCGGTCAGCCGGCGCACCAGCGCCTGGACGGCGGGGATGCGGGTGGAACCGCCGACGAGGATGACCTCGTCGATGTCGCTCTCGCCGACCTTGGCGTCGGCCATGGCCTGCTGGACCGGTCCCAGGCACCGCTCCACCAGGTCGCCGGTGATCTGCTCGAACGTGGACCGCATGATCGAGTCGGTGAGATGCTTGGGGCCCGAGGCGTCGGCGGTGATGAACGGCAGGCTCACCTGCGTCTGCGTCACCGAACTGAGCTCGGTCTTGGCCTTCTCCGCCGCCTCGAACAGGCGCTGCAGCGCCTGCGGGTCCTTGCGCAGGTCGATGCCGTTCTCCTTCTGGAAGTCGTCCGCGAGGTAATCCACCAGACGCCGGTCGAAGTCGTCGCCGCCCAGGTGGCTGTCGCCGGCGGTGGAGCGCACCTCCACCACGCCGTCGCCGACGTCGAGGATGCTCACGTCGAAGGTGCCGCCGCCCAGGTCGAAGACGAGGACGGTCTCGTGCTGCTTCTTGTCCATGCCGTACGCGAGGGCCGCCGCGGTCGGCTCGTTGATGATCCGCAACACCTCCAGTCCCGCGATCCGTCCGGCATCACGGGTCGCGGTGCGCTGGGCGTCGTTGAAGTAGGCGGGCACCGTGATGACCGCCTCCGTGACCCGTTCCCCCAGCTGCTTGGAGGCGTCGTCGGCGAGTTTGCGCAGCACCAGGGCGCTGATCTCCTCAGGCGCGTACAGCTTGTCACGCACCTTGAATCGGGCCTCGCCGTTGTCTCCCGGGACGACGTCGTAGGCGACGGCCTTGGCCTCGTCGGGGATCTCGTCGAAGTGCCGACCGATGAACCGCTTGGCCGAGTAGATGGTGCCCTTGGGGTTGAGGATCGCCTGGCGCCGGGCCAGCTGGCCCACCAGGCGCTCGCCAGTATCGGTGAAGGCCACCACGGACGGTGTCGTGCGGTTGCCCTCGCTGTTGGGCACGACGGACGGCTCGCCGCCCTCCCACACGGCGATCACCGAGTTGGTGGTGCCCAGGTCGATGCCCACTGCCTTGGCCATGAGGAACTCCTTCCGCGGCGGTCGACGTCCGTCGGCGACCGTTCATCCTCCGGGCCCTGTCCGCCCGGCTTCGAAACTCGTTCAGCTGCGGGCGGGGTCGCTGCGCGGGCGCCGGCCCCTGGAGGAGGCGCTCTCCGTGGTCACGCCGGCCCTGCTGTCCAGCCCGGCGACCAGCCGGACGGCCTCATCGGCGACGTCCTCGTCCGCCACGACGTCGTACCGGCTGGGCTCCATCGAGCGGACCGAGGCGAAGTCCCGGCGGCCGCCCTGGGCCGCGTGCAACAGCACGCCGAGCAGCGCACCGACGACCGCTCCGAAGATCAGCCCGTACAGGGCGAGGAGCAGACCGGAGACGACCGGATTCAGCCAGTTCAGCAGCCCGAAGATCCAGCCGACGAGTACGCCGGGCAGCGCTCCGGTGGCTGCGCCGTGGAGGGCGGCCTCGCCGTACCCCATTCGACCGATCACCCGTTCGACCAGGCGTATGTCCCGACCGATGATCGCCACCTTCTGAACGGGAAAGCCCTGGTCGGCGAGGTGATCGACGGCACGTTCGGCTTCCTGGTACGTCGAATACGAGGCAACGGCCCTGCGGGCCTGCTCGGTCATCGCCACTCCTTCCGCCGACGGACCGCCGAGCGGTCCCGACAGGAGCCAGAGTGGCTGTTCGCCCGGTCACCCCGCCTGCGCCCAGCGGGTCGAAAAGTGGCACCGGCGGTCGGTCTGCGAGGACAGGAGGCGGGACGGCGATCCGGGTTCGCGGCTCGCGGCGGGGTACCTCAGGGTTCGGCCCGGCATGAGGTAGCGGGGCTCACGGATGTTCCGGCGCAAGGGACTTTCTCCCCGCTTCGACGCTCAAGAGGCGGGGGGCACCCGGGACACCACCGTGCCGTGCCCGCGGACGAGCAGCGGCACGGCCCCACCCGAACGGCCGCCCCGCTCGGGGCGCACCCTCACGGGCTGATGGCACTGTGCCACACACCTTCGACGGCGCGGACGAGCGCGAGATCCTCGGTCTTGCCCTGTGCAGATCGCTGCCCTCGGGCCGTACCGCGCCGGGTATTCTCGCGGCGCCATCTGCGCCTGGCGGTGTCGGTCCTGGTTCCCACCCGGGACGCAGGACTCCTTCCTCCTCTCCGGGCTGGTACGGCGCACCGCGGCGATCCTGTCCCTGGGCGTGGCGACATTCGACGCGGCTGCGCGACGCTACGTACCGGCGGCCGTACACAGGCGACCGCCCCGGCTGACCGGCCCGTGGGGTGGAGAGCGGGCCCAGCAGGCCCACCTCCACCGTGCACCGCCTGCTCTCTCCGCAGCCAGGCCTTTGGGTTCAGCCGGGCATGGGGTGGTGCGCCCGGGCGAACTGCTCCACGACGGCGACGCAGAAGGCGGGCAGGTCGGCCGGGCCGCGGCTGGTGACGAGCTGCCCGTCGACGACCACCTCTTGGTCGGCGACGACCTCCGCGCCGGCGTTGCGTAGATCGGTGCGGATGCTGGGCCAGGACGTCAGGCGGCGGCCGCGCACGGCGTCGGCTTCCGCCAGGGCCCACGGGCCGTGGCAGATCGATGCGACCGGTTTCCCGCTGGCCATGAAGTCCCTGACGAACTGCACCGCGTCGCGGTCCATGCGCAGCTGGTCGGGGTTCATGGTGCCGCCGGGCAGGAGCAGGGCGTTGTATTCGTCGACGGAGGCGTCGGCGACCAGGCGGTCCACGGGGAAGGTTCCTGCCGCGTTGAGGTCGAACTGGCGGGCCTGGATCTCGCCGGGATGGAGCGAGACGATCTCGGTCTTCGCCCCTGCGCCCTGTAGCGCACCGCGCGGCTGGTCGAGTTCCACGCGCTCGACGCCGTCGGCGGCCAAAATCCCCACCCGCATCCCCCGGAGTTCCTGTGTCATGGTACGGCTCCCTTCACGAGTCGCTGGTTGTACGACGCGAGCGGCAGGGACACCCGGCAGGGCCCGTCCGGATCCCATTTCCGGACCGGGCACTGCAAGGCGCGGCCGAGGGTGGTGATCTTCCCGAGGACATCCGTGTGGCTTTCGACACGCGCATCGAGGACTTCCTTCACCCTCTCGGCGCGCAATCCCTCCTCTGCCTCCCGAAACGGCATTCCGAGTCACAGGCCGTTGCGTGGGAGAAATCGGGCGTGATTTCCCTGGCCCAGGAGACCATCCGCGCTGAGAGGGCAATCGTGAATCCTCGAGCATCTGCGGCGCGACCCGGGCCTCGGTGAAAGCTCCCGTCTCCACCTTCCGGCCCCCGCCCGGCATGTCAGTTCAGATCGGTGACATGCACCGGGGCGCGATTGCTACAGCAGCCGGTCGAACACCGCGGTCACGCCTTCCCAGTGGCTGGTCTGCGGGTTCTTGACGTCCGGATACATGATTTTGAACGTCTCGCCGAGGGCGACGCTGAGACCGCCGATGATCTCGGGGTAGCGCTCTTCGGTCTCCTGGGTGGGTGTCCTGTCGAGGGGTGGGTGCGCGGCGAGCCGTTCCAGGATCGGCTTCAGCTCGACCTCCTCGTCGAGCCGCCGGAACCGGTGGATGCTCTCCTGGAGGCCCTTGGTGATCGGTAGGTCCCACGGTTCGACGGTATCCCGGCCGTTGGCCTTGGCCGACGCCTGGCCGACAACCAGGAGGTCGTAGAGCTTGGCGTCGACGAAGTCGCCGTACCGCTTCAGGTCGTTCTTGTCCACGTCGAGGCCTGCGGCGGCGCGGAAGAACCTCTCGAACTTCGACACACCCATCACGGTCATGCCTCTCGCCTCCTCACCGGGAACCGGACGGCGTCGTTCGCTCCCGCCAGCGCCGCCATCGGCTGTTACCGGTCGAGATTCGCAGAGTCCGCCTGCTGAGCGCCTCCGTACCCCAGGCCGAAAAAGAACACCCCCTCCTACCCTGGCAGAGCAGCATGAAATGCGCAGGCATCCCCCGGCCAGCCGTACGGCCGTCCCTCCGCAGGAAGCTGCGCGGTGTTGCAGCGCCTCGAACGAGGGCCGCTGACCGGACGACATGACCAACTCGGGAAAGCGGGACTGCGTCAGGGCGCCCCGACGAGCTTGGAACAAGACCGGGCCCGGCGCAGGGACCGGGCTGGCAAGTACGCGTCACCCCGCCCCTCAACAAGCCAGCAACACACCACCGGGGCGGGCGCCGCGCTGCTGCCGGAGGCTCGGGCCACCCTGAACGCCGCCCAGGCCGCCCAGGACGCGGTGCGCGCCGCACAGGACACGCTGCGCGGCACGGTGAACGTGGGGGCCATGGCCTCGGTCGAGGTGGTGGACCTGCCTGCGCTCCTCGGGCAGCTGCACGCGCGGCATCCGGCGATCGACGTCCGGCTGCGGCTGGCGACGGCCGGCTCGGCGGGACTCGCGCACGCGCTGCTCAGCGGGGACCTTGACGTGGCCTTCCTGTCGCTGCCCGAACGCAAGCCCGCCGGGATCGACGCACGGGAGCTGGCCACCGTGCCGCTCGTCCCGGTGGTGAGCGCCGTCCATCCCCTCGCGCAGCAGGGAAAGGTGGCACTTGCGGACCTCGCGGCGGAGCCCTTCGTGGACTTCCCGCCGGGCTACGGCAACCGCGAGGTGGTCGACCGGGCGTTCGCGGCGGCGGGCGTCGTACGCCGGGTGGCACTGGAAGTGCCCGACATCGACATGGGGGCGGCACTGGTCCGGCACGGTCTGGGCATCGCCTTCTTGCCCGCGTTCGCCGTCGCCCGCACCCCCGGCCTGCACGTCCTGGACGTCCTGGACGTCCTGGACACCACGCTCCGCTGGAGCATGCATCTCGGCACGTCGTCGACCCGGCGGCCCAGCTCGGCTCTGCGGGCGCTGCTCGACCTGGTCGACCTCCACGTCATCGCACTGTGACGCCCCGGGCCGCGGCCCGGACGTCACCCGTCGGTGGTGTCCGGCCCCCTGCGTCCGCCCGGCTCCGGCCGCGACATCTGCCGCAGCATCCGCTGACGCTCACGCTGCCGTCGTCCATAGGCGGCGTCGGACACCTTCTCGTCCCCTTCGAGGCTGGTGCCGAAGGCCCCGCCGATCATGGCGATGGCGGTGATGAACCAGGCCAGGAAGAGGTAGTCGCCGACGCCGACCTGCCGTCCGATGAACTTGCGCAGGACGGACGCGTCCAGCAGCAGGAAGGAGACGGCGACCAGAGTCGCGAACAGGGCCGTGGCCAGCACCACCACCGCGAGCGCGATGGTGACCAGGGTGACCAGGTTGTAGGGGTACAGGGGGTGGTGCCGTGCAGGGAGGTGGGTGCCGCGCTCCCAGAGCTGGTGGTCGACGATGATCCACAGGGTGAGAGCGACGGCGGACACAGCGGTGACGACGGCATGCTGCACGGCGCCGAGTGCGGTGGCGAGGTTCCAGGTGGCGCTGTTGATGAACAGGACCGTAGCTGTGGCGAACACGCCCGCCAGGGCCCGGGAGAGGGAGCCGAACAGCCGCCAGGGGCGGTTGGCGTACACCATGCCGGCGACGAGTCGGGCGTGGCCGCGCAGGCCGGGCACGACGTAGCGCCGGGGCTGCTCGGGGCCGGGACGGGTGTCCGGTACCGGTTCCCGCGGCGGGCGGCCGATCACCTCCGGGTGCCTGGGCGTCTCCTCGTGCGCGACCAGCTCTCGGACGACATCCACGACGGCCTGCCGCACCCGGCGCCGAAGGCGGCGGACCCCAAGGGCGGGAAGGGAGATGAGCGCGGCACGGAGCGCGGAGTCGACCTCGACGCTGATCGGGTAGAGCCGGGCCCGCCGCGGAAGGTCGGTGAGAAAGATCGCCACGTCCCATTCGGCACCGTCCAGGTGGTTTCTGACGGCCTCGGCGATGTCGGAGACGTCGGCCTGTTCGCTCCCGCTGAGCGGGACGGTCATCGTGTCGACCTGCCATCCGACCCGAGCACGGACTGCCCGGCGGAGATGGTCGGGCAACCGGGGGGCGAGAGCCCGGGCGATCTCCGAGGGCAGACCGGGGTCGGCCACCAGTACGACGCGCACGGATCTGCCGGAGGAGGTCTCGGGCACGTCAGCGGTCATGACCACACCTTCGTGTGCGCCTCGCGCCATGGCGGCCGCGAGGGACCGGCGATCCGCGGGTGTCACCCACCGTGCCCGGCGCACACGCAGCGTCCGGGCCGCCGGCGCCGTGACACGGGCGCCGTGCCGAAGGCCCCGGGGTCACCCGGCGGATTCGAGGGCCTGGGAGAAGTCCGTTCCGAGCTGCGACATCAGGTCGTTGAACTCCTTCTCGCTGATCGCCTCGCGGAGCACGGCCAGTACGGTCCGCACACCCCGGTCGGCTTCCTCCTCCTTGAGCATCGTGCGTTCGGCCACGCGCCGCACGCTGTCGTGGTGGCCGAAGCGCTCGATGCGGTCCGTGGTTCCCCGGCGCACCGCCTCCGCTAGGCCCTCGGGGAGCTCGGTGATCAGGTCCCTGGCCTCCCCCGGGCTCAGCCTGTGGGCCAGCGTCTCGAGCGTGGCCCAGGTCAGGTCCGCCGCCTCCTGCCGGCTAAGTCCGGTGCGCTCGGCGACGGTACGGACGAATTCCTGCTCATCCATGCGTCGTCCTCCTTCGCTGCTGTGTCGCGACGAACAGCGCGGATCCCCTGCAAGCCTGCCACGCCGACCCGGCCCGCGCCCGCGCACGGACGGCGGTGACCACGACCACCCACAGCTTGACGCCTCCGTGCACCGTGGTGTGCAGGGCCTCGCCGGCCAGGTTGAGCTCGTCGACGCCTTCGTCACCGGGCCGCGTGACCGGATGAGCGAGGTGCAACCGGGAGATCCGGTCGACCCCGCCACCACGCTCGGCCCGCTGTCCTCCGAGGCCGCGGCCGAACTCCTGATGGACCTTCATCACCGTCGCCCGCAGCCTTGTCTGCTGGAGACGCATCAAGAAGGCCAGCACATGAGCCCGGTTCTTGCAGCCTGGGGCTTCGAGCGCCGCGGCCACGCCTGGACCTCCGCCTGCCGCCCGAGCACGGACTTGAAGACCTCCACCAGCGTTCCCTCCGCCAACCAGAGCAAGGATGCGGGTAAGAAGATCGTGGGCCGCAAGCGACGCGTCGTGACCGACCTATCTGCCTCCTCCTGGCGGTGCTGGTCACCGCGGCCGGTATCCAGGACTCCGCAGCCGACACCCGGCTGCTCGACCAGGTCGCCGGCCGTCCCGGCATCCGCCGGGCGGCCCAGATGTTCCTCCGCCGCCCGGCCCACCCACTGCAGCGCTGCTGACACCACTCCCACAGGAGTTCCAGCGAGGCGTCAGCCGGGCCCGCCCAGCACGATCTTCCACACTCGGGTCGCCACCTGGAGGTTCAGCCGGTCCTCGACGTTCGCGAGGTCGTTGCCGCTGATGTCGCGGATGCGCTGGAGCCGATAGCGCAGCGTGCTGCGGTGGATCGCGAGGGATTCTGCGGTCTCGTCGTAGTTACCGCCGCAGTCGAAGTACCGGGACAGGGTCTCCACCAAGGTCGCGTGGTGCCGGGAGTCGTAGTCGATGAGCTGCCCGAGCCACTCCTGTACGAACGTCTCCAGTTCCCGGTAATCGTTGCCGGGTCCCAGGATGCGGTAGAGGCCGAGCTCGTCGAAGAACGTCGTGCCGTAGCGCTCGCGGGAGTGGCGGCGCACGTCCAGGGCGCGCTGCGCCTCCTGGTAGTGGTGGGGGATGTCGTTCAGGGAGTCGGAAGGGGCGCTCACCCCGATCGTCCCGGACCGTGTTCCGGTCGCCCGGGCGAGCGCCTCGTACAGCGCGCGGGCGTGCGGCCTGTCGTCGGCGACCAGGACGACGTGGTCGGAGCGCCGGGTCAGCAGCGAGCGCATGCCCACGGCAGAGGCCGCCCGCCCCACGGTCTGTGCGAAGGAATCGTCGGCGGTCCGGTTCGACCACTGCACCACGACGACGTAGTGGCTGCGGTGCAGGTCGTGTCCGACTGCCTCGGACCGGGCGTAGGCGCTCGCCTCGTCCGTCCCTGCCAAGAGGTCGTCCACCAGCTCGCGGTGCAGCCTAAGCTCCACTTCGGCCAGATTGCGCAGGTGCGTCAGCTCCGGGGCGAGTGACGCGGCAGCGTGTTCCAGCGCGAGCACGGTGTGCTCGTCGGCCTCGTCCCGGGCATCGACCAGGGCCAGCACGCCCAGGATCTCGCCGTGCGGGCGGATCAGGGTGATCAGCCGGTCCCTTATCCGCACCGGCCCGGCCTGACGGGCGACGGCGTGCAGCATTTCGTCCTGGCGCACTGGGTCCGGTTCGGGATAGGGGACGGGGCGGCTGGGGCCGGTCCAGGTCCTCAGCCGACCGAAGCGGTCCTCGACCAGCGCAGGAAGTCCAGTGAGCCCGTGCAGTGCGCGGGTGACAGCTTCCTCGCCGCCACCCGAGGCAGCGACGCCGGCCATGAGCGCGTGAACGGCTCGCTCGTAGCCCAGCTCGGCCACCACAGAGATCAGCTGCCGCTGGAGGGCTGTGCGTTCGTCCCTCAGTCGGTGCAGCTCCAGCGCGTCCTCGCGCCGGCGGCGATGTGCGAAAGCGACTGACAGCGCAGCAGCGGTGTGCCGGACGAGCGTGGCGAGCAGAGATCGCTCGGCCTCGGTGGGCCGGGAGCGGGACGTCACCACGAGGTAGCCGTGGAGTCCCTCAAGTCCGCGTAGCCCCAGGGCCCGGCCCCAGAGCCTGCCGGGTACGGTCACGTTGCCGTCCTGCCCGGCCAGCTCCCGCACCCTCCGGCTCACGGCCAGCGCAGGCATCTGCCCGTCCCTTGGACTGGGGACTAGGTCGCCGCCCACATTGAGATATCCGGCCTCGGCACTGTATGGCCCCGCGGCGGCTATGTGGTCCATGGCCAGGCGCAGGATCTCGACTTCGTCCGGAGTGTCGAACAGGGCGCGGGAGAGCGCGAGCAGTTCGTGGAGGGCATGGCCGACTGGGGTGCGAGCGGGCGGGCGGGGCCCTCCGCGCGCGGCCGTGGGGTGCCGCCCGGCGCTGCCCCGCGGGGGGCCGCCCTTCCGGTGGGAGTAGCGGTGGTACAGGCTGTGCACCCGACTGCCGGCCATGGGACCACTCCGTCCCTCGAAGCCTTCAGAGAACCGAGCGGCATGTCGCGTACCCGCTCATGGGCCGGCTTACCCGAGATGTGTGGATCCTTTCTCTCGTACTCGTGGGGCGACCGGACCTGTGCATTCCTGACTCGCCAGACGCAGGCGTGGAGCCACCCGGTTCGTCACGCTGCGGAGTGCAGAACTACCGGCGCGGACGTCAGACCCTGATCCGCACGGCCTCCGCGGGTGGCACCCATGACTCCGTGGCCTGGCTGGCCCGGCGGGGACGGTGACTGTCCTACTCGGTCGGCGTGGTGATCACCGAGGCGATCCACGAGCACGTGCTGAAGGTTCCGGCATCGGCCTGGACGCCGGCCGTCGAGGCGGACGGCGAGATCCGCGACGGCGCCTGGGTCGCCGAACTCACCGGCGACGTCCTGGACGGCTGGCCCAAGGGGATGCGGCTGATCATTCGGAAGGAACGTCCGCACCCCGGGGCCCAGCTGAGGCTAACGGACGCGGACGGCATGCGACTGACCTGCTTCGCCACCAACACATCGGGCCGGCCGATCGCCGAGCTCGAGCTCCGTCACCGGCTGCGGGCCCGGGCCGAGGACCGCATCCGGGCCGCCCGGGCCACCGGGCTGCGCAACCTCCCCCTGCACCGCACCGCCCAGAACCGGATCTGGCTGGAGATCGTCCAGATCACGCTCGAGCTGCTGGCCTGGATGCCGATGCTCGCGCTGACCGGAAAGGCCAGACCCTGGGAACCCCGCCGCCTGCGGCTCCGCATTTTCACCGCGGCCGGACAGCTCGTGACCACCGGCCGTCGGCGGACCCTCCGCCTCGCCCGGCACTGGCCCTGGACCAGCCACGTCATCGCCGCTCTCGAACGGCTCGCGCTCCTGCCGAACCCCGGCTGACCAACGAATTTCCCGTCCCTACGACAGCAACTCAACACCCGGAGCAGTGGAACCCGGCGCCACCCCGAGGCGAGACTTGGGCTTTGGCCCTGCCCAGCCTCAGCCCACCGCGCGAAAACGGTCCACCGAATCCATCGGCGGACCGTGACGAAACTTCCGATGGAACTCGTTCGGCAGTTGCGACATCACATCCTGGAACTCCGCGTCGGGGACGGCCTCTCCCAGAGTCATGAAAACCGCCGAAACGCCCCTGCGCGCCACGGCCTCATCGGCGCCCGCACGCTCACTCACTCACTCCCTCACCGTACCGCGCACACACCCAAACGGCGATCGAAATGCCGACGCGGACCTCGCGGCCGGTGCCGAAAGCGCCGGTCACTGCCCGCCCTCTTCACCTTCCTCGGCAAAGGGGCGCACCGCGTCCAGCAGGACCCTCAGCGCACCGGTGAGCATCCCGACCTCGGCGACACGCTGGGCGTACGGGTCCTGCGAGTACTCCCGCTCAGCCTGCTCGGCCCGCTCGGCGGCGTTCGCCAGGATCTGCTCGGCGGCCTGAGCCGCGGCGCGCAGGGCGGCACGTTCGATATCGCCGGGCATGTGATCTCCCCTGGATTCGGGCGTCGGGCACAGGATTCCCCGGAATGCTTCGACATCGCCAGCAGCCGGTTTTGCCGGGAACGCCACACGTAGGGCACGAGCACGAAGTGCCCCGGGACAAAAACTGAGGAGGAGATATGTCTTCCACAAGCGTACGGGACGTGCTGAACGCGCTGCAGGACGTCGACTTCCCTGCGGGCAAAGAGGAACTGGTCCAGGCCGCCGAGAATGCCGGAGCGCCCGAGGAAGTGGTCAAGGCGCTTCGCGCCAGTCCCCCGGACGAGTACGGCAACCGGGATGAGGTGGCCAGGCCGGTGCGCGTCGGCCCGGCATCCGACCTGGACCTGAGCGCGGCGCAGCGCGCGGAGCAGGCCCGGCACGGCGGCCGCCCCGGCCAATCGCAGCACCTGCGTGACGTCCCCCAAGCCGTCGGTCCAGGACGAACTCGACCAGTCCTGATCCGCCCCGCACGGCATGCAGACACCGGAACGCCCCATGGACAGCGAATCGAACACTTTCGCCGCCGCCTGACTTCCCGGCCGGAGGTGTGTGAGCAACCTCCCGCCGGGTACACCGATCCATCCAAATGCCGGAGATGTAACTCGTGGAGGTGAGTTCTGATGACGCTACCCGCACGCCGACAGCGAGTCGGCGCCCTGGCGGAGCCCGGGGTCACCGCATGGACACGCAACCCCCTCGCCGAGTTTGACGATCTGTTCAACCGGACGGCTGCGGGAGCCGGCAGACCCTGGAGGACCACATCCAGGAGGTCGATGACCACATCCACGAGCTCAATCGCCGCCTGGAGCAGCTGACCGCCCGAGGACCGTTGTCCGAGGCCTTCATCACCCTGGGCGGTCAAGCCGTGAGCACCGGCAGCGTGTTGTGGCGGCTGATGTCCGGGCTGCCGTCAGCCGTGCGGCCCGGACACGATGGTCACACTCCGCAACGCCTCCTGAAGGGCATCGAGGAGGAGTTCGCCGTCGCGGCCAAGGCGGCGGCGGCCGCCAGCGCGGCAGAGCGTTTCGCCGATGAGATCGGCGACAGCCTCGACGCCGACATGCTCCGGGGCATCCGCACCGACGAGGAGCGGTTCCTCAACGACCTGGACCACAGCCTGGAAGAGGCGGCAGACGTGGTGGTCCGCGTCAAGACCAGCGAGGCCGGCGGCGGAACCGCACCGGCCTCCTGGGCAGTGCCGCCATCCTCATCCGTCCCCGGGTGCCGGACCGCCCGGGGACGGGTACGTCGCGCTCAGGCGCCGTGCGCGTCCCGGACGCCGAGTTCGTCGATGTGCCCCAGCAGGTCGAGGGGGTCGGCGTACACCCGGAACGCCTGAGCCCGCTCCAGTTCGTCCTGCCCGTATCCTCCGGACAGCAGCCCCACTCCGAGTGCCTCCGCCCGCCGCGCAGCCAGCAGATCCCACACACTGTCTCCGACGACGACACAGTCGCGGGCGGGGATTCCGAGCCGCGCCGCGCCCGCCAGGAACAGATCGGGGTCGGGTTTGGCGTGGCTGACTTCCTCGCGGGTGACCGTCGGCACGTCAGGCGGCACGGCGAGTCTGACGAACATGGGTGCGGCGTCGTCCCGGCGGGCGCTGGTGGCGATCGTCCAGGGGACGCCGCAGTCCGTCAGCGTCCGGAGAAGCTCGGCGGCTCCGGGCAGCGGCCGGATGGCGTTCGTCCAGCCTTCGAAGTGGCGGTGATGGGCGTTCTGCAGTTCATCGGCCTCCTTCGGCGTCAGCCGTACGCCGGTCTCGCGCATCATGGCCTGCACGAGCAGGCCACCGCTCATCCCGATCCTCCGGTGGATCCGCCAGATCGCCAGGCCGATGCCCATCTCGCTCAACGCCTGCTGCCAGGCGATGACGTGCTGGTAGACGCTGTCGACGAGTGTCCCGTCCAGGTCGAAGACGAACGCCGCGGGCCTGGTGGCCGTACCGTCGGACATCTTCCACATCCCTCCCGTCAGCGGCCGGCCCGGGCCGGCGGGGTATAGGCACCGGAGGACAGCCTCTGCGCCCGGGACTCCTCGACCGTGTCCTTCAGGGCGGTGCGGAAGCGGCCAGGGCCCCCGCCTGCCCGACGAAGAGGGCCCAGGCCCAGCAGCGCCCGGCGCGGATGGCGCTGTGCCGCCACCCGAGCGATCTCCCGGAACGGGATCGACGCCCGGTGCCGTCCGGTGAGGTACCCGCTGGACGGCGGCAGTTCGATGCCTTCCCGGGCTAGCACCTCCGACTCGATGCGGTCCACGATCTTCTCGGCTTCCCTCTCCCGCCCATGGATGAACAGCCAACGAGGGCTCTCCGGAACGCTGCGGCGGACCAGCATGATCCCCAGTCCGAGGAAGCCGCCGTTGCCGAAGGCCACCCGCCGACCGACGTCCGCGGGGAACCAAGCGGTGTTCAGCAGGACGAAGCGCCCAGGCTCCCGACGGCGGCCCCGACCCAGTAGCTGCCGTGGACGGTCAGGTCGACCCGTCCGCGGTTGCGGGCCGGGATGAACTCACCGGGGCCGGCATCGGCTTGAGTACTCGGCGGTCGACGAATGCCATGCTGCGCGCCGGGTGTGCGATCGGCATCGGTGCACGGTGACCAAATCGCGCGGTCGGAATCGACCCAGCGGGCTGAGACACCGCGGACGAGCGGGCGGTTCTCGGAAGGCCGGCAATGCACGGCGCATGGGTCAGGAATCCGGACTCTCGCGAGACGGCACCGGAGCAGTTGGGTGAGGTGTTCGAACTGTCGACGCGCGCCACTTTGATGTTCGAGTCCGCCGGGGAGGACGATGTCGTCGCCCTCGGCGCGTCCTGCCTGCTGGCCACGGGCTGCCGCCTGACCGCCGCCGCATATCTGCTGCGCGACGGATCCCTGGTCAGGCGCGGTTCCCCGCCCACCGCGCCCGTCCCGACGACCGCGCCGTGGCCGCCGGGATGCCAGCGCTGCAGGGCCGCGACGGCAGGCTGACCTGCCCGGCGGGGACCTCGCGGCACGGCTGCGGCTGCTGCTCCTGCGGATCGGCGACGAACTGGTGCCCGGCGCCTCCGCCCGCCATGTGACGGCCTGGCCGGAGGAGGCGCGGCGACTGGATCACCAGACCGCCGATGGGGACGCGGCCCTGGCCAGGGCCGAGGAGAGCCTGCGCCTGAATCCGCTGCGACGTCCGGCACCCGGCACCAGGCCGGTCCTGCGCAGCGGTCTGGACGCCAACGAGCACTGCGTCGGCCTGCGCTCCCTGTGCCGGACCTTCGCCGACCTACGACTCATGAACCGACTGGACATCGACAGACGCCTGCGCGTCTCGCACACCGAGGACCGCCCGGAAGCCCGGCGCCGACGCGACCGGACCACCCTGGGAGGTCCGCTGCGTTCGCTGCGGTCCGGCGAACTGCGGGGGTGGTGGGGCGGTCGCGTGGATCCGAGCAGGAACTGGTCGCTCGGCCGCTCCGGACGATGAAGAACACATCGCGAGCTGGGAGGAACCTTGCGGAACCGGACACTGAGCAAGATCGGCACACAGCTGTTGCGTCTGCGCCACGACTCGTCACAGAGCTCACAGAACCGGGCGGCGCCGGCCGACTACGGACTGGACCACAGGCAGGTCGCCGAATTCGTCGCCGGCACGCTGGACGCGGAGAGCGAGGCGGCGCTCGCCCATCAGGTGGCACGGCTGCTGCCCTTCCAATGGACCTGGCCCAACCGGGTCGCGGAGGAGATGTCGCAGATCATGGACCACGTCGGTGATCAGCGCGAGCTGATGGCCTGGCTGGATCGGCACCCCGGCTCGCCACGGCTGGTGGCCCGCCTGTACGTCTTCATGGGCCTCCTCGACAGGTACAGCGCGGTGCCCGCGGTCGTGACCGCGATGCGTGAGTACCGGGAGCGGACACCGTATCCGCCGGGCCTGGAGCCCTACTTGGTGCCTGCCACCGATGACGACACGCTCGCGAGCATTGCTTTCAAGGTCGAGAAACTGCTCGGCGAGGAGTGGACCCGGGAGGCCGTCGAACTGACCCTGGCCACTGCGGCATGGCTGCAGCAGATCGCGCCGCGCGCGCGGGAACTCACTCCTGAGGTCGGCGACTTGAACGAGCTGACGGGGCAGGCTCGACAGGATATCCGGGCGGCAGCAGCCGACATCTGAACACGACTGTCGATAAGGCGGTAAACGGCATGACGGTGAAACTGAACGCGATGGCGTTCAACCACGCAAAGAAACTGACCGAAGAGGGCCGGATCGTCCTGGACGACCGGGACGAGTGGAGCGAGCACCGGCCTTCGGCAGCGGACGAGAATGCCTACCTCGAGGAGCACGGATTCAACGAGTACGCCAGGTGGTACCTGGGCATCGATGACGAGATGGGAGAGGAGACCAAGGGCCGGTACAAGTTCCCCTACGGCGATTTCGAGCGCGTCCACCGCTGCGGTGTGCTCTCTGCCGAGGTACGCGCCGGACAGCAGAAATACGCGGACATCCAGAACGCCACCGCGCACCTGCACGGACTGCTGGACGGCAGGCGGGCCGGGAACCGGTGACAGCGCCGGAAAAGTGCACCCTCACCCGGCCCCCGGCGACGGTTCGTCCAGTGACGCTAGGCGTCGTCGCCCCGCTCGCCCTCCGCCTGGGATGGCTCGCTCCGGGGGACGTCCGGGTGCTGTTCCGTTGCGGTACGCTCGCCCGTCTCGTCCCGCTCGCCCTCGGCCTGCGAGGGTGGGTGGTGTAACCGTCAACAACGGGGGCACACGCGTTCCTGGAGGTCACGCCAGGAACATGCCCCTTTTTGGTCCTGGCGGACAGGCCGCGCCAGAGCGCCCCCCTGCACTGGCGCGGCCCCTCAACTCATCAGCGGCTCCCACCGCTAGACACCGCACGCCCTTCACCCCGGTGAGGACGTACCGTCCCGACTCGTTGCTCCCACCGCGGCGGATGTCGATGGCGTCGATCTCGCCGTCGGGGTTGTGGCCGCCGTCGTACGGGCCGCCCACGTACGGGGACACCGCGCCCCGGTGTGCCCGGTGCGCGCCAGGGCGTTCTTCAGCCAGTCCAGCTTGTCCCGGGCCGCCTCGACGTGCCCCTTCTCCAACATCGCCTCGACGTACCCGAAGGCGTAGCCGATCGACTGGTGCTCAAAGGGTGTTCCGCTCGGCGCGGCGATGTCCCTCAGCTTGCGGAACACCGTGTCGGCCTCGCTGCGCTGCGCCTTTTAAAGTGCCCGGGTGTGAGTCATTACCCGCACCCGGGCGAGGGCGGAGTGCGGCGTCAGCCGCCGGCCACGGCGCGCACCGCCTCCTCGACCGGGGTGGACCCGCTGATCAGCTCGAGGATGCGCCCGGCGGTCCTGGGCTCGTGGAGCAGGGCGGCGAGCACCGCAGCCACGTCATCGCGCGGCACCTGGCCGCGGTCGGTGTGCTCGGCGAGCGTGACGCGGCCGCTACCGGGGTCGTCGGTCAGCATCCCCGGGCGCAGAATCGTCCAGTCCAGTCCCGGACGGGAGGCGATGTCGGCGTCCGCCTCGCCCTTGGCCTTCAGGTAGGCGGCGAACACCGGGTCGGTGCCGGGCGGCGGCGGGCTGTCCACGCCCATCGCGGAGATCACCAGGAAGCGGCGCATCCCGGCGCGCTCGGCCGCGTCGGCGAGGAGGATGGCCGCGTTCCGGTCCACCGTCTGCTTGCGGGCCGCGCCGCTGCCCGGTCCGGCGCCCGCGGCGAACAGTGCCGCGTCGGCGCCGCCAAGGTGGCCGGCCACCTCGTCCACCGAGGCGTGCTCCAGATCGCACACCACCGGTTCCGCGCCGTCCGCGCGCAGGTCGTCGGCGTGGTCTGGGTTGCGGATCAGCCCTGTCACGTTGTCGCCGCGCGCCGAGAGCAGCCGGGTCAGCCGGCGCGCGATCTTTCCGTGTCCACCCGCGATCACAATGTGCATGGGGTCATTCTCGCCACACGCGACCGCTCACGCCGGGCTGCGGGACTGCCGCGGCAGGTCGGTCCCGCGGTTGCCGTAAAGTCGGCGTACTCGCGCACCGCGCTGGTGCGCGAGACCACCCGGGCAGCGGGTCGCGCCGCAGGTGCTCGGGGATTCGCGATCGCGATTCTGTCGTCAGGAGCGCGCGAGCCGGGCCGCGAGATAGGGCGCGGTGGCGCTGCGGCGGGCCCTCGCCACCTTGGCCGGCGGGCCCGCCGCGACCACCCGTCCGCCCGCGTCGCCGCCGCCAGGACCGAGGTCGATGACCCAGTCGGCGGTGGCGATCGTGTCCAGGTCGTGCTCGACGAGGACGACCGTGTTGCCGGCGTCGACGAGCCGGTGCAACTGTCGCAGCAGCAGCGCGATGTCCGAGGGGTGCAGCCCCGCCGTCGGCTCGTCGAGCAGGTAGAGCGCGTGCCCGCGGCGGGCTCGCTGCAGTTCGGTCGCCAGTTTGATTCGTTGCGCCTCACCGCCGCTGAGTTCCGTCGCGGGCTGACCCAGCCGCAGGTACCCCAGTCCCACCTCGCGCAACGTCTCCAGACTGCGGGAGGCGGCCGGGACGGCGGACAGGAACTTGGCGGCGGCGTCGACGGACAGCGCCAGTACTTCCGCGATGTTCTTGCCGCGGTAGGTGACTTCCAGCGTTTCGGCGTTGTACCGGGCGCCTTCGCAGGTCGGGCACGGCGCGTAGGTGCCGGGGAGGAACAGCAGTTCCACCGCGACGAAGCCTTCGCCCTGGCAGGTCTCGCACCGCCCTTCGGGCACGTTGAAGGAGAACCGCCCGGCCGAGTAGCCGCGCGCCCTGGCTTCGTCCGTCGCCGCGTACAGCTTGCGCACCGCGTCGAACATCCCGGTGTACGTGGCCAGGTTGGACCGGGGAGTTCGGCCGATGGGCCGTTGGTCGACCCGGACCAGCCGGTCGAACGACTCGACCCCCGACGCGTCCTGGACGTCGACCTCCAACTGCGCCTCGTCGGGTTCCTCGGGTACGAGTCCGAGGTGGCCGCGGACGACCTCGGCGAGCACCTGCGTCACCAGAGTCGACTTTCCGGAACCGGACACGCCCGTCACCGCCGTCAGTACGCAGAGCGGTACGTCGACGGACACGTCGTGCAGATTGTGGCGGGAGACGCCGCTCAGGTGCAGCCAGCCGTGCGGTGTGCGCGGGCGGTGATCGAGCTGCTGGGCGCGCCCGAACAGGTACTGGCTCGTGGCCGACTCCCCGACCCGCTCAAGCCCGGCGACCGGGCCGCTGTACAGCACGTGTCCGCCGCCCTCGCCCGCACCGGGGCCGATGTCGACCACCCAGTCCGCCCGCCGTACGACGTCCATGTCGTGCTCCACGACGAACAGCGAGTTGCCCGCCGCCTTGAGGCGGTCCAGCACGTCCAGCAGCGGTTCCGCGTCAGCCGGGTGCAGGCCGGCGGAGGGTTCGTCGAGGACGTAGACGACACCGAACAGCCCCGAGCGCAGCTGGGTGGCGATCCGCAGGCGCTGCGCCTCGCCTGGCGACAGGGTCGTCGAGCGGCGCCCGAGGCTGAGATATCCGAGGCCCAGGTCGAGCAGTACGTCGACCCGCGCGACCAGATCGCCGCAGATCCGGACCGCGACCTCGGTCGTCTCCCCGGACCGGGCGGTCGACGTGGTGGCGTCGGCCTCGGACCGCCCCGCGACGGGCCGCAGCAGCGCCACGACCTCTGTGAGCGGCATCGCGTTGATCTCGGCGATGGAACGTCCGGCGAAGGTCACGGCGAGCGCCTCGGGCCGCAGTCCGCTGCCGTGACACGCGGGGCAGGGCACACTCCTGACGAACCGGAGCGCCCGTTCGCGCATCTTCTCGCTCTTGGAGTCGGCGAGGACGTGCATGACGTGCTTGCGGGCGCTCCAGAACTTGCCCTGGTAGCCGTAGTCGACGCGGTCCTCCTCCGGCTCGATGTACACGGAGGGCTGTTCGTCCGTGTACAGCAGCCAGTCCCGGTCCTTCTTCCTGAGCCGGCGCCACGGTCGGTCGATGTCGATCCCCAGGCCGCTCACGACACTGCGCAGGTTGGCGCCCTGCCAGGCGCCCGGCCAGGCGGCGATCGCCCCCTCTCGGATGCTCAGCGAGGGATCCGGGACGAGCAGGTCCTCGGCGACGTCGTGCACGACGCCCAGTCCGTGGCACTCCGGGCAGGCGCCGGCCGCCGTGTTGGGTGAGAACGACTCGGCTTCCAGCCGTGCGGCCCGGGGCGGATAGGTGCCGGCGCGGGAGTACAGCATGCGCAGCAGATTGGACAGCGTGGTGAGGGTGCCGACCGTCGAGCGCGAGCTGGGCGACCCGCGTCGCTGCTGCAGCGCCACGGCCGGTGGCAGTCCGGTGATTTCCTGCACGTGCGGTGCGCCGACCTGTTGCAACAGCCTTCGGGCGTACGGTGCTACGGACTCGAAGTAGCGCCGCTGGGCCTCCGCGTAGAGCGTGCCGAACGCGAGCGAGGACTTGCCCGAACCGGAGACGCCGGTGAAGGTGACCATCGCGTCCCGCGGAATGTCGACATCGATGTTCCGCAGGTTGTTCTCACCGGCGCCCCGGACATGCACGAAGGGGTCGGTCGCGTCCGTGTTCACCGTTCCTGATTACCTGATCGCGCCGCGAACCGCGCGACAGGCGCCGTCACCGGGCCCCGCTCACACGAGCGCTCGGAGAATCCCGGTATGAGACGCTCCAGGGAACACTGCCGGGCTTGTCGAAAGCCCTGGCGACCGCACTCGCCACGGGGGCAGTCGCCACTGTGAACTCCACCACCTGGAACCTGGCCACGTCCCTGAGCACGCCACGCCCAGTGATCGCCATGGTCGGGTCTGTCGCGCTCATGATCGGCTGGCTGATCGTGGACGCGTACGTGCCGTCGGTTGGTGGTCGTCCGGGTCCGGAGATTCCGCTGATCGGTCGGTGCGTGGTTGTTTCGCCTCGGGGGCCGACGGGGACCCGGACGCAACGCCGCCGGAGCGCCGAAGCTCCGCCTGGCGGGCCGGCGGCAAATGACCGTTCCATCTGATCCAGGTGAACGGCCCGCAGAGGCGTGCCGGAGCCCCGGACCCGTCGCAGCACTTCCGAGAGTCAGGCTCTTTGCGCCCTCTCCATCACCGCCACCTGCCGCGACATCAAGGGAAGTCATCATGAAAGCAGCGGTATACGAAGGACCGCGAGCGGTCACAGTGAAGGACGTACCGGACGCGAAGATCGAACATCCCTGCGACATCATCGTCAAGATCACCACCACCAACATCTGCGGTTCGGACCTGCACATGTACGAGGGCCGCACCTCGATCGAGTCCGGCCGCACCCTGGGACACGAGAACCTGGGCCAGGTGGTGGAGGTCGGCTCGGCCGTCCGCAAGGTCCAGGTCGGCGAGTACGTGGTCCTGCCCTTCAACATCGCCTGCGGCTTCTGCAAGCAGTGCGAGCAGGGCCTGACCAATTACTGCCTGACCATGCAGCCGGAACCGGCCCTCGCGGGAGCCGCCTACGGATTCGCCGACATGGGCCCCTACCAGGGTGGCCAGGCGGAGCTGCTGCGCGTGCCTTACGGCGACTTCAACGCGCTGCGTCTGGGCGAGGACGCCGCCGAGCGGCAGACCGACTACGTGATGCTCGCCGACATCTTCCCCACCGGCTATCACGCCACCGAGATGGCCCACGTCAAACCGGGCGACCAGACCATCGTCTTCGGGGCCGGTCCGGTTGGGCTGATGGCGACCTATTCCGCCCTCCTCAAGGGCGCCGGCCGCGTCTGGACGGCCGACCACCAGCCCGACCGGCTGCGGAAGGCGGAGGAGATCGGAGCCATCCCGATCAACACCGCCGAGCAGAACCCGACGGAGGTCGTCAAGGAGGCCACCCTCGGTCTGGGCGCCGACAACGGCTGCGAATGCGTCGGCTACCAGGCACACGACCCCCAGGACCACCACGAGGACGCCAGCCTCACGCTCAACGGCCTGATCGACTCGGTCAGGTTCACGGGCGACATCGGCGTGGTGGGCGTGTTCCTGCCCGAGGACCCCGGCGGCGCGGAGGCCCAGGGGGAGCTGGAAGCTCAGGGCAAGGTCCCGATCGACTTCGGGATGATGTGGTTCAAGGGCCAGCGCATGGGGACCGGGCAGGCGCCGGTGAAGAAGTACAACCGGGCGCTGCGGGATCTGATCGCCGGCGGGAAGGCGAAGCCGAGTTTCGTCGTCTCCCACGAGCTCAGCCTGGACGAGGCCCCCGCTGCCTACGAGCACTTCGACGCCCGTGACGAGGGCTGGACCAAGGTGGTCCTGCATCCGAACGGACACGGGGACGGCCACAAGCGGTAAGGAAACCCGAAGGCCGCCGTCCGCCTGTTCCCGGGGATGGGTCCGGCCGACGAGTGGCGATCGACCCCGGCTCCACCGGGACTGACGGACGGCGTTTCGCTTGATCTCCGGTCGGACCTGAACCAGGGGCGATCGCCCGCGTCCGGCCCGGTAGAGGGGGTGTGCGCCCGCCTATCCGCAGCGCACAGGAGGCGGCGGCGCGGCCGACGCGACCTGGCAGGGCGCTCCGGCTAGGCTCACATCCGTGACGTGGCTGCGGGCCTTCGGGGAGGTCGTGCGATCCGGGCTCACGATCGAGGAGACGCGGCTGGAGCCCCTGCTCGCGCTGCGCACGGCCGCTGGGGTGGCGATCGTCATCGGGCCGACGCTGTGGCTGGTCTCCCCTGCGTATGCCGCGTCCGCCGCCCTCGGCGCCTACTCCGCGGGTGGGGCCACCTTCCAGCGCACCTGGCGTCCACGCAAGGTGATCGCGCTCGGCGCGGGCGCGGGTCTGGCGCTCAGCACCTTCGTGGGCTACCTGGCGGCTGGGCGGCTCGTGACGTTCCTGCCGCTGCTGGCCGTATGGGCCTTTGCCGCGGGGATGGCGTGGGCCGTCGGATCGACCGCTGGGATCGTCGCAGCGACGACCGTGGGCAGCATGCTGGTGACCATCACCTTGCCCACGAGCATCGGGCGCGCCCTGGAGCACGCCGGGGTCATCGCACTCGGGGGCGTGACGCAGGCCGTGCTGATCTTGCTGTTCCCGATCCGGCGTTGGGGAGCGCATCGTGACGCGCTCGCCGACGCCCTGGCCGCCGTGGCGGACTACGCCCGCCGGTTGCGGCACGACCCGACCGCCCCGTTCGACCCGGAGCCGTTGATGACGGCCCGGGATGCGGCTGCCGTGACGCCGTCACAGGCTCGCACCCGTCCCCCCGTCCTCCACGGCCCCCGGGGACTCGCCGAGCGCATTCGGCCGGTCGTCGCGGCGCTCGCCGACCCGGACGTGGGCGCCCCGGCGGAGGGACCCGGGCGGGACCGCGCGCGGGAGTTGCTCGCCGCGGCCGCCGACGTTCTGGATGCGGTCGCCCGTTCGATCCGCCGGGGCACTCCCGCCGAGGTGCGGCCCGAGAGCATGGACGTCCTGCGCGTCGACGAGGAGCACGAGGTGCTGGAGGGCCCCGCGCGGCAGGCCGCCGAGCGGCTCGTGGAACTGCTCGGCGAGTCGTTGGAGATCGCCGGGAGCGGCGGCGCGCGCGGGAGGACGCCCACGCCGCCCGGCCTCGCCGGCGCCCGGTTCCTGGTGCGCCCGACAATGTTCCGGCTGGTCCCGGTCATCGTCCGGGCGGTACGCCGTGAGCTCCGGCGGGACTCGCCCGTGTTCCGGCACGCCGTCCGCCTGGCGGCGGTGGCCACGCTCGGCTATCTGATCGCCGCCCGGCTCCCCCTGGGCCACGGCTACTGGGCGCCCATCGCCTCGGTGATGGTGATGCGGCCGGACTTCCACCGGACGTACGCGCGTGCGGTGGCCCGTCTCGCCGGGACCCTGGCGGGGGTCGCGCTCGCCACCGTGATGGTGCGGGCCCTGGGACCGGATGCCCATGTGTTCGGCGCGCTGGCGGTGGTCTCGGCGGGCCTGTCGTACACGCTGATCCGTACCGGCTACGCCTACTCCCACTGCTTCACCGCCGCGTACGTCGTCTTCCTGCTCGGCATGGGCGGCCAGGCATGGGAGCAGACGGTCCCGGAGCGGGTGGTGCTCACCCTGCTCGGCGGGATCCTGGCGATGCTGGCGTACGTGGTGTTCCCCGCATGGGAGACACCCCGGCTGCCGGGCCGGCTTGCGGACTGGCTCGCCGCCAACGGCCGCTATGCGGCCGCGGTGCTCCGCAACTACGCCGAACCGACCCGGGAGCATCACGCCGACATGCGCAGGGCACTGCTGGAGAGCAGGGAGGCACGTGCCGCCTGGCAGGAGGCATACGACCGGGCAAGGCAGGAACCAGTCCGTCCCAGGGGGCTGACGTCGCGCGAGGCGCAGGAGGCGCAGGAGGCGCTCAAGGGGTTCGGCCGCGCGGCGATGCTCATGGAGAGCCACGTTCCGCGGGCCGACAGCCGTGTCGTCCCCGAGGCGGAGCGGTTCGCCGACGCCCTGGAGGCGGACACCGCGCAGGCGGCAGCCGACGTGCGCGAGCACAGGAATCCGGACTGGGGGCGCGTGGAGGAGGCGCTCCACGCGTGGGAGGGCGCCGCCGGCAATGGGAGCCCAGTCGTGCGGCGCGAGGCGGAACTGCAGAAGCAAGCCTTGGAGGACCTCGCGACGGCCGTGAGCCGCACACCCCTGGAACGGGACGTCGGCTCTGCTCGCGAGGAGCAGCGAGTGCGGGCGGCCGCGGCGGCGGAAGGTGACGGATCAGGACCCGCGCACCGGGGTGGGTGACGAAGTCGGCGACGGGGAGCGCCGCGCCTCCTGGAGCGGGAAGTAGTCTCCCGGCCGCGACGAGCGCCGCCACACGTACACCGCTGTCGCCATCACGAGGATCAGCCCCGCCAGGATGAGCAGTTCGATCCCCTCGACGTTCCACCCGAAGGACTTCTCCGCCTCGGCCGTCACGATGAGCACCCTGCGGATGCCGGCAATCAGGCCGACGACGAGGAAAGGCTCCGCGTCGAGGGTCTGGTTCCTGATGGTGAGGCGGACGGTGTGGAGCAGCTCGGCCACGAAACGCGGAGCGCGGGTCCGGCGCTGCGCCTAAGGCGGCACAGGGGCACCAGCCGCTGCGGCGGATGAATCGGGATGCCGTTCGCCAGTGCCGTCGAGGATCCGGCTACGAGCTGGGCCCGGGAGCGTACGTCCGTTGCGTTGGCCCAGTGCGTTGACGCCTTCTGCGACCGCGGTGCCCTGTTCGCCGAGAGCCAGGTCCGAACCGGCCCACACGTAGTGAAGGCCCGGTGGATACCGGGCCTTCACGTCTGAGTAGCGGGGACAGGATTTGAACCTGCGACCTCTGGGTTATGAGCCCAGCGAGCTACCGAGCTGCTCCACCCCGCGTCGGTACGGTGAACTGTACGGCACCGAGCGGGATCGGCCCAATCGACTTTCGACCCGGTCCGGATTCTGAATTCCCGCAGGCCCCAGTGCTCACGGAATTCGGGGCCTTCCACCTCGGGGGTAGCCCGCTGATCTCCCGCAAGAAGTTCAGCCCCGGCTCAGGCCGTCCCTTCGAGGGTGACCGAAATGTTCCCTCGGACGGCGTTGGAATACGAACTGGACGTCGGTGCCCGTCAGCTCCAGGACGCGCCGAACCGGCGGCTGTATGCCGCGTGCTTCCACCGTGCCGCCGCCCGCGAGGACCTTCTGGCGCACGCTTTGCAGCAGGTTCAGACCGGCGGCGTCCATGAACGTCACCAGTGCCATGTCGAAGGTGAGGTCCCGGCCAGCGATCGCGAGAAGAGCGAGGGAGGGCGTGGCCTGCACGCAGGCCGGGAAGTCCAGTTCCCCGACCAGGGTGATCACGCGGGAAGAAGGCGGCCCGCATAGGTGGTGGCGCAGTGGCCGGCCCGGCATGGCTGACGGAACCGCTTCTGGGAACGATTCGCGGTCCTGCTGCCCGAGCGACCGGAGTACCACCCGGACCACCCCCAGCTCGGGGCGGGTTCAACGCTGTCCGGGGTCGTCCCGTTACCTTGCGTGCGCGGCCAGCCAGGGCGGCGAGAGGGGTGACCAGGCGGTGCAAGGGGTTGGGTCTGGCTCGTAAGCTGCCGCCCATGACGATCCAGACCCAGCCTTTGACGCCCCGTGAAGCCTTCGAGCTGCTGCTTGCCGGGAACCAGCGCTTCACCGCGGGCGCCCCTGAGCACCCGAACCAGGACGCCGCCCGTCGCGCTGAGACCGCGCCGGTCCAGCACCCCTTCGCCGTGCTGTTCGGGTGCTCGGATTCGCGGCTGGCCGCCGAGATCATCTTCGACCGGGGCCTGGGCGACCTGTTCGTGGTCCGCACCGCCGGGCACGTCGTGGGTGCCGAGACGCTGGGCAGTATCGAGTACGGGGTGGACCTGCTGGACTGCCCGCTGGTGGTGGTCCTGGGCCACGACTCGTGTGGCGCGGTCGCCGCCGCGTGCGCCACGCTGGAGCACGGCAAGGCGCCCGCCGGGTACATCCGGGACGTCGTCGAGCGCGTCACCCCCAGCGTGCTCGCGGCCAGGGCCGTGGGCCGCTTCGACGCGGACGAGGTCCTCGCCGAGCACATAAGGCACACCGTCGACCTGCTGCTGGACCGCTCCCGTGTGCTCGCCGAGCGGGTCGCCGACGGCCGGGTCGCCGTGGTCGGCCTGCGCTACCGGCTCGCCGACGGCAGCGCCCAGCTCGTCGCCGCCCGGGGCCTGGACGCCGAGGTACCCACCGCGGTCTGACCGGCCCCGGCTCATCCCAGCGGTTCCTCAGCGTGTGGGACCGGGCCAGTGCGCCAGGCCGTCGAGGGCCGGCGACTGGCAGGTGGCCTCCTGCGGCGAGTCGTAGAACTCGTAGGCGTCGGCCAGGCCGCCGTGCGCGAAGACGGTGCGCATCCGAGCCGAGGGGCACGTGATCCGCAGCGAGCCCTCGCGTTCCCGGATGCGTTTGGCGAGCGTCACGACGGTGCCCAGGAACATCGAGTCCAGGAAGGGCACGAAGCACAGGTCGAGGACGAAGTGGCGGTGCCCCTCACCCAGCAGCTGGATGACTGCCTGGCGGATCAAGGCGTGGGTGTGGATGTCCACCTCGCCGTCGACCTCGACAACGGTCCAGCCGTTGACGACGTCGCAAGCGACGGCGATCTCCTCGGTGCGGACGATGCTCCAGCGCATGGCCCGTCCCTTCTCGCGGCTCTGCACGAAACGCCAGGCCCCCTGCGACGCGTTGCACGCCTGGTCAGCGAGGGTTTGCGTGCAGATGCCGCCTGCCTCCATCCAAGGCGTTTCCCGGTTGAGCGCAAGCCGGGCAAGGCGCCGGCGCCACGGTGAAGGACGCGGGCCCTGCGACGGACCCCGTCATGGCACACGACGCAGCTGGTGTCCTGGTCCGATGCGGGCTCAAGCCGAAGCGGGTACGGGCCCTCCGTACGCCCCCTGCACGGCCCGCCTCACGTCCGCTTCCGCCAGCCGCGTGACCGACACACCCGCTGGTCGTTGGGTACGGCATCGCGCCATGAACATCCGCCCCCGGCGGATGCGCGAGCCTCGTGCGGGCCCGGACCCGTCGGCGCCCCGCCTGCTCCGGACCCGCACCCCGCTCCCCTTGCGCATGAGCATCCCGGCTCGGGTTCCCGGCGCGGGAGCGGGAGGTCCGGAACCAAGCCCCCCGCGTGCGTCCTCCGGGCTGTGGTCCGGGGGCGCGTTCTGCTGTGTCTGGTGCGGCGAAGTGGGTGCCGAAGACAATGTTCGGGCAGGCGATAAAGATGACCGCGACCCGTTGCTTCCCTGGATGAGCACATGGCTTCCCCCACCCGCCCCGATGCGACACCCGCCACCGCGGACCGCCGGGCTGCGCGCGGAGGTGGAGCGGTTGCGCAGAGAAAACGGGCAGCTGCAGCAGGCCCTCGCCCCCCCACGCGGTGGTAGACCAGGCCATCGGCGTCCTGACAGTCATGACCCAGATGTCACCAGATGACGGCTTCACCGTGCTGCGCGAGGTCTCCCAGCGCACCAACATCAAACTGTCCGCCGTCGCCGAACACATCCTCAAGCGCGGCCCCGGGAGCAGCCCTCCCCGAGGCCCTCCGAGTTGAACTGCACGCGGCCCTCACCCACTACGCCGCCGACCCACCCACGACCTGACCGTGCAGGTGGTCTACGCCAAGCGCGCCGATGTCGGCGCCGGCTGCGAACGGAGACCGACTGCGGTTACCGCGACGCACAGCCGTCGACCACGTGACCGTACGCGGCCGTGGGAAGCGAGCTGTGGTGCTTGATCAGCGAACTGGACCCTACCCGTCTTCGCGCCGCGGCCCGTGCCAGTCCAGGATGAGGACAGTGGCGTCGTCCCTGAGACTTCCCCGACAGGCATCCAGTACCGCGGTGGTCAGGTTGCGCACGGCTTCCCTGGGATGTGAGGTCCGGGTGTCCCACACGAGGGATGCCAGGTCGACGGCTCCGGCGCCGCGTTCCTGCATGCCGTCAGTGAGCAGGATCAGACGGTCGCCGGGGAGAAGATGGAGTTCCTGGGCATGGTAGGAGGTGGGGGCTGCCACGCCGAAGGGGAGGTTGACTGCGAGCTGGACCTCTTCGACCTCGGTGGCACCTTTGCGTAGGCGCAGGGGCCGGGGATGCCCTGCGTTGACCAGTTCGCAGGTCCCCGTTGTGAGGCCGATGCACAGCAATTGGCCAGTGGCCAGGCCGCGGCTGTGGGTCAGCAGGGCGTCGTGGGCGTGTTGCGCCTGCTGGAGTGCGTCACAGCCGCTGCGGCGGGCGCCGCGCATAGCGCCGACCAGGAGTGTGGCGAGCAGCGCGGAGTTGGTGTCGTGGCCCATGGCGTCGGTGATGGACAGGTGCAGTGTGTCGCGATCGAGTGTGTAGTCGTAGGTGTCGCCGCCGATGTCGTCGGCCGGCACCAGCCCTGCCGCGAGGGTGAACTGGGGAGCCTCGCAGCAGGAGGCCGAGGGAAGCAGTTGGTGCTGGATCTCGGCGGCCAGGCTGGTCCGGGTGGTGCGCCGGCCCGCGTGGTACAGGTCGGTGAAGCGGCGGTCCGTGACGATGATGTAGGCCAGCGCGTGCGCCGCGTCTTCGATCTGCGCGAGCACGGTGTCGTCGGCGTTCTGCAGCGTAGCCTCCAGCAGACCGATGCAGTCGCCGCGGTTGGTGACCGGCGAGATCACGCGCCGCCCGCCCTGGCCGTCCGGTTCCACGCGCTGGCACTGGGTGCGCAGGACTGCGTCGTAGACGCTGCCCTCCAGGTCGATCCGCTCGGCAGCGCCCTCCGTGTCATCCTCGGCCTGTGTGGTCAGGCGCAGCAGCCGCCGACCCACGAGGTCGACGAACAGGAACGACACACGCTCCGCCCCGAAGCGCTTGCGCAGGTCATCCGCAAGTACCTCGACGGACTCCCCGGGCGGTGCCGCCTCAGCGGCGGCCAGAAGCTGCCCCAGTTCCAGATCCCCGCCATCCATGGCAACCTCCTATCGGTTGCCGGTCCTTCTTCCCCGGGTTCGCCCTTCGTCACCCACTACATGCATCCCGCCCGCTCGCGGTTCTCTCTTCCGGCGGAGTTCGGTTGACGCGTTGAGCCCGTCTGAGCTGCCGAACGGCGGTGCGGTCCCTCAGCGGCCTCGTCCGCCGGCAGTGCATCGGTTCCCTCAGGTTCGGGCGTTCTGATCAGGCTGATGTCTTCGGCTGAGGCTTGCCGCCCTCGGCGCGCAGTTGCTCGTTGATGCGCTGCGCCTCTTCGAGCTGGTCTTCGAGGATGACGATGCGGCAGGCGGCCTCTATGGCGGTGCCCTGGTCGACGAGTTCGCGGGCTCGGGCGGCGATGCGCAGCTGGTACCGGGAGTAGCGGCGATGGCCGCCGTCGGAGCGCAGCGGGGTGATCAGGCGGTGCTCACCGAGGGCACGGAGGAAGGCAGGGGTGGTGCCGAGCATCTCGGCGGCCCGGCCCATGGTGTAGGCGGGGTAGTCGTCATCGTCGAGAGGGCCGACGGGACGGGAACCGGCAGGCGGCATAGACCTCTTCTTTCGGGGACGCGTCGGGGGGCCCGGGTGCCAGTACGGCACCCGGGCCCCGAGCTTTCAACACCATCTACCGGCGCTCCGCGCTGGCCTTCTTTTTCCGCAGGTGCCGCCTGGGAGGGCGGGGTTGCGGGGATCGCGAATGCGTGACCGGGGACCACCTTCCAATCCGGGGCCTTGCGTCGTACCCGGGCGGACTGCTTCCTCGCCCGGGCGATCCTGATGGCGTTCTGCTCCTTACCTTTCGATTGCGCGGATATCGCGGGTGCTGCTCACAGCCCCGCTGGGGCCGTGTCCTTCTGGTCTACCTGCACAGCAGTTCGTGCCTGCTGTGCCTACTTCGACCTTCTGGGTACGGAGACAACGCTAACCCCGCAGCGGCGGAATGTCTACTGTCGCCACGACAGTTTTTCTCCATGGAGGGTGCGTGTGCTGCTACCGCAGGTACACCAGGAAGAGTGCCCACTCGAATGGCGGTCCCCCTTCCTGCACAGCAGTCCTCGGTGAGACCGGCCCGGTGCTCGCCCACGCTGAACGGCCTGCCAAGCCGCGCACATACGCCCACGCACCGAGGCGCGGATCGGGCCGCTCTCCGACGGGGGATGCTGTGAGACGTGGCCGCGCATGAGCCACGTTCAGAGCACAAGGACGGGGCCGGTCCCGTACTTGCGAGCACTGGTGACCAGCTCGCTGATCACCAGCTGGGTCAGGCGCACGATCCGCTCAGAGACCCCAGCCCGGGGGCCGGCCGCACCCTGAAGGAAAGCGGCGCGGCTCGGTGGCGGGCTTCGGCGATGCTCACTCCGTCATCGGCCAAGGCGATCGTCATCTCCATCGCGGCGCCCGGGGCACCGCAACACTCGCCTTCGGGGCCCTCCACCCGGTCCGGCACCGTTCCGTTCCTGTGCACCGTCGCGCCGGGGCAGATACCAGGCCCGCTCAGCATGTGCCACGCGAAGCGCCGGGAGCCGGCTACGGCTGGCAGCACGCAGTGCCTCCGTCGCACGCCTCTTCCAGATCGTCGGTCTCGATGACGTCAGAGCCTGTCACCCCACCGTTCGCGACGCCTTGCACCCCTGGCCTCGGGGCCGTGGCGCCAGATAACGCCTGATGCCCGCCACGGTTGTGGCGGGCATCAGGCGGTGTGCGGACAGCTGGCTGTCAGCCGGTGGTGAGCAGGCCCTCGCGCAGGCGAGCGAGGCAGCGGGACAGGAGCCGGGAGACGTGCATCTGGGAGACGCCCAGGCGCTCGCCGATCTGGGCCTGGGTGAGTTCTTCCACGAAGCGCATGTGGATGATCTGCCGGTCGCGCTCATCCAGGTCAGCGATCAGCGGGGCCAGGGAGTGGAAGTCCTCCACCAACTCCAGGTCGGTGTCTTCGACGCCGATGAAGTCCTGCAGGACGCTCTCGCCGTCCTCGCTGCCGCCGATGGCGGCGTCCAGGGAGGAGGAGTTGTAGCCGTTCGCGGCCAGACGAGCCTCCATCACCTCGTCCTCGGGCAGGCTCATCAGCTCCGACAGTTCCTTGACCGTCGGCGTGCGGCCCAACCGGCTTCGCAGTTCTTCCGTGGCCCGGGCGAGCTGGACGCGGGCCTCCTGCAGCCGCCGGGGAACGTGCACGGCCCAGGTGGTGTCGCGGAAGAACCGCTTGATCTCCCCGACGACGTAGGGGATCGCGAAGGAGGTGAACTCCACCTCGCGGGACAGCTCGAACCGGTCGATCGCCTTGATCAGGCCGATCATGCCGACCTGGACGATGTCCTCCATCTCCTCCGGTCCGCGGCTGCGGAACCGGCCGGCCGCGTAGCGGACCAAGGACATGTTCATCTCGATCAGCGTGTTGCGCGCGTAGCTGTACTCGGGCGTGCCCTCCTCCAGCACTGCCAGCTGCTCGAAGAACAACCGGGAGAGTTCGCGGGCATCCTTGGGCGCCACCCGGGTGGGGTCGGCGGCTTCGGGCAGCTCGGTGGTCTGCGTGTCCAGCGTGCTCATGAGCACCATGTAGGTCCCCTCCCGGATTCGAACTCGTGCCACGGCCCGCTGTGAAGCGGGCGACGATGCTTCGGTTACCCCTTCAATTTCCACCCATGCCTGCCACCACGCGATCGAGGGGCAGGGCTGTGAGCCGGCACGTCTCCCCACTGAGAGGCCACCCGCCCGGTCCGGCCGGAGAACCCGCCGGCGCTCCGGAGTCGGCCTGGCGGCCCTCGTGCTGCGGGTGGAGCAGGGGTTGCGACCGGAACCGGGGCGGCGCCCCGTCGGCACAGGCCAGTAAGCGGGTAACGGGTGCAGTGGCGTCGGGGTCCTCGGATTGGGCCCCCGATCGGCGGCGTCAGGGGGCGTACCAGTAGTGGCGTCGGCCGCCGACGGCGTGCCCCACGGAGTCGAGGAGGAACAGGATGAGCCCGATGACGAGCAGGATGATCCCGATCGTCCACAGAATGCCGACGTGCAGGACGAACTCGGCCACGCCCAAGCCAGCACGGTTGCACCGAGATACGGGCAGCGGACACAGCCCCACTGGTCGTTCCACCTAATCCAGCGACCGGCGCGGACACCGACGGCCGTACATCGGCCGCGTCGGCGGCCCTGCCGCGAGAAGACGAGCGACTCAGGAATGTTAGAGAAATGCCGTCACACGAACGCCGGGGCCCGCGACGTGCTGATGGCTTCCTTCGGCTGTCGGCCGTCGAGCCTGGCGGTCGCTCACCTGCTGGTCCAAGCGCTGACGCCGAGCGGATCGTCCGTCAAGGCCAAGCGGGCGGTGATGCGCTTACCTACCGGCTCCCGCGTGGCTTCAAAGCCCTGGCAGACTGCCATGACGATCTGAAGACCATGCTGCCCCACCCGGCCCGCATCGGCGGCCCGAGCCACCGGCAGCACTGGATCGGAGTCCCACACCTGGACCTCCACCAGATCACCGGCGATCCGAAGATCCAGCAGGATCGGGCCGACGGCATACTTCTGCGCGTTGGTGACCAGTTCGCTCACCACCAGCTGCGTCACCTCCACAGCTCGCTGGGAGACCGCGATACCGTACTCGGCGCGCATCCGGGTCAGGAAACCGGCAGCCGTGTGGCGGGCCTCGGCGATGCAGGGGCCCTGCCCCTCCAGAGCCACCGCGACGCTCAGAAAGGCGCCATCTGAGTGGGTCGTCATGCTGTCCTCGCCCGCCAAGGCCCGTTTCATCCGCACCGCCTCTACTACCCCATACCTCCAGGCGCAGGTACCCGTGATCGGGCCGGACAACCCAATTTCCCCTTCGGACTCTTCTGGCGCTCTTTCATTGTGCGCAATCGTCAGCCAAGCCCGTAGGGCCTGGCCGGTATCAGCCAGGCCCTACGAAGGGGTGAGTACCGGTCAGGTCACCATCGATACCAGCGGCCGCGGCCACCCCCGGCGCTCGTGGAGCGGATGACGAAGCCGAGCAGCCACAGCACCAGGACGGCGAGGGCCACCCACCAAAGCACCTTGACGGCGAAACCGGCACCGAAAAGGACGAGTACGAGAAGCAGAACGAGCAGCAAAGGAACCATGGTTATCGACCTCCTGAGCCGCCGTATGCCCCGCGACTGCTCCTTCATTCCGCAGCTCTGGCTCGTTTGTGCAAGGAGAGCCGGGGCACAGGTGGGCTACAGCGAAAACAGCACCGAAGCAATGAGGAGGCGCATTCCATGACTGCCGGCGAAAAGGCCAAGGCCAAGACCGAGCAGGCCGAGGGCAAGGCCAAGGAGGCCGTGGGAAGCGCCATCGGAAATAACCGCATGGCCGCCGAAGGACAGGCGGAAAAGAGCACGGGCGATGCCCGTGAGGCCAAGGAGAAGACCAAGGACGCCTTCAGGCACTGACGACATCTCTTTTCTCCGAAGGGCCTTCCCGTACACGCCTCGGGAAGGCCCTTCCGGGTACCTCGGCGCGGTTGCAACCGCTGTCACTCGGCCCACCTGGGCTGCGCTGCCGCGTGGTGGGCGAGGGCCCCACCGGTCCGGGCGCGCCTGACCCACGGCGACACCTATGAAGGGCCATGCACGGCCCGCCAGGACCCCATGCCCGCCCAGGATTCCGAAGACCATAGGCGCACGAGGTGAGCGCCTGCGTACAGGCGGCCTACGGGCATCTCCACCGCCGGTTGGGCATTCTGCGGATCAACCATGGCCATGCTGTTGCGTCATCGGAGTACCCTTCAGGCTCTTCCCCACTGGTACGGGACGACGAGGCCGATGGTGCCGGGCCCCTCTAGGACCGATGCGGTCAGAGCGTGAACGGCATGCGTACCCGGTCCGATCGCGGCCTCGCGCACTGCGCCCGCGCCCTCGAAGCCGTCCTGGAATGCTGGACCCCGTGCAACGTCCTTGCCCACAGGGCCATCGCCTGCGTGGGGCCAGTTGAAGCCAATTCCCCGAGCGTCGTCAGTTCCCCCTCGGCTCTCCGTGGCTGCGCACGACTTCCTTCACCTTGGCCACCGCGAACCCCCAGCCCTGCTCGACCGTCGGCTTGGCCGGGACGGCGATCTCGTCGGGGTTGGTGAGGACGTCGAGCAGGACCGGGCCCGGACTGCCGAAGGCGCGTCGCACGGCGCTCTCCACCTCTGCCGGGTCCGTCACGCGGATGCCGGTGATGCCCAAGGCCTCGGCCACGGCGGCGAAGTCGGGATTGTCGAGCACGGTGCCGAACTCGGGCAGGCCGGCCTGCTCCTGTTCGAGTTTCACCATGCCCAGCCGCCGGTTGTCGAAGACGACCAGCTTGACGGGCAGGCAGTACGTCTTGAGGGTCATCAGGTCGCCCAGGAGCATGCTCAGGCCGCCGTCGCCGCAGAAGGCGACGACCTGCCGCTCGCGGTCCAGGCTCTGGGCGCCCAGGGCCTGGGGCATGGCGTTGGCCATCGAGCCGAGGTTGTAGGAGCCGATGAGACGCCGTTCGCCGCGCATCTCGACGAAGCGCGAGAGCCACACCGTGGCCATGCCCGTGTCGGAGGTGAAGACGGCGTCCTCGGCCGCGACACGGTCGACGGCCGCGGCCAGCGCCTCCGGGCGTATGTCATGGGCGCGGTTGTCCAACGCGGAGCGGATGCGGCCCACGAGGCCCTTGTCGTGCGCGGGGTCGGCGAGCCGGGCCTGTCCGGTGCGCCACTGGTCGAAGTGCTCGCGTGCCTTCTCCAGGTGCGAACGGTCGCGTGCGCCCTCGGTACCCGCGGGGGTGGCGCTGAGGTGGTCCAGCATGTCGCGGACGGTGGCGCCGGCGTCCCCCACGAGTCCGACGTCGACCGACACCCGGCGTCCGATGTGGGTGGCCTCGGCGTCGACCTGGATCACGGTCCGTCCCCCGGGATACCAGTCCCGGTAGGGGAAGTCCGTGCCGAGCAGCAGAAGAGTGTCCGCGTCCTGGAGGGCCGCCGCGGCGGCGGGGTTGCCGATCAGGCCCGTCTGGCCGACCTGGAAGGGGTTGGTGTCCCCCTCGAAGCCCGCCTTGGCCTTGAGTGTGAGCACCATCGGTGCGGCCAGGCGGTCGGCGAGGGTGAGCACGTCCTCGCGAGCGGCGCGGGCGCCCTCGCCGACGAGCAGCGTGGCCCGTTCGGACCGGTCGAGGAGTTCCGCGGCGCGGCGGACGGCAGCCCCGTCCGGCCGGCTCACCGGAGGGTTCAGGGAGAACCGGGCGGGACGGTCGGCGGTCAGCTCCCGATCGCCCAGGTCGCCCGGCACGGTGAGGACGGCGACGCCCTTGCGGCCCAGTGCGTGGCGCACCGCCGTCTCCAGCATCTGCGGCAGCTGGTCGGGCGAGGTGATGGTCGCGCGGAAGACGGCCACGTCGCTGAAGAGGGCGTCGTTGTCGACCTCCTGGAAGTAGTCGCTGCCGATTTCGGCGAGGGGTACCTGGCCGGCTATCGCCAGGACCGGGGCGTGGCTCTTGGCCGCGTCGTACAGGCCGTTCAGGAGGTGGACGGAACCGGGCCCGACGGTGCCCATGCACACCCCGAGCGTTCCGGTGAGCTGCGACTGGGCGCTCGCGGCGAACGCGGCCGCCTCCTCGTGCCGGCAGCCCACCCATTCAAGGTTCTCGGTGGTGCGGATGGCGTCCGTCAGGGGATTGAGCGCGTCTCCCACGACGCCGAACACCTGGCGCACGCCGAGCTCGCTCAGCGCGTCCACGATGACGCGGGCAACAGTACGGGCCACGTGAGTCCTCCGGTTCAGACGGTGAAGTGGTCGGGGTCGGCGGCATTCCAGTCGGCCGCCCAAGAGGCCGGTGGCTCGGCGAGCAACTGCCCGGGCTGGAGCCACTCGTACAGCTCCTCGTAGGAGCGCTCGGTGAAGGGGTCGACGCGCCGGCGGAGCATGTGCGGACGCAGCTGCGCGGGGTCGGTGACGCCCATGGACGCCATGATCTGCAATGCGCTGGCCACGGTCGCCTCCTGGAAGCGCTGGACGCGGGCCGTCTTGTCCGGGACGTGGAGGGCGCGGGCGCGGCGGGGGTCCTGGGTGGTGACGCCGGTGGGGCAGGTGTTCGTGTGGCACCGCTGCGCCTGGATGCAGCCGACGGCGAACATCATCGCCCGCGCGGCGTTGCCGTAGTCGGCACCCTGCACCATGCGCTTGACCAGTTCGGTCCCGGTGGCGATCTTGCCGCTCGCGCCGATCCTGATCCGGTCGCGCAGGCCGGTGCCCACGAGGGCGTTGTGCACGGTGAGCAGACCCTCGGTGAGCGGAGTACCCACGTGGTCCGCGAACTCCAGCGGCGCCGCACCGGTCCCGCCCTCGGCACCGTCCACGACGATGAAGTCAGGCGCCGCGCCCTCCTCCAGCATGGCCTTGCACACGGCCAGGAACTGCCGCCGCGAGCCCACGCACAGCTTGAACCCGGCAGGCTTGCCACCGGACAACTCGCGCATGCGGGCGATGAAGCGGACGAGTTCCCGCGGGGTGGAGAAGACCCGGTGGTACGGCGGCGAGACGACGGTCCGCCCCTCGGGCACGTCGCGGACCCGGGCGATCTCGGCGTTCACCTTGGCTCCCGGCAGGACACCTCCGATGCCGGGCTTGGCGCCCTGCGACAGCTTCAGGGACACGCACTTGACGTGATCGTGTGCGGCCTTGTCGGAGAACTCGGCGGGGTCGAAGTCGCCGTCGGGCGTGCGGCAGCCGAAGTACCCGGTGCCGATCTCCCAGACGAGGTCGCCACCCGGGCGGAGGTGATACTCGGACAGTCCGCCCTCACCGGTGTCCTGGGCGAACCCCCCTGCCGCCGCGCCCCCGTTGAGGGCGAGGACGGCGTTGGCGGAGAGCGATCCGAAGCTCATCGCGGAGACGTTCAGCAGTGCCATGTCGTAGGGCCGGCCGCAGTCCGGACCGCCGATCCGCACGCGCGGCCGTTCCTTCGGCACCGGCCGCGGCGCCATCGAGGGGACCAGGAACTCGTAGCCGGGCTGGTACACGTCCCGTTCGGTGCCGTAGGGCTCCTCCGCGTCCGTGCCCTTGGCACGCTCGTAGACGATGCTGCGCACGTCCCGGTCGAAGGGACGTCCGTCGTAGTTCCGCTCGATGAAGTACTGCTGCAACTCCGGGCGTATGCGCTCCATGAGGAAGCGGGCATGGCCGAGCACCGGATAGTTGCGCAGCACCGAATGCCGGCGTTGCAGCAAATCCCACGCGCCCAGCAGAGCCAGCAGCATCACCGGTACGGCGACGAGCGACCACCATGGGGAGATCCAGGCCGCCGCCAGGGACGCCAGTACACCTGCGACGAGAGTCAGGACGACGATTACGATGCGTGTCACCCCTTGCTCATTGCCGGGCGATCGCTTTCCAGTCCTGGGAGACGTGCTCAGCTCGACCAGCGTCGGCGCGGGAGGCGTCCACCGGTGAGAGCGGCTCGCGTTGCCGCCGACTTCGAAGTCCTACTTTGGCGTTCGACTCCGGTTTCAAAGGGTGACGACGCCTCTCAGCCAGCTCTCCGGCTGCTGGGCGGGTGCGTCGCCAACCTGGTCCGCTGCAGCGGCGAGGCGGCTACCAAACGGCAGCCGCCTCGTCCTGCCATGTTCGCCCGGTCAGCCACGGACGATGTTCTGGGCCTGCGGCCCCTTCGGCCCCTGCCCGATCTGGAAGGTGACGTGCTCGCCCTCGGTGAGCTCGCGGAAGCCGCTCCCCTGGATCTCGGAGTAGTGTGCGAAGACGTCGGGCCCCCCGCCGTCCTGCGAGATAAAGCCGAAGCCCTTCTCTGCGTTGAACCACTTCACGGTGCCGCTGGCCATCAGATGATCCTTCGTCCATGCCCGGGAACAGCCCTTGGTCCGGGCATGCTCCGGCTCCTCGACAACAGGAGCCGCACTCGACGTACCCCTAACCGCTCGGTTTACTCGTCCGAATACGGTCGTGCGCCACCGACCGCGTGACGTCTTCCATCACGGCGTACGACGCCACGTGCTCGGAGCGACATCACTGTGGTCGGTGAGCCCCGGAGGATCACCATCTGGCACCAACAGCTCAGCCGGTCGTCGTGCGTAGCGCTTCCTCGGTCTGGTGGGCGCGCCGCTCCTCGATCGTTTCCTGCTGCTGTCGAGCTCGTTCGAGCAGTGTGTCGAGCTGGGCAGGGGCCAAGCCCTGGTCCGTCGCACTGAGCCGACGCAGGGTCTGCCACCGTTCCCGAGGGCGTTCGAGGCGAAGTAGTACCGAAAGCCGTACATCCCCACACCGTTCCGGTCGACGGCTTCGCGGCAGCTTGCTTCGGATGTCAGGCTGTGGGCGCGTGAACTGGCGAGGAACACCCGACCTGGCAGTTCTCGGTCCGCCCAGCGGTGCCGGGGTACTGCCGCTGCACGCCGGCCGACCGCGTCCCCTTCTTCAAAAAGCCCGTGTCGTCCACGACCAGGACGGCGTCCCGGTCACCGAGGTTGTCGACCACGTACTGGCAGGGTCAGGGCAGCGGCGCCGGACAACTGGAGCGGCCCACAGGCCGACGAGGAGGTGGTGGGTCGTGGTGGGAATGAAGAGCACGGACGGCGAAGTGATCAGTACTCCAGCTCGGGGCGCAGCGGGCCGCCGACCCTGTGGAGGTACCGCAGTATCTGGGCGTAGGAGTTGAAGAGCCCGGTCTCGTGGTAGGCGATGCCGTACTGGGCGCAGTACCTGCGCACGAGTTCCTGGGCACGCCGCAGGCTGGGTCGCGGCATGGAGGGGAACAGATGGTGTTCGATCTGGTAGTTCAGCCCGCCGAGCACGAAGTCGGTGAAGCGGTGGCCGCGGATGTTGCGTGAGGTCAGTACCTGCCGACGCAGGAAGTCGATCTTGTCGTCCTTGGCGAACAGGGCCATGCCCTTGTGGTTGGGGGCGAACGAGCATCCCATGTACAGCCCGAACAGCCCTTGGTGCACGAGAAGGAAGCACACGGCCTGGACGGGGGACAGGACCAGGAACAGAGCGGCGAGGTAGCCGCCCAGATGCGCTGCCAGCAGTCCCGCGTCGGCCAGCTTGGTTGTCCGCGAGGTTGTGGTGGCGGTGCGGTCGAGCAGCGCCCGTACGCCGGCGACGTGCAGGGCGAGTCCTTCCAGAAGCAGCATCGGGAAGAACAGCCAGGCCTGGTGACGGGCCAGCCAGGCGTACGCCCCGCTGCGGACGCGCGCGTGATCCTCGGTGAAGGCGATCGCACCGTCGGCGATGTCGGGGTCGCGGTCGACGTGGTTGGGGTGGGAGTGGTGCCGGTTGTGCTTGGTGATCCACCAGCCGTAGCTGAGGCCGATCAGCAGGTCGGCGTGCACGCGGCCGAGCAGGTTGTTGACGCGCTTGGAGGCGGCGATCTGATGGTGTCCAGCATCGTGCCCGATGAACCCGGTCTGGGTGAACATCACCGCCAGGAAGGCGGCGGTCAGCAGCTGCCACCACGACTGTCCGATCAGCGCGAACGCGGTCCAGCCGCCGGCCAGCAGAAGCAGGTTCGCGCCGATCTTCACGCAGTAGTAGCCCGGGCGGCGCGTCAGCAGCCCGCTCTGCCTCACCTCGCGGCACAGCGCGGCGTAGTCGCTGCCCCGGCTTCCGGGCGGGGGCTTGGTCATCTCGGCGTGGCCCGCGGGATCGGGGCTCCGCTGGCTGACGTCAGTGGTCACAGTGTTCCCTTCGGGAGGTACGGCGCTGCCCAAGGCGCGAGGGGCGGGGTGCAGGATGCTGCACGCGTCGGGAGTCCTGCGGAAGCCGCCCGAGGCAGGCCCACGGTGCGGGCCTGCCTCGGGAACGGTGGCCTCAGAGCACGTGGACCTGATCGGCCTGCATGCCCTTGGGGCCCTGGCTGGCGGTGAACTCCACCCGCTGGTTCTCCTTCAGGGAGCGGAAGCCGTCGGTGTCGATCGCCGACTGGTGGACGAAGACGTCGGCACCGGCCTCATCAGGGGCGATGAAACCGAAACCCTTCTCCGCGTTGAACCACTTCACTGTTCCTTGAGCCACGTGATGTCTCCTTCGAGATGGCGGCTGGGGCGGAATGTGCGCGATCACGCGATCCCGGGCTGTTGGTCGCCGGCCGTCGAAGAAAACCCCGAAACGACGAAACGCCCGCTGCCAAGAACTCCGCGGGCGTTTCCACGTTCGCAAACTTCAACTACAACCACTGCCCGCAACGTCCGGAGCGCCGGGAAGGTTCCCGCACGAGCCGGGAAGAGTTCGGTGACGCCCGGGCGGGTCGGCTCCGGGCTCCGGGCTCCGGGCTCCGGCATCCGGCATCCGGCACGTGCCGACTCCGGAGAGGGAGTACGGTTGCGGCACCGAGGGCACCTCGCACGCCGTCATCAGTTTCGGCGTCGCCCTCGGACAACGGCAAAGGCCGGCGTACATCGGATCCGGCCGGAAATGAGCGGCGACATGCCTCTTGGCCCGCCCCGTCACGCCGTCTTCCGTATCCGGTCCCGCGCAGCGCGGTAGCGGATTTCCCGGCTTCCGGGCTGCCCGGGGCACCAGGACATCTCGCGCACGACCCCGGGCCGCAGCACGGCTAGACCGATCAGCACGACCTTGAACCGATCTAGAGGGTGCGGGACACATGTATTCACAGGACTCGATCTTCGGCCGCCGCCGGGACCGCCCCGAACCGACCGCGGAGATGCTCTCCGGACTGGCCTGCCTCATCTGCGGCACCGACTACCGCAACGCACCCGACCCGGGGGCGGTGGTGGTTTCCCGCCGCGACGACGGGCAGCTCCTCGCCTGCCACGGGACGTGTGCACGCATGGCGACCGGGTCGGTCGACGGTCTGGACGAAACGCCCCTCCCGCTGGACGAGCGCATCCGCAGGCACCGGGCCGACGGCTTCTGACCCGGACATCCGGCAGCCAGACCACGCACGCCGAGAGCGCAGCGAAACGAAATGATGAGGAAGCGTATGCGCCTGATGAGTCTCGGAGTCCTCGCCTCCTCCCGCAAGGAGAATGAGTTCCGCCTGCCGTTGCACCCTGCTCACCTCGACCGGATCGCGCCGGACGTACGCGGGAGGATATTCCTGGAACAGGGCTACGGCGAACGGTTCGGCGTCGCCGACGACACGCTCGCACCGCTCGTGGCGGGATTGCGCTCCCGCGAGCAACTCCTCGCCGAGTGCGACGTGTTGCTGCTGCCCAAACCCATGCACGACGACATCGCCGCGCTGCGTGAGGGCCAGGTGCTGTGGGGATGGCCGCACTGTGTGCAGGACGAGGAGCTGACCCAGCTCGCCATCGACCGACGGGTGACACTCGTCGCCTGGGAGGCCATGAACCACTGGACGTCCACGGGCGCCTTCAGCGTCCATGTGTTCCACAAGAACAACGAGCTCGCGGGCTACTGCTCGGTGCTGCACGCTCTGCAGCTCGGCGGGCTGACCGGCAGCTACGGGCGGCGTCTGCGTGCTGTGGTCATCAGCTTCGGCGCCACGGCGCGCGGCGCGGTCACCGGCCTGGGCGCCATGGGGGTCTCCGACGTCACGGTGCTCACCCAGCGCGCAGCGGCAGCGGTGGCCTCGCCGATGCCCTCGGTCGTGATGGGCCACTTCGCACAGCAAGAGGGCGATTCAACGCGCCTGCACGCATTCACCGCGGCCGGTTCCCTGCCGCTGGCGGAGTACCTGGCCGGGTTCGACATCATCGTCAACTGCGTCTTGCAGGACACCGACGCGCCGCTCATGTTCGTCACCGAAGAGGAACTCACCCTGTTCCGGCCGGGGACCTTCTTCATCGACGTCGCCTGCGACGAAGGCATGGGCTTCGCGTGGGCCCGTCCCACCACCTTCGGCGAGCCGATGCCCACGGTGGGGACGGGCTGCCACTACTACGCAGTGGATCACAGCCCGTCCCACCTGTGGAACTCGGCCACGTGGGAGATCAGCGAGGCACTCCTGCCGTACCTGCGCAAGGTCATGAGCGGCCCCGCGGTCTGGGAGGCCGACCCCACGGTCAGAAAGGCCATCGAGATCCGCGACGGCGTCGTCCTGAACCCAAAGATTCTCTCCTTCCAGCACCGAACAGCCGCCTACCCCCACACCTCCAGGACCCCGGCCCACACCCCCAAGACCCCGGCTCACACCCCCAAGACCCCGGCCCACACCCCCAAGACCCCGGCCCACACCCCCAAGAC
>NZ_LBMW01000016.1 GCF_026168105.1 Streptomyces hygroscopicus
CCGCGACCACGCCCCCGCCGGCGGCCAGCAGCACGGTCCGGCGCCGGCGCCCGGGCGGCGCGTGGTCCAAGGGCCCCGCCACGACCGGCACCCCGGCCGGCTCGAGCTCATCGACGCCACCGGGTACGGCACCGAGCCGGACGGACTCGTCGGTGGCACCGAGCCGGACGGTCTCGTCGGTGGCGGCGGGATGGTGCACGGTCTCGTCGGTGGCGGCCGAATGGCCCACCGTCTCGTGGGTGGCACCGAGCCGGACGGTCTCGTCGGTGGCGGCGGGATGGTGCACGGTCTCGTGGGTGGCGGCCGAATGGCCCACCGTCTCGTCGGTGTCGGCCGGATGGCGTACGGTCCCGTCCACGGCGGCACCCATTTGTACCGTCTCGTCTGCGGAAGCCGCGCGCCACGCGCTCTCGTACCCGGCGGGCGCGAGCGGCACTGTCTCGTCCGGCGCCGCGGCTCTCGTCGTAGCGCCTTTCGTCGTAGCGCCTTTCGTCGTGGCGCCTCTCCTTGTAGCGCCCCTCGCCGTCGTGCCCCCCGCCGTCCTACCTCCCGCCGCTGTGTCCTGCGCGGCCGTCTCCGCCGGAGCCGGGGAGGTCTCCAACTCCACGTACGGCCGGATCCGCAGCGGATCGAAGTCCTCCGCCGCTGCCGCCTCCGCCGTACGCGTGTCCCGGAGCGCCTCGGACGCCCGTCGGGTGCATCCGCACGACGGCGTGCCGTCCGGCAGTCGTGGCGCCGCGCACTCCGGGCAGGCCTGTCCGTTCGATCCGCTCACCCGTGGGCCCCCTCCCGCCGAATTCCAGAGATTATGCAGATCTCCCTCACACAATCTGCCAGGAGCCCCCCGGAATCCCCGCTTCCCATCAGGACTCAACAGGCCATAACGGGTCACACCGACCACGATGGGAGTGCAGGATGGACGAGAACCCCAGGGCCGCGCGGACCGTGCCGCCCGCGCTCCGGGTTCACGGAGGTCGTACGACCGGGAGGCCTTCACATGAGCGGCGACGCACAGGGCAGGGCGGGCGAGGCGGCACGGGCCGCGGACAGGGAGTCGCCCGGCATCGGCGGCCCGCTTGCCGGGCGGCACGCTCTCCCGCCGGAGGGCGTGCACGGTGGCGTCATCGTCTCCATCGGCGCGCTGCTGCTCGGCCTGCTGCTCGCCGCCCTCGACCAGACCATCGTCTCGACGGCGCTGCCCACCATCGTCAGCGACCTCGGCGGTCTGGAACACCTGTCGTGGGTGGTGACCGCCTATCTGCTCGCCTCCACCGCGGCGACCCCCCTGTGGGGCAAGCTGGGTGACCAGTACGGCCGCAAGAGGCTGTTCCAGACCGCCATCGTGATCTTCCTGGTCGGCTCCGCCCTGTGCGGCATGGCGCAGAACATGCCGCAGCTCATCGCCTTCCGCGCCGTCCAGGGTCTCGGCGGCGGCGGACTCATCGTGTTGTCGATGGCGATCGTCGGCGACATCGTCCCGCCCCGGGAACGCGGGCGTTACCAGGGGCTGTTCGGTGCCGTGTTCGGCGCGACGAGTGTGCTGGGGCCGCTGCTGGGCGGGCTTTTCACCCAGCACCTCAGCTGGCGCTGGGTGTTCTACGTCAACCTGCCCGTCGGTGTCGTCGCCCTGGCCGTGATCGCGACGGCCCTGCGCATCCCGCGGAAGGCCGAACGGCATGTCATCGACTACCTCGGCACCCTCCTCATCGCCTCCGTCGCCACCTGTCTGGTCCTTCTCGCCTCACTCGGCGGCACGACCTGGAGCTGGGGGTCGCCCCAGACCGTCGGCCTCGCGGTCGTCGGCGCCGCGCTGGTCGTGGTCTTCGTGCTCGTCGAACGCCGGGCGGCCGAACCGGTCCTGCCGCTGAAGCTCTTCCGCGTCCGCACCTTCACGCTCTCCGCCGTCATCAGCTTCATCGTGGGCTTCGCGATGTTCGGCGCGATGACCTACCTGCCGACATTCCTGCAGATCGTCCACGGCATCACACCCACCATGTCCGGCGTGCACATGCTGCCGATGGTGGTCGGCATGCTGCTGGCGTCCACCACCTCGGGACAGATCGTCAGCCGCACCGGCCGATGGAAGGTGTTCCCGATCGCGGGCACCGGCGTCACCACGATCGGCCTGCTCCTGCTCCACCGGCTCGACGAGCACAGCAGCACGGCCGAGATGAGCTGGTACTTCTTCGTCTTCGGCCTGGGCCTCGGCCTGGTCATGCAGGTCCTGGTGCTGATCGTGCAGAACGCCGTCGGCTACGAGGACCTCGGCGTCGCCACCTCCGGCGCCACCTTCTTCCGCTCCATCGGAGCCTCGTTCGGTGTGTCCGTCTTCGGCGCGATCTTTGCGAGCCGTCTCGGCCACAACCTCACCGTGGCTCTTGCAAGCCGTCCGCTGCCGGCGGGCGTCAGCCCGGGCGTACTGAAGGCCGATCCGCGTGGCGTGGCGGCCCTCCCGCCCGCCGTACGGCCTGCCGTCCTGCACGCGTTCGCCTCCTCGATCACCGACGTCTTCCTGTACGCCGCCCCGGTCGCCCTCTTCGGCTTCGTGCTGGCGTGGTTCCTGCGCGAGGACCGGCTGCGCGGTTCGGTGACGGCGCCGGACGTGACCGAGACGCTGGCCAGCAACCCGGTGGAGCGTTCGTCGTACGACGAGGTCTGCCGGGCGCTGTCCGTGCTCGGCTCCCGGGAAGGGCGGCGCGAGATCTACGACAAGATCACCAGACGGGCCGGGTACGACCTGCTGCCCGGGGCGAGCTGGCTGCTGCTGCGGGTCAGGAAGTACGGCTGGGCCGAGCCGGCCGTGCTCGCCGAGCGCAGCACGGTCCCGCTCAACGTCATCCTCGCCGCCGGGAGGCAGTTGGAGGAGCGGCGCCTGGCCGTGCGCGAGGGGCTCGACCTCGTCCTCACCGAGCAGGGCCGCGAGGTCGCCGACCGTCTCGCCGATGCCCGCGAGGAGTCGCTCGCCGAACTGCTCGGCGACTGGTGGGGCCCGGACCGTCCCACCGATCTGGCCAAGCTGGTCCAGGAACTGAACCGGGAGCTCTGCGGCTCGGACGCGGAACGCCCGCACGACGGGCCGAGGACGCGTCCGGCGTGAGTCCTCCTAGGCCAGTTGCTTGCTGAACCAGTGCTCCGCGTACGGCTGGTCGTTGTGCGGCGGGGTCTCCGCGTAACCGAGGCGGGCGTACAGGGCGCGGGCCTCCACCAGGTCGTGGCGGGTGTCGAGGACCATCCGACGGGCACCGAGCGAGCGGGCCGCGTCCTCGGCGGCGGCCAACAGGAGCGGGGCGCCGCCCCGGCCGCGCAGTTCCTTGCGCAGGAACACCCGCTTGAGCTCGGCCGTCGCCGGATCCGTCAGCCGCACGCCGGCGGTCCCGGCCGGCTCGCCCTCGTAACGGGCCACCAGGAGCACCCCGTCGGGCGGCGCCAGACAGTCGCCGGTGTCGGCGGCGATCTCGCGCTCCAGTTCGTCCGGGTCGGTCGAGCGCCCCTCGTGGACGTCGTACCAGCGGTCGCTGACCTCCGTGTAGTACGCCCGCCACAACGCGGCGGCGACGGGCGAGTCATGGTTCTCCGGGGCCACGGTCCAGGTCATGAGGACATTCTCCGGAGGGGGCGGCCAGGTCGCGCAACCGAATATGGGTGAGACACCGTGAGCCGCGGGTTGTCGTTCCTGCCTGGTCCGGGCGGGCATCGGCGTGCCCCTGAGGCGGACTCAGCAGACTGGTCGCATGAATCGCACCGACCGGCTGTACGCCCTGGTCGAGGAGTTGCGCGCCGCCGCTCCCCGACCCCGCAGCGCGCGCACGCTCGCCCGCCGCTTCGAGGTCAGCGTCCGTACGATCGAGCGGGACCTCGGCGCGCTCCAGCAGGCCGGGGTACCGGTCCATGCCGAACCCGGCCGGAGCGGCGGCTACGCGCTCGACCCGTCGCGGACCCTGCCACCGCTGACCGTCACCCCGGCGGAGGCGACCGCGCTCGCCGTGGCGCTGCGGGCGCTGGAGGGCACGCCGTTCGCGGCCGACGCCCGCAGCGCGCTGCACAAGGTGCTCGCGGTGATGCCGCGGCGCGAGCGCGCGGCGGCGGCCGAGCTGGCCGGGCGCGTTCGGCTGCTCGTACCGCTGTCACGGCCGGTGCCCGCCGAGCCGGTCGTTCCCGGGCCGCTGCGCGAGGCGCTCTCGGCGGAGCGGGTACTGCGGCTGGAGTACGCCGACGCGTCGGGCGCCGTCACCGGCCGTGACGTCGAACCGCTCGTCTTTCTCGGCGGGAACGCACACTGGTACCTGGTCGCCTGGTGCCGGCTGCGCGCGGGCGTGCGCGGCTTCCGGCTGGACCGCATCCGCGCGGTGGAGGCACTCGCAGAGCGGGTCCCGCGCCGTCCCGTCGACCTGTCCGAACTCGACCGGCTCGGCTCCGACGTGGTGCCTCTGAGCGAGCTGGGAATGTGACCCCAATCACCGACAGGGGGATGTCGCGCACGTGTCCGAGGCTGGGGCCCGTTCCGATGGACCGACGGGCCCGCACCCGGCCCGAAACGCACGAAAGGCGGCAGCCATGTCTCAGACCACGACCGGCACCCCCCTCACCCCCGCGGCCGGTATCGCTCTCTTCGACCGCTGGACGGCCCTGTGGAACGGGGACTTCAGCGACCCCGAGCGCTTCCTGGCCCCCGGCTTCCGCATCCGCTTCGGCAACAGTCCCGACCGCGCCGAGGAGACCGACACGATCCACGGCCCGCAGGGCATCGTCGAGTACGTCGCGTCTTTCCGCGTCGCCCGGCCCCGCCTGCGGTACGCCGTGGACGGCACTCCCCTCGTCGACACCGAGCGGGGCATTGTCGTCTCGCGCTGGTACGTGTCGGGGGAGGACGTCGCCGGTGATGTGACCGAGAAGAGCGGCATCGATCAGTTCGAGGTGGTCGACGGGCGGATCGCGACCGTCTGGTCGGTGACCGGGCTGCGCCGGTTCGCGCCGTGACGCCCGCCCGGTGAGGTGGCTTCCGGCCGTCCCGGCTCGTTTGGGGACGGCCGTCCGGGCAACCCGGGCGGAAGACGGCCCGCGGGGCCGAGAGACCGGAAGGCATCCATGTCCACAGGCGTGATCATCGCTTTGATCGTGATCGTGATCCTGGCGGCCGTTGTCGCGGGTGCGGCCGCCCTGAACCCACGTACCCGGGGCACACTCGGCGCAGGCCTGAGGCGCCGCTTCGGGCCCGAGTACGAGCGGACCGTGGCCCGGCACGACGGCGACACCAAGGCCGCCGAACGTGAACTCACCGAGCGGCTGAACCAGTACGGCTCGCTGCGCGAGCGGTCACTGGAGGCGTCCGAGCGCGAACGGTACGCGACGCGCTGGGCAGCCGCGCAGGAGCACTTCGTCGACTCCCCCAGGGAGGCCGTAGCCGAGGCGGACCGGCTGCTTGCCGAACTGGCGGGCGCGCGGGGCTTCCCCGACGGGGGCCGCTACGAGGACCAGCTCGACGCGCTGTCCGTGCACCACGCCCGGCACGTCCACGGCTACCGCCGACTGCACGGGGCCGCCCACGCCCCGGCCGCCGACGGCGCGGCCGGGAGCCGCACGGAGACGGAGGAGATGCGGGAGGCCCTGCTGGAGGCCCGCGCCCTCTTCGAGGACCTGGTGGCACCCCCGCGCGGGCAGGCGGCCGACTCCACGGAGGGGACGGCCCGGCACGTGCCCGCGCGTGCCGACGGGCGCTCCCGTCTCCCGTGGACCTTCCACAGGCAGCATGCGAAGGGGAGTTGAGGGCGATGACCGATGTGACACCGGGTGGCGGCGTCGGGCGTTCGGAGCAGGCCGGCCGGCGGCCCGACGACGAGATCGAGAGCCGGGAGGAGGAGGCCGCGCTGCGGGCCGGGGAGACCGAGCGACGGCAGGCGGCCGGGCTGCGGCCCGGCGAGGTCGAGCAGCGTGAGGCACGCGCGGCGCGGCCCGGCGGGGAGGAGCCCCCGGGGACCACGGGGGCGCGGCTCGAAGGCGGCGAGCGGCGGGGGGCGGCCGGGGCGCGGCCCGAGGGCGTCCCGCGGGAGGGCCGCCTGCTGCCGCGGGACGAGTCGGACAAGTTCTCGCTGAGGCTGCAGCACGCCGTGGGCGGGTTCGTGGACAGCCCCCAGGAGGCCGTCGAGGAAGCCGACCACGTGGTGGAAGAGGTGGCCTCGCGGCTCGCGGAGGCCGTGGCCTCACGGCGGCGGACTCTGAAGGCCTCCTGGCAGGAGACCGGCGACAGCGGCGACACCGAACAGCTTCGGCTCGCCCTGCGCGACTACCGCGCGACGGCCGAGCGGCTGCTCAGTCTGTGACGCGACGGCCGAGCGGCTGCTCAGTAGGAGCTGAAGGAACGGGCGCACCTGCGCGCCCCGCGTCCCTCCTAAAACGTTGCCTGATACGGCACTAGATCTGTGAGCGGCGGCCGTGGGCGGGGCCGCGTCCCGGACCATGTCCCCGGGGCGCGGCCCCGCCCGGCGTGATGCTCAGCCCGCGTCGTGGAGCCCGGCCCGGCGCTCGTGCCACTCCCGGACGATCTCCTCGACGTCGTACGGCTTGAGGCCCAGCGGCGGTCCCGGCGGCGGCTTGAGCATCATGTCGCGGATCTTCACGTTGAGGTCCTCGACCAGCCGCCGGACCACCCGCTCGGACGGCGCGACCGCGGCCGCCGCCAGGGTGTCCTCGGCCTCCTTGCGCAGGGCCAGCGTCGGCGGCAGGACCGAGAACCCCTCGCGGGCCATCTTGCGCTTGATCCACCACAGTTCGTCGTACGTCGTCTCGGTGACGGCCGGTGCCGGCCGGCCCACACCGGGGAGATCGGCGAACTCGCCGCGCGCCTGGGCGTCGCGGATCTGTTTGTCGACATACGACTCGAAGCTGACACCGGGTGGCTTGCGCTCGGTCATGGGTTCATTGTGCCGGACGCCCCCCGACGAGGCGATCGGGCGAATTATCATTCCGCCGGTACGCCAACCGGGCTCGGCCGTAGGAGCCTTGAACCACCGCATCCAGGAGGAGCGCACGTGCTCGAACTCACCATGGCCTCGGTCTCCGGGGCGGATGCCGGGTCGACGGCCGGCATGCTGATGGCCGACGCGCCCAGCGCCCCGGGGACCGTGCTGCGGGTGGGCCGGGACGCGTCCGTGTGCAGGCTGGCGACCCCGGAGGACTGGCTGTTCGTCTCGCGGGTCCACCTGGAGTTCCTCTGCGGCCCCGACGGCGGCTGGCAGGTGACCTGGCTGCGCGGCTCCCACGCCGAGCCCTCCTCCGAGGTGCTGCTCACCCTCGCCGGGCAGCCGCTCCAGCCCCTGCCCTACGGCGGCACGGTCAGGCTCCCGCGAGGCGGCGCGGGAGAGCTCGTCATCCAGGACCGCACCGCCCCGCGCAGCGTCAACGTGGGCTTCTACCACGAGGCCTGAGCGGCCCCGCGGCGGTCAGTCCGTCACCCGTGCCAGCGCGAACCCGTCGTACCCCTTCGTGCCCACCGTCTGCACCGCCGTCCCGCTCAGCCTGGGATGCGATGCCATCAGTTCGAGTGCGGCACGGGTGCCCCGCACGCCCGGGTCCTCGCTGCCCGCATCGGTGACCTGGCCGCCGCGCACCACGTTGTCGAGGATGATCAGGCCGCCGGGGCGGGTCAGCTTCACGGCCCACTCGACATAGTGCGGGTTGTTGACCTTGTCAGCGTCGATGAAGACCAGGTCGAACGGCTCCTGCTGCTCCTCGGCCAGCTTCGGCAGCGACTCCAGCGCCGGGCCGACGCGCACTTCGGTGATGCGGCTCAGGCCCGCCCGGTCGAGGTTGCGGCGGGCGACCTCCGCGTGCGTGGCCTCGTACTCCAGGGTGATCAGCCGGCCGTCCGCGGGCAGGGCGCGCCCCAGCCAGATCGTGCTGTAGCCGCCGAGTGTGCCGATCTCCAGGATGCGGCGCGCGCCCTGGATCCGGGCCAGGAGCTGGAGCAGCTTGCCCTGGTTCGGTGCCACGTTGATGGGCGGCAGCCCGGCCGCCTCGCTGTCCCGCAGGGTCGCGGCGAGCACCTCGTCGGGGGGCGCGAGAAGCGTGGTGAAGTAGGCGTCGACGTCGTCCCAGAGCTCTTGCGCTGTGCTCATGCACGGTGCCTTTCGTCTGTCCGATCAGATCCGATGAGACGGGTATCGAGACGGGTAGGGGTGAGACGAGCAAGGTGATTAGATGACCTAACTAGACTCGCTAAAGAATATAGCCCGGGCAGGGTGCAGTGTGAGCGGAATTCAGCCGATCGGGGGGAGGGGCCCGACCCGAAGAGGGCCGGGAGCGCCGCCGGCATCGCCGCCGTGAATCAGACGAGCAGCAGACCGAGGGCGCCCATGCCGAGCGGGCCGCGAGCAGGCTGCCCCGGCGGATCAGCGGCACGGCCGGAACCGACAGGAACGGCAAGCCCGCACAGGCCGCCGCGATCACCGGGCGGCGGCCGATCCGGTCGCTCAGCGCGCCCGCGAACGGCTGCACGATCATCATCAGCGCCATCACGCCGAGCACCACCAGCAGTCCGTGGGTCTCGTCGCACTTCAGCTCGCCGGCCGGACGGCTCGGCATGTACGACAGCAGCAGGTAGTCGGTGACGTTGAAGACGAGCACCGGGCCCGTGCACAGCAGCAGCGCCTTCCACTGGCCGGTGACCGTCTGCACCTAAATGCTGTCTGTGCGGGCGGGACGGGCCGCTGAGGTGCGGCGGCGGACTGGCGCATATGTGAACCCATCTCGCGCAACGGCGATGGAACCGCCCGGCCCGCGCACTATCGTCGTGCGGACAAAAGCCGGACGTACCTCAGGTGAAGAGGGGGTTGCCTGCGTCTCACAGCGGGGGTGCCGCAAAACCTCATAGGGTTCGGACAGGCGTGTACGCGCGGGGCGCAATGGATGCACGGGACGCACGCACGGCACGAACGGGGCGAACGGGGCGGGAGGGCCGACGGGGCGTGGCGAACGTGGAGCACGGCGGGCAGATGAGCGGTGCCCTGGGGGCGGGGGCCGCTGGGACGAGAACGGCACGGCTGGCGGCGATCCGGCTCGGGATGTGGCTGGTCGCGGCCGTCCTGGCGGTCCGGCAGGTCGCCGTCGTCCTGCTCACCCCCAGAGCCGACCGCCTCACGGACCTGGAGACCTGGGTCGGTCCCAACGGTGTGCTGCACGTCAAGGGCTCGCTGTACGACTCGACCCGGTTCACCGGTACCCCGTTAGGGGGGCTCGTCCTCAAACCGCTCACCCGGGCGGCCGAACAGTCCCTCGGCTGGGCCTGGACCTTCGGGTCGCTTGTGCTGGTCGTCGCGCTCGGTCTGGTCGCCGCGCGGTCCCTGCCGCAGCCGGTGAGCCGGCGCACCTCGCTGCTCGCCGCGCCCGTGGCGATCAGCCTGCTGATGCTGTCGCTGCCGGTGCGCAACGCCCTCCACCTCGGTCAGACCAGCATCATCCCGGTGCTGCTCGTCCTGCTCGGCTGCTTCTCGGTGCGCGGCGAACGCTCGAGCGGTGTGCTGATCGGAATCGGGGCGGCCCTGCAACCGACCGTCCTGCTGTTCGTGCCGCTGCTGTGGCTCACCGGCCGGCGCCGGGCCGCCGTGTCCACCGCCGTCACCTTCGCCGTGTGCACTGCGCTCGCCTGGGCCGCGATGCCGCACGACTCCTACACCTACTGGGTGCACCACCTGGCGGGTGTCGGCCTGGGCGGCAAGGCGTACGACCACGGCAACCAGTCGCTGCACGGCGCGCTCCTGCGGCTGGGGCTCACCGGCCCGCTGGAGATCGGCCTGTTCCTGGTGCTCGGCGCGGCCGTCGCCGCCCTCGGCCTGCGCCGAGCGGTGCACTACGCGCGCGACGGCCAGCTGCTGCTCGCGGTCGCGGTCACCGGATGCGTGGCGGTCGCCGTGTCGCCGACGACCTGGCAGCACCAGCTGCTGTGGGTGCTGCTCGCGGTCGTCGGCCGGGTCGGCACACGGGCCGCCGACCGGTATGTGTGGCCGTTCGTGGTGGTCCTGGTGATGACGCTGCCGGCGACGGTCCTGATCCCCAACGTGGCGGCGATACGGCCGCTGCGGGACAACGTCATCCTGCTGGCGGCCCTGGCCGCAGCGTGCGCCGTACCGTTCCTGGACCGGGAGTCGCCCTCCTACCGCGCGCCGCGGCCCGCCGTGCAGGCCACGCCGGTGCCCTCCCGGCTCTCCCGGGTGCCGCTGCTCCCGTTCTGGCGCCGGGTGCTCAGCCGCCCCAACCTGCTGTTCGAACTGCTGCTGATGCGGGTCTGCTACGCCGCCTACTCCTCGGTGCGCGTGGCCGCGACGGGCAGCCGTACCACCGCGGAGGCGCACGGCCGCCAGATCCACTCCCTGGAGCAGGCGCTGTCCATCGACGTCGAGAGCTGGGTCAACCACACGGCGGTGCGGATGCCGTGGCTGGAGCACTTCCTCGGCTTCTACTACCTGTCGTTCCACTTTGTGGTGCCGCTGACGATCCTCGGCGTGCTGTACGCCCGGCGGCCGGTGGACTACCGGTGGGCGCGCACCTCGCTCGGCCTCGCCACGCTCCTCGGCCTGCTCGGCTTCTGGCTGTACCCGCTCGCCCCGCCCAGGCTCATGCCGGGTCTCGGCTTCATCGACACCGTGCACGGGGTCCAGGACCTCGCGAAGCCGGACTACGGTGCGATGACCTCGGTCACCAACCAGTACGCCGCGATGCCGTCCCTGCACTTCGGCTGGTCCCTGTGGTGCGGCATCGTGATCGCCGTACTGGCGCCCCGCTGGTGGATGAAGGCACTGGGCATGCTCCATCCGCTCCTGACCGTGTCCGCGATCGTGGCGACCGCCAACCACTGGGTGCTCGACGCGGTCGGCGGCGCGCTCGTGGTGGGCTCGGGCTTCGCGCTCACCCATCTGCTCGCCGGGCCGCGGGCCGTCGTGGCGGCGGTCCCGGACGCCGAGCGGTCGGGGAGCGTCAGCAGTGCTCCTGCCGCGGCAGTCGGTACGACGAGCTGAGGCGGTAGGTGCCGCCGGCGGGCACGGTGAGCCGCGTCCACTCGCCCACCCGGCCCAGACAGCCGCCGTCCGTGCGCAGCCAGGGGGAGTAGACGACGCGCACGGTCACCGAGCCCCGCCGGGGGACGCGTACGACCGTCTCGGCACCGTCCGACGACACCACGGACGCACCCCCGGACACCAGGGGCGTGGCGCGCGTGACGCGGTAGACGCTCCAGTGGGCGTCCTGCCACACCGGCTGCAGCCAGTCCGGCCGGTGGTCGCGCACCAGCCGCGCCTCGTCCTCGGCGGGCCCGTCCGGCCTGCCCAGCGGCAGGACGACGAAGCCGACCGCCCAGTGGTCCAGCCAGCCGCGGTAGGTGGCAGCCGAGAACGTGCCGTCGTAGAAGAGGCGGCCGCGCTCCACGTCGAGTTGGCGGTTCCAGCCGCGGGCCATGTTCACGTACGGGGCGAGCGCGGTGGCCTCGCGGTGGTCGCGGGCCGGGACGACCTCGACGCGCGTGCGGTCGGCGCCGAGCCCTTCCAGGGCGCGTACCACGCCGTCGGTGTCCGCCGCCCAGGCCGGCACGGCGGTGGAGACCCGAAGGTCGTCGACGGTCTTGCGGCCCACCCAGACGACCGAGAAGACCAGCGCGGCGATCAACAGGGTGCGCCTGAGCACCTGGAGCCGGGGCGCGGTGAGCAGCACCGCGAGCAGCGCGGCCGGCGCGAACAGCTCCGCGAACCGCTCGACGTTCGTCCCGACCGGCGAGGGCAGCAGATACGCGAGGACCGTCGCGGCCGCGTAGACGACTCCGCTCCACCGGGCGACCCGCCAGCCGGGCGGGGCAAGCACGGTCACGGCCAGCCCCAGCAGCACCGGCTGCCAGATGCGGTCCGACGGCATCAACTGCTCGCCATGGAACGGGAACAGCAGCGTGGTGACGGCGACCACCACGAACGGCGGCACCAGCAGCACGAGGGCACGCCCCCAGTCCCGTACGAGCAGGAAGCCGGCGCCCACCATGGCCAGGAACAGCCCGGCCACCGGGCTCGCCATGGTGGCGAGCGCCGCGCACGCCGCCGCCGGCACCGGCCGCCACTGCCGGGTCAGCAGCACACAGCCCGCCAGAGCGAACGCGACCCCCAGCGCGAACGTGGTGCGGCCCGACGCCACGTCGCACCACAGGGCCCCCGACGCGAGCAGCGCCGGGCCGACCGGCCGTCGCACCCCGGCGCGCACGATCAGCACCGCGGCCAGCCAGGACGCGGTCAGTCCGGAGGCCACGGTGACCGTGCGCACGCCGAGCACGGCCATCAGGTACGGGGAGATCACGCTGTAGTTGGCGGGGTGCATCCCGCCGTACCAGAAGAGGTTGTACGCCGACGCCCCGTGCCGGGCCGCGAACTGCGCCCACGCCTCCTGGGCCGCGAGGTCCCCGCCTCCGGTGGCCAGGAACAGCCACCACACCGCGTACAGCGGCAGGGTGGGGAGCGTGGCCAGGAGCGGGACCCGATGGCGGTCGCGGAAGGCCCGCAGGGGACGGCTCGGGGAAACGGCCGTGTCCTTCGGCCGGACGAGGGCGGGCTCGGCTGGGACCACGGGTTCGCATTCCGTTCGACGTCTTCTGCGGAGCGGCACGACTGTGCCCTTCCGAAGACGCGGAAGTGAAGAGGGGCGTTCACCCGTTGGCGGGGCGCGTGGGAGGCAGGGGCGGGGCGTAGGGGGATGCCCCTGCCTCCCGCGGGACGGGCCGGCGGCGCCGGGATGCCGACGGCCCGCGCCTGTCACCTCGCGCTGACGCGGAGTTCCTTCACGCCGTTGATCCAGGCGGAGCGCAGGCGGCGCGGGTCCTCGGCCGGCCTCAGGTCCGGCATGGCGTCGGCGAGTGCGTTGAAGATGAGGTCGATCTCCAGCACGGCAAGGGACTTTCCGAGGCAGTAGTGCGGGCCGCCGCCGCCGAAGCCCAGGTGCGGGTTGGGGTCGCGGGTGATGTCGAAGACGTCCGGGGCGTCGAAGACCTCGGGGTCGTGGTTGGCGGAGGAGTAGAAGAGGCCGACCCGGTCGCCCTTCCTGATCTGCTTTCCGCCCAGTTCGGTGTCCTGGGTGGCCGTGCGCTGGAAGGAGACCACCGGGGTCGCCCAGCGGACGATCTCCTCCGCAGCGGTCGCCGGGCGCTCCCGCTTGTAGAGGTCCCACTGGCCGGGGTGGGTGAGGAAGGCGTGCATGCCGTGCGTGATGGCGTTGCGGGTCGTCTCGTTGCCTGCGACGGACAGCATCAGGACGAAGAACCCGAACTCGTCGGAGGCCAGGTTGCCCTCGTCCTCCGCGGCCACCAGCGTGGTCACGATGTCCCGGGCCGGGCACTGCTTGCGGTCGGCGGCCATGTTCATCGCGTACGCGATGAGTTCGGTGGCCGCCTCGGCGCCGATCTCCTCGGTGATCGCGTACTCCGGGTCGTCGTACGCGATCATCTTGTTGGACCAGTCGAAGATCTTGGCCCGGTCGTCCTGCGGTACGCCGATCAGCTCGGCGATGGCCTGCAGGGGCAGTTCGCAGGCGACCTGGGTGACGAAGTCGAAGGGGCCCGGGTGCGCGCGGGCGCCCTCGACTATGGCGTGCGCGCGGGCGCGCAGCCGGTCCTCGAGGGCACGGATGGCGCGTGGTGTGAAGCCGCGCTGGACGATCTGCCGGACCCGGGTGTGCTCGGGCGGGTCCATGTTGAGCATGATCAGCCGCTGGGCGTCAATGGCGTCCCGCTCGATGTGCTCGTTGAAGCGGATGATCGCGGTGTTGAGGGAGGACGAGAAGAGCTCCGGGTGCGTGGAGACATACCTGACGTCCGCGTGCCGGGTGACGGCCCAGTATCCCTCGTCACGGAAACCGGCCACGTTGCCCGGCTGCGGTATCCAGCGCACCGGTTCGATCCGGCGCAGCTCGGCGAACTCCGGGAGGGGAACGCGGTGGTGCAGCAGATCGGGATCGGTGAAGTCGAACCCGTCGGGCAGCGCTGGACAGGGCATGGACGACTCCCAGCAGTCTGACGGACCATCAGGAACTGCCGTGAAGGTAGTAACGGGTTCTACAAGTGGCAAGGGGTGCGGAGTCCCCAATTGCGTGCGGGATTCGTGCAGATCACCACTTCTTGGGCTGCAAGAGACTTGCGGGCCCGGACGCGCTGTCAGCAAACTGCAAGCAGAACTAGAACGCGTACTAGTTCAGCGTGGCGGGTGGGCCGGGACGCCCGCGCCGCGCGGGTGACCGAGGAGAGGACGAACCCCCCATGGCCGCGGAACCCGTGATCGTCGAAGCCGTACGCACGCCCATCGGCAAGCGCGGTGGCGCGCTCGCCCATCTGCATCCCGCCTATCTCCTGGGCGAAACCTACCGTGAGGTCCTCGGGCGCACCGGCATTCATGCCGACTGTGTGGAACAGATCGTCGGCGGCACGGTGACGCACGCGGGCGAACAGTCCATGAACCCGGCCCGCACCGCCTGGCTGGCCATGGGTCTGCCGTACGAGACCGCGGCGACGACCGTCGACTGCCAGTGCGGCTCCTCGCAGCAGGCCTCGCACATGGTCGCCAACATGGTCGCGGCGGGCGTCATCGACATCGGGATCAGCTGTGGAGTCGAGGCCATGTCGCGCGTACCGCTCGGCTCGGGGTCCAGGCACGGGCCGGGCAAGCCCTTCCCGGACGAGTGGAACGTCGACCTTCCCAATCAGTTCGAGGCGGCGGAGAGGATCGCCCGGCACCGGGGACTCACCCGCGAGAACGTGGACTCGCTCGGGCTGATCTCGCAGGAGCGGGCCGCGGTCGCGTGGTCGGAGGAGCGCTTCAAGCGCGAGACGTTCGCCGTCCAGGTGCCGACCACCGAGGAGGAACAGCGGGCGGGCCAGGGCATGTGGCGGCTCGTCGACCGGGACGAGGGGCTCCGCGACACCTCGATGGAGGTGCTGGCGACGCTGAAGCCGATCATGCCGACGGCCGTGCACACGGCGGGCAACTCCTCGCAGATCTCGGACGGTGCGGCGGCCATCATGTGGGCGTCGAAGCGCATGGCGCGCGCACTGAAGCTGAGGCCGCGCGCGCGGATCGTGGCCCAGGCGCTGGTGGGATCGGACCCGCACTTCCACCTCGACGGCCCGATCGACGCGACGAAGGCCGTGCTGGGGAAGGCCGGGATGTCCCTGAAGGACATCGACCTGGTCGAGATCAACGAGGCGTTCGCGTCGGTGGTGCTGAGCTGGGCGCAGGTCTTCGAGCAGGACCTGGAGAAGGTCAACGTCAACGGTGGCGCGATCGCGCTGGGGCATCCGGTGGGGGCGACGGGGGCCCGGCTGATCACCACTGCGCTCCATGAACTGGAGCGCAGCGACAAGGAGTTCGCGCTGATCACGATGTGCGCGGGTGGCGGACTGGCCACCGGGACGATCATTCAGCGGCTGTAGAGGTCCAGGAGACGAACGTGGTGAACGCGGCGGGGTCGAAGGCGAGGACGGGCCCCGCCGGGTTCTTGGAGTCGCGTACGGCTACGGTGGCGCACGGGGCGCGTCGTCCACTCGTTCCTGCGCGAGTCGGAGATGGCGGACCTGGCCGACGCGGCGGAGCTGGGCGTGAGCGAGCTGATCGCCAACGTCGTACGCCATGTCCCGGACCGGCGTTGCACCGTGCTGGTGCTGCGGCAGGCGACGGGGGTCCGTGTGGAGGTGGCCGACGGGTTCGCCGGGCTCACGTCGGTGCCGTTGGAGTTGCCTCAGGACGCGGAGAGCGGCCGTGGGCTCACTCTGCTGGATGCGGTGGCCGACAAATGGGGTGTGGAGCCCGGGGTTGCGGGTGGCAAGACTGTCTGGTTCGAATGCCGGGTCGTGTGACGGCTCGCGCGGGGTTCACTCCCGCTCGGACACCGTCACCGCCAGCGTCGCCGTCGTCAGTGAAGCGATCAGCAGCGGGATGGCCAGGCCCCGGTGGATCACCAGCCAGCCGCCGAGCGCCGCGCCCGCCAGCAGGGCGAGCGCGGAGGCCGCGCGGCGCGGTGACCGCTTGCCCGAGCCGCCTGCGGCCCGGGAGTCGGAGGCCAGGCCGGTGAGGGTCGTGGTGAGGACGGTCGTCGTGGTCAGATCGGGCACGGCCAGCTTCCGTACCGTCGCGTTGCGCACGCCCATCGCGAAGGCCGTGAGTGCGATCAGTGCGTAGACCGTGCCGGTGGTGCCCGGGGTGGTGTGCGCCACCGCCGAGGCCGTGCCCAGCAGTACGGCCTCCACCGCGAGCGTCATCCGGGCCCACGCGCGCCGTGAGTCGCCGCCGTACCGTCTCCCGGCGCGCCCGCCCACCACCGCCCCCAGCAGGAACGATCCCAGCGACACGAGCGAGTACGGCGCGGAGAAGCCCGGGGCTGAGGCGGCGGCGAAGCCGAGCACAGCCACGTTGCCGGTCATGTTCGCGGTGAAGACGTGTCCGAGGCCCAGGTAGCTCACCGCGTCGATGAGCCCGCTGACCACGGTCATCACCAGGAGCACCGGCACCAGACGCAGTCCGCGCGCCTCGGGGCCGTGCTCCTCGGCGGCGGTCGTCTCCCTCGTCATGGGGCCTCCGGTGGCGGAACGGGCGCGGTGCCCTCAAGTCCACCACGGCCGGGGGCCGTCGACCGGTACGGAGGACCCGCCACCGGCGAGCCGTACCCGGCCGAGTGCGGATACGCCGAAGGCGGCGACCCCGGATTCGGGGTCGCCGCCTGCGCAGTCGCGTGAGACCGGCTGGATCAGTACCAGTGGTGGGTGGACCAGAAGTTCCACGCCGCGGCGGGGCTGCCGTAGCGGGAGTTCATGTAGTCCAGGCCCCACTTGATCTGGGTGGCCGGGTTGGTCTTCCAGTCGGAGCCGGCGGACGCCATCTTCGAGCCCGGCAGCGCCTGGACCAGGCCGTAGGCACCGGAGGAGGCGTTGGTGGCGCTGGGGTTCCAGCCGCTCTCGTGGGAGACGATCTTGTTGAACGCTTCGAACTGCGTGGCGTCAGGAATCATCTTGTGCGCGATCGCCTGTGCGTTGGTGGCCGAAGCGGGGACGGCGGCCTGAGCGGGCGCCGAGGTGAGCAGCATGCCGGTCGCGGCGGCGGCCACGGCGGCAGTGGCGACGGCCTTCTTCGGGGAAGCGATGCGGCGGATGAAAGAGACGGACACAGAGAAACCTTTTCGTTGGGGGCATGGGTGTCGCTGCATGCCGGAACCACGTGGGAGTGGAGGGGGCGTGCGTCGGCGCCGCGGCCCGTGTGGGCTCGTCGGCGCCCGGCGACGTCATCCAGAGAAGCAGCTGGGCGACTCGTCCGCAATGACCCTTTTTACTAGTTGTGGTCGCATCCGTCGCGAAGGTCCCCTGTGTGACCTGGGTCTCAATGTGCAGGTCAGGGGCAAGATTGACGAGTGCATGCCTTCCCGTGGAACTACGGTCGCGTGTCGTAGGTGACGGTGGTCACGTGGGACTCGTCACGGTTTGTGTAACGGACCGTCGATGGGTGACCCACGGACAGGTGCCGGACGGTGTGACCTGCGCCGCACGCGCGGGAGTTGGAATGTGACGGGCGCCGCACGGAGGAGGGCGGCGCAGTCACCGGCGTCGCGCCCTACGGCCCTTCGAAGGTGACCGGGCTCTCGAAGGCCGCCCGCCGGGTCGCCCGGCGCAGTGCCCTGAGCACGGCCGGGCCCAGGACGAAGGTCAGCACGACCGTGACGACGGCGCGGCCCAGGTCCCAGCCGAGGGAGGTGGCCATGCAGTACGCCAGGAAGCGGGTGAGGTTGGCGGCGAGCCCGGCGTGCGGGTCGAAGGCGATGCCCGAGGCGAGGGCACTCATGAAGGGCCAGCCCGCCAGGTTCATCACCGTGCCGTACGCGAACGAGGCCAGGAAGCCGTACCCGGCGAGCACCGCCGCCTCGCCCCGCCCCCGCAGCCGGTCCGGTCCCGGCAGCAGTCCCGCACCCAGCGCGAACCACCCCATGGCCAGCATCTGGAACGGCAGCCAGGGACCGACCCCGCCCGTCAGCAGCGCGGAAGCGAACATCGTCACGGCGCCGAGCACGAAGCCGAACCCCGGCCCGAGCACCCGCCCGCTCAGCACCAGCAGGAAGAACATCGGCTCGATACCGGCGGTCCCGGCGCCCATCGGCCGCAGGGCGGCGCCGGTCGCGGCGAGCACGCCGAGCATGGCCACCGCCTTGGGGCCGAGCCCGGACTCGGAGATCGTCGCCGTCACGACGGCGACGAGCAGGACGAGCAGCCCGGCGAACAGCCAGGGGGCGTCCTGGGCGTGCGCGCCGAGCTGTGAGCCGGGATCGGCGAACAGGGGCCAGGCGAAGCCCGCGGCACCGACCGCGCTCACGAGGGCGAGGGCGGCGAGGGAGCGGGGCCCGAGGCGGACGGGACGGGCCTGGGAGACCGTGACCGGTCGCGGCCGGGAGGGCGCGGGTGTTCCTGCGTCATGTGGAGTCATGACGACAACGCCTCCCGGACCTGGGTGACCGTGAGCCACCGCTGAGGGGCCAGGACCTTCGTCACCTGGGGCGCGAACGACGGGGAGGCGACCACGACCTCGGCGGTGGGGCCGTCGGCCACGACCTCGCCGTCCGCGAGGATCACCACACGATGGGCGAGTTCGGCGGCCAGCTCCACGTCATGGGTGGCGAGGACGATGGCGTGCCCGTCGGCGGCGAGCCCGCGCAGTACGGCGAGCAGACGGGCCTTCGCCGCGTAGTCGAGACCGCGCGTCGGCTCGTCCAGGAGCAGCAGCGGGGGCCTGGCCGTGAGCACGACGGCGAGGGCGAGCGCCAGCCGCTGTCCCTCCGACAGATCCCTGGGGTGGGTGTCGTCCGCGACGTCCGGCAGCAGTTCGGACACCAGGGCCCGGCAGCTGCCGAGGGCGGCGCCCGCGTCCCGGTCGGCTGCCGTGCACTCGGTGGCCACCGTGTCGGCGTACAGCAGGTCCCGTGGCTCCTGGGGCACGAGGCCCACGCGACGCACCAGCTCGCGCGGGGCGGTGCGATGCGGCACCGCGCCGCCGACCCGCACGGATCCACGGGCCGGTTCGACCAGCCCGACGAGCGCGGAGAGCAGGGTGGACTTCCCGGCACCGTTGCGTCCCATGAGGGCGACGGTCTCTCCCGGGGTGACGGTGAGGTCCACATGCCGCAGGGCCTCGATACCGCCACGACGCACGTCGAGGGACGTGACCACCGCCGTGGGCCGGGACGGTGGGGCGCCCGGGACGGTACGCCGGCGCAGGAAGCGGCGCGGGGCGGGGACGGCGGGGCGGGTGGCCGCCCCGCCGGGAGGAGGAGCATCCCCGCGGAGAGCGGAATCCGGGGGAGGGGGAGCATCCCTTTGGAGAGCGGAATCCGGTATGCGAGCGGCGTTCGCGAGCCGGTCGCGCAGGGGTGCCGCGCGGCGGCGGGCGTCGCGGATCGTCAGAGGGAGCGGCGACCAGCCGGTCAACCGGCCCAGGGCCACCACCGGCGGGTACACCGGGGAGACGGCCATCACCTCCGCGGGGGTGCCCAGGACCGGGCGGGCGCCGGCGGCCGGGAGAAGGGCGACCAGGTCGGCGTACTGGACGACCCGCTCCAGCCGGTGCTCGGCCAGCAGGACCGTCGTGCCGAGGTCGTGGACGAGCCGCTGCAGGACGGCGAGGACCTCCTCGGCCGCCGCCGGGTCCAGCGCGGACGTCGGCTCGTCGAGGACGAGGACCTTCGGGTGCGGGGTGAGCACGGAGCCGATCGCGACGCGCTGCTGCTGCCCGCCGGAGAGCGTGGCGATGGGCCGGTCCCGCAGAGCGGCGAGCCCGAGCAGGTCCAGGGTCTCCTCGACCCGTCGCCGCATGATCTGCGGGGCGAGTCCCAACGACTCCATGCCGTAGGCGAGTTCGTCCTCGACGGTGTCCGTCACGAAGTGGGACAGCGGATCCTGCCCGACCGTGCCCACCACGTCGGCGAGCTCGCGCGGCTTGTGCGTACGGGTGTCGCGTCCGGCCACGGTGACACGGCCGCGCAGGGTGCCGCCCGTGAAGTGCGGGACGAGTCCGCTCACCGCCCCGAGCACCGTCGACTTCCCGGACCCCGACGGGCCGACGAGCAGCACCAGTTCGCCCTCCGGTACCTCGAAGTCGACGCCCTGCACGGCGGGTTCGGCCGCCCCGTCGTACGTCACGGAGACGTTCTCGAAGCGGATCACGCGGGCTCCTCGGGGGTGGGAGTGACGAACGCGGGCAGCAGACCGAGCAGCAGGGCCGCGGCGGGGAGCAGCGGGAGCGTCGGGGCGGTCAGCGGTACGACGCCGGGGCGCAGCGCGGCGGGATCACCGGCGGCGGCCAGCAGCGCCGCCGCCGCGATCCCGGAACCGGCGACCAGCCACGCCCGTGCGCCCCATGCGTCCGGCCGGTAGCGGGTGCGCGGCGAGCGGCGGCCGCCGAGCAGGAGCCCGGCGAGCGCGGCTGCCAGGCCGGCGAGCAGGACGGGCAGACCGTAGACGGCCCCTTCCGCGGTCAGCAGTCCGTACGTTCCCGCGCACACGCCGAGCAGACCGCCCAGCGTGAGGGCGGTGGTGGTGCGGCGGACGGCGGGCGGGACATCGGCGGTGCGGCCGAAGCCGCGCGCGTCCATCGCCGCGGCGAGCGCGACCGAGCGCTCCAACGCGCCCTCCAGGACCGGAAGTCCGACCTGGAGCAGACCGCGCAGGCCCCGGTCGGGCCGGCCACGCAGCCGGCGCGCGGCACGCAGACGCCGGACGTCGGCGATGAGGTGCGGGGCGAAGGTGAGCGCCACGACGACCGCGACACCCGCCTCGTACAGGGCGCCCGGGAGGGATTTGAGGAGCCGGGCGGGGTTCGCGAGGGCGTTCGCGGCGCCTACGCAGATCAGGAGCGTGGCCAGCTTCAGACCGTCGTAGAGGGCGAAGACGAGGCCCTCGGCGGTGACCCGGCCTCCGAGGCGGATGCCCTGGGCCCAGTGCGGGAGGGGCACCTCGGGGAGGGTGAGAACGGTGTGGGTGCCGGGGACGGGCGAGCCGAGGACCACGGCGAACAGGAGACGGACGGCGAGGACGGCGAGGCCGAGCCGTACGAAGGCGGAGTAGGAGCGGGACCAGGGGGCGCAGGTACGGCGGGCCGCGACGACGTAGGCGGACACGGCGATGAGGAGGGCGAGCAGGATGGGGTTGGTGGTCCGGGTGGCGGCGGTGGCCAGGCCCAGGGCCCACAGCCACCACGCGCCCGGGTGCACGGCGGGCCGGCCTCGGCGGGGTGCCATGGTCAGCCCCTGCGGCGGCGTGCCTGCCATATCGCCGCCGCGCCGAGCGCGGCCACGGCGGCGGCGCCCGCCAGCACGCCCACCGACGGGCCGTGGTGCGGCCTGCTCCGCGCCGGCGCCGGCTTGCCCGGCGCCGTCACCTGCTCCCCGCACCCCTTCTCCGGATACCCCGCGATCGCGCACAGCAGGGCGTTCATGTCGTACCGGAGGGGCTTGGCCACGGCCGCCAGGGCGTCCGCCGTGGTCGCGTCCCCGGGCACGCGGGCGCAGGCGGTGCGCGGTGCCGGAGGGGTCTCGCCGGAGGGGGCGTCCGCCGTCGTACCGAAGTCGAGGACCAGCGCCACCCGCTTCTCACCGCTTTGCGCGGGCGTCCTCGCGCAGATCGCGGCGAAGTCCGCCGTGCCGCGCGGCTTCATGGCGTCCTTCGAGTCCGCGCTCACGGCGAACCGGAAGCCCTGGACGTCCCCGTCGGCCGGGCGCGCCGTCGACGGGCCCTGCGTGGCATACGTCCACGCGTTGCCGTTGCGCTCCCAGAAGGACCAGTACCGGTAGCCGACGGCGTGCGCCTGGCCGGCGCCGAAGACAACGAGCAGGGCCAGGAGCAGGGCGGTCGAGGTGCGGCGTATCACGGCTGCCGCTTCTTGCTGCGGCCGGACAGCAGGAAGCCGATGCCGACGCCGGCGACGAGCCCGACGCCGATGACCCACCAGAAGCCGGTGCTGGAACTCGAGTCGGTCTTCCTGCCGGTTTCGTCGCTGTGCCCGGTCGCCTGCGCCGCCTGCGGTGCAGGGCCCGTGGCGCCCAGCTCGGTGACCAGGTCCGCCCCGCCGAAGTCGTGCGGGTCGGCGCCCAGCGCGTGCGCGGCGAGGATCAGCTGCGCGTACGCGGCCGGGCCGCTCGTCTTCGCCCACTGCGCGGAGTTCTTCTCGAGCCAGGCGTACGTCTTCCTCGCGGACTCCGTCGAGCCCTGCGTGGCGAGCGCGACGACCGCGTCCGCCGTGTTGCCGTAGTCGGGCCCCGGCTTGGCACCGGGGAGCGCCGACGTCAGGTGATCGTCCTTGGCCAGGGCCTTGACCAGGAAGGCGGCCCCGTTGCGCGCGGCCTGCTCGGGGCTCTCGGCGGTCTGGCACGAGGCAGCGGTGCCCGACGGCTTCGCGGCCCGACCGGCGAGCCCCTGGCCGAGTGCGCCGACCACGGCGGCGGCCGTGGCGTCCGCGTTCGCCGCCAGCCCGCCCTTCTTGTCCGGCTGATAGGCGAACGCGCCGCCGCCGTCCTGGTCGCACGGGATCGACAGCTTCAGCAGCGCCTCGAAGGGCGACTTGCCGCCCTTGGACCTGACCTCCCCCGGCTTTTCGCCGACTGCGGCCAGTGCTCCCACCACAACGGACGTGGAGTTGGCGTCGCTCGCGCCGCCCGGGGTGTAGCTCCAGCCGCCGTCCGCGTTCTGCACGGACTTCAGCCAGGCCACGGCCTTTTCGGCCTGGGCGTGCCCGCCGAGCGCGGCCAGCGCCTGGACGGCGGCCGCAGTGCTGTTCGTGTCGACGGGTGTCTTCGCGTCGCACTTCGCCGTCGGGTTCGCGCGGTAGGGGGCGAAGGCGCCGTCGGCGCACTGCTGCCCGGCGAGCCAGTCCACGGCCTCCACGGCCGGCCTCACACCGACGGTGTGCTGGGCGAACAGCGCGAACGACTGGCGCCAGACGCCGTCGTAGGTGGGGTCCGTGGTGCCGTACAGGCCGGAGGGGAGCGACGGCGGGGCGGACGGGGAGGGGCTCCCGGCCACTGCGGCCGGGGCAGCGGCCGCGCCGATCACGGCTATGGCGGCCAGTACCGCTGCGCTGCGGCGAACGATCATGATCGGCGGATGCCTCTCCCTGTGGGGGACCGGGGCGCACGGGCGCTCGGAGGCAGCCGGGCGGCTCCGGCCCCGTGACCTCGACGGTGCCTGCCGTCGGCGGACTGCCGACGGCATGAGCCGGTCATGTCCCGTGCGAGGCAGTCCGGCTCACCGCCTTGGGCAGACGGATCACGGATCGGGGCCTCCCGTGCTCGAGCGAAGTCGAGGGCTTGGGGAAGGGCCAGCGCCGGATTTGCGCGGCTTCCCACCGTACGGGTGATGACGACCCGCACACTCTACCGGCCCGTACGGACACACCCGGGAGCCGCCTGCGACCTCGGGCCCCGCGGCCTCACCCGCCGCACGGCCCGCCGTCACCCAGGCGCGCGGTCGGGCCGCCGAAGGGAAGGAAGAGGGTCCGGGAGGCGAGCAGCCAGGCGCCGTCCACCTTGCGGAAGGTGTCCTCGTAGTTGCCCACTTGCGTCGGGGGGCCCGCCGGGACCATGCCGCCCGCGTAGCCGTCGACCCGATGGGTCGCGAAGTACGACGTGGCGGTGGCCGTCGTCGGGGAGGCCGCCGTGACGAGGACGTTCGTCATCAGGCGGCGCGAGAGCCTGTCCGCGGGGCGCGAGGCGAAGTACGTCCGCAGGGCGTCCCGGCCCTCGATCCGCCGCCCGCCCTCCGGCTATTCCCAGATGCCGTCCTCGGTGAACAGCTCGGCCACGGTGGGTGGTTCGCCGAGGTCGAGGCGGTGGGCGAAGCCGAGGACGAGGCGCTCGCAGGCGCGTTCGGCGAGGAGTTGCTCCCAGGGGTCCATGGCACGGTGGTAGCACTGGCAGCCGTACGGACACGACCGGATTACGCCGTCACGCCGTCACACCGCCACGTACGCCACCGGATCGCTTCCCGTCACCGCCTCCGCCCGGCCCAGTTTCACCAGTCGGCGCAGATGGGCCTCGGCCTCCGCGACCGCGATGTGCCGTGACCCGTACGAGATCTGCTCCCAGGGCCGGTTCCACTCCATGCGCTCCGCGAGTTGCCAGGGGGTGAGCGGGGTGGTCAGCAGGGACCGGAGCCCGGCCAGCCGGTCCTCGTGGTGCGCCAGCAACTCCCGTACGCGGCCCGGGCAATCGGTGAACGCGTGCTGGTGGGCCGGGAGCACCTCTGCGGGGGCGAGGCGGCCGACGCGCTCCAGGGAGTCCAGGTAGTCGCCCAGGGGATCGGTGACCTCCCCCAAGCTCTCAACTTCGTTCGAGCAGGGGGTCCCCTCACAGTCGTCCGGGTCCTCGTACAGGCCGATGTGCGGGGTGATCTCCGGGAGCAGGTGGTCGCCGGAGAACAGGCGGCCGTGGCCCGCGAGCCCCGCCGGATGCTCCTCCTCCAGGTGGAGGCAGACGTGGCCGGGTGTGTGCCCGGGGGTCCAGATCGCGCGCAGGCGGCGGCCGGGGACGTCGAGGAGTTCGCCGGGGACGATCTCGCGGTCCGGGAGCGCGGGGGAGAAGCCGGGCAGGGAGCGGGGGGTGCGCAGGGGCGCCAGGTGCTCCTCGGGTGCGCCCGCGGCCGCCAGCTTGACGGCCATGTAGGTGAACCACCGCTCGGCACGGGTCTCGCGGGTCCGTCGTACGACCGCGCCGTCCGCCGCGTGCATCGCGATCCACGCCCCGGAGGCCTCCCGCACCTTGCCGGAGAGGCCGTGGTGGTCGGGGTGGTGGTGGGTGATGACGACGCCGTGGATCTCGGCGGCCGAGGTGCCGCAGGCCGCCAGCCCCTCGGTGAGGGCGTCCCAGGAGTCCGGGTCGTCCCAGCCCGTGTCGACCAGCACCGGACCGCGGTCGGTGTCGACGACGTACACCAGCGTGTGACCGAGGGGATTGTCCGGGATGGGAACCCTGAGTGACCGTACGCCCCCGCCGTGATCGGCCGTCTGCGCCATGGGCTCCCCAATCGCCGTCCTCCGGCCCACTATAACTAGAACACGTTTCTACGGTGGCCCGGGTCGACCTTCCGTGCCGCGTCCGCGTCCCGGCCGTGTCCCTCCCGTGGACTCCGTCGGCCCGAGCTGGTATCAGTTGCGGTATCTGATGGACCGTCAGGGAAGGTGGGGGCCGTCGGAGACCGTCCCCCGGGGAGGCAGTCGGCCATGACCGAACTCGTGGAACACGGACAGCTGTTCATCGGCGGGGAGTTGACCGACCCCCTGGGCCAGGACGTCATCGAGGTGGTCTCGCCGCACACCGAGGAGGTCGTCGGGCGGGTGCCGCACGCCTCGCGGGAGGACGTCGACCGGGCCGTCGCCGTGGCGCGCCGCGCTTTCGACGAGGGGCCCTGGCCGCGGGCGACGCTCGACGAGCGGACCGAGGCCGCCACCCGGATCAAGGACGCGATCGCGCTGCGGCACGAAGAGATCGCCCGGGTGATCTCCTCCGAGAACGGCTCCCCGTATTCCTGGAGCGTCCTCGCGCAGGCCCTCGGCGCGATGATGGTGTGGGACGCGGCGATCACCGTCGCGCGAACCTTCACCTACGAGGAGCGGCGCGACGGCGTCCTCGGCAAGATCCTCGTGCGGCGCGAGCCCGTCGGGGTCGTGGCTGCCGTCGTGCCATGGAACGTGCCGCAGTTCGTGGCGGCCGCCAAGCTGGCGCCCGCGCTGCTCGCCGGCTGCACGGTCGTGCTCAAGCCGTCGCCCGAGTCGCCGCTGGACGCGTACATCCTCGGCGAGATCGCCCGTGAGGCCGGGCTGCCGGAGGGCGTGCTGTCGGTCCTGCCCGCGGACCGCGAGGTGAGCGAGTACCTGGTCGGGCACCCCGGCGTGGACAAGGTGTCCTTCACCGGCTCGGTCGCGGCCGGCAGGCGCGTGATGGAGGTCGCGGCCCGGAACCTGACGCGGGTGACCCTGGAGCTGGGCGGCAAGTCGGCGGCCCTGGTGCTGCCGGACGCGGACCTCGACCAGGCCGTGACGGGGATCGTCCCGGCCGCCTGGATGAACAACGGCCAGGCCTGTGTGGCCCAGACCCGCATCCTCGTGCCGCGCTCGCGCTACGACGAGTTCGCCGACGCCTTCGCCGCCGCGGCGAGCGCCCTCGTGGTCGGCGACCCGCTGGACCCGGCGACCCAGGTCGGCCCCCTGGTGGCCAGGCGCCAGCAGCAGCGCAACCTCGACTACATCCGAATCGGCCAGGAGGAGGGCGCCAAGATCCTCACCGGCGGCGGCCGTCCGCCGGGGCTCGGCCGCGGCTGGTACGTGGAGCCGACCCTCTTCGGGGACGTGGACAACTCGATGCGGATCGCCCGCGAGGAGATCTTCGGGCCGGTCATCTGCCTGCTCCCGTACGGCGACGAGAGCGAGGCCGTGAAGATCGCCAACGACTCCGAGTACGGGCTGAGCGGCAGCGTGTGGACGGCGGACGTCGAGCACGGCATCGAGATCGCCCGCCGGGTGCGCACCGGCACTTACTCCGTGAACACCTTCAGCCTCGACATGCTCGGCCCCTTCGGTGGCTACAAGAACTCGGGCCTCGGGCGGGAGTTCGGGCCCGAGGGGTACGGGGAGTTCCTGGAGCACAAGATGATCCACCTGCCGGCCGGGCACGGGGAGGCGTAGCACATGGGCGACCGCTGGCGCATCGAGGTCGACCGCTCGGTCTGCATCGGCTCGGGGCAGTGCGTCCACCGGGCGGCCGGCGCCTTCCGTCTCGACGCCGCCCGGCAGTCCCACCCGGTGGAGCCGGACGCCGACGCGGGCGAGCAGATCCTGGAGGCGGCGGAGAACTGCCCGGTGGAGGCCATCGCGATCACGCTTGTGGGGAGTGGAGAGTCGGTGTTCCCGCCCGAGGACTAGTCCACACCGAGGATTGGTCCGAATCATCCCAAAAATCTTGATTCAGGGGGGTTCCATTCGCTGTTGTAAGTCATATCCTGAGAGTGCCTACGGGACGAGTGAGGCACTCAACCGGAGTCGCCGACTTTGGCGTGAAGCTTCGGCTTCCGCTGAGGCCGACATCGACGGTCGAGGGACCGGAAGACTGGAAGGTCAGAAGATCGCAAGATCGGAGGATCGAAAGATCTGAAGGTCATCCAAACCCGTCTCGTAGGTTTTCGTGTGCGCTCCTACGGTCCGGGGTGTGACCCCTCCTGGCCCCGGCCCCTCTCGTCCGGGCCCGTGAGGTCGTCCGGGCCCGTGAGGTCGATCAGGCGGCACACCGTCTCGATGTCGATCTTCACCTGGGCGATGGACGCGCGGCCGGAGAGCCAGGTGATCAGGGCCGAGTGCCAGGTGTGCTCGATCACCCGCACCGCGGACAGCTGCTCCGGGCTCGGGTCGTCCAGACCCATCGCGTCCAGGATGATCGCCGTCGTCTGGCGGGAGACCTGGTCCACCTCCGCGGAGACACTGCGATCGGCGAAGGTCAGCGCGCGGACCATGGCATCGGCCAGATGCGGCTCGCGCTGCAGCGCGCGGAAGGCGCGCATCAGGGTCTCCGCCACCCGCTCGGCCGCCGTCTCGCCGGCCGGCGGCTTCTTCCTCAGCGTGCCGTGCATGTGCTCCAACTGGTCCTGCATCGTGGCGACCAGCAGGTGCACCTTCGACGGGAAGTAGCGGTACAGCGTGCCGAGAGCCACCTGTGAGGACTCCGCCACCTCGCGCATCTGCACCGCGTCGAAACCGCCCCGGCTGGCCAACTGTGCGCTCGCGTGCAGGATGCGGCGACGGCGCGCCTCCTGCCGCTCGGTGAGCGGAGGTGAGGCCGGCTGTGCCGCCGGTCGCGCGGTACTGGCTGGCACCTTGGCTTCCGCAGGCATGGATCCCGTTCCGTTGTTCCGTGACGGTCGGTGAGGGCAAATGATCAGACAGCATGGCAGGGTTCTGCGTCGTGGCGCGAATCACCTGATCCACTGCTCACAGTGCCCTTACCTGCCGGTAGATTCGGAGCCTCCTGAACGATCAAGTCTGTAACTTGTTCTAGATTACCGTCCCGGCGTAATCTCGCGGGAAATGCCAGGGAGAAGGGGCCGAGAGTGACCGCTGAGGCCAGGGAGGCGGGTCCCCAGGAGGGGTCGGCCGCGGGCGGCGAACGCCCGTTGCGCATCGCGCTCCTCACGTACAAGGGCAACCCGTTCTGCGGCGGTCAGGGCGTGTACGTACGGCACCTTTCGCGCGAGCTGGCCAGGCTCGGCCACCAGGTGGAGGTCATCGGCGCACAGCCGTACCCCGTCCTCGACGAGGGCGAGGGTCTGGAGGGGCTCTCCCTCACCGAACTGCCCAGCCTCGACCTGTACCGCCAGCCCGACCCCTTTCGCACCCCGAAGCGCGACGAGTACCGGGACTGGATCGACGCGCTCGAGGTCGCCACGATGTGGACCGGCGGCTTCCCCGAGCCGCTGACGTTCTCGCTGCGCGCCCGTCGTCATCTGGGCGCCCGGCGCGGGGACTTCGACGTCGTGCACGACAACCAGACACTCGGATACGGCCTGTTGGGCGATGTGGGCGCGCCGCTGGTCACCACCATCCACCACCCCATCACCGTGGACCGGCAGTTGGAGCTGGACGCGGCCCAGGGCTGGCGGCGGCGCGCGTCTGTACGGCGCTGGTACGCGTTCACCCGGATGCAGAGGCGGGTCGCGCGCCGGCTGCCGTCGGTGCTCACCGTCTCCGGGACGTCCCGCCAGGAGATCGTGGACCATCTGGGCGTCTCCCGGGACCGTGTCCATGTCGTGCACATCGGCGCCGACACCGACCTTTTCTCGCCGGATCCGTCGGTGCCGCAGGTGCCGGGCAGGATCGTGACGACGTCCAGCGCGGATGTCCCGCTCAAGGGCCTCGTCTTCCTGGTCGAGGCGCTCGCCAAGGTGCGGACCGAGCACCCCGGGGCGCATCTCGTCGTGGTCGGCAAGCGCGCCGAGGACGGCCCGGTCGCGCAGGCGATCGAGCGGTACGGGCTCGAGCGCGCCGTCGAGTTCGTGAAGGGCATCTCGGACGCGGAACTGGTCGACCTGGTGCGCTCGGCCGAGGTGGCGTGCGTGCCGTCGCTGTACGAGGGCTTCTCCCTGCCGGCGGCCGAGGCGATGGCGACCGGTACGCCGCTGGTGGCCACGACCGGCGGTGCCATACCGGAGGTCGCGGGGCCGGACGGCGAGACGTGCCTCGCGGTACCGCCCGGCGACGCGGGTGCGCTGGCCGCCGGGCTGAGCCGGTTGCTCGCGGACCCGGGACTGAGGGTACGGCTCGGCTCCGCCGGACGGGAAAGGGTGCTACGCCACTTCACCTGGGCGAAGGCGGCCGAGGGCACGGTGGCGCGGTACCGCGAGGCGATCGTCCGCACCGCGGCGCGCCCCGAGCCTTCGGCGCCCCGGCACCCGGGTCGCTCCGCCGCCGAGGAGGCCGCTGCCGCCGGAGCAACTGTCCGCGCCGAAGCGGCGGTCGCCGCCCGGGTAACCGTCGCCGCCGAAGAACTAGTCGTACCCAACCGCGAAAGCAGGGCCACGTGCTGACCGTCGACTTCTCCCGGTTCCCGCTCGCCCCGGGCGACCGAGTCCTGGACCTCGGCTGCGGTGCCGGACGGCACGCGTTCGAGTGCTACCGGCGCGGCGCGCGGGTCGTGGCCGTCGACCGGAACGGCGAGGAGATCCGCGAGGTCGCCAAGTGGTTCGCGGCGATGAAGGAGGCGGGCGAGGCCCCCGCCGGAGCCACCGCGACCGCCATGGAGGGGGACGCCCTCGCGCTTCCCTTTCCCGACGAGTCGTTCGACGTCGTGATCATCTCCGAGGTCATGGAGCACATCCCGGACGACAAGGGCGTCCTCGCCGAGATGGTCCGGGTGCTCAAGCCGGGCGGCCGCATCGCCGTCACCGTCCCGCGCTACGGCCCCGAGAAGGTCTGCTGGGCCCTGTCCGACGCCTACCACGAGGTCGAGGGCGGCCACATCCGCATCTACAAGGCGGACGAACTCCTCGCCAGAATCCGGGAGGCGGGGCTCGAGCCGTACGGCACGCACCACGCGCACGCGCTGCACTCGCCGTACTGGTGGCTGAAGTGCGCGTTCGGCGTCGACAACGACAAGGCGCTGCCGGTGCGCGCGTACCACAAGCTGCTGGTCTGGGACATCATGAAGAAGCCGCTCGCCACGCGGGTCGCCGAGCAGGCGCTGAACCCGCTGATCGGCAAGAGCTTCGTGGCGTACGCGACCAAGCCCCACCTGCCGCGCGTCTCCGAGGCGGACGCCACGTGACCACTCCCCGGACAGAACACCTCGTCCTGCCCGGGGTCCTCACCGCGGAGCAGGCCGCCGCGACCGTCGGCGGGATCCTCGCCGTGCAGCGGGAGGACGGCGCCATACCGTGGTTCCGCGGGCACCACCTCGACCCGTGGGACCACGTCGAGGCGGCCATGGCGCTCGACGCGGCGGGGGAGCACACGGCGGCCGAGCGGGCGTACGACTGGCTGGCCCGGCACCAGAACGAGGACGGGTCCTGGTACGCGGCGTACGCCGACGGCGACCCGGAGGAGGTCGGCGACCGCGGCCGGGAGACGAATTTCGTCGCCTACGTGGCCGTCGGTGTCTGGCACCACTACCTCGCGACCGGCGACGACACGTTCCTGGACCGGATGTGGCCGACGGTGTACGCGGCGGTGGAGTTCGTGCTCCGGCTGCAGCAGCCCGGCGGGCAGATCGGCTGGAAGCGCGAGGACGACGGCACGCCCACGGCGGACGCGCTGCTGACCGGCTGCTCCTCGATCCACCACGCGCTGCGCTGCGCCCTGGCGATCGCCGAGCTACGCGAAGAGCCCCAGCCGGACTGGGAGCTGGCGGTGGGCGTGCTGCGGCACGCGATACGCCGGCACCCGGAGAGGTTCCTGGACAAGGACCGCTACTCGATGGACTGGTACTACCCCGTCCTCGGCGGCGCGCTCACCGGTGCGGAGGCGAAGGAGCGCATCGAAGGGGACTGGGACCGCTTCGTGGTCCCCGGCCTCGGGGTGCGCTGCGTCGTCCCGAACCCGTGGGTGACCGGAGGCGAGTCGGCCGAACTCGCCCTGGCGCTCTGGGCGATGGGCGAGTCCGACCGCGCCCTGGAGATTCTCCAGTCCATCCAGCATCTGCGGGACCCGAAGACGGGCCTCTACTGGACGGGCTACGTCTTCGACGACGGGGCGATCTGGCCCGAGGAACTCACCACCTGGACGGCGGGCTCACTCCTGCTCGCCGTGGCCGCGCTCGGCGGCGACGAGCCGACGTGCGCGGTCTTCGGCGGCGAACACCTGCCCAGGGGGCTGGACCCGGACTGCTGCGAATAGGCGGTTCACTGCCGGTGCAGTGCGCCTGGGCGGTTCACTGCCGGTGCATCCGGTTGGCGATGGCGTGGCCCACGAAGAGGTAGACGACGGCGGCGAGACCGTAACCGGCGACCACCCGTGCCCACGCCTTGTTGAAGGTGAACAGGTCGTAGGACCAACTGGCGAGCCAGTTGGCCGCGTCATGCACGAACTGCACCAATTCGTTGGCGCGGTTCGCGTCCAGCAGGTACATCAGGATCCACAGGCCCAGGATGAAGGCCATGACGTCGGCGACGATCGCTATCACCGTGCCGGCCTGATTGGCGCCATTGCGATATCTGGGGGACATGCCCTTCGGATTGCCCGGGATCCTCGACTGAAACCCGTACGGGTGCGGCGCGTCGCTCGCCCGGCCCGGACGTCACCCGAACGGGCCAGCCGGGGCGGCACGGCCGGACGGGGCGGGTGAGGCTGCCGGTAGAGCCGTGTTCTCCCGGCCCGGGAGAGCCGTCCCAGCCGTCCCGGAGACCCGGAGGACCCCGTGCCCGCACCGATACGAGCCCTCGCCGTGGCGCTCGCACTCTGCTCCACCCTGTTCGTCGGCGCCGCCGCCTGCGGTGGCGGTAGTGCGGCGCAGGAGGCCGCCGCCTACATCGCGGTACCTACGCCGTCCCCGACCACCCAAGCGCAGCGGCAGAAGTTCGCCAGGACCCGCTTCGTGGCGAACGCGGGTCTCGCGGCCGGGGCGTCGTACCAGTGGATCGTGAAGCCATGGAAGGCGGGCGCGTTCAGGAAGGGCACGAGGGGACGGACGGCCGCCCTCGCCAAGGCGGCCCTCGCGGGCACCTTCGCCTACAACCGCCTCAAGGCCGCCGTGCGCAACGCCCACGGCGACCCCAGGCTCTCCAGGTCCCTCGCCCCGCTGGTCGAGGGGATCGACGCGCTCAAGGGCCTGTCCGCCAGGCTCCGCAAGGGCGACGAGTCGGCCGTGCGGTCCTTCGACGACGTCATCGCCAAGGTGAAGGACGCCGGCAGGCGCTCGGGCGCCCCGGTCGGCAACCACGTCCCGTCGGCCGCACAACTCCATCGGGGCTGACCTGTGACCACGCCACCGGGGCGTGGCGCCTCATGCGTTCAGCTCCGCCAGCACCCGCAGCGTGTGCGGATCCGGCGCCAGGGCGAGCAGGTCCGTCACCGGCCCCTTGCGCCACAACTCCAGCCGTTCCGCGATGCGTTCACGTGGCCCGACCAGGGAGATCTCGTCGGCGAAGGCATCGGGCACGGCCAGCACCGCCTCCTGGCGCCGGCCTTCCAGGAACAGCCGCTGGATCCGGCGCGCCTCCTCCTCGTACCCCATGCGGGCCATGAGGTCGGCGTGGAAGTTGCGGGCCGCGTGCCCCATCCCGCCGATGTAGAAGCCGAGCATCGCCTTCACCGGCAGGAGCCCCTCGGCCACATCCGCGCACACCTTCACCCGGGCCATCGGGGCGACGCGGAAGTGATGTGTGCCGGAGCCCCCGTGGACCTCGCACAGCCCGGCCGGCGACACCCCGTACGCCTCCGGACGGTTCGGCGACCAGTACAGCGGTAGCCAGCCGTCCGCGATCCGGGTCGTCTGCGCCACGTTCTTCGGCCCCTCGGCGCCGAGCAGGACCGGCAGATCGGCGCGCAGGGGGTGTGTGATCGGCTTGAGCGGCTTGCCGAGCCCGGTGCCGTCCGCCCCCGGGTAGGGGAGGGGGTGGAAGCGCCCGTCCAGGGTGACCGGGGCCTCGCGCCGCAGGACCTGCCGTACGACGTCGACGTACTCCCGGGTCGCGGTCAGCGGTGACGCGGGGAACGGCCGCCCGTACCAGCCCTCGACGACCTGCGGCCCCGACAGACCGAGGCCGAGCATCATGCGTCCGCCCGAAAGGTGGTCGAGGGTGAGCGCGTGCATCGCCGTGGTGGTGGGGGAGCGGGCGGCCATCTGGGCCACCGCCGTGCCCAGTTCGATCCTCGTCGTCCGGGCGGCGATCCAGGTCAGCGGGGTGAAGGCGTCCGAACCCCAGGACTCGGCGGTCCACACGGAGTCGTAGCCGAGCCGCTCGGCCTCCCGCGCCAGCGCGACATGGTCACTCGCGGGGCCGCGGCCCCAGTAGCCGAGCGCGAGTCCGAGCCGCATGCCGCCTCCAGCCGCCACCCATTATCTGACGTCACGTCAGTTCTCTTGCGGGCCCCGACTGTACGACAACGGCCCCCCGCCCGGAAGGGCGAGGGGCCGTGCGTGGACCTGCTCAGCCGCGCTGGATCCCGGTGGTGTCCTGCAGCACGCCGCGACGGCCGTCCTGAGTCTGCGCCACCAGCGCCGGACCGCGCTGCTCGACGGCCAAGTACCAGGTGCCCGGCGCGAGTTCGGCGATCGGTGTGGGCGAGCCGTCCTCCGCGTACAGCGGACGCGGCACCGGCACGGCGAACCAGAACGGCGAGAAGTCCGCCGCGGCGGGGGCCGGCTGCGGCTGTCCGCCGAAGGGCTGACCCTGCTGCGGCTGGCTGCCGAACGACGGCTGCTGCGCGCCCGGGTAGCCGTAACCGCCCTGCGGCTGCGCGCCGTAGGGCTGGGGAGCGGCGGGCTTGGGGGCGGGGAGAAGAGGGGCCTGGAGGGCCGGGACGAGGGGGGTGGCGACGGCGGCCGCGGCCATGACCAGGGCGGCGACCAGGCCGAGGATCGCACCCGTGCCGGCGCTGAGGCCACTCGAACCGTCACGGATGTTGTCGAAGCCTCCGGCCGGGTCGAAGACGTTGCCGAGTGCGCTCCACGCGGCGAACACCGTGAAGGCGGCGCCGAACTGACCGAGGTCGAGGCCGACGACCTTGGGCGTCTGCGGAAGTCCGCGGGCGACGACGACGAGCGCGGCGCCGATGATGCCCGCCAGGAAGACGCTCAGCAGGAGCGGTCCGCTGCCCCAGGCGTTGGGGAGGCTGATGCCGCTGGGGGCCCCGTCAATCGAGTAGATGTCGAGGAACGACGCGATGAACAGCAGTACCGCTGCTCCGATCACCACGCCGTCGCCCCTAGTGAGGGAGCGGATGTTCACTTCGGGTCCTTCGTCTGTCGTCTCGTCGGTGGAGGCGTCGCTGTCACCATGTCGACCTCGGGCCGCGGTGTGAAGCGCGGGGGTGGGCCCTTTATCGTACGGGCGACACTATCGTCCGCCCGAGCTGGGTGTCCGCCGGGTCCGGACGGGTGATCGCTACCCGCGCAGGAAACTCACGATTCCCTCAGAGATTCCTTGCGCCGCCTTCTGCCGCCACGCATCGCTGGTCAACAGTGCCGCGTCCTTGCTGTCGCGCATGTTGCCGCACTCGATGAACACCTTTGGAACCGTTGACAGATTGAGACCGCCGAGATCGTCGCGCACGACCAGACCGGTGCCGCCGCCCACGTAGTTGGAGGGTGCGCTTCCGGTGACGCGGACGAAGCTGCCCGCGACCCGTTCGCCGAGCGAGCGCGAGGAGGCCATGATCGGACGGGTGTCCGCGGCGCCTTGGTGCACCGAGGCCGGAAGGATCACATGGAAGCCGCGGTCGCCCTCCGCCGCACCGTCCGCGTGGATGGAGATCGCCGCGTCGGCGTGCGCCTCGTTGCCGAAGCGCGCCCGTTCGTCCACGCACGGTCCCCACGGGCGGTCCCCGTCCTGGGTGAACTTCACCGTGGCGCCCTGCTGCTGGAGGATCGTGCGCAGCCGGCGTGCCACGTCCAGCGTGAAACGTGCCTCCGTGTAGCCGGAGTTGGTGGAGGTCCCGGTGGTGTCGCATTCCTTCCAGTTCGTCCCGATGTTCACCTTGCGGTTGATCTCGGTGGCGTGCTGGACGTTGCCGGGATTGTGCCCGGGGTCGATGACGACGACCTTGCCCCTGAGCGCCCCGGACGCGTCCGCGGCGGCGGTCGGAGTCCGCGCCGGGGAGGCGGCCGGCTGCTTGCCGTCGTCCTCGGGGGAGCCCGTGACGGTCGAGGGCGCCGAGGAACGCGTGGCGGGCGCGGCGCCGGACCGGCCGCCGGTGTCGGCCACCGCCTCGTACACCAGCCAGCCGACGAGCGCGGCCGGCACCAGCGCGGCGACCGCCACCATCAGCGGTCCGCGCCGGGGGCGGCGCGGCTGCGGAGGATCGAAGTCGGGACCCACGTACGACATGACTGCGACCCTAACCGCGCGGTCCGCTCCCCGCCCGCGTTCGCCTCAGGACGCGCAGTGAGTCGGTCACCGAGACCTCCGTGAACGCGCCGGACCCGAGCGCCCTGAGGTACACCCGGTACGGAGCCTGACCGGTGAACTCGTCCTCGGGGTCCGGGAAGACGTCGTGGATGACGAGCAGCCCGCCTTCGGCCACGTGCGGGGCCCAGCCCTCGTAGTCGGCGCTCGCGTGTTCGTCGGTGTGGCCGCCGTCGATGAACACGAGACCGAGCGGGGTGTTCCAGACCCTGGCCACCTGCGGCGAACGGCCCACCAGCGCGACCACGTGGTTCTCCAGGCCCGCCCGGTGCAGCGTGCGGCGGAACGTGGGCAGCGTGTCCATCAGGCCGACCTCGGGGTCGACCGTCTCCGGGTCGTGGTAGTCCCAGCCCGGCTGCTGCTCCTCGCTGCCGCGGTGGTGGTCGACGGTGAGCGCGGTGACCCCGGCGGAACGGGCCGCGTCGGCGAGCAGGATCGTGGAGCGCCCGCAGTACGTTCCGACCTCCAGCAGGGGCAGCCCGAGCCGCCCGGCCGCGACCGCGGCCTCGTACAGCGCGAGCCCCTCGCGCAGCGGCATGAACCCCTTGGCGGCCTCGAACGTCGCCAGGATCTCGGGTGAGGGTCCCCCCTGCTCGAGCGAAGGCGAGTGCTCGGGGGAGGGTGCCGCGGGCATGGGGGTCCTTTCGGTCGTCGGTGCGGGCAGGCGCCGTACGGCCCCGGTGGCGTCGTACGGACCTGTGGACGGCCCATGCTGCCGCACCCCCCGTCACGTGGGAGAGGGGGGGTGCGGGTGTGCGTCCGGACCCGGATCAGGCCGGGACCGTCTCCCCCGGCAGGGAGAGGTCCAGGTCGACCGGGCGGTCGTCGCCGGTGTGGGTCGCCGACGAGGCGAGCGGGGCGTGGCCCACGGCCCTGGCGGCCAGCACATAGGGGCCCTTGGCCGGCACCGCCAGCACGTAGCTGCCGTCCTCCCCGGACAGCGTGGCACCCGCCTGCCGGCCCCGGCGGTCGATCAGCGTGACCTTGGCGCGGGCGACCGGGGCCCCCTCGGCGTCCAGGATCCGGCCGCGGAAGCCCCGCAGCACCTCCTCGGCCCGCTCCAGGTTGGCGTCCTCCTCGCTGCTCGCGCGCAGCTGCGGCTTCGCCGAGGGGCGCTGCCCGGGCAGGAAGAGGGCGAGCAGCAGGCCGAGCGCCACCGCGGCGGTCGCGATCAGGAAGGAGACGCGGAAGCCGTGCATGGTGGGGATGGCAAGGCCGTTCACATGGTGTGCGGTGTTGGCCAGCACCATGCCGATGACGGCGCTGGAGACCGACGTGCCGATCGAACGCATCAGGGTGTTGAGGCCGTTGGCCGCGCCCGTCTCGGAGGCCGGGACCGCGCCGACGATCAGCGCGGGCAGCGAGGAGTACGCGAGGCCGATGCCCGCGCCCAGGACCACCGAGGTGACCACGGTCTGCCAGGCGGCGCCCATCAGGCCGAGGCCGCCGCCGTAGCCGATGGCGATGACCAGCAGGCCGATGATGAGGGTGACCTTCGGGCCGTACCTGGCGGACAGCCGGGCGTAGACCGGCGCGGTGAACATCATCGTGAGGCCCAGCGGCGCCACGCAGAAGCCCGCGACCACCATCGACCGGCCGAGGCCGTACCCGGTGGCGGTGGGCAGCTGGAGCAGCTGCGGCAGGACGAGGGAGACGACGTAGAAGGAGACGCCGACCATGATCGAGGCCAGGTTGGTGAGCAGCACCTCACGGCGGGCGCTGGTGCGCAGGTCCACGAGCGGGGCGCTGACGCGCAGCTCCAGCAGCCCCCACAGGAGGAGGACGGTGACGGAGGCCGCGAACATGCCGAGCGTGGTGGCGGACGCCCAGCCCCAGTCGCTGCCCTTGGTGATCGGCAGCAGGAGCAGCACCAGGCCGGCGGACAGGCCGAGCGCGCCCAGCAGGTCGAAAGAGCCCTCGGCGCGGGCCGGGGACTCCGGCACGACGAGGAGGGTGAGGACGATGGAGAGGGCGCCGAGTCCGGCGGCGCCGAAGAACAGGGCGTGCCAGTCGGCGTGTTGGGCGACCAGGGACGCGGCGGGCAGCGCGAGTCCGCCGCCGACTCCGATCGAGGAGCTCATCAGGGCCATCGCGGAGCCGAGCCGTTCGCGGGGCAGCATGTCGCGCATCAGGCCGATGCCGAGCGGTATCGCGCCCATGGCGAAGCCCTGGAGCGTGCGCCCGACGATCATCGGCAGCACGGTGCTGGTGAATCCGCTGACCAGCGCCCCGACCACCATGACGGCCAGGCTGGTGAGCAGCATCCGCCGCTTGCCGTAGAGGTCGCCCAGGCGGCCCATGATCGGCGTGGCCACGGCGCCAGAGAGCAGGGTCGAGGTCAGGACCCAGGTGGCGTTGCTGGGCGAGGTGCTCAGCAACTGGGGCAGATCCTTGATGACCGGGACCAGCAGGGTCTGCATCACCGCGACCACGATGCCCGCGAAGGCGAGCACCGGCACGACCGCGCCGGACGGCCTGCGGACGGGCTGGTCGGTGGTCGTGTGCGTCATGACGAGGGGCCTCCAGGCCGGAAGGGGAGTGGTGCGCGCGGGATCGTTCGCGAAGATCCGCGCGGGATAGGTGCTGGGTAAACCTCGTATGCACGGGCAACTATTCCGATGCTTCGGCATACTAATGAATCCTTGAACATTCCATGGGAATCTGACGTTTCGTCAGACCGGCCCTCCGGGCTCCGCATGCGCCTCGGCCCCGCCTTCGATTTCGCCCGCCTGCGGCTCGGGGCCATATGGCCGGGGCCATATGAGTGGTTTCTCCGTGCACCATTTGCGGGGGTTTGTCAGGCCAAATAGGTTCGACGTGCATCTGGTGGTGGGCGAGGTGCCGTGTGGGCTCGCCCACCCAATCCGACAAGGAAGGTTTCGAAGTGTCGACCGATCGGACCATCAATGTTCGGTTCTTCAACATGTGGGGTGCGGACATTCAGAACGTCGTTCTGAAGTTCAGCGCGTCCAAGAGTGGTGTCGAAGCCGATACGTACAAGATCGACTCGCTGAAGAACGGGGAGAGTGCCGGACCGTTCCTTCGGCACTACCAGACCGGGATCGGCTCGGAGGAATTCGACTACTGGTACGTCGAATTTATTTCCTCGGGGGCGCCGAGCGGAAAGTTCTGGTGCAAGAACAACTTCTCCTGCGTGCTGGACTCCGACGTCGACAACACTCGGGAGGCCCACTTCTGGATCGGTGGGACCAAGAAGGAGGCGTACACAGGATTCCCCGAGGACGGGGGCGGCTGGGAAGACGGATACAACGGAACTCCGTCGGAGGACCCTGGGAGCAATTACACGTGCTATGTCAGCCTGGACGGGCCCGCCTGATCGGCCGAGACCTCTTCGGCCACCAGGCGCGGCGAACACCGTTGCAGTACTAGAGCCACCCCTGCTGCCGGGCCTCCCGCATCGCCTCCATGCGGTTGCGGGTGCCCGTCTTGCCGATGGCGGAGGAGAGGTAGTTGCGAACCGTGGACTCGGAAAGATGGAGCCTGGCCGCGATGTCGGCCACCGTCGCCCCGTCCACGGAGGCCTTCAGGACGTCGCACTCACGCACGGTCAGCGGGTTGGGACCGGCACTGAGCGCGGCCGTGGCGAGCGCGGGGTCGACGACCGTCTCGCCGGCCAGCACCTGCCGGATCGCGGCGGCCAGATCCTCCACCGGCCCGTCCTTGACCAGGAAGCCCGCGGCGCCCGCCTCCATGGCACGGCGCAGATAGCCCGGGCGGCCGAAGGTGGTGAGGATCAACACCCGGCAGTCCGGGGCCCGTTCGCGCAGCACGGCCGCCGCGTCCAGGCCGCTCATCCCCGGCAGTTCGATGTCCAGCAGGGCCACGTCCGGGCGGTGGGCCAAGGCGGCGTCCACGATCGCGTCGCCTGCCGCGACCTGTGCGACGACCTCGATGTCCTCCTCCATGCCGAGCAGCAGTGCGAGGGCGCCGCGCATCATGCCCTGGTCCTCGGCGAGCAGGACCCTGATGCATTTCACCGGCCTGTGACGGGGAGGGATCTCATCCACGAGGCCAAGCGTACGGGGCGTGCGCGCCCGCCCGGGCGGCCCCCGGTGGCGCCAACACCTGCGACGGCGCCACGTCATGGGCGGACGACGCGAGCCGGGTCGTCAGTCGGTCGTGGGCGCCGTGGCCGCCGCGCGTAGGGCGTACGGCGGCCGGCCGGGGAGTTCGGACTCCACCGGGAGTTCGGCGGTGACCTTGAAGCCGCCGCGCGGCGACGGGCCGGCCCGCAGGGAGCCGCCCGCCGCCGTGAGCCGCTCGGTCAGGCCCTTCAGACCGGTCCCGCCGACACCCGCGGGGGCCGGTGCCGAGGGCTCGCCGTCGCCGTTGTCGGAGACCGTCAGCCGGACGCGTTCGGCCGTACTGTCGACGGTGATCCCGCAGCGGTTCGCGCCGCTGTGGCGTACGGCGTTGGTGACCGCCTCCCGTACCACCCAGCCGAGCAGTGCCTCGGTCTGGGGCACCAGGGGAGCACCGGACCGGCGTACGACGGGTTCGATGCCGGCGGCGGTCAGGGCCGAGCGGGCACGGTCCAGTTCCGTGGTCAGACTGCCCTCGCGGTAGCCCGTCACCGCCTCGCGGATCTCGGTGAGCGCCTGGCGGCCGACCGACTCGATGTCCGTCACCTGTGCCAGTGCCGCCTCCAGATCGCGGGGGGCCAGCCGGCGGGCCGCCTCCGACTTCACCACGATCACCGAGAGGGTGTGGCCCAGCAGGTCGTGAAGATCGCGCGAGAAGCGCATGCGTTCCTTCTCCACCGCGCGCCGGGCCAGCTCCTCGCGGGCGGCGCGCAGCTCCCGTACGGCCTCGGAGAGGGACAGGATCGCCGCCGTCACCCAGGTCGAGATCCAGGTGGCATAGGCGATGTTGAGCCCGCTCCAGCCGTCGCGGACGCCGGAGACCGCGCCCGCCAGCACGGCCACTACCGTACCGAGTTGGCGCAGGCGCGGTCCGCGCAGGACCGCGCCGGCCGCCAGGCCCAGCAGCGGGAAGAACAGCAGCCAGTTGCCGCCGTAGCCGATGGCGAGCCCGCAGGTCACCACGGTCATCAGCCCGAGGGCCACCCGAGTGGAGACGGCCTCGCGCGTCCTCTTGTCGAAAGCGCGGAACACCAAGTAGATGTACAGGGAGTTGAAGGCGAGCAGGCCCGTCCCCCCGATCCACGGGTTCGGGGTCTTGCCCTGGAAGATGTTGGAGAAGGCGCCCATCCCCATCAGCAGCCATGGAAGCAGGGTGAAACCGGTGGGAGGCGGGCCCGGATGCTCGTCGACCTTCCCGGCCTTGCACGCGGCCCGGTGCTCGGCCTTGAGGCGCGCCTTGTTCTCCTGGTAGTGGCGCTGCTGCCGCCGCCCTTCCTCGAGCGCCGCCCGCCATGTCTCCACGTGCCCCGCGAACTTCTGCGACCACGACATGTTCCCGCTCCCCCCGTTCAGACGTTCCGCCCGGCCCGGCGGTACGCCAGAACAGCGTACGAACCGAACGCCCCCGACCAGGCCGCGAGCACGAGGACCGCACCGACGGCCGGGGCGTGTCCGTCGGCGACCGACGTGCCGAGTTGGGCGAAGCGGTGCGTCGGTGTGTACGCGGACACCGAGCGCAGCCAGCCGGGGAACAGGGCCGTCGGGAACCACAGGCCGCCGAGCACCGCGAGCCCCAGGTTGCAGACCATGTTCACCACGCCCGTGGTCTGCGCGGTCAGCCGGTAGCCGTTGCCGAGACCGAGCAGGGTGAAGGGGAGCGAACCGAGCCACAGCAGCAGCGCGAGAGCCGCCCACTGCCAGACCGCCAGCCGTACGCCGTTGACCAGAGCGCCCGCCGTGAGCACCGCGACGATCGCGGGCAGCACGGTCACCGAACCGGTCAGCGCCCGGCCTGCGACGACCTGGCGCGGGGTCATCGGGGTCACCCTCAGCTGCCGCAGCCAGCCGATCGCACGGTCCTCGGCCACCCCGCCGCCGGTGTTCAGCGCCGAGCCGACCGCGCCGTACGCGGCCATGCCCACCATGGAAGCCGTCTTCCATGCGCCGTCGTTCGCGCCGATGTTGGTGAAGAGCAGATACATCATCACCGGCATCGCGATCCCGCCGATCACGAAGCCCACGTCGCGCAGCGTCCGGCGCACCTCGAGCCGCAGATAATCCAGCATCACACCGTCTCCGTCTCGGGTGCCGTCAGAGCCAGGAACGCGTCGTCCAGCGACGCCGGGGTGACCTCCAGGCCCCGTATCGCGCCCAGCCGGGCCAGGGCGACCACCGTGGCGTCGGAGTCGTCCGTGCGCAGCAGCGCCCGGTCCCCGCGCACCTCCACCGACCGCACGCCGGGCAGCAGACCCAGGCCCTCCGTGCCCCGGCCGGCCAGGTCGACGGAGACCAGATTGCCGCCGGCGGCCCGCCGCAGTTGCTCGCCCGTGCCGTCCGCGACGACCCGGCCGCGGTCGATGACGACGATCCGGTCCGCGTGCGCGTCCGCCTCTTCCAGGTAGTGGGTGGAGAAGAGGACGGTGTGACCACGGCGGGCGTACGCCCGCATCGACGTCCAGAAGACGTGCCGTGCCTCCACATCCAGGGCCGCCGTCGGCTCGTCGAGGACGAGAAGTGAGGGGTCGCCGGCGAGCGCCACCGCGAACCGCACCCGCTGGGTCTGCCCGCCCGAGAGCCGGTCCACGCGCCGCCCGGCGAGGTCCGCGATCCCGGCCAGCTCAAGGGCCCGCGCGACGGGCAGGGGGGCCGGGTAGCGGCCGGCCACGAAGGCGACCAGCTCGCGAACGGTGACCCGGGGCACCGCCCGCGCCTCCTGCAGCATGGCTCCCACCCGGCCCGCGCGCACGGCGCGCTCCGGGGGCCCGCCGAAGAGTTCCACCGTGCCCTCGTCGGGCTCGTTCAGGCCGAGCAGCAGCGAGATCGTCGTGGACTTCCCGGCGCCGTTGCGGCCGAGCAGCGCGACCGTCTCGCCGGTCGCGATCTCCAGATCGACGCCGTCGATCGCGCGTAGGGCGCCGTAGGTCCTGACCGCCCCCGTGAAGGACACCGCGGGCGGTGTCCCAGTCGTCTTCGTCATGACGTCGACGGTACGGAGAGCGGGGCGCCCGGCGGCAGATGCTCCTGTACGGACTCCGGCAGGACAAATGTCACGGCGCACATCGCCCCTTGACCTGACACGACGTCAGGAGCCTTCACAACGAAGGAGCGCTGGGCTATACAGGGGGCGCCGGACTGGAACGCGTTCCATTCCGGCCCGTGACGACCTCGGTGCGGCCGACGGTGCGGACGGCCGCACCGGGGTCTTGGACCTCTCAGGAGTCACATGCCCATCGACGCAGCCACGGCCCTCGCGGCCGAGCCACGGACCGGTGAACTCACCTGGACCCCCAAGGACGTCCAGCTCTACCACCTCGGCATCGGCGCGGGAGTCCCCGCCACCGACCCCGGCGAGCTGCGCTACACCCTGGAGTCCCGGCTGCACGTCCTGCCGAGCTTCGCCACCGTCGCGGGCGCGGGCTCCCCGGGCGTCATCGGCGGCCTGTCCATGCCCGGTGTGGACGTCGACCTCGCCCGTGTCCTGCACGGCGGTCAGACCCTGGAGATCCATCGCCCCATCCCGGCCGAGGGCAGGGCGAGGGCCACCTCCCGTATCGCGGCCGTGTACGACAAGGGCAAGGCCGCCGTACTCGTCATGCGCACGGATGTCACAGACGCCGAGGGCCCGCTGTGGACCAACGACGCGCAGATCTACGTACGAGGAGAGGGCGGCTGGGGCGGCGACCGGGGGCCTTTCACCCGTCTCGAGGCGCCCGTCGGCGAACCCGAGAAGGTGGTCGAGCGGCGGATCCGCGAGGACCAGGCCCTTCTCTACCGGCTCTCCGGCGACCGCAACCCGCTGCACGCCGACCCCGAGTTCGCCAAGCTCGCCGGGTTCGAGCGGCCCATTCTGCACGGCCTGTGCACCTACGGGATGACGCTGAAGGCGGTCGTCGACACGCTGCTCGACGGGGACGTGACCCGCGTCCGCACCTACTCCACGCGCTTCGCCGGCGTCGTCTTCCCGGGCGAGACCCTGCGCATCCGCCTGTGGCGGCGGAAGGGGGAGGTGCGCGCGGCCGTGAGCGCGGTCGAGCGGGACGACGCGCCGGTCCTCACCGACACGATCGTCGAACACTCCTGAGCCACCGAGTCCTCGAGGGGAGCCGCACCATGCGCGCAGCCGTACTGCACGAGATCGGCCAGGACAAGCTGGAGGTCCTCGACGACGTCGAGGCGACGGGCTTCGGCCCCGGCAGGGTCAGGATCCGGGTGCGCGCCACCGGGCTGTGCCACTCGGACCTGTCCGCGATGAACGGCGTACTGCCGCAGCCCGCTCCCTTCGTACCCGGCCATGAGGGCGCCGGCGAGATCCTCGAAGTCGGCGAGGGAGTCGGCCACTTGAAGGCCGGTGACCGTGTGGTCGTCTGCTGGCTGCCGGCCTGCGGAGCCTGTCCCGCGTGCCGGCGCGGCCAGACCGAGCTGTGCCTGGCGGGGTTCATGAACGCGGGCACCCCCAATTTCAAGCGCCCCGGCGGTGACGTCTTCGGCTTCGCGGGCACCGGCACCTTCACCGAGGAGGTCGTCGTCGACGCGGGCTGCGCGGTGCCGATCCCGGACGACGTGCCCTTCGACATTGCCGCGCTCATCGGCTGCGGGGTGACGACCGGGCTCGGTGCCGCGCTCAACACCGCGGACCTGGAGGCCGGTTCGTCCGTCGCCGTCATCGGCTGCGGGGGAGTCGGCATCTCCGCGATCCAGGGCGCGCGGCTCAGGGGCGCGGCGGAGATCGTCGCCGTCGACCCGGTCGTCTCGCGCCGCGAGTCCGCCCTCAGGTTCGGCGCCACGAAGGCGGTGTCGCCCGACGAACTGCCGGACGCCAAGCAGCAGGTCACCGGCGGCGAGGGCTTCGACTACGTCTTCGAGGTCGTCGGCAGGTCGGCCACGGCCCGCACGGCGTACGAGAACACGCGGCGCGGCGGCACGCTCGTCGTGGTCGGCGCGGGCGCCATGGACGACTTCCTCCGGCTCAACATGTTCGAGCTGTTCTTCGACGAGAAGCGGATCCTGCCGTCCCTGTACGGCGGCGGGGACGTGGTGCGCTCCTACGAGCGGGCCATCGCCCTCTGGCGCGCCGGGCGCATCGATCTGGCGGGCCTGATCACCCACCGGGTGCCGTTCGCCGAGATCAACGAGGCTCTGGACCAGATGCGGACGGGTACGGCGCTGCGTACGTGCATCGAGATCTGAACCCGCCCGTCCTGCCTCGGGTCGGACCCACTCGTCTTGCCCGGGGTCGGACCCGCCCGTCTTGCCCGGGGTCGGACCCGCCCGGCTTGCCCGGGGTCGGACGCACTCGTAATGCCTGGAGTTGAACCCACCCGTAGTGCCTGGAGTGAAGGGGATCCGATGTCACTGCCACTCGATGGGCTGTCCACGGTCGTCACGGGCGCGGGCCGGGGGCTGGGCCGCGCGGAGGCGCTGGAGCTGGCTCGGCTCGGCGCGGCCGTCGTCGTCAACGACTACGGGCAGCCGGGCCGGGACGGCTCGGGCGAGGCGTCCGCGGCCCCGGCCGAGGCGGTCGCCGCCCAGATCCGCGCGGCGGGCGGGCGGGCCGTTGCCCACACCGGGGACGTCGCCGACTTCGAACAGGCCCGTGAACTGGTCGAGTTGACGGTCGCCGAGTTCGGCCGGCTGGACGTGCTGGTCAACAACGCGGGCATCCTGCGCGACCGTATGGTCTTCTCGATGTCCGAGGGCGAGTGGGACTCCGTCATCCGTGTCCATCTCAAGGGCCACTTCAACACGACCCGCTTCGCCGCCGCGCACTGGCGGGCGCGGTCCAAGGCGGCGGACGGGCCCGTGTACGGGCGGATCGTGAACACCTCCTCCGAGGCGTTCCTGGCGGGTTCTGCCGGGCAGCCCAACTACGCGGCGGCCAAGGGCGGGATCGTGGGCCTCACCACCTCGACGGCCCTCGCCCTCGCCAAGTACGGAGTGACGGCGAACGTGATCTGCCCGCGCGCCCGGACCCGGATGACCGAGGACGTCTTCGCCGGGCTCGACGAGCCGGGCGAAGGTCTCGACCCGCTGGCCCCCGAGCATGTCGCCCCCCTCGTCGGCTATCTGGCCTCACCCGCGGCCGCACAGATAAATGGACAGCTCCTCGTCGTGCACGGCGGCATGGTGGCGATCGTCGAACGGCCCCGGGTGCGGGCCAGGTTCGACACGAAGCAGGACGCCTTCACCTACGACGAACTCGACGCGCTGCTGACCGAGCACTATGCGCAGCGGCCGAAGGGCGAGACGTTCGGGGCGGTGGAGGTACTCGGGCTCAGGCACGGCCGGGCGTCGGCGGACCACTGAGCGATCGGACGCCGTCGAGGGAGGCACGCGAAGGGCGGACCCGTCAATCCGGGGAGCCCGGGCGGAACGGTCCCGCGCGCCCAGGGGCAGCACACACGGAACGGCCCCGCCCGTCAGGGAACGGGCGGGGCCGTGCGGGTGCGGCAACCGGTCTCGATCAGAGGAGTTGACGCCCCGTCAGTGTGTGGTTCCCCGTGACGTCAGGCCGCCGTGCCGGTCTGTCCGGACTGCTCGGACGGCTTGCGGTGCCGGCCGTGCGGAGCCGCCTCGTGGTCCTCGGCGGAGACCGGCCCGCGGTGCCGGCCGTGCCCCGGGTTCTCCTGGGCCTCGGCAGGCGGAAGCGTTGTGGTACTGATGTCGCTCATCGGAAGTGTTCACCCCGTCAACATGATCCTTCGTACAGCCGGGCGAGTCTAACGGGCCGCACTGACAGACGCGTCGGGGGTCAGGGGTGTCGCGCCGTGTCCGTTCCTCTCCCGCCGCTCCAGCCGCAGCCCGGTCACCGGCGGCGTCTCGCGGAGCATCACCAGGGGAACCTCCTCCGGTTCCACCCGCCTCCACAACGGCGCCTGCTGCAACGGCACCGGCCGCGCGGCCGCCTGGTGCGTCCGCTCCGTACGCTCCGTGGATTCCGGAACCGCCCACTCGCCCGCCGTCCGCGTCCCGGGACCGGTCGTCCCCGCGGGCGCCCACACCCCCGCCACCCCGCACCGCACCGCCGCCGTCGCATACGGCAGCCGCAGCATCCCGTCCGGCGTCCACAGCCCCGCCCCCGCCAACCACCCCTCGGGAGGCGCCAGATGATGGACCCGGCCCTCCGCCGGACACCACACCCCGACCCAGCTGCCCGACGCGCCGCCGATCCGCAGCGCCACCGCGCAGCTCTCCGGCATCAGCGCCTGTCCCGGCTGGATCGCGAAGGGGGTCACCGGCCCGTCCAGCTGCAGGCACTCGGGAAAACGTACCGGCAGCATGCTTCCCAACACCCCCCAGCCCAGCCTGCCGTGGCCCGGGGACGGCGCGTCCGAGCGGATCAGCAGGAGACCGCTGTCCGCATCCGCGAGCAGCAACCGGTCGTCGCTCCCGTCCGCGATCTGCAGCAGCGGCGACACCTCCCCGCCCCGCGCCAAATCCACCACCACCGTCTTCGTGGGGCCCCCGTCCGGTGTGCGGTCCAGGGCCAGCATCCGGTCCACGCGGTCCAGCCACACCCCGCCCGAGCACCGGCCCGGCACCTGAGCCAGCTGCTCGGGCCCGAACCGCCCGCCCGCCACCAGCCACACCGTCGTGGACACCGGGCCCGCCATGAGCGCGAACGCGCGGTCCCCCGTCGGCGCGGGCGGCAGCAGCCACAGCCGGGTCGCGCCGTCCGGGCAGTCCACCGAGCCCAGCTGCAGTTCGCCGGTCCCCGGCCCCGTCGGGTACAGCAGCGAGAACAGGTGTCGCCCGGCCACGACACGGTGGATCAGCACCCGGCCGTCGGCCATCGGCTGCACTTCCGTACCGGGCTCCTCCGGCTGGTTGCCGGGCAGCGGTACCGCGTAGGGTTCCGGGCCGTCCAGGGTCCAGCGCTCCGGATACCAGGACTCGCCGTCCAGGGCGAGGCGCGCCGCGTAGGACCCGTCCGCGGTGATCACGCATCCGGGCCGGGCCGCCCCCTCGTAACCGTTCGCCGTGGTGGACGTGAGAGCACAGACCGTCATCGTTCGGTCACCTCCGGCGACGAAGCTAGTTTTCGTACGCACAGACGTGACACCCCTGGGTGGACGCTTCACACATAAGGGTGTTCGTCCCGGGGTTCGCCTGAGGAAATGGGGGCGGATGTGCTGCACGAGGGGGCGCGCGCCCCATCCGCACACACCCCTCCGCGCCGTGCGGAGCGCTCGCCCGGAAGTCCGGACTGGTGGAAGGACCCGCGACAGGTGGGGCACGGACCCGGGGCAGGTAGCCTTTCCCCGTGCCCCGTCTGTCTGAAGTCATCGCCGCGCTGGAGACCCTGTGGCCCCCCGAGCGGGCCGAGTCCTGGGACGCGGTCGGCACGGTCGTGGGCGACCCCGACCAAGAGGTCGCCCGGGTCCTCTTCGCCGTCGACCCGGTCCAGGAGATCGTCGACGAGGCGGTGAAACTGGGAGCGAACCTGCTGGTCACCCACCACCCGCTCTATCTGCGTGGTACGACGACGGTGGCGGCCTCCACCTTCAAGGGCCGTGTGGTGCACACCCTCATCAAGAACGACATCGCGCTGCACGTCGCCCACACCAACGCCGACCGCGCCGACCCCGGTGTCAGCGACGCCCTCGCCGGCGCGCTCGACCTGCGGGTCGTCCGACCCCTCGTCCCGGACCCGACCGACCCGGAGGGCCGCCGGGGCCTCGGCCGTGTCTGCGAGCTCGACCACCCGCTGACCGTCCGCGAGCTGGCCGCACGCGCCGCCGAGCGGCTGCCTGCCACCGCGCAGGGCATCCGCGTCGCCGGCGACCCCGGGGCGACGGTGCGCACGGTCGCCGTCAGCGGCGGCTCCGGCGACAGCCTGTTCGACGATGTCCGCGTGGCCGGCGTCGACGCCTTCCTCACCGCGGACCTGCGCCACCACCCGGCGTCAGAGTTCATGGCGGCTCGCGCCCACAGTCCTCTCGCGCTGCTCGACGCGGCGCACTGGGCCACCGAATGGCCCTGGTGCGAGCTGGCCGCCACCCAACTCGACGAGATCTCCGACCGGTACGGATGGGACCTTCGCGTCCATGTCTCGAAGACGGTCACCGACCCCTGGACCGCCCACGCGGCGTCCTCCCACCCGTCGCCCGCCACCACCCCTCCAAGGAGCGCTTCGCGCGCCTCCTCCGATGCCCCGGGAGCCCCCAACTGAACGCCGCGCCCGCCGACCAGATCCGACTCCTCGACGTCCAGTCCCTCGATGTACGCCTGCAGCAGCTCGCGCACCGGCGGAGGTCCCTGCCCGAGCACGCCGAGATCGAGTCGCTGACCAAGGACCTCACCCAGCTGCGCGACCTGCTGGTGGCCGCGCAGACCGAGGAGAGCGACACCGCCCGCGAGCAGACGAAGGCGGAGCAGGACGTGGACCAGGTGCGCCAGCGCGCCGCCCGTGACCAGCAGCGCCTCGACTCCGGCGCGGTCACCTCCCCGAAGGACCTGGAGAACCTCCAGCACGAGATCGCCTCGCTCGCCAAGCGCCAGGGCGACCTGGAGGACGTCGTCCTGGAGGTGATGGAGCGCCGCGAGGGCGCGCAGGAGCGGGTCGCCGAGCTGACCGGGCGGGTCGCGTCGGTGCAGTCGAAGATCGACGACGCCACGGCGCGCCGGGACGCGGCCTTCGAGGAGATCGACGGCGAGGCCGCGTCGGTGACGAAGGAGCGCGAGGTCATCGCGGGTTCCGTCCCCGCGGACCTGCTCAAGCTCTACGACAAGCTGCGCGAGCAGCAGGGCGGCATCGGCGCGGCCAAGCTGTACCAGCGCACCTGCCAGGGCTGCCGCCAGGAGCTGGCGATCACCGAACTGAACGAGATCCGCGCGGCCGCCCCCGACACGGTCGTCCGCTGCGAGAACTGCCGCCGCATCCTGGTGCGCACGTCCGAGTCGGGCCTGTAAGAGGCGTACGACGTGCGGGAGTTCATCGTCGAGGCCGACGGCGGGTCCCGGGGCAACCCGGGGCCCGCGGGCTATGGATCGGTGGTGCGCGACGCCGCGACGGGCGAAACGCTGGCGGAACGGGCCGAGTTCATCGGCGTCGCCACCAACAACGTTGCGGAGTACCGGGGACTGCTGGCCGGGCTGCGCGCGGCGCATGACCTGGACCCGGCCGCGCGCGTCCACGTCCGTATGGACTCCAAGCTCGTCGTGGAGCAGATGTCGGGCCGCTGGAAGATCAAGCACCCGGCCATGAGGCCCCTGGCGATGCAGGCCGCCGCCGTCTTCCCCGGCGACCGGGTCACCTACGAGTGGATCCCGCGCGACCGCAACAAGCACGCGGACCGTCTGGCCAACGAGGCGATGGACGCGGGGAGCCGGGGGGAGCGGTGGGAGCCGTCCCGGTCGGGCGTGACGGGGTCCGGGACCACCGGCATCCCGGGCCTGACGGCAGCCGAGGAGCTGGGCACCCCGGGTGAAGCGACCGTCGGCGCGGCACGGGTGCGGGCGGCTCTGACGGGCACCGCCACGCGCGCACCGGCCGGGCGTGGCGAGGCGGACCAGCCGGGCGCGCAGACCATGAGCGCTGCGAACGCGCGTGTGAACGCGCCTGCCGGTGTGGCTGCGAACGCGCCTGCCGGTGTGGCCGCGAAAGCGGCTGTGAGCGCGGCTGAGCCTTCCGGCGGCGGTGCAGTGACGGCCGAGGTCCGGGCCGCCCGGAACGTCGCCTCCGCTCCGCCCGACCTCGGCACCCCCACCACCTTCGTCCTGCTGCGTCACGGCGAGACGCCCCTCACCCCCCTCAAACGGTTCTCCGGCAGCGGCGGCGGCGACCCGTCCCTCTCCGAAGTCGGCCGACGCCAGGCCGAGCTCGTCGCCGGTGCGCTCGCCGCGCGGGGGACCGTCCGGGCCGTCGTCTCCTCGCCCCTCGCCCGCTGCCGGGAGACCGCCGGGATCGTCGCCGCCCGCCTGGGTCTCGGGGTGAGTGTCGAGGACGGGCTGCGCGAGACCGACTTCGGCGCCTGGGAGGGCCTGACGTTCGGCGAGGTCCGCGAGCGGTACCCGCGGGAGATGGACGCCTGGCTGGCCGATCCGGAGGCCGCGCCCACCGGTGGCGGCGAGAGCTTCGCGGCCGTCGCCCGCAGGGTCGCCGCCGCGCGGGACAAGCTGATCGCCTCGTACGCGGGCCGCACGGTGCTGCTCGTCTCGCACGTCACGCCCGTCAAGACCCTGGTCCGGCTTGCGCTCGGCGCACCCCCGCAGGCGCTGTTCCGCATGGAGCTGTCCGCCGCCTCCCTGACCGCGGTGGCGTACTACGCGGACGGCAACGCCAGCCTGCGCCTGCTCAACGACACGTCCCACCTGCGCTGAGCGGGCGGCGCAGCCCCGCAGCCTCCCGCGCCAGCCGCTCGACGCGTGCCCAGTCATGCGCAGCGAGCGCGTCCTGCGGGACCATCCAAGTCCCGCCCACGCAGCCGACGTTGGGCAGGGCCAGATACTCCGGGGCGTCGGCCGGGCCGATCCCGCCCGTCGGGCAGAAGCGGGCCTGCGGGAGCGGTCCGGCCAGCGACTTCAGATATGCGGTGCCGCCCGCCGCCTGCGCGGGGAAGAACTTCATCTCCCGCACGCCCCGTTCAAGGAGCGCCACGACCTCCGAGGTGGTCGACACCCCCGGCAGGAACGGCACTCCGGACGCCTGCATCGCCGCCAGCAGCGCGTCCGTCCATCCGGGGCTGACCAGGAAGCGCGCGCCCGCAGCCACGCAGGCGGCCACCTGCCCGGGAGTGATGACCGTGCCCGCCCCGACCACCGCGCCCGCGACCTGGTCCGCGACCGCCCGGATCGCGCCGAGGCCGGCCGGCGTGCGCAGCGTCACTTCGATCGCGGGCAGCCCGCCCGCCACCAGCGCCCGCGCGAGCGGTACGGCGTCGGCGGGGTCCCGCACGACGACGACGGGGACGACGGGCGCGAGGTCCAGGACCGAGGCCGCGGACGGCGACGGGGGCAGCGGTGAGGCCATGGCCTCATCCTGCCCGGGGTGTGCAGCATGCGCAAAGGTCGTTGCACAGGTTGCAACGACCGCTGTGGCTGCCCAACGGCTGCTACGACTGCCCAACGGAACCTAGGACTGCCCAACGGCTGTTTCTACGACTGCCCAGGCCAGCGGGAACGTCCAGCCCTGGCGGTCCCCGACACGGTCAGTGGATCTCCGTCACCACAACGTCCAGCGACCAGCTCCTTCCCGCCCTGGCCGGTGCCTCGGCCTCCACCGTGTACCCCAGGTCCCGGAGCGCCTCCACCAGCTCCGCGGGGTCCCTGGGCGTGGTCCCCGCCGTCAGCAGACTGCGGACGATCCGCCCCTTCGTCGCCTTGTTGAAGTGGCTGACGACCGACCGCTTCTCCACCCCGTCGACGATCTGGGAGTGCAGCACCCGCACGGTCGCAGTCCGCCCCGCGACCTCGCCCTTGGGCTTCCACGCGGCCGTGTACGCGGAGGAGCGCAGATCGAGCACCAGGCCGTCGCCGGCGGCCTCGGGCAGGGCCGCGGACATCGGCGTACGCCAGTACGCACCCAGCGCGCCGAGCCCGGGCAGTTTCACACCCATCGAGCAGCGGTACGAGGGGATGCGGTCCGTCACGCGGACCGCGCCCCACAGCCCGGAGAAGACCAGCAGGGACGCGGACGCGCGCCGCTTGGCCGCCGTGGGGAGCGAGGAGAGGTCCAGGGCGTCGTAGAGGACACCGGTGTAGATCTCCCCGGCCGGCCGCGCCCCCGCGGTCCGCAGCCCGGCGTTCTTGGCGACCTCGCCGCGCAGCCCCTCACTGAGCCCCAGCACCTCGCGTGCCTTGTCCTCGTCGCCCTCGCACAGCCCGACCAGCTCCTCGAGGACGGCCTCACGCGCGGCGGTCAGTCCCGGCAGCGACAGCGACTCCAGCTTCAGCGGGGCGCCACGCCCCGAGGACGCCTTGCTTTCGGAGGGCGGCAGCAGGACGAGCACGGATTCTCCTCGAGGACGAGTGGTGGGGCCTGCGCCAGATTACGGGGTCCCGCCGACGCGGTTCCGTCCCCGGGGCTCGGTCCCCGGGCCCCCGTCGGTACGACCGCTCGGACGAAACGGTCGGCGTCGTCGACGTGCACGCGGACGACGCAGACCTCCCGCCTGCGGCCGAAAAGGGTGAAGTAAGCGACCGGCTCGGTGAGTTCGAGCGTTACGGACGTCTGGGAGCCGACGGGGAGGTTCAGTTCGCCGTCGGCGCGCCCGTGCGTGGTCACCAGCTCGTGGCGCACGGTCGCGATCCGCTCCAGCGGTATGCGCAGATCGACATGGACGGCGCGGCGGACCCGCAGACAGACGGCGTCCAGGACGTGCGGGCGGACCACGGAGGCCGCGTGCAGGGCGACGACGAAGACGACGGCGTAGACGTCCAGGAACAGCATCACCCCGTGCAGCACCTGCCAGTCGCGCAGCAGCACGGGGGCTCTCACACAGGGGCCGCCGCCCCGGACCACCGCTCCGGAGCGTCGCCGAGTGTCTGCCCCGGATCCCCGGCGGGCCCGGAGCCCGGGCCCGTGCCCGTGGCCCACCGCGTGAACCCGTCCGGTCGCACCAACAGCCCCGCCGGCTCCGGGCGGCCGGGGCACCCGGCTGTCACGACGTCGACCGTCCGCACCACGGCCGCGCCCATCACCCGGGCCCCGGCCGTGGGGCGCTGTGCGGCAGGTTCCGGCCGAGGCCCTGGAGGCCGCCGGGACTCGTGCCCCCGGCTGGCTGCGGGCGCCGACGGAGGCGTACCGGAGGTACGCGGCATGGAAACGGGGCCTCCAGGCGTTGCATCCCAGGCGGTGTCCGACACCGCCTGGCGGGGAATGGAAGGGGACACGGTGAGCACGCGGGAACAGGCCTGGTGGACCAGGGCGCGCCTCGGCCGCTGCGGCCCGCCGCTCGACCTTCTCACCGCCCGCTTCGACAAGCACGTCTACGCCCCGCACGCCCACGAGGAGTTCACCATCGGAGTCTGCGTCGGCGGCTCGGAGGTCATCGACTACCGCGGGGGCCACATCCGCACCGGCCCGGGCTCCATCGTCGTCCTGGCCCCCGGCGAGATGCACACCGGCGGCCCGGCCACCGCAACCGACGGCTACGCCTACCGCGCCCTGTACGCGGACCCCGCACTGCTCGCCGACGGCACCCTCGGCGGACCCCCGCACTTTCGCGAACCGCTCCTCGACGACCCCGAGCTGGCCGCCGCATTCCGTCTCGCGCACACCGAACTCAGCGCCTGCCCCGACCCGTTGGAGGCCGAGTCCCGGCTGCCGTGGCTGCTCACGGCTCTCGCCCGCCGCCACTCCGCCGCCCGTCCGGTCTCCGACACGGTCCCCGGCGCCGCGTCCGTCGCCCACGTCGTACGTGACCGCCTGGCCGACGAACTGGCCGCCCCGCCCTCCCTCGCCGACCTCGCCGCCGACCTGGGCCTGTCCCGGTACCAGCTTCTGCGCGCCTTCCGTACGACGATGGGGATACCGCCGTACGCCTGGCTCGCCCAGTACCGGGTGTCCCGGGCCCGCGGACTGCTGGAGCGCGGAGTGCGTCCGGCCGAGGTCGCCGAGCTCGTGGGCTTCGCCGACCAGGCGCATCTGACGCGGTGGTTCCGGCGGGTGCTCGGGGTGACCCCGGCGGCGTACCGCGCGGGCGTGGCCACGACGGCGTACCGCAACAGCGTTCAAGACACGCAGGCCTGACGCGGCCGAAACTCGGCGTATGACTGCACGCGGCTGGCTTCTGTTCTCCCTGATGGGAGTGGTCTGGGGCATCCCCTATCTGATGATCAAGGTGGCGGTGGATGCCGTGTCCCCGTCCGTGGTGGTGTTCACGCGCTGTGCGCTGGGCGCCGCACTCCTGCTCCCCTTCGCGGTACGGCAAGGGGGCCTGCCCCGGGTCGTACGGGCGCACTGGCGGCCCATGCTGGCCTTCGCGTGCATCGAGATCATGGGCCCCTGGTTCACACTCACCGACGCCGAACGGCATCTGTCCAGTTCCACGGCCGGGTTGCTGATCGCGGGCGTACCGATCGTCGGGTTGGTCCTGGCCCGGTTCTTCGGCGACACCGAGCGGCTGGGCGTGCGGCGGGTGGCCGGGCTCGCACTCGGCCTGGGCGGCGTCGCGGTCCTCACGGTCCCGCATCTGACCGGTGGCGACGCGCGTTCGCTGGCGGAGGTGCTGCTGACGGTCCTCGGATACGCGACCGCACCGCTGATAGCCGCCCGGCACCTCAAGGATGTCCCCTCGCTCCAGCTCACCGCGCCTTGCCTGACCCTTGCAGCGCTGGTCTACGCCCCGGCGGCCGCGGCCGGCCGGCCGGCCGGCGTACCGTCCGCACCGGTCCTGGCCGCGCTGGCCGGCCTCGGCGTGATCTGCACGGCCGTGGCCTTCGTGGCCTTCCTGGAGCTGATCAAGGAGGCCGGGCCGGCCCGGGCGACCGTCATCACGTACGTCAATCCGGCGATCGCGGTGGCGGCGGGAGCACTCTTCCTGGAAGAACGCCTCACGGCCGGGATCCTCGCCGCCTTCGCCCTGATCCTGGCGGGCTCGGTGCTCGCCGCCGCGGGACAGGCCTCCGGACCGGGGCGCGGCAGGCGCCCGGTACCATGGTCGATACGGCAGACGAGCCGGGCGGACGGCCGCGTGGAGGCCCTGGTGGACCTCCCCGAGGAACGTCCGGGCTCCACAGGGCAAGGTGGTGGCTAACGGCCACCCGGGGTGACCCGCGGGACAGTGCCACAGAAAACAGACCGCCGGGGATCTCGGTCCTCGGTAAGGGTGAAACGGTGGTGTAAGAGACCACCAGTGCCCAGGGTGACCTGGGCAGCTAGGTAAACCCCACCTGGAGCAAGGTCAAAAGGAGCCGCTGTCACAGGCGGCTCTGCGCGGACGCTTGAGGGCTGCCCGCCCGAGTCCGCGGGTAGACCGCACGAGGCCGGCGGCAACGCCGGCCCTAGATGGATGGCCGTCACCGAAGGGCCCGCGAGGACCCTTCGGGACAGAACCCGGCGTACAGCCCGACTCGTCTGCCGCTCTTATTTCCGCAGGTCAGAGGCAATTTTTTCGCGCTGAACAAAGCTCCCGGGTCGAATCCGGGTCGAATCCGGGTCGAATTCGGGCCCGCGCATTTTCCGCCCGAGTTCGGCGTAGCTGAGGAAGGTCACGACAGAGTCAAGCTCAGACATGCGGCCTCGTACCGGTCAGGAGTAGGGGCGGTACCACGGCCTCTTGCGTCGGGGCAGGCGGTGGGCGAACAGCTGTGCCAGTTGGGCCTGTTCGTCGGTGGTGAACACAGCAGCGGGAAAGAAGCTGGTGCCGGTGGGGCTGGTCAGGTACCAGAACCCACGGTGGAAGCGGGCGTCGCGGTAGGCGTCCAAGCGCACTGTTGCCTGGTTGACCGCGGTCTGCAGGTGATAGTTGGTGTCGGTGATCCGCACGGTCCACGGTCCCCGCATCTGGGCGGCGGCACGGCGTGCGGCCATCGGTGTGCCCAGTGCCTGGACGAGGACCAGGACGGCGAGGCAGACGTAACCGAACGTGCCCATCTTCCCGTCCACGAGCACTTTCAACAGCGTGAACACGCTAACCAGCGCCAAGGCGATCGTCATTCTCCGCATCACCGGTGCGTTGCGGAGAGCGATGCGGAGCTGGCGCCGCGACAAGGTGAAGGTAGCCGATACGTCCATGTATGCGCTTTCTGTGCTATGGCTGGTGTGAGGCGGGCGATCGCGTTACGGTCAGTCGCCGACAGACAGCGGTTCTGCGCCCGAGGCGGGCGACGCCGCGCGGTGAGGGACCTTGGCGTGCCATGCGGCCGCCCCGACGCCGCTTGCCGGCGGGATCCGTGACGGCCCATCGCCGTTTTGAGGCGTGCTCCGGAAGAACAAGGCGAGCCCATCTGGGACGTCCTGACGGATGGCCTGATGCACGCGACATCCGGACTCCCCGTCGGCAGGAGGCTGGGCCTGGCAGGGCTCAGGGTGTCGGCCACGGTCGGACGGCGGCGGGGGAAGGATGCGGCGCTTGTTGCATGCGAGTGAGTCTGCGGACGAACACGATGGCCAGGACGGCTGCCACCGCGTTGAGGAGGTCGCCGAGTGCGGTGAGGGCGACCGCGTGACGCAGGCCGGCGAGGGTGATGGCCGAGTCGGTGAGGATGGAGCCGGCCCGGCCGATGACCGCGGAGGTGATGGCCAGGGTCCACCAGGCGGTGACCAGAGCCTTTGAGATGGTGCGCCAGGAGCCGTCGGGTGCGTTCTGGGCGCTGGCTTGCCAGATCTCGCTTGCGACGCGGTAGGGCAGCCACAGGTTGCCGACGGGGACGAACCATGCGCCGATGGCCCACCCACGGGCCATGGTGCACACGTCCTGTGCGAAGTACTCGGCGTTGACGCGTACCCGGTACAACCAGGTGATGAAGACGACCCCCGTGACCAGAACGGCACCGATCTGGGCTTTCCCGGCTGCGTCCAGGACGTGTGCGTCGTGGACGGCCTGGCCGGTCAGCGCACTGCCCAGGTGGCCGTACAGGCCGACACCGGCCCGGACGGCGAAGATGTCCACCGCCGCGGCGACACCGAGCAGTATCGAGACAGCGGCAGCCAGACTCTTGGCCGAACGCAGCACGGGACCGCCGGCCGGTCTACCGACAGGACCGTAGGACATGACAGAACCCCCCAAAGAAAAACGTCCTCACCCACGAGCGAGGACCGGTGAACGTGCGCGCCACCCCGTGGGCCGGAGAAGGCCGCAGGACTCCTGCGGCCACCCGAACACCGGCCGAACAGGCTGCGCTGGTGCCCGGTGACGGTTCCCGCTCGCATCGCCTGGTCAGGGCGGCGGACGAAGAACCCCTGCGGTCTGCTGCCGTTCCCCGGCCTGCTCCGTCGACCGAACTCCCCACATGCCGAAGGCCGTTGGAGGGTGTGACTGCGGAAAGCCGCGGCAGGCTCCGGAAGAGACCTGGGCGCGTCGCGATGATCCTACCTGTGAAGAAGTTGTGCTCGACCACCCCATGTTCGGGGAACGCGGAATCGAGGGCGGTGCCGAAGGCGGCCAGGTCGAGGTTCCAGCCGTCGGGGTTCTTGGCGGGGGAGGGCCGTGACACCGTCGTCCTCACCGACAACACCGCCGACGAAGCGGCCGTCTTCATCGCCTGGCTCCGCGACGCCTTCCTTCCCTCCCCGGACCTGATCCGCTTCAGCTCAGAGCCCGCCGTAGAAGCGGGCATCGAAACGGACTGGCGCATGCCCGCAGGCGGAGACACGGCACGCATCGCCGGGGAACTGAAGCATCACATCGAGGTCATCGAACGCTGACCGCCGGACCATTCGAGCCGATCCTCGTCGACACAAGGCGGGCGCGCGCAGAACATCGCCGCCACAGCGGACCTTTGGCGCGGGCCGGGGCGGGGTCCGGCCCGGCCCGTGTGGGCCGGCCATCGAGCGTCATGCGGTTGCCGACGGCCCAGGAAACGGCCGACCGCCTCAGTGCGCTCACAGTTTCAGCACGAACCAGAGGTACTTTTCCCCATCGCGTGTGAGGGTGCGAATCTGACCTACCGCGACCTCGATTGTTTCATCCGCCCTGGCTGGGTTCATACGCTCGCTGCGAGCCGCCGCCAGGCTGATACCCGTCACCTGTGATGCGGACTTGCGCCACATCCAGCCACAGAACACTCACACATCACACATCACCGATCTTCCGCTCGAGGGGCGCAGGCCCGCCTCGTGGGAGTCTGGCGAAGTGGTATGGAAGCCATGTTTCGAGAAAAGCAGTGAACGGCACGAGCGCAGGGCACACGCGCATGCTGAAACCGGACAGCTGCACTGTGTTCGGATCCGGACCGTCCACTCGATCGAACAAAGCGATCAATATCTCGAAAACGTGACGCCGTCGCGCCGCGACGACGCCCGCGCGCACCGTGTCGGCGTCCAAGTCTTCGGCGTGAGCGCCTTTCCGGAGCAGTTCCCCGGCTATGGCCGGCACGACGTTGTTGCAGAGAACCGTGATCAGCTTGGGATTAGGGGACAATGAGAGTCGCGACGAACCGTAACCATGACGATTGACGAACGCCTCCGTGAAGGGCAGCAATGCTCGCGGAGTCCCGAATGCGGTCACGAGCCTGTCGAGCGGCCCGAGGGAGCCGGCGGTGAGCTGGAGTTGCACGGCCAACAGTGCGGCTTGCAGCCTTGGTGTGCCAACCAGCCTCATGGCCATGAGGCACTCCTGCGCCGTGAAGCAGAACCGGCCCAGCATGTACGACGACGCGAGCTCCCGCGCCTCCGCTGCCGTGAGGAGCACCGACGGGCCACCGGTACCGGGATTGGGACCGGTACCGGGATCGGGCGACGCGCGGTGCGGGCGACGTCGCGCGGATGTTCGTGCCTCGACCGAGTCGCGGAACTCGCGCAGCACCTGAGAAGCGGTGAGCGCAGCACCTGATGGATCCTGGTGTGCAGGGACTGATCGCGGCCAATCCCTTGACAGCAGACTCATGACTCTTCGACAGGACTGCGCGGGAGCTGCGCCGGTTGCGGCGGAAACGCGGTCGATGGTCTGCAACAGGTAATCCGCCGGCGAGTGCGCCGTGACGGTGCGCCGTGCACGGGCAAGGGCGACTTCGCCGCTTCGTCCGGTGTCGACCGTGAAGTACTCGCGCAGGGTCCGATGGCCGGGCGCGCCGAAATGGACTGCGATGTCCCGGCTGTGCGTGGCCGCGTCCCAGTATTTGCTCCACAGCCGGTCGGGTTGAGACTCCGCGTGTTCACCGCAAGCTGTCGACGCGGAGGCGGTCCATTCCAATCCCGCTCCGACAAGAGACCGCACGAACCTGTCGTTCACGTTTATCTCGTGCAACGGAGGGCTGCGAAACCACAGCTCCGAAGACATCTTGAGTGTCTGTACTTCCTCGTTGACGGACTGCAGGTAGACGCCGAGGCCGTGGCGGTCCGGCGTCATATCGGCGTGCCTGGAGTGGAGCTCACCCGCGTCAGGTACTGCTGGAGGAGCCTTTGTGTGAGCCGTCGACCGGCATCGCCGAGGCCGAACCACCTCGAGCCCAGAGCAGAGGCCAGGAGAGCGAAGGCTGTCGCCGTGATCACCGAGTCCGTGTCGTCGTCCTCCAGCCAGCCCGCGGTGACCCTGAGGTCTTCGACGAACGAGGGCAGCGACCGGGCAGCCCGCTCGTCCGTCGCCCCCGAGTACGAGCCGCCACCCGCCCGCTCCGGCGACGTCCGGAGCAGCCGGTCGAGCTCCGCCAGACAGGTGAGAAGGTCCCCGACCGATGCGTCGGAGGTCTCCCCGCGCAGCAAAGCGGCGAAATGCGGCGATCGCGCGCACTCCGTCTCGACCACCTCGCAGATGTCCTCGGGGGACATCTCCCGGAGCCGGATGCGCGCTCGCTTGCGGCGCGACTCCCTCATGTCGGAGAAGAAAGGCATGTTCAAAGGGCCCTGCACGTCGTACTGCAGCCGCTGAACGAGCCACTCGACGGAGGAAGAGGCGCGGGTGGGGCTCTGTGCCATGCGATCAGAACGCAAGTCGTTGAGCGTGACGCCCGCGCACTGCCGTGCATACCACTCGTCGAAAGCATCGCCGGTGAGCAGATGGCGCCGCGGGTCCACGACCAGGTCCTGCTCGGCGGCCATCCGGTCCACGGCTGCGACGATCCTTGGCATTTCGCCGCGCAGGGCCTCAAGGAACTGCTCCCGTGACCCACCCGCCATGAGGAACCGCTGGAGCGGCGAACGGCAGGAGTCTTGCGCGCCGAGCATCTCGGCGCTGTCATCGGTGCGGTGGAAGGATGCCATGACCGCGCTCCGGGCAGCTCCGGCGGAGGTCCGGTACCGATGATGGACCAGCCGGCTCGCAGCGAAGATCGTGTGGCACGGCGCCTCGAGGTCTGTCAGGTGGACCACGAGCGGGCCGGCTTCGTGAAGGAAGCCGGACTGAAGGGCGAGGGCCTGGTCAACACGTGCCTTGGACGGAAAGACGCAGGCATCCTCGTCGCTCCACACGCTTTCGTCGGCTTCCACGAAGCACTGCCTGAAGAGCCGGTTCGTACGGGGCAGGTACGTGAGCCCCTGTCCCGCGGGCCCCTTCGTGGTGCCGAGCGTCCACGTGACGACCATCTTGTATTCGTCGATGAAGGGACTGTTGTCCAAGTGCAGAGTGTTGTCGCGGGCAACGACATCGACGGGATAGGTGTCCTTGGCTCGTAAGTCGACGATCTTGATCGGGCCGCCTAGAGCATGGGCGATCACCACCACGACAAGCGGATGTGCGACCGCCGACCACAAACCCGAGCTGCCCAGCAACGGCGTCGACGAGACGATGTCCAGATAGCTGTGAAGCGCGCCGCGGCTACCCCTGTTCTGCATCTCCGCGTCGTATGTCCGCCGAAACCGTTCGAAGTGGGCCGGTGGTATGAGCCCCGTCAGACTGACGGCTCCCTCGGTAAGAACGGCCCGGCACAAGGCGCCGAACGCCTCTGCGCCGAGGAGAGCTTCGAGTGCGGCGCGGAACTCCTCATCCTCCGCCCGTCGCGACAGCTGCCGGTACGACTGCGGGCTGGCCAACCGATCAGCTGTGACGAGGGGTGTGTGACGCAGAGCCATGTCGTCACCGCTTCATCTTGACTCGTCCGCGCCGATGAAACGGTCGAGGTCGGTGAGAGCCCGGTGGACGTCCTTGATGGCACTGGTGTTGCCGGCTTGCGTATAGGCATCCTCGAGTTGGTGCAGAATCGCCCGAACGGAGCGTGAGTTGCCCAGTGCATCCTCGGCTCTCCACGCGCGCTCCAGCCAGGTGCAGCCCTTCTCGAGGTCGCCGGACCTCACTCCCACCGTGCCCAGAATCCGCAGAGCGAGCGCTCGGCCGTAGGCGTTCGCCTGGTCCTCGCACATCGACAGGCTTCGCAGGCCCAAGTCCTCCGCCCAGGAGTACCGCCCCAGCTCGACAAGGGCACGCGCCGCGTCGTACAGCCCCCGCGCCTCGCGAACGGCGTTGTTACGGCGACGGGACTCCCTGGCAGCGCGCAGACCCCACCGAAGAGCCTGACGGTAGTCACCCGACCGAAGGGACAGCTCGGCCATCGCATGGTGTGTCGAGGCAGCCCGGCGTGTGTCTCCCCGAGCCGTCTCGATCTCGAGAGCCGACATCAGCTGCTCCTTCGCAGACGCGAGCTCACCTGCGTCTGCCAGGGCCCTCCCGAGCCCGCGCCGGCAGTGAGCCTCCATCGGGCTGTCGCCGGCGATGGCCGCGCTGAGGGCACGTTCCTGGACCGCGAGGGTCTTGGAGACGTCCTGTCGCCAGTACAGATACGTGTTGACGCACCAGGCGAAGCGGGTCACGAACTCGTAGTCGTGCGCATCCGAGGCTTCGTCCATCAAGCGCAGTACGGACGGTGTGATGGCGCTGAACCAGGCCAGGGCCTCCGGAACGGTGAACCTGACCTCGTTCGCGATCCGTTCGGGAGTCTCGCCCAGGCCGATCGGGTGTCGATTGGGGTCGATCGCGCGATCGGCGGCGAACGTGAGGGCGAGGTAGGTGGTGCGGATCCGGTGAGCGATGTCCGACTGCTGGGAAGCACTGAGCACCTGGGAGCGCGTCTCGGACAGATAGGATCGAATGATGTCGTGCATCCGATAGTGCCCCAGGCGGATCTCATCGATCAGAGAGACAAGGCTCAGCGTGCGAAGGGTCCGGTCACATGTGCGCTCGTCCTGGTCCAGGATGAGGCGGAGTACGGTGCTGGAGAGCTCGGTGGTGGGCAGCATCGCGGCTGCGTAGAGAACGTACTTCGTCTCGGCGTCCAGGTCCTCTACGGACCACGAGATGACTCTGCCGACCTCGATGCCCAGCTCGGCGTCGTCGAGAAACCGTAGCGGGGTGGCCCCGGCCTGGATGCCCGTGAGTGCGTCCTGCAGATCCCAGGTGGGATGGACCGCGAGCTTGGCCGCCACGATGGCCAGAGCCAACGGGTGTCCTTCCAGCAACTCGACGATCCGGGCCGCACTGGGATTGTCCCTGCCGACACGGACGAAGCCCACACGCTCCGCCAGCAGTTCGATACCCTCCTCGCTGCTCAGCAGCGGCAGCTTCAGCACCTGTGCCTGGTGACGAACAATCATTTCGGGGATGGCTCGGCGGCTGGTCACGATCAAGCTGGACCCCATGCCGGGGACGAGTTCTTTGACGTCGTCGTACGACGACACGTTGTCGACCATGACGATGCACTTCTTGCCCGCTGTCGCCGCACGGAACGCGTTGCCCCAACTGCTGTCGTCCGACAGATCAGCATGGCTGACCCCGAGGGCGGCGAGAAATGTGCGCAGAGCGTCACGAGGCTCTATGCGCGGCGCGTTCGCGTATGCCTGCATGTCGACGAAGAGCTGCCCGTGCGGGTAGTTTTCCAGCCGGGAACTGGCCCATGCGAGCGCGAGGGTGGTCTTCCCCGAGCCGGCAAGACCCCACAGCAGGCAACAGCGGGATCCCAAGGAGTCCATGGCGTCGTCCATTGCCTTGAGAAGGTGGGATCGGCCGATGACCCGGCCGATCCCACCGGGCAGCATATGGGGAGGTTCCGCGTGGCGCGCCGACGTTGACGGCTGGACGTATATCGGCCCCGATGATCCGACTTGCAGGAGCTGATTTGCCGACAGGCGCTCCGCGATATTGTGCGGACCGCCTTCCTGCTCGAGATTCACGGGCCGCCCCTCCGGATCTTCCCAACATGTCGCAGAGTGCACTTGGTTGCACCCGATGCCTTCGGGTTACATCGTGACGTCACCGACGTTCTGGGCTTGAATCAGCTTCTGCACGTTGCTCGATGTCACCGAGTTGATTGCACCGACAGATGTCGACAGGCTCTGCAACCGGCTCCGGAAATCGGGGTCCTGATCCGCGTATCCGGCGAGGAGTGTCCGTAGCTCCCGAGCGTCGTCCTCGGAGTGGGTTCCCGCCTCCACTCGCGAGAGTAGCTCAAGGTCTTGCGACGGTTGCTGCCTTCGGGAGATCTTCCGGCGGATGAGGTCGACGAGCGCGGCACCGGATCCCTCAGCGATCTTGGCGAGGGCAGCTGAGACGATGGCCTCTATCACGCACCACACTCCCTTCTGGGAGTGAGAAGACCAAACATTCCTGGCGCCTGTCAACACGCCCGGGGCGTGTCGACCGTGCAGCCGCGACAAACGCCGAATTGGATCTAGGGTTCGTTTTTCAACGACCGACAAGCGGTGGATCAAGCTGAAGTGATACGCAGCCGTGAAACAGGTACGGCGGTACGATCACGGCAGTGCCGCGGCAAGGATCGTGGACTGTTTCTCCGGCCCGGTGGAGGGGCCCGATGACCCAGCGAGACATCTTCTTCGTGGCCAACGAGGTCAACGAACTCGGCGGTGTTGGCCGTTGGCAGATCCAGCTGGCGCGGCTGCTGGCCGAGCGCGGCCACCGTGTCCGGATCGTTGGCATCGCCCCGCCCAACATGCCGATGGACCTCGGCGAGAACCCACCCTTCGAGACGCTGACCCTGTACTCCCGGCGTCCGGCGGGCCGTCGCACACCGCGCAAGTTGCTCGGCAAGGCCGATCCCGCCGTGCGTCGGCAGGACGCGCAGATGCGCGCCGCCGTCGAGCCGCTGTCCCGGTTGCTGCGGGCCGCCCGGCCCGGAGCGGTGATCGTCGTCACCCAGGTGTGGGCGATGGAGTGGGTGGCGCTCGCGGACACCGCCGGTCACACGGTCATCGGCATGAGCCATGAGTCCTTCGAGACCTCCCGCAAGTCCTCGCGCTTCCAGCGGGTGCTGAAGTACTACGCGGACGTCGACCGGCTGCTCACGCTCACCCAGGAGGACGCCGACAGCTGGGCGGGCGAGGGCCTGACCAATGTCGGCTTCATGCCGAACCCGCTGCCCCTCGTGCCCACGGAACCCTCCCTGCGCACGGAGAAGGTGGTCACCGGCATCGGCCGGCTCTCGCACGAGAAGGGCGTCGACATGCTCCTCGACGCCTGGGCCGAGGCGGTGGCGAAGCAGCCGGGGTGGGTGCTGCGCATCTACGGCCGGGGCGAGAGCGAGGCCGCCCTCAAGCGGCAGTGCACGGAACTGGGCCTGGACAGCTCGGTGGAGTGGGCCGGGCAGACCGAGGACGTGCCCCGGGCCCTGCGTTCCTCCTCGGTGTTCGTGATGTCCTCTCGCGGCGAGGGTTTCCCGCTCGCCCTGCTTGAGGCGATGGCCTTCGGGCTGCCCTGTGCCGCGTTCGACTGCGCGCCAGGCGTCCACGAGATCGTCAACGACGGCGAGGACGGACTGCTGGCCCGGCCGGGCAACACCTCCGAACTCGCCCGCGCACTGGTGCGGTTGATGTCGGACGAGGAACTGCGCAACTCCATGGGGGAACGGGCGCGGCAGAACATCCAGCGGTACTCGCCCGCCGCGATCGTCGACCGCTGGGAAGCACTGTTCGACTTCCTGGAGCGGTGACCGAGCACTCAGGACTCGCCGAGTGGCGCAATTAATAGTACTTTCGCGTATTGACACTCCTGTGCGGGACTCTGTGCGGGACTCCTGTATGGAACTCTTGTACGGAACTCTTGTACGGAACTTTTTCGCGTAACTCCTTTGTGGAATGGCCGAAACGACCCTGCCTGAGTGCCGGAAGGCGCTGCTAGGCTGGCGGTACGGGGGCTATGTAAGGGGAAGAGGGGCATTCGATGTCTTCGCTCGAAAGGCGTGTCACCGCACTGGTGTCGGCATGGCGGAGAGTGACGGACCCTCGTAGTTCATCGATCTGTCGATAACGGCGCACATTGCGATGCCGGGTCGCGCATCCCCGGCCCGGGTGGCAGTCGATCTCGGAGCGCCACGCCCTTATCAGCTGTTTTTTGTGCGCAATATTTGGTGGATTCTGAAAGAGCTGAACGTGCTCGGGTGGATTCACCCCCCGTCACGGCAGTGCACCGAGCGGTTGAGTACAGAGGTTCTCACGTGACTGGAAAAGCAAGGTGCAGCCTTTTCATACTTCATTCTTCGCCGCTGATTCGCAAGGCGCTGCTCGACCTCTTCCGGGACGCCCCCGGAATTACGGTGATGGGCAGCGGAATGCGGCTGGCCGATGCGGTCCCCTTGATAAGGAGAACGCGACCCGACATCCTGCTTGTCGAATACGAGCAGTGGTACACCTGCCAGGAATACCTGAGGAGCACTCTTTCCGCGTGGAACACACGCGTGGTGATGTACAGCCGGGACAACACCCCGCAGTCCGTGGCGGACTCGATCCGCGGTGGTGCGGCGGCATTCGTCCATGACTCGTGCCCGCCGGAGACCATCGTGAAAGGCCTGTACGACGTGGTCAGCGGGCGCACCTTCTGGCATCTGGGGGACGACGGCGAGAACCCGCAAGAACCTCAGGTGCGGCCGGAGCGGGCCCGGGGCGAGCGGCGGCTGCCGAAGCTGAGCAACCGTGAGGAGCAGATCCTTGAGTTGCTGCTGACGCGCCGGTCCAACGAGGAGATCGCCCAGGAGCTGTTCCTCACCCATCAGACCGTCAAGAACTATGTGAGCCGGGTCTTCCGCAAGGTAGGCGTGTCCGGCCGCAAGGAACTGTTCCAGGCGTACGGGCCGGCCGGCCGCACGGGACCGCCGGCGCCTCGTGGCGGCACCTGGGCGACGACGGAGAGTGAGGCGATATGACGGCCGACGAACGTCCGGTGATCCTCACCGAAGCCGGCCTCGTGGCCGTGCTGACCCTGAACCGCCCGGACCGCCACAACGCCATGTCGACGGCTCTGCTGAGCCGACTGGCCCGGCATCTGGCCGAGTTGACACAGGCCGAAGCGGGTGACCGTCCGTGCTGTCTCCTTCTCACGGGTGCCGGTCGCTCCTTCTGCAGCGGTGCGGACACCAAGGAGCCCGCGTGGGGCGACCTCTCCCTGCGTGCCGAGCGCCGGGCGCACTTCACCACTGTGTTCGCCGCTCTCCATCAGGCGCCCTTCCCGGTGCTCGCCGCCGTCGAGGGGTATGCGCTGGGCGGGGGACTCGAACTCGCCCTCGCCTGCGACCTGGTGGTCGCGGGCGGCGGCGCGCTCTTCGGCCTGCCGGAGCTGGGCATAGGTGCCGTTCCCGGCGGCGGCGCCGTGCACTCGCTCATCCGCAGGGCGGGACGCGGTGTCGCGGCCGGAATGCTGTTGACCGGTGAGCGGATCAGCGCCCGCGCATTGACGGGAACGGGTGTGGTGGACCGGGTCACGGACGACGGCCGCGCACTGGCGGAGGCGTCGGACATCGCCGCGCAACTCGCCCGTATGGAACCGCAGTTGCTCACCGCGGCCGTACGACTGCTGCGGGACTCCGGCCATTTGGACCGGTCGGCGGCGCTCGGGCTGGAAAGCGGCTTCTGGTGGGAGGCGGCGGCCGGAAGGGAATGACACGGGGGCATCGGACGGGTTCGCCGTCCGCGCACGGCCGTTCCGGAATCCTCCGGGACGGCCGTTTCCGTGGCCGGGAGCGCGGCGGACCGGCCGACCTGGGCTGAGTACCTACGGTCACCGGTCACCCAGCGTATTGAGTACCTGACGGCCATCCCCCAGCTCCGGAGTTGCCGGTTACGTTCAGTGCATGGTCAGTCACCGTAAGTCCCCAACGGGCCGCCCGGATCCGATCGTCCTGACCGGGATCGGGTGCGTACTGCCGAACACTCCCGATGCCCGGACCTTCTGGGACCACATCTCGAACGGTGTCCCGCAGATCGGCCGTCTCGACCGGTTCGACGCGGCCGCCGAGGGCCTGCCCGTCCATGTCGCCGCCCAGCTCGGCTCTTTCGACCACCGGTCCTGTCTCCCGGGCCTTCCCGCGGCCCACGCCGCCAAGTACAGCAGGGAGATCCTGGTCACCATGTCGGCCGTCGCCGACGCCTTCAGGGACGCGGGTCTCGGTCCGGGCCAGGTGCGCGCCGACCGGCTGAGCATCCTTCAGTCCTCCTCGCGCGGGCCGCTCGCCTGGTGGCAGTCGGCGATGACCGGTACGGCTCCCGTCGACCCGTACCGTGACAAGGGCGCCATGTTCCGGGGCCTGGCCGGCTGCCCTGCAACGTTGTCGGCCATCCATCTGGGCGCCCGCGGCCTGGTCACCACTGTCAGCAGCGCCTGTGTCGGCGGCCATCACGCCATCGGCCTGGCCCTGCGCGAACTGCGCTCCGGCACCGCCGACGTGGTGCTGGTGGGCGGCCACGAGTTCCCCATCCTCGCCGAGGTGGCACGCTGCTATCTCGCGCTCGGCGACGGTGTGCTCTCCCCCGAGCGCGACGAACCCGCATCGGCCGTACGCCCCTACGACCGCACCCGTCGCGGATTCGCGCTCGGAGAAGGCGCCATGACGCTGTGTCTGGAGCGCGAATCCTCGGCACGGGCCCGCGGAGCGCGCCTCTACGCGAGGATCCTCGGCCACCGTGCGCTCAACGAGGCAGGTCACGCCACCAGCATGGACCTGGTCGGCGACATCACCGCGTCCGTCGTCACCGGTGTCCTCCACGACGCGGGCCGCAAGCCGGAGGAGATCGGCTACGTCTGCGGGCACGGCACCGCCACCCGCTACAACGACATCGCCGAAAGCCGCGCCCTCAGGAAACTCCTGCCCCGCCACGACGACGGCGACCTGCCACCGCACGGCTCCAACAAGCCGGTCTACGGCCACACCTTCGGCATGGCCGGAATCATCAACGTGGCCGCGACCGCGCTGATGCTGTACCACCAGAGGCTCGCGAAGACCGCCAACCACGCCACCCCTGACCCCGAGTGCGCCTACGACCACGTGGCGGACGGACCCAGGGACGCCGAACTCGACCTGGCCGTCTCCCTGTCGTTCGCCTTCGGCAGCCAGACGTCCGTCGTGGCTCTGGAGCGGGCATGACGCTCCCCACCGAACGGACCCCGCCCCGCCCCGGCAGCGGCCGCCCCTCCGCCGCCTCCAGCTCTCCCGCCGCCCCCGGCCCCTCCGCCGCCCCCGTCACCTCCGGTCCGTACATCGCCTCCGGCCCCGACGAACTGATCCGTACCTTCGTCAGGCCCGGCACACATGTGCACGCCGCCGCCACCATGTCCCGGCCCAACGCCCTGGTCAACGCCGTGGCCCGGGTCTTCGCCGGCACGCGCAGCCTGACCCTGAGCACCACCGCCGTCCACTCCAACGCCCATGCGCTCGCCCTGTCCGGCGCCCTGCGGAAGGTCGTCACCGGCTTCCTCGGCGACACCTACCCGGCCCCCCGGCCCAACCGGCTCTACCGCGATCTCGCCTCCGGGGAACCCTTCGAGGTCGAGCTCTGGTCTCTGCTCAGCTACACCCAGCGGCTGATGGCCGCCGCGCTCGGACAGCCCTTCGCCACCACCGGGTCCATGCTGGCCGAGACCGATCTGCGGTGCGGCAAGGACGGTGTGCTCCACACCGTCCCGCACCCCGAGGACCCCGGGCGCTCGGTGACGTTGATGAACCCCTTGCGCCCGGACGTCACGCTCTTCCACGGGGTGTGCGCCGACCGGCACGGCAACGTCGTCGCCTGCCCTCCGCTGGGGGAGGGCGCCTGGGCCGCGTACGCCGCCCGCGACGGCGTGCTCGCCTCGGTGGAGGCGATCGTCGACGACGAGGTCGTCGCCGGAATGGCGGACCGGGTGGTGATCCCCGCAGCGCGTGTACGGGGGCTGTGCGAGGCGCCGTTCGGCGCCCATCCGCAGTCGCTGCGCACGAACGGGATCGCCCAGATCCCCGGCTACCTCGACGACTACGCGTTCCTCACCGAGATCGTCCGGGCCTGCGGGCAGGCGGAGACGGCACAGGACTGGTACGAGACCTGGGTCGGGGGGCTGAGCGGCCATGACGCCTATCTGGAGCGGCTCGGCGAGGAGCGCCGCGCCGCCCTGCGGCTGACCGACGACACCACCGCCCGCACGGGCACGACCACGGCGCCCGGACCCGACACCCGCCGCACGGGCGCCACGAAGGCGCCCGGACCCGGCACCGGCCGTGTTCCCATGCCGGACACCGTTGCCCCGCCCACCGAGCCGGAGCAACTGATCGTGCTCGGTGCCCGAACCGTCGCCGACCTCGTCGCGGAACGCGGCTACGACACCGTCCTCGCCGGAATCGGTGCCTCGCACATGGCCGCCTGGCTGGGCGCCAAGCTGCTGGCGGCCCGCGGGATCACGGTGGGGGTCGCCGCCGAGCTCGGCCTGCAGTCGATGGACCCGGCGCCCGGTGATGTCTTCCTGTTCAGCCAGCGCCATGCGAGCCGCTCCCGGATGCTGGCCGGCGTACCCGAGACGCTGGGCGGGGCGGTCGCCGCCAACCCGCGCTGTCTGGGCGTGCTGGCCGCCGCCGAGATCGACGAGGGCGGCAACATCAACACCACGCTGCTGCCCACCGGCCGGTGGATCACCGGCTCCGGCGGCGCCAACGACATCGCGTCCGCGGTGGACTGTCTCGTCGTCGCCCAGGCGTCCCCGCGCCGCTACGTCACCTCCCTCGCCCATCTCACCAGCCCCGGCCACCGGGTGCGGGACGTGGTCAGTCAGTTCGGCCGGTTCGGCAGGCCGGGGGCCGGGAGTCCGTTCCGGCTCGTCAGCTGGCTGCCGCCGGCCGGGAACGGCACGTCGTCCCCGCAGGGCGGCCGGGCCGCACCGCCCGCCACGCCCGCCGAGGCCGTACGGCGGCTGACCTCCTGGCGGCTGCCGGAGCCGGACCCCGTCGACGAGAAGCCCGTCACGCCCGAGGAACTGGTACTGCTCCGCAGCATGGACCCGGAAGGCCACTACCGATGAAGCCCACCGGCACCACCACAGCCACCACAGCCACCACAGCCACCGCACCCACCGACGCCCCCGCCGTCCGCCGCCCCCTGCCGCCCACGGCGATCGCCCCGGCCCGGCTCAGCGGCATCGGCCACTACTTCCCCGGAGAGCCGGTCACCAACGCATACTTCGAGGACATCGGCGCGCTCGGCATCGACGACGCCTGGATCCAGCGGCACACAGGCATCCGCAGCCGGCACTGGCCGTCAGACGAGAAGGAGCGCGCCGTCGAGATGGCCGCCCGGGCCGTCGATCTCGCCCTGGCCGACGCGGGCCTGGCACCCGAGGACATCGACCTGCTCATCGGCACCACCTCCACCACCCGCCCGCGTGTCAACCCGTCCAGCGCCACCAACAACTACATGGACATCTCGCTGCCGTTGCAGCACCAGGCCGGGCTGCGGCACGCGATGTGCTTCGACGTCACGGCCGTCGCCTGCGCCGGGTTCATGTACGGCAGCGCGACGGCCTGCGCCATGCTTCCGGCGCTCGGCTTCCGCAACGCCCTGGTCGTCTGCGCCGAGAATCCCAAGCCGATCCTCAACTTCGACTACCGCTACTCGGCGCTCTTCGGTGCCGGCGCGGCGGCCGCGGTCTGGTCGGCCGACCCCCGGCACAGGGGTCTGCTCGACGTTGCCCTGCACGCCGACGGCTCGTACTTCGACGCGTTCGACATCGACGGCAACGACAAGATGCTGATGCGGGGCGGCCAGGTCGGACAGCTCGGCCCCCAACTGCTGGCCCAGGTGGGCCGGGAGATCCTGGGGCGCAACGCCCTCACCGTGGACGACATCGACTGGTTCGTCCCGCACCAGGGCAACCTGAACATGATCAATCAGGTGTGCGAGGAGCTCGGGCTTCCCCGCGAGAAGGTCCTGACGAACATCCAGACCCGCGGCAACACCTCCAGCGTCAGCATCCCCAGCTGCCTCTCGGAGAACCTGCGTTCCGGCAACGTCCTGCCGGGCGACCTGGTCGCCGCCATCGGCATCGGCCGCGGCTTCAGCTGGGGCGCGATGCTCTTCCGCTACCGATGACCGGCCGTACGGCACCGGCCCGACCGGGGGGACAGACAGTGAACGACGAGGCATCGACATGGCGCGGCAGCGGTCTGCGTTTCGCGGGACACGGGCATTACTACCCACGTACCCGTGTGGAGATCGCCGGTGACGGCCCACCCGGGGGGAACGCGGTCGACGCAGCCGTGATCGGCACGCTCGACGTCCGCGCCCGGCATGTGGCCGAGCAGGACGAGACGGTTCCCTTCATGGCCGCCCAGGCGGCCGGCCAGGCCCTGGCACACGCCGGGCTGGACTCTGCGGACACGGATCTGCTGATCCTCAGCAATTGGACCGACCGGCAGTTCGTGCCGGAGCACGGGCCCCAGGTGGCCCATCTGCTGGGCGCGGCAGGCGCGTTGGCGTTCGACGTCTGCGGGGCGTGCACCGGGTTCGTCCACGGTGTGCAGACCGCGGCGGCGCTGCTGAAGGCCCATCCCAAGTGGCGTACGGCGGTCGTCGTCTCCTCGGAGCAGTTCTCCCGGCGGGTGCGGCCCGGCAGCAGGGGAGAGCTCGTCGTCGGTGATGCGGCCGGTGCCGCGGTGCTCGTGAAGGGCGAGGCGGGGGGCGAGGACGGGCTGTTGGACTCCCTGCTGATCAGCGACGGCGCGGCCCGCGAAACCGTCACCGTCCTTCCGCCGCGAGGCTGGATCAGGAGCAGCAGGAGCCTGGTGGACGTCGCGGTCGCCTCCCACGCCGATCTGACGGGACGGGTGCTGGCCCGTGCGGGACTGAAGATGGCCGACATCGACTGGGTCGTACCGCATCCCGGCACCGGAGCGCTGCACCGGGCCGTCCAGGAACGGCTGGGCATCCCCGACGAACGGTTCGTCACCAACTTCGAGCAGCGCGCCAACACCGGCAGCGCCTCCATCCCGATCGTCCTGTCCGAGATGGCACGCGACGGCCGGATGAAGCCCGGTGATCTGTTCCTGACCCCGACCGTGGGATCGGGCTGGTACTACGGAGGGCTGCTGTTCCGTGCCTGATCGTCAGCTCCTCGCCCCCGGCCCTGAGCAAGCGGGCCCGGTCGGCTCGGGCCACGCCACGGCCCTGGTCACCGGCGGCAGCCGCGGCCTGGGCGCTGCCGTCGCCCGCCGTCTCGCCGCCACGGGCCGGCACACCGTCATCTGCTCACGCTCCCAGGTCAACCTGGACGCCTGCGTGAAGGCCGCCGCCACCGACGGCCTGACGCTCCACGCGTTCCGGGCCGACGTGACCGACGAGACCTCAGTGGACGCCCTGTTCGCGTATCTGTCCGCCGAGGCGCCACCCCTCGAACTGTGCGTCAACAACGCGGGCCGCAACTACTCGCACCGGCTCGTGAGCGTACGACCCGGCGAGAACGGCACACCGAGGCTGAGCCCGCACCCGGTCGAGGACTTCGAGTGGACTGTGCGGCTGTGCTTGACGGGCGTCTTCCTGGTGGGGCGCGCGGCCGCCGGGGTCATGCTCGCCGCCGGCACGCGGGGCGCCATCGTCAACATCTCCTCCACGGTCCGCCACGGCGCCTACGGGCAGTCCGCCTACTGCGCCGCCAAGGCGGGCGTGGAGTCACTCACGCGCACCTGGGCGACGGAACTCGGCGAGTACGGGATCCGGGTGGCTGCCGTCGCGCCGGGCGTGCTCGACGGCGAGGCCCTGCGCAGGCGCACCTCCGCGAGCGCCCGGCACGCCGCCTACATGGACGACCTGCGGCGGCACATCCCGCTGGGCCGTTGGTGCGACGAGCGGGACGTGGCCGAAGCGGTCGCCTTCGTCGCCGACAACCCCTCGGTGACCGGCACCGTCCTGGAGATCGATGCCGGAGGTCTGCCCGCCCGTGTCCTGGCCACGACCAACCGAACGGTGGACTCAGCATGAAGATCGGTTTCGCAACGGACGTCATGGACGGACGAACCACGCTGGTGACGGGAGCCAGCAGCGGTATCGGTGCCGTCATCGCGGCGATGCTGGCAGCACACGGCGCCAGGGTGGCGCTGCTCGCCCGTAACGAAAAGGAACTGCGGCGGCACGCCGAGCAGATCGAGAGCGGGGGCGGACGGGCGGTGGCCGTCGCCGCCGACCTCACCGACGGCGAGGCGGTGGCGGCGGCCGTCCGCCGGGCGGAGGAACTACTCGGACCTGTCGACCAGTTGGTGCACTGCGCGGGCGAGGCCCGTAACCAGGCGTTCCTCTGCGACCAGACGGAGGAGCAGTGGATGACCCCGCTGGACATCAATCTGCTGGGTGCCTTCCGGGTGGCCCGCGCCGTCGTCCCCGGAATGATGGAGCGCCGCAGAGGCGGTGTCGTGATGGTGTCCTCCGTCGCGGGCAAGCGCGGACTGCCCGCCAACACGTCGTACTGCGCCTCCAAGTTCGGGCTCAACGGCCTCACCCAGTCGTTGGCCGCCGAACTCGGGGTCTTCGGGATCCGGGTCAACGCGGTCTGCCCCGGACTGACGGACAGCCCCGCGGCCACCGACGGCGGCCGCTACGGCGACGCCTTCGTGGCGAGCCTCGCCCAGCACCACGGTCCGCCCGATCTGACCTGGGAACGCTATCTCAGGCGCGCGGTGGGCGCGACGATCCTGCGTCGGCTGGTCCGGCCCGAGGAGGTCGCCACCCTGGTGCTGTATCTGCTCTCCGACCTGTCGGGAGGCATCACCGGACAGGCCGTCAACGTGGACGGGGGTGCCCTGTGAGCCGCGCGACCGCCATGTTCGTACGGGGCCCGAGGGACACTCTCGTCACCGGTATGGGCTTCTGCCTGCCCGGAGGCCCGCACCGTCCCGTACGGACGGCCGACGACCTGTGGCGCACCGCGTCCACCGGTACCAGCCACGTCGACCAGGGGGGCTTCCACCACGGCGTGGTGCACGGGGCTCGTCAGGCCCTCGCCGAACTGCTGCCCGAACTGCCGGAGAACCATCTGCGCAGCTACGCCGACGTGCATCTGTTCGGTCTGGTGTCACTCGCCGAGGCCTGCGCGGACGCCGGGCTCGACCACCGGGCCGGCCAGCTGTCCCACGCCGCCGTCCTCACCGCGCGGGCGGGCGTGGACAGCAACTACGACAGCTACCGGGCCTGGCACGAAGCCGACCCGGAGACCGTCAGCCCGGCGCAGGCCAAGGCGCTGTTCATCAGGGCCATCGTCGCTGGAACGGCCAGCGACGTCGGACCGGTGCAGGCGGCCCTGCTGGGCAGCACCGGTGCCTGCTACACCGTCACCTGCGGCTGTGCTTCGTCGGCCGTGCTGCTGGGGCTGGCCCGCACGCTGATCGCGGACGGACAGGCCGACCTGGCCGTCGTCACCGGCGTGGACCGGTTCGATCCTGAGCGGTTGCTGCACGGCGACCGGCTGCGGCAGGTCGTGGAACGCGAGCCCGTCCGCCACCACACCGAACCGCCCACCTCCCGGTTCGACCGGCCGATGCGGCCGTACGACGCCCGCGGCGAGTCCATGAACTACGGCGACGGCTCGGTCACCCTCGTTCTGGAGAGCCGCGCGCATGCCTCGCGGCGGGGCGCCCGCTCCTACGGAGCGGTGCTGTCCCAGGCCACCACTCGCGCCGGACTCAAAAGCGCGTTCGCCATCGACGCCGGGGGCGGAGCGCTGGCCGAGGCCGCCCGACGCTGCCTCGACGGGCGGGCCCAACTCGCCGAGGTGCCCTATGTCAACGGAGGCGCCGAGGGCGACCCACTGTTCACCCGGATCGAGGCCAACGCGGTCCGCGCACTGTACGGCGACGACTCCCGTTCGGTGCTGGTCAGTTCGCAGGAGGCCTGCTTCGGGCACTGCGGCGCCCCGCTCGGCAACCTCGGCGCAGCGCTCACGCTGCTGATGATGCGTCATGGCCAGGTGTGCCCCACCGCCAACTGCGAGAAGCCCTCGGACGTCTGCACCTTCGACCCGGTGCCGGGGACACAGCCCAGGCCGCTGGTCTTCACGCGTGCCCTGAGCTTCAACTACCAGCTCGGCGGCGTCAACAGCGCGCTGCTGCTGGGAGGCGCCGATGTCGCCTGAGGCTCCCTTGCTGCGGCTCGCGGGTGCCGGACTCGTCCTGCCGGGGCCCGAAGGATCCGCGTGCACCGATGTCGACGGCTTCTGGCGGGTCATCCGCGCCGGCACCAACTGCCTGTCGGGCTACGGTCATCCGGGGCTGCCGCTGCGCCTGGCCGGGACCGTGCGGGGCTGGGACCCCGTACGGGAACTGCCGATCCCCGAGAAGGCCGTGCCGCGCCTGTCCAGAGCTGCCCAGCTCGCCATCGGCGCCGTGCACTCCGCGCTGGCCGACGCCCGCCTGAAACCCTCCGACCTCGATACGGGGCGGTCCGTACTGGTCGTCTGCTCCCTGCAGTTCGCCTTCCCCGAGACGGTCCGCTACTACGCCACCGCCCAGGCCAAGGGGATCGCCGCGCTCGGCATGGACTACTGGCTGACCGGTACCCCGCCCAGCGTTCACAGCGCCGTGGCGTCCTCGCTGGGCCTCGCCTGCCCCACGCTGAGCGTCGCAGGTTCCTGCAACGTGGCGCTTCGTGCCCTCCACGTCGTCCAGCAGATGTTCCGCTGCGGGGACGTGGACCGGGCGGTCGTGGTCGGGGTGGACGTCGCCACCGATCCGGTGTTCGTCGCGGGGACCACTCACACCGGCCGCAGCGGCTACCGGGCCTCCTCGCTCTCCGCGCACCGGGGGGACGTGCGGCCGCACGACGAGGTCCAGACGGGCAACGCCACCGGCGAGGGAGCGGTCGCCGTCGTCCTGGAGAACGCGGCCACCGGCCGGGGGTCCGGCCTGCGCTACCGGATGCACCTGCACTCCTCCCGCAGCAACGGACCGTCCACCGTGGCAACGGGACCTCCTGACAACGTCGTCGGGGACATCCGGGCCGTGCTGGCTTCGGCCGGCCGGTCCCTGGCGGACCTGGCGTTCGTCAACGACTACGCGGACGGCAACCGGTTCGTCGAGGACCACCTGTGCCAGGCGCTGACCGGCGCCCGGGAAGCGACCGGACACGGCGGTCGGCTGCTGCTGACCAACCAGGAAGCCGTCTTCGGGCATGTGGCGGGCACCGGCGGACTGGTCAAGCTGCTCGGCAGCCTGCTGATGCTGCACCACGGCGAGATAGCACCGAGCGCCAACTGCCTGGTGCCCTACCGGAATCTGCCGGCGGAGCCCGTCCTCGGGCAGCCCCGGTCCACCGACGGGGACAGCGCGCTGGTGCTCTCCTGCGGGGCGGGCGGTGACGCCACCAGCATGCTCATCGAATACGAGGGCCACGAAGGCCTCCAGGGACACGAGAGCCACGACGGACACGAGAGCCACGACGGACACGAAGGCGGCGAACTGCCATGACCCATGCCGAGGACGGCCCCCCACAGCCGACGACCGCTGCCGAGTGGAACACACTGCGGGCGCCCTTCGATGCCCGGGGCGGCCACGATGCCGGCGAAGAAGGAGCCACGATCCGGGCCGCCACCGGCGCGTTCACGGTGCTCGACGCGGGCCCCGGCCCCGCCGCCGGCGCACTGACCGCTCCGCTCTCGGCGCTGGGCGTGCGGACGATACTGCCGGGACGCCCCGGCTCCGAGCAGGCGACCGGCTACTGCGCCGTGCTCGTGGGCGACGGCGCCCTCGGTGCCCTTCCGTCCCCCGGCCTGGACCGCGCCCGCATTCTGGCCGCCGCCCGTGCCATGGCCCGGTCGGGCGGCGGCCGGCTGGTGCTGGTGACGGACGCGGGACGCGAGACCCGTCCGGCGGACGGCTTCGAGAGCCGGGCGCGGCTCGCCGCCGATCTGGGCTGGTGGCGGCATCTGGCCGCCTCCTTCGCAGGATCCGGCGTCGTGGCCAACACGCTGCTGACCGGCTACGCCCCCGAACTCGGCCACCGGCTGCCCCCGTTCGCCGAGGCCGGACTGCTGCGCTACCAGGCGCAGCGCCACTTCACCACGGCCGTCGAGGTGGCGGCCGGTGTCGCCTTCCTGCTCTCCGCCGGCTGCTCCTATCTGGTGGGGGAGACCCTGCGCGCGGACGGCGGAGCCGGGCTCGGGCAGATCCCGGCGCTGCCCGAGGACGGCCCCGACTGGCCGCTCCCGGCCGCTGCCGAGGGCCCCGCGTTCCTGCCATCCGGTCCGGTCACCGGACCCTCCTCCCGTGTCCCGGCCGATCTGGCGGGGACACGGGTCCTGGTCGCCGGAGCGAGCAGCGGGATCGGCAGGGCCGCCGCGCTGCATCTGGCCGAACGCGGCGCCGACGTGGTGCTGGCCGCGCGGCGGACCGCCGCGCTCGACGAGACGGCCGAGGAGGTGACGCGGCTGGGCCGCGAGGCATGGACGCTGCGCTGTGACCTCTCCGACGAGGAGGACGTGGCGGGCCTCGGCGACAGGGCCTGGAAGGCGGCCGACGGTGTCGGCGCCCTGTTGTACGCCGCGGGACATCTCGGCTTCAGTGCGATCGGCGGGGACGCGGCCTCGGCACGACGGACCTTCGCGGTCAACCTGTTCGGCTTCATCGCCGTCACCGAGGACCTGGTGGCCCGCTGGCGTGAGGAGGGCACATCGGGCTCGGTCGTCGGAGTGTCGTCGGTGAGCTGCTCCTTCTCACCGGTGGCCGGACTGGAGTACTACGGTGCGAGCAAGGCGGCGATGGCCCAGTTCATCCGCTGCCTCGCCGTGTCGGCGGCCCGCCACGGCATCCGCGCCAACTGTGTCGCGCCGGGCATCATCGACACCCCCATGGGGGAGGCGGCCGGACCTGACCACCGCCGTGGCTGGATCAGCCGGATCCCGGCCGGGCGGGTGGGACAGCCGCACGAGGTGGCCTCGGTGCTCGGTCATCTGCTGAGCCCGGCGGCGCAACGGCTGACCGGCGATGTGCTGCGGGTGGACGGAGGCTTCGGTCTGGGTGATGTCGCACCCCTGCGTGCGGGATACGGCCGGGACCGGGAAGGAGCACTGCGATGACGGCCGGCCCGGCACCTGTACCTGCGTCCCCGGTGCGCTTCCCGACCGTCGCACTGGTCGCCGGAGGGTCGTCGGGGATCGGCGCGGCCGTGGCCCGCACGCTCGCCGCGCGGGGGAGCGTCGTGGCACTCGTCGGCCGAAGGCCGCGTGAGCTCACGTCCGTCGCCGCCGGAATCCGCACCGACGGAGGTATCGCGCTGCCGATCCCCCTGGACCTGGCCGCCGACGGGGGACCGGAGGAAGCCGTCGCCCGAACCGAGGACATGCTCGGTCCGGTGGAACTGCTGGTGTGCAGCGCCGGGGCGATCCGGCTTGCCGACGTGCACGAGACGGAGCCCCGGCACTGGGAGCTGCAGCTCCGCGTCAATGTGACGGTGCCGTTCCTGCTGGCCCGGCGGGTGCTGCCGGGGATGAGGGAGCGTGGGCGCGGCTGGATCGTCACCATCGGATCCGGTGTCGGCTGCGAGACGGTGCCGGGCAGCGGTGCCTACGGCGTCAGCAAGCACGCGCTCAATCGGCTGACTGCGCTCATTCACGAGGAGAACCGCGACCTCGGTGTGCGCGCGGTCACCGTCAGCCCGGGCTGGGTCGCGACCCGGCTGGCCGCCCGCCCCGCCGATCTCGGCGTGAACAGCGAGGTGGTGCTGACCCCCGAGGACATCGCGGACACCGTCGAGTGGCTGGTGGACCGCCCGGCGCGGATGAGCGTCGGCCCGCTGATCCGGGTGGAGGCCGCGGCGCGTCACGCGGACGCGGCAGCCGCCATGACCCAGCATGTCGGGGCACGTTGCCCGCGGACCGCGGCCCCCGGCGCGGTCACCACGGTTCCCCGGGAGGAAGGCTGATGGCGGCCACCCGCACCCTGATCGAGCACGATGTCCCCGTACCGATGCGGGACGGCACCATCCTGCGCGCGGACATCTGGCTGCCCGTGACCGCCGGCCCCCACGGCGGCCCGGACCCGGACACGCAGCCGCGCCCGGCCGTGCTGTTTCGTACGCCCTACGACAAGTCGGCGATGAACCTCGCCACTCTCACCCCCGCCCAGTGCGTGGCCCGTGGTTACGCCACCGTCGTCCAGGACACGCGCGGCCGTTACCGCTCGGACGGCGACTGGGCGCCGCTGGCCTGGGACCGGGAGGGGCCCGACGGCCATGACACGATCGAGTGGATCGCCGGACAGCCGTGGTGCGACGGCGGGGTGGCGATGGCGGGCACCTCGTTCCAGGCGATCGTCCAGTGGCTCGCCGCCGTGGAGAAGCCACCGCACCTCAGGGCGATCGCCCCGGCCATGTCCACCGCCGCGCGGTTCGACGCCGAACAACTCGGCGGCTGCCTGCGGCTGGACCATCTCACCAGCTGGCTGGGGCTGATGGCACTGGACTGGGTCGAGCGGCAGGCCGCCGCCGGCACGCCGGTGGGCGAGGGAACCACCGCGGCGATCGTCAGACTGATGAACGATCCGGAGGGCTGTCTGCGGCGTCGGCCGCTGACGGACATCCTGGACATCGACGGGCTGCCGGGATGGTTCAGGGGCGTCCTGTCCGGGCGTGCCGCCGCCATGGTCGACTACCGGCTCAGCGCCGTCGACGTACCGACCTTCTCCGTGGGCGGCTGGTACGACGTCTTCTCGTACGGCACCGTCGAGCTCCACCGGGCCCTGCGCGCCCGGGATCCGCGGCCCGGCCGCCATGAGCTCGTGATGGGCCCCTGGGTGCACTCCGGCCAGCTCCCGCAGGTCCAGGGCGAGGTGAACACCGGACTGTACGGTTCGGCACAGGCCGTCCGGCTCGGCGACCTCCACCTCGACTTCTTCGACCGCCATCTGCGGCCGTCGCGCGCCGACGGCCACCGGCCGGGCGAGGAGGTACGGTACTTCGTCCTCGGCCCCGGCACCTGGCGTACGGCACCGAACTGGCCGCCTCCCCAAGTACGCACCGTCACCTGGCAGTTGGCGTGCGGCACGGCCCCGGGCGAGGGCGGACGGCTGCTCGGCACACCGGCAGCCGCGCGCGGGCAGGGACGCGACACCTTCACCTACGACCCCGAGGACCCCGTCCCGACGCACGGCGGCCGCGTGCTGCAACTGGGCCGGCTGGTGGCCGGTCCGCTCGACCAGAGCCATCTGGAGGCCCGTCCGGATGTGCTGTGCTACACCTCGGAAGCGCTGACCGAGCCGGTCGACGCCATCGGCCGGCACCGGCTGCGGCTGTCCTTCTCCTCGGATGCCCCCGCGACCGCGCTGGTCGGCAAGCTCACCGACGTCGGCCCCGACGGCCGGTCCCTGATCGTCGCCGAGGGCAGCCTGCGCGTGGACATGCCCGAGGGGGAGCACGCACCCGTCACGGTGGAGGTGCTGCTGGGCGACACCGCCTGGCGGTTCGCGGCCGGCCACCGCATCCGGGTGCACATCACCAGCAGCAACTTCCCCCATCTGGACCGGCACCCCAACATGACCGGCGCGATCGGCGAGGCGACGTGCTGCCGCACCGCGCGCCAGACCGTCTGGCACGGCGTCCCGCACGGCTCCGCCCTGGAGCTTCAGGCACTGCCCGCCGAGGAGGGAACCGCATGACGATGCCCCGGCCCCGCCCCCGTAGCGGGGCACTCGGCACGCCGGCCCCCGACGACATCCTCGACCCCGCCTCTCCCGAGGTGCCGACCGCCGAACAGTGTGTTCTCGGGCCACTGCTGCGCCGCCGGGCCCGGGAACGGCCGGACGCCCCCTACGCGCTGATGCCCGACGGCGAGCTGTGGAGCTACGCGCGCACCTTGCGGGAGACCGAGCGGACGGCGGCCGCGCTCCAGGCCCTGGGCGTGTCCCGCGGCGACCGCGTCCTGAGCTGGCTGCCGAACGGTGCCGACGCGCTGCGCACCTGGTACGGCACCAATCTCGCCGGAGCCACGCTCGTCCCGCTCAATGTCGCCTACCGGGGCGTGAACCTGACGCACGTGCTGGCCGACAGCGCGGCCGGGGTGCTGGTGTGCCGGCCCGCACTCGCCGGGCGGCTGGGCGCGCCCGGTGTGGGCACCGGCGCCGTGCACACCGTCGTCCTGCTGCCCGCCCCCGATGACACTCCGGAGACCGTCGACCGGGCGGCGGCCGGGCTCGACCGGCGGTTCAGGGTCGTCGTCGGGCAGGACGAGGACATCGGTTCCGGCCCCGGACGGAACGTGTTCACCGAGCCCGAACGGCCGCTGGAGCCCTGGGACGCCCAGACCATCATCTACACCTCGGGAACGACCGGCCCGTCCAAGGGAGTCGTCTCGTCCTACGCGCACCTCTACACCAGCTGCACCGCCGCCTTCCACGGCATCGCCGGACCGGACGACCGCTATCTGCTGCAACTGCCGCTGTTCCACGCGGGCGGCACGATCGGCGCGTACGGGATGCTGGTCCACGGCGGGTCGTTGACGGTGGTGCCGGCCTTCGCCACCAAGGAGTTCTGGCCGCTCGTCCGCCGTACGGGCACGACGCTGTGCACCCTGCTCGGAGTGATGGCGACCTATCTGCTCAAGGAGCCGCCGGGTCCGGGGGACACCGCCCACCGTCTGCGGGAGGCCTTCGTCATACCCCTCGGTGGCGACACGGCGGAGTTCGCGCGGCGCTTCGGCGTACGGGTGCGGGCGCTGTTCAACATGACGGAGGTCTCGTGCCCCGTGCTCTCGCGGCCGGATCCGGGAATCCCCCTGTACTGCGGCACACCCCGCCCCGGGATCGAGTCCAGGGTGGTGGACGAGTTCGACCGCGAGGTGCCCGACGGTGTGCCCGGCGAACTGGTGCTGCGGTCACGGCGGCCCTGGTCGTTCCTCAGCGGCTATCACGGCAGGCCCGAGGCGACGGCCGAAGCCTGGCGGAACGGCTGGTTCCACACCGGTGACACCTTCCGCCGCGCCCCGGACGGCGGACTGGTCTTCGTCGACCGCAAGAAGGACGCCATCAGACGCCGGGGCGAGAACATCTCCTCCTTCGAGGTGGAGACGCAGGCGCTGGCCCATCCGGCGGTGCGCGAGGCCGCCGCCGTGGCCGTGCCCGGCGACGAGGGCGAGGACGAAGTGCTTCTCGTCGTCTGTCCGCCGGAAGAACAGGGGGCCGAACGGCCGGATCCGGCGGCACTGCTCGGGTTCCTCCGCAGCCGCCTCGCGCACTTCATGCTGCCGCGCTACGTCCGGGTGCTCGACGCACTGCCGAAGACGCCCACCGGCAAGCCGCTGAAGCACGCGCTGCGGGCCGAGGGGGTCACCGAGGACACCTGGGACCGGGAGACGGCCGGACTTCGCATTCGACGGGAGAAGCTGCTGTGACCGCCGAGACCGCACGCGTTGCCGAAAGCGCACGAGCCGCCGAGACCGCACGCGTTGCCGAAAGCGCACGAGCCGCCGAGACCGCACGTTCCGCGGAGACCGTGTGCTTTCCCGTACCCCCGGAGGGGCCCCGCGAGTGGACTGGCGCGGCGGACCTCTCCTTCGAGGAGTTCGCCGACCGCGTCGACCCGGACCCGGACATTCCGCTGCGGGCCAGGCTGGCGGACCGCGTGGCCACCCTCGTGCTCGACCGGCCTCGGCACCGCAACAGCCTCATCCACGCCCTCTCCAGCCACCTGCTGCGGGGCCTGCTCTGCGCGGGGGACGACCCGGAGGTGCGGACCGTCGTCCTCGCCGGCAGCGGCGGCGCCTTCTGTGCAGGCGACGACGTGGACAGCGTGCGCCGCTGGCGGCTCGGCGACCGCGCCGACACCCCCTTCGACCCCGTCACCTCCGACGCGCACTATCTGCGGGTGTGCGAGGCGGTCCTGCACCTGCCGAAGCCGGTGCTCGCGGCCGTGACCGGGGCGGCGGCAGGCGCGGGGGCGGAGATCGTCTGCGCCGCCGACTACCGGCTGGCCGACACCACCGCCTCGATCGGCAGCCGGCTGGCCGGGGTGGGCCACGTCGGCAATGTGGTGCTGTTGTCCCGGCTGGTCGGCCCGGCGCGGGCCACCGAGATCTATCTGACCGGCCGTATGGTGCCCGCGGCGGAGGCGCTGGCGCTCGGCCTGTTCGACCGGGTCTGCGCGCCGGACGCGTTCAGTCGCGAACTGGGCGCACTCACCGAGCAGTTCGCGGCCCTGCCGACCGCCTCGATCGGCCTCTTCAAGGAACTGCGGGAACGGGCCTGGGGCCAGCCTGCCGAGTACGGGCTGCGGCTGCAGGACTCGTACCACCTGCGCACCCACACCACGGTGCGTGACGCCGCGGAGGGCCTGCGGGCGTTCACCGAGAAGCGCCGGCCCCGCTTCACGGGAAGCTGACGCGGATGCCGCGGCAACCGCACGGCGTGTCATCCAACCGCCACGCACGGTCACGATATTCTGAATCCGGTGAACGACACCTCACCGGCCTCCGGGCCCGGCACCGGCACCGGAAGCGGCGCCGAGACCGCGCACACCCTCACCCGCGCCGGCGTGTGCCTGCACTACTGGACGGCCGGCCCCCCGACGGGCCCTCTGGTGGCCCTCACCCATGGCGCCGGCGCCGACCACCGCATGTTCGATCCGCAGATCCCCGCCCTGCTCGCGGCCGGGTACCGCACCCTGCGCTGGGACGTCCGCCACCACGGGCTCTCGACGTCCCGGACCCGCCGATTCCGCGTCCCGGACGCCGCCGACGACCTTCAGGCCCTGCTGGCGACCTGCCCCGAGCCCCGGCCGGTGGTCCTGCTCGGCCAGTCGATAGGGGGCAACATCGCGCAGGAGTACCTGCGCCGCCACCCCGACGACGTCGCGGCGCTGATCGTCATCGGCTCCACGTCCAACACGCTGCCGGTGACCCGTGGGGAACGGGCCCGGCTGGCGCTGTCCCGCCCGTTGCTGCGGCTGATGCCCTACCGCGCGCTCGCTGACCGGATGGCCGCCGCCTCGGCCCGGACACCCGAGGCCCGTGCCCATCTGCGGGAGGTCTTCCTGCGGATGGGGCGCCGTACCTTCCTGACCGTCTGGGAGGGCATGACCCGCACGCTCACCGAGGACCCCGACTACCTGATCGACAGGCCCCAACTGCTGCTCCGCGGCGCCTACGACACCACAGGGAACATCAGGACCGCCATGGAGCGGTGGAACCGTCGTGATCCGAACAGCGAGCTGCGGGTCCTCCCGGACGCGGGCCATGTCGCCAACCTCGACCGACCGGATCTGGTCAACCGGATGATCGTCGACTTTCTGAGCGGACTGAGGACCCATGCGGAATGAAACGGCAAGCGACGCGGCCGGTCTGCCCGCCTCCGGGAAGGACCCCGGGGACGCGGGCGCGGAGGTGGACGAAGACGCCTTCGTCTCCGCCATGGGCGCCCTGCTCGAGCGGTGGGGCCTGCCGCAGACCACCGGACGGCTCTTCGGCTATCTGCTGCTCCGGAACACGCCCGCGGACCTCGACACGATGGTTAAGGACCTGGGACAGAGCAAGAGCGGGCTCAGCGTGGCGGCACGGCAGCTGGAGTCGTGGTCACTGGTACGGCGGCTGACCCAGCCCGGCAGCCGGCGCATCTGCTACGAAGCCGTCGGCGACGTGCAGCATCTGCTCGAGGCCAACAACGCGCACCTGCGGACGTTCTCGAACACCCTGCGCCTGGGCGTCACGGCCGCCCGCGGAGCATCACGTGAGCGCCTGTCGGATCTCGCGGACCTCTTCACGCTCTACGTCGACCACGCCGACCGGGTCCTGGCAGCCTGGGAATCCTCCCGGGAGCCGCCCGGCACGAGCCCTGATCCCGTACGGGACCCCGGCCCGGACCCGTACGAGCCCTGACCCGGCACGGACCCACGTCCATGCCCGTCGCACCGCCAACGCCGAGGAGATCCGGTGCAGCCCGTGCAACCTCCCGTCATCGACGTCTGCTCGCTGATCCACGACACCGCCGGCTGGCGCGTCTACCTCACGCGGCTCGGTGAGAACGCCCCGGAATACCTCGACGTCTTCTCCGCCTCCTTCTGCCGCTACTTCGACGCCTCCCACTCCGCCTACCGGGCGGCGCTCGCGCACGACTGGAAAGCAGCGCTGGACGTGCTGCTGCCACCCGACCGGCCGCCGTTCGACCTGGGGGACCACCTCGCCGGGCGGGACCGGCAGGGTGTCGTCGCCGAGATCGCCATGGGCAGTCAGGAGCGGCTTCCCGACGGTCGTACCGTCAACGACTGGCTGCTGACCGCCACCGCCCCCGCCCGCGCCCGTATCCATGTGTGGGCGGGCCTCTCGCTCCGGGACCCGGCGGCCGCGCTGCGCGAGGCCGAACGCACCGTCGAGGCCGGAGCGGAGGGCCTGTGCGTCATTCCCTTTCTCGACGGCACCGACCCCACCGACCCGGCCTTCACCCCGGTGTTCGACGCCGCCCGCCGGCGGAGACTGCCGGTCTGGCTGCACACGGGCCACCACTTCGCGGCCCGTCGCGCCACCGGCCTGGGCAGCTGGCGCACCGTCGAGGCCCTGGCATCACGTCACCCCGGCCTCATGCTGGTGGCCGGCCACGCCGGCTGGCCGGAGGTGACGGAGACCCTGCTCACGGCAGCCCGGCACCCGCACGTCTATCTGGAGTTCTCCTCGCACCGGCCCCGCCGCATGGCCGATCCCGGCTCCGGCTGGGCGCCGCTGCTCCACCACGCCCGGACCCTGGCCCGCGACCGCACCCTCTTCGGCACCTCCACCTGGGTGAACCCTGTGCCCGTCCGTGGACTGGCCGACGAACTGACCGCCCTCGGGCTCGGTGCGGACGTCACCGACGCCTGGCTCTTTGCCAACGCCCGCCGCATGCTCGGACTCAGGGCCTGACAGCGAGGCTCCCCGCCCTTACGGGGCCGCAGGGCCCAGTGAGCGCTGCGTGACGCCCTCCAGATGGGCCGTGAAGACCTGGCGGGCGTCCGGGGTCAGGGTGCGCAGCGCCACCAGAGCCGTGATCGCCACGTCGCACAGCTCCGCCTGGACGTCCTCCCAGCCGTGCGTCGTGCCCTTGCGCGGGTTCTGGCCCGTAGCGCCGATCACCGCCTGCGCGACCTCGCCGACCTCCTCCGACAGCTTCAGCACGCGCAGCAGCAGCCCGTCCGCACCCTCGTGCCTTCGGTTCGCGTCGAGCCACGCGTGCAGACGGGAGATCGAATCCCAGAGGTCGGCGGACGTGCCCAGTTCACTCATACCCGCAGCCTGCCATGGAGCGGCTGCTCCTCGGCTACTCCTCGAACAACGCCTCCTGCTCGCCCTGCGTCCCCTGCCGCAGCCGCCTGTTCCGCGCGGCCACCACCACCGTCGTGACGGCCCCCGTCACGGCGAACGCCGCCGGGATCATCCAGCAGCGGTTGGTGGCATCGCCGAACCGCGCGTCCAGGGAGAGCCGGCCGGGACCCGTCACCGCCAGGCCCGCCGCCGTGAGGCCGAGGGCCGCCGCGTACTCGTATCCGCCGCTCTGGGCGAAGAACCCGTTCGGGGCGCTCACCACCGCCGCCCCCGCCATCGCGCCGGCGGCCGCGGCGCCCGCCGCCGGTGTCGCGAGGCCCAGCGCCAGCAGCGTGCCGCCGCCCGCCTCCGCGAGCCCGGCCGCGATCGCGCTCGCCTTCCCCGGCCGGTAGCCCACGGACTCCATGAACTGCCCGGTCCCCTCGATCCCGCCCCCGCCGAACCAGCCGAACAGCTTCTGCGTGCCGTGTGCGGCCAGCACCCCGCCGGTGCCGAGGCGGAGCAGCAGCAGTCCCGCGTCACGTCGGTCGATACAGGTCACGGTCACTCCCGGGGCAGGCAGCAGAAGCGGTTCCCTCCGCGTTTCCACCGTCCCATCGCCCCCACCCGTACGGCCTGTTCACGGCACCGTTCGGGTGGCGAGCACCCGGGAGCGGTGTGAATCTGACAGGCATGACGATTCAGACAGCCAAGCTCAAGGACCCGGTCGTCCGGGCGTTCGTCACCGCCGTCAACGCCCATGACCGCGAGGGCTTCATGACCCTCCTCGCCCCCGGTGCGACCATGGCGGACGACGGCTCCGACCGTGACCTCGCCGACTGGATCGATCGGGAGATCTTCTCGTCCCACGGCCACCTGGACGTCGACAACGAGTCCAACGGCGGCCGCGCCCTCATCGCCCGCTACCGCAACGACACCTGGGGCGAGATGCGCACCCGGTGGACGTTCACCGTCGACGAGGACGGCCGGATCTCCCGCTTCGAGACCGGTCAGGCCTAAGCGGAGTTACGGGCGCGATCGAGAGGTTCCCGGAGTCCGTCAGGTGCGGCCACAAGCCAGAGTGAAGCTTTTGAGCCATCGTGAGTAAAAGGTGTGTAAGGACTGGGAAGTGGCGCGCGGAACCAGATTTCCATAAGGCGGCGGATTCCTGGGCCGCGTAGCGTGCATTGCCAGGAAACCCCTGTTGGGGCGGCCTGTTGGTGAAGAGATGCGGGCCCGCGGAATACGCGCCCTCTTCGGCGCCTTCTTCACCACGGTTGTGACCCCGTCATGACCGTGCCTTTGCTGCGCTTTTACGACCCTGCTGTGTGCCGTCACAGCTCGGCTTTGTACGGTCCCGGGGTGCGTGATTCCTCTCCGCTTTCCCCGCCTTCCGCGCGGATGTCCCGACGCGCCGTTCTCGGGCTCGCCGCGATGACGCCGCTGACCCTCGCCTCGCCCGCCTCCGCCGCCACGGTCGTCGGCGGCGAACGGCTGGGCCTCTCCGGCATCCAGGTGCAGGGGGCCGTCGACCTGCCGAAGAAACTCACCGCCCGCTCCTGGCTCGTCGCCGACCAGGACAGCGGCGAGGTGCTCGCCGCGTGCAACGTGCATCAGCGGCTCGCGCCCGCCTCCACGCTGAAGATGCTGTTCGCGGACGCCGTGCTGAAGAAGTTCGAGCGGACCCGGACGTACAAGGTGACCGACGTCGATCTCGCGGACATCCCGGAGGGGTCCAGTCTCGTCGGCATCAAGCCCGGAATCACCTACACCGTCGAGCAGTTGTGGCTCGGTGTCTTCCTTCGCTCCGGAAATGACGCGGTCCACGTCCTGAGCCATATGAACGGCGGGATCGCGAGGACCGTCGCCGAGATGCAGGCCAGGGCCGAGGATCTGCAGGCGCTCGACACGCATGTGGTCAGCCCCGACGGCTTCGACCACCCGGGCCAGCTCTCCTCCGCGTACGACCTCACGCTGTTCGCCCGTCACGGTCTGAAGAACGACGACTTCCGAGGCTACTGCTCGACGAGGACGGCCGACTTCCCGGCGGGCGGCGGGAAGACCTTCCAGATCCAGAACACCGACCGCCTGCTGACCGGCGCCTGGGGCCTTGGCACATACCAGGGTCTCATCGGCGTCAAGAACGGCTACACCAGCAACGCGGGCAACACCTTCACCGGTGCCGCCACCCGCGGCGGCCGCACCCTCCTTGTGACCGTCATGCACCCGCAGCCCGGCGGCAACGGCGTCTACCAGGAGACCGCGGCTCTCCTCGACTGGGGCTTCGCCCATGCCCGGACGGCCCGGGCCGTGGGCACGCTCGTCGAGCCGCTCAGCGAGGGCGGGACGAGGGCGACACCCGGTTCCGGGCAGAAGGAACGGAAGGGGACGTCCGGCGACGAGGCCGCCACCGTCGGTGGATCGTCGTGGGGGCTGGTCGGCGGGGTCGGGGGCGCGGCGGCGCTGCTGGCCGGCGGGGTGTACGCGCTGCGCGGGCGCCGACGGCGGCAGGCCCAGGAGGAAGAGGGCCGCCACCGGCTCTGACAGCCGCCACCGGCTCTGACAGCCGCCACCGGCTCTGATAGGGGCAGCCGCTCCGGCATGGGGGCAGCCGCTCCGCGATCCGGCGCGTACCCCGCGGTCCCACGCGAGGTCCACCCCCTGCCGAACCGCGGAGCGGCTGGCCCCTCCCCCCTGATCTGGCTGATACGGCCCCGGAATCCGGGGGTTCCAAGTGTGAAGTTCTGGTGGAGGAGTGTTGAGCATAAGCCGGTCACGTGCCGCATCGGTGCGGACGGCTACATTCCGATTGTGTAGGTTGAGAGACGACTGGCCCGCGGCCCCCGTCAGCCGCGGCCCACGTACGGCATCGCCGTCGCCAACACCGTTGCGAACTGCACGTTCGCTTCCAGTGGCAGCTCCGCCATGTGCCGCACCGTACGCGCAACATCGGCCACATCCATCACGGGTTCGACAGCCAGCTCCCCGTTCGCCTGGAGGACCCCGTCCTGCATGCGCGCGGTCATGTCGGTCGCCGCGTTGCCGATGTCGATCTGACCGACCGCGATCCGGTACGGACGTCCGTCCAGGGACAGGGACTTGGTCAGACCGGTCAGGGCGTGCTTGGTCGCCGTGTACGCCACCGAGTGCGGGCGGGGCGTGTGCGCCGAGACCGAGCCGTTGTTGATGATCCGGCCACCCTGCGGGTCCTGCTCCCTCATCTGCCGGTACGCCGCCTGTGCGCACAGGAACGCGCCATTGAGGTTGGTGTCCACCACGTGCCGCCATGCCTCGTAGGGGAGGTCCTCGACCGGAACGCCGCCGGGACCGAACGTGCCGGCGTTGTTGAACAGGAGGTCGAGCCGCCCGAACCGGTCGCGCACGGCCTCGAACAGCGCCGCCACGTCGTCCGGTCGTGAGACGTCCGTGCCTACCGCGAGACAGGCGCCCCGGGGTGCCAGTGCGGCCGTCTCCTCCAGCGTCCCGACGCGCCGCCCCGCGAGCGCCACCGACCAGCCCGTGCGCAGCAGCTCCCGAGCGACCGCGCGGCCGATCCCGGAGCCCGCGCCGGTCACCACGGCGATCTTTGAGTGCCTGTCAGTCATGAGGCCGCAGCGTAGGCGGACGATCCGCCATGCGGAATCTGCCGTCCGCCGTACGGGCCACCCGGTAGCGGCCTCGTCGAGGTCCTCGTCCTCGGCGCGCGTCCGCTCCTTGGTACCCCGACTCGGTCACCAGTACGAGCTGAGACCATGGGCGGCGGATCGAACGAACAGGGAGGGGCACATGCCCGAGCGTGGCCGCACCGCGCCCGACCGGAAGGAACCGGAGGGCCATATACCGGGGATACCTGGGATACCGGGGACACCCGCATCCTCCACGCGAGGCGCCGCCGCCCGCCCCACCGGTCTCCTCGTCACCTTCATCCTCGGCGGCCTCACCGCCACGCCCCCGCTGGCCATGGACATGTACCTCCCGTCCCTGCCGGAGGTCACCACGTCGCTGCACGCGCCCGCCGCGACCGTGCAGCTCACCCTCACCGGCTGTCTCGCGGGCATGGCGCTCGGTCAGCTGCTGGTCGGCCCGATGAGCGACAAGTGGGGGCGCCGCCGCCCGCTGCTCGTGGGCCTCGTCGCGTACGTCGTCGCCACCGTGCTGTGCGCGTTCGCACCCTCGGTGGAGTCGCTCGTCGCGTTCCGGCTGGTGCAGGGGCTCGCGGGCGCGGCCGGGATCGTGGTCGCGCGGGCCGTCGTCCGCGATCTGTATGAGGGCACGACCATGGCCCGGTTCTTCTCCACCCTCATGCTGATCTCCGGGGTCGCGCCGGTCGTCGCACCGCTGATCGGCGGCCAGATCCTGCGCGTCACGGACTGGCGGGGTGTCTTCGTCGTGCTCACGGCCGTCGGACTCGCGCTCACAGCGCTCGTGTGGGTGAGGCTGCCGGAGACGCTTCCGCCGGGCGAGAGGCACGGCGGGGGAGTGGGCACGGCCCTGCGCTCCATGCGGACGCTGCTGGCCGACCGCGTCTTCACCGGGTACACGCTCGCGGGCGGCTTCGCCTTCGCCGCGCTGTTCGCGTACATCTCCGCCTCCCCCTATGTCGTCCAGGAGATCTACGGCGCTTCCCCGCAGACCTTCAGCCTGCTGTTCGGCCTGAACTCGGTGGGTCTGGTGGCGGCCGGGCAGATCAACGGCAAGGTTCTGGTCGGCCGCGTCAGTCTCGACAAGGTGCTGGCGGCGGGACTGGCGGTCGTCACGCTCGCCGCGGTCGCGCTGCTTCTCATCTCCACCGGGGCCCTCGGAAAGGTCGGCCTCACGCCGGTCGCCGTCGCCCTCTTCGTCCTCATGTCCGCGATGGGAATCACACTGCCCAACACCCAGGCACTGGCCCTGATGCGCACCCGGCACCATGCCGGTTCCGCCTCCGCGCTGCTCGGCACGTCGTCGTTCCTCATCGGGGCCGCCGCCTCGCCGCTCGTCGGGATCGCCGGTGAGCACACCGCCGTCCCGATGGCCGTCGTCCAAATGGCAGCGGCGCTGGTCGCCGTCGCCTGCTTCGTGGCACTGTGCCGTCCTTGGAACACACACCCGGCGGTGGAGGGCGGGGGTACCCCCTGCTCGAGCGAAGCCGAGAGTCTGGGGGAGGAGAGCTGAGCGCACCGAGACTGCGCGTCGACAGCCCGGAGAAGGCCGGGCTCGATCCGGAGGAACTGCGTCTTCTCGCACGCGAGATCCACGACGCCGTCAGCGGACAGCACCCCTGGGCGGCGGGTGCCGTGGTCGTCGCCGGGCGCGGCCCGGTGATCGCCGTCGAGGAGGCGGCGGGCTGGGCCGTCCGCTACGCCGCGTACGACCCGGAGGCGGACCAGGGCGTGGAGCTGCCGCCCTCGGCACGGGTGCCGATGACCGTGGACACGCCCTTCGACCTGGCCTCGCTCACCAAGCTGTTCACGGCGGTCGCGGCGGTCCAGCAACTGGAACGCGGCACCCTCGGCATCGACGCGCGCGTGGCGGCCTACCTGCCGGACTTCCAGGGGGCGGCGGACGGTGACATCACCGTCCGCCGGCTGCTCACCCACACCTCCGGGCTACGGCCCGAACTCCCGCTGTACGACTGCGCGTCGGACGAGGAACGGCTCGCGCTGCTGCGGGCGGAGGCACCGGTGGGCGAGCCCGGCACGTACTGCTACTCGGACCTGAACCTGCTGCTCCTGCAGTACGTCCTGGAACGCATCACCGGGCGCACGCTCGACGTGCTCGTCCGCGAGGGGATCACCCGGCCGCTCGGGATGACGGCGACGGGGTTCGGGCCGTGCCCGGGCGCGGCGGCGACGGAGGACCAGCGCCGGCCGTGGGGCAAGGCGGACCGGGGGATGCTGCGGGGCGTGGTCCACGACGAGAACGCGTGGGCGCTCGGCGGGGTGGCCGGTCACGCAGGCCTCTTCTCCACGGCACGGGACCTCGCGGTCTTCTGCCGGACGTTGCTGGCCGGCGGCTCGTACGGGCCCGCGCGCATCCTCGGTCCCGACTTCGTCGAACTGATGCTGGCCCCGCCGGGGCTGGGCTTCGCGGTCGATCAGCCGTGGTTCATGGGCGGGCTGTCGGGCCGGGGGGCGGCGGGCCATACCGGCTTCACGGGCACGGCCCTGGTCCTGGACCCGGCGACGGACACTTTCCTCGTCCTCCTGGCGAACACGGTCCACCCCCGCCGCCGCCCCGCTGACCACCGCCCGAGGGCAAGGGCGGGGAGCCGGCTGGCGCGGGCGGTGCGGGATGTGAGTGGCGCTGGTGGGTGAGGGCGGGGGAACGCCGGGTGGCGGGCGGCGCTCTTTCGCCGGGAGCGCTCATCCCGCGGTCTCGGCGCGAGCGGTGCTCTCCGGCCGACAACCTAGAATCACCACGTGAACGCCCCTGTCTCCCCAGCAGACTCCCTTCGTGCCGCTCTCTCCGGGCTGCTCGACGGGCTTCCGCCCAAGCAGGCCGCCCAGGCCGTGGACCGGCTCATCGCCAACTACCGGGGGCGGACGCCGACGGACGCGCCGGTGCTGCGGGACCGTTCCGACGTGGTCGCGTATGCCGCGTACCGGATGCCCGCGACCTTCGAGGCGGTGTGCGCGGCGCTGGAGGCGTTCGCGGACACGGTGCCCGGGTGGGCGCCGGCGAGCCATGTGGACGTCGGTGGCGGGACCGGCGCGGCGACCTGGGCCGTGAGCGCCACCTGGGACGGCCCGCGCCCGGTGACCGTGCTCGACTGGGCCGAACCCGCCCTCGCGCTCGGCCGGGAGATCGCCGCCGCGAACCCGGCGCTCAAGGCCGCCGAGTGGCGCCGCTCCCGTATCGGATCGGCTCTCGCCGTCGAGGACACCGATCTCGCCACCGTCTCGTACGTCCTGGGGGAGCTGACCGAGGCCGACCGTGCCTGTGTCGTGGACGCCGTGGCCGCCGCCGCCAGCGCGGTTGTGATCGTCGAGCCCGGCACCCCGGACGGCTATGCCCGTGTCATCGAGGCCCGCGACCGCCTGATCCGTGCCGGCTTCCGTATCGCCGCCCCCTGCCCGCACAGTGCGACCTGCCCCATCGTCCCCGGTGAGGACTGGTGTCATTTCTCGGCCCGGGTCAGCCGTTCCTCGTTGCACCGGCAGGTCAAGGGCGGCTCGCTGGCGTACGAGGACGAGAAGTTCAGCTATGTGGCCGCGGCCCGTTTCCCGGTCGCGCCCGCCGCCTCCCGGGTCGTCCGCAAACCACAGATCCGCAAGGGCCAGGTGCTTCTCGACCTGTGCGAACCGGACGAGTCCCTGCACCGCGAGACGGTGACCAAACGGCACGGGCCGCTCTATCGGGCCGCCCGCGACGCGCACTGGGGCGACGCCTGGCCACTGCCCCACGCGGATCAGGACCAGAGAAGAGCGGACCAGGACCAGAGAAGAGCGGATCAGGACTAGAGATGGGGTTCGTTTCCCCGCTCGCCCAGCGTCGGCTGCAGCGCATCGGACCGATCACACATGCGTACACGGACCCCCTGGTCGACCACGCACTCCACGGCCTCGCACCCCGCTGACCCCTGCCAGTCGGACATGCGGGGTTAAATCCTGTAATTGCCTCTGATGTTGATCAGCAGTGGCATCGCCCCGGCCACCCCGGATGCGGGCGCCTGTCACCCGAGGCGCAGGATGGTGGGACCATAGACATACCGTCCGGCACCACAGCAGCGAGGCGAGGGGATAGATGAGCGCGGAGTTCGGCCGCCGCACGGGCGGCCAGGGCAGGATCTCCCAGTGGCTGCGCGGACGTCGTCCCGCCCGTCTCAAGGGGGACGCCGGGGACGGCGGCCGTGAGGCGATGCTGGTGGCTGCTGCCGCCGCCGGGCTGCCGCTCGCGCCCGCCGCACACCCCGCCGGCTACCGCTGCTCCTGCGACCGCGTCGGCTGTCCCACGCCCGCCCGGCACCCGGTCTCCTTCGCCTGGCAGACGCAGTCCACCACGGACCGGGCGCAGATCGAGCGCTGGGCCCGGCACCAGCCGCAGGCGAACTTCATCACCGCCACCGGGATGGTGCACGACGTGCTGGACGTCCCGCGCGAGGCCGGTGAGCAGGCCCTTGAGCGGCTGCTCGCCTCCGAGGTGGAGGTGGGCCCCGTCGCCGCGACCGGGGACGGGCGCATGCTGTTCTTCACGCTGACCCGCGGCACACCCGAGGACGAGGACGAGTGGTGGCCGTGCGAGCTGGACTGCCACCCGGAGACGATGGACGAGCACCCAGGGCTGCGCTGGCACTGCCGGGGCTCTTACGTGCTCGTGCCGCCCGCGCAGCTGCCGGATGATCTGACGGTGGAGTGGATACGGGGCCCGGAGCACGCGCTGCCGGATCCGCTGAGCCTGCTCGAGCTCCTCACCGACGCGTGCGCGCCGTACGCGGGGGACGAGACCGAACTGGCGGGCTGGCCCCACCGGCGCTGACCCCGCGGTCGTCTACTCCCCCTTCGCCCCCGTCAGCCCCTCCACCCGGCTGAGGAACTTCACCTGACCCTTCGTCGGGTCGAGCACCGCCTGGTTGGAGACGAACTCCAGCGTCAGGGACTGAGCGACCTCGCCGGTCAGCAGGGCCTTGATGTTCGGGTCGGTGATTGTGATGTTCACGCCCTTCGCGGCCGTCTGCTTCTCGTAGTGGCGCGTGGCGAAGAACACCAGCGCGCCGCCGTCGGCCGTGCGCAGCCCCACCGGGGCGTAGCCGCCTCCCGTCAGCGGCTCGTCGATGTACTGCCGGGCCAGGCCCGGCTTGGCCGCGTTCTTCTGCCGGCTGGCCCGCCACTGCGAGGTGTGCGTGCCGGGCGCGAAGGTGTTCCCGCCGTTCTGCAGATACCTCGCATAGGCCGGACCGAGCCCGCGCGGCGGCACGGCGAGCGCCGCGTCGTCGGCGGTGACGGGCTCTGCCCAGCCCTTGTTGTCCTTCTTGAACGTGGGGACGTCGCCGGCCGCGAGGATCGTCAGATACGACACCGCCCACACCTTGCTCGGGTCGGAGCGGGTGAAGACGAGCAGCCAATGGGCGTCGGAACTGCCCTTGTTGGCGCGGGTGTCGGCGACGAACCAGCGTGGCCAGCCGGCCTTCTCCGGGATGGTGAACTTCGCGTCGGTCAGCTGCAGCGGGACGTGGCCGGGGTTGCCGCCCGGGTTGGTCCTGTGGCCCGCCTGCAGTTTGCCGCCGTCGATGTCGGCGAGCGCGCCGGTGACCCGGCCCGCGTCCAGGGAGCGGTCGTAGGCCTGGTCCGCCTTGTTGTAGGCGGTGGTGAAGTCCTTGAGCGCGCGGGCGGCCTCGGCCCGCGTCGCCGTCGGCACGATCTCCCGTTCGCCGTGCACCACGACGCAGCCGCCGGCCGTCATGGACAGAACGGTCGTCGCCGCCGTTGCCAGGGCGAACCGGCCCACGCCACGCGGCGTTCGAGGGCTGCGATCCCCGCGATCCCTGCTCATCTGTGACCTTCACCTTCCCCTTCCCGGAGGCGAACCCTACCGGGGTGAGGAAGAGCGCGAGCGTGGGGACCGGCTACAGAGCCCACACCGTGATCTGAAGGACCCCTCTGGTCGGGCTGGAAGGTTGCCTCACCGACGTCCGCACGAACTGCGCGGTCTCCAGGTTCTCGCGGCCGACCGCCAAGAACGCGGTCGTGACCGGCGCGCCCGTGCCCATGAGCAGGGCCGCGTCGAGCTTGCCGCGCAGCTCGGACCGCAGCTGCCGGACCGTGCGCAGAACGCCCGCCGCCCCGGGGTGATGTTTGAATGTCCAAGTGACCGACTACGACGTGCTGCGTGTCTTCTGCGGGCCAAGGGGCGGATACGGCAACGAACTCGGCGTCGTCCGCGACGGCTCTACCGTCCCCGAGCCGAGCGACCGGCAGGCGCTCGCCGCGAAACTCGGCTTCGGCGAGACGGTGTTCGTCGACGACCCCGAGCGCGGCGTCATCGACATCTACACGCCCGGCTCGCGTCTGCCGTTCGCCGGGCATCCCTGCGTGGGCACGGCCTGGCTGCTGGACGTGCCCGAACTCGTCACGCCGGCCGGGGTGGTGGGGGCGCGGCTGGACGGCGAGTTCAGCTGGATCGAGGCCCGCCCCGAGTGGGTGCCGCCACGCATGCTGCGGCAGTGCGCGACGGCCGCCGAGGTCGAAGCGCTGGAGGTGCCGCCGCCAGGGGTGGGGGCACCTGTCTATGCCTGGGCCTGGGAGGACGTGGCGGCGGGCCGTATCCGCGCCCGGGGCTTCCCCGGCCGGGGCGAGGGCATCGAGGAGGACGAGGCGACGGGCGCGGCGGCGCTGCTGCTCACCGCCCGGCTGGGCCGCGCGCTGAACATCACCCAGGGCGCGGGCTCACAGATCCTCACGGCACCACAGCCGCAGGGGTGGGTGGAGGTCGGGGGACGGGTGTACCTGGAGCGTTAGGCGGTCAGCGGGAACTGTTCGCCGAGGGCCCGGAAGACCTCGATGTTGAGCAGATACGCTCTCTTGCACTCGGCCACGACGCGCTGCTTCTCGAGGTCGCCAACGCGCATCGCGTCCAGCAGCCTCCGGTAACTCCTCTTGAACTCAGCCGGGTTGGCGATCCCCTCGAACACATAGAACCGCACTCCGTCGCCCCTCCGGGCGAAGCCCCAGGTCTTCTCCGCCCTGTCGCGGATGATCTGGCCGCCGGACAGGTCACCCAGGTAACGCGTGTAGTGGTGGGCGACATACCCGGCGGGCCACTCGCGGGCACACGTGCGCACCCGGGCCGCGTACCTGCGCGTCGCGGGCAGCGCCGTCAGGACCGCCCGCCAGCCCGGCCCCCGCAGATGCGCGAGGTCCCGCTCCAGTGCGGCCAGCCGGAACAGCTCCGGCCGTACGAAGGGCCCGGCCAACGGGTCGGCGGCCAGCCGCTCGGCGCCGGACTCCAGGGCCTCGTACAGGAACCACAGTTGCTCGGTGTACCGCGCATACGCCTCGATGCCCAGCCTGCCGCCGAGCAGGTCCGTGATGAAGGCCGAGGTGTTCGCCTGCCGGTGCTGCTCCTGCGACGCGCTGCGGATGAGCGCCGAGAGTGCCGTGCTGGACATGTCCGGCGTGGTCATTGGGGGCTCCCAGCGCAGTTTGCCGACACCTTGTCGGTAAAACTCTACCCCGGATCCCTGCGCCGGCCCATGCGACAAGCCCGCCCTGTGGACAGGGCGGGCTTGTCAGGGGTGTGTGCCGTGACCGCGCGAAAGGCGCTATGGCAGGGCGCTAGGGCAGGGTCAGGATTTCCACGCCCGTGTCGGTCACGACCAGGGTGTGCTCGAACTGGGCGGTGCGTTTGCGGTCCTTCGTCACCACGGTCCACCCGTCGTCCCACATGTCGTACTCGTATGTGCCGAGCGTGAGCATGGGTTCGATGGTGAAGGTCATGCCCGGCTGCATCACCGTGGTGGCGTGCGGGCTGTCGTAGTGCGGCACGATCAGCCCCGAGTGGAACGACGAGTTGATGCCGTGCCCGGTGAAGTCCCGCACGACGCCGTACCCGAACCGCTTCGCGTACGACTCGATGACCCGCCCGATGACGTTGATCTGGCGGCCGGGCCTGACGGCCTTGATCGCGCGGTTGAGAGCCTCGCTGGTGCGCTCCACGAGCAGGCGGGACTCGTCGTCCACGTCCCCGACGAGATACGTGGCGTTGTTGTCGCCGTGGACGCCGCCGATGTACGCCGTCACGTCCAGGTTGATGATGTCGCCGTCGCGCAGGACCGTGGAGTCCGGGATGCCGTGGCAGATGACCTCGTTGACCGAGGTGCACAGCGACTTCGGGAAGCCGCGGTAGCCCAGGGTCGACGGATAGGCGCCGTGGTCGCACATGTACTCGTGCGCGACCCGGTCCAGCTCGTCCGTGGTGACACCCGGCGCGATGATCTTCGCGGCCTCGGCCATCGCCCGCGCCGCGATCCGGCCGGCGACCCGCATCGCCTCGATCGTCTCGGGGGTCTGCACCTCGGGTCCTGAGTACGGGGTCGGCCCGGGTTTGCCGACGTACTCCGGGCGGCGGATGTTTCCGGGCACGGAACGGGTGGGAGACAGGTCTCCTGGGACGAGCAGCGACTGGCCAGACATGCCAGCGAGTCTATCCAGCGGGTGTGCGGGAACATGGGCCCTGGTGAAAGGAGCTCCTGCGATGGCGCTGTTCAAGAAGCGGACGGCCGGGAAGCCGGGCGAGTGGTACTACTGCCTGCAACACCACAAGGTCGAGGAGGGCCCCGAATGCCCCGCGAAGGACCGCTTCGGTCCGTACGCGTCCCGCGAGGAGGCGGAGCACGCGATGCAGATCGCGCGCGAGCGGAACCTCGAGTGGGAGACGGATCCCCGCTGGCATGACGCCCCCGCGGGAGAACCCGAGGACGACTGAGCAGGGACTTTTGGGGCGGGCCGGCACGGGTGCTACGGCGGCGCGAGGGCCCGTCCTGCCGTTCAGCCCGTCCCCTCCCGCCCCTCCCGCCGCGCCTTGAGCCGCAGGGCGTGCTCGTTCGTACGGGCGTCATAGCCCATCAGGCTCGGCAGGCACAGGCCCAGCAGGGCCACCGCCGCCACGCACAGCAGACCGCCCGACCAGACCGACGTGCGGACGCCCCTCCAGGCCGCCATGGAGCCCGAGCGGACCTGGCCCAGCTGGGGGCCCACCGAGTACGACAGCAGCTCGATGCCGGCCAGACGGCCGCGCAGTTCGTCGGGGATCGTCTGGTTCCACATCGCCGCCCGGAAGATCCCGCTGACCATGTCGCAGCAGCCACCCAGAGTCAGGAACAGCAGCACCAGCCAGACGCTGCGGACCACTCCCGCGGCCGCTATCGCCAGACCCCAGCCGGCCGCCGCGAGGACCACCGTCCGTCCGTGCCGGTGGATCCGTGACGTCCACCCGCTCGTCAGCGACACCAGCAGCGCCCCGGCCGGAACAGCCGCGTACATCAGCCCCAGCGACCAGGGAGCGCCCAGTTCGTCCGCGAGGAACGGCAGCACCGCCAGCGGCATCGCGAACACCATCGCGGCGATGTCGACGACGTACGTGCCCAGCAGTTCCTTACGGCCCCACGCGTAGCGCGCGCCCTCCGCGATCGACCGCAGCGACGGCTTTGCGGCCTCGTGGCCGGGGGGCGACGCGGCGAGCCCCAGGCACAGCGTCACCGACACCACGAAGGTCACGAGGTCCGCGCCGTACGCCGCGCCCAGCCCGGCGTACGCGACGACGACCCCCGCCAGCGCCGGGCCCGCCACCCCGCCGACCGTCCAGCGCAGGGAGTTGAGCGACGCGGCTGCCGGAAGGTGGTCGTGCGCGACGATGCGCGGGACGAGGGCGTCGAGGGCAGGGCGCTGGAGAGAGCCGAGCGCGGAGGACAGGGCCGCGACGACGTACAGCGGCCAGACCGCGGGCCCGGGCAGCAACGCGTTCAGCAGGAGCGCGGCGGACAGCAGGCCCTGCCCGGCTTCGGTGGCCAGGATCAGCTTTCGCTTGTCGTACGCGTCGGCCAGCGCGCCGCCGTACAGGCCGAAGACGATCAGCGGCACGAGCTCCACGGCGCCGATCGCGCCCACGGCCGCTGCCGAGCCGGTCAGTTCCTTCAGCTGCACCGGCACCGCGACGAAGCTGAGGAAGGTGCCGAAGTTGCTGATCAGCCCCGCAAGCCACAGCCGCCGGAAGTCCGCCGACGCCCGCCAGGGCGCGGGATCGGGCAGCAGCGCGCGTAACCGGGAGCCCTGACGGGACGACGCGTCCACGGCATCGGCGGGCGGCCCGCTCCCGGGCACCACGGCCGGTACGGGGGCTGACACGGGGGAAGCGGAGGCGTCGTTGGTCACGACGGGCCATGCTCAGCCGACCGGCGGCCCCGGGCAACCGGTTTTCGCGGTGCCCGGGCGCTCGGTTGCCTCCAGTCACCACCGCGCCGGCGGCGGCGACGTCAGCTGGTCGGCCAGCCGCGACAGCCGGTCCCGGAGGCGCCCGCGTCCCCGGGGGGCCGGCAGCGCGTTCTCCCCGGCCGCCGCGCTCACCAGATGCTGCACCGTGTCCAGGTCGAGGTCCGTGTCCTCGGGGACCGTCAGCGACTCGTGCGCCATGGCAGCCAGGTCGCGGTTCCCGGCATCCAGTGCCAGCACCGTGGCCCCGGCCCGCCGCGCGTCATGGACCCGCTCCAGGAGACCCGCGTCCGGTGCGGCCGGCGACACCACGAGCAGCGTCTCCCCGCGCCGCGCCGCCGACAGCCGTCCGAGACCCACCGCCAGATGCGCCGGATCCACGGCCCGCGCCCCGTGCCGCACCAGAGTGGGGGACAGCTCCGGCGTCCCCGACCAGGCCGCCTCGTCGACCAGGTGCGCCGCAAGATGCCACGGCTCGTACTCCTCGGTGCCCACGAGCAGCAGCCCGCCCCCGTGCGACACCACGGAACCCCGCAGCGTCCCCCCGAACCGCCGGGTGGCTCCCAGCCACTCCGTTCCGGCGAGCACTTCGCGCAGCAACGCGACCCGTACGGCGTCCATACGAGGACATCCTGCCGCAACCGGCCACTCGTGGACCGGAGTTCACCGCGAATTCGCCCGACCCCGGCAAGGGGCCGAACCAGTGGTCACAGGAGCCGCATTCCGTACCACGGCCCGCCCGTTGAGAAGCCCGATGAGCCCCAGGAGCCCTAGAAGCCTTCGACGAGATCCGAGAAGCCTTCGACGATACCCGAGGAGCCTTCGACGAAAGACGCCGCCGTCCCCTTCCGCACGGGCAGCGAGGGCTACCTCCCGGCCTGAGCGGCGCCCGGCCCCGTGGCGCACGTAGAGTCGCCCCATGACCTCTACCGACAGTGCACCCAAGGCCCCCGCCAAGGACCCCTGGGACCTCCCCGACGTGTCCGGGCTCGTCGTCGGCGTGCTCGGCGGTACCGGGCCGCAGGGCAAGGGCCTCGCCTACCGGCTCGCCAGGGCCGGCCAGAAGGTGATCATCGGCTCGCGTGCCGCGGAGCGCGCGCGGACCGCCGCCGAGGGGATCGGCCACGGCGTCGAGGGCGCCGACAACGCCGAGGCCGCCCGGCGCAGCGACGTCGTGATCGTCGCCGTGCCGTGGGAGGGCCACGGCACGCTGCTGGAGTCGCTGCGCGAGGAGCTGGCCGGCAAGCTCGTCGTCGACTGCGTCAACCCGCTCGGCTTCGACAAGAAGGGCGCCTACGCGATCAAGCCGGAGGAGGGCAGCGCCGCCGAGCAGGCCGCCGCGCTGCTGCCGGACTCGCGGGTCACCGCCGCCTTCCACCACCTGTCCGCGGTACTCCTCGAGGACCCGGAGGTCGAACAGATCGACACCGACGTCATGGTCCTCGGCGAGGAGCGCGGCGACGTCGAGATCGTCCAGGCGCTGGCCGGTCGCATCCCCGGTATGCGCGGCATCTTCGCGGGACGGCTGCGCAACGCCCACCAGGTCGAGGCCCTCGTGGCGAACCTGATCTCCGTCAACCGGCGCTACAAGGCCCACGCCGGGCTCCGCATCACCGACGTGTGAGCCCATGGGGGACACTGGTCACCGAAGCAGTGTCCCCCGACAGGAGCCGACCCCATGCCCCGCCTTGCTCTCTACGCCCTCGCCGTCTGCGCCCTCTCCGTGGCCGCGGCGGTCGTCTCCTTCGTCCAGGGCAGCTGGCTGGGGATCGTCTGGGTGCTGCTCGCGGGTCTGACGTCCAACATGGCCTGGTACTACGTGCGCCGCGGCCGGGCGGGCCGGGGTGGCTCGGTCACGGGCTGACCGAGCAGTAGGCGTTCGTGCCCTGCCAGAAGCGGTACAGCTCGTGACCGCAGTACTGGTCGACGTCGTCGATGCCCAGGGCGTGCAGGATCGAGCCGATCACGTCGAAGAACGCGCTGTTGACCGACGGCACCCACAGCAGCGCGAACACGAAGAGCAGGCCGAACGGCGCGAAGGGTTCCACCTGGCGCTTGACGCCGTACGACAGCCAGGGCTCGATGACGCCGTAGCCGTCCAGGCCGGGCACCGGCAGGAAGTTCAGGATCGCGGCCGTCACCTGCAGCAGGGCGAGGAACGCGAGGGCGTACCGGAAGTCCCTCGGGATGCCGTCCAGGGCGTGCAGCCAGAACGGTGCCGTGCACACCGCCGCGAACAGGACGTTCGTCAGCGGGCCCGCCGCGGAGATCAGGCTGTGCCGCCAGCGGCCCCGGATACGGCCCCGCTCGATGAAGACCGCGCCGCCCGGCAGACCGATCCCGCCCATGATCACGAAGATCACCGGCAGCACGATGCTCAGCAGCGCATGCGTGTACTTCAGCGGATTGAGGGTGAGATAGCCCTTCGCGCCCACCGTGATGTCGCCGCTGTGCAGGGCGGTGCGCGCGTGCGCGTACTCGTGCAGGCACAGCGAGACGATCCACGCGGCGGTCACGAACAGGAACACGGCAACGCCGGGCCGCTCGGCGAAGCCGGTCCAGGTGGCCCAGCCGGTGACCGCCGTCACGGCCAGGAGCCCCGCGAAGACGGGGCTGATCCTCCGGTCGCTGCGCCGGGTGGCGGCGGTGGTCATGGGACTCCTGGGTGCGTGGGACGGATGCGATGGTGGGTCGACCGTAGTCGTTAGGCTGTAGTCGAGTCGACCAAGGGGGTGGCCATGACAATCGCTGAGGGCTGGGTCGAGGTTTTCCACGACAGGATCCACATGCCCAGGAGCGCGCGCCTCCGGCCGGCGAGGAGCGGGCCGGCCTTCCGCTTCACGCAGGTCTGAAACCCGTGAGCAGTGCGGGGGTTCCGCCGGAGACAATGATGCCCGTGCGCTACCGCATCCTCGGCACCACCCAGGCACTCCGCGCCGACGGCACGCCCGTCCCGGTGGGCGGGGCCCGGCTGCGTGCCCTGCTGACCGTGCTCGCCCTGCGGACCGGCCGGACCGTCCCCGCCGCCGTCCTGGTCGACGAGGTGTGGGGCGGCGAACCACCCGCCGACGCCACCGGCGCCCTGCAGGCGCTGGTCGGGCGGCTGCGCCGGACCCTCGGAGCGGACGCGGTGGAGTCGGCCGACGGCGGCTACCGGCTGGCGGCGGCGCCGGACGACATAGACCTGCACCGCTTCGAGCGGCTCGCCGGGGAGGGCCTGCGGGCCCTGGCCGACGCCGACCCCGAGAAGGCGGCGGTCGTCCTCGACGACGCTCTCGCCCTGTGGCACGGGCCCGCGCTCGCCGACCTGCCCGACCGCACCGCCGAGTCGGCCCGCTGGGAGACCCGCCGCCACGACGTGCGCCGCGCCCGGCTGAGCGCCGCCCTCGCGCTCGGCCACGGCGAGCGGCATCTGCCCGAGTTGACCGCCCTGTGCGACATCCACCCCCTGGACGAGCCCCTCCAGGCCCTGCGCCTGCGCGCCCTGCGGGATGCCGGCCGCCCGGCGGAGGCACTGGCCGCCTACGCGGAGGTACGCCAGCTGCTCGCGGACCGTCTCGGCTCGGACCCCGGGCCCGAACTGCGGGCGCTTTACAGTGAGTTGCTGCGTGGCCCGGAGACCGTGCCGTCGCCCGCCCCGTTCGGCGCCGTCCCGCCCCCGGACGAGGTGACCCCCTCCGCACCGGCGGCCCCCGGCAACCTCCGCGCCCGTCTGACCTCCTTCGTCGGGCGGGACGCCGACATCGACACGCTCCGCGGTGATCTCGCCGGGGCGCGGCTGGTCACCCTGCTCGGGCCGGGCGGCGCCGGGAAGACACGGCTGTCGCAGGAGGCGGCCGAGGCCCTGGCGGACGCGCCCCGGGACGGGGTGTGGATGGCCGAGCTGGCGCCGGTCGACGATCCGGAGGCCGTGCCCGAGGCCGTGCTCACCGCCGTCGGGGCGCGCGAGACCGTGCTGCGGGGCGCGGGCGCCGAGGAGATGCGCGCGGTCGCCGACCGGCACGACGACCCCCTGGTCCGCCTCGCCGAGCACTGCGCACGGCGCCGCATGCTGCTCATCCTCGACAACTGCGAACACGTCGTGGACGCCGCCGCCCGGCTCGTCGAGCACCTCCTCGAGCGCTGCCCCGGACTGACGGTTCTCGCCACCAGCCGCGAACCCCTCGGCGTCCCGGGGGAGTTGCTGCGTCCGGTCGAGCCGCTGCCGCAGCCGTACGCGCTGAAGCTGCTCGCCGACCGCGGCGCCGCGGCCCGCCCCGGCTTCCGTGTGCAGGACGACCCCGAGGCCGCCGCAGAGATCTGCCGCCGCCTGGACGGACTGCCACTCGCCATCGAGCTGGCGGCGGCCCGGCTGCGGATACTGTCGCCCCGGCAGATCGCCGACCGGCTCGACGACCGCTTCCGCCTGCTCACCTCCGGCAGCCGCACGGTGCTGCCCCGGCAGCAGACCCTGCGGGCCGTCGTCGACTGGTCCTGGGACCTGCTGGACGCCGAGGAACGCGCGGTGCTGCGCCGGCTGTCCGTCTTCTCGGGCGGCTGCGACCTCACCGCCGCCGAAGCCGTGTGCGGGCCCGCGGCACTGGAGGCGGTCGCCTCCCTCGTCGACAAGTCCCTGGTGGTGGCGGCCCCATCGGGCGACGGCGGGATGCGCTACCGGCTTCTGGAGACCGTCGCCGAGTACGCCGGTGAACGCCTCGACGAGTCCGGGGAGCGGGCCGGAGCCGAGCGCTCCCACCTCACCTACTACCGAGAACTCGCCCGCACCACCGACCCGTTGCTGCGCTCGTCGGGACAGCGCGCCGCGGTGGACCGGCTCCAGGTGGAGTACGAGAACCTGCGCACGGCCCTGCGCCACGCCGTCGCAGCCCGCGACGAGCAGGAGGCGCTGTGCCTGCTGCTGTCGCTGGCCTGGTACTGGCAGATGCGCGACCTGCGCACCGAGGCCCGCACCTGGTCCGGCGCGGTCATCGCCCTCGGCCCGGACCCCTTCGCGTCGCCCGCCCGGCCGGTGCCGGACCTCCCCGAGCGGTGCACCGACAACCCGCCGCCGATGCGTCCGGAGATCCTCGGCGAGGCCCGCCGCGGCGCCCATCTCGTCCACCTGGCCTGCATGGACATGGACCTCGGGTCATGGGAGACGCCGCAGGCCAAGGAGAAGCTGCGCGTCATCAGCGAGACCTACGGCCCGGGCCAGCCGCAGACCTGCCGAGTGCCCGGCTTCCTGTGGTTCTTCGCCGTTCTGCTCACCGCCGACCTGGACCGTCTGCGCACGGTCCTGGACGAGACCGTCCGAACGTGCCGCGCGCTCGGCTATACCTGGGAGCTGGCCCAGACCCTGCAGATGCGGGCCAACATCCTCGCCAACCGCAGCCACTGGGCGGGCGACGCGGGCCGGGACGCCGACGAGGCGCTGGAGATCTTCCGCCGGATCGGGGACACCTGGGGCGCGGCCGAGGCCCTGTCCGCCCGCGGCGAGGCCCGCGAACGGCTCGGCGACTACCTGCTCGCCGCCGCCGACTACGAGGCCGCCATGGAGTACGCCGAACGGCTCGGCGCCCGCTCCCAGATGGCCGTGCTCGGCGCACGCCTCGGCAGCGTCCTGCTCGACGCGGGGGAGAGCGAGAAGGGCGAGCGGCTGCTGCGCCAGGTCATCGAGGAGGCCCCCGGCTCGTTCAACGACGCCATGCCCGCCGCCCGCATCTTCCTGGCGATGTGGCTCAGCCGCACCGGCCGGGTGGCCGAGGCGCGCGAGCAGGTCCGGCTGGTGCGAAGGGACTTCGAGGCTGTCGCCTTCGTGGTCTTCGAAGGCATGGTGCTCGGCATCGAAGCCTGGCTGGACGCGGTGGACGAGCGGTATCCGGAGGCCCTGGCCAAGGTACGCACGGCGCTCGAGCGGGCCTCGGACCTGATGACCTCGGTGATCGCGCCGCACATGGCCTCCGTGCAACTGACGACCGCCGCGATCGCGCTCACCGGTGTGGACGGCGGCAGCCGCGCCCGGGACGCGGCCAGATGCCTGGGCGCCGCCGACCACCTGCTGCCGCTCGGGCACTTCCGCAGTCCGGCGGAGCGCGAGGCCCGCGCCGAGGCAGAGGCGGGCGCGCGGGCCGTGCTGGGCGACGCGGCGTACGAGGCCGCGCACGCGGAGGGCGGCGGGCTCTCCGTCGAGGAGGCCGCCGCCCTCGTCTGACGCGGACCGGTGGTGCTGCCGGTGCGGGTCAGGTCTTGGTGGTGAACTTTCGGATGGCGATCGGCGCCATGACCGCCGTGATCACGGCCGACCAGATCAGCGTGATGAGCACGTCGTGGGCGACCGGCAGGCCCCCGTTCATCAGGCCGCGGGCGGCGTCCGCGAGCGTCGACAGCGGGTTGTAGTCGGTGAAGGCCTTGAGCCAACCCGGCATGGTGGACGGCGGAGAGAAGATCGACGACCCGAACTGCAGGGGCATCAGCACGAGGAACCCCATTCCCTGGATGGCCTGGGCGCTCTTCATCACCACGCCCATGGTCAGGAAGATCCACATGATGGAGGAGCCGAAGACCATCGCGAGCCCGATGGCCTCGAACAGCCCTGTCACATCGGCGACGGACAGACCCAGTGAGAAGCCGACCCCGAGCAGGATCGCGGTGGCGACCAGCATCCGGCCGATCTCGACCGTGATCTTGGCGATCAGGACCGAGGAACGGGCGATCGGCAGGGACCGGAAGCGGTCCATCACGCCCGTCTGGAAGTCCTGGTTGAAGCCGGTGCCGACGCCCATGGCGATGTTCATGCCCATCATGGCCATCAGCCCGGGGACCACGTAGTTGACGTACTGTTCCTGGTGGCCCTTGCCGGCGATCGCGCCGCCGAAGACGAAGACGAACAGCAGGCAGAAGACGATCGGGAACAGGATCGCGTCGAACATCGACTCCGGGTCCTGACGGATCCACAGCAGGTTGCGGCGGACCAGGGCGCCGATGTGGCGCAGATTGCCGCGCAGTCCGATCCGCCCTTCGGCGGCCGGCGCGGTGGGTGCGGTAAGGGTGGCGGCGGTCATGCGGCGACCTCCTCACGGGCGGGGGACGCGTCCTGCGGGGCACTGGCCTTGTGGCCGGTGAGGGACAGGAACACCTCGTCCAGGCTGGGCAGTTCGGTGGCGATGTCGGCGAGCGTGATGCCGCGCGCGGTCAGCGCGCCGACCACCGCGGTCAGCTGCTCGTCGCTGAGGATCGGCACCAGCACGGTGCCGGTCTCGGTGTCCACGGTCGCGTTGCCGGGACCGGTGAGGCCGAACTCGTCGAGCGCCGTGGCGGTCGGGCGCAGCTCCATCGGGTCCGCGGGGCGGATGCGGAGCGTACGGCCGCCGACCTTCGCCTTGAGTTCGTCGATGCGGCCGCCGGCGATGACCTTGCCGCGGTCGATGACGGTCAGTTCGGAGGCCAGCTGCTCGGCCTCCTCCATGTACTGGGTGGTGAGCAGCACCGTCGCGCCCTCGGCGACCATCCGCTTGACCTCGGTCCACACCTCGTTGCGGGTGCGCGGGTCCAGGCCGGTGGTCGGCTCGTCCAGGTACAGGACGGCCGGGTGCCCGATCATCGAGGCGGCGAGGTCGAGGCGCCGTCGCATACCGCCGGAGTACGTGGATGCCGGGCGCTTGGCGGCCTCCGTGAGCGAGAACCGCTCCAGGAGCCCGTCGGCCCGGGCCCGGGCCTCCTTGCGCGGCAGGTCGAGGAGCCGGCCGATCATGTAGAGGTTCTCGTACCCGGAGAGTTTCTCGTCGACCGACGCGTACTGGCCGGTGAGACCGATCACGCGCCGGGTCTGGCGCGGCTGCCGGACGACGTCGTAACCGGCGACCGTCGCCTGGCCGGCGTCCGGGGTGATGAGGGTGGACAGGCAGCGGACCAGGGTGGTCTTGCCGGCGCCGTTCGGCCCGAGCACGCCGAGGACCGTGCCCTCGCGGACATCCAGGTCGACGCCGTTCAGCGCCTTGGTCTCGCCGTAGTGCTTGACCAGCCCCCGTACGGTGACGGCCGCGTCCGGGGCGGCGTCGCTGGGGTTGTTGTCGATTCGCGTCATGCCGACCAAGGTGTCAGCCGCCACCGACAAACCACCGACAGACCGCCGACAGCCACCGATGAGCCGCCGACAGCGAGGAAGGAAAAAGGGGGCAAGCAGCCCGCCGACGGGGGAAGATCGGCGGGCTGCTGCGCGCCCCGTGGGCGGGGCGCCTCGTAAGGGGTGCGGGACGGACACGTCCTGCGGCTGCGTCGCGTGGACGCGACCGGCCACAGACGACGGCCCGCAGTCAGCCGACTGCCGCACCCCGCAGCAGGCTCAGTGGACGGAGTGCTCCTCGAGCGGGAACGTTCCGCCCACCACGTCCTCGGCAAACGCCTTCGCCGCGTCGCCCATGACCTGTCGCAGGTCCGCGTACTTCTTCACGAACTTCGGAACCCGGCCACCGGTCAGCCCCAGCATGTCGGTCCACACCAGGACCTGCGCGTCCGTCTCCGGTCCCGCGCCGATGCCGACGGTCGGGATGTGGAGCGTCCGCGTGACCTCGGCGGCCAGCTCCGCCGGGACCAGCTCCAGGACGACCGCGAACGCGCCCGCGTCCTGCACGGCCTTGGCGTCCCGCAGCAGCTTGTGCGCCGCCTCGTCGCCGCGGCCCTGTACGCGGTAGCCCATGGTGTTCACGGACTGCGGGGTCAGGCCGATGTGCGCCATGACCGGGATGCCGGACTCCACCAGCAGCTCGATCTGGTCGTGCGAGCGCTCGCCGCCCTCCAGCTTCACGGCGCCGACCCCGGCCTCCTTCACCAGGCGGGTGGCCGAGCGCAGCGCCTGCACCGGGCCCTCCTGGTACGAGCCGAAGGGCAGGTCGCCGACGATCAGGGCACGCTGGGTGCCCCGTACGACCGCGGCCGCGAGCATGGTCATCTCGTCGAGGGTGACGGGTACCGTCGTCTCGTACCCGAGGTGGCAGTTGCCCGCCGAGTCGCCGACGAGCATGACCGGGATGCCGGCCTCGTCGAACACGGACGCGGTCATCGCGTCGTAGGCGGTGAGCATGGGCCACTTCTCGCCGCGCTCCTTGGCGGCGGTGATGTCGCGCACGGTGATGCGGCGGGTGCTCTTGCCTCCGTACAGCGCCTTGCTGCTGTCGGAGGGCCTGAGCGCACCCTGAGCGGGCTGCCCCTGGGCAGCCGGAAGCTGCGTCATCGCAACGGCTCCTTCGGTCATCTCGAGGCGCCCTGACGGCGTCCCCGGATCACCCCCCATGGTGGCACTTCGTGCCACGCGCGGCTAGAGCAGGGCGCACCCGGCGCTTCCCTCCGGCCGGCGCCCCCCTCGCCCGGGACCGCCGCCCGTCCCGAGCGCGGCGGGTCCTGCATCTCCAGTCCTAGGCCCTTTCATACGTGACCTAGGTCTCTTCTTAAGGTCTCCGTAAAGGTTGAAGATACGAGACCGTTCCGTATCGGAATTCACCTACGCTCATAGCCATGACTACCCCTGCTGCCACCGTCGAACGGCGGGTGCCCGAGGCGGTGCACCGGCGTCGGTGGGCCATCCTCGGCGTGCTGATGCTCAGCCTGCTGATCGTGGTGCTCGACAACTCCATCCTGAACGTCGCGATCAAGACCATCTCCACCCCCGCGCCGACGGGCCTGGGCGCCACCCAGAGCGAGCTGGAGTGGGCCATCAACGCCTACACGCTCGTCTTCGCCGGGCTGCTGTTCACCGCGGGCCTCCTGGGCGACCGCCTGGGCCGCAAGAAGACGCTGCTGGCCGGCCTCGCGGTGTTCGGAGCGGGGTCGGCGCTCGCCGCCGAGTCGGGCTCGCCGACGCAGCTCATCGCGTTCCGTGCGGTCATGGGCCTCGGCGCCGCCTTCGTGATGCCCGCGACGCTCGCCGTCCTCATGAACGTCTTCGAGCGCGAGGAGCAGCCCAAGGCCATCGGCATCTGGGCGGGCGGCGTCGGTCTCGCCATCGCCATAGGGCCGATCACCGGTGGTGTGCTCCTCGACCACTTCTGGTGGGGCTCCGTCTTCCTGATCAACGTGCCGATCGTGGTCCTCGCGCTGGTCCTGATGGTCTGGCTGGTCCCCGACTCCCGTGACCCCCGCCCCGGCCGCGTCGACCCCGTCGGTGTCGTCCTGTCGGTGGTCGGCCTGGTGCTGCTCGTCTACGGCATCATCAAGGGCGGCCAGCTCGCCGACTTCACCGACACCAAGGTCCTCGCGACCATCGCCGCCGGTCTCGCCGTCCTCGCGTTCTTCGTCGTGTACGAGAAGCGCAGCGACCACCCGTCCATCGACGTCACGTACTTCAAGAACAAGGTCTTCTCCGCCGCCATCGCCGCGATCGCGCTGGTCTTCTTCGCGCTGATGGGCGTGACCTTCTTCTCCGTCTTCTACACCCAGAGCGTGCGGGGCTACACACCGCTGCAGACCGGTCTGCTGATGCTGCCGCTGGCGGCCGCGCAGATGATCTTCGCGCCGCGGGCCCGGCTGCTGGTCGACCGCTTCGGCAACAAGGCCACGACCACCGCCGGCATGGTCATCATCGCCGCGATGCTCGCCGCGTTCGCCGCCCTGCAGGCGGACACGCCGATCTGGGTCCTCGAGGTCGTCTTCTTCCTCATGGGTACCGGCATGGCGCACATCATGACGCCGACCAGCGTCGTCATCATGCAGGCGCTGCCCCGCGAGAAGGCGGGCTCCGCGTCCGCGCTCAGCAACACCTTCCGTCAGGTGGGCGGTGCGCTCGGCATCGCGGTCCTCGGCTCGGTCCTGTCGACGACGTACCGTGACGGCATCCAGGACAAGCTGTCCCTCCTCCCGGCGGGCATCCGCCACACCGCGGGCGAGTCGATCGAGGCGACGCTCGGCGTGGCCGCGAAGCTCGGCCCGAACGGCAAGGCCCTCGTCTCCCCGGCCAACGACGCGTTCCTGCACGCGATGCACGTCACCGCGCTGTGCGGTGCGGGCGTGGCGGTGCTCGGCGCGGTCGTCGTGGCGCTGTTCCTGCCCGGGAAGATCCCGGCGCCGGACAGTGGCCGGGAAGAGACGGAACTGGTCGGCGCGGAGCACTGACGGCAGGTCAGGACGGGCACTCGGGGGGCCGGGTGCCCGTTCAGGCGTTCACCGGGAGAATCATCGCAGCGCAGCAAGGACGGAGTCGAATGTGAGCCTCGCCGACAGCCGGCACCAGCAGGACTGCCCCGTACGCGGACGCCCCCGCAGCGAGGCCGTCGAACGGGCCATCATCGAAGGCGTGATGAGGCTGATCGAGGACGGCGTGCCCCTCGCCGACCTGTCCATAGAGCGCATCGCCCGCACCGCCGGCGTCGGCAAGGCCACCATCTACCGCCGGTGGAGCAACAAGGAGGACCTCTTCGTCGACGTCATGCGCGCCGCCGAGCCCGAGGACCCCGAACTGCCCGGCACCTCGATGCGCGAGGACCTCGTCCTGCTCCTGGAGTCGTTGCGGCAGCGCGGCCTGGCCAGCCGCTCCACGGCGATCCTGCACAACGTGTACGCCCAGATGAAGAGCAGCCCCAAGATCTGGGCCGCCTACCACGCGACTGTGGTCGCTCCCCGCCGCCGCCTCGGCATCGAAGTCCTGCGCCGGGGGCAGGAGAAGGGCGAGCTGCGGCAGGACGTCGACCTCGATCTGATGAACGACATCCTCGTCGGACCCATGCTCGTGCGTACCCTGCTGCGCCACGACGCCCGACTGGACGAGGGCCTCGCCGAGCAGATCGTCGACACGGTGCTGGAGGGACTACGGCCCGTCAGTTCGTAGCGGGTATGTACGGCTTTCGTCACAGAAGGCCTCTCCCGTACGCCCGTCCGGAACTCCGGACGCCGCCTCTTTCGTCCTCGTGGCCGTACGGCCGTCATGGGACGGCAGGAGCCACGCCGGTCATCCCCTAGGGTCGTAACCGTGGGGGGACGACGGTGTGCACGGCAAGTTGTGAGGCGACGGTATGGCGCAGGCGTACAAATCGGAGACGGGCGGCGGCGGCACGGGGCCGGTTCGTCGAGGATTCCGGTTCCGGCGCCTGTACGACGGCTTGCGCGGCGACCGCGGGATCTGGCGCCGCGGGATCGTGCTGGCCGCTCTCGCGGTCCTCCTCGCGCTGGTGATGCTGGTGCACGCGCAGATCCCCAACACCGTGGGCAATCTGGGCAGTCTCATCGAGACGTTCCTGCCCTGGCTCGGTGTCGTGTTCGTCCCGGTGCTGCTGATCCTCGCGCTGGTGAGGAAGTCGGCGACCGCGCTGATCGCGCTGCTCGTGCCCATGGCGGTCTGGCTGAACCTCTTCGGGGGGCTGCTCGGCGACAAGACCGGCAGCGGCGGCGACCTGACGGTCGCCACGCACAACGTCAACGCCGACAACCCCGACCCGGCAGGCACCGCCCGCGACGTGGCCGCGTCCGGCGCGGAGGTCCTGGCCCTGGAGGAGCTGAAGGCGTCCGCGGTTCCGGTCTACGAGCGGGCGCTGGCGTCGGCGTACCGGTACCACGCGGTCGAGGGCACGGTCGGTCTGTGGAGCAAGTATCCGCTGAGCGGGGTGCAGGCCGTGGACATCAAGCTGGGCTGGACGCGGGCGATGCGGGCGACCGTGACCACGCCGGAGGGGCGGGTCGCCGTCTACGTCGCCCATATGCCCTCGGTGCGGGTGAAACTGGCGGCCGGGTTCACCGCGCGGCAGCGGGACACCAGCGCGGACGCGCTCGGCGAGGCCATCGTCGGCGAGCAGTTGGGCAAGGTGGTCCTGCTCGGTGACCTCAACGGCACCATGAACGATCGCTCGCTCAACGAGGTCACCTCGCAGATGCGCTCCACACAGGGCGCGGCGGGCAGCGGCTTCGGGTTCAGCTGGCCTGCGTCGTTCCCGATGGCGCGGATCGACCAGATCATGGTCAAGGGTGTCGACCCGGTGAGCTCGTGGACCCTGCCGCGGACGGGCAGTGACCATCTGCCGGTGGCGGCGCGTGTGAAGGTGGCCACACCCGCGTCCTGAACGCCCAGCGCAGCGGCGTGTCGTAAGACAGCCGCAACCCCGGCTCTACCTTCGGGAATGCTGCGCCTGGCAGACTTTGTTCCGTACTTGAACATATGAGTGCAACGGAACTCCGCTCTGAAAGGCAACGCCCCATGCCCCTGGCCCTGCTCGCCCTTGCCGTGGGCGCCTTCGGCATCGGTACCACCGAGTTCGTGATGATGGGCCTGCTGCCCAACGTCGCGGACGACCTGCACATATCCATCCCCACCGCCGGGCACCTGGTCTCGGCGTACGCACTGGGCGTGGTGATCGGCGCGCCGCTGCTCGCCGCGGTCACCGCCCGGCTGACCCGCCGCAAGGTCCTCATCGGCCTGATGGCCCTGTTCGTGCTGGGCAACGCGCTGTCCGGCCTCGCCCCCGGCTACGGCTGGCTCCTCGCCGCGCGCTTTCTGAGCGGGCTGCCGCACGGGGCGTTCTTCGGCGTCGGCGCGGTCGTCGCCACCAGCCTCGTCGCCCCCGAGCGCAAGGCCCGGTCCGTCTCGCTGATGTTCCTGGGCCTGACGGTCGCGAACATCGCGGGTGTGCCGGTGGCCACGCTGATGGGCCAGCACCTGGGGTGGCGGGCGACGTTCTTCGGCGTCAGCGCGATCGGCGTCGCCGCGATCGTGTCCCTCTTCCTGCTGATCCCGCACGACCGCACCCACACCCCGGCCGACGGTCTGAAGGGCGAACTGGCGGCTCTGCGCTCCCTGCCGGTCTGGCTGGCGCTGGGCACCACGGTGGCGGGCTTCGGCGCGTTGTTCTCGGCGTACAGCTATGTGACGCCGATGCTGACGGACGCGGCGGGCTACGCCGACTCGAGCGTCACCCTCCTGCTGGCCCTGTTCGGAGTGGGCGCGACGATCGGCAACCTGGTGGGCGGCCGTCTGGCGGACCACTCCCTGCGGGGCACGCTGTTCGGCGGCCTGACCTCGCTGGTCGTCGTGCTCGGGCTGTTCCCGGCGCTCATGGGCGCCGAGTGGAGCGCGGCCCTGGAGGTGACGCTGCTGGGCACGGCGGCGTTCATCACCGGCTCGCCGCTGCAGCTGATGGTCATGGAGAAGGCGTCGGCGGCCCCCTCACTCGCGTCCTCGGCCAACCAGGCGGCCTTCAACCTGGCCAACGCGGGCGGAGCCTGGATCGGCGGCCTCGCGCTGGCCGCGGGCTTCGGCGTCACGTCCCCGGCACTCGCGGGCGCGGCCCTGGCGGTACTGGGACTGGGCGTGGCGACCGCGGCGTACGCGGTGGACCGCCACCGGGCCGCTCCGCCGGCCGGGCGGGAGCGGCTGGTGGCAACGCACGTCCCGGATCACACGGAGAGCGTGCACGGCTGAGTTCCGGGGCCCCTGGCCCCCCCACCGCCCCCGCCAGGGGCTCCGCCCTGCACCCCCTGCGCCGGGGCTCGGCTCCTGCACTACCTGCACCGGGGCTCTGCCCCTGCATCCGGGGGGCCGGGGCTCTGCCCCTGCATTCGGGGGGCAGCGGCCTCGTATCTGGCGGGGCTTTGTGCCCTGGGTTCCTGCGGGGGGCGGTGGCTCGTGGGCTCCTGCGGCGCCGTTGGGTCCGGGGCTCCTGCGGGGACGGCGGTTGCCGGGTTGCGGCGGGGCCGGCGGTTCCTGGGCTTCTGCGGGATCTGCGGCTCCTGGACCCCCACAGAGACCGCGGCCCATGGACCACGCTAGGACGGCGGCTCCTGGACCCCCTTGGAGACTGCGGCTCCTGGGCCCGGGCGTTGCCTATGGCGCCCGTACTCCTGGGCGGGGACGGCGGCCCGGGGCCAGGGGGAAACCGGACGCCGGAGGTATTGATTTCCGCGACCCCGGTCGGCCCGTTTTCAGCCGAGTTCAGGTACAGCCGGCCTGTCCGGCGTTTGAGGACGAGGCCGTTCAGGCCGACCGGGCCTCTGAGGGCGGAGCCCCCAGGGGCGCGGACCGGATCAGGGGGCGACCTTGGTACGAACGGCGCCCCCGCGGAGCGCTACCCGTGTTCGCGCCAGCGGTTGGTGATCGGCAGACGGCGGTCCTTGCCGAAGCCCTTCGCCGAGATCTTGGTGCCCGGCGGGTACTGGCGGCGCTTGTACTCCGCGGTGTCGACCATCCGCAGCGTCTTCACCACCAGGTCGCGGTCGAAACCCGCCGCCACGATCGCGTCCGCGCCCTTGTCCCGGTCCACGTACAGATCAAGGATCGCGTCCAGCACCGGGTAGTCGGGCAGCGAGTCCGTGTCGACCTGGCCCGGGCGCAGCTCCGCGCTCGGCGGCTTCGTGATCGAGCTCTCGGGGATCGGGGGCGTCCGGCCGCGCTCCTCGGCGGCACGATTGCGCCACCGCGCCAGCTGGAAGACCGACGTCTTGTACACGTCCTTGATCGGACCGTACGCGCCCACCGAGTCGCCGTACAGCGTCGAATAGCCCACCGCCAGCTCCGACTTGTTGCCGGGCGCCAGCACGATGTGCCCCTCCTGGTTGGAGATCGCCATCAGCAGTGTGCCGCGCAGCCGCGACTGGAGGTTCTCCTCCGCCAGGCCCGTCAGACCCAGGTCTTTCATGTACGCGTCGAACATCGGGGCGATCGAGACCGTACGGAAGTGCAGTCCCGTCCGCCGCGCCAGCTCCGCCGCGTCGCCCCTCGAGTGCTCGGAGGAGTACTTGGACGGCATCGAGACGCCGTACACGTTCTCCGCCCCCACCGCGTCGCACGCGATCGCCGCCACCAGCGCCGAGTCGATACCCCCGGACAGACCGATGAGCACCGACCTGAAGCCGTTCTTGGCCACGTACGCCCGCAGGCCCACGACCAGCGCCGAGTAGACCTCCTCGTCGTCCTCCAGGCGCTCCGCGTACCCGCCCGTCAGCTCGGGCTCGTACGCCGGCAGCGGCTCCCCGGACAGCACCAGCCGGTCGATCCGCAGCCCGTCGTCCACCACGCCGACCGGCGCGTCCGGCTCCGCCGCCGGGAGATCGAGGTCCAGGACCACGCACCCCTCGGCGAACTGCGGCGCCCGCGCGACGACCTCGCCGTCCGGCGCGACGACGATCGAGTCCCCGTCGAAGACCAGCTCGTCCTGCCCGCCGATCATGGCGAGGTAGGCGGTGGTGCAGCCGGCCTCCTGTGCCCGCTTGCGCACCAGCTCCAGGCGCGTGTCGTCCTTGTCGCGCTCGTAGGGCGAGGCGTTGACGGAGATCAGCAGACCGGCCTTCGCCGACCGCGCGGCCGGCACACGACCGCCGTCCTGCCACAGGTCCTCGCAGATGGCGAGCGCGATGTCGACCCCGTGCAGCCGTACGACGGGCATCGTGTCGCCGGGCACGAAGTAGCGGAACTCATCGAAGACGCCGTAGTTGGGCAGATGGTGCTTGGCGAAGGTGAGCGCCACCTCGCCGCGGTGCAGGACCGCCGCCGCGTTCTGCGGGGCGCCGGCCGGCTGGCCGTACTTCGGCTGGGCGGTCCCGGAGCGGTCGAGGTAGCCGACGATCACCGGCAGCTCCCCGAGGCCTTCGTCGGCGAGGCGCGCGGCGAGGTCCCGCAGGGCAGCGCGCGAGGCCTCGACGAAGGACGAGCGCAGGGCCAGGTCCTCGACGGGATACCCGGTCAGCACCATCTCCGGGAACACTGCCAGATGCGCTCCCTGCTCGGCGGAGTGCCGGGTCCAACGGACGATCGCCTCGGCGTTTCCGGCGAGATCACCGACGGTCGAGTCGATCTGATTCAGGGCGAGGCGTAGTTGAGGCACGCGCCCCAGTTTAGACGCCAGTAATCGTCAGAGCGACACAATGTGGGTGTGGGGCACCCCACGTGGGACGGAACCGCGGGCGCGTACGCTCTCCCTCACCTTGGGACGGGGAATGACTGACCGGCGCACGCCAACTTCGGACGGCGAACGACATACGTCTTCGTACGGCGAACGGCGTCTTCGTACGGCGAACGGCGTCTTCGCACGGCGAACGGCGTCTTCGCACGGCGAACGGCGTCTTGCACGGCGAACGCGGTCGGCACCAGGCAGGGCGGGAGAGCGGACCATGATCCTGGACGGCGTCGACGGAGCTCCCCGGCCGGCGCGCGGCACCGGCCGGCTTCGGAACGTGCGTGGCGAGCCCCGGTACGTGCGTGTCGACGGCGTCCCGCACCACGTCCGCGTCGACGGCGCCGGACCGCTGTGCGTACTGAGCCCCGGCCTGGGGATGTCCTGGTTCGACTGGGACCGGGTCGTGCCGCTGCTCGCGCCGCGGCGCACCGTGGTGCGGTTCGACCGGCCCGGGCTCGGGCTCAGCGGACCCGCGCCCACCTGGCCCACGCTCCGCGCCGAGGCCCGGCGGATCGGACAGATCCTGGACGCGCTCGGACTCCAGGGTCCCGCGACCGTGGTCGGGCACTCGCTCGCCGGGTTCCATGCGGAGGCGTTCGCCCGGCTCTTTCCCGAGCGGACGGCCGGGGTCGTGCTCGTCGACTCCAGCGTCGAGGAGGATCCCCGTCTGCGCGGGTCGCGCCCGGCCCGGCACGGAGCGACCCGCGCGGTCGCCACGCTGCTCGGCGCCGTCGGCGTGCCGAGCGCCCTGCTTCCGCGTCTGCGCCGAGCCGTCGTCCGCGCCTCCCGGACCGGGGGCGGCGACCCGGCTCCGTACACCCTCGTCCGCGGCGTCTACTCCACCCGCCGCGCGCTCCACGCCATCCTCGCCGAGAACGCCACCTATCTCGACGAGGCCCTAGAACTCGCCGCCCTGCGCCGCGAGGTGCCGCTGCCGGGCGTCCCGGTCATCGTTCTCGCCGCAGGCGTCCCGGCCTGGCTCGACCGCCAGCGGGCCCTCGCCGCCCTCCTCGGCGGCACCTTCCGGGTCGCGGAACCCTCCGGCCATCTGGTCATGCTGGACCGGCCGAAGGACATCGCCGACGCCGTACTGGAACTGCGGACGGCCTGAAACACACGCGCGCCCGCCCCCCGAGGACGGGGAACGGGCGCGACGCGGTCAACCGCGGTGAGCAGCCGTGCTCAGTGGCGGCGGTAGGACTCGACGTAGCCGTTCGCGGGCGTGCCCACGCCGGTGACGTCGTCGTAGCCCTTGACGGCCTTCAGCGAGCTGTCCTTGCCGAGGCTGCGGACCGAGGTGGCCAGACCACCCGAGGCGTCAAGGCCGTTGACGAAGTCGACCCGTGCCACGGCGAGTTCGGAGCCCGTGGGGGTGTCCGTGACGTCGTGGTACAGCTTCGAGCCGTACTTGGCGTAGATCGCCGGGTTGGCGAAGCCGAGCGCCTGGCCGCCGGCCGCCTCCTGGGCCAGGGCCTGGACGGCCGCGATCACCGGCGCGGCGAGCGAGGTGCCGCCGATCCGGTACTCGGAGTACTGCTGCGACCCGTCCGGGAAGGTCTGCGTCTGGCCGACCTTGAAACCGGTGTTGGGGTCGGCGATCGCCGCGATGTCCGGCACGACACGGTTGCCCGTGGCGCTGTTGGCCTTGGCGAGCGAGTCCGGGACGACACCCTTCTGGTAGAAGGGCTGCGCCACGGTCTTGCTGGTGCCGCCGCCCGCACCCGAGGTGAACGCGCCGGGGAAGTTGACCCAGCTCTTGCCGTCGGACGACAGCAGAGCCTTGTCGGTGCCCCAGCCGGTCTCCCACTGGTACTGGTCGCCCTTGCCGACCGCCAGCGAGGTGCCGCCGACCGCGGTCACCCACGCCGAGTTGGCCGGGGTGTCGACCTGCTTCGTCTTCGTGTTGGCGACCTCGTCCCCGTTGTCGCCGGAGGAGAAGTAGAAGCCGATGCCCTCGACCGCGCCGAACTGGAAGACCTGGTCGTAGGCGGCCGCGAGGTCCGGCGTCTGGTTGGCCTCGATGTCGCCCCACGAGTTGGAGACGATGTCGGCCAGGTGGTTGTCGACGACCTTGCTGAGCGAGTCGAGCAGGTCGTTGTCGTAGCAGGAGGCGGCGCCCACGTACGTGACCTGCGCGTCGGGCGCGACCGCGTGCACGGCCTCGACGTCGAGCGTCTCCTCGCCGTACCAGCCGTCCGCCTTGCACTCGGTGGTCTTGGTGTAGGCGTCGGGCAGCACCTGGCGCAGCTGGCTGGTCTTCCAGGCGCCGTCGCCGTGCTTCTTCGCGTAGGTGGCCGCGTCGAAGGCGATGGTCGGCGAGGCGTACGCGTCGGTGATGGCGACCCGGACGCCCTTGCCGGTGTACTTGCCCGCGCCGTAGGCCGCGCGCAGCTGCTTGCCGGTGTAGCCCTCGACGGCGTAGGGGATCTTCTGGCCGTACGCGTTCGGCAGCGTGGTCGCGATGTTCGAGCCGTAGTACGACGAGAACGGCCCGGAGTTGCGGAACACGGCCGACGGCGGCGGCAGCGCATCGTCGTGGTTCGCCTTGTGCGGCGCGTTGTCCAGGCCGGTGACGGTCAGGACGGCAGCCTTCAGGCTGTCCGGCACCGAGGCGGCCTGCTGCGGCGCACGGTACGTCCCGGCGCCCTTGGCGTAGTCGTGCAGCTTCGTGCCGAACGCCTTCTCGGCGGCGGCCACGTCACCGGTGACGGAGACGTAGTGCTGCGTGACACCGGTGACCTTCAGTCCCGCCGACTTCAGCCAGGACGTGACGGCGGTCACCTGCGCCTTGGTTGCGCCGAAACGTGTCTGCGCCTGCTGGGCGCTCAGGTACTTGCCGTACGAGGCCGAGGCCGGGTCGGAGACCGACTTGGCGTACGCGGCGAGGCCGGCGGCGTCACGGCCGGCGAGGTACACCCGGGCGGAGAGCTGGGAGCTGTTGGAGGTCGCTCCCTTGTCCGCCGTGGCCGTGGCCCACGCGGGTTTGGTGCCCGCGATGCTGTGCCGGCCGGGGTTGTCCGCGGCGTGCGCCGCGGGAATGCCGAGCGCCAGAGCACCGGTGAGCATGGGCAGTGTCGCTGCCAAGCTCACTCCGGCGCGCGCCTTGGCGCGGTTGGATCTCATAGAACCCCCTGCTATGCGGTTCGACGCATGGAGTGGTCGGTTGTCGGTGATCCGCGACAATCCCGCGCGGGTGAAGGCGCGGTGAATGGATCACACGATCGGGGCCACTCTTTCGATGAACTGTTCATGCCAGGGGAATGAAAGAGTCAAGAAGAGCCCAAGTGGGCGCGGAGAAGCGGCATTTGGGCCGGTTTCGGTAGGCCTCAAGTGTTGCGGCAAGATTGCGATTGTCGCGGTGTCCTTGCGCGGCCCGCGCGATCAGTCGCGCGGCTTCGCGCCCCGCTCCTCGAGCATCGTCGCCATCAGCTCGATCTCCGACTGCTGTGCGTCGACCATGCCCTGCGCCAGCTTCTTCTCCACGGGCACCGTGCACTTGGCGACACAGCCCTCGGCCATGTGGATGCCGCCCTTGTGATGGTCCGTCATCAGTTGCAGGTAGAGGATCTCGGCCTGTTTGCCGCTCAGCGTGTTCAGATTCTTCAACTCGGTGTTGGTCGCCATGCCCGGCATCAGGGCTCCGTCCTTGCCGGAGGCCATGTCGCCCATGCCCATCCAGGTCATCGGCGGATCGGCGGACACCTTGGGCAGCCCCCACAGATCGAGCCAGCCCAGCAGCATGCCGCGCTGGTTGGCCTGCGTCTGCGCGATGTCGTACGCGAGCCGGCGCACCTCCACGTCCGTCGTGCGGTCGCGCACGATGTACGACATCTCGACGGCCTGCTGGTGGTGCACCGCCATGTCCCGGGCGAACCCCGCGTCCGCGGAATCGGCGGCGGGCGTCTCGACCGCGGACCCGCCGTCCTCCGCGACCGCATAGGTGATCGCCCCGGCCGCGACGAGCAGCGACGCCGAGGCCCCCGCGAGCCAGCCGACATGCCTCACTGGCCCAGTCCGCCGGTGCAGGCGGCGCCCGGCTCGGGCGTCTGGGAACCCTGGACGAACCGGGCGAAGAACTTGTCGACGTTCGGGTCGTTCGCGCTCGTCACCGTGCGCTGGTGGGCCCAGGCGCTGAGCATGATCGGGTCCTTCTGGTCCGCGACCGGGCTCATCAGCGTGTACGGGGTCTTCCTCACCTTGGCCGCGAGCCCTTCGATGTCCGCCTTGGACGCCTTGCTGTTGTACGTCACCCAGACCGCGCCGTGCTCCAGGGAGTGCACGGCGTTCATGTTGTTGACCGGCTTGGTGTAGACGTCGCCGTTGCAGTTCTGCCACACCGGGTTGTGGTCACCGCCGACCGGCGGCTCCATGGGGTAGGCCACGGCCTTCGTGGTGTGGGTGCGGCCCAGCGTGCCCTGCCACGTCCGTACGCCGTCCGCGCCCGTGACGAAGTGGCCCGAACCCTTCGAGTCGCTCGCCACGGTGGCCTTGTCGCCCGACTGCGAGTGGACGAGGACCACCCCGCCGACGACCAGACCGGCGACGACGACCACGCTGCCCGCGATCGAGAGGACCCGGTTGCGGCGCTCCCGGGCGCGCTCGGCACGGCGCATCTCCTCTATACGGGCCTTGCGCTCGGTGGAGCCGGTCTGCTTGGCGGAACCCATGGCGACTCCTGTGGAGGAAGGGGCAGTCGGAACCGCTGATCGTAATGGGGCGGCTGGGCCCGTACGCACGGAGCACGGGTAACGATCGAACAAGGGACTTTCGCGACGATAATTTGAAGCCGGGATGCACATTATTTACGCTGGCGGCATGCGGCTGTTGCGCTCCACCGACCTGGCGTTGCGCGTCCTGATGCGGCTCGCCGTCGTCGGCGGGTCCAACCCCACGACCCGTGAGGTCGCGGCGGTCATGGACGTGCCGTACACCCATGCCGCGAAGGTCGTCGCCGAGCTCCAGCACATGGGGCTGCTCGAGACCCGCCGCGGCCGGGGCGGCGGGCTCGCGCTCACCGAGGCCGGGCGTACCGCGTCGGTCGGCGCGGTGGTGCGGGCCTTCGAGGGTGAGGGCGATGTCGTCGACTGCGAGGGCGCCACGCCCTGCCCCCTGCACACCGGGTGCCGGCTGCGGGGCGCGCTGCGGCGGGCCCAGGAGGCTTTCTTCGCCTCACTGGACCCGGTGACGGTCGAGGACGTGATCGCGGCACCGACCGGGCCGCTGCTGCTCGGGATCTCCCGAACGCCCTAGGGCAGGCGGTCCGTCAGCCCTGGGCGAGCCAGAGGTCCGGTCCGAACACCTCGTAGTGGATGTCGGCGGGAGCCACGCCGAGCTCGATGAGCTGGGTGCGCACCGTCCGCATGAAGGGCAGCGGGCCGCACAGATACGCGTGTGTGCCCGGCGCGACCGTCACCGAGGACAGGTCGACGAGACCGGTGTGCGCGGAGTCGGGGGCGTCCTGCTCGTACCAGAAGTGCACGGAGGCGTCCGGCAGCTTGGCCGCGAAGCCCTCGTGGTCGGCGCGCAGGGCGTGCGCGACGGGGGAGCGGTCCGCGTGCACGACCGTGACCGGAGCGCGGTGCCCGGTGCGGGCGAGCTGTTCCAGCATGGCGATCATCGGAGTCACGCCGATGCCGGCGGAGGCGAGCAGCAGGGGCGCGTCGGCGGCGTCCAGGACGAGGTCGCCGTATGGGGCGGACAGCTCCAGGGTGCCTCCCTCGCGCATCTGCGCGTGAAGATGGCCGGAGACCTCTCCGTCGGGGGCGCCGTCGCCGTGCACCCGCTTGACGCTGATCTGTCGCAGCGGCGAGCCGGGCGCGGCGGAGAGGCTGTACTGGCGTATCTGGCGGGCACCGTCGGGGAGTTGGGCGCGGACCGAGACGTACTGGCCCGGGCGATGGTCCGGGACGGGCCCGTCGTCGGCCGGGCGGAGCTGGAAGGTGACGACGTCCGCGGTCTCCTCGATGCGCCCGACGACCCGCCATGTCCGCCAGCCGGTCTGTCCGGCCGACACGTACAGCCGCTTCTCGATGGCGATCAGCGCGTTCGCCATGAGCCAGTAGACCTCGTCCCATGCCGCCGCGACCTCGGGGGTGACCGCGTCGCCGAGGACCGCCGCGATGGCCGAGAAGAGGTGCTCGTGGACGACCGCGTATTGCTCGGGCGCCACCCCCAGGGAGGCGTGCTTGTGGGCGATGCGGCCCAGCATCACGTCGGGCCGTTCGTCAGGGTGCGCCACCAGGTGCGCGGCGAAGGCGGCGATCGAGCCCGCCAGGGCCTGCCGCTGGGTGCCGGCCGCCTGGTTGCCCCGGTTGAACAGGTCGCGCAGCAGTTCGGGGTGGGCGGTGAACAGCCCGTCGTAGAAGCGCTCGGTGATGTCGCCGAGGCGGGCGCCGACGGCGGGAAGGGTGGCGCGCACGGTGGCGACGGACTGCTCGGACAGCATCGGGACTCCTTTGCGAAGGACTGGTGCGAAGGACGGGTGACGGGGACGGGCTCCGCCCTCTGCGGTCGTAGGCACGCTATTAAAACTTGCATCTGAGATGCAAATTAAAGACGTGGTGGGAGTGGGGAGGGGTCGGCCATTACACATGGGCCGACGAACAGGCAAGATGGGCGGCAGAGCAGGACACCTGTCGTACGCGGGGCGTTCAGTCCACGGTCGGCCGGCCGATCAAGGTCTGCAACGCGCATGAAATGGTGTTGTGGTGTGATGCTCAGGTGCCCGACCGCCTCCTGCGGTACCGGAGACAGGCGGCCTGACCAGCAAGGATGGGGAAGCGGAAGATGGACAAGCAGCAGGAGTTCGTGCTCCGTACGTTGGAGGAGCGCGACATCCGGTTCGTACGCCTGTGGTTCACCGACGTGCTGGGCTTCCTCAAGTCCGTGGCCGTGGCACCCGCCGAACTCGAGCAGGCGTTCGATGAAGGTATCGGCTTCGACGGCTCCGCCATCGAGGGCTTCGCCCGGGTCTACGAGTCCGACATGATCGCCAAGCCGGACCCCTCGACCTTCCAGGTCCTGCCGTGGCGCGCCGAGGCCCCGGGCACGGCCCGAATGTTCTGCGACATCCTCATGCCCGACGGCTCCCCGTCCTTCGCCGACCCCCGGTATGTGCTCAAGCGGGCCCTCGCCCGCGCCTCCGATCTGGGGTTCACCTTCTACACTCACCCGGAGATCGAGTTCTTCCTGCTGAAGGACCGGCCCCTCGACGGCACCCGCCCGACCCCGGCCGACAACTCCGGCTACTTCGACCACACCCCGCAGAACGTCGGCATGGACTTCCGCCGCCAGGCGATCACGATGCTGGAGTCGATGGGCATCTCGGTCGAGTTCTCCCACCACGAGGGCGCGCCGGGCCAGCAGGAGATCGACCTGCGCTATGCGGACGCGCTGTCCACGGCCGACAACGTCATGACGTTCCGCCTGGTCATGAAGCAGGTGGCGCTGGAACAGGGTGTGCAGGCGACTTTCATGCCCAAGCCGTTCTCGGAGCACCCGGGCAGCGGTATGCACACGCACCTGTCCCTCTTCGAGGGCGACCGCAACGCGTTCTACGAGTCCGGCGCGGAGTACCAGCTCTCGAAGGTCGGCCGCTCCTTCATCGCGGGTCTGCTGCGGCACGCGGCGGAGACCTCGGCGGTCACCAACCAGTGGGTGAACTCCTACAAGCGCATCTGGGGCGGCTCCGAGCGCACCGCGGGCGCGGGCGGCGAGGCGCCGTCCTACATCTGCTGGGGCCACAACAACCGCTCCGCCCTGGTCCGCGTCCCGATGTACAAGCCGGGCAAGACGGGCTCGGCACGCGTCGAGGTCCGCTCACTCGACGCGGGCGCGAACCCGTACCTGGCCTACGCGGTCCTGCTGGCCGCCGGCCTCAAGGGCATCGAGGAGGGGTACGAGCTCCCGCCGGGCGCCGAGGACGACGTGTGGGCTCTCACCGACGCCGAGCGCCGGGCGATGGGCATCGAGCCCCTCCCGCAGAACCTGGGCGAGGCCCTCACGCTGATGGAGCGCAGCGATCTGATCGCCGAGACCCTGGGCGAACACGTCTTCGACTTCTTCCTGCGCAACAAGCGGCAGGAGTGGGAGGAGTACCGCTCCGAGGTCACCGCGTTCGAGCTGCGCAAGAACCTGCCGGTGCTGTAGGCGCAGGTCGGGGCGGGTTTCCGCCGAAACGATCCCTTGGGGCCGACGGTTGCGGACCGCCGGCCCCACGGTGTCTCGTCCCTCCCGCGTGTGCCGCCAGTGCTCCGAATCTGCTTCATGTCCCGCCGGCCGGGAAATCATTAAGAACGACACTTCGCTGCCCGTTCGGCTTCGTCGGCCAGGTAAGTGCAGAAAAGATCAAGGATTGGCATTCCGGCTAACGGTTCGAGGAATAAGAACTGCCCTTGAGGATTTACCTCGAGCCAAACTGCGGTGCCATGCACTGTCACGACTTCTGTAGCCAGGCGAAGTGCTGCGGAACTCGGCTGCGTCACTTGGGCTCAGACGGGCGCAGACCGGAGGCCTGTAAGAGCTGCGCGTGAACACCGGACCGTTGTGTCCGAGGTAGTTGCTCAACGCCCTGGTATTCCCGCGGGACGTCGGCGTCCGGCAGCACCGAGGTGTAATGGGGGCCCGTCCGGGGCCAGCCGTACCGCAGCCACCTCATGGACGGCGGCCTGGCAGAGACCGGGCTGACCGTCGGAGCAGCCTGAGCAGCGAGACGGCATCACGAGTCCAAGCTCAGTAGCCGGGGCCGGGCTTCGGCAGCTGAGCCCCTGTACGCAGGCCCGTGCCTGTGACCTGGGCCTTCGTGGTGCCGCCGGGCGGTCTCCCGAACGGGCGCGGGGCTCGTATAGGGAGGAGAATGGGTGGGAGGGAGCTGAGGCATCATGACCATCCCTGATGCGCCGGATTACGAACCATATCTCCGGTCTTCAGCTGTGAGACACCCGTATGAACACTCAAGGCTGATATTCGCCGTGGGCTGCCTGGCGGTTTTCTTCATCGTTTTTCTGGTGATCATCTTCGTCGCGGCGAGCTCGACGGGTATTCTTCTGTTTCTCCTCGCGATTCTCTGCGTGGTCGGTTCCGCATGGCTCCTCATACGGACGCGGAACGCACTTCTCCTCGGGCGTGCGATCAAGGTGACACCGGAGAGCTTTCCGGAGCTGCATGCGGAGATAGTCGCACTCCAGCTGAAAGTCGACTATCGTCGACGCCTCGACGTCTACGTCATCGACGACGTCGAGGGAAAAATGACCGTGACCAATCTGCTCGGCACGCGTGTGCTCCTCATCGAGGGAGGATTCGCAGCCGACCTTCAGGCAGAGGGGCCCGCGCCCCTGCGCTTCGTCCTGGGGCGCTTCATCGGCTGGCTCAAAGCCCGGCACGGACGGCTGGCTCTGTTCGTGATCATCGTGGACCACCTGAAATGGCTGGCGGTCATCGACCCCTGGATTCTTCCGTACTACCGCGCCGCCGAATACACCTGCGACCAGTTCGGTTATCTGTGTGCCGAACACCTGGACGCGTCACTCGGCGTGATAGCCCGACTCGCCGTGGGCAAGGAACTGGGTCCCGGAATTGCACCCACGGGCGTTCTCGAACAGGCCCAGCAGGTGAGCTGGCGTCCCCTTTCGCGCTACGCGGAGCTGTCCCAGGCGAGTCCGCACCTCGTGAAGCGCTATGTCAATCTCGTCGCCTTCGCCGCGTCGCTGAAGCCGGCCGATTACGAAGGATTCCGGGCCGGGTTGAACGAAAAGGGTCGCCGCCTCCTCGGGGACCTGCTGATTCAGTCACCGCACCGGCGCCCGTCCGGAGCGGTTCCCTGGCCGGCCGGGAGAAGGTGACCGGCGCGGTCAGGTTGGCCTGGACCGTCCCTCCGGCCACGGGTCGATGAGTTCACGCTGCTCGTCAGCGGAGGTACGCCGGAGACACGGCCGCCGTGCTGATGCGCCGTGGTTCTCCCCTGCCGTCTGCCGGGACCGTGTACAGGTCCGCCCCGTAGTCGCCCGGCAGGGCGTAGACCAGGGTGTGGTCGTCCCGCCACACCGCCTGGTCGTCGACGCTGCGGTACTCCGCCAGCGGTGTCTCGCGCAGGGTGCGCAGGTCCATGACGTACAGACGCCAGGGGGCGTCCTTCGGAAGGCCGGGCGCGCGCTTCTTGAAGGCGATACGGGTGCCGTCCGGGGACAGGGACGGGCACTCCACGTTCGTGTGGAGCGTCGTGACCGTGCGGGCGCGCAGGTCGCCGCGGATCAGGTACGTCGTCCCACGGGTGCCGAGCGTCGCGTAGAACGTGCGGTCGTCCGGTGCGAAGGTCACGCCCCAGAAGTTCACGTCCGCCGCGTGGTACGTCCTGCCGTCCTTGACGATGCGGTACGCCTCCAGGGACGGGGTGAGCTCTCCCGTACGGGTGTCCACGATCGCCGTGCGGGTCGAGAAGTTCGTACCGGCGTACGAGTCACCGCCCACGAAGGCCGTCCACGCGGCGTAGCGGCCGCCGGGGGAGATCCGGGCGCGGGACGGGATGCCCGGGACGTCGTAGTGCGCCCTCTCGTGCAGCGACGCGTCGAGGATCACCGCGCGGTAGGTGTCCGAGACCGGCCCGTGAACGGCTCGGAGGCAGACTCCGGTGCCCGAAGCGGCGTAGAAGCGCAGGCACTTGACGCCCGAGGCGGTGCGGGGGCCCGACGGGTCCTTGGCCGGGACCGACGTCAGTTCGTCGCGGTGCGGGCCCCAGGCCATGTTGCGGAACACCATCCGGCCGGACCCCGTCAGCGTCACGCGGCCGGGCGTGACCCGTGGGCCGCCCGTCTGCGTCTGGTTCCTGCGGTCCGCCCGCGCCGACGCGTGCAGCACCGAGGCCACTGCCACGGCCGCCAGTACGACGAGGGCCGCGAGCAGGACCAGGGTGCGGTTGCGAGCCGTCATGTCGTTCCCTCCGGGCGGAGCGTGTCCGTGCCGTTCGGCCGGAGCGTCGAGGAGAAAGCCGCGCAGACCGCCAGTGCCACCGTCGACACCGTCAGCGCCGTACGGTCGCCCCATACCGTCCAGGCCGCCCCGAACCCGAGCGAGCAGGCGAAGCGGGCCAGCGCCTGGGCCGTCTGCACCAGGGCGAGACCCGAGGAGCGCAGCTCCCGGGGGACGCCGTCCGACGCCGCCGCCATCAGCACGCCGTCCGTCGCCGCGTAGAAGCCGCCGTGCAGCGCGAGCACCGCGTACGGCAGGGCCGCCGAGTGCCCGGCGGTCAGCAGGAGGGCGTACGCCAGCAGCAGTGCGCCGTGGCCCGCCAGGAAGGTCCGCCAGCGGCCCACCCGGTCGGCGAGCCGGCCCAGCGGCACCGCCAGCAGCAGGAACGCCGCCGCCGTGCCCAGCGGCAGCAGCGCGAACCAGCGGTCCGGGACGCCCAGCCGCCGTTGCAGCAGCAGGTAGACGAACGAGTCGCCGACCGTCGCGAGGCCCAGCAGCAGCGCGCAGACCGTGATGCGGCGCAGGTCGCGGCGGCGCAGCAGGGCGAGGGCGGCGCGCAGGGTCGGCCGGGTGCCGTCGCCGGCTTCGTGTGCCTGTCCGCCGCCCGGCACGAACAGCACCAGGACGAGCACGCCCGCGACGGCCACGCAGAAGCTCACCGTGAACACCGCGTCGTACCCGTCGACCGTCGCGCGCAGTATCAGAAAGGCCACGAGCGGCCCGAGCAGCGCGCCCGCCGTGTCCATCGCGCGGTGCACCCCGAAGGCGCGGCCGCGGTTCTCGGCAGTGCTGGACAGCGAGATCAACGCGTCCCGGGGAGCCGTACGCAGGCCCTTGCCGGTACGGTCGGCGGCCAGGATCAGGCCGATGGGGGTGAGCGTGTGCGCGACGAGCAGAAGCGGTTTGCACAGCGCCGACACGCCGTACCCGATCCCCGCCACCCACTTGTGGCGTCCCCCGCCCCGGTCGGCCAGATGGCCGCCGGCCAGCCGTACGAGCGCGGAGAATCCGTTGTAGATCCCGTCCAGGAGCCCGAAGCCCAGCGGGGAGAGGCCGAGGCCCGCCACCAGGTACAGCGGGAGCACCGCCGTGACCATCTCCGAGGAGACGTCGGTGACCAGGCTGACCGCGCCGAGCGCGAGGACCGTCGGTGCGACCGCGGAAAGGCGCCGCCCGGTACGGGGCCGGGCGGCGCCGTCCGCGGACACCGGCGCCGATGGGTGTCCCCCCTGCTCGAGCGAGGCCGAGAGCCTGGGGGAGCCGGCGCGGCTGTCCGCTACGTACATCTCAGGACGCCCAGATGCCGGTGATGTCCTGGGCGGAGGCGGCGTTGCCCGCGTGTGTGGTCAGGCCCTGGGTGTCCTCCAATGTGCGCAGCAGGTCGTAGTGGTTGCAGGTGGTGGAGCTGCTCGACCCGGCCGTCACCGGCTGGCCGTACAGGACGGTCGGGATGCGGTTGCCGCTGAGCCGGTTGTCCTCGTCGAAGGTGACGACGAGCAGGCTGTTGTGGGTCTTGGCCCAGGTGGCGTAGGCGCCCAGGTTGTTCTTCAGCCAGGTGTCACCGGTCGACACCGAGCAGTCGTGCATGTCGCTGCACAGGTTGGGGACCACGAAGGACAGCTGCGGCAGTGTCGAGTAGTCGGTCGGGAACTGCGCGAACGTCTTCGCGGACGACGTCGGTACGTTGCTGAAGCCGAACCAAGGGTTGTGCTTGCGGGCGTAGTCGCCGCTGCTGCAGGTGGTCGAGCCCTCGCTCGGCAGCGACTCGTTGTAGCTCGCCCAGCTCCGGCCCGCCGCGATCAGCTCGGAGGCCAGGTTCGGGTCCGAGGAGAAGCCGGGCGTGTAGCAGCTGTCGTCGGTGATGCCCTGGGTGGAACCGGAGAATATCGCGAAGTAGTTGGGCTGGCTGGGGTGGGTCTCGGCGTACGACTGGGTCAGGCCGGCGCCGCCGGACTTCAGCGAGTTGATGTACGGGGCGCCGGAGGAGCCGATCACCTGGTTGTACGCGTGGTTCTCGAAGACCACGACGACCACGTGGTCCGGGGACGGGACGCTGCCCGCGGCGTGGGCGGACTCGCTGCCGAGCCCGGTCCACAGCCCGATCGCAGCGGCGGCGAGCGCCGCTGCGGATGCCACTGCGGCTCGGGTACGGCGGTACATGGAACTGCCGGACACATCAACCTCCGGGTGGGGGGAGGGGTTCGGGGTGGCGGTGCGGACAGAGCATGCACACGCCAAAATTCCCCGATGTCACACGGGTCAACCCGGCGGATGAAGAGTCGGTGAACTGCCGCGGTCACGTCCGGGGTGCACGCGGCGCACGGGTGAGATCCGCCCGCCGTGGAGCTCCGGCGTCCGGGCCGGTGGCAAGGCGGTCGCGGGAGGTCCACCGCAGCGCTGCTTCGCGCCCCGGCCCAGCGGACCGGACAGGTGCATTACGGGCACGGCGACAAGGCGTACGGGTGGCGGGAGCCCGCAAACGGGGGCAGGGGCGCATGACGTACGCGCCGCGGGGACCCGGCCGCCCCCGCGGAAGCCCGCCGTGCGCGCCGCCGCGCAAAACGGCTCGGCGGACACGCACCGTGCGGCACCTCACCGGCGCTCCCGCCGGGGACTGCGGTTACGCTCAAAGTCGCAGGACCTTGATCGATGGTCAGGAGGCCGAGGGATGACCGTGCCCCCAGGGCGCAGGAGCAGTACCTTCACGCGACTGCTGCGGCACGGCTTCACCGACCCCTCCGCCGCCGAAGGGCTGCTGGAGAGTGCCGAGCTGGCGCCGATAAGGTCCGACCCCGTTCTGCTCGACGCCCTGGGCGCGACCGCCGACCCCGATCTGGCGCTGCACGGTCTCGTAAGGCTGCTGGAGGCGCAGCCCGCCCCCACCGCCCGGCGCGAGCTGCTCGACACGCTGATCTCGGCCAAGCCGCTGCGGGACCGGCTGCTCGGCGTTCTCGGTTCCTCCGTTGCGCTCGCCGACCACCTCGCCCGCCACCCCGGCGACTGGCACGCACTGGTCACGTACGAGCCCCACGACCTCCACCCCGACGTGCAGGAGTTCGAACGACAGCTTGCGGAGGCCACGGACCCCGTCTCCCTGCGCGTCGCGTACCGCCGCTGTCTGCTGTCGATCGCCGCGCGCGACGTGTGCGGCACCACTGACGTCGCCCAGACCGCCGCCGAACTGGCCGACCTCGCCACCGCCACCCTGCGCGCCGCCCTCGCCATCGCCCGTACCGCGGCCCCCGGCGACGCCACGGTCTGCCGTCTCGCGGTGATCGCGATGGGCAAGTGCGGCGGCCACGAGCTGAACTACGTCTCCGACGTGGACGTCATCTTCGTCGGTGAGGCCGCGGGCGGCGCAGACGAGCGCAAGGCCCTGCAAGCCGCGACCCGGCTCGCCTCGCACATGATGCGGATCTGCTCCGAGACGACCGTCGAGGGCTCCATCTGGCCGGTCGACGCCAATCTGCGTCCCGAGGGCCGGAACGGCCCGCTCGTGCGCACCCTCAGCAGCCACCTCGCGTACTACCAGCGCTGGGCCAAGACCTGGGAGTTCCAGGCCCTGCTCAAGGCGCGCGCGGTGGCCGGCGACCTCGAACTCGGCGAGGAGTACGTCGCCACCCTCGCCCCCCTCGTCTGGCAGGCCGCCGAGCGCGAGAACTTCGTCGCCGACGTACAGAAGATGCGCCGCCGGGTCGTCGCGAACATCCCCGTCGGGGAGATAGAGCGCGAACTGAAGCTCGGACCCGGAGGCCTGAGGGACGTCGAATTCGCCGTTCAGCTACTGCAGTTGGTGCACGGGCGATCCGATGCCTCGCTGCGCAGCGGCACCACGCTGGACGCGCTGAAGGCACTCGCGGCCGGTGGCTACGTCGGGCGCGCCGACGCCGTACAACTGGATGAGGCCTACCGCTTCCTGCGTTCCCTGGAGCACCACATCCAGCTCTACCGGCTGCGCCGCACCCATCTCGTGCCGGAGAACGAGACCGATCTGCGGCGCCTCGGCCGCTCCCTCGGACTGCGCACCGATCCCGGCACCGAACTCCAGCGCGAGTGGAGGCGGCACACCGGTGTCGTCCGCCGACTGCACGAGAAGCTCTTCTACCGGCCGTTGCTGGACGCGGTCGCCCAACTGGCGCCCGGCGAGGCCCGGCTCAGCCCGGACGCGGCCCGGGAACGGCTCGTCGCGCTCGGCTATGCGGACCCTGCGTCCGCCCTGCGCCACCTGGAGGCGCTGGCCTCCGGCGTCACCCGCAAGGCCGCCATCCAGCGCACCCTGCTGCCCGTGCTCCTCGGCTGGTTCGCCGACTCGGCCGACCCGGACGCGGGACTCCTGAACTTCCGCAAGGTGTCGGACGCGCTCGGCAAGACCCCGTGGTACCTGCGGCTGCTGAGGGACGAGGGCGCCGCCGCGGAGAACCTCGCCCGTGTCCTCTCCGCGGGCCGGCTCGCCCCCGACCTGCTGATGCGCGCCCCCGAGGCGGTGGCCCTCCTCGGCGACGGGGACGGCGGCGGACTCGAACCGTGCGGGCGCGCCCACCTGGAGCAGGAGATCCTCGCCGCGGTCGGCCGCGCCGAGAACGCCGAGCAGGCGGTCACGGTGGCGCGCGGCGTGCGCCGGCGCGAGCTGTTCCGTACGGCCGCCGCGGACATCGTAGGCTCCTACGGCAGCGAGGACGCACCGGCCCGGTCGGACCAGGGAGCCCTGATCGACATGGTCGGCGCCGCGGTCTCGGACCTGACCGCCGCGACCCTGGCGGGCACGTTGCGGGCCGTGGTCCGTGAGGGCTGGGGCGACACCCTGCCCACCAGGTTCGCGGTCATCGGCATGGGCCGGTTCGGCGGACACGAACTGGGCTACGGCTCCGACGCGGACGTGCTGTTCGTGCACGAGCCGTGGGAGGGCGTGGACGAGCGGGAGGCCTCCGAGGCCGCGAACAAGGTGGTCGCCGAGATGCGGCGGCTGCTGCAGCTCCCCAGCACCGATCCGCCGCTGCTGATCGACGCGGACCTGCGGCCCGAGGGCAAGTCCGGGCCGCTGGTGCGCACCCTTACGTCGTACGAGGCGTACTACCGGCGCTGGTCGCTCATCTGGGAGTCGCACGCACTGCTGCGGGCCGAGCCCGTCGCCGGGGACGAGGACCTGGGGCGCCGCTTCATCGATCTGGTCGACCCGCTGCGCTACCCGGCGGAGGGGCTCGGGGAGGACGCCGTACGCGAGATCCGGCGGCTGAAGGCCCGCATGGAGTCCGAACGGCTGCCGAGGGGCGCCGACAAGACGCTCCACACAAAGCTGGGCCGTGGCGGGCTGTCGGACGTGGAATGGACGGTCCAGCTCCTGCAACTGCGGCACGGCTGGGTGGAGCCCGGCCTGCGCACCACCCGTACCCGCGCCGCTCTCGCCGCCGCGTGTGCCGCGGGACTGATCCCGGGCGAGGAGGCGGCGATCCTGGACGAGGCCTGGGTCCTGGCCTCGCGGGTGCGCAACGCGGTGATGCTGGTGCGGGGGCGGGCCGGCAACACCTTCCCGTCCGAGAGCCGGGAGCTCGCCGCGGTGGGGCGTTACCTCGGGTACGGAGAGGGGCACGTGGGCGACATGCTCGACGACTACCGGCGTACGACACGCCGTGCCCGGGCCGTGGTGGAGGAGCTCTTCTACGCGGCGTGAGTGCCCGCCGCCGTCGGCGGCGGCCGCCTGCTCACGCCTGGACGGGCAGCAGCGCGCTCCGGCCCGTCCCCGGCACCCAGCGGGGCAGGGCATACGGCAGGTCGCCATACCACAGCGCCGCCGCCGCGAAACCGCACGTCAGGCACATCGTCCCGCCGGCCGCGTCCAGCCAGAAATGGTTCGCCGTGGCGACGATCACCGTCAGGGTCGCCACCGGGTACACCAGGGCCAGGACCCGCACCCAGGGCACCGTCACCAGCGCGAAGACCGTCAGACCGCACCACAGGGACCAGCCGATGTGCATGGACGGCATCGCCGCGTACTGGTTCGACATGTGCTTCAGGTCGCCCGACGCCATGGAGCCCCAGGTGTGGTGCACCATCACCGTGTCCACGAAGTCGCCGCCGCGCATCAGGCGGGGTGGCGCGAGCGGGAAGAAGTAGTACCCGAGCAGCGCCACCGCCGTCGTGGAAAACAGGGTGAGCCGCGTCGCCGCGTACCTCCCCGGATGGCTGTGGTAGAGCCACACCAGAACGCCCAGCGTCACGACGAAGTGGAGCGTCGCGTAGTAGTAGTTCATCCCTACGATCAGCCATGTGACCGAGTTCAGGGCACGGTTGACCGAGTCCTCGACGGCGATCCCCAGGTGGTGCTCCAGCCGCCACAGCCAGTCCGCGTCGGCCAGGGCCTGGGCCTTCTGCTCCGGCACGGCGTTGCGGATCAGCGAGTACGTCCAGTAACTCACCGCGATGAGCAGGATTTCGAACCAGAAGCGAGGACGGCGAGGACTACGGATCCGACGCAGCAGGCCCTGCCTCGCGTGATCCTTCGCGTCGTCCACGACGGGGTGTGAAGCGACCTGTCCCCGGCCCTCCACTGCCGTCACGGTCCTGTCACCCATAGGCACAGAGTCTGCCAGAAAAGCGTTCTCCCACCGATCATCCCCTGGACGGGGGCCGGTCGCATGTTGTCCACCTTCCGGCCGTGCCGGTGGACCCGTGCCGGGCCCGGAAAGTACCCCCTAGGGACGACTCCGGTCCCCGGGCGCCGAAGCGGTCGATCCCCGCACCACCAGCTCCGGCATGAACACGAACTCACTGTGCGGCGCGGGTGTCCCGCCGATCTCCTCCAGCAGCGTCCGCACCGCCGCCTGCCCCATCGCCGGAACCGGCTTGCGGACCGTCGTCAGCGGCGGATCGGTGAACGCGATGAGTGGGGAGTCGTCGAAGCCCACCACGGAGATGTCCGTGGGCACTTCCAGCCCGCGCTGCCTGGCCGCGCGTATCGCGCCGAGCGCCATCATGTCGCTCGCGCACACCACCGCCGTGCACTCCCGGTCGATGAGCGCCGATGCCGCGGCCTGGCCGCCCTCCAGGGTGTACAGCGAGTGCTGGATCAGCCGGGACTCGACGTCCTCGGCGGACAGCCCCAGCTGGTCCTGCATGGTGCGCACGAAACCCTCGATCTTCCGCTGCACCGGTACGAACCGTTTGGGCCCGAGGGCCAGACCGATCCGTGTGTGGCCCAGCGACACCAGGTGCGTCACCGCCAGGGTCATCGCCGCGCGGTCGTCGGGGGAGATGAACGGCGCCTGCACCTTGGGGGAGAAGCCGTCCACCAGCACGAACGGCACGCCCTGGGCGCGCAGCCGTTCGTAGCGCTGCATATCGGCGGTGGTGTCGGCGTGCAGCCCGGAGACGTAGATGATGCCCGCGACCCCGCGGTCCACGAGCATCTCCGTCAGCTCGTCCTCGGTGGAACCGCCCGGCGTCTGCGTCGCCAGTACCGGTGTGTATCCCTGACGCGTCAGCCACTGGCCGATGACCTGGGCGAGAGCCGGGAATATCGGGTTCTCCAGCTCCGGGGTGATCAGACCCACCAGGCCCTCGCTGCGCTGGCGCAGACGGACCGGACGCTCGTAGCCCAGCACGTCGAGCGCGGCCAGGACGGACTGGCGGGTGGTCGCGGCGACGCCCGGCTTCCCGTTCAGGACACGGCTGACCGTCGCCTCGCTGACCCCCGCCTGGGCCGCGATGTCGGCGAGCCGTGTGGTCACGGGATTGGACTGTACCGGCCGCGTCTCGGCTTGCCCACCGACCGGACGCCGGGCCCGGGCGGTAGAACGGCCCGCTGCGGGTTGCTGCGTCATCGCGCTCCCTCGTCAATTCTGTTCGGCGTCCGGTCCGCAATGTGATGATCCCTCGCGCGGACATCTGCGGCAAGAGCTTGCAGAGTCTTGCACAAGTGTCCGAGAGCGCGCCGAGCAGCCGCAAACAAGGCCGGTGGCTCCTTAAGGGCGGGGTCACGGACGGGTAACCATTGTCGTCGCTTTCACTTTTTTGCTGCAAGGTCTTTCGCAAGGCTTACATCGCTGTTACGTTCACGTCGCCCGACGGCGTCCCCCACTCTCGACTTCGCTCGAGCGGGGCCCCATCGGCGCAGTCGGCAAGTCGGCTGAAGGACGGCGGACGGGACCGTCCCTTCGCCCCCCGGGCTTTCACCCTCAAGGAGAACTCATGCGGCGTGGCATAGCGGCCACCGCGCTGGTGGCGTCCGTCGCCCTCGCGGCAACGGCATGCGGCGGAAGTGACAGCGGCAGCAGCAAGTCGGACGGTCCGATCACCATCACTTGGTGGGACACCTCCAACGCCACCAACGAGGCGCCGACGTACAGCGCACTGGTCCAGGACTTCGAGAAGGCCAACCCGAAGATCAAGGTCAAGTACGTCGACGTCCCCTTCGACCAGGCACAGAACAAGTTCGACACCGCCGCCGGTTCCAAGGGCGCGCCCGACGTGCTGCGCTCCGAGGTCGGCTGGACCCCCGCCTTCGCCAAGAAGGGCTACTTCCTGCCGCTGGACGGCACAGAGGCCCTCGCCGACCAGGGCAAGTTCCAGCCCAACCTGATCAAGCAGGCCCAGTACGAGGGCAAGACCTACGGCGTGCCGCTGGTCACCGACACCCTTGCGCTGGTCTACAACAAGGCCCTGTTCAAGCAGGCCGGGATCACCGAGGCGCCCAAGACCTGGGACGAGCTGAAGTCCGACGCGGCGAAGGTCAAGGACAAGACCGGCGTCGACGGCTACTGGGGCTCCGCGCAGGCCTACTACGCGCAGTCCTTCCTCTACGGGGAGGGCACCGACACGGTCGACGCCGCCGCCAAGAAGATCACCGTCGACTCGGCCGCCGCGAAGAAGGCGTACGGGACCTGGCTGGGGCTGTTCTCCGGCAAGGGCCTGCACCAGGCCGACACCACCGCCGACGCCTACGCCCACATCCAGGACGCGTTCGTCAACGGCAAGGTCGCCGCGATCGTCCAGGGCCCCTGGGAGATCACGAACTTCTACAAGGGCTCGGCCTTCAAGGACAAGTCCAACCTCGGCATCGCCACCGTCCCGGCCGGCTCCAGCGGCAAGGCGGGCGCCCCGACCGGCGGCCACAACCTTGCGGTGTACGCGGGCTCGGACAAGGCCCACCAGGAGGCGGCGCTGAAGTTCGTGAACTTCATGGCCTCGGCGAAGTCCCAGGAGACCATCGCCCTGAAGAACTCCACGCTGCCCACGCGTGACGACGCCTACACCGCGCAGGTCAAGGCGGACCCGGGTATCGCCGGCTACCAGAGCGTGCTCTCCGCCGCCCAGCCGCGCCCCGCGCTGCCCGAGTACAGCTCGCTGTGGGGCCCGCTCGACATCGAGCTGCCCAAGATCGCGGGCGGCAAGGAATCGCTGGACCAGGGCCTGAGCAACGCCCAGACCGCGATCGCCAAGCTGGTCCCGGACTTCAGCAAGTAAGCCGCCGTGGCCGCCGGGTCCGCCCCGCATGGGGGACGGACCCGGCGGCCACCGGCCTGCCCCCGGCCCTCCCGTTGACCATCCAGAAGGTGTCGAACCATGACAGTCGCCATCGACCGCGCGACCGGCAAGCGCCGCGGTGACCGCGCACCACGGCCCGGGCTGGGTCAGCGCCTGAAGAACGGATATCAGAAGTACTGGTACGCCTATGCCATGATCGCCCCCGTGGCCGTCGTGCTCGGCGTCCTCGTGCTCTACCCGCTGGTGTACGGCTTCTACCTCACCCTCACCGACGCCAACAGCCTGAACACCGCCCGTACGATCGGCGTCAACCACATCGACGCCACGTACAAGTTCATCGGCCTCGGCAACTACAAGGACATCCTCTTCGGCCCGTTGTCCTACGACCGTTTCTGGTCGCACTTCGTGTGGACGATCGTGTGGACGGTCGCCTGCGTCGTCCTTCACTACTCCATCGGGCTCGGCCTCGCGCTCCTGCTCAACCAGAAGTTCCGTGGCAGGACCTTCTACCGCCTCGTCCTGGTGATGCCCTGGGCCGTGCCCACCTTCGTCACCGTCTTCGGGTGGCGCTTCATGCTCGCCGACGGCGGCATCATCAACGCATCCCTCCACGCGCTCCATCTGCCCACACCGCTGTGGCTGGAGGACACCTTCTGGGAGCGGGTCGCCGCCGTCATGGTCAACACCTGGTGCGGTGTGCCGTTCATGATGCTGTCGCTCCTCGGCGGCCTGCAGGCCATCGACGCCACCCTGTACGAGGCCGCCGAGATGGACGGCGCGAGCGCCTGGCAGCGCTTCCGGTACGTCACCCTGCCGGGCCTGCGCTCCGTCAGCTCCACCGTCGTACTCCTCGGCATCATCTGGACCTTCAACCAGTTCGCCATCATCTTCCTGCTGTTCGGCAACACCGGCACGGACGCCCAGATCCTCGTCACCTGGGCCTACCAACTGGGCTTCGGCCAGCAGCCGCGTGACTTCGCGCAGTCCGCCGCCTACGGCATCCTTCTGCTGGCCGTACTGATCGTCTTCACCTCCTTCTACCGCCGCTGGCTGAACCGCAATGAGCAGCAGCTCGCGATCTGAGGCAGGAGCCCCCATGACCACGACCACTGTCGAGACCTCCGCCGAGGTGAGCGGGCAGTCCGTCACGGACGCTCCGCGGCGCACGGTGCGCCGGCGCGGCGAGCGCGGCCCGGTCGCGACCCTCACCTCCCACGCCCTGCTGATCGTCGCGAGCCTGATCGCGTTCTTCCCGGTCGCCTGGCTGATCTTCCTGTCCCTCGGTCCGGACAAGGACGACTACCTGCGTCCCGGGCGCATCTGGCACACCATGACGTTCGACAACTACTCGTTCGTCCTGCAGCACACGAGCTTCTTCAGCTGGCTGAAGAGCACCCTCGTCGTCACGCTGGGCACCACGCTCATCGGCGTCCTCATCGCCGCCACCACCGGCTACGCCGTCTCCCGCATGCGCTTTCCCGGCTACAAGAAGTTCATGTGGCTGCTGCTGCTCACCCAGATGTTCCCGATCGCCGTCCTGATCGTGCCGATGTACCAGATCATGTCGGACCTCGGACTGATCGACAGCTACCTCGGCCTCATCCTGGTCAACTGCACGACGGTCGTCCCCTACAGCGCCTGGCTGCTGAAGGGCTACTTCGACACGATCCCGTTCGAGATCGACGAAGCCGGACGCGTCGACGGGCTCAGCCCCTTCGGCACGTTCCTGCGGCTGGTCCTTCCGCTCGCCAAGCCCGGCCTCGCGGTCGCCGCCTTCTACAACTTCCTCACCGCCTTCGGTGAGGTCGCCTTCGCCTCGACGTTCATGCTGAGCGACGACAAGTACACCTTCGCCGTGGGCCTGCAGAGCTTCATCAGCGAACACGACGCACAGCGCAACCTCATGGCCGCCACGGCCGTGCTGATCGCGATACCCGTCTCCGTGTTCTTCTACCTCGTGCAGAAGAACCTGGTGACCGGCCTCACCTCGGGCGGCACCAAGGGCTGACCGCCCCCCGGGCACCCGCGCGCCTGTCCGCGCGGGTGGCGGCCGCGGTGCCCCTCCGACCCCGCCGGCACCGCGGCCGCCTCGTCAGCCGCCGCCCTCCGCACGCATGTCCCATGACCCGAAGCTCCTCCACTCCCGGCTTCGCCCGAGCGGGGGAACCCCCCATCGCATCAAGGACACCATGAGCCAGCAGCACTCCGCCGACCCGGCCCCGGACACCGCCCTCGCCACCGTCGCCGTCGACCGCGACTGGTGGCGGGACGCGGTGATCTACCAGGTCTATCCGCGCAGCTTCGCCGACAGCAACGGCGACGGCATGGGCGACCTGGAGGGCGTACGCTCCCGACTTCCCCATCTGCGCGACCTCGGCGTGGACGCCGTGTGGCTCAGCCCCTTCTACGCCTCGCCACAGGCCGACGCCGGCTACGACGTCGCCGACTACCGCGCCGTGGACCCCATGTTCGGGAACCTCCTGGACGCCGACGCGCTCATCCGCGACGCCCACGATCTGGGGCTGCGCATCATCGTCGACCTGGTCCCCAACCACTCCTCCGACCAGCACGAGTGGTTCAGGCGGGCGCTCGCCGAGGGGCCGGGCTCGCCGCTGAGGGAGCGCTACCACTTCCGTCCCGGCAAGGGCGAGAGGGGCGAACTGCCGCCCAACGACTGGGAGTCCATCTTCGGCGGACCCGCCTGGACCCGCGTCACCGAGCCCGACGGCACGCCCGGTGAGTGGTACCTCCACCTCTTCGCCCCCGAGCAGCCCGACTTCAACTGGAACCACCCCGCCGTGGGCGACGAGTTCCGCTCGATCCTGCGCTTCTGGCTCGACATGGGCGTCGACGGCTTCCGTATCGACGTCGCCCACGGCCTGGTGAAGGCGGAGGGCCTGCCCGACCTGGGCAGCCACGACCAGCTCAAGCTGCTGGGCAACGATGTCATGCCGTTCTTCGACCAGGACGGCGTCCACGCGATCTACCGCCAGTGGCGGTCGATCCTCGACGAATACGCCGGAAATGGAAGAGGGCCCCAAGGGCCTTTCTCGGCAGGGCGCTGGAGGGAGACGGGCGGGCGGATCTTCGTCGCGGAGGCCTGGACTCCCACCGTCGAACGGACCGCGCACTACGTCCGCCCCGACGAGCTGCACCAGGCCTTCAACTTCCAGTACCTGGGCACCTACTGGGACGCGGCCGAGCTGCGCAATGTCATCGACCGCACCCTCGATGCGATGCGTCCCGTCGGCGCCCCCGCCACCTGGGTGCTGTCCAACCACGACGTGACCCGGCACGCCACCCGCTTCGCCAACGAGGCCGGCCTCGGCACCCAGATCCGCACGGCGGGCGACCGGGAACTGGGCCTGAGGCGCGCCCGTGCGGCGACCCTCCTCATGCTGGCGCTGCCCGGGTCGGCGTACCTGTACCAGGGCGAGGAACTGGGCCTGCCGGACGTGGTGGACCTGCCCGACGAGGTCCGCCAGGACCCCGCCTACTTCCGGGGCGCGGGCCAGGACGGGTTCCGCGACGGCTGCCGGGTGCCGATCCCGTGGACGCGCACCGGGACGTCGTACGGATTCGGCCACGGCGGCAGCTGGCTGCCGCAGCCGGATGGCTGGGGCGAGCTGAGCGTCGAGGCACAGCAGGGAGTGCCCGGCTCCACCCTGGAGCTGTACCGGACGGCTCTCTCCGTGCGGCGCGAGCAGCCCGGACTCGGCGCGGGCGACCGGGTGGAGTGGCTGCGCGCACCCGAGGGCGTGCTCGCCTTCCGGCGCGGGGAGGTCGTGTGTGTCGCAAACACCACCGGCGAGGCGGTCACGATTCCGTCGTACGGCCGGGTCCTGGTGGCCAGCTCGGAGGTGACGGTCACGGACGACGAGGCCAAGCTGCCGTCCGACGCCACGGTGTGGTGGGGGCCCTGACGGCCCCCTCCGCGTGAGGCCGGGCCCACTGCTTCCGCGGTGGGCCCGGACCCGCTCTTCGACGGCTACCGCCAGGTGTCACCGGTCGTGTATCCGCTCGACGTGCCGGTGGTGTACGAGCGGTTGGCGCCGGACTCCCATGTCACGTTCCCGGAGCCGTCCTTCTTCAGGTACTTGTAGGTGAAGGCCGTGCTCCTGGGCACGATGGCGAGCTTGCTCCAGGTCGGGTAGGCGGCCGAGGAGAGCGGGACGGCGTCGCCCGTGTTCCAGGAGCCCAGGGAGGCGATGGAACCGACGACGTAGACGTTGGTGCCCCAGTCGGTCGTCGCGTACTCGTTGAAGGTGACGTCGGTCGCGTCCGGGTCCGCCACGTTCCAGGAGTTGTTCAGCGAGAGGGCCGATGCCGTCGTGGTCGCCGACCTGTTGGCGTTCGACTCCCAGGTCACATTCCCGGACGCGTCCTTCTTCACGAACTTGTACTGGAAGGACGTGTTGATCGGCACGCTCACCTCACCCGACCAGAGCGGGTACCCGGACGACGACAGCCGGATCGCCTTGGACGGGTCCCAGGAGCCCAGGGCCGAGATCGAGCCGACGACGTAGACGTCGGTGCCGCTGGTGGTGGGCGCGTACTCGTTGAACGTCGTGCTCACCGTGGACGACGAGCCACCGCCCGCGTTCGTGCAGCCCACCGTGCAGGTGTAGGAGGCGTTGAAGAAGGCGACCGCGCCCTTCGCGGGGATCGTGATGCTCGCGCTGCCGCCCGAGACGGTGACCTTGGTGGCGCCGCCGTCGACGACGTTCGCGTACGTGCCGTCGGCCATGCCGGTGGTGAAGGTGTAGGTGGCGCTGCTCGAGCCGTTGTTCAGGGCGAAGAAGCCCTTGCCGCTGCGGCCGAAGCCGATGACGCCCGACGACTTGGTCTGCCAGTCGGAGACGGCCGCGGTGTCGGTCGCGTTGTGCCAGGCGACCATGCCGACGACCCCCGTGTCGCGGTCCAGGCAGTACCAGCCGTTCGAGCAGTCCGTGGTCGTCACGAAGCCCGAGGAGTTCGGCGGCGCCTGGTCGCTCCGGGTCCACTCCCAGCTGGCGTAGACCGTCGGCGTCGACCACTTGTATGCGAGCTGGAAGAGGTTGGCGAGCTTGTAGGTGTCGCCGTCCTTGTAGCTCAGATGCAGGCCGTTGCGTTCGGTGTCGTGGTTCGTCACGAACGACACCGAGTCGGCCGCGGGCAGGATGCCCGAGGAGGACAGGGACGCCAGGTCCGAGACATTGCCCTGGAACGCCGACTTCAGCTTGCTCGCGTAGGTGAAGTCCAGGACGTCACCCGAGCCGAAGTAGTCTCCCGGTTGCGGAGTGGAGCCGGGGTAGACCTCCTGGAACATGTACGGCGCCGTCCCGGACGCCGTGTGGGTGAGCTTGGACTCGATCGCCGCCAGGTCCGCCTCGGGTATGTGCTTGGCCGCGTCCACGCGGAAGCCGTCGACACCGAGCGCGAGCTGCTTGTCGAGGTAGTCGGCGATCCCGGCGCGCACGGTGTCCGAGCCGGTCTTGAGGTCGGGCAGGCCGAGGAGCTCGCAGTTCTGGACCTGCGTCAGGTTCGAGTAGTCCTGGATGGTCAGGTCGGAGGTGGGGCAGTCGGCGGAGTCGTGGTAGTCGGTCCGGTTCCAGTCGGGGGTGGCGTACTTGTCGGTGATGGCGGTGCCGTTGTAGTCGGTGCCGGTCTGCGCGGCCGTGTGGTTGATCACCGCGTCCGTGTAGACCTTCACGCCCGCCTTGTGGCACGCGCCGATCATGTCCGCGAACTTCGCCGCCGTCCCGAAGCGGCTGTTCAGGTTGTACGCGTACGGCTGGTAGACATCCCACCAGTAGTAGTTGGACTGCTTCATCGACTCGGCGGGCGGCGCCACCTGTACCGCGCCGTATCCGGCCGGGCCCAGCACCTGGGTGCACTCCGCGGCAATGGAGTCCCAGTTCCACTCCCACAGATTGGCGATCACATCGCCCTTGGCGGTCGTGTCCGCCCGCGCGGGGTGCGCGGGCAGGGCGGTCGGACCCGTGAGCGCCAAGGCGCCGACGGCCGCCACGGTCGTTGCGCGGCGGAGGAAACCTGGAGGTCGGCGTCCGGTCATGTGCGGCTCCGAATGGGGGTTTGGGGGGTTCGGTCTTGAACAACTGGGGTTCGGTCTTCAACAACTGGTGAGAGTGGGTCAGTTGAGAGGGGCACGTCAAGGTTGACTGTGAAAGTTCTTGCTGTCACTTTCAAGACTCTTGCTGTAAACGTTTCGTCGGCGATACGGTCGCGCGGGCGCCCGGTGACGAAGCCGAGGATGGTCGCAGTCGTGGCCGTGGCGTGGGGTCGGACCCGACTGAGCCGTAATCGCAAGGAGTTCACACCTGTGATACCGAGATGGCCGGCGCCCCGGACGCGCCGCACCCGCCATGGCCGAATACCGCCGCGGGCCGGACGCGTCGCGGCTCTCACCGCCGCCGCGCTCGCCGCCGCACTCCTGCCGCCCGTGGCCGCCAGGGCCGCCACCCCGCCCGCGCCCCCGTCCGACGCACGGCTCGCCGCCCAGCCGGCCCGGCACGACGACACCCGCGAGCAGTTCTACTTCGTCATGCCGGACCGCTTCGCCAACGGCGACACCTCCAACGACCGCGGCGGCCTGACCGGTTCACGCCTGGCCACCGGCTACGACCCCACCGACAAGGGCTTCTACCAGGGCGGCGACCTCAAGGGCCTGACCAACAGGCTCGACTACATCAAGGGCCTCGGCACCACCGCCATCTGGATGGCCCCGATCTTCAAGAACCAGCCCGTCCAGGGCAGCGGTTCCGATGCCTCCGCCGGCTACCACGGCTACTGGATCACCGACTTCACCCAGGTCGACCCGCACTTCGGGACGAACAAGGACCTGGCCACCCTCATCGCCAAGGCCCACGCCAAGGGCATGAAGGTGTTCTTCGACGTCATCACCAACCACACCGCCGACGTCATCGACTACGAAGGCGCGTCGTACGACTACCTCTCCAAGGGCGCCTTCCCGTATCTGACCAAGGACGGGCGGCCGTTCGACGACGCCGACTACGCCGCCGGCGGCAGGCCGTTCCCCGCCGTCTCCACCGCGTCCTTCCCGCGCACTCCGACCGTTCCGGCCGCGAAGAAGAACATCAAGGTGCCGTCGTGGCTCAACGACCCGACGATGTACCACAACCGGGGCAACTCGACCTACGCCGGCGAGAACGCCACCTACGGGGACTTCTCCGGCCTCGACGACCTGTGGACCGAGCGTCCCGAGGTCGTCAGCGGCATGGAGAAGATCTATGAGCGCTGGGTGCGGGACTTCGGGGTCGACGGCTTCCGGATCGACACCGTGAAGCACGTCGACATGGAGTTCTGGGCCCAGTGGGCGACCGCGCTCGACAAGTACGCCGCCGCGCACGGGCGCAGGAACTTCTTCATGTTCGGTGAGGTCTACTCCGCCGACACCTCGATCACCTCGCCCTACGTCACGCGGGGCCGCCTCGACGCCACGCTCGACTTCCCCTTCCAGGACGCGGCCCGCCAGTACGCCTCCCAGGGCGGCGGCGCGCAGAAGCTCGCGAGTGTCTTCGCGGACGACTACAAGTACACGACCGACAAGGCCAACGCGTACGAGCAGGTCACCTTCCTCGGCAACCACGACATGGGGCGCATCGGGTACTTCCTGAAACAGGACAACCCCCACGCGTCCGACGCCGAGCTGCTGAAGAAGGACGAGCTCGCGAACGAGCTGATGTTCCTCAGCCGCGGCAACCCCGTCGTCTACTACGGCGACGAGCAGGGCTTCACCGGTTCCGGTGGCGACAAGGACGCCCGCCAGACGATGTTCGCCTCCAAGGTCGCCGACTATCTCAAGGACGACGAGATCGGCACCGACCGTACGCACGCGAGCGACTCGTACGACACGCGTGCACCGCTCTTCGAGCAGATCCGTGCTCTCGCGAAGCTGCGCAAGGTCAACCCCGCCCTCACCGACGGCGTGCAGACCGAGCGCTACGCGGCCGACGGTGCAGGCGTCTACGCCTTCTCCCGTACGAGCACCGGCAAGGACCGCACCGAGTACATCGTCGCCCTCAACAACGCCGGCGAGGCGAAGACGGCGACCTTCACGGCCGGCTCGGCGAACATGACGTACCGAGGGATCCACGGGACGTCCGCCGCCGTCACGAGCGGGGCCGACAGGAGGGTCACGGTCACGGTCCCGGCCGGATCGGCGGTCGTGTTCAAGGCCGCCGGCCCACTCGAGGGGCCCACGGGCGCTCCGAAGATCACGCTCAAGGCCCCGGACACGGGCGCCACCGGCACGGTGGACGTCTCCGCCGGCGTGGACGGGGGGCAACTCGACCGCGTCGTCTTCGCCGCTCAGGTCGGAAACGGCGCATGGCGGATCCTCGGCTCGGCCGACCACGCCCCGTACAAGGTCACCCAGACCATCGCCGGGAACGTCCCGGCCGGAACGGCCCTGCGCTACAAGGCGGTCGTGATCGACTCGGCGGGCCGCACCGCGAGCGCGACGGCCGGGAGCACCACCGGCACACCGCCCCCCGCACCGGTGCCCACCGCCTCCTCCCGCGACTACGCGATCGTCCACTACAAGCGCACCGACGGCGACTACGCCGACTGGGGCCTGTACGCCTGGGGCGACCTCGCCGACGGCGAGGCGACGACCTGGCCCAGCAGCCATCCCTTCACCGGCCGTGACGCCTACGGAGCCTTCGCCTACGTCAAGCTGAAGCCCGGCGCCTCCAACGTCGGCTTCCTCGTCATCGACAAGAACGGCAACAAGGACGTCTCCGCCGACCGCAGCATCGACGTCACCAAGACCGGAGAGGTCTGGGTCGAACAGGGCAAGGAGACCGTCCTCACCCAGAAGCCGACGGCCGACTACCCCCCGCAGGACACGACGAAGGCCGTCATCCACTACCACCGCGCCGACGGGAACTACGACGGCTGGGGCCTGCACGTCTGGACGGGCGCCGCGCACCCCACGGACTGGACCGCTCCCCTTCAGCCGGTGCGGACCGACGCGTACGGCGCGGTCTTCGAGGTACCGCTCGCCGACGGCGCCACCAGCCTCAGCTACATCATCCACAAGGGCGACGAGAAGGACCTCCCCGCCGACCAGTCGCTCGACCTCAAGGCGAACGGCCACGAGGTCTGGTTGCTGGGCGGCCAGGAGAAGTACCTGCTGCCCCAGCCCGCGGGCAGCGCCGCCGCCCTCGACCTGACCACCTCCAAGGCGATCTGGGTCGACCGGAACACCGTCGCATGGAACGGCGTCGACGGCGCCGCCTCCACTCAGCTCGTCTACTCCCACGACGGTTCGATCGCAGTCGAGGGCGGCACGCTCAGGAGCGACGACGAGCGCTGGCTGCGCCTGACGAAGACCACGCTCACCGACGCCCAGAAGGCGAAGTTCCCGCATCTGAAGGACTACACGGCGTGGTCCGTCGACCCCCGCGACCGGGACCGGGTCCGCGAGGCCCTCAACGGCCAGATCGTGGCCACGCAGCGCGCCGCGAACGGTGCGGTGCTCGCGGCGACGGGCGTCCAGATCGCCGGCGTACTGGACGATCTGTACGGGAGCGCGACGCGGGCCCACCTCGGACCGACCTTCTCCAAGGGCCGTCCCACGCTTGCCGTGTGGGCGCCGACCGCGCAGAAGGTCTCGCTGGAGCTCGGCGGCTCCACGGTCGCCATGCGGCGCGACGGCACCACCGGCGTCTGGTCCGTCACCGGAGGGGCGTCCTGGAAGAACAAGCCCTACCGGTACGTCGTGACGGTGTGGGCGCCCAGCGTCCGGAAGATCGTCACCAACAAGGTCACCGACCCGTACTCGGTCGCCCTGACCGCCGACTCCGAGCGCAGCCTGGTCGCCGACCTGGACGACCGGTCCCTCGCGCCGAGCGGCTGGTCGTCCCTGAAGAAGCCCGGGGCCGTACCGCTCAGGGACGCCCAGATCCAGGAACTGCACATCCGGGACTTCTCGGTGGCGGACAGGACCGTCCCGGCCAAGGACCAGGGCAGCTACCTCGCCTTCACCGACCGGAACAGCGACGGCTCCAGGCACCTGCGGGAACTGGCCAGGGCCGGTACGTCGTACGTGCACCTGCTGCCCGCGTTCGACATCGCGGGCATCCCCGAGAAGAAGTCCGAACAGGCCACCCCCGCCTGTGACCTCGCGTCCTACCCCGCCGACTCCGACCGGCAGCAGGCGTGCGTCGCCGCGACCGGCGCGAAGGACGCGTACAACTGGGGCTACGATCCATACCACTTCACGGTCCCCGAGGGCTCCTACGCCACCGACCCGAACGGCACCGGCCGCACGGTCGAGTTCCGCCGGATGGTCAAGGCGCTGAACGAGGACGGACTGCGCGTCGTCATGGACGTCGTCTACAACCACACCGCCGCGAGCGGCCAGGCCGACACCTCCGTGCTCGACAGGATCGTGCCGGGGTACTACCAGCGTCTGCTCGCGGACGGCTCGGTGGCGAACAGCACCTGCTGCGCCAACACCGCGCCCGAGAACGCGATGATGGGCAAGCTCGTCGTGGACTCGATCGTCACCTGGGCCAAGGAGTACAAGGTCGACGGGTTCCGCTTCGATCTCATGGGGCACCATCCGAAGGCCAACATCCTCGCCGTGCGCAAGGCGCTCGACGCACTCACGCCCGCCAAGGACGGCGTCGACGGCAAGAAGATCATCCTCTACGGCGAGGGCTGGAACTTCGGCGAAGTCGCCAACGACGCCCGCTTCGTGCAGGCCACCCAGAAGAACATGGCCGGCACCGGCATCGCGACCTTCTCGGACCGCGCCCGTGACGCCGTGCGCGGTGGAAGCCCCTTCGACTCGGACCCCGGCATCCAGGGCTTCGCGTCCGGCCTGTACACCGACCCCAACGCATCCACGAGCAACGGGACTTCGGCCGAGCAGAAGGCCCGCCTCCTGCACTACCAGGACCTCGTCAAGGTCGGTCTGAGCGGCAGCCTCGCCAAGTACCACTTCACCGACACCGCCGGAAAGGAGGTCACCGGCGCCGAGGTCGACTACAACGGCTCGCCCGCCGGTTACGCGGACGCGCCCGGCGACGCCCTCGCCTACGCCGACGCGCACGACAACGAGTCGCTGTTCGACGCGCTCGCCTACAAGCTGCCGATGGGCACCTCCGCGTCCGACCGGGCCCGTATGCAGGTCCTCGCGATGGCCACGGCCACCCTCTCGCAGGGCCCGTCCCTCTCCCAGGCAGGATCCGATCTGCTGCGCTCCAAGTCCCTCGACCGCAACTCGTACGACAGCGGCGACTGGTTCAACGCCATCCACTGGGACTGCAGCGACGGCAACGGCTTCGGGCGCGGACTGCCGATGGCCGCCGACAACCAGTCCAAGTGGACCTACGCCAAGCCTCTGCTGACCTCCGTCAGGGTGGGGTGCCCGCAGATCGAGGGTTCCTCCGCCGCCTACCGGGATCTGCTGAGGATCCGTACGACCGATTCGGTGTTCTCCCTGGCCACCGCGGACCAGGTGCAGTCGAAGCTCTCCTTCCCGCTGTCCGGGAAGGACGAGACGCCGGGCGTGATCACGATGGAGGTGGGAGACCTGGTCGTGGTCTTCAACGCGACGCCGCAGAAGCAGGAACAGACCGTCGCGGCCCTCGCCGGGAAGGACTACGCACTGCACCCGGTGCAGGCCGCCGGAGCGGACCCTATCGTCAAGACCTCGTCGTACGCGGCGAAATCCGGCACGTTCGCCGTTCCGGGTCGCACCGTGGCGGTCTTCTCCCGGGTCACTCGCTAGGGCACTAGCGTGGTGGGGCGGACCGGGATCTCCGGGTCCGCCCCACCTCCTTTTCCGCGCCGAGGGGCGGCTCACATGGACGGCAACGGCAAGCAGACGGGCTCCACCGTGCTGGTGGTCGACGATGCTCCCGCCAGCCGCTACGCGCTGGGTGCCGTACTGCGCCGGGCGGGACACAGCGTCGTCCCCGTCGCCAGCGGCGGGGAGGCGCTCAACGAACTCGACCTGCGACTGCGCAAGGGCGCCCTGCCCGACGTCGCCCTCGTCGACGTGGGGCTGCCGGACATGAGCGGCTTCGAACTGTGCCGCAGGCTCAAGTCCTCGCCGCCCACCGCCGGGCTGCCGGTCGTGCACTTCTCCGCCGTCTCCGCCGGGCCCGGCTTCCGCTGCCGCGGGCTGGACTCCGGCGGTGAGGCCTATCTCTCGGTGCCGGCCGAACCCGAGGAGATCCAGGCCGTCGTACGGGCCGCCGTGCGCGGCGCCCGGATGCGCAGTGGGGCGGAGGCGCTGGCGCGGCGGCTGACGCTGCTGTCGGAGACGATCGTCTCCGTACAGGCAGCCCGGTGCATGACGGAGCTCGTCCAGGCCGCCGCCGAGGGCGCCTCCCGGCTCACCGGTTCGCCCGCGGTCGTCTTCGTGCTCGGCGAGGACGGCGAGCTGTATCGCGGCCTGTCCCGCTCCCGGGCGGGCGTCTCGCTCCCGGACGCCGAGGCCCATGAGACCGTGGCCCGGCTGATCCGCGGCCTGATCGCCGGACACACCGGGGCACGCGACACGATGGTGCCGCATCCGCTGTGGCCCGCGGGCTTCCTGCGCGCCGGTGGGTCCGACGACGCGCGCGTGGTGGTGGCGCGGTCCCAGGAGGGCAAGCCGGCCGTCTGTCTCGCCCTGCCCGCGGGCGGGCCGGCCGCCGAGGGCGACGCGCTGGTCTCCCGGCTCGCCCAGGCGACCGCGCTCGCCGCCGAGGCCCTGCTCATGTACCAGGTGGAGCGGCATGTCGCGCTCACCCTGCAGCACAGCTTCCTGCCTCAGCAGGCGCCCTCGATGCAGGGGGTGGAGATGGTCGTCCGCTATGTGCCCGCCTCCCGGCAGACCGAGATCGGGGGCGACTTCTACGTGGCGCTGAACACCTCCCGCGGGGTGCTGACCGCGGTGGGCGACATCGCCGGGCACTCGCTGGACGCGGCCACCGTCATGGTGGAGATCCGGCACGCGCTGCGCGCCTACTGCGTGGAGAACCCGGACCCCGACAGCCTGGCCCGGCGGCTGGACCGGCTGCTGCAGCACTTCCACCCCGAGGTCACCGCCACCGTCTGCCTGGTTCTGGTCGAACCCGACAGCGGGCGCGTCCGCATCGCCAACGCCGGCCATATCCCGCCGCTGATCGTGCACAACGACGCCACCGCCGAATACGCCTCCGTCGGCGGCCCGTTACTCGGACTCGGCCTGGACCGGCCGCCGCCCACCGAGACGGTACTGCGGCCCGCGGACCGGCTGCTCATGGTCACCGACGGGCTCATCGAGAACCGCGGCACCGACCTCGGCGTCTCCATGGAACATCTGCGCACGGCCGCTGCCGACGCCCCGCCCGGTGTCGGGGCGCTGTGCGACACACTGCTCGGCTGCTTCGGCCGGGACCGGCAGGACGACATCGCGCTGCTGGCCCTGCGGTTAGGGTGAAGGCGTCCGCCGCAGAACAGGAGTGCCCATGCCGCAGATCACCGTCGACTACTCCGCGCCGCTGGAGGGCTCGTTCGACCGGCGTGGGTTCGCGCTCGCGCTGCACGCCGAGACGGTCGAGATCGCGGCCGCGCGGATCGCGGCGTGCGAAACGCAGTTCCGCCGCACCGAGGACACCACCGTCGGTGCCGAGCCGGACGGGCACGCCATCGTGCACGTCACCGTGGGACTGCTGGCCGGACGCACCGACGAGACCAAGGCCAGGCTCGCCGAGGCGACGCTGGGCCTGCTGCGGCAGTACCTGAAGCCCGCCGGGGGAGTGGCGTTGCACGTGTCCGCCGAGGTACGGGACCTCGATCCGTCGTACCGCAAGTTCGAGGGCTGACGGCGTTCAGGACGCCAGCGCGACCAGACGGGCGACCAGGTCGCTGAAGGGCCCGTTTGCCGGCTCGTTCCTCAGCACCCGCCGCAGCAGCGCCGCCATCTCCTGGTCGTAGGCGGCGCTCACCGCCACCAGCGCCGCGAAGTCCCGCACGAGTTGTGCCTCCAGCTCGCGGCGCGGGATCCGACGTCCGTCCAACCAGATCAGCGCCGTCGACTCGACGAGCGAAATCCAGGAACGGATGACCAGTTCCAGCCGCGCGGGCGGCTCCTGGATCTCCAGGTGCGCAAGGATCTGGACATACGCCTCCTGCCGCACCGAGTCGACCAGTGCGTTGGTGCGTGACACCGCATCCATCGAGCGGACTCCGTCCGCCGAGACGGCCGGGCCGCCGCGCATCAACGCCGAGAATCCTGGCCCGTGGTCGTCGACGAAGTCGAAGAAGCGGCGCATCACCCGCAGCAGTCGTGTCCCCAGCGGGCCCTTCTGCGGCTCCACGAACCGCGCCGCCAGATCCTCGGACGCCCGCTTCAACGCAGCCTCGTACAGGCTGATTTTGCCGGGAAAGTAGTGATAGACCAGCGGCCGCGAGATTCCCGCGGCCGACGCTATCTCGTCGATGGACACCTCGTCGGGAGAGCGCTGGCTGAACAGTTCGAGCGCGACGCCGATCAACTGCTGCCGTCGCTCCTCGACTCCCATTCTGCGGCGTATCCCGGTACTCATGCGAACACCTTACCGATTGAATCCAGCCGCGAACCGGCCGGATCCAACACGCGTGTTCACATCTTCGGCACACATCCCTCACCGAAGCCCACCGACCGTCCGTCCGTCGGCCAGGGTCCCCTTCAGGCCGGCCTGCGCCCCCTGCTTCGCGCGCACCGCAAGCAGAGGGCCCCGCGCCGATCCGTTCACGCCACCGGTCGCCGTGACCGCCTTGGTGTCCTCGCTCCCGGCGGCCAGCAGATACCAGGCTCCTGCCGCCGACTTCCACAGCACACCGGCCAGCACATGCGGATCCTTCGCGCCACACGCCGCCACGCCCTCGGACTGCGCCGCCACCGCCCCGTACCGTCCACCCGGCGTGTGGAACTGCGCCAGCACCCGCTGCCCCCCGCCCCGCCAGGTCTCCGCCCGTGTGCACACCCATGCCGCGCCCCCGGACCCGTCCGGCAGCGTCTGCCGCGCGTACTCCCACGCGTTCACGGACCGCACGCCCTGCGACCGCGCCGCCGCCAGCGAGCACGCGTACGGTGCCCAGGCACGCAGCGCCGTCGCCGCGGACGCCTCGTGGGGCGCGGTCGGCCGTCCCTCGGTCAGATGCGCGGGCGTGAGCTCCCCGAGGTCGGTCAGCAGCCGGGTGCCCGATCCGTCGGTCAGCTGCAGCACGTTCCACGACGTGCACGAGCCGGTCTGCTGCCCCGGAACGGCCAGCGGCGCGGTCACCCCGCCGACCAGGCCCAGGTCCGTCGCCCCGGAAGGTGGCTTCAGAAGATCCCGCTCGGCCGCCCCTGTCACCCAAGGGGCCGTCAGATAACGCACGTTGCCGTCGGCCCGGTCCAGCACCACCGCGTCGGCCTCGGCCCCGGACGCCGCGTCGACCCGGGCGAAGTCGAGCGCGGCCCCGCTCGCGCCGTCCTTCGGCTCGGCGTAGCGCACGATGCGCAGACCGTCGTAGAAGACCACCACGTGCGCGGCGTCGACCCCGCCCGCGTACAGCAGTTGCGGCGGTCCGGCCGGAGGGCCCGACGGGGTTGTGGGGGTCGCGGAGACCTGGACGGATCCGCCGGGCCGAGCCCACACGGCGAGTGCCCGGCGCAGCAGCGCCCTGTCACCCGTCAGGTCGCCGCGCGCGGGCCACACGGAGAAGTCCGTGCGCGCCGACGTCCGCCATGTGGCGGGGGACACCCTCGTCACCTTGGCCGGGTCCAGGGCGGCCAGGGCGGCCGGATTCTGTGCGTACGACGGGGCGGCCGCGCCGTCCTGGCCCCAGCCGCCGCTCGGCATCGCGAGCAGCGCGCCGCACACCGCGGCGGCTGCCGCGGCGGCGAGCGCGGCCTTCCAATGGTGACGGCGTCGCATCAGATCGGTGGGGCGCGCCTGCAGCGAACACGGGTCGAACTCGGCGGAGCCGAGCAACGCGTCCTGCGCCGGTACGCCCGTGGCCGCGCGGACGGCCGCCGCCGGGTCCGCCACGCCCGCCGCCGCGAGCATCTTGCGCACGCCGTCCTCGGAGAGCTTCTCCAGGCCGCGCAGCACATAGGCGGCCCGGGCCGGCCCGGCGAGCCTCGACAGCCGCTGGTCCAGGGCGAGTTCGTCGGCGCCGCCCGACCGCGGGAACAGCCGCAGCCCCCACACCTGGGGGAGCAGCGGCGGCAGTTGCGACCGCCTCGGCCAGGCCGTGCGCCTGAGCGGCAGACCCGCCTCCAGCGCCGTACGCACCACCTGGAGGCGCAGCAAGGAGTACCCGGGGTCGCCGTCACGGCCGGCCTGGGCCGGGATCACGGGGGCGGACGACCGCCCGCGCGGCAGTGCCCGCTGGGTGAGGGCGTGCGCGGTCAGCACCCGCCGGTTGCGGCCGAGGCCCGGCGGCAGGATCAGATAGGCCAGCCGGACGAGCCGGGGATAGTGCTCGACGAGCGCGGCCTCGGCCTGCTCCACGTCGACGAGCGGTCCGGAGGCCGAAGCCGGGCCCGGGGCGACATCCTGTGACTGCACGTGGGGCAAAACGAGCGAGACGGTGGTTGGTCACCTGGATGGCGGAACCGTTCGACGCCACGGCAGCAGCGCGTCGTGGCGAGCAGCAGCATGTCGGCACGCCGATCGCCGTCCGTGCGCCGGTCACCGCGGCGAGCGCCCCGACGGCAGGGTGGCAACGGCGTCTTGTGGGTCTCGGGCTCGCCCGGCCGGTGGCCTGTGGCGTCCGGGCTCGGCCTGTGGCGTCCGGGCTCGAACGGCAGGGTGGAACCGAGCGGGACGGTCAGTCCTCGGGCTCGACCAGCAGACGCGCATAGTTGGCCATGGACCGCTGATAGCGCGGCAGATGAGGCGCGAGCGCGCCGAGGACCAGGGACAGGCCCTCGCGGTCGCGGCCCAGGCTGGACAGACACAGGGCCAGACAGGCGCGTATGGCGTCGTCCAGCTCGTCGGAGGGCGCGTCGAGTTCGGGAGTGAGCAGCTCGACACCCTCCTCCGGCCGCCCGACGTTCCGCAGCGAACTGGACAGCTGGATCCTGGCCCGGCGGCCGCGGTAGCCGTCGAGGCCGCGCGCCAGCGCCTCGCGGTACAGCGGCACCGCCTGGTCCGAGTGGCCCGTGGAGTCCCAGGCGCAGGCTCGCTCGAACGGCCCCAGCGGGCTGCCGTCGGGCAGTTCGGCCACGAGGGCGTCGATCACCGCGCGGAACTCCGCGGCGCCCGCAGCGGAGCCGCCCTTGGATGCAGTCCCGGCGTAGTCGTCGAAGGCCGCCCACGCCGCGGCGACCCGCTTCTCCCAGTCCTGGGTGCTCATACGTCCCCCTGTCTCGCATGCCGACGCGGCACACTTTCGCACACCCGTGCCCGTCGGAACAGCGGATTTCGATGATCTTGGAGGGAGAGCCGTCGTGCCATTGAGCACGGCGCGCGCCGCAGCCGTACGGAGGGAAAGGGCCCTAGCGGGGGCTTCCAGCAGCATGGGCCGGAACGACCGGAGGAACACATGAGGTGGACGCGCGAGAAGCTGGCGGCCGGCGCGGCCGTCGCCCTGCTGGTGCTGACCGGCTGCGGCGGGTCGGGCGGGGCGGGCGCTGCGAAGGCCACGGTCCCGCCGACCGCGACCGGCAGCCTGGAGGACCTTGCGGCGGACGTGCAGTGCAAGCCGAACATCCAGACCGACGCCGATGAGATCCGCCAGGCCATCTGCACCAATTCCGACGGGAAGTTCGTGCTCGCGACCTTCGCCACCGACCGCGGACAGCGTGAGTGGATCAACGACGCCAAGGACTACGGCGGTTTCTACCTGGTGGGCAGCAAGTGGGTCGCCGTCGGCGGCGACGGAGTGGTCAAGGCGCTGCGCGGCAAGCTCGGAGGGGAGCTGGAGACCGGGGTCGACCACCACGCCCACTCCGGCCAGAGCGGCCACTCCGGGCACAGCGAACACGCCGGTCACAGCGGCTGAGCCACTGTCGCGTACAGGCCGAAGGCCGGTGGCGGGATCTCCCGCCACCGGCCTTCTTCAGTGGGTCACCGGCTCAGTGGATACCGGCTGATGGATCACTGGCACCTCCGGCCGGAATGGATCACTGGCACCTCCGGCCGGAGTTGATGCAGTTGGCGATCTTGTTCGCCAGACCGCCGGTCGTGACGCTGATGAAGTCGTCGTGGTCCGTGATGGCCTTGTGCAACTGCTCCGGGAAGCCGTCCACCGCGTAGGCGTTCTTCACCTGGCCGTTCTGGATGACCGGCTGCGGCACGTTGTACACCAGGCGCATCGTCAGCTGCGGGATCGCCTTGAAGCCGTTCTGGCAGTTGCCATTGGCGTCGGCGAACGCGACGTGCGTACGGTGGTTGGCGCTGTCGATGTTCTGGCCGTCCCAGCAGCTCTGGAAGGCGAACGTCCGGACGACGTTGCTGCCCTGCGGACAGATCGGGTACTTGTCCGTCAGCTGCACCTTGTTCTCGAAGCCGGTGCAGCTCCAGTGCGCGTTGGCGTTGCCCGGGCCGTTGGTGAAGGCCTTGGCGTCACCGGTGATGATGCGCAGGAACTGCGGCATCGCGACGACCTTGCCGGTCGGGTTGCCGACGTACTTGATCTGGGCCTGCTTGGCGACCAGGATCCGGCCGACGTTGCCTTCCTTGCCGCCGCCGAGGGCGTTCTGGTCGAAGTCCTGCGTGCCGTCCTGGACACGCACCACCGGCCAGTAGTACGCCGACAGGTCGTTCTTGTTCTGGCAGCTCGTCCCGCCCTGCAGGAACGTGTTGTTGCTGGAGAACGCGTTGACCTTCTGGTTGCCGACGTAGTCGTGCAGGTGGTGCGCGCCATTGGTCACGCCGGGCGCCACGATCACGTTGTCGGTGTTGTGGTTGCCGTTCGCGTTCACACCGCACAGCGTGGTGAACGAACCGGTCGACGCGTTGCCGT
>NZ_LBMW01000003.1 GCF_026168105.1 Streptomyces hygroscopicus
CGGCGCCGCGCACAGGGCCCGCCGACGCCCGGCGCACCGCCGGCAGCTCGCCCTGGCCGCGGCGGCGGTCGGCGCGCTCGCCCTCGTACCGCTCGCGGTGTGGTCCGGCACCCGGTCCGGCGGAAGCACCATGACCGGGGCGGGCAAAGCCCCCGGTGAGCCAACCCCGGGGACGACGAACGGCTTCGGGACACCGTCGTGGATCGGCGCCGCCGCCGACGTGCCCACCGGCGCCTTCGAGGGCCGGCTGCGCAACCACGACAGCGGCCTGTGCATCGGCCTCAATGCGAAGACGGCGGTCGTGGGCACGGAGGCCGTACTCGTCCCCTGCACCTCGTCCGTGACCCAGCAGTGGGCCTACCGGGCCGACGGACTGCTGCGCAGCGTCGCCGCCCCCGGTCTGTGTCTCGACTCCCATCTCGGCTACTCGGTCCAACTGGCCGCGTGCGCGGGCCGGTCGACGTCCGGGACGAAGGACGTCCGCTACGACTTCACTCGCCAGGGAGCGTTCGTCCCGCGCTCGAACCGCGACCTGGCTCTCACCCCGGCTTCGTCCGCGCCGAACGCGGGACTGGTGCTCAAGCCGCGCACGGAGGACGACACCCAGCGCTGGGCCGCCGACACCTCCAACGCCGTGCGGATGCAGACGGTCAACTGGGGCGCCGAGGCGGAGCCGACGGCTTCGCCGTCGCGCAGCACCCGGCGGTCCCCGGCCGCCAGGACCACGCCCCGGCCGGCCCCCGCCCCGTCGGGGCCCGCCCGGGCGACGGGACGGCCCTCCTCACCGGCACCGGGCACCTGCCCGTACTGCACGCCGGGCGGCCGGGGCGGCGGATCCGCAGGCCGCGGCGGATACGGTGGCTGGGGAGACGGCGGGTACGGGGGCCGGGGGCCGTATGGCGCCCAGGGAGGCGGACGCTGACACCCACCCGGACGCCGCCCTGACGCCGGGCGCGTGGCCGCGTGCGAGTCGAAGGCGGTGGCGCGACGGGGCGGCAAGGCCGTCGCCACCGGTGTCCTGTGCACCGCCGGGGCCGCGCACGCCCTTCGCCTCGCACCGGACCGCTCGTCCCCGGCCGTCGGCGGCCGGTCGTTCGTCCTCGTGTCCGCCGAGGTCGTCGATACGCACGGCGTGGTGGTCCCCGACACCCCGGGGGCCCGATCACCTTCCATGCGACCAGCGGCTCCCTCGCGGGGCTCGTGCCATATGGCTGGACACCTTCCGGTACCGCTCTCACTCTCTTCTGACCTGGTCGTATTTACGAGTAAGTACCTGCGCGGTACGGTGAGGGGCATGCCAGCCCTCAACGTGGAGTTCAGTGATCGCGAGCTGGAGGACCTGCGGCAGATCGCCAAGGAACGGGGCACGTCGATGAAGGCCCTGGTGCGCGAGGCCGCGGCGGCCGACATCGCGCGGCACCGGGCGCTTCAGGAGGGTGCCGAGGCGTTCCGCAGGTTCTTCGCGGCGCATGCGGACGAGTTCGCGGCCGCCTTCCCCGAGGACGAACCGTCTGTCCGGGATGAGGAGCGGGGCGCCTGACCGATGGCCTCCGTCCTCCATATCGACGTGCCCTGGCTGCTCCAGCGCCACGAAGAGGTTCTGCCCGACCAGCCCGTGATCAACGACTTCTCCGCGTTGGTCGCCGCCGTCGCCCGCCACCGGGTGGACCCTCCGCGCCTCGGCGTGGATTCCGATCCGGCGTGGCGCGCCGCCGCCCTGCTGCACACGCTGGCGCTGCTCAAGCCGCTGCCGTCGGCCAACGCGCGCTTCGCATGTGCCACCGCGGTCGCGTACATGTTCGTCAGTGGCGTCGGCATCGACCCGCCGTACGGTGCGCTGGTCGACCTCGCGCGCGATCTGATCTCCGGCAGGACCGACGTCTACGGCGCCGCGGACCGGCTGCGGTCCTGGCAGATATGACCTCCCGGTAGAGGACCTCCCCGTGCCCCCGGCCGGCCGCCCCGGGGGCCGCCGACCGAGGGCGGGAGGATCGGGTCGGCGGCCCGTTCGCGCGCGAGAGCCGCCGCTCCGCGCGGGCCCCGAGGAGACGGCCGCTTCCCAGTGGACTACGGAGATCCGCGGGCCGGGAGCGTGCGCACGCGACCCCTGCGCGCGCACGGTTCACACGGGGCGCATGGAATGTCGAAACCCTTTACGAATGTGCGAAGTTGGCGTCGGTAAGCCGACTTGCCTTCGCTTGGTGCCGATGTTGTTCAAGTGCCTTGTTCGCCGTCAGTGACATGTGCCAAGGTGACTTTCCTGAGCATGGGCATGAGCCGACTCCCGAATGGCCGGATCGCCATTCCGGGCTCGTCGGCGCGCTCCATTGGGTCAGAACTCCGTGTGCCTCCTTGCGCCTTGGAAGGAAATCCGCTCAGTGCACACCCCCCACCCCCCGCATCCGCCCTATCCCCCTCGTCCCGGCATCGCCCCCGGGGAACCCGACGAGAGCCTTGCCGCCCGGCTCCGAGGCCGGCCTGCGGGCGAGGCCACCCAGCCCGTCGCGCTACTGATGGCGCGGCACTGGCAGCCCGCTTACGAATATGCGGTCATCTGTCTCGCATCCTCGGCGAACGTCGCCTCGATGGTCGCCGCCACCGCCTTCCACCGGGTCTTCGGCGACCTCCTGCGCTCGGGTTCCACGGCGGCACTGCGGCCCCGGCTGCTGGTCGCTGTACGCGACACGGTCAGGGAGTGGTCCACGGAGGACCGGATATCCGGCGCACTTCCGGAGCTGAGGAAACCCGCGGGAGGCCGCGGTATGCGCGCCGCGAAGTCCCTGACGCCCGAAAGCCGGAGCCTGGCCGAACGCTCTTTCCACGCTCTGCCCGGCCTGGCCCGGTGTCTGCTGTGGCACACCGAGGTCGAGGCCGAGCAGATATCCGTCCCGGCTGTTCTGCTGGGCATGGACTCCGGGACCGCCGGAGCCGCTCTTGAACAGGCGCGCGAACAATTCCGGGCAGGTTGTGTTCGCGCCCACCTGGAACTTGCTCCGACCGACGAATGCCGCTTCCACAACCGGCTCCTCGACGTCCCGATCAGACGAGGCGGCTCCCTGCTGCCCGATGTGCAACGGCATCTCCTGCAGTGCCGCCACTGCCGTTTCGCCGCCGAGCAACTGAGCCATTTCGAGGGCGGCCTCGGCGGAATACTCGCGGAAGCCGTCCTCGGCTGGGGCGCCCGGCGCTATCTCGACTCCCGGCCCGGCCGCACCCCGTACACCGCCCGCGCCCGAGGCGGATCCGGCACCGGCCTCGGACGCGCGGGCGGCGGCGGGCGCCACCGGCTGATCTCCGGGGTGCCCACGCTCGGCCGCCGTGTCCTGGCGGGGGAGTGGAGCACCAGGGCGCTGCTGGCGGGCGTCGGCATCGCCACGGCGGCTGTGCTCGCCACACTCCTCGTCACGAAGCTGTGCTCGGACGACGACGGCGCCCAGCCGGTCGCCTCCACCAGCGCGAGCGGCGGCCGTACGACCCTCTCGCCCGGGTCCGGCTCCCAGGTACCGCCCGCCACGGCCTCGCCGCCCGGCACCGCAGGTCTTCCCGCCGCCCCGCAGCAGACGAGACTGCGCAACGTCGCGGCCGGCCTCTGCCTCGACATCCGCGGCACGGTGCGGACCGGCGCGGGTACCCGGCTCGCGGGGTGCTCGTCCACGTGGACCCAGCAGTGGTCCTACGAGAGCGACGGCCTGCTGCGCAGCGTCGCCGATCCGGGGCTGTGCCTCGACTCCCACGCCACCGACGGGGTCGTCAGGCTCGCCGGGTGCGTCGGCGCCGGCCGGCCGGACGCCGGCGACGTCCGCTACGACCTCACGGTGCAGGGCGAGTTGCTGCCGCGGCGGAGCGACGACCTCGCCGTCACTCCCGCGCGCACCGACCAGGACGCCGACATCGTCGTCAAGGTCCGCGACGGCTCCGACGACCAGCGCTGGGCGACCGACGGAGAGTCGGCCGAACCCCAGTCAATGTCGATCTCCGGAACGGACGAGCCGTCGACCACGCCTGCCGGCACCCAGCCGTCCCCCGCCGCGACCTCTCCCGCCCCACCGGGCCGCGAGCCGCCGGAGGCTCGCCCCACGCCGTCGGCGCCCCCGGCCCGGGCCCACCAGGATCGCGCCCTCGCCGTCCGGGACAAGCGGGACGGTCGCCGCCCCGCTCCCTCCCCGCCCCTGCCGACCCGGCCGCCGGACGTGCTGCCCGGGATCCGTCTCTGATGGGTCGTCAGGTGGTTCTCCGTGCGGTGGGTGTCAGGAAACCATGTCCCGCAGCTCGTTGCCGGCCAGGAAGTCTCCCGCGTTCCCGACCGCTGCGAGGGCGATCCGCACCAGGGTCTCGCGGGTGACACCGGCGACGTGGGGGGACAGCACCACGTTCGGCGCCTGCAGCAACCTGAGGGCCGGGGTGGGCGGTTCGGGGTCGAAGACGTCGATCCCCGCCCCGGCCAGCGCGCCGCGCTCCAGTGCGTCCGCCAGGGCGTCCTGGTCGATCAGGGCGCCCCGCGCGGTGTTGATCACGAAGGCGGTGGGCTTCAGGAGCGCAAGGCGCCCGGCGTCGAGCAGATGCCGGGTCGCGTCGGTGAGCGGCGCGTGCAGCGACACGTAGTCCGCGGTGCGCAGCAGTTCGTCGAGACCGACGTACCGGGCGCCGCCGAGACGCGCTTCCGTCTCCGCGTCCACGCGCTGGGGCCCCGTGTACAGGACCGTCATGTCGAAGGCGACCCCCCGACGCGCGACCTCCTCGCCGATGTGGCCCAGTCCCACGATGCCGAGTGTCTTGCCGGACAGTTCGGTGATCGACTGCTGCAGCCGCGGCAGCGCCCAGTCGGCGTCGACGAGCGCGGTGTGCGCCGGTACCAGCTGTTTGGCCAGGGCGAGCATCAGCGCGAAGGTCTGCTCGGCCACGTTCTGCTTCTCGGCACCGCTGGACCCGATGTTGCACACGGGCACGTTGCGGGCGCGGGCCGCGTCCACGTCGACGTAGTCGAAGCCGTGGCTCGCGCACTGGATGAGCTCCAGCTCCGGTGCGGCGGCGATGTGTTCGGCGGTGACCGGGCCCAGCCCGGTGACGATGACGTGCGCCGCGCGCAGCGCCGCCGGATCCTCGTCGGTTCTCTCCACCACGGTGACGTCGGCCTGTCCCGGGAAGACGGTGGCGAGCGCGGCGCCCGCCCGGCGCCCACCGACGTGTGGCGAGACCACGGCCAGGACGTTCTTGGTTCCGGTCATGCGGTCTCCTCGATCAGGTCGGCGGCGCCGACGGTTGCGGGGCGGGCGTGTCCGGACAGCGCGAGCGTCAGATCGAACTCGGCCAGCAGACAGCGGATGACGTGTTCGACGCCCGCCTGCCCGTCGAGCCCGAGCCCGTACGCGTACGGCCGTCCCAAGAGGCCCGCACGCGCGCCCAGCGCGAGCGCCTTGAACAGGTCGTCGCCGGTGCGGATCCCGCTGTCGAACAGCACGGTGAGCCGGTCCCCGACCGCCTCCGCCACCCGCGGCAGCGCGTCCGCCGCCGCCACGGAACCGGCCACCTGCCGGCCACCGTGGTTGGAGACCACCACGCCGTCCATGCCCGCGTCGACCGCCCGGCGGGCGTCGTCCGGATGCAGCACGCCCTTCAGCACGATCGGCCCGTCCCAGTTCTCCCGCAGGAACGCCAGATCCGGCCAGGTCTTGCCCGGATCCGCGAACATGCCGACGAAATGCAGCACCGCGGCGTTGGGATCCTCGTGCACCGGCTTCGCCAGGCCCGCCTGGAACGCCGGATCGGAAAAGTAGTTCGCGGTGCCCACCCCGTGCAGGAAGGGCAGGTACGCCTGGTCGAGGTCGCGAGGCCGCCACGCCAGCAGCGGTGTGTCGAGCGTGACGAACAGTGCGGTGAACCCGGCCGCCTTCGCCCGGGTCAGGAAGCTCCGCGTGACCTCGCGGTCCTTGGCCCAGTACAGCTGGAACCAGCGTTCCCCGTCGCCCGACGCCTCCGCCACCTGCTCCATCGGCGTGCTGGAGGCCGAGGACAGGATGTACGGGATTCCCTGCGCCGCCGCGGCCCGGGCCGCGGCCGACTCCGCGTCCGGATGCATGATCGACAGGACCCCGACCGGCGCCAGGGCCAGTGGGGCGGGCAGCCGACGCCCCAGCAACTCCACCGAAAGGTCGCGTTCGTGGACGTCCCGCAGCATGCGCGGCACGATCCGGCGCCGCTCCAGCGCGGCCCGGTTCGCCCGGGCGGTGCTGCCGTTGCCCGCGCTGCCCGCCACATAGCCGACCGGGCCGGGCCCGAGCCGCCCCTCGGCGAGTTCCTCCAGCCGCGTCAGATCGGTGGGCAGCCGCGGCACGGCGCCCGTCATTCCGTTCAGGTAGATCTCGTACTGGAAGTCCGCCCAGTGCTTCGCCATCCCGTACCTCCCGCCTCTCGTCCCTGAGACCGCGCCGTACGCCGACGATCCTTGCGACCGTGACAAGAGCCGTCCACCGTGGTGCGCACATCGCGCGGCTGGGATCATCACCCTGTGACAAACCCGCCCCGGCGTTCCAGGATCCGGGTCCGCGACGAGGTCGTCGCCGACCCCCATGTGGTGGAGGCGGTCGTGGCCGCCGTCCACGAGCAGGTGCCCGTGTACGCCGCGCTCGACGACAGCCGGCTGCCGGAGGTGCGGGCCATCGCCGCCTGGGGCATGGACCGGTTGCTCCACCTCTGGGCCAACGACGGCACGCTGTCGCGCGCCGACCTGCGCAGGTTCCGCGGCATCGCCGCGGCCCGCGCGGCCGACGGCCGGCCAGTCCAGGCGGTGCTGCGGGCCTACCGGGTGGCGGCGACCGTCCTCACCGACGAGGTCGCCGCCCGAGCGCCCGGCCTCACGGCCGAAGACGGCTTGGCCCTCGCCCGGACGCTGCTGACGGCCCTGGACACTCTGTCGGAGGAGATGGCCACGGCGTACGCGGCGACCACCGAAGACCTTGCCGGGGACCGGGACCGGGCGCTACGGCTGCTGCTCGACGATCTGATCGCCGGCCGGCACGCCTCGGTGGGCGCGCTGACCGACCGCTCGGCCCGGCTGGGCGTCCATCTCCCGGACCCGTACTGCCTGTTGGTGGCTGAGCCGACGAACGGAGGCGGCCCCGACATGTCGTACGAGGCCGCCGCCGGACTCCTCGCGGCGCTCGGCGACGGCGGTACGTCGCTGTCGACGGTACGAGGCTCCCGTGCCGTCCTGCTGTTGCCCGCGACGGCGGTCGGCCGCGTGGCGGACCTCCTCGGCGAGCGGGCCTGGCGGGGCTGCGCGATCACGGGGGAGGGGCTGGACCGGATCGCCGTCGCGCACCGGCTCGCCGCGGACGCCCTCGACACCGCGCCTGCCCACGCCCACCGGCCCGGCCGGATCCTCACGGACGCGGACGCACACGTGCTGGCGCTGCTCGCCGGGCACCCGGCCGCCACCGCCGACCACATCGCCCGCCTGGTCCTCGGCCCGCTCACCGACCCGGAACAGCGCCATCTGCTGGAGGCGCTGACCGCGTACGTCGACGCGGGCTCGGCGACCGCCGCGGCCCGCGCGCTCCATCTGCACCCGCAGTCGTTGCGCTACCGTCTGCGCCGTATCAACGCCCTCACGTCCCGCGACCCGCGTGACCCCTGGCAGCGCCTGACGCTGGACATCGCCCGCACGATCAGGACCTGAGCCGGGTCTCCCCAGCGGTTTCCGACCGGGCTACGCGTACCCCGCGGGGCCGCCTACACGGGCCACGGCCCGGACCGGGGCGCCGTCCGCGCCGGGCAGGTGCAGCGGGAACAGGAACACCTCCACGGGGCGTCCGGCCCGCTGGGCGGCGAGGACGCGGTCGAGGCCGGTGAGGTTCTCGGCGATCACGCCGCTCGTGCTGCACAGCACGCGATGGGCGGGCAGATCGGGATCTCCGGCCGGATCCACGCTGAGTGCGTCCACGCCGATCGTGCGGACGCTCGCGTTGACCACCGTCTGCATGGCCTCCGGGGTCAGCCAGGGGTGGGCCAGGTAGGCGTCGGTGCCCCAGTACGCCGACCAGCCCGTGGCCACGAGCAGGATCGCGCCCGGCTGCAGCCGCAGCAGGCTCAGGGCGGGCGCCAGCAGTTCGGGCGTGATCGCCGTCCTCGCCGACAGGCCCCGTACGTCCGCCACCACCGCCGGACCCGCGAACCGCTCCAGCGGCAGCTCGTCCAGCGCGGGCCACGCCGAGTTCACGTGATACGGCGCGTCCACATGCGTCCCCGACTGCGAACCCATGTGCAGGGACAGGACGTTCACCCCGTCCGTGGCCACCCGCAGCGCCCGCTCCACCTCGACCTGCGGGTCACCGGGACACACGGGCATCCCGGTGACCACGGGCACCGACAGATCGAGCCAGGACTCCATCAGCCGCCCTCGCCCACGAGCGCGGCGGGGGCGCCGTCCGGCCCGGCGCCCGGTCCGGTGATCGGGGGCACCGGCGCCTTGACCGTACGGGCCGGCCGCGCGCCCCGCGGACCGTAGGCCGCGCGCGGCTCGGGGAAGATCCGCAGCAGCGCCAGGAGGAGGACCGCGGTGACCGCCGGCGAGAGCGGCAGGCCGATGCCGACGCCGTGCGCCCGATCGCCGAGGGGGCCGACGAACTGGCCGGGGATGTCGGTGAACAGCACGCCGACCACCGCCGAGACCCACCAGGCGGTCATGCCCCGCCCGTTCCAGCAGTGCGTGAACCGGTAACGGCCACCGCGCCGACGGCAGTCGAAGACCTGAAGCGCGTCCGGGTCGTACCAGCCGCGCCCGGTGTAGAAGCCGAGCATCATCACGCCCATCCACGGAGTGGTGCAGGTGATGATCATCGTGGCAAACATGGAGTCGGACTGCACAGGGTTCGGCCAAAACAGCCGATGCGAGCAGTCCGCCGACGAAGTCGGGGGCGGCCGGATCGACGTACTTCGGCGCCTGCCCGGCGACGGTGCGGACGAGGAGACCCGCGGTGCCGCGCGGTGCACGAAAGGCCAGGTCGCCGGGGAAGTGGGACGGTGGAGGTGGGGAGGGCCGAACGGCAGTGAGGGACAACCAGGGACGAGGAGGGAGCTCCATGGCACGTCCTGTCGGTATCGACCTCGGGACCACGAACTCGGTGGTCTCGGTCCTCGAGGGCGGCGAGCCCACCGTCATCACCAACACCGAAGGCGGCCGGACCACGCCGTCGGTCGTCGCCTTCGCCAAGAACGGCGAGGTGCTCGTCGGCGAGGTCGCCAAGCGGCAGGCGGTGACGAACGTCGAGCGCACCGCGCGCTCGGTCAAGCGCCACATGGGCGACCAGGGGTGGCGCTTCCCGGACAGCGGCGGCATCGACGGCAAGACGTACACCGCGCAGGAGATCTCCGCACGCGTGCTGCAGAAGCTGAAGCGGGACGCGGAGGCCTACCTGGGCGAGGACGTCTCCGACGCGGTGATCACCGTGCCCGCGTATTTCGACGACGCGCAGCGGCAGGCCACCAAGGAGGCCGGGGAGATCGCCGGTCTGAACGTCCTGCGGATCATCAACGAGCCGACGGCGGCCGCCCTGGCGTACGGCCTCGACAAGGAGAACGAGCAGACGGTGCTCGTCTTCGACCTCGGTGGCGGCACGTTCGACGTGTCCCTGCTCGAGATGGGCGAGGGCGTCATCGAGGTCAAGGCGACCAACGGGGACACCCACCTCGGCGGCGACGACTGGGACCAGCGGATCGTCGACCACCTGGTCAAACAGTTCAAGAACGCCTACGGCGTCGACCTGTCCAAGGACAAGATGGCGGTGCAGCGGCTGCGCGAAGCCGCCGAGAAGGCGAAGATCGAGCTGTCGAGCTCGTCCGAGACGACCATCAACCTGCCCTATGTCACGGCCTCGGCCGAGGGCCCGCTGCATCTCGACGAGAAACTGACCCGCGCCCAGTTCCAGCAGTTGACGGCCGACCTGCTGGAGCGCTGCAGGACGCCGTTCCACCAGGCGGTCAAGGACGCCGGGATCAAGCTGTCCGACATCCACCATGTGATCCTGGTGGGCGGTTCGACGCGTATGCCCGCGGTGACGGACCTGGTGCGGGAACTCACCGGCAAGGAGCCGCACAAGGGTGTGAACCCGGACGAGGTCGTCGCCGTCGGCGCCTCGCTCCAGGCCGGTGTCCTCAAGGGCGAGGTCAAGGACGTCCTGCTCCTCGACGTGACCCCGCTGTCCCTCGGCATCGAGACCAAGGGCGGCATCATGACCAAGCTCATCGAGCGCAACACCACGATCCCGACCAAGCGCTCGGAGATCTTCACCACGGCCGAGGACAACCAGCCGTCCGTGCAGATCCAGGTCTACCAGGGCGAGCGCGAGATCGCGGCGTACAACAAGAAGCTCGGCATGTTCGAGCTGACCGGTCTGCCGCCGGCGCCGCGTGGCGTCCCGCAGATCGAGGTGTCCTTCGACATCGACGCCAACGGCATCATGCACGTCACGGCGAAGGACCTCGGCACCGGCAAGGAGCAGAAGATGACCGTCACCGGCGGCTCCGCGTTGCCGAAGAACGACATCGACCGCATGGTCCGCGAGGCGGAGCAGCACGCCGAGGACGACCGCAAGCGACGCGAGGCCGCCGAGACCCGCAACCAGGCCGAACAGCTCGTCTACCAGACCGAGCGGCTCATCAGGGAGAACGGGGACAGGATTCCGGGCGATGTGAGAAGCGAGACGGAGGGTGCCGTCGCCGAGCTGAAGGAGACACTCAAGGGCGAGGACACCGCACAGATCCGGCAGGCCGTGGACAAGGCCTCCGCCGCGGCCCAGAAGATCGGCAGCGCCCTGTACGGGCAGGCGCGCACCGAGCCCGGCACGGCGTCGGAGCCGGGCGCGGCGAGCGGCGGCAACCGGTCCGACGAGGACGTCGTGGACGCCGAGATCGTGGACGACGACTCGTCACAGGCGGGCCGGCCATGAACCCGGTTCGCCCGCAGACCAAGGAACTGCGGCGTCTGCTCGACGAGCGCACCGCCGACCTTAAGCGGGTGAAGGCCGAGTACGACAACTACCGCAAGCAGGTGCGGCGCGACCGTATGGCGGTCCGCGAGGTTGCCATGGAGAACGTTCTGCGGGCGCTGCTGCCCGTCCTGGACGCCGTCGAGGGAGCCCGTCGGCTGGAGGCCATGACGCCCGGTCTCAAGGCCGTTGCCGACGTGCTGGAGACGCAGCTGGCCTCCCTCGGACTGGAGTCGTTCGGAGCGGAGGGCGAGGCCTTCGACCCGCTGTGGCACGAGGCGGTGACACACGTCGTGTCCCCGAACGCCGACCGTCTGACCTGCGGCGAGATCCTGAGCCCCGGATACCGGGTGGGTGACCGGCTGCTGCGTGCCGCACGCGTCACGGTCACCGGCCCACCGACCGCCCGGCGGCCGTGACCGGCGCCCGGCGTTCCGTACCGGGCGTGGCTTTCCGTGCCGGGTTGTTCGGTGCCCTGTGCCCGGCATGGAGCGTCCTACGCCCGTGTCCGCGCTCGCTGCCCTGTGCCCGTGCCCGGCGCCCCGTAACGCCGCGCGCCCGTGCCCGGCGCCCCCGCCCATGCCCGCGCCCAAGGCCCCCGGGCGCGGTCACTCGGCCGTCGTGCCCGGGGGCTCGGCGTCCTGGGCCCCCGTGGCCGTGCCCGGCGCCCCTTGCGTGTCCAAGGCTCTGGCGCGGTCACTCCGTCGTCGTGTCCCGGGGCTCGGCGTCCGGTCCCTGGGACCGGACGCGCTGCACATGTTCCAGTGACTCGCGCAGCTCGCTGAGCCAGTCGTCGGTGTGCTTCTGCACCAGGCGTACGCACCAGGCCAGCGCCTCGCTCCGGCTGCGGGCCACACCGCCCGCGATGAGCGTGTCGAGGACCTGACGCTCGGGCTGGCGCAGCCGGGTCATCACGGGCGCCGCGACGTGCGTGAACAGGGCCCGCTCCCCGCCGCACTCCACGCCCCAGGAGACCTTCCGCTCGAACCGGTGCTCGGCCTCACGCGCCACCTCGACCCGGTCCTGACGGGTGCGCTCGCGGAACTCCTGGATACGGGCCCTGACAGCCGCCTCCCTCTCGGCGGGCGGGGCGTCCTCGGCAAGCCGCGGCTCGGGGATACGGCCGACGACGGTGATCTCCTCCCGGTCGACCGTGACCTCCAGCAGGCTCTCGAACAGATCGTCGGGCAGTCGGCCGGCGAACCAGCCGCGCAGCTTCTCACGTTGCTCTGCGGTAATCATGTAATGACGATTACGCCCGCCAGGGCCAAAAGCAAGGGCCTGCCGCGGTGTATGCCGTGAGCGGAAGAGAGCGCTTGCCCGAAGCCGCAAGCGGAATGTTTCAGGCCTATTGCAGAGGCGTGCCAATCCAGCCAGGTGGATGCGCCGAGTGACCGGCGCCCGTGCAGGAGCGGGGTCCGGACGTTCGAATTCCGTAACTTCACGCCACTGTTTCAACACTCAAAGTTACCGAAACCCATGGGGTCGATGTGAGTTTCCCGCCCGGACTCGGCAGACTCCGGCACGCCGAACCGGCACTCGACGGGACGGTCTCCGGGCCCACATACGGCCGGAGCCGAAACGTCACTCCGATACGAGCGGAAGGATGCACACAATGCCGAACACCGCGCGCTGGGCAGCGACCCTCACCCTGACTGCCACCGCCGTCTGCGGCCCCCTCACCGGGTCCGCCCTCGCCGCCCCCAGCCCCGCGCCCGCCTCTCTCTACGCCCCCTCGGCCCTGGTCATGACCGTGGGCCACGGCCAGACGGCCGCGACCGTCACGCCCGAGCGTGCGGTCACGCTGAACTGCGCCCCGACCCCCTCCGGCAGCCACCCCGCCGCCGTCGAGGCCTGCGCCGACCTGCGCGCCGTCGGAGGCGACTTCAATGCCCTGAGGGCCAGGGAGGGCGTCCTATGTACCAGGCTGTGGGACCCCGTGGTCGTCACGGTCCAGGGCGTCTGGCAGGGCAAGCGCGTCGACTACGAGCGCACCTTTGCGAACTCGTGCGTGAAGGACTCCTACGGGACCGCCGTCTTCACGTTCTGAGGACCGGGATGCGCGGTGTCCGCGAGCGTCGAACGGGGGCTCGTGGCTGGGGAGTGCGAGCCCTGACGCGGAACACCGAGTGATCCCGCAGCGGGGTCGGCCGGACGGAGTGGGGCCGTCCGGCCGACCCCGCAATCATTCGGACGTGATCGACCAGCGCCCCACTTCGCGGTACTTCGAGTCGTATACGACCGACTCGTCGCCGGGTTTCAAATCGTAGTGATCGAGGTTCCCGCCCCAGTACCGCAGGATCCGCCCCAACTCCTTGGCGGCGTTGCCGTCCCAGCCCGTCTCTCCCATGCCGACTTCGAGAACGAACTTCATCTACGAGCCTTCCTCTCCGGTGGTGATCCCTGCCGCTTCCTTCCATCATTTCATTGAACTGCTTGTTGAGACTTGGTAGTTGGTTGAGCGATTCAGCGACAGGGCAGGCCCGTGGCCCCGGCGGTCGTCGGATCCAGGGCCGGGCAGGACCGGGCCGCTTCACTCTCACCCCGCACTCGAACCCGTGGTCGCGCCCGACTGTTGCTTCTCACCCGTGAGCGTCGGCGCGACGGTGTGGCGGAACGTCCGTGCGGGAGGCGGCGAGGCCGATCGGCAAAGGCGCCCGCCTATGGGTAAGGCAGGTTCCCTTACCATTGAGCCCGGGGCGAGACAACGACTCGGCTGTGCGCCGCCGACCTGGCGTGATCGTCCTGCGACTCCCCTTACCCGGGAGGGCTGTTCGCCGAGGCCCCTGGCCCACCCGTCGTCCCATGGAAAGCAGGACATGTCCGCCCCACCCTCGTGCCTCGTGACCACCCCTGAGCTTCCCGGCGGCCCCGTCGACGTCCGGCTCGTCGTCACCGACATGGACGGCACGCTCCTCGACGCCACCGGACGGATCCCCGAGGGGCTGTGGCCGCTCCTCGCCGAACTGCGCCGGCGCGGCGTGCTGTTCAGCCCGGCCAGCGGCCGCCAGTGCGCCACCCTGGAGCGGCAGTTCGCCGAGGCGGGCGACGGCATGGTCTTCGTCGCCGAGAACGGCACCTACGTGGTGCGCGACGGCGTGGAGCTCAGCTCCGACCCCCTGGACGCCCCGACGGCCGCCCGCGTCGTCGCGACCACCCGGCGGCTCGCGGCCGACGGTGTGGACGTGGGAGCGGTCCTGTGCGGGAAGAGGTCCGCCTATGTGGAGCGAGCCGACGACGCCTTTCTGACCGAGGCCAGGAAGTACTACGCCCGGCTGCGGCCGGTCGAGGACCTGACCGCGGTCGACGACGAGTTCCTCAAGGTGGCCGTCTTCGACTTCGGAACCGCGGAACGGACCACGGCTCCCGCCCTGGAGCCCTTCGCAGCCACCCACCAGGTCGTCGTCTCGGGCGAGCACTGGGTCGACATCATGAATCCCACCGCCAACAAGGGCGCCGCCATACGCGGGCTCCAGCGCGACCTCGGCATCACGCCCGCGCAGACGATGGTGTTCGGCGACTATCTCAACGACCTCGAGATGCTCGACACCGCCGAGTGGTCCTTCGCCATGACCAACGCCCACCCGGAGGTGATCCGGCGGGCCCGCTACCTGGCACCGCCCAACACCGAGAACGGCGTCCTGCGCACGATCATCCGTGTCCTGGGCCTGCCCACCCCCTGAGCTCGGCCCCCGGCCGGCGGCTGCTCACCCCTCGTGGCGTGAGTGGATGCGCGCGGCCAGAACCGCGACGTCGTCCTCCGCATGGTCGGCGTCGAGACGGGTGAGGACGTCCGTGAGCAGTTCGTCGACGCCCGCCCCCGGCGGCAGCCGCAGCCCGGCCAGCCGGGCCAGCGAGACGTCGATGTCCTCCTCACGGCGCTCCACGAGCCCGTCCGTGAACATCAGCAGCGTGTCGTCGGTCGTCAGCTCCCGCGTTGCCAGTTCATAACCGCCGACTCCCGTCCCGAGCGGGGGTCCCACCGGCACGTCCAGCAGTTCGCCCGTCCCGTCCCCACCGAACAGGGCGGGCGGCAGATGGCCGGCGCTGGCCAGCGACGCCCTGCGCCGCGTCGGGTCGACCCGGACCAGCAGACAGGTGGCCGGACGCCGGGTGCCGTTCTCGGCGACGGCGGCGTCCAGCCGACGCAGCACGCGGTGCGGCGGCAGGTCCGTGGAGGCGACATACCGCAGCATCGAGCGGTATGCGGTCATGTCGACCGCCGCGTCCAGCCCGTGCCCCATGACGTCGCCCAGCACCAGCAGGGTCCGCCCGTAGTGCAACCGCACCGTCTCGAACCAGTCCCCGCCCACCAAGGCCCCTCCGCCCGCGGGCAGATAGCGCGTGGCGAGGTCCAGGTTCGGATGCGGCCGTCCCGGTTCGGTCAGCAGCGCCCGCTGGAGGCGGAACACCGTGCCGCGCACGGCCGTGTACTGCTGCGCGTGCCCCAGGTGAACGGCCGCCAGCCGGGCAGCGAACTGCACCAGGGAGGTCTCCCGGTCCGTGAACGGCGGACCCTGCCGCACCGCCACCAGCACCCCGTACGACCGCTCGTGCGTCTGCAGTGGCACGGTCATGACCTGGCGCGGAACACGCCCGGGCAGGTCCATGGACGCCGTGACCGGATGCCCCTTCTCCAGCGCCTGCAGGTACAGGGAGCGGGCGCCGTTCGCGCTCCACGGTTCGAGCAGTTCGGCAAGGCCGCCCGCCGCCACCCGCTCCAGACCCGCCTCGGCGGCCGACGGCGCGGACGGGGCCTCCTCGGGCAGCAGGTCCACGGCTGCGGCGTCGCACACACGGCGGCAGACGTATGCGGCCAACTCCTCGCACGTCGTCTGCTCGTCGAGCGTCGTACCGATCGACTCGAGAGCGTCCTCCGCGCCGTACGGCAGGTCCGCAGAGTCCTCAGCGCCCACCGCGTCACCTCCGCGACCACCCGTCTCAGAGTCCACCCACGCATTCAACAGCCCCGGCCGCACCAGCGCGGCACCGACCCCGTCAGAGATCGTTCACCAGCACCGCCGCCCCTTCGAAGCGGCCCGCCCTCAGATCGCCGAGGGCCCGATGCGCCTGGGACAACGGATAGCCGTGCGTCGTGGCCCGCACACCGTACCGGGCCACGAGGCCGAGGAACTCCCGGCCGTTCTCCCGCGTGTTCGAGGTGACGCTGCGCAGTTGCTTCTCGTAGAACAACTCGCTCTCGTAGCGCAGCGACGGAACGTCGCTCAGGTGGATGCCCGCGACCGTCAGCACTCCACCCCGGTCCAGCGCCCGCAGGGCCACCGGCACGAGATCGCCGGCAGGCGCGAACAGGATCGCCCCGTCCAGCGGCTCCGGCGGCTGGTCGTAGGCGCCGCCCGCCGACGCGCACCCCAGGTCCAGCGCGAGCCGCCGCGACGCCTCGTCCCGTGTCAGGACGTGCACGGTGGCGCCCTGTGCCAGGGCGACCTGGGCGCACAGATGGGCGCTGCCGCCGAACCCGTAGAGCCCGAGGCGCCCGCCAGGCGGCAGCGACGTCCGCAGCAGCGCGCGATAACCGATGATGCCCGCGCACAGCAGCGGCGCCAGCGCGACGTCGTCCACATCCGAGGGCAGCCGGTAGGCGAAGTCGGCGGGTACGGTCGTGTACTCCGCGTAGCCGCCGTCGGCGTCCCAGCCGGTGTACTCGGAGCCCGGGCACAGATTCTCGGCCCCGCGCACGCAGTACCGGCACGTGCCGTCCGTGCGGCGCAGCCACGCCACCCCCACCCGGTCGCCGACCGCCCATCCGCTCACTGTGGGACCGGCCTCCGCCACCACGCCCACGACCTCGTGCCCGGGCACGACCCCCGGCAGGCGCACCGGCAGGTCGCCCTCGGCAACGTGCAGATCCGTGCGGCACACACCGCAAGCCCGCACCCGTACCAGCAGCTCGCCGCGCCCCGGCACCGGAACCGGCCGTTCCACGAACCGCAGGGGCTCCCGCTCGAGGGGCCCCGGCCGCTCCACCACCCATGCGCGCATCGTCTGTGCCCCGTCTCCCGTCCACGACCCCCTCGCTCCAGTGTCGGACAGGACCACGGTTCGGCGCGCGGCGCGGTCCGGGCCTGGCTAGCGTGAGGAGCGCAACCCCAGCTGTCGATCGGGGAAGGTCGAATGCCATGGCGGTACAACCCGAAGGAACACCCTGTTGGGCCGACGCGATGTTCAGCGATCTCGAGGGGGCCAAGCGCTTCTACGGCGATGTCCTCGGCTGGACGTTCGGCGAGTCCTCGGCCGAGTACGGCAACTACACGCAGGCGTACGCGGACGGCAAGGCGGTCGCCGCCGTCGTACCGCCCATGCCCGGGCAGGAGGGGCATTCGGCCTGGTGCCTGTACTTCGCCTCGCCGGATTCCGCCGCGACCGCACGGAAGATCAGGGACAACGGCGGCGAGGTGCTGATGGAGCCGATGCAGGTCGGCGACTTCGGCACCATGACCCTGGCGCGTGACCCGAGCGGTGCCGTCTTCGGCCTCTGGCAGGCGGGCACCCACGAGGGCTTCGAGGCCAGGGGCGTGCCCGGTGCGTACTGCTGGGCCGAGGTCTTCACCCGCGAACCGGAGAAATCCGACGCGTTCTTCCCCGCCGTCTTCCCCTACCGCGCCAAGCAGATCGACGACGCGGCTGTCGACTTCCGCATCTTCGAGCTGGACGGGGGCCCCGTGCTCGGCCGCATGAAGATGACGGACGACTTCCCGCCCGAGGTCCCGCCGTACATCAACGTGTACTTCGCCGTCGACAACTGCGACGCGGCCGTGGAGCGGGCCACGAAACAGGGCGGTGTCCTGCGGTTCGGGCCGTTGGACAGCCCGTTCGGCCGGTTCGCCGCGCTGAGCGACCCGCAGGGTGCCAACTTCTCGGTCATCGACGTCACCACCACGCAGGGCGAGATGCCGAAGTCGACGGACGTGTCCTGACCGGCGGAATCCGCCATCGCCCCGGCCCGCGGGCCGCCCGGCAAGGGGCTTCGTGCCCCGGGCCCGGAGCGGTGGCAGGACCGTGGCATGATCGGGGGCATGGCTGAACGTGTTGTGGCCGCCTGCGACGGGGCTTCGAAGGGAAACCCGGGACCTGCCGGATGGGCCTGGGTGGTCGCCGACCACGACGAGGTCCCCGGCCGCTGGGAGGCCGGCCCGCTGGGCACGACGACCAACAACGTCGCCGAACTCACGGCGCTGGAACGCCTGTTGACCGCCGTCGCCCGGGATGTCCCGCTGGAGATCCGGATGGACTCCCAGTACGCGATGAAGGCCGTCACGACCTGGCTGCCCAACTGGAAGCGCAACGGCTGGAAGACCGCCGCCGGCAAGCCCGTCGCCAACCAGGAACTGGTCGCGCACATCGACGAGCTGCTCGACGGCCGTGAGGTCGAGTTCCGCTACGTCCCCGCACACCAGGTCGGCGGCGACCCCCTCAACGACTTCGCGGACCGCGCCGCAAGCCAGGCGGCCACCCTCCAGGAGCAGGCGGGAAGCAACCACGGCTCGCCGGAGCCGCCACCGTCGCCCGACCCGGTCGCCTCCGCACCGGGCCGCCGCGGCACGCCCGCGAGGAAACGCACCTCCAGCCGCACGATCAAGGCGAAGTTCCCGGGCCGCTGCGTCTGCGGACGCTCCTATGCGGCGGGCGACCCCATCGCCAGGAACGCCCAGGGCTGGGGCCACCCGGAGTGCCGGACGACCGGCGACTAGGCGGTCTCCGACGAGACGCGGCGCCCGCCCGGCGGGCATCGGCGGACACCTCCTGGCGGCGTCCTGCCCGGTCGACGGGACGGGCACGGCGCCGGGCAGGCCCGCAGGCGGGGCACCGCGCCGAGGCACGACCGGTCCTGCGACGTACCTCGTGACGGTCCCCTGCCGTTCGGCCGCCTTCCGGTGGCGGCGCTCCCCGTGCGGCGGCTTGCTGGTGCCAGGAGCCGCCGAGTGGAAGCGAGCCGTGCATGTCGAGAACGGGGCCCACGCGGCAGGTGCTGCAGACTCCGCGGGCCGCCGGGCTGGCAGGAGTCGTCTTCGCGCTGCTCCTCGCGGCGGCGATCATCCTGATCCGGCTGGGGATCCCCGAGGGCGCCGAAGCGGTCCCCCCTCAGGGATTCACCGACTCCGCGCGGCGCGAAGCGGTGCGGGCGGCACTCGCGCTCGTACCGTTCGCCGGCATCTTCTTCCTCTGGTTCCTCGGCGTCATTCGGACCCATGTCGGCGACGCCGAGGACAAGTTCCTCGCCACGGTGCTCCTCGGCAGCGGGCTGGTCTTCGTGGCCACCATGTTCGGGGCGGCGGCCGCCGCCGATGGCGTGCTGGCCACCGCCAACCCGTCCGGCAGCCCACCCGGCCCGCCCACCTGGGACTTCGGCCGCCACTTCGCGTACACGCTGATGACGGGATACGCGATGCGGATGGCTGCGGTCTTCGCGGCCTCCATGTCCACGATCGGGCACCGCCTGGGGGTCCTGCCGCGCCCGCTGACCCTGCTGGGTCTCCTCACCGCACTCACGCTGCTCTTCGTCGCGACGAACGTGCCCTGGTCGGAGCTGGTCTTTCCGGCCTGGTCGCTGATCATCAGCCTGCACATCCTCGTGGCGAACCGCCGCTCCCGGCCAGGCACCCCGGCGGTGTCCTGACGCGGAAGCGGGTGGCGGCGTGCCCCGTCACCCCTTCGGCGTGCCTTGGCGAGCGCGGCCCGGTCCGGCCCTCGATGCTGTGGCGTGGGGGCAGATGACCGCCGTCCGTCGGGGCGCCCGCCGAGCGGGCGGCGCCCCGACGGACCTGGCAGCCGAAGGGGCCGAACGTTGATGAGGCTTGTCGTCGATCTCAACAAGTGCCAGGGATATGCCCAGTGCGCGTTTCTCGCGCCGGATGTCTTCGCCATGCACGGCGAGGAGTCGCTCGTGTACAACCCACTCGCCGAACAGGAGCAGCGGGAGAGGGTGGCGCGCGCCGTCGCTGCCTGCCCGGTGCAGGCGATCACGGCCGACGGACTGGACGACGCCGGCGAGCCGCCCGCCGAGCCCGGGCAGGAGGCGGCCCATGGACGGTGACGCATTCCTCGAGTGGCTCAGACGCGAGGGCCGGATCGTGATCGTGGGTGCCTCGCTGGCGGGGCTGCGGGCCGCCGAAGTCCTGCGCGCCGAGGGGTTCTCCGGATCGCTCACCATGATCGGCGACGAGCCGTACGAGCCGTACGACCGTCCGCCGCTGTCCAAGGCGGTCCTGCTGGGCAAGGCGTCCCCGCAGCACACCGAGTTGCCCCGGCGCCGGGAGATCGACGCGAAGTGGCGCCTCGGCGTCGCGGCGACCGGCCTCGACCTGGCGGCCAAACGGGTCCGGCTCGCCGACGGCGACGAGGTGGAGTACGACCGGCTGCTGATCGCGACCGGAGTACGCGCCAGGCCGTGGCCGAAGGAGTCGGAGGCGCAGCTGGACGGGGTGTTCGTGCTGCGCACACGTGACGACGCGGCGGGCCTGCACCGGCGGCTGAAGGCCTCGCCGCGGCGGGTGTTCGTGATCGGCGCCGGTTTCACCGGTTCGGAGATCGCCTCCGCATGCCGGGAGCAGGGCGTCGCGGTCACCGTGGCGGAGCGCGCGGGCGCCCCCCTGGTCGGCGCCCTCGGCGGGGTGGTGGGCGCGGTGGCCGCGGAACTGCACCGGGAGAACGGCGTGGACCTGCGCACCGGTGTCATGGTCACCGCCCTGGAGGGTGACTCGTCGGGCCGGGTGCGGGCCGCCCATCTCTCCGACGGCACGGTGGTCGAGACGGACGTGGTGATCGTCTCGCTCGGTGCGACCCGCAACACCGAGTGGCTGGCCGGGTCCGGGCTCGGGGCCGGCCCCCGGGGCATCGCCTGCGACGCGGGCTGCCGGGCTTTCGACTTCCGGGGCATCGTCACCGACGACATCTTCGTCGCCGGTGATGTGGCCCGGTCCCCGCACCCGCTGTTCAACTACCAGTTCCTGTCCCTCGAGCACTGGGGCAACGCCGTCACCCAGGCCGAGGTCGCCGCGCACAACATGATCAGCGCCAGTGCCGAGCGGCAACCGCACATGTGGGTCCCCGCCTTCTGGTCGTCACAGTTCGGCGTGAACATCAAGTCGGTCGGTGTCCCGTCCCTGGGCGAGCAGATCATGATCACACAAGGGTCGCTCGCGGAGCGCCGGTTCATCGGGGTGTACGGCTACCAGGGCCGTGTCATCGCCGCCGTGAGCTTCGACAACACGCGATGGCTGGAGTTCTACCAGCGGTTGATCGAGTCGGGCGCGCCCTTCCCGGTGGAGTTCCCGACGGTGGACCGCCGTCCCGAGGGCCGGCAGCCGGTGCCGGCCGACTTCCCCGACCCGTCCCTGCCGAGTCACGGCCCGACCGTGACCCTCAGCGGTTACTCACCTGCCGACCGGCGGCTGGTCTTCACGCCGGGCCGCCACTGACCGCCGGCCGGCGGTCCGCTCGGATCCCCTAGGCCCTTCACGCCCCAAGGACCCCTCATGACGCAAGCCTCGCTCCTGCGCCAGATCACCGACTACGCCAATCGCGCCAACCCCTATCCGCTGTACGAGGAACTGCGCAAGACCCCGGTGCTGCACGAAGGGGACGGCGGCCCCTACCTCATCAGTTCGTACTGGGACATCGAGAGTCTGCTCCACGATCCGCGGATCAGTTCCGACGCCGCCAACCTTGCCGCCGCGGGCGCCGACGAAATGGGCGGCCCGGAGGCTACGGGACTGCCGCCGAGCTTCATCCGGCTCGACCCCCCGGAACACGACCGGCTTCGGCGCATCGCCAACCGTCCCTTCGGCCCGCCGCACAGCCCCCACAAGATGGACTCCATGCGGCCCGAACTCGCCGAGATCGTCTCCGGTCTGATCGACGGCCTTTCGGGCGAGGGGCAGATCGACCTGGTCGACCAGTTCGCCTACCCCTTCCCGGTGACCGTGATCTGCCGGCTGCTCGGGGTGCCGCGCGAGGACGAGCCCCGCTTCCGCAGCTGGGTCGACCCGATCGTCGCAGGCCTGGACCCGGACACGGGCAGGGAAGACGCGGAGCGCCAGAAGACCGCGCAGGAGGCACGGCTTCAGCTGGGCATGTACCTGGCCGGGCTGGTGGAGCAGCGAAGCAAGGAACCCCGTGACGACATGCTGTCCCAGCTGGTGACCAGCCACGGCCCGGACGGCCCCATGACCACGATGGAGGTGCTCAGCACCGCGGTGCTGCTGCTGATCGCGGGCCATGAGACGACGGTCAACCTCATCACCAACGGCATGCTCACCCTGCTGCGCCACCCGGAGGTCCTGCGGCGGCTGCGCGACGAGCCCGGCCTGGCCGTGAACATCGTGGAGGAGCTGTTGCGCTACGAGCCGCCGGTGCAGCTCGTGCCGCAGCGCACCTGCATCGCGGACATCGACGTGCGCGGGATCACCATTCCGAAGGGCTCGAGGATCTGGCTCGTGCTCGCCGCGGGCAACAGGGACCCGGAGCGCTTCGAGGACCCCGACCGCTTCGACCCGGACCGCCGGGACATCCAGCACCTGGGCTTCGGCAGCGGTGTCCACAGTTGTTTCGGCGCGCCGCTGGCCCGGCTGGAGGCACAGATCGCCCTGTACGAACTGGCGCGCCGGCTCGACAACCCCCGACTGGTCGAGGACCCGCCGCCCTACCGGCGGAACGCGGTGCTGCGCGGCCCGCGCCATCTGAACATCGCCATCGACGGTGTGCGTCCCCGATGACCGCATGGGCCCCGGCCGCGGTGTGCGCCCCTGGTCAGGGGCGCACACCGCGAACACGGCGCTGCCGCGGCCTCAGTCGGTGTCGAACGTGTAGTAGGTCCTGTGGTCCAGCAGGTCCGCGGGGCGCACGTCGTTCCACGGCTTCATCGGCTCGTCGAGGTCCACCACGTTCGGGGTGCCGCGCAGCGGAAGGTAGCCGGAGCGCGGGTGCAGCCGCTGCCACTGGGCCCACAGTCTGTCGATGTAGGCGTGGTGCATCCAGAAGACGGGATCGTTGGGGGAGACCCCGGTGGCCATCTGACCACCGACCCATACATGGACGCGGTTGTGCAGGTTGACGCCTCGCCAGCCCTCGAGATGGTTGCGGAAGCCGTCCGAGGCGCTGTTCCAGGGCGCCATGTCGTACGTGGACATGGCCAGCACGGAGTCGACCTCGGCCCGGGTCGGCAGCTCGCGTCCGCCGTTGCCGAGCTCGCGCCGCAAGTAGGTACGGTTGTCCACGCGCACGGTGATCTGCCAGTTGCCGGTGGCCGCGGCGAACGGGCCGTCCATCACCCGCCCGTCGAGGCTGCGTCCGGTGCCGCCGAGGAAGTCTGGTGCCCACAGCGACGAGCGCGGCGAGCGGTCGGTGGTCCAGTCCCAGTACGGCAGCGCGACTGAGGAGTCGACGGACTGCAGGGCCTGCTCGAACTCGATCAGGAACCTGCGGTGCCATGGCAGGAACGAAGGCGACCGGTGGCCCGTCCGCTCACCGGTGTCGGTGTCGCCCATGATGAAGGAGTTGTGCGTGGTGACGAAGGCGTCGTAGCGGCCGTCGCGCTTGAGCGCCACGAACGCGGCGACCAGCCGCCGCTTCTCCTCGGCGGTGAGGTTTGCCTGGTTCTTGCGTACGGTCATGTGCGGGAACTCCTGAAGTCCTGGGTGCGGGCGGTCAGCTGAAAGGGACGAGCGCGGCGCCCTGCAACTGCACGACGGCGGCGCGTGCGACGGCCAGGGGGCTCGGCACGGGCTCGTAGTGGCTGACCACGCTGATCCAGCTGCCGTCCGCGTTCCGCATCACATGCAGTTCGACACCGTCGATGAACACCCCGTACCCGAAGCCGTGGTGGTGACCGCCCAAGGCCGGGCGCCCCTGTATCCGGCGGCCCAGGTACACCTCGTCGAAGGACTCCGGGCCGCCGTGGTCGTGTCCGGAAGTGCCGGTGGACGAGGGCTGCCCGGCGGCGAAGGCCGTGACGGCCTGGACCCCCAGGCCGGCGGTGGCGGTGACGGCCGCCCCGGCCACCAGGGCGCGTCGACGGGTGAGATCTTGGCTGCGGGGGCGTTCGGACATAGGAAGTCCTCCTGGATCGCGGCGGGTTGACGACCCGTCCTGCCTATCGGCCGACCGGCGCGACCGGGAAATCACAGACGGCAGGTTGGCTATGATCAGGACAATTGCCCATATGCCGTGCAAAGTTGAACAAAGATGATCTTGCTGTGAGGGGCGTCGGGGGTGCGCCGGACGGGAAAGTTCCGCCCCGTTGTGGAGTCCTCGAGGGGGATCCTTCGTGGCTCGGGCCCGACGGGTGGTCCCGCTCACGTCCGCGAAATGACGCGAACCATCCTCGGCCGCCCTCGGCAGGGTGCGCCGCCCGCCATCCCTGCCCGGCGGGCGCCGGACGTCGTTGATTTCCTTGGTGAACAGTCATTCACTCGCTATGGTGAATGGGTATTCACCTGAATTCCCGTACCGACCGCTGGAGCGCCCCGTGGCCCCGATACCCGTCCCGCCCGCCCGGTCCGCGCCCCCTGCAGGACCGGCCGGGCGGCCGGGGATACGGGGTCGGTTGACGGTCCCGGTGCTCGCCCTCGGCGGCGCGCTCATGGCCGTCATGCAGACGGTTGTCGTGCCCCTGCTGCCCGACCTGCCCCGGCTCACCGGCGCCTCCGCGGGCACCGTCTCCTGGATGGTCACTGCCACACTGCTGTCCGGCGCGGTCCTCACCCCGGTGCTCGGGCGCGCCGGCGACATGTACGGCAAGCGGCGCGTGCTGCTGATCGCCCTCGCTCTCATGACGCTGGGCTCGCTGCTCTGCGCGCTCACGTCCGACGTCGGCGTGCTCATCACGGCACGTGCCCTGCAGGGCGCGGCGGCCGCCGTCGTCCCGCTGTCGATCAGCATCCTGCGCGACGAACTCCCGCCCGAGCGCACCGGATCCGCTGTCGCGCTCATGAGCTCCACCGTCGGCATCGGCGCGGCGCTCGGCCTGCCGCTGGCCGCGCTCGTCATCCAGTACGTGAACTGGCACGCCATGTTCTGGGTGACCACCGGCCTCGGGTCCGTCGGTCTCCTGCTGGCCTGGTGGGCGGTGCGCGAGTCGCCCGTGCGGACACCCGGCCGCTTCGACGTCCTCGGGGCGCTGGGGCTCGCCGCCGGGCTGGTCTGCCTGCTGCTGGCCGTGTCCCAGGGGGGCGACTGGGGGTGGGGAAGCCCCAGGATTGCCGGGCTGTTCGCCGGCTGCGTCCTGATCCTGGCACTGTGGTGCCTCCAGCAACTGCGCGCCGAGCGGCCCCTGGTCGACCTGCGCCTCGCGTCCCGCACCCGGGTCGCCCTGCCCCACCTCACGGCACTCCTCGTCGGCTTCGGCTTCTACGCCAATTCGCTCGTGACGGCACAGCTGGTCCAGGCGCCCAAGGCCACCGGTTACGGGCTCGGTCTGTCGATCGTGGGCAGCGGTCTGTGCCTGCTGCCCGGCGGCGTGATCATGCTGCTGTTCTCGCCGCTCTCGGCCCGTATCTCGGCCGCCCGCGGCCCCCGGGTCACCCTCGCCCTCGGCGCGGCCGTCCTCGCCCTCGGCTACGCGGTGCGCATCGCGGACAGCCGCGACCTCTGGATGATCATCGTGGGCGCAACGACGGTCGCCACCGGTACGACCCTCGCCTACTCGGCGCTGCCCACGCTGATCCTGCGCGCCGTACCGTCGGGCCAGACCGCATCGGCGAACGGTGTCAACGTGCTGATGCGCACCATCGGCCAGGCCACATGCAGCGCCGCCGTCGCCGCGATCCTGGTCCACCACACCAGCCCGGTCTCCGGTGCGCCGGTGCCCACGCTCCACGGCTATCTGCTGGCGTTCGCGATGGCGGGTAGCGTCGCACTGGTGGCCTGTGCCGTCGCCCTCGCCATCCCTGCGGACGGTGCCGGCGGTGTACGCCGTCTGCGCGGGAGTGCGGCGGCGTCCCACGACGAGGCGCTGGAAGGAGCCTGAGTACGGTGAGCACCTCGCCCATGACAGCCCGGACGGATCACTCCACCTCGGACACCTCAACACCGGAACAAGGGGACCGTCCGGTCGGCCGCGACGCCGCGACGACCGCCGGGGCCGGGGCACGGCACGGGGCCGCCGGGTCCGAGCCCCCGGCATCCCACGGGGACGACGCACCCCGGCCCCCGGCACTGCGCCGCGCCGAAGGGACCAGAGCCCCCGGCCGTCGCGACGCCGAAGGGACCAGAGCCCCCGGCCGTCGCGACGCCGAAGGAACCAGAACCCCCGGCCGTCGCGACGCCGAAGCGACCAGGGCTGCCATCCTCCGTGCCGCCCGCCACCTCCTCGCCCGGCACGCCCACGCGGACATCACGCTCAAGGCTGTTGCCGACCGGGCCGGGGTCAGCCCGCCGCTGATCCTGAAGTACTTCGGCAACAAGGAGACGCTCTTCTCCCAGGTCATGTCCTTCGAGACGGACGCCCTCGCGTTGCTGGACGCACCGCTCGCCGACCTCGGCCGGCACATGGTCCGCCATGTTCTGGTGAGTCAGGCCGAACACGGCGCCGACCCCCTCCTGCGCATCGTGTTCGCGCCTCTGCACGGAGAGCAGGGCGACATTCTGCGCGCCAACTTCCGCACCCAGGTCGGCGACCGCCTCGCGGCGCGCCTGAGCGGTCCGGACGCGGGCCTGCGCGCGGAGCTCGCCGTGGGCACGCTGCTGGGCCTCGGGGTGATGTTCGGCATCGCGCGCGGGACACACCTGCGCGCCGCCGACGTCGATGACATCGTGGACCGCTACGCACCGCTCGTGCAGGGGCAGCTGACTCCCTGACCCGGGTCAGTTCACGCCCTGCGGCCGGAACTGAATGCTGATCCGCGGTCCGGTCGCCCGGGTGCTCTTGGGGATCGCATGTTCCCATGTCCGCTGGCAGGAGCCGCCCATCACGATCAGGTCGCCGTGCCCGAGGGGGCGCCTGATGCTCTGTCCGCCGCCGCGCGGCCTCAGCGCGAGATCGCGGGGCGCGCCCACCGAGAGGATGGCGACCATGGTGTCCTGGCGCGCGCCCCGGCCGATCCGGTCCCCGTGCCAGGCCACGCTGTCCCGGCCGTCCCGGTAGTAGCAGAGCCCTGCCGTGACGAAGGGCTCGCCCAGCTCCTCCGCGTAGTGCGCCGACAGGGCGTCGCGAGCCTCCTCGAGAACGGGGTGGGGCAGCGGGTCGCCGGCGCGGTAGTAGGAGAGCAGTCGCGGCACGTCCACCGTCTGCTCGTACATCTGCCGCCGCTCGGCATGCCACGGCACCCCGGCAGCCAGCTTCTCGAACAGCGCGTCGGCCCCGTTCAGCCAGCCCGGCAGCAGATCGATCCACGCCCCGGCAGAGAGCCGAGTGCGGCGCAGCCCGTCGAGCGGGCCGAGACGGAGGTCGTCGGTCTGGTCGAACAGCGAGCCCTGGAGATGCACGGACATACCAGGCAGCGTACCCCCTGTTTCGAAAATATGTTCTGTTTGGAGATCCTGCGGCCGACTCCTCGCGTGGCGTGAGTCAACTCCTTTGCTGCGAAGCAACCTTGGGGGCGCGGGTGACGTCCTGATCAACAACGGGCGGGTGGCCCGACCGATCACCGGACGAAGTCCCGGGCGGATGTCCGGGACGCTATACGCGCCGTGTATACACGTCGTCTGTACACAATGTGCATAGATGACGCGCATACACGCGATGGCGCGTCTATGCGCGCCCCTGGCGAGCCGGCGATGTGCCTCCCGTCGCTGACATTCCAGACCCGCCGAACCGCGCGTATGAGCCCGGCCGGCGGCAGACCGAAAGGCACTCATGTACGGCAAGGCCTTCGCCCCGGAGTACCAGGGCGCCCTCACCTCCCTGTCGGTGAACTCCTCGCTCACGGACGTGCTGGCCGCGGGCACCGAGCAACTGCGCGCCGCCGAGCGTGCCGGGGCCCGGGAGGAGGCCGCCCGCTCCGGACTGGCGGTTGCCGAGGCGCATCGCAGGCTCGGTCAGGTCGCCGACGCGGACCGGGCCTGGAAGGCGAGCTACCGCACCGCCCGTGAGGCGGGCGACACAGGTGCGATGGCCTGGGCCCTGTGGAGCGGCGGCACCCTGGCCAGGCAGCGCGGCGCGCTGCCGCTGGCCTGGCGGCTGCTGAGGCTCGCGGCCGACCTCGGCGAGCGGGCCGGGGACGTCGTCGTCCGTGGGTATTCGCTCGCGGGAATGGCCGAGACCGGTCGCATCCAGGGCGACTACGAGGCCGTGACCGCCCTGCACGAACAGCTCCTGGCCGAGGCGCGCCGCCGCGGCGAGGCGCGCCACACCGTCTGGGCGCTGGAGGGCATCGCCCAGATACACCGCAACACCGGCTCCTACGACACCGCCTACGCCATGTTCGAGGAGGCGGCCGGGATCGCCGAGCGCGCCGACGACCGCCGCGGCCACGCCTGGGCATTGCGCGGCCTCGCCGACATCCTCTCGGTCCGCGACGGGGACACCGGGCGTGCCCTGGAACTGCTCGCCGAGGCGGAGGCCACCTGCCGGGAGATGAACCTCACCGGCGCGCTCGCCTACAACCACAAGATGCGCGCCAACGTCCTGTACCGCGCCGGGCGCTACGAGGAGGCGCGTGACGTCTACGCCCAGGCGCTCGCGGAGTTCGAGGGGATGAGTGAGCCCCGCGGCCGGACCCTCGCCCGCCTCGGGCTGGTCAAGTCGCTCGCCCGGCTGGGCCGCGACCGTGCCGAGACCACCGCCGACCTAGACGCGCTCGCCCACACCCTGGACGGGATCGGGCTGCGGCACGGACGCGAGATGGTCCAGCGGGCGTACGAGGAACTGGGCCTCGGCGCAACCGGGGAGGCCGGCCGATGACCGCCCCCACCGCGACGGGCGTCCTTGGTTCCCCGCGGACGGACGCCGACGCCGGCCGCATCCTGAACCGTGCCCGAGATCTCGTCGCCCCCGCCCTCGCGGAGTCGGTCGCCACCCTGCACCCCTGGGTCGCCGAGATGGCCGACTACGCGCTCGGACGGCAGGAGCAGGACTCCGGCCGCCGCCAGGGCAAGGGCGTCCGCCAGGCGCTCGCGGTCCTCGGCGCGGAACTGCCGGGCGCGCCCGCCACCGCCGGTGTACCGGCCGCCGTGGCCGTCGAACTCGTACACACCTTCTCCCTGTTGCACGACGACATCATGGACGGCGACGCCCTTCGCCGAGGTCGTCCCGCCCTGTGGAAGGCGTACGGCACCGGTCCCGCAGTCCTGGCGGGCGACGCGCTGTTCGCCCTCGCGGTGCAGACGCTGAGCACCGCCCCGGCGGCCGTGCGCCGACTGACCGTCGCCCTCGGCGACCTGGTCCACGGCCAGGCCGACGACCTCCTGTTCGCCGACCGCCCCTGGACCGGCCCCGAGTCGGTGTCCATCGGGGAGTACGAGGCGATGGCCGAGCGCAAGACGGGAGCCCTGCTCGGCTGCGCCCTCGCCCTGGGCGCCCACTTCGGCGGTGCGCGCGACGAGACGGCGTCCGCGCTCGACCGGGCAGGCCGTCACCTCGGCGTGGGGTTCCAGATCGTCGACGACCTGCTGGGGATCTGGGGCGATCCCGACGTCACTGGCAAACCCGTCCACAGCGATCTGCGTGAGGGCAAGAAGACCCTCCCCGTCCTCGTCGCCCTGGACACCACCCGGGGCCCCGAACTGGCCGAACTGCTCGCCGCCCGCGACGACTCGGGCGTACGGCGGGCGGCGGCCGCGGTTGCGGAGGCGGGCGGCCGTGCGACCGCCCTGCGTGCGGCGCGCCGTCATCTCGCCGCCGCGAACTCCCTCCTGGACTCCGTGCCGTGCTCGCCGCGACCCGCCGCCGAGCTGCGCACCCTGGTCGCAGCCCTGTCCAGGCGCACGGTCTGACGCGCCCTCGCCTCCGGCTGCCGACGGGGAACCGGGCCGGAGGCGGTGCGACGTCGATCACATCCATTCCCTGAGCCACCGGTGCACGCAACCCGCCCAGGCGCTGGGTCATCTCACCCTGCGACGCACGGCTGGTCACCAACTGGTCACCCAGGCATGAACATTCGTAAAAAGATCACCTTGAAGGCCGTGAAAGGGATCTTTCCGTCTTTACATGTACATGGTGAATCCAAGAGGGTGGCGCTCCGGGGCCCGACCAGCCCCCGCGGCGCTCAACAGCGCTGTGACGACGGGCGGTTGGCGAACCTTCCGCCCCGTTCCGAAGGAACTTCGTGCGCAGACCCCACATACGCGGCCTGGCCGTCGCCGTCACCGTGACGACGGCGGCCACGCTGCCGGCCGTCCCGGCGCTCGCCGACGCCCCCGCAACCACGGTGGCAGCGGCTTCCTCGCCGGTGGACGCGGCCCGGGCCGCCGCATTCGCACACGCCTCCGCCACAGGTGTCACCCGGGGGGACACCCTTCAGGCGAAGGACGTCATGACCGACCCGGACGGCAAGCAGCACGTGCGCTTCGTCCGGACCCACCAGGGGATGCCCGTCCTGGGCGGCGACCTGGTCATCCACCTCGACCGGCACGGCGGCTACCTGGACGTGACCCGGGCCACCGCCCACGCCGTCCAGCCGGCCACCACCCAGGCCAAGCTGACGGCCGGGCAGGCCGAGCAGAAGGCCGCCGCGGCCGCCCAGGGCGACGCCGGCGCCGCCGAACTGGTCGTGGACGCCCGCGACGGCGGCTCCGACCTGGCCTATCAGGTGCGCGTCACGGACAGCCGCACCACCCAGGCCGATGGCTCCCGTACGGTCGTCGTGGACGCGCTGACCGGCCGGATCCGCAGCAACACGCCCGACAGCGACGAGTTCATCTCGCCCTCCCTCGTGGAGACCCTGCGCAAGCGGGGCGAGTCGGCGTCCCCGGAGACCGACGTGGTGCCCGCCGCCTCCGCCCTCACGGCGGCGACGGCCTCCTCGGCCGCCCGCTACCCGGCCCCTGCGAACGGCACCGGCGCCTCCCTCTTCGTGGGCACGGTGCCGCTGACCACCACGCAGACCGCCCGGAGGACGTTCGTCCTCAAGGACCCCACGCGCTGGGACACCGAGACGCGGGACGCCAAGGGCCGGGTGCTGGAGGTGTTCTCGCGCGGCACCACGTTCACCAGCACCACCGACAAGTGGGGCACCGGCACCGTCTCCAGCCGCGCCACCGTGGCGGTCGACGCCCAGTACGGCATCACCAAGACGCTGGACTTCTACCAGAAGACCTTCGGCCGCAAGGGCATCAGGAACAACGGCGCCGGTGCCCACGCGATGGTCCACTTCGGCAACAAGGTCGGCAACGCCTTCTGGGACTCTCGGTGCGGCTGCATGCTGTACGGGGACGGAGACGGCGACCTGTTCAAGAAGCCGCTCGTCGTCCTCGACGTGACCGGCCACGAGTTGACCCACGGCGTCGTCGACGCCACGGCCGGCCTCGAGCCCACCCGCGTGGACCAGGACGGCAACCAGCACGGCGAGCCGGGTGCCCTGAACGAGTCGCTCGCCGACATCTTCGGCACCGGCGTCGAGTTCGCCACCAACAACCCGAAGAACCCGCCCAACTACCTGATGGGCGAGAAGCTCGGCCTGCGGCAGAAGTTCCTGCGCCGCCTCGACCACCCGTCCCTCGACAAGCTCGAGGGCACGATCGACTACTGGTCGCCCGCGGCGTACGACACCGAGGTGCACGCGGGCTCCGGCGTCTCCTCCCACGCCTTCTACCTGCTGGCCGAGGGCAGTGGCAGGAAGACGATCGGCGGGGTGGCGTACGACTCGCCGGCCTACGGCGGCCTGCGGGTGACCGGCATCGGACGGGCCAAGGCCCTGGCGATCTTCTACCGGGCGCTGACCCGCTACATGGTCTCCACGACGGACTTCCACGACGCGCGCAGCGCGACGCTGAAGGCCGCCGCCGACATGTACGGCGCCCACAGCACCGAGTACAGGACGGTCGACAAGGCGTGGGCGGCCGTCAACGTGACCGGCGCCAACGCGCCGTCGGCAAACGGGCGCTGACGCGCAGTCCGGGTACGGACGCTGACGAAACGGGGGCCCCGCTCGACGAGCGGGGCCCCCGTGTCAGTGGTGCTCCTTGTGCACTGTCAGCTCACTGGGCCGTACGACCACATATCCCTCACCCTCCAGTTTCAGCTGAACGGCCTCGCCCGAACCGCCGCGCAGCATCGAACCGATGGACTGCGACCGGTGCAACGAGGTGTTCAGCCGGGCCGTCCAGCCCACCACCGCGTCGGTGTCGACGTACACCGGCTGCTGCGGGGAGACGGGTATGACGAGCGGATTGCCCTCGCAGATCAGGCCCAGCCTGCCGTGCCCCGTGAAGACACTGTTGAACAGCCCTCCGCCGGTGATCCCCGCACCCTTCACGGTCCGGATCTCGTACGACAGGGTGGCGTCGAAACAGAGCACGTTGCGCCCGTTGACGGTGACCTCGTCGCCCGGTTCGACGTCCACGACGAAGCAGTTCTGCGCCTCGTGCGCGAACCACGCCTCGCCCTGGCCGCGCACGGCCATCAGCGGCAGCCCCTCACCGGTGACCGCCCGCTTGAGCATCCCGCCGACACCCTGGCCCTTGCGCTCGAACTGCAGGTTGCCTCGGTAGGCGACCATCGCCCCCTGCCGTGCCACCATCTCGCCGTTCACGACATAGCGGATGGACTTGGCGTTCTGCACCGACATGCCCGGCGCGCCGGCCGGCTGCACCATGTGGTCACTGGAAAAGAGATCACCCTTCATGCGGGCATCCTGGCCCGGAGGAGGGAATTCCGCCAAGATCGCAGGTGTCGGGAATCAGCAACAAATCGGCATACCCGGGCGCCGATTCGGCCGCACCCCGCCCGGCGGGACGCCGATGACCGCGGTTGCCGGGGACCACAGCGCCCGGAGGCGTCCGCGACGTTCCGGGCGGGCGGCAGCGACTTCTCCGTTTCGGCCGGTGATCACCGCGGAAGAGGGGAACGATGTCCCGGGAGTCTCGAGGCGGAGGACGACAGCGCATGACGGTGCTCGGTGTCGACATCGGTACGTCCAGCAGCAAAGGCGTGCTGGTCGGGGCGGACGGGACGGTTCTGGGCACCGCGGTGCGCCCGCACACGGTCAGCCGTCCCAGACCCGGCCATGTCGAGATGGACGCACACCTTTGGTGGGACGAATTCGCCTCGCTCGCCCGTGAACTTGTCACGCCCGGCACCGTCGTCGACGCGGTCGGCGTCAGCGGCATGGGGCCGTGCGTCGCCCTGACCGACGAGACGGACACACCGCTGCACCCCGCCATCCTGTATGGCGTCGACACCCGCGCCACGGCACAGATCGCCCGGCTCGAGGCCGAACTGGGCCGTGATGCCGTCCTGGGGCGCTGCGGCTCCCTGCTGTCCACCCAGGCGGTCGGCCCCAAGATCGTCTGGCTCGCGGAGCACCGCCCCGATGTCGCCGCCCGCGCCCGGCGGCTCTACATGCCGAGCTCCTACCTGGTGCACCGGCTCACCGGCGCATACGTCCTCGACCACCACTCGGCCAGCCAGTCCCTACCGTTGTACGACTCCACCGCCGAGGAGTGGTACCGCCCCTGGTCCCGCCGGATCGCGCCGGACATCGAACTGCCGCCCCTGCTCTGGCCCGGCGACGTCGCCGGCCGGGTCACTGCCGACGCGGCATCCGTCACCGGGCTCCCAGCGGGTGTTCCGGTCGTGACGGGGACAATCGATGCCTGGTCGGAGGCGCTGAGTGTGGGTGCCCAGCACACCGGCGACCTGATGCTCATGTATGGCAGCACCATGTTCCTGATCAACACGGTGTCGGAGCGGCTTCTGGTGCCCCAACTGTGGAGCACGGTCGGCGTGTTGCAAGGAACGCGCAGCCTCGCGGGCGGCATGGCCACCTCCGGTGCGATCACCGACTGGCTGCGGGACCTGCTCGGCACGCCCGACCACGGCGCGCTGCTCGCCGAGGCCGAGGCGTCCGGCCCCGGCGCGAAGGGCCTGTTGATGCTGCCCTACTTCGCCGGGGAGCGCACACCGGTCTCCGACCCGGACGCCCGCGGCGTGATCGCCGGACTGACCGTGGAGCACACCCGGGGCGACCTCTACCGCGCCGCCCTGGAGGCCACCGCCTTCGGTGTGCGGCACAACGTCGAGGCGATGCGCGCGGCAGGCGCCGACATCCGGCGGGTCGTCGCCGTCGGCGGAGGCACCCGGGGCGGACTGTGGACCCGTATCGTTTCCGACGTCACGGGCCTGGAACAGGAGATCAGGACCGTCACACTGGGGGCGAGCTACGGCGCGGCGTTCCTGGCCGCCGCCGCGATCGGCGACCCGGACATCGACGCCTGGAACCCGGTGCGCGAGCGCATCGCACCCGACGACCGCCGCCGTCACGTGTACGACGACCTGTACGACCTCTATCTGCGGCTGTACCCGGCGACCCGCGACATCGGCCACGCCCTCGCCCGCCACCAGCGCTCCACCGCGGACGCTCCACTCGGGTGAGGGCCTGCGGTTCAGCCCTTGATCTCGGCCCAGGCCTGCACCCGCCTGGCGTAGGGCAGGCACCCTCCTGGGGCAGGACGGCCTTGACCTTGGCGCCCTCGCTCTTCGCGCACGGGTGGGCGCGGCCGGGCAGCCATGACGGGCTGCGGCTGGTCCCGTGCGACGCCATCCCGCTCGTCCTAGTGGTGGCGCAGGGCCGGCGGGGCCGTGTGTCAGGTGTGTGAGCCCAGGCCCAGCGACCGCTCCGACGCCGCCACGACCGCCGTGGCGACCGCGGCCAGTGCGGGGGACTCCAGCTTCCACTGCTGCCAGTACAGCGGGACGTCCGCCGGCCGGTCCGCCGCCAGGTGCAGCAGCCCTCCGGACCGCAGCAGAGGTTCGGCCTGCTGCTCGGGGACCATTCCCCACCCCATCCCGGCCGCCACCGCATCGACGAAACCCTCCGAGGTCGGCACGAAATGCCGCGTCGCCCCAGCGCCGTCGGCCAGGCGCAGCCCGCGCAGAAACCGGTCCTGCAGGTCGTCGTGCCGGTCGAAGCCGACGACGGGCGCGTCGGCGATCACCTCGCGCAGCGGCACCTCGGGCCATCCGCTCAGCCAGCGGGCGACGAAGGCCGGGCTCGCCACCGCCAGGTACCGCATCCGCCCCAGGCTCCGTACGCTGCAGCCCGTCACGGGATCCGGCGACGAGGTCACGGCGGCCATCACCTGTCCCTCGCGCAGCAGCGCCGCCGTGTGGTCCTGGTCCGCCCGGCGCAGCTCGTAGGTGATCCGCAGCTCCTCGGGCACCCGGGTGAGCGCGGGCAGGAACCAGGTCGCCAGGGAATCGGAGTTCACCGCGATCGACAGCCGCGTCGGCTCTCCGGCGCTGGTCATACCCAGCTCGGCGCGCGCGTCGCGCTCCAGCCGGGCGAGCCGGCGCGCGAACCGCACGACGACCTCCCCCGACTCGGTAGGGCGCACCGGTTTCGTCCGGGTCAGCAGCACCCGCCCGGTGCGCTGCTCCAACGCCTTGACCCGCTGGCTGACGGCCGAGGGCGTCACGTGCAGCGCCTGGGCGGCCGCGTCGAACGTGCCCTCGTCCACGACCGCGAGCAGCGTCCGCACCTGGTCGAGGGGAAGCTCTGTCATCACGAATACTAATCATACGTAAAAATCTTTAGCTGTACTCCAGGCGTCCGCCCTCCTTAGCGTCCCTGTCATGACCCACGCTCTGGCCTCCCTGGCCGCCGGATTCGGCACCGGCCTCTCCCTCATCGTCGTGATCGGTGCCCAGAACGCCTTCGTCCTGCGCCAGGGCATCCGCCGGGACGCCGTACTCGCCGTGGTCGGCATCTGCGCCCTGTCCGACGCACTCCTCATCGCGCTCGGTGTCGGCGGGGTCGGGGCGGTCGTGGTGGCCTGGCCCGCGGCACTGACCGCCGTCGGCCTGACCGGCGGCGTGTTCCTCCTCGGATACGGCGCCCTCGCCGCCCGCCGGGCCTTTCGGCCCTCGGCGCTGCGGGTGGAGGGGGAATCCGAGCGCTCCCGCCGACGTGCCGTCCTCACCTGCCTGGCCATGACGTGGCTCAACCCGCACGTCTACCTCGACACGGTCTTTCTGCTCGGCTCGATCGCGGCCGGTCATGGCTCACTGCGCTGGACCTTCGGCCTGGGTGCGGCCCTGGCCAGCCTGTGCTGGTTCGCCTCCCTCGGGTTCGGTGCCCGGCTGCTCGGCCGTTTCCTTGCCCGCCCCTCCTCCTGGCGGCTGCTGGACGCCCTGGTGGCGGCGACGATGATCGCGACCGGCGGCATGCTGATCGTCGGCGCCTGAGCCGCGGAGCCGGTGACCGGCCGCCGAACGGCGCCCCGGATGCCGGGGGAACGGGGGGATCGTTGATAGTGAACCCGGAATCGAAAGGTGTACGAGGCAGTTGGGAACCCCGTGGACACGAGCGAGAGTACGACCGACGGCGGAGCGGCACCGGACGGCGACCGGCCGGACGACAGCGGAGCCAGTCGCCGAGGCTGGCGCCGCTGGGCGATGGACACCCGGCCGCTGCGCCGCCCCGCCTACCGCCGCCTGTGGTCGTCGACGATCGTGACATCCGTCGGCAGCCAGCTCACCGCGGTTGCCGTGCCCAAGCAGATCTACGACATCACGGGCTCCTCGGCATGGGTGGGCTACGCCGGCCTCGCGGGCCTCCTGCCACTCGCGGTCTTCGGGCTGTGGGGCGGCGCGATCGCCGACAGCATGGACCGCCGCAGGCTGCTGCTGATCACCAACTCCGGTCTGGCCGTCACATCCGTGCTCTTCTGGGTGCAGGCCGCCACCGGCCTCGACTCGGTCGTCGTGCTGATGGCACTGCTCGCCCTCCAGCAGGCCTTCTTCGGTCTCAACTCCCCGGCCCGCAACGCCTCCATCGCCCGTCTGGTCCCGGCGGACGAACTCCCGGCGGCGAACGCGCTGGGCTCCACGGTCATGCAGACCGGCCTGGTGGCAGGCCCTCTCCTCGCCGGCGTCCTCATTCCCGTCATCGGCCTGTCCGACCTCTACCTGATCGACGCCCTCGCCCTGAGCGTGACTGTGTGGGCGGTCGTCCGGCTCCCCGCCCTGCCGCCCCTGACGACGGCGGCGGCGCAGAACCGGGCGGGGTGGCAGGCGATGGCCGAGGGCTTCCGTTACATCTCGCTGCACAAGGTCCTGCTGCTGTCCTTCCTCGCCGACATCATCGCGATGGTCCTCGGCATGCCCCGGGCCCTGTTCCCCCAACTCGCGGCCCGGACATACGCCTCCTACGGGGAAGGTCTCGCACTCGGTCTGCTCTTCGCGGCGATCCCCGTCGGCGCCGTGCTCGGCGGCCTGCTGTCCGGCACGTTCTCCCGCGCGCGGCGGCACGGCCTCATGGTCATCGCGGCGGTGATCGCCTGGGGCGCGGCCATCACCGGCCTCGGACTGACCGCCAACCTCTGGGCGGCCGTGGCCTTCCTGGCCGCCGCCGGAGTCGCCGACATGGTCTCGATGGTCTTCCGCGGTGCGATCCTGCTGTCCGCCGCCACCGACGAGATGCGGGGCCGGATGCAGGGCGTGTTCACGGTCGTCGTCGCGGGCGGCCCGCGCCTCGCCGACGTTCTGCACGGCACGGTCGGATCTGCACTCGGGGCACGCACGGCCATCTCGGGCGGCGGCCTCCTCGTCATCGTGGCAACTCTCGGACTTGCCGTGGCGACACCGGCCCTTCGCGAATACCGGATCTGAGTCCCGACAACCCGAGAAACCCGAATTCCCGTTCAGGTAAATCTCCAGGGGCAATGCGAATTCAACGGGGGTATCGTCATGGCATGAATACGGCGAGCTATGCAGTACTGGCTGTATCGCAGGAACAACTCAACGTGTTCTTCGCCTTCCTCGGCGGCATGGTCGTCTCGGGGGCACTGATCTGGGCCGTTCGGCTCGGTATGACCGTCCGGGACCAGGAACCGGCACCGCCCAGCCCGGAGGAGCAGCCCCATCTGCCCGACGGCGGAGCGGTGCACGAGGAACAGGAAGTACGCGAGCCCGAGGAGATGCCGCACGCGGCGCAGGAGAGCGAACGGCTCATGCCGTACCAGCTCCACCACGCGGCCAGCAAACGATGTGACGACCAGGAGCGCAAGCGCTGGCTCCCGGGATCCAGCGGCGCGTTCGGCAGCGGCGGTCCCGGTCACGTCTGATCCGGTGGCACCACTCGGGCGGGGAGACACACTGCGTGCGACAGGGCGCGGCTCAGGGAAGATCGGCCGCCGAGTCCTCCGGCGCCAGGTCGGGACGCAGCCGCAGCCATGACGGCTGCCTGAGCAGACCGTCCCGGGTACGGGTGCTGTAGCGGACCTCGCCGACGAGTCTCGGCAGGACCCAGCGGGCGCCCGGCACCCTCGGGTCGCGGTCGAAGGGGCATACGCGCGTCTCCACGACCAGGAGCAGCCGGGCGAGTTCGGCCCGCTCCGCCTCGCTCCAGCCCGTCCCCACCCGGCCGACATAGCGCAGTCGGCCCGCCTCCCGCTGTCCCAGCAGCAACGCTCCTGGCAGTCCCGACAGCCGGCCCCGGCCCGGCAGCCAGCCGCCCACGATCACGTCCGCCGCCCGTATGTTGCGGATCTTGATCCAGGACCGGGAGCGCACCCCTGGCTCGTACACCGAGTCCAGCCTCTTGCACACCAGCCCCTCCAGACCGCTCTTCCGGGTCGCCTCCAAGGCCTGTGCGCCGTGTCCCACGAGCGCGCCGGGAGTCGACCAGTGCGGTCCGGCCAGCGCGAGACCCTCCAGGGCGTGCCGTCGGCGGGCGTAGGGCAGCGTGGTGATGTCACGCCCCAGGAACATCACATCGAACAGCACGAGGTGCACGGGCGTCTGCGCCGCCCGGCGCGCCGCCAGCGCGGGGGAGTGGGCGAGCCCCATACGGGACTGCAGCCGCTGGAAGTCGCCGTGCCCCCGCTCGTCGGGTGCCACCACCTCCCCGTCCAGCACGGCGGGCATCGCGCCCAGGACGCCGCCCAGCGGACGAAGCTCCGGGTATGCGCCGGTGATGACCTCACCCGACCGCGCGCGCAGTTCCAGACCGCCGTCGCCGGGCAGATAGACCACCACCCGCTGACCGTCCTGTTTCGTCTCGTAGGCCCACTGCGCGTCCTGCCCGGCGGGCGGCAGGGTGCCGGGAGTGGCCAGCATGGGGGCGATCAGCGGCAGTCTCACGGGTCAGTTGTCGACGGCGCCGCCCGCTCCCACGCCTGCCGGCCGGGCATTTTCCCCTGAACGGCGCTCCGCGGACCCCGGCGCGTTCCGGCACCCCGCCTCTCCGGTCGCCCGTGCGGTCGGCTCCACCCGGCGGCGGGGTCTCAGCTTCTCCGTACGCGGGTGACGGGTCCGGACGGCAGCCGGAAACCGCGTTGCCGCCGGGTGGTAACGGTTGCTCAGGACGAGCTGGGAGACCACCCCGCCTCCGCCGTGCAAGGAACTCCAACACAGCGGCAGGGCCTTGAACGGAGACGGTTCCCCGGTTCGCGTGAACCTCCGGGGACACCGGGCAACTTGACCGAACCGAGCAGTTCGGAGGAGGGTGCCGCCCCCTAAGCTGACCGCCACCCGTCCCTCCAGCCACAGGAGCGCCCGTGACGACACCCCGTCGGCAGACCGTCGGACGCACCACCGTCCTTCCCCGAGGGGCCGTCGCCGCAGCGGTGCCCGTCGCCCTCGCCGCCCTGTTCGCGGCCGCGGGCCCGGCGGCGGCCGGTACCATCGGCTCGTCCGGGGCGGGCGATCCGTACTTCCCGCTCGCCGGCAACGGCGGCTACGACGTGCGCCACTACGACCTGACCCTCGGCTACGACCCGGGCAGCCGCCACCTCGACGGCCGGGCCGTCCTGCGGGCCCGCGCCGCCCAGCGCCTCACCCGATTCGACCTCGACCTCAAGGGCCTGAAGGTCACCGGCGTCACGGTCGACCACATCAAGGCGTCCTTCCGGCACCAGGGACAGGAACTGGTCATCACGCCACGGCACGCGCTGCGTTCCGGTCAGGACTTCCGGGTCGCCGTCGACTATCAGGGCACACCGAAGCCGGTCACCGATCCCGACGGCGCGCTCGACGGCTGGATCCCCACCGACGACGGCGCGTTCGTGGCGAGCGAGCCGCAGGGCGCCATGACCTGGTTCCCCGCGAACAGCCACCCCAAGGACAAGGCGTCGTACGACATCACCATCACCGTCCCCCAGGGCCGCACCGCAGTCTCCAACGGTGTCCTCGTCGACCAGCGGACCGCCCACGGACGCACCACGTTCCACTGGCGCCAGTCCGAACCGATGGCCGCCTACCTGGCCACCGCCACCGTCGGGACCTTCAAGGTCGAGCGCTACACCACCCGGGACGGCGTCGACGTCTACAACGCCGTGGATCCCCGCCTGGCGTCCGCCTCGGCTCCCGTGCTCAAGCAACTGCCGTCCGTCCTCGCCTGGGAGAGCAAGCTCTTCGGCCCCTATCCCTTCCGTGCGGCCGGAGCCATCGTCGACAGGGCGCCGAACGTCGGCTACGCGCTGGAGACCCAGAGCCGGCCGGTCTACGACCGCGCACCCCGCCTGAGCATTCTCGTCCACGAGAGCGCCCACCAGTGGTTCGGCGACTCGGTCACCCTCACCCGCTGGCAGGACATCTGGCTCAACGAGGGCTTTGCCACCTATGCCGAGTGGCTCTACGCCGAGCAGCACGGCGGCAAGACGTCCCAGCAGGCCTTCGACGCCTTCTACGCCCGACCGGCGAGCGACGGCCTCTGGGCGTACCCGCCCGCCGACCCCGGCAGCGGAGCCCGTCTCTTCGGCACGCCCGTCTACGTCCGCGGCGCCATGGCCCTGCACAAGCTCCGCACGGCCGTCGGCGACGCCGCCTTCTTCCGGATCCTGCACACCTGGACGGCGGACCACCGGGGCGGCCACGGCACCACGGCCCGGTTCGTCCAGCTCTCCGAGCGGCTGTCCGGCAGGGACCTCGGCGCGCTCTTCCGCACCTGGACGGCCACCGCGGGCAAGCCGTCCGCCCCCTGACTCAGGGCCGTCGGAAGATCGTGACGGAGTGACCGACGTCGTCGATCGCCCTGCTGCCGTGGATCAGCTGCGCCAGCCGCCCCTGGGCCTTGGCGATCGACGTGTCGGACACGACGAGCAGCCCGTGCACCCGGCTCGGCGGCACCTTCAGCGGGTCGTGCCCGTGGATGCCGTACCAGGCGGGAACCCCGCTGCCCTTGTACACGAGCCAGACGTCCCTGTTGTCGGGGTAGCGCTCGCGCAGCCGGTCGGCCAGCCGTCCCAGGTCCTGGCCCCAGTCGACGTTCGAGTCGTGCAGCCGCAGACGGGTCTGCGCGGGACCGCCGAACGCCTCGTTGGAGTACGGCAGATAATACGGATACGTCCGCAGCGAACTGACCGCCACGCAGAGCACCAGACCCGCCGTCACGGCGTACGCCCACCGCCGTCGCAGCGCGACCACACAGGCGGCGGCCACGGCCAGGAACACGGGAACGAAGAGCGCATAGCGCACCCCGAGATCGCGCGAGCCCTGCATGGCCGCGGCCAGCAGCACCGCCGGAAGCAGCAGCACATACGGGACGGCGGCGCGCAGCCGCGGCACCGCCCCCATGGCCAGGACGCCGCCGAGCCACAGTGCGAGCATGCCGAGCGGCGTCTTCACCAGCAGCGCGGCCGGCAGGTAGTACCAGAGGGAGCCGGAGTAGAGGCGGCCGAACAGATAGCCGCGCCAGGTGGCGTTCTCGAAGCCGAACTGGATGCGCATCCCGTCGAGGTACGCGTCGGGGAAGGGAAGCCAGTCGATCAGCAGCGCGCGCAGGCCGTGCACCGCGGGCAGGTTCGCGGGCGGGGTCCACCGCAGCAGAGGATCGACGGCGAGGTAGACGGCCCACACGACACCGACCAGGATCAGCGCGACACCGACAGCCGCCCCCATGGACCGCGTGGCACGCCTCGCCCGTGGAGCCGTGTTCCCGCACGCGTGCCAGCAGGACCAAGCGGCCAGCGCCAGCAGCACGGGCACCGCGGGCAGGGTGCTCATCTTCGTGGCGACGGCCGCACCCGCCGCCACCCCGGCGAGCGGCAGGTACACCAGGGGCCGCCGCCTCGCCCGCCACAGCATCCACGCCGCCGTCACCACGAAACCGGCCGCGGGCACGTCCAGGGTGGCCAAGGAGCCGTTCGTGATCAGGTCGGGTGAGAAGGCGTAGAGGGCGAGCGCCGCGAGCCCGCCTCCGGAGCCAAGGAGGTCGCGGGCGAAGCCGAAGACGACCAGCCCGAACAGCAGTGTCACCACCATCACCGGCAGCCGGGCCCAGACCATCACCCGCCAGGGGTCGTTGCCGGACTCGTACAGCAGCCGTCTCCCCAACTGCCCCTGGTCGCCCTGGAAACCGGGTGCCAGATGCGGGTGCGCGAAGACCGTGCCCGCTGCGATGATCAGTTTGCCCAGCGGCGGATGTTCGGGGTTGAACCGCAGACTGTGCTCGCGCACATACACGACCGCCGTCCCCACGTACACGGGTTCGTCGATCGTCGGGGTCTGTTCCACGGCGGTGGTGACCATGGCGAACGCCATCTGCGTCAGCAGTGCGCACACCGCCAGCAGGAGCAGTGGCCGCCGGTGCCGCCCGAGCCGCGCCCAGCGTCCACGGGCCTCCCGCGCCGCCGAGGAAGGACCCGTCGCGGCCGCACCGGCCGCCGCTGCCCGCCCGCCGCCGGGCGCGAGGAGCGACCCCTGTTTGTACGTCATCGTCCGCGCTCCCAGGTGTACGTCCCGCCCGGGCCCTCGGCGCACCCGGCGCCCCTGCATGCTGCCATGCCCTTTGCTACGTCGGCACTGCCCGGGCTTGCTCAACCGCGCGCGTGTCGTGACCGGGAAGACACCCAGGCAGGCCGGACGCCTCCGCCTCAACCGCCGCACGGATGCGGCACGGGCGCCGCGGGCCGGCTGCGGGAGACGACGCGCATACCGCGGGCGTCGACGAGCCGTATCTGGAGCGAGCCGCATCCGCAGCGGGTCCACACGGTGTGGCCATCGGCCGTGGCGTGCCGGGAGACCACCTGGAACGGTTCGGCGTGGTCGGGCCGGCCGCAGTGCGGGCAGGACACGGTGTTCGCGCAGGTCATCACGGACTCCCTTCGGCTGCCGGGCGGGTGAACCTCTCGACTCCACCAGCGTGGGCGCACACGGCCGTTCATGTCCACGTTGACTTAGTGGATCACACCGTGAAGCGTGGCCTTCATGATTGATCTGCGCCGGCTTCAAGTCCTGCGGACCGTCGCGCACTACGGCACCGTCACCGCCGCGGCCCGCGCCCTGCACTTCACCACGTCCGCCGCCTCCCAGCAGATCCGCCAGCTGGCCGGGAACTGGGAGTCGAGTTGCTCGAGCCGCAGGGCCGCGGCGTACGCCTCACACCGGCCGCCCGCAGGCTGCCGGCCCACGCCGACGCCATCCAGACACGCTGGGAGCAGGCCGAAGACGACTTGCGCGACGGCCGTGGGGAGCCCGCCGGTGTGCTGCGCGTGACCGGCTTCCCCGCGGCCGTCTCCGGGCTGCTCGCCCCCATGGCAGCGCACCTGCGTGAGGGTCACCCCCGGCTGACCGTGCGGATCCGGGAAGCGGGGGTTCCCGACGGCTTCGACCTGCTCTTCGAGGGCGAGACCGACCTGGCGGTGGTCGAGTCGACGCCCCACAACCCGCCCCGCGGTGACGCACACTTCGACCAACAGCCGCTCCTGGACGACCCGTTCGACCTGGTCGTACCCGACGGACACCCCCTCGCAGGACGCACACGAGTCGACCTCGTCGACGCGGCCCTGGAGGAGTGGATCGCGCCGGTGCCCAAGAGCCCCTGCCGGCCGCATGTGATGTCGGCGTGCGGCGCGGCCGGCTTCACCCCGGACGTCGTCCACCATGCGCTGGACGGGAACGTCACGGCCCATCTGGTCGCCCACGGCCTCGGAGTGGCCCTGATGCCACGGCTGGTGCATCTGACCCCGCATCTGCCGATCAACCGGGTGCGCTGCACCGGCAATCCGCACCGCAAGCTGCTCACCTGCACCCGCACCGGCGGTCACGACCGTCCGGCCGTGGCCGCCGCCTTGACCCAGCTGCGGGAGCTCGCCCCGTCGGCCGTGGCGTGACGCTCACGTCCGGGCCGTGAGCGGGGGAAGGTGCTCCCGACCGCTCACGGGCGGGCGTACTCCTGCCTTACGACGGCGGCGAGTTGGGCGAGGGCCTCCTCGGTGCCGCTGCGGTCGGCCGCGTCCAGCACGGCGAGCGCGTCGGCGGCGGCCTCGCGCACCGGCTGGGGTACTTCGTCCAGCGCGGCCATCCGGTAGGCGAGGGTGCGCCGCGCGGCACGTTCCTCGGTGGTGACTCCCGTGGGTCCCGTACACGGGAAGACCGCGGCCTCGTACGCCGCGACATGGACGAGGACTCCGTGCGCGATCCCTTCGGCGTAGCCCCGGACACCGGCCTGCCGCTGGGCAGCCGCGAAGTGCGCCAGCGCGCGCCGACGGAAGAAGAGGGCACCGAGCGCGCCCCCGGCGCCCGCGCACAGAGCGGCGATGAGCGCGAGGCCCGCGCCACCGAAGAGCGCGCCGATGAGGGCGCCGCTCGCGGTGGTCAGACAGACCAGCCCGCTGACGAGCAGAAGCAGGGCGCGGGCGGGCGTGATCGTGGCCATGGCGTGCAGTGTGCCAGCCGTGTCTGTGACCTTCGGCGGGCCTTCGGCTCCGGTCCGCCCCGCCGACGGCCGACGTGATGTGCGACACGTGTGTCTCCGTCCTTCCCACGCCTCCCGGGGGATCCGTGCTGCGCACGGCTTGATCGGCGATCAAGAACGGCAAATCCCCTGGCCATGAGGGCTTCCGTGCATTTGACACTTTGTTGCGTACGCGGATAGGAAACAAGCCGCGGAGTGGAGAGGTGGACTGTGCGCGAGCCCAATGTGATCGGCGACTGGCAGGAATGCGCTGACGTGCATGCCGGTCTGCGTGTCCGGGTCCACGGCCTGGAAAAGGCCGAGCCGCCGCGCGGGCGTGACGAGGCCGCCGAAGGTCTGGCCTATTTCCGCTTCCGGGTGACCGTCGAAAACCGAATGAGGGAGCCGGTCGGAATCCTGCTCGAAGACGGTCAGCTCGACATCCGCACGGGCCCCGACGGTGAGAGTGCATTCCTCGACTGGCGCAACTCGCAATTCATCGAGGGTTTTGACCTCTACCCTCTGCGCCGCGCGACGGCCGTTCTCTTCGCCGCCGCTCCGGAGCACTTCCTGAACCTCGTCGACATTCAGGTGCAATTGAAAGCGGACGAGGAATGGGCCGACCGGTATCTGTGGTCCGGCGATCTGACGGTGCCGGACGGTCTGCCCGGCACGGGCGCCCGTCCCGACGTCGGGTCCGAGAGCCTTGCCTGCCAGATCAGCACCTTCCTGCGCGAGGAGGCGGAGCGGGGGCAGGGTTGAACCGCCCCGCCTTAGGGCTGTCCCGTAATCCCCGGCGGGCGCACGACGACAGCTGCGGCACCTCGCTGCGTTGTCGGATCATCGACCGAATACGCCCAGTATGAGGACGACCCTCCGCCTTGCGATGCACCGCATCTGACGCCGCGCGCCGATCCACCGGGGATTACGGGACAGCCCTTAATCCCCGCGGTGCCGCCAGTACCACACGGCGCCGACCACGAGTGCGAACAGGAAGACGAGCGGCACGATCAGGCCGGGGACGCGGGCCGGACTCATACGGTCGTCCGGTCGGTGCGGCGGGGGTACGGGTGCGCGGATGTTGCCATGGCGTGATGGTGCCCTGCCCGGGGCCGCGCAGCCATGGTCTTGACGCCCGGACTTGCGTACGAGGGCACCCCCTTGCACTCGACGGGTCGCCGTTCACTCGCGGTAGACGGTGAGCACGGCCCCGTTGATCTCGATGCGCTGCGGCGTGGGGCCCTCGCCGCGCCGGAGCAGGGCAAGGCACTGGTAGAAGAGCGCGAGTTCCTCCTCGCTGAGCACTGCCGCCGCGAGATCGAGCAGTTCACCGATGGCGGAGTCGGTGAGGTCGGCCGGCAGTTCGCCGGAGAGCAGGACCACGGATTCTCCCGTCGGTCCCTTGACGATGGCGGTGGTGGGGCCGCCGTGTACGAAGAGCAAGGTTCCCCCCAGAGAGCCTGGGGCGTGCGGCTCACGGGTCCAGGCTGGAGGAGAGACTAGCGGCGGATCATGTGTGTTTGGGCGGAAGTGGCTTCTTTTGGTGCACGTGACCGGTGAGGTGGGAGTGCGCTCTGCGTATCGTCGCCGGCGTCAGGAGGCGTCCGGCGCGCGGTTGAGCAGTGACTCGACCAGCGCGGCGACATGGCGGCGGTCCTGAGCCGACAGACGCTGGACGCTCGCGATGAGCACGTCCACCTCGGGGTCGGTGGGGGCGCCGGACGGGAGCGCCGGTTCTTCGGCGGGGGCGTAGAGGTGGATGCCGCAGGCCTCCGCGGCGGCCTGTCGGATGGTGCCCAGCGGCAGACCCAGACCCAGGGCAAGTCCTTCGAGGGTGGCCGGCTGGGGCATGCGCGCCATGTGATCGGTCGTCGCCAGGTGGTGCACCGTCGAGCGGGGGATGCCTCCGCGGCGGGCCACATCGCCGTACGACCAGTGCTCGCTGTCCAGCCGGTCACGGATGATCTGCTGCAGTGCGTTGGCCACTGATGGTCACTTCCTGCTCGCCGCCAGGCGGAACTCTTCCGCGTCGGATCATTCTAGGGGCGACTTGGGTGAGTGACGGAAGGTGTTCTCCCGAACCGCTTGCGTCACAGCCGTCCCGGCGCCTAGTGTCCAATTTCGTTGGACAGCCCGTCCGACGGAGTTGGACACGATCCGGGGGGACCTGACCGTGTCCGACGGGAACACATCTCGAACCCTGAGGGGGAAACGATCATGATGGATCCTCGTGAGCTGGACGCCGAGTCCGCGGAGCTGCTGCCGGGCCGTGAGGCCCTGGGTCGGCTGAAGTTCAGCTTCGGCAAGACGGTGAACGTCACCAAGCACGTCGCCAACGTCTCCGCGCACAACGAGTCGGCCGCGCTCAACGACCACTCCTCGTGGTCGGTGGCGGACTCGGGCGCCGCCCAGTCCATCAACATCGCCCAGTGATCCGGTGCCGCACGGTCCGACGCCCCGGCACCGTGCGGCACCCGGTACCGCCGCGGCGACGCATCACCACACACCTCCGCCCGCCGCGGCGGTACCACCTCCGAGCCGGTATCTGACGAACCGTCACTGAGCTTTTCCCGGGCGGCGATCGCGTCCGCCCGGTCTCGTCACACCTACAACGAAGGTCTTCAGGAAAGGACACGCCATGAGCATGAACGCCCACGAGCTGGACGCCGAGTCTGCGGAGCTGCTGCCGGGCCGTGAGGCCCTGGGTCGGCTGAAGTTCAGCTTCGGCAAGACGGTGAACGTCACCAAGCACGTCGCCAACGTCTCCGCGCACAACGAGTCGGCCGCGCTCAACAACCACTCCTCGTGGTCGGTCGCCGAGTCCCAGGCCGCGCAGTCGATCAACATCCAGCAGTAACAACCCCCTTACGACGAGGGCACATTCGGCGGACCGCGCACGGGGCACTGCGCGGTCCGCCCCTGGGGGAGGAAAGCGCACATGACGCTGCTGGGGGACAACGCCGCGGCACTGTACGAAACCGGTACGCCGGTGCCGGGTCCGGGGGGGATGCCGGTGACGTACGAGCAGGTCGCCTCCGGCGGCCTGCCCGTCGTCGGCATGGAGAAGCCGGTCGTACCGCGGCTGAGCGCCGGGCTTCAACTGCACGGCGAATACCAGGGATCGGGCTTCACCGAGCCCCGGTACATCGCCCGTCGGGGGGACGGGCAGGTCGTGCAGCTGTCGCGGTTGCTGCACCTGGTCGCGTCGTCCGTCGACGGCAGCCGCGACATCGAGACGATCGCCCACCGGGTCAGCGCCCGGTTCGGACGCGAGGTCAGCGCGGAGAACATCCGCTATCTGATCGAGAACAAGCTGGACCCGCTCGGGGTGACGGTCCCCGAGGGACAGGAGGACGACCAGGTCTCCGCGCCCCGCTCGGACCTGCTCCTCGCGCTCAAGGGCCATCGCGTCCTCTTCAACGAACGCAGGGTGACGGCGATCGCCCGTGCGCTGGCCTGGCTGCACCGTCCCCTGGTCGTGGCGGCCGTCCTCGTGGGCATCGCCGCCCTGGACGTATGGCTGTTCGTGTTCTTCGGTGCGATCACACCCGTGCTCGAAGTGCTGGACCAGCCGGTCCTGCTGCTCGTGGTGTTCGTGCTGACCGTGGCCTCCCTCGTGTTCCACGAGTTCGGCCACGCCTCGGCCTGCCGCTACGGCGGCGCACGGCCCGGCTGCATCGGCTGCGGCCTTTTCCTCATCTGGCCCTCGATGTACACGGACGTCACGGACGTCTACCGCATCGGGCGGGCCGGACGGCTCCGCACCGACCTCGGCGGCGTCTACTTCAACGTCGTCTTCATGCTGGCCATGGCCGGCGCATACGCCCTGAGCGGGCAGGCGTTCTTCCTGGCCGCCGTATATCTGGGACACTTCGAGATCCTCGAACAACTGATGCCCGCCGTCCGCCTGGACGGCTACTACATCCTCGGCGACCTCGCCGGGGTGCCCGACCTCTACGGCAAGATCAAGCCGATCCTGCTGAGCCTGGTCCCGGGAGCCAAGGGGCGCAAGGCCCGCGCCGAGGTCGCCGCGCTGAAGAAGTCGGCCCGGACCATCGTCGCCACCTGGGTCCTGACGATGGTGCCGCTGCTCGTGGGCGAGTTGGGCTACGCGCTGTGGAACCTGCCGCGGATCACCGCGACGATGATCCGCTCGCTGAGCGAACAACTCGTCGGAACCGGTGACGCGTTCGTGCAGGGTCAGATCGCCGCGGGTCTGATGGGCGTGGTCGGCTGCGTCATGCTGCTGTGCCCGATGGCGGGTGTCGTCTATCTGTCGGTGAAACTCGGCGGGCGACTGTGGCGGGGCGCCGTGAAGTCGACGGCCGGCCGGCCCCGGCTGCGCGTGGCGCTGTGCGCGCTGTTCCTGGTCGGACTCGGGGGCCTGAGCTATGCCTGGGTGTCGGGCCTGACCCCGGAGCCGCTGCCGAAGAAGCCGCCGATCGCCCCGATCCTGCAGCCCGGTGTGTCGACCTCGCCTCCACCGGCCCGGCGGGTCACGACGCCGGACCGGTCCGGTGCCACGCCGCCGTCCACGGCGAGGACCGCGCCCGTCGGCACGGCGTCCCCGAACGCCTCGGCGGCCCGCTCGGTCTCGGCGAGCCCTTCCGGCAGCGCGAGTCCGAAGCCCAGCTCCTCGAAGCCGTCGTCCAGGGGCGTGATCGGGCAGCCGAGCGGCAGCCCCGTCGCGAGCGGTCAGCCCCCGGTCTCCGTGCCCGTCGGCCCCGGTTCCGGCTCACCCTCGGCGTCGTCGTCGGTGGTCCAGAGCCCGTCCGCGCCGGTCAGTTCCAGTCAAACGCCGGCCGGTTCGCCCACGCCCACCGCGTCCTGATCGCCCCGGGCCACGGCCCAGGGGGCCTGCGGACCGGCCCGGTCCTGACCCGGGCCGGTCCCCGCCGCCGGCGCGGGAGTGCCGTGCACCCCGTGTCCGGCGGCGCTCCGTCCGTCGACATCACTCCATCAGGAGATCCATGTGAACCATCACCGTAAACCCCGTACGCATTCCGTCTTCACCCAACGCGCCGTCCGCGTCGGGTTGTTCGCCGCCGGCGCGGCCGGCCTTGCGACCGCCGTTCCCGCGCAGGCGGCGACCGGGCTGCCGCAGCACACCGCGGTCGCTGCCGATCAGACGTTCAGCCGCGCCGACTTCCATCACCACACGCAGGCCAAGGACTCCTTCACCGTGCGCCAGTTCGGCAACGTGGACGCCGCCAGTGTGCGCAATCAGGCGAACGCCGTCGGGGTGGGCTGCTCGGTCGACGACCACTGCCGCTCGGTCGCGCTCTCCTTCCAGATCGTCACGATGGCCGGGGAGCACACGCACCTGAACGCGGTCAACCGCGGCGACGCGGTCAACGAGCACTGCGACGGCTGCCAGACCCTCGCCGGTGCCTACCAGTTCGTCGTCTCGACACCGCACCCCTTCACGCTGGACGCGGAGACCCGGCGGCGGCTCGCCGACATCCACCAGCGGCTGGACGCCCTGACCCGCTCGACCCTTCCGGCCACCGATCTCAAGACACGGGCCGACGCGCTGGCCGCGGAGGTGAACACCGTCCTCCACGACGCGGTCGCCAAGGCTCCCCAGGGAGCCGAGCAACCCACCGTCACCCTCCATCGCCACCTCGACGGCTGGCCCGCCCACTGACCGGGCCGGCCCCCGCCCGCCGCCCCGGGAGTGTCCGGGGCGGCGGGCCTCGGTGTGCCCGCCGCCCCGCGACCGGCCCGCTCGACGGGAGACCCGGCCGCGACCGGCCCGCTCGGCGGGAGACCCGGGCCGCGACCGCGGGGTGCCTCGAGTGCCAGGGCATGCGCGGCGATTGGCCGGAGATCGCCGTTCCGGTCCCGCGCCGGAGTACATACGATTCGGTCGCTCCCGGCCTTCACAGCTCTTTCACAAGGTCGGCAGATGCGCATGCGCTGCCCTGGCATGCGCATGACGTTCGGTACCTGATCCAACGCACTGGTCCGCGACGGCCCCGCACGGATGCGCGGGGCCGCACCCCCCGACATCCGGCGGTGCAGGCCGCCGGTACACCGATGCAACGGATGGGAGAACCATGGCTGGTGGACTGCTCCTGAGCGCCGCGATGACGGCGCTCTTCGCCACCGCGCTACCCGTGCAGGACCCCTCCTCGGGGATCGTCGACCCGCCCCCGGACAAGATCGTCATCAAGATCGCCACGGTGAACGGCTCCGGGTGTCCCCGGGGCACCGCCGCGGTCGCCGTGTCCCCGGACAACACCGCCTTCACGGTGACCTACAGCAACTACCTCGCCCAGGTCGGGGGCGACTCCGAACCCACCGCGTTCCGCAAGAACTGCCAGCTCAACCTCATCGTTCATGTGCCTCAGGGCTTCACGTACGCCATCGCCAGTGCCGACTACCGCGGCTTCGCCTCCCTTCAGCGCGGGGCAACCAGCACGGAGAAGGCGTCGTACTACTTCCAGGGCTCGTCGAGCACCGCCGCGATCACCCACCCGTACACCGGCCCGTACAACGACAACTGGCAGGCGACGGACACCACGGACTGGGCCCAGCTGGTCTGGGCTCCCTGTGGTGTGCAGCGGAACTTCAACATCAACACCGAGCTGCGGGTCAACGCCGGCACATCGGCGCCCGGCAGCACGAGCTTCATGACCATGGACTCGACGGACGGTGACATCAGCACCGTCTACCACCTGGCATGGAAGGAGTGCCCCGCGACCTGACGCTCCGCTCGCATGCCGTCACCGGCTTCTTCGCACCGGAGTCGGTGACGGCGCGGGGTCTGGCGTCGGCGCCCGGCGCACGGTCCGGCGGTCGTCCATTTTTGGATCGACTAGTTGTTCAAATTTGAAGAAGGCGATAGCGTGGGGTCATCCAAATTTGGATGACATGGCCGTCGTCGGCCGGTGTCACTTCCCCTCACCCCTTCTTTTCGCCAGGAGAACGCCATGACCGTCGCCGTCGAAACCGGCCTGTGGCAGCTCGACCCGACCGCCTCCACCGTTGCCGTACGGCACAGGACGATGTGGGGCCTGATCACCGTCAAGGGTTCCTTCACCGCGCTGACCGGCCAGGGAGAGGTCAAGCCCGACGGCACCGCCCAGGGCACCATCACGGTGGACGCCTCCTCCCTGGAGACCAAGAACGCCAAGCGTGACCAGCACCTGCGCTCGGCCGACTTCTTCGACACCGACCGCCACCCCGAGATCACCTTCGTGGTGCGCAGCGCCGAGGCTGAGTCCGGTGAGACGGCTCGGATAACCGGTCAGCTGACGGTGCGCGGAATCAGTCGGCCCCAGTCCTTCACCGCGCGCATCGCGGGGGCCGACGCGGACGCCGTCACGCTGAAGGCGGAATTCACCGTGGACCGTGAGCAGTTCGGCATGGGCTGGAACCAGCTGGGCATGATGCGCGGCCTGACCACGGTCGACGCCACCCTCCGCCTCGCCCGTACGGGGGCGTGAACCGGGGGACGCAGATTCCGGACACGCGCGGGCCCGGACCGCTCGATCTGCGCTGTGGAGCGGTCCGGCCCGTGCGTGCGGGTGTGTGGGCGGCGGCCGTCAGCTCCTGCGGGCGCGCAAGGTGGCCAGCGCCCGGTCGGCGTGTGCGCTCATCCGCAGTTCGCTACGCACCACCTCCAGGACCGTGCGGTCCTCGCCGATGACGAAGGTGACCCGCTTGGTGGGGGCGATGGAGAAACCGCGCTTGACCCCGAAGTACTCCCGGACCGTTCCGTCCTCGTCGGACAGCAGCGGGAAGCCGAGCGTGTGCCGACCCGCGAACTCCTGCTGCCGGTCGACCGGATCGCCGCTGATGCCGACCGGCTGCGCGCCGACGGCCGCGAACTCGGCGGCCAGATCCCGGAAGTGGCACGCCTCGGCGGTGCATCCCGGGGTGAGGGCGGCGGGGTAGAAGAACAGCACGACCGGCCCCTCGGCCAGGAGGTCCGACAGTCGGCGCAGTGTACCGGTCTCGTCCGGCAGGGCGAAGTCGTCCACCCTGCTGCCCACTTCGACCCGGCTCGTCATGACGTGACCTCCGCCTTCTTGGCCACGCCGTTCGCCCACAGCACGAGCGGCACCTGCAGCGGAAGGCGGGCCAGGGCCGCAGCCCTCAGCGGTGCGGGGCGGTGGCGCCAGTCCACGGCCATCTGGACGTGGGCCGGGAACACGCCGACGAAGAAGGCGGAGGTCGCGCGGGCGGCGGCGCGGCGCGTGCGGGGCAGCGCGACCCCGGCCGCCAGCGCCAGTTCGACCACGCCGCTCGCACGGGTCCAGGTCCGGGCCCTGCCCGGGAGGCATCGGGGGATGATCGCGTCGAACGGCCGCGGCGCGACGAGGTGACCGACGCCCGCGGCGGCCAACAGGCCCGCGAGCAACAGGGGTGAGCGTTCCGACCGCGACACAGTTCCTCCTTGGGGCCTGGGCGCGCCGATAGTACTTGACGGTATGCGCGGCGGTGCCCATGGGGCCCCCGTGGCCGTGGGGGCGCAGAACCCCGCCGCGCCCTCGACGCCGAAGGGACTTTCAGGCCGTCCTCCGTCCCGACCCGTCGCTCTCCGGCCTGGCGTCACGTACGCGCCCCTCGCCCGGATCGTGACGGCCACGGACGCCTCGCACGGCGGAACCGTCGACCCGCCGCGGGTATGACCGTCGGCTACCGGGCGAGCCACACCGTCGACGCCGCCGTGCACCTGCGGCTCAGCCCCATCGCGTGCTGTTCACGGGGGAGTTGACAGCCTGCGCGTACTTCGTTCGGGGACTGGCACCGGCAATCGCCGCTTCTCTAGGATGAGGTGCCCGCCGAGCCGGTTCCGACGGCGCGGCCCGGATCTGGGGGAACGATGCAGTCTGGCAGGCAGTTGTCCAAGTCGATCGACGCGACGGTGCCGACGGCGGCCCGAATGTACGACCACTACCTGGGTGGCAAGGACAACTACGCGGCCGACCGGGCAGCCTGCGAGGAGCTGGACAAGGTCGTTCCCAGCACGCGGGCGCTCGCGCTGAACAACCGGCGGTTCCTGCAGCGGGCCGTACGGACGATGGCGGAGGAGCACGGCGTACGGCAGTTCCTCGACCACGGTTCCGGACTGCCCACCCAGGACAACGTCCACCAGGTGGCGCAGCGCGTCGACCCCGCCTCCCACGTGGTGTACGTGGACAACGACCCGATGGTGCTGGTGCACGGCCGGGCGCTGCTGGAGCAGGACGAGCGCACGGCCGTCATCCAGGCAGACATGAGGGACACGGAGGCGATCTTCTCCCACCCTGAGACCCGGCGACTGATCGACTTCTCACAGCCGGTGGCCGTGCTCTTCAACTCGGTGATGCACTGCATCCCGGACAGCGAGACCGACGGACCGCCCGCCCTGGTCCGCCGCGTGGCCGAACGTCTCGTACCCGGCAGCCTGATGGTGATGTGCCAGCTGGTCAGTGAGGACGCCGCGGTCCGGGACTTCGTCACCGGCTTCATGGACCAGGCCACTCAGGGACACTGGGGGCGGGTACGCCAGGAGAAGGACGTGGCGGGCTGGTTCGAGGGGATGGACATCCTGGAACCGGGCCTGGTGGAGGTGTCCACCTGGCGTCCCGACTCCGAAGTTGCACCCCGTCAGCTGACCCAGGAGTGGATCGAGTTCGGGGGAGTGGGCCGCATACGTTGACGCCGGGCCCCGGCTCACCCCGCGGGGTAACGCGCTTCCAGTGTCTTGTGCAGCAGGTCCAGTGACTCACGGGGGTTGAGGGCCTCGTCGGCGAGTCGGTCGAGAGCCACCCGGTACTCCTCGGTCTCGTCGCGGTCCTCCAGAAAATTGGCGCTCCTGATGTGCTCCAGGTAGACGATGTCGGGCAGATCGAGTCCGCCGAAGCGCAGATAGGTGACCGGGATCGCCGGGGCCGACGCGTTCGTCACGTCCAACGGCACGATCTGCACGGTCACATGGGGACGCTGAGCCATCTCGACCAGGTGCTCGAGCTGCTCGCGCATCACCTCGCGGCTGCCCAGCACGCGCATCAGGACCGACTCGTCGACGACGGCCCACAGTTGGGGAGCGTCCGGCCGGAGCAACATCTCCTGACGCCGCATCCGCAGATCCACCCGGCGCTGTACCTCGGTGGCCGAGGCCGTCGGCAGGCCGCGTTCCACCACGGCCCTTGTGTAGGCCGCGGTCTGCAGCAGCCCGGGAACGTACTGGATCTCGAAGGTGCGGATGGCGGCGGCTGCCTCCTGCAGCCCGACCAGGCGGTCGAACCACTCGGGCATCAGCCGTTTGTCGTAGCGCTGCCACCAGCCGGGTTCACCGGCCCGATGCAACAGCTTGACCAGCACCGAGGCCTCGTAGTCATCGGCGCCGTACAGCCCCAGCAGCGCACGGACATCGCCTTCCGTGGGCGGCCTGCGACCCTTGCCGGCCTCGATGCGCGACAGCTTCGCGGGGCTGAACCCGAGGGCCCGCGCCGCCTGTTCCTGGGAGAGACCCGCGTCCTCGCGGATGCCGGCCAACTGCACCCCGACCAGCATCTTCAGCAGAGTCGGAGCGGGCTCCGTCCGGTTCAGATACGGTTCGAGGCGGGAGATGCGGTGCGACTCGGCGGACATCGTGGCTCCCAGCTGGCCGACGGACAACAGACCCGGCATTATCGCATTCGGCCGAGCCCTGCCGCACGGGCCGAACGGGACCGCTTTGTCCCGTCCGGTTCACACCAAGTGGTCGAACTCCCCGTCCTTCGCGCCCGCCAGGAAGGCGGCCACCTCGGAGGGCGTGTACACGAGGGCGGGTCCGTCCGGATCGCGTGAATTGCGTATCGCTATGGCCCCGTTGGCCAAGGGGGCCACCTCCACGCAGTTGCCCTCCGCGTTGCTGTGCCTGCTCTTGATCCAGCCGGCGTCCAACGCGCTGGCCCGCACTCCGTTCGGCACTGACGGCACCACAGTCTCCTCGTCGACGTTCTGCCACGGGGCACCGGCGTATGCGAGCGGAGTGCACCCATGGGATCCCCCGATCTTCCTACCCGTCGTGCAATTTCCCATGCAATTGCATGACGGCGCTGACAGCGTGAATAATAGCGAGGGCGTCAATCGCAGTACCGACGCCGCATGCTGACGTCGCATCAGGGAGATGCCGTGCCATCACCTGTGCATCGGATGCCGAGCCGCCTCAAGGCTGCGCAAGGCCGGGGACGACCACCCTCGGGGCGTGGCCCCGGACTGTTTGCGGGGAGCGGACATGGCAACACCACTGAACGGCTTGGGGCACGTGCCGTGGGACACCATCAAGGATTCCAGCGGATCCGCGGAGGCCATCCCCATCCTGCTCCATGACGTTGCCTGGGGTGACGAAACCACTGCCAGGGCGGCGCTGGGCGGTCTGAGGGAACGAATCTGCCAGTACGGTTTCGTCGTGGACCAGGCGACGGCCGCCACGGTCCCCTTCCTGTGGGAGCTGGCCAGGCTTCCCCAGGTGACGTGCCGTGTGCAGATCGTCCATCTGCTCAAGAGCATCGCCGACGCCCGCCAGTGGGAAAGCACGGCCTCCGCCTACCCCAAGCTGCTCAACTACCGTCACGACTACGTGGGGTGGGAGCGGGAGGCCCGTCGTGCCGTCCGTGCCGACCGAGGTGTCCTGCGGCAACTGCTCGCGGAACCGGACGCCGAACTCGTAGAGGCGGCCGGTGAACTCGCCTCCGCACTGGCCGGCTGAGGGCCTCCACACCTCGAATGCCCCCCTCGGTCGCGGGTATCCGCTGCGACACACCCACCGAGGGAGGGAGCGTCGTGACCATCGAGAGTCCGTGGACGTACCAGCCGGGAACCGGCCATAGCGAAGGGCAGGACCTCACCGGCTTCACCGTCGAGGCCCGGGACGGCATCGTGGGGCACGTCGACCGACAGGCCGACGGACCGGGCATGCGGCATCTGATCGTCGACACCGGGGTGTGGGTCTTCGGCAAGAGTGTCCTCATCCCCGCAGGCCTGGTCACCCGCATCGATCCGCAGACGCGGCAGATCACCCTGGCCTGCTCCAAGGAGGAGGTGAAGGCCGCGCCCGTCTTCCGCACCGACCGCGAGACACTGGACCCCGAGTACCTGGCCAGGGTCGAGGGGTACTACCGCGACCTGCCGCCGAGCTCCGAGTGACCGCGCGCAGGCCGCCCAGGATGCCGTTCCGCCCGGCACGGCTTCGCCCGTTCCGGCAGCGGCTGCGATCGGGCCCATGGCTCGTGCGCGGCCGGGTAGAGGGGGAACGATGAACGCACACCACCACACCACACCGGACCCGGCCCCCCGCCCGGACGGCCGTCGCCCTGACGCCTGGGAGTCCGCGGGAATCCTCGTCCGTGCCCAGGGCGCCGGGGCCGTGCCGGAGCCGCCCGTCCCCCCGGGCGAGCGATGAGGTCCATGGAACTGCCCCACCCGGAGGGCGAGAGCCCGGCCGCCGCCGACGGTCAAGGGGCAGACCGGAAGACAGTCGGCTGCGCCTACCATCTGCCCCCGGGCGACTGCGCGCCGGGGAACGAGGCGTCCTGGTCCGCTTCCCCCGTCACGAGCGCGGCGTCGGCGCGCGCCCATGTGCTGGGGGTCATGCGAGGCCATGGCGACACCCTGGGCATCCGGCCGGCCGAGCGAGCCGTCATCGATCTGCTGCTGGTCACCTCGGAGTTGGTGTCCAACGCCATCCGGCACGGCGGAGGTCTCGTGGCCTTCGAGGCGACGCCCACACCGGCGGGCGTCCGCCTCCGCGTGCACGACCACAGCGCGGACATCCCCTGCGCGGCCTACGGCTCCGGCGAGCTTCCCTCGGGGCACGAGGGCGGTGGGTACGGATGGCCGTTGATAATCCGACTGGCCCGCGACATCGCCGTCGAGCGGTGCCCGGGCGGTGGCAAGACCGTCAGCGTTCTGGTTCCCCTCGTCGCCGAGTCCGCGCCCCTGGACACCGGCACGCCAGGGGTCGCGCCGACGCATGCCCGCTCCGGGAAAGGTACCCAGCGACCGGTCCGGTGAAGCACGAGGGGTTTCCCTGGGCGAAGGGGGGCAACGCGGAATGGGACACCCCCGTGGAGGGAGCTCCCATGATTGCCGTAGCACTGCTCCTGCCGGCGTCCATGCTGTGCCTGCTGCTCGCCCTCGGCCGGTACGAGGAGCGCATGCTTACTCCGCACGGCGACGCCCAGGACCAGGGTGCGTTGCCCGGCCGCCGACTGCGTGCCGTGCCCGAACCGTCACCGTCCGCGGACGGCCCCGGTCCGCATCTCCCGGCGGAACCCACGGCGCCGAAGGGCACACGCACCACGCCGGGCAGCTCGAGGACGCGGCAGCGGGCCGCCTGACGCATGTGTCCACGCCTGCGGGCGCGCGTGTGACGCCTACCAGGGAAGGAAGACGTGCACGTCCTTGCCGTCCGGCTGGACCACGACGCTCACCTGATCGCACAGAGTGTTCACGAGATGCCAGCCGATGCCCCCGGCCCTGCCCGGCTTGAACGGCCGCGGGGCGGGAGGGGTCGTACTGGTGTCGTGCATCGTCACATGGACCCCGTCGTACGTCGGCCGCATCGCCAATGTGAAGGGTCCGGGCGCGTACTGGACGGCGTTGGCGGCCAGCTCGTCGACCACCAGCAGTATGTCGTTCCAGTGCTCCGCACTCGTCGGTGGCGAGGCCCGCGCCAGTCGGCGCAGGAACCTCTCTGCGGCGAGCCGTGCGTCCGTGACGTCGTGCAGTTCGCCGTCGAAGCCGACCATGAGGTTGTCGACCGTGTCGAACGGCCAGGCCTTGTCCCAACGCGGCTCGGTCGCCATGCGGTCCTTCCCCCGGCCGGCGCGCCGGCCGGTTGTCGTCGTTCGTCGCACTGTCGCATGGCCCCCCTTATGACGGTTACCAAAAAGCCGACGGCTACGCATCCGAGATCGTGGCACGACCGGACCGGCCTCCGCGAGGTGCCCGATCCGGTGTTCGATGCACCCATCCGGTGAAGAAACGGGTACCCATCCGCGTACTCGCGAGCGACCTGGGTAGGGGCGCCGATCGGACCGGCCGTCGACCAGGCCGGTCGACGTGAAGCGGACGGGCGTGGCAGGCGTGGGATGCGGGGTGGGAGATGACCGTGAGGTGACGGAGGCAGCAGAGGAAACGGGTGGTCGCCCGACGGCACTGGCCCGGCAGCTCGCGGACGCGGTGGACAACCTCGTGACACTGTGGACCGCGGCGGCCGAGGCGGTCACTCCGCGATTGTCCACTCATCAACTGAAAGCGCTGACGGCCGTCCGGCGCCGCTCCGAGCTCAATCTCACGGCGCTGGCGGAGACCCTCGGTATCGCGCTGCCCGCCGCGAGCAGACTGTGTGACCGTCTGGAGGCCGCGGGACTGCTGGAACGGGTGCCCCATCCCCGCGACCGTCGGGAGCTTCAGTTGCGGGTCACCGCCCATGGGCGGAGGGCGCTCGCCGAGGTCGCCGAGCGGAGGTCCGAGAGCCTGGCCGTCGTGTTCGCCGCGATGACTCCCGCACAACGGGCCTCTCTCGCAGAGGGGTTGCACGCCTTCCGCCAGGCCCGTACAGCAGAGGAGGACCAGGAGCAGCCCTAGGCGGTGTCCGACGATTCCCGCCGGGCGTGGCCCCGGCGACGGCTCAGGAGTGTCCGCCCGGTGCCGTCGGCGCGGTCACCGACGCGCTGTTGATGTGGCACAGCAGGAGGCACACGTCGTCGTCGCCCTCCGAGTCCACCAGCATCGGGTCGAGCACCCGGTCGGCGGCGTTCTCCAGATCGCCGTCCAGGTACGGCCCCCCGAGCGAGGAGAGCGCCTCGGTGAGGCGCTCGATACCCGGATCGATGCCCTGCGCCCGCCGCTCCACCAGGCCGTCCGTGTAAAGGGCGAGGGTCGAGCCGGCCGGCAGCGCGACCGTGTGGTCCTCGATGTCCTGCTTCAGCGGAATGCCCAGCATGGCACCCGGTTTGGCATCGAGGGTGTGGACCTGGCCGTCGGGCGTGCGCAGCACGGGTGGCGGATGTCCGGCGGCGGCCCAGGTCAGCACCGGTTCGTCGGGGCGGAAACGCGCGATGACCGCCGTTGCGTACAGGTCCGGCTGCAGATGGTGGAGGAACAGGTGCAGCCGGGTCAGGAGTTGGCCCGGACTGCCGCCGTCGACGGCGTACGCGCGCAGGGCAGTGCGCAGCTGACTCATCATCATCGCCGCGCGCAGACCATGCCCGGTGACGTCGCCGATGACCGCGATCAGACTCCCGTCGGGCTGGCGGAAGGCGTCGTACCAGTCCCCGCCGATGTTGAGACCGTGGGTCGCCGGCAGATAGCGGGCGGCCAACTGCAGCCCAGGGGTGGTGGGCAGGTCGGTGAGCAGCGCCCGCTGGAGCGTCTCGGCGATGTCGCGGCTGTGCTCGAAACGCTGGGCGTTGTCGATGGCGATTCCGGCCCTGCGGGCCAGTTCGATCAGCATCACGGCGTCGTCCGGGTTCCACCGGTCGCCGGGCGGGGTGAGGGTGAGCACGCCCAGGGGTGCCCGCCGGGCCAGCAGGGGGACGCACAGCAGGGGCAGGGTCGGGTGGAGGGCCGAGGGAGGCCGGTCGTCCACGCCGGGCAGGCCGCCGGGGTGGGCGGCCGCGTACTGCGGACGGCCGGTACGGGCCGCGAGCACGGCGGCGGCGGGGCGGGGGTCGTGCCCCTGCTGCGCGTCCTCGTCGCCCAGCAGCCAGACGTGGACGCTCCCCGCGTACGTCGGTGTCAGCAGCTCCGGGAGCAGGCGCACGATCTCCCCGTGGTTGAGGGATGCCGTCAGCGCCGCGCTGGCGTCGGCGAGGAACATGAGCCGTCGGCGTGCCTCCTCCGCCTCGTGACGAGCGGCCCGCTCGGCCGCGAACAGCTCACGCTGTGCCTGCCCGGCAGCGTCCAGTTCGGCATGCAGGGCGAGGACGCCCTGATTGGTCTGGTGGAGTTCCTCGCGGTGGAAGGCAACCAGCTCCTCCCGTTCCGTCAGGGCGTCCAGGACCCTCGCGGTGTCCTCGTCCGCGCCGAACAGCGACTCGGCGAGGGCCGTCGGACCGGTTCGCACCGGCGCCATGTCACCGCTTGCGCCCCGTTCCGTCGCCGGGACGGCGGCCTGCCACGTAGGTGCGTCGGTGCTGTCGTCCGGGCTGGGGCGGAGGGTGAGCCGCAGCTGCGGCCCACGCTTCGAGGGAGATGTGGTCTCCAGGGTGAGCCGCCAGGTTCCGCCCTTGGTGAGGCACTGCCGCAGGTGTGCGCTGACCGCGGTGACCAGCCGGGTGCGGTCGAGAACGGACACGCCATGTTCGGCCGCGAGCCGGGCGGTGGCGATCCGGGCCCGGGCGGCGTCGAGGACGCTGGTGATCTGCCAGGTGTGGGTCATGGTTCACGATCCGACGATGTGGGGGACAGCACGGTCACCGCGGTGTCGTCGCGGACGGGCCGGGCCGAACTGCTGGCGTCACGCACGATCAGAGCTGCCGTCACTCCTGGGTCGAGGACCGCCGAGGGGATGTCCGGGCGCAGGGACCACCGGCTGGGCAGGCCGTCGCTGTGCAGGACGAGAAGGCAGTCGGGCGACCAGGGAAGCCGCAGATGGGGAATGTGCGCCGGTCGGTGGGCACCGACTATGCCGGGGTGCGACAGAAGGTGCTGCCAGCTGTCGCCAGAGCGCAAACGGGCACCGATGTTGCCGATGCCGGAGAACTCGAGGCACTGCGCGGTGAGGTCGAGCTGGGCGACCGCGACCGCGGCGCCCCGGGTGGCGCGCAGCGTCTCATGCAGCACCCCGAGCAGTTCCGGCGGCGCCAGATGGGCGCTCAGACGCAGCTGCCGGACAGCGGCGTCGGAGGCCTCGGCCGCCTTCGGCCCGTGCCCCAGCCCGTCGGCGAGGAGCAGAGTGATGCGCTCGCCGGACCGTACGCAGGCCCAGGCATCGCCCGAGTCGTTCCCCGCATAGGGGATGTTGATCCCTCCTGCCCGCACCGGTGCGGGGGTGCGCCGGCTCTGCGGTCCGCCCCGGTGACCCGCCGAGGCGCCTATCCGAGCCAGGGCGACGGTGCCGCGCCCCGGCGAGCTGTGCAGGGAGAAGTCGTCCGCGAGACGTCCGCATGTACCGAGGCCCGCGCCCAGTGAGGACGTGGTCGAGAAGCCGTCTCCCAGCGCGGCGGAGAGATCGGGAATGCCCGGGCCGCGGTCGATCGCGACGATCTGCAGCGCGGGCCGGGGAGAGGGCGTTCCGGAGTCGAGATCCGCGTCCACCGTCTCCATGAGTATCTGGCCACCCCCGGCGTGCTTGAGCAGGTTGGTGGCGAGTTCGGTGGTGACGAGCTCCACGGCGGCCGCCCGGTCCTCGTCGAACCCGGCACGGCCGCAGGCGTCCCTCGCCGCCATCCGGACGTCCCTGAGCCGGGTCGAGTCGTGCACGGGCACGTCCCAGACACGGGTCATCGAGTCTCCTCCCGCGGGCGCGGCGGCACGGCGGCCCAGCACACCACGGTGACGGACGTGCCATGGCCGGGACAGGTTTCGATCGAGAACTCGTGGACCAGTCGCCGCGCTCCGCCCAGGCCGAGACCCAGGCCGCCACCCGAGGTGTAGCCGTCGGTGAGCGCCCGCTCGACGTCCGCGATGCCGGGGCCCTCGTCGGTGAAGGTCAGCCGGAGGCCACGGGCGCGGCCGTTGTCGAGGTAGGCGGACTCGACCTGTCCGCCTCCGCCGTGGACGAGCGTGTTGCGCGCGAGTTCGCTGGCCGCGGTGATCAGTTTGGTCTGCTCCACCAGGCCGAAGCCGACCTCGGCAGCCGCTTGCCGCACATGCTGTCGTACCCACGCCAGATCCATGTCCGAGCGGATGGGCAGGCATGCGGCGAGGCGACCCGATGTCTCCGTCACGCGTTCTCCCGGCGTCCTGGATCGTCGGACAGGGGCGTGGACGCCCGGCTCAGCATCCGCAAAGCCTCGTCGGTGTCGAGCGCCGTGCGAAGGCCGGGCAGGGTGAGGCCGAGCTCGACCAGTGTGATGGCGACCGCGGGGCGCATTCCGGCCACCACGGTCTCCGCGGCGAGCAGCTTGGCGTGGGAGGCGATCTCGGCGAACACCCGGCCGAGGAAGGAGTCGACGATCTCGACCCCGGAGACGTCGAGGACGACACCCCGCGCGGAACTGCCGGCAACGGCCTCGCCGATGTCCTGCTGGAGCTGTTCGGCGGTCTTGTCGTCCAGTTCACCGTGGAGTGTCACGAGCAGCACGTCGCCGAGCTTGAGGACCGGGACGTGGATGCCCGCTGGGCCCTGGAGACCCCAGGTCATCGGGGGTCTCCTCCGCCGGCCGCGCGATCGACGATCACGGTACCCTGCTGATGCAGGGCATAGGCCAGGGCGTCGGCCAGGCTCCCACGGGTGACGACCGAGCCCAGGTCGATCCCCAGATGCACGATGGTCTGGGCGATCGCCGGCCGAATGCCGGAGACGATGCACTCCGCCCCCATGAGGCGCGCGGCCGCGACCGTCTTCATCAGATGCTGCGCGACCAGCGAGTCGACCGTCGGCACTCCGGTGATGTCGAGGATGGCGAACCGGGCCTGCTGGGTGACGACGGCCTCCAGCAGACTCTCCATCACGACCTGGCTGCGGGCACTGTCCAGCGTGCCGATGAGCGGGACGGCGACGATACCGCTCCACAGCTTTATCACGGGCGTGGCCACCTCGAGCAGCTGCAGACGCTGCCGCTCGATGATTTCCTCGCCCGCACTGAGCACTGTCTCCATGACGAACAGCCGCAGCGTCCCCAGCAGGGCGGTCAGGGTGACCACATGTGATCCGGTCGCCTCGCCGTCCGCCCCGGACAGGTCCGCGGTCAGGAGCTCGGTGACCGACGGGCGCAGAGCCGCCACCTCGTCGGCGATCTGGGCCGGTGCGGCGCCCGCACGCGAACGCGAGGCCGCCATGCGCGCGAGTTGCTCGGCGACCCCCGCGAAGCCCGGGGCCCGCAGATCCTCGATCCGTCCCGAGGCAGCCACCACGGCAAGCGCCTCCACTAGGGCGCCGGCGGCTTCCACCGCCTCGTCGCGGGAGACCGTGAACACCGTCCGGAACAGCGTCTCGTCGGCCCAGCGCTGGGAGATCTGTTCCCGACGGCGTTGCAAGAAGTCCCCGACGGCGCGTGCCGACGCTCCTCGATTCGCTGCCGTCTCCTGGTCCGTCACGTCCCTGTCTCCTTCGTACGTACGCTCCCCCGGCTTTCAGGGAGCCTCCTCGGAGAGCGCGGTTCATTGTCGCGCGACAACTGTAATCATGGGAGATCGCGCATGGCACCTGGGCCTGCCCGGAAGATCGTCCAACGATCGGGGGACCTGGCCAACTGCCGTCCGGATGTATGGCTTCGGGCCGCTCGAGCGGGCAACGGACACGGAAAGCCTATGACCCGCGCCGCCGTCCGAACCAGTCAAGGCACACGACGAGCGCGTCGTCCTCCGGGTCCGGAACGCCACGATGAGCCGACAGCGCTCTCAGGACGGCGCGGGGCACCTCCGGGGCCGGCAGCAGCCGCGTCGAGGCGATCGCCTTGGACAGGGCCTTTTCGCCGTACTCCTCGCCCCCCGGCGCGACGGCCCCGTGGACGCCGTCGCTGACGAAGACGAGCCGATCGCCCGGTTCGACGTGGATCTCCTGCGCCACGTAGTCGGTCTCCTCGAACATGCCGAGCGGCAACTGGGCCTCGAGGCCGACCGGTTCGACTGTCCTGCCGCGCAGCCGCAGCATCCGGGGGGAGCCCGCGTCGACGACCTTCACCCGCCCGGTGGTCAGTTCGAAGTCGAGCAGCAGGACCGAGAGATAGGAGGCGCCCCGGTATTGGGCGAAGACGGCCTGGTCGGCGAGGGCGGCCTGGTCCTCGATGGGGATCCCGGCGCGCCGGGCGTTGCGCAGTGCGTTGATCCCGAGGCTGGTCAGCAGCGACGCCTCGATGCCCTCGCCCATCCCGTTCGTGATGTACAGCATCAGGCGGTCCGGGTCGGCGGACCAGTCGAAGTTGTCGCCGAAGATCGCGTAGGCGGGCTCCAGCTGAGCGCCGAGCGCGTACTCCTCGCGCGCACACGAGTGGCCGGGCAGCAGCTGCCACTGCATCTCGGCGGCGAGCGTCAGCCGGTCCTTGCGTCTGGCCTGCAGATAGACGTCGGTGTCCCGATCGGCCACGACCACTTCGTGGCCCAGGACCTCCGCGATCTCGACGAGATCGGGAAGGGCCTCCGCGACGCCCTCGAACGGCAGTGTGACCACCAGCACACCGAGCCGGTCCCCCCTTACGGTCACCGGCAGGTGAACCCGGGACAGGTCGCCGGTCTCCTCCACGACCGGGTCCTGCGCGCCGAATGCACGGCCCGCCGTGGTGCCGTGCATCGATACGGGTTCGCAGGTGTGGGGCCCCGTGGAGACGGGCTGCAGGATGGTGCGCCCGTAGTCGGCCATCAGCAGTTCGACGGCCTCGGCCGTGTACTGCCCGCCCAGCACTTCCCGGAGCGCATGCACCAACCGGTGCGGAGCCGCGTTCCGAAGCGCCCTCTCGGCTGCCACGAATCTGTTCACGATGTCGGATACGCCATTCTTCCACTAGTACGATTCCGGACTCATGCCCTGGAGGGGTCGTCCACCCGTGCGCCGGTGCCTGTATCTATCGTTGTCCGTGAGCTGTGGTCCCTGCAGGCCGACAGCATCCGAGAAGCCTGGGAGAGTGAGACGGTGCCTTCCTCCAGCCTGCGTCCTGAGCCGAGCGAGGTGGCGCGTGTGACCTCAGAGGCGGCGGAGTTGCTGGAAGTCCTGTGGGGACGTGCCTCGACCGCGCCCGTCTCCGCCTCCCAGCTGCGGGTGCTCTTCATCCTGGAGCACCAGGAGGGCATCAACCTGCGTACGCTCGCCGACGCGCTGGGATCGACCCCGCCGTCGACGAGCCGACTGTGCGACCGCCTGCAGGCGGTCGGGTACGTGGAGCGGGCGGCCAGCTCCATCAGCCGGCGCGAGCTGCAGCTGCACCTGAGCCGACGGGGCAGGTCCTTCCTGGCCGAGCTGCGGTCACGGCGCGAGCGCGCCCTGGAGTCCGTGCTGGCCCAGATGCCCGTGGCCAAGCGCACGGCCCTGCTGCAGGGCCTGGAGGCCCTCTGCGCCACCGCGGCGGCGCAGATCCAGGAGGAAGACGGGACGGACGCCCGTTCGGCGTGAGCCGAGGGCAGGCCCGCTCTCCCCGTGGGGACGTCGAGCGCGTGCCGCGGCCGGTCGGCGTGCAGAGCCGGCTCCGCCCACCGCAACATTCCAGTTCCCTCCGTGCGTTCGATGCCTCCCACACTTTGTTGCCTCACGGCTATAGTTGTCAAACGGCAAGTATTACCGGTGTGTGGACCGTCCGCGTGCGCGCACTGCCCACGCGGACGGCCGTGGATCCAGGGGCCCGACCCGAGCATTCCGGCTGGTGGCGCCGGTGCACCCGAGGCGTGCTCTTCCGTTACGGTCGGCTCACCGCATCCCCCAGCCCGAAGAGCGCGTCCTCGGCGTTCTTGAAGGACGGGACGGTCAGGGTCACCCCCGTCAGATCGAGGATCCGCTGTACCGCGGGGGCCGGATCGATCAGTCCTACGGAGCCGCCGACCTGCCGGGTCTCCTTGTAGGACTTGAGGATGATATTGATTCCGGACGAGTCCATGAACGGCACCGACGAGAGATCCAGCAGCAGATGTCGTCGCCCGTGGTGCATCTGGTTGGCGAGGTGGTGGTGCAGCTCCGTCGCCGTGTCGACGTCCAGGTGACCGTTCACGATGACCAGCGCGACGTCCTCCCGGGGCATCGTCACCTCGATGGTCAGGGGGGTCTGCTCAGCCGACACAATGTCCTCCCATACGTACTGCGTGCGGGGCTCGCCTACCCCGGTGCGTGCGCCCGATGCACCGCGGGCCGCGCTCCGGAAGTGATCAACTTCTCGCCGCCGGGCAGGTGCCCGGCGGCGAGTCCGGCTCCAGGTACCCTCCGATTCACTCTCTACACGTGGCAGTTCGGACCCGGAGCAGGCCCCGCGTTCGGTCCCGGGCGTGTGCCGCCCGGCCAGGCGGCGGCGCATACTCCGTACGAGCCGGGCAGCAGCATCGGTACCGCCCGTGGGCGCCCTCGCTCCTGGCGACCCCGGGCCGCCAGGCTCCGCCGATGCCCTCCCCCTGGCACTCGGCGGGGCCCTTTCGCTTGCTCAGCGGTCCCGCTCCCCGGCGTCCGCAGGCTCCGCCCGGTGTCCGGCCGCCTCGGGCTCTTCGTCCGGGGCGGCGGTGCCGGGTGTGTGGTCCTCGACGCCCGGCGGGCGGAGCAGCTTGGCGCCGTCCCGCACGCGTTCCAGGGGCTTGGCCAGGGCGCGCAAGGAGAAACCTTCCCGCTTGCGCTGTTCCTGGCGCGGTGACGGCAGCCTGCCGGACTCCCGGTAAGCCTCCAGTGCCTCATGGGCGAGCTCGGCCGCCTCCCGATACAGGTCGCGCGACCTGGTCATGGCGTCGAGTGCCTCGGCGTACGAGGCGAGCTGGCGGCGCGCCTGGTCCAGCTCCTCCTCCAGGGTCGTCAGGTGCCATTGCTCGCGCAGTCCGGACAGGGCTTCGCCGGCCCCGTCGGGCAGGGGACCGGGCTGGTCGGCGTAGCGCCGCACGGTGTCGAGCAGATCCGTGGGTTCCGTACCGTCGAGAAACACGGAGCGCACGCTGAAGGTCTTGTCGTCGACACCGGGGCCGGCGGGCGCCGCGGGGAGTACGACGGCGCCGCCGCGGGGCACCCGCACCCCGAGGTCGTACAGAGCCCAGTTGACCACCTGGAACTGTTCGGGCGCGGCTCGGTGCTCCACGATCCGGTGCCGCAGGCTGGGCGGCAGCAACGGCGCCAGCGGGCGCCGCCCGTTCTCGTCGGGCGTCATGGCCTCGTGTACGACCACGTGGATGCTCCAGCTGTGGCGCGCGCACTCCTTGAGCAGACGCCGAAGCGCACGGTCGTCCGTGGGCAGCGGGTTGATGTCCCGCAAGCGGAGTCCGGGAACCACGTCGTGGTCCCAGGGGGCGTCGGCGTCCTCGGGCCAGAAGACGGTGGCAGGCGAAGGCCAGTCGAGCTTCCAGGGCCGGTCCGCCTCGGCCACCAGCACCCAGTCCTGCACGTCGTCCTTGGTGTCGGGCGCGCCCAGGTTCAGACGCGCCCGCACGACGATGTCGTCGGCGACCAGCCAGCGGGCTTCGAAGGCGCGCTCGGGCGTGTCGTCGCCGGAGCCGTCGAACTCGAGATGGTCCTGGATGACGGCGCTGCTCTTCAGCTCCTGCAGCCGTTGCCGGACCGTCTCCTCGGCGCCTGTGCCGAGGTGGCGCCCGCGTGCCAGCCACACTGTCTCGGGAGCCGTGGCGCGGGCGGTGGAGGACTTAGCCATGGATCACTCTGGGGGATCGGGGTGAGGGCCGCCTCCCAGTATGGTCCGCGCACGTCACGGAACCAGGAGGCGAGTTCGGTCAAGATCGCGTTCCCTACCGTATTCCCCGCCGACGGGTGGATGCACACCGCAACCCAGGAGGAAACCCCCGGCCTTCGGGGCCTGTCCGGGGTGGGACGCGACCGTGACACGCACGATTCGACCGTATCGACTGCAGATTCCGTTGCTCATTGTCGATTCAGCACGACCTCTGGGGCGTCGGGTTGTGCGCCGGAGGGTCGAGATCGTGCCAAAGTGGCCCCCTGTGGACCGAGTTGTGCATGGCCCGGCCATGCCGGGGCACACGGCTCGAAAATCGAGAGAGAGGGCCTCACTGTGCTCGTTCCGGACGCGAAGGTCGTAAGAGGGCTGCTCACCCGGTACGCCACCCTGCAGATCGCGCTCGCCGAGAGGGAGACGCTGGAAACGGCACGAGAGCTGGAGGACGTCAGCTACACGCTGTGCGTCATGACGGGAACCCGGAACGCGCACGAGGCAGTGGCGGCCGCGGACGCGCTGCTCCTGGCGGGCCACCGCAAGAGGGCGGCGCAGGACACGGCGGACGAGACGGACGGCGAGAACGGTCTGCCGGTGGCCGTCTGAACGCGGCTGCCCGAGGGCGGTCCTGCCGGGACCCCGACGGTCGTACAAGGACCGGTCGGCGGCACGGGCCGTGCCGGTCCCGGTACGTACCGGGACCGGGAACCGCTAGGGCAGCAGTTTGTCGAGCGCGGCCCGCCCCTCGGACGCGAGCTTGCGCTCCGCCCAGGCGAGGGCGCTGGGGGTGATGTCCCTGCCCGAGGCGAGGACCAGGTCATCCGGTGCGGCCTCCGGCGGAGCCACATGCAGCAGCTCGTCCGGCGTGGCCCGGTCATCGGACGGACGACGTGACGCATCAGGCTGTGACGTCGACATGAGGTCTCCTATGCGAGTCGATCCGCAGCGGTGGCACCCGACAGGTCGTCGCGAGGGCGGGACGCCACCCTTCTCCTCACCTTTCATCGAGATGGCGCCGCGCGCAATCCCGAAGGCCGGACTCCGTGCGGGATCGAACATCCTGTGACGGGATGACCACCCCGGGTTGCCGTTTCAGCTGTTGTCGCGCCCTGCGCGCCCGCGGCGCCGCAGCGAGCATCGTCGGGTCGCGCAACCGCATCGAACGTCGCGCGACCGCATCAAACAAGGTCGTCGGAAGGCTCCCCTGCTGCCCCGAGCAGTCCGTACGCAGTCAGGACAGCGCGTCGACCAGAGCGGCCAGCGAGGACGCGAGACGGGTGATGCCGGGTCCGGCGGCTCCGCCCGGTTCTGACATGTAGGTGTCGCGACGGATCTCCACCATCAGGGCGGTGACCTCCAGCCGCGTGCCGTAGAACTTCAGCGGCACATACGCCCCTGAGAACGGGCTGTCGATCCCCGTCCCCCCGAACCCGGTGAACGCCTCCCGTGCCGACGCGAGCAGCTCGGGCGGCGTGTGGAAGGGGTCGGTCCCCAGGCAGATCGGTGGCCGGGGTCCGTCGTGCAGTTCGTAGGGCAGGCGGGTGGTCGGATAGGAGTGGACGTCGAGGACCACGGCCCGGCCGGTGGCGTCCAGCCGGTCCGCCACCGCCGCCGTCATGGCCTCCGCATACGGGTGGAAGTAGCGCCCGAGCACCGGCTGCGGGTCGGTGTCCGCCGCCCGCAAGGGGCCCAGGTGCGTGGTACGGGTGTAGACCGCGCCCATCCCCACGGCGAGCATCTCCTCCCGCTCGTCCGGGAACCGCTCCGGGTCGACCACCAGCCGCGACAGGCGGTTGACGAACCGCCAGGGCGTGACGACGGCGGCCTCGGCGGCGAGACCGGCCAGTTCGGCGGTGTGTGCGTCCGTGATGTGGTCCAGCTCTTGGGCCAGGGCCGTGTCGTCGAGAAGGATGCCCGCGCGCACGGCCCGGGGTATCCGGCGTGCGGAGTGCGGCACATGAAGGATCACGGGCGAGTCGTCGGCGCCGGGCAGCAATGCGAACGATGCGGCGGCGCGGGACATCGAGTCTCCTTCCGGCGTGCTGGTCAGGCGACCGTACCCGTCTGCCATCCGCGGCAGGCACGCGGTGCACGTTCCCGTGGCCGCATGCTCGGGGTCAGCGGCTCAGCGCGGCCCGCGCCGCCTCGACCGCCTGCGTGCCGTATCCGCGGCCGAACAGCACCGCATGGACCAGCAGCGGGAAGAGTTGGTGCAGTGCGATGCGGTCCGCCCACCCTTCGGCGAGCGGCGCCACCTCCTGGTAGCCGTCGAGCACTTGGTCCAGGTACGGGCAGCCGAACAGGTGGAGCATCGCCAGATCGGTCTCCCGGTGTCCGCCGTGCGCGGCCGGATCGATGAGCCAGGCGTGGCCGTCGGCGCCCCACAGCAGGTTCCCGTTCCACAGGTCGCCGTGGAGTCGGGCAGGTGGCTCCGCGGGCCCGGCCAGTTCGGGCAATCGGTCGCAGACCGCTGCGATGACGCTCGCCTCGGCCTTGCGCAACGCGCCGTTGTCCACCGCGCGGCGCACATAGGGAAGCACCCGGTGCTCGGCGTACCAGACCGGCCAGTCTGCGCTCGGGATGTTGCGCATCGGGGCGAGGCCGATGTACGCGTCCTCGGGGCCGTCGGGTGGCGGCGCGCCGAACGCGGGCGCGCCGCAGGCGTGCAGGGCGGCCAGCTCCCGGCCGAGCCGGGCCGCGGCCTCGGCGCCAGGACGGCCCGGCGGGACGCGGTCGGTCACCAGCCAGTGCGGGTCCTGGCCGTGCACGGCGGGAAGGCGGACCGTTCCGGCCTCCGCCAGCCAGCGCAGCCCCGCCGCCTCCGCCCGGACCGCGCGGGGGTCCTCGCCGCGCTTGACCATCACCACACCGTCGCCGTCGAGGGTGACCTCGGTGAGTGCCCCGGACATCTGTCGCACACGGGTGACCGGACGCCCGGTGAGCCGGGCCGCCGCGGCACCCGGGCCCTCACCCGGGCCCGGCTCGGGACGGGGGGTCATCCGTCGAGGCGCCGGTGTACCCGGGCAGGCGGGCCGGGCATCGCGGTGTGGGTCATGGTCGGCACCTCGTCGAAATCCCTCCGCACTGTCGCCGTAGGGGCTCAGCCCTGCCGCCGTGCGGGCCTTCGCCCTGCGCCGTGCGGGGCGTGCTCGTCGGCTCCGTCGGCTCGGGCCCGCCGCGCCGCGGCGCTCCGTCCAACGGGCCGGACGATACCGCACGAAGCGCACGCGGAAGGCGGCACTGACCTGGTGCCCGGCGTGCGTACGTGCACACGCGAGTGAGCACCGCGGGGAGGGGAGCTCTTGCCGAGGTGGTCGATGCGCTCGGTGATCTCCCCGGCGGCGTGACTGCTCCGGGCGACCTTCAGTCCCTCTCCCCGCGGCCCGAGAGCGCGTCACGGATCCGGTCGACGACTCCGGCCCCGGGGGCGAGCAGCCTGTTGGCCGGCGGCGTGTCCGGGGCGGACGGGTGCGGACGCGTCGGCGCCGTCCTCTTCGCCCGCCGGACCTTCTCGCCCAGTTCGTCGAGCGCCTCCGTGGGAGCCGCTTGCATCAGCTTGGGGAAGAGGTTCTCCTCCTCGTCGGCCACATGCGCGCGGATCTCGGTCATCAACCTGCCGATCAGACGGTCGAACTCGGGATCGCCGGCCTCCAGGCTCTCCAGGTCCTTCATGATCTGTTCGGCCCTGGAGTGGTCCTGGATCTCCCGGTCGGCGATCGTGTCCCCGTCGGGCAGGTACTCGCGCACGGCCGGGTAGAGGTGAGCCTCCTCGGCCACCGAGTGCCGCACGAGTTCCATGGTGACCTGCTCGGCGTAGACCTTGCGGTCCTTGTCGCCGGGCGGCAGCGCGTCGATCCTGCCGAACAGCTCTTCCACCTCGCGGTGGTCCGTCACCAGCTCGTTGACGACGTTGCCTCCGTGTCCCACCTTCAGCACCTCCGGTTCGCCATGGCGGCCCCGGTCGGGCTCGCCCGGGACGCCGGGTGCCCCGGGCGGCCACCGGCTAACTCCCGTCCTGTGGCTGCTCGGGCACGAGGCGCAGCTGGAAGAGCGCGTAGAGCCACAGCAGCGACGGAACGAGCAGTACCGCGCCCACCCCCAGGGCGGCGAGGGTGACGACGAGCACGGAGGGCTGGGAGACGCTGTCGGCGACGGTGACCGAAGGGGGCAGCATCAGCGGGTACTGGGCGGCGCCCCAGCTCCACAGGATGGCGGCGACGGCTGCGGCCGCCGTGACACGCACGAGCGTCAGCTTCGCGCGCAGGAGCAGGGCCAGACCGACCGCGCCCAGCACGGCGGACACCCCGACCAGCGGCAGCGCCCGGTGGGTGAGCCCGTGGAAGAGGCCCGGGGCGTCCGCACGGAGCACCACGATGCCGATCAGCGCCACGACGCCCGTCACCCCTCCAATGACCAGCGCCCTGCGCCGGAAGTAGGCCGACAGATCCGGATCGCCGGCCCGGACGGCGTCACCGCTCAGGTAGACCGCCGCCAGGTATCCGCAGGTGAGAACGGCGAGTACGCCGCCGAGCGCCGAGGTCGGATTGAGCCAGCTGGTGACCAGGTCTCCCTTCGCCAGTCCGGGGGGAACGCGCCCCGAGGCGACGGCTCCGGCGACCGAGCCGAGGAAGTAGGGCGTGACGACCGAGGAGAGCGCGAAGAAGCCGCCGAACAGTCGCTGCTGCCACACCTCGGAACTGGCCTTGCGGAAGGCGAACGCGGCGCCGCGCGCGATGATGCCCAGGGCGGTGAGGGTCAGGGGGATGTACAGCGTGGACATCACCGCCGCGAACACCGGGGAGAACTCCGTCCACAGCATGACCACGACGAAGATCAGCCAGACGTGATTGGCCTCCCAGACCGGGCCGATGCTGTGCTCGATGAGCCGGCGGGGGGCCTGGCCGCGCCGGACGCCACCGGCGAGCAGGTCCCACAGGCCGGCACCGAAGTCGGCGCCGCCGAACAGGGCGTAACAGGTCAGGCCGATCCACATGACGGCCAGAGCCGCGTCGGCGAGCATCAGCGTCCCCCTGTCGCCATGGTGCCCATGGGCGGGGTGTGCGAGCGGTCGGACATCTCAGACAACGGGGTACTCCCGGACGTCGTGCTCCTGGGGAGCGAGGGGGACGGGCCGTTCGCGTGTCAGCCGGCGGAGCACGTAGACCGTGCCCACGGTCAGCAGCACATAGACGCCCACCACGAGCCACAGTCCGGCCAGCAGCCCTGGAGCGACGTTCACCGCGTCCTGGACCCGCAGCAGGCCCCATACGACCCACGGTTGGCGTCCTTCCTCGGTCACCGTCCAGCCGCACTCGAGGGCGATGACCGCCGCCGGTCCGGAGAGTGCCCCGAGCGCGAGGAAGAAGCGCAGCGTGCGGCTCGCGCCCTCCAGCCAGGGGCCGGGGTGGCGCCTGAGGCGCAGCGCGAGTACGAGCAGCCACACGCTCACCGCGAGCAGGAAGAGACCGCAGCCGACCATGAGGTCGAAAACCAGATGAACCCCGGTGACCGGGGGACGCAGGCCGGGCGGTACCCGGTCGAGTCCCTTGATCACCGTGTTCGGGCTGTAACCGACCAGCAGGGACAGCCCGTCGGGGATCTTCAGCCCGTACTGCAGGGTGTTGTGTCCCGCGATCCCGCCGACGGTCAGGGGTACGTGGCTGCCGGTGCCGTAGACGCCTTCCATCGCCGCCAGTTTGACCGGCTGGTAGTGCGCGACGAACCGTGCGGCCCAGTCCCCGACGACCAACTGGACCGGGGTGACGACCGCGCCCAGGGCCAGGGGAAGAGTGAGGCCCAGGCGGTGGTAGCGGTCCCGGCGGCCGCGCAGCAGCGCGACCGCGTAGACGCTGCTGGTGAGGAATGCGGCCACCATGAGCGCCGCCAGGATCATGTGCGTCGTCTGCGGTGGTGTCGCCGGATTGAACATCGCCGCCCAGGGGTCGACGTGCACCACCTTGCCGTCCCGCACGGTGAAGCCGCGCGGCTGGTTCATCCAGGCATTGGCGGCCACGACGAAGAAGGCGGACGCGACACCGGCGACGACGATGGGCACGCCCGTGAGCAGATGGGTGCGTGGCGGCAGCCGGTCCCACGCGTACAGATAGATGCCCAGGAAGATCGCCTCGATGAAGAAGGCGATGCCCTCCATGGCGAACGGCAGGCCGATGACCTGACCGTAGATTCCCATCAGGCCGGGCCACAGCAGGCCCAGTTCGAAACTCAGGATGGTGCCGGACACCGCCCCGACGGCGAAGAGCACGCCCATGGCACGCGCCCACCGTCGGGCCAGCAGGCGGTACGAGGGATCACCGGTCCGCAGACCCCACCACTCCGCGATCATGGTCAGCAGGGGCAGGCCGACGCCGAGGCAGGCCAGCACGATGTGCCAGGCGAGCGAGAAGCCCATCTGGGCGCGCGCCGCGTCCAGGTTTTCCGGGGTGACGGCCGCGGCGGCCAGGGCGTGAGGCACCAAGATGACCGGCTCCATCGAACATGTCCTCTCTCGCCACCCGGCTTCCCGCGTCATCCCCCGGCTCAGCTTCGCGGCACCGGGACCCGTATGCGCCGTGCGACACGCACCGTTCCCCATCGGCCCAGGCGTGCTTGACGCCGGCATGGCGGCGATACGGAGGGTGCCGCGGGACGGGTGGGCTCCGGGCGGAGCGGGTACCCGTGCGGTCTCGCCGCCTTCGGGCGGCCGGGACGGCGGGAAGCACCGGGAAACCGGTAAGCGCCGGGAAAGGGGACAGCCCATGACGACACAGGCTCGGCACGGCGGGCGCATCCGTACGGACCTGCTCGGTGTCTACCTCAACGACCATCTGGCGGGTTCGACCATCGGCTGCGAGCGCGCCCAGTACACGGTCCGGGCCCTTCACGGCTCGCCGCTCGGCAGGGCCTTGGCGCCGATCGCCGCCGAGATCGCGGAGGACCGCAGGAGCCTGCTCGACATCATGAGGCGGCTCGGGGTGTCCTCACACCGTTACAAGGTCGGCGCGGCGTGGGCGTCCGAGAAGGCGGGACGCCTGAAGACCAACGGCCGTCTGGTAGGACGTTCTCCGCTCAGCAATGTGCTCGAACTTGAGTTCCTTCGGCTCGGCGTCGAGGGAAAGGCCGCCGGATGGCGGCTGTTGCTCCAGCTCGCGGACGACGACGGACGTCTGGACCGGCACAATCTCGAGGAGCTGTTCGAACGAGCGCAGCGGCAGCTGCGCACGCTGGAGGAGCTGCGCCTTCAGGAGTCGCGGCAGGTGTTCCGGGCCGTGGACAGGTAGATCGCCGTGTCCCGGCCCGGGCGCCGCGCGGGCCGGGACGGAGGGGACTGCCTCAGACCATCACCGCCGCGGACGGCTGTGCCTCGAGTACGGCGCAGTACGCCGCCTCGGTCGCTGCGGCGATCCGTGCCCAGCCGTACCGGCGCAGGACGCGACGCCGCCCGGCGGCGCCACAGGCTGCCCGCGCCTCTGGGTCGGAGAGCAGCTCACCGACCGCCCCGGCGAGGGCCCCGGGGTCGCGGGGCGGCACCAGCCGGCCGGTGCCCGGGTCCGCGACGGTGTCCAGGTGGCCGCCCACCGCGCCGGCGACGACGGGTTTGCCGCAGGCCATGGCCTCCAGCGGGACGATGCCGAACGGCTCGTAGTCCGCCGGGCACACCACGACGTCGGCTCCGCGCAGCAGCGGGGGCACCTCGTGACCCGGGACCCTGCCGGTGAAGCGGACCCGGTCGGCGACACCGGCCTCGTCGGCGATGTCACGCAACCGGCGCACCTCGGGATCGCCGTCGAGCCGGTTGGCCGGGGGACCGCCGACGATGACGAGTTCCGTGTCCGGCAGCTGGGTCAGGGCCGCGACGGAGACCGCGACACCCTTGCGCGCGACCAGGCGGCCGACTTGGATCAGCCGATACGGATGGACACCGCGCTTCGCGGCCGGTCCTCGCGGGGTGAACTGCTCGGTGTCGACCCCGCACGGCACGACGTCCACCTTGGCGGCGGAAATGCCCATTCTGCCCAGTTCGACGACCTCGTCCCGGCAGGTGGCGATGATCCGGTCCGAGGCCAGGCCGACCTCCGTCTCCAAGGTGATCCGGTTGGACGGACTGGTGTCCGCCAGCCGTTGATGCCGTCGCTTCACCGTGCCCAGCCCGTGGTACGTGTGCAGCAGGGGCAGCCCCAACTCGCGCACGGCCTGCAGGGAGGCGAGCCCCGACATCCAGAAGTGCGAGTGGACCAGGTCGGGTGCCCTCACCTGCCAGGTCCGGGCCAGATGGCGGCCGAAGGCCCCCATATGGGGGAGGAGTTCGTCCTTGGGTATCGGCTCCGGCGGACCCGCGGGCACATGGCGCACCTCGACCCCGTTTCGCAGCGCCACCCGGTCCGGCAGGTCCGGGCAGTCCCGGCGGGTGTAGACGGTGACCCGGTGCCCCCGGTCGGCGAGCGCGTGTGCCAGAAAGGCGACATGGACGTTCTGTCCGCCCGCGTCCACCCCGCCGAGGGCGGCGAGCGGGCTCGCGTGTTCCGAGACGAGCGCGATCTCGAGCGAGCCGGGGCCCTCGGAGTCGGGGAAGCCCGTGCGAAAGGGCTTCAGGGATGAGGTCATGAGCGCACCTCCGTCATGACGCGCTCCCAGTCGTCGAGGAAGCGCTTGAGGCCGTAGCGTGCGAGGGCGGCCTGGCGGGCGCGGGCGCCGTCCGCGGCCGCGGCCTCCGGTTCGTGCAGATAGTGCCGCGCGGCCCGGGCCAGGATGTGCGGGCGGGTGGACAGCACGCCCGCGCCGCGCGGGACCGCCTCGACCGCCTCCGTCGTGGCGAGCGCGACGACCGGCATGCCGAGGTGCATGGCCTCCAGCAGCGACAGGCCCAGGGACGTCCAGCGCACCGGATGCAGATACAGACGGCGCTCCGCCATCGCCCTGTGCAGCTCGGACTGGGGCAGGTCGGCGGTACGGCACTCCTCCTCGCTGAGACCGAGGTGCGCGGCGAGACCCTCCGTGCGCATGCCGAAGACGTCCAGCGGTGTCGCCTGCGCCAGGGCGGGCAGCAGATCCGTACCGGTACGACGGCCGCGCCGGACGGGATCGTCGACGACGACGGCCGCACGGGCGAGCCGGCCGGTGTACTGGTGCCCCGGGTCGACGATGCCGTGCTCGATCACCTCGGTACGGGTGGTACCGCAGTCCCAGAACAGCCGGTTGAAGTGGGTGACATGAACCAGCGTCAGATCGGCGCGGTCGGCGAACGGGTGGCGGCTGTCGGGGACGGCGCCGTCCGGCGCGTTGTGCTCGAGATAGACGGCGGGCACATCACGGCCCGGGCGGCGACCGCCGAGCCGGCGTTCGGCCAGCTCGAGCTCGTGCGGCCGTTGGAGGAGGACCAGATCCACCTCAGTGTCCCGCAGCTCCTCCGGCGTCACTTCCCGTACCGAGGCGGGCCAGGAGCTGGTGCGGGGCCGCCCGAGTCCGTCCGGGCCGCGGGCCGGGGGAACGGGAACGAGGTAGGTGTGGGCGCCTTGGACGAAAGCCGTCGTCCAGGAGCCGTGCACATGCCACAACAGGATGTTCATACGGTCGCTCCTCGTTCCGTTTCGGGCCCGCCGCCCGGGGCGGGAACCTCGCAGGGCCGCGGCGAGGCGTCCGCGTCGGGATGCGCCCGGCGCGTTCCACGGGCAGGCGGAGAGTTCCCGGTCCCGGCCGGTCGTTCCTCACAGAGAGTCGTCATGACGGCGAGCACCGCGGCGTCGCTCGTCCCCTCGGGGCATGGACGACCCGACGCCGGGCAGTGCCGGGTCCTGCTGCTCGTGCCCGCCGCCGTCCGATCCCCGAGCAGGACGTGCGGTACGCCGAAGGGGCGCCGTCGCTCGGCCGGTACCACCGGCGCGAACAGCGAGACGACCGGCGTCCCGGCCGCTGCGGCGGGACCGGCGGGTCCGGTGCCGTCGGCCACCGCCCCCCGGGATCCGGCCGGCACCCCTGTCGGCTGCCGGGGATCCATGACCCGGCCGAGGCCGCGACCGTGCGTCCACGCGACCTTCGCGGTGGGCTCCCGTTCGCCGTGGCCCCTGGTGACGACGACCCGACGACCGACGGCGGCGAGGGCGGTCGCCGCCCGGGCCGCCCGCTCCGGGCGGGCGGCGGCGGGGTCCTGGCAGAGAGCGTGGTTTCCGAGGATGCGCATGGGGTCCGAGGCCTTTCGGCGATGCGATGAGCCGGGTGTCCAAACCGGTCGGGACATGGCCACCGACGTGACGGGACCGGAGCGAAGCCGGGGTGCGGCGGACCGGGCGGAGCCGGTGCCGCTTCCGGGGCGTCGGCCGGGAGGCGGGCGCTCGCGACGGTCAACGGCCGGCAGTGGCGCGGAACCAGTCGATCGTGCGCCGCAGGCCCTCCTCAGCGGCCACCTCGGGTTCCCAGCCGAGCTTGTCGCGGGCCAGGGTGATGTCCGGGCAGCGCACGGCCGGGTCGTCCGTCGGCCGCTCGATGAAGCGGATCTCCGACCTCGATCCGGTGAGCTCGATGACGAGGCGTGCCAGGTCGAGCATGGTGAGCTCGGCGGGACCGCCGATGTTGACGGGGCCGCGCATGCCGTGCGCCGCGCTCGCGAGGATGCCGCGGACGGTGTCGTCGACGTAGCACAGCGAGCGGGTCTGGTGGCCGTCCCCGGTCACGGTGAGGGGTTGGCCCTGCAACGCCTGCCGGACGAAGGTCGGCACCGCACGGCCGTCGTTGCCCCGCATCCGCGGGCCGTAGGTGGTGAAGAGCCGCACGATGGCGGTGTCGGTGCCCTTCGCATCGGAATGAGCGGTGGTGAGGGCCTCACCGAACCGCTTCGCTTCGTCGTACACGCTCCGTGGTCCCACCGGGTTCACATGGCCCCAGTACCGCTCGTCCTGGGGGTGCTCCTGCGGGTCGCCGTAGACCTCGGACGTCGAGGCGAGCAGGAAGCGTGCTCCGGAGCGGCGCGCGAGCTCCAGGGCGTTGCGCGTACCGAGGCTGCCGGTCTCCATCGTGTGCAGGGGCAGGCGCAGATAGTCGGCGTGGGAGGCCGGGGAAGCGAGATGGAGTACGAGATCGGGAGGTCCCTCGACGGTGAGCCCCTCGGCGACGTTCTCCCGTACCAGCGTGAATCCGGGGCGGTCCAGCAGGGCGGACACATTCTCGGGGCGGCCGGTGCTGAAGTCGTCCACGCAGGTGACAGCCGCGCCCGCGTCCAGCAGGGCGGCGCACAGGTGCGAACCGACGAACCCGGCGCCGCCGGTGACGACGGCGTGTTCCCACTCCCGTGACAAGGCGGTGCCCATGCCGATCTCCTCCCTGCGCGGCCTCGTATCGGGCCTGCTCGATGCCGGGTCGCTGACGTCGCGGAAGGCCCTCGAGTCCCCGATCAGCGCGCGCCTGCGATCGGAGTCCGTACTCCGATCAGCGTCCGTCGCCGGAGCGCGGGAAGCTCGGTGGTGTACGGCATCCAGGTGACTCACGCAGAGCGAGGACCGGTGGCTGCGCAGAGGGGGAGCGGAGGAGGGCACACAGCGGTCCGCACCAGTGGCCCCCCCGGCCGGGGAGCCGTCGAAGGGACACGCGTCCCCACCCGTCCGGTACCCGCACCGGCCCTGTGAGCAGCGATCCTTGCGCCTCGCGAGAACGGGTAGCCGTACGGCCCGAGTCGTTGGAGCGTCTCGAGCGGGCCTCGTCGGCAGGCGGCGACGAGGCGCCCGGTCGATCCTGAACCAGGAGGCAGCACCCATGAGCACACCCTTTCCGCCCCACGCGCTGCACGACTACGCGTTGCTGGCCGACGGGGAGCGCGGGGCGCTGATCGGTCCGGACGGCGACATCGCCTGGCTGTGCGCACCCGCCTGGCACGACGACGCAGTCTTCGCCTCCCTCATCGGCGGCCGGGGCGTGTACGCCGTCACCCCGCGCGCCCGCCATGTCTTCGGCGGGTACTACGAGGAGGGCACCCTGATCTGGCGCAGCCGCTGGGTCACCACGGAAGGTCTGCTCGAGTGCCGCGAGGCCCTCGCCTTCCCCGGTGAGCCGGAGCGCCTCGTCCTGCTGCGGCAGCTGCGCGCCGTCGACGGTCCGGCCCACGTACGGGCCGTACTCGACCCGCACGCCGACTACGGCCGTGGCTCCCTTACTTCCGTGCACCGCAGCGACGACGGCCTGTGGTACCTGAACTCGGGGTCCCACCGCCTGCGGTGGCAGGGCGCCGCCCTGGCCGTCGCTCGCGGCCAGGGCCTGGCCGCCGAGATCGAACTGAAGCCCGGTCAGCGGCACGACCTGGTCCTGGAATGTTCCGCGTCGCCGCTGCCCCGCACGCCCCCGCAGGCCGAACAGGCCTGGGACGCGACCGAAGAGGCGTGGCGCAAGGCCGTGCCCGCGCTCGAACACACCATCGCCACGCCTGACGCGCGCCGTGCATATGCCGTCCTGCGCGGCCTGACCACCCCCGGCGGCGGGATGGTCGCGGCGGCCACCACCAGCCTGCCCGAACGCGCCGAGGAAGGGCGCAACTACGACTACCGGTACGTGTGGATCCGCGACCAGAGCTACGCGGGGCAGGCCGCGGCGGCCGCCGGGACTCCGCAGCTCCTGGACGCCGCCGTACGATTCGTCGGCGAGCGCCTGCGGGCCGACGGCCCGCATCTGGCACCCGCGTACACCGTGCACGGCACGCCCGTCCCCAACCAGCGTGAACTGGACCTGCCCGGCTACCCGGGCGGTTTCAGCCGGGTGGGCAACCGGGTCAGGCAGCAGTTCCAGCTCGACTGCTTCGGCGAAGCCCTCCTCCTCTTCGCGGCGGCCGAACGCCTCAACCGGCTGGACGCCGACGCGTGGCGGGCGGTCGACCTCGCGGTGAGCGCCATCGCGGAACGCTGGCGGCAGCCCGACGCCGGGATCTGGGAGCTTGACGCCAGGCAGTGGACCCACAGCCGGCTGGCCTGCGTGGCAGGACTGCGTGCCATGGCCGCCGCGGCGCCGCGCCATCCGCTCGCCGACACCTGCACCCGTCTCGCCGACACCGTCCTCGCCGCCACCTCCAGGACCTGTCTGCACGCCGACGGCCACTGGCAGCGCGCGCCCGGTGACCCCGACGTGGACGCCGCGCTGCTGCTGCCCTCCGTACGCGGCGCGCTGCCCGCGGACGACGCCCGCACCCGGGCCACCGTTACCGCCTGCCACCGTCGGCTTTCCCACGACCACTTCGTCTACCGCTTCCGCCACGACGACCGGCCCCTCGAGGAAGCCGAGGGCGCGTTCCTGCTGTGCGGGTTCGTCATGGCGCTCGCCGAACACCAGCAGGGCCACCCGGTCGAGGCGCACCGCTGGTTCGAACGCAACCGCGCCGCCTGCGGAGCCTCGGGTCTGTACGCGGAGGAGTTCGACATCGCCCAGCGCCAGTTGCGCGGCAACCTTCCGCAGGCGTTCGTCCACGCGCTGCTGCTGGAGACCGCGGCCCGCCTCGCCGAGGACCCGGACCGCACCTGACCGTGGCCGTGGCCCGCCCGGCATCTCCCGCGCCCGGCCCGGCATCTCCCGCGCCCGCCCGGCATCTCCCGCGCCCGGCCCGGCATCCCCGGCGCGACCGGTCATCAGCCCTCGGCCGACTGCGCACCGCCCCCGAGTCCTCCTCCGCCAGGCGGAACGGCTTTGACGCGCAGTCGGCCCGACCGGTCTGTGTCTCGTCAGTCAGTGCATGGTGGGTACCACGCGGCTGAGCCTCAGCACGCCCCACGCGATGAGCCCGACCCCGATCGCCTCGGGCAGGAGCCACCAGCCGGTCCGGATCTCCTCCCCGAACAACGTGACGCCGAGCAGCAGGCTCACCGTGGCGTCACCGATGGTCAGCGCCGGTTGTGACGCGGCGAGCCAGCCGGCCTGCAGCGCGTTTTCCAGCAGCAGGATCGCGCTGACACCCGTCAGCGCGAACCCGTAGGTCTGCCAGGACGAGAGGAAGGCGACGGGACCGCCGTCCGAGAACGTGCCCGAGGCGGACTTCAGCAACGCGGCGGTGAGGGCATTGCCGACGGCCGAGGCGGTGGCCAGCACCGCGGCCCGGAACAACGGAGGGCGTTCCGGGCGGGCCAGGACGACCGCCGCGCCCATGATCCCGAGGCACAGCGCCAGGGCCGGGATCCAGCGCACCATGGGCGCCTGGTTCTCGGTACCGGAGGGCGCGGCGGACCCGAGGACCAGAGCCAGCCCCATGACCACGCCGGTGATGGCCCACCAGGCCGCGCCCGGCAGATGGCGGTGCATCAGGGGCGCGGCGATCAGCAGCGCGAAGGGCAGTTCCAGGACGAAGAGCGGCTGTACCAGCGCCATCGGCCCGTTCACCAGGGCGAGAGCCTGGAACAGGGCGGCGCCGACGACCCCGCAGACACCGATCGCCCAGGCGGGGCGGTGCGCGAGCTGTCGCAGCAGACGCAGGCCTCCGCCGCGAGCGACCGTGGACGCCGCCTTGCGCTGGAAGGCGGTTCCCGCCGCATTGCTGGCGGCTCCCATGACGGCGAACAACGCGGCGAGCACGATCACCTCTCCAGCATGCCCCGGGGAGACGACCAGGGCCCTCCGGGCCATGGCGAGGGCCGCCGGAGAACCTGCCCGGGAGCCTGCGGCGACGAAGCGGCCGATCCGCAGTGGATCGGCGCCGTTCGTGTGGCTCGCGGACCGGACGGATTCTCGTACTCGCAGTTCGAGCACGCCGTCGTCCGCAGCCACCGCCTTTCTGCCGGCGCACCGTTCACACCGGCCGGGGAACTGCCCGACTTCTTCTGGTGGGGAACACTCCTTGCGCGGTGGACCCTCATCGCGCCGCGAGGCGGTCGACTCCGGTCGGCACCGCTCTGCGCTCGCGTCGGAGGCGTCACCCGGCCTGGTCGGGCTGGGCCTCGGCTTCGGGCGCCGTCGTCGGCTCCGAGGCATCCGAAGAGGTGTCGGAAGGGGTGTCGGAAGAGGTGTCCGACGCGGTGTAGAAGACGGAGGCGCCCTGCTTGCTCCGCTGAGCCTGGTTCCTGGCGACGAGCCCTTCGAGCGTGGTGCGTACGACGGTGACCTTGACGCTCCGCTCGGGATGGGCCTCACCGAGCGCGGTGGCGATCTCCGCCGCGGACCGCGGCTCGCTCTGCTGGCCGAGATGACTCCGCACGAGTTCGACCAGCGTGGGCTGGGCCGTCTTCGTGGCCGAGGCCTTGCCCGCCGCCTTCTTGGCGTTCGCCCTCCTGGCGCTCGGCTTCTCGGCCGTCTTGGGCGCGGGGGTGTCCTTCTTCGCTCGAGTCCTCCTGCTCGGACCGGTCTCGGCCGAGGTCTTCCCACGGGGAGCGGGCACGGTGGCGGCGGTGGTCGTGGCCGCGGACTCGGCGGGTGCCGGTGCGACACCCAGCGCGCGTTGCATGTTCACAAGCACGGTGTGGTCGCGCTGCAGGTTGGTCAGCTGTTCCTGAAGTGCGGCGATCTCAGCACTGATGCGCTCCTGTTCCTTGACGTTCTGCTCGAGGTCGACGGTCACCTGCGCGGTGTACTGCGACGTCAGGTCCGTGGTGGCAGTGGTGCTCTCCGACATGGTGTTGACCTTTCGGTGGTTCGGCCGTGGTGAAGGAACCGTGGGCCGTGCATCACGACCGGAGCCAGTCGTTCCTCACAAGGATGCCAGTTCCAGGGCTCCTTGTGATCGACTGATGCCGTGGAAGCCATATGGACAAGTGTCGTAGCGGTGGTGGGCACGCTGTTGGGTTCGGTGGTCACCCACACCTTCCAGCGTCTGGCGTCCAGGCGCGGTGAACTGTTCACTCGGTCCGAGGCACTCCGGCGGGAACGCATCACTGTCTACAGTGAGTTCGCCGCGGCAGTGGAGGACTACCGCCATGGGCAGGCGGAGCGCTGGTACCGCAAACAGGAGGAGCCGGAGGGGGAGGCGTTCCTCGCCTCGCGGGACGCGGCACACCGCCTCCGTACGGCGGCCCGGCAGGCGCTCTACCGCGTCAGACTGCTCACTGATGACCGCGAAGTAGTCCTGGCGGCCGAGTGGGCCTATCAGTGCACCCGCGATGTGTCGCATGCGCAGACTCCGGCGGACCGGGACACCCGGGACGTGCAAGCGCGGCTGGCCATTGAGGAGTTCGTGTCCCACGCCGCTCCGCTGGTGCGGTGAGCTGCACTGGCCGAGGCGGCTCCCAGGACGGCACCTCGACTTCATGGAGTCTGCGCTTGGCCCAGAACCACGTGCCCGACCCCCATCTGCCCATGCTCACCGTGCAATGGGCGGCCCATCTACGGAACCTGACGGCCGAACACCTCCCCACCCGAAACGGTGTGCGCCCGGCAGTCGGCGGAGAGGCCCTCGAGTGCGACCCGACACCGGGTACCCGATGTGCCGGAAGGCTCTGACGTCCGACAACGCGCCTTCGAGCCGGGGGAGTTGTGCGAGCGTCTGGCGCAGGATCAGGGAAGCTGCGGCGCCGTCTTCGAGCTGGCTGTCGCGCACGCCCACGCGCGCTGCGGGACGGCCCCGACGCGGGCGAGCTGGAGACCCGGGAGGTGGGTCACGGCCATGCAGGTCGGTACCGCGCTGTTCGCCACGTCGCTCGAACAGGACGGCACGGTGGGATGCCGCATCGGCGACCGCGTGCCGGCGTTGCGCGCCCCCGGACCCGCGCCGTATGCCACCGTCTCATCACGCAGGACCAGGAAGCCTTTGCCCAGGCGCTCTCCGAGGCGCTCGTCCGTCACGAGCATTACTGGAGCGGCTCGAGCGAGTCGCGCATCCGGGTGGCATTGGGCCGCTCGCGGTGGTGTGTCACGCACAGGACGGGGACCTTCCGGTCGACACCACGTCGCCGTATCTGCCGAAGTACCTGCTCAACCGGGCATGGTGCGGGGAATTCCGCACCTGACCCGGACGGCTCCGGAATGACGGGGCGTCAGTGCCACGGCTAGGCCAATCGGATGGTTCGTCATATTTTCCGTATGTCCGACATGACACGCCTTAAGATGATCTATATGTTCAATCTCGCATCGGCTAACAGCCGACGTGTCTGAGACAGGAGAAGTGACATGGCAACGCGTTCCATCGCAGTTTCCGCCGCGATCGCTGCCGGCGCGGCTCTCGTGGCCACCGGCATCACCTACGCCTCCGCGGCTTCCGAGCCGGGTCAGGCGGCTCCGCTCGCACAGCAGGCCGCCGCCGTTCCCGCCGCCGCTCCCGTCGCCGCCCCCGAGGGCAACAACGGCAACGGCAACGACAGGGGCAACGAGGGAAGGGGCAACGAGGGAAGGGGCGAGGAGGGAAGGGGTAACGAAGGCAGGTTCGACGAAGGCCGTGACGAGGGCTTCGGCTTCGGCCGCGAGGAGTTCGGCAAGATCCGGATCAACGAGCGGGACTACCCCGCCATCCCGGACGGCTGCGTCACGGTCGTCAGCGGCCTCGGTTCCAACAGCATCAACGTCCGCAACGACAGCCACAAGACCGTCGAGGTCTTCAACGGTGCCACTTGCGACAACGGGGCTCCCATTGCCACCGTCGGCCCGTGGAGCCAGAGCGACGGGCTGCACCCCCGCCACGTCAAGGGTGGTGTGAAGGTCAAGCACGGCGTTGTGGCCAGCTTCCGCGTTATTCGTCACCACGAGTTCTTCGAGCGTGGCGAGCGCGGCGAGCGTGGCGAGCGTGGCGAGCGCGGAGGGAAGTGACCCGGACCCTTCACGTATTACATCGAGAAGAGCCAGAACCCCGGCCCGCCGGAATCGGGCCGGGGTTCCGGTCGTGCGGCCCTGACCGGCGTGCTCGGGTTCGAGCCTAAGCCTTCGGTGCGACACGCACGTGCCCTGAGCGCGGGGCCGCGGAGACAGGGCGATGAGCGACAGCAACGGCGCGCTCGATCCGGGCGACACGTTCCGCTGTCCGGTACCACCTGGCCCGTTTCCGGATGCCGGTCCATAGGATTGCGCATTGTGTGGGCGTTGGGGGGAATCCTTGCTTCAAGAGGCAGAGAGGCATCAGGGCCGTACCGGGGGCGACGGCATGCGTGGCGGCGGGCCAAATGACCATGGACTGCCGACCACCGCGAGCCACCGGGAGCCGGGGCCACTGGGGGGCGCATGCGTCCGGGTGGCGCTGTTCGTCGTGCGCACGCTGCGCGGTGAGTGGCACGACATCGTCATCCATCCGGTGCGGCAGTTACTGCGGCGTGGGCTGTCCGGGCTTGTACTGGGCTTTGTGGCCGCCTTCGGTGTGATCTTCTTCCACGCCGTCGCGCAGCGGCCGACCGGCGAGGTGGCGGTGCGGATCCTGGGCGGGGTCAAGGCCGACCTACCGCTGTGGCTGGCGTTGCTGCGCACTCCGGTGTCGCTGTACGTCCCCGCCCTGGACCTGCCGGTGTGGGCGGGCATCACCCAACTGTTCCTCGCCTTCGCCCTGGCCGAACTCACGCTGGGCCGGAGCCGGACGCTGACCCTCGCGTATGCGACCACCCTGGCCGGCACCCTCACCGTGCGTGTGATGATCGCGCTCGGGTCGGGCTGGTGGGGTCTTGGCCTGCCGCCCGAGGTCGGGCAGGTGCTCGACACCGGACCATCGGCCGCGGTCGTGGGCCTGTTCACCTATCTGGCCGTCATACGGCGTGCTCCCGTCGTGTTCACACTCACCGGCGGGTCGATGGTGTGGGAGTCGATCGCCAAGCCCAATCTGGCAGGCCGCGAGCATCTGATCGCCGTGGGCGCCGCGATCGTTCTGGGCCTGCTCCACGGGCGCGGACGCGGGCTGCGGCGGATATGGGCCAATCTGGTGATCGGGTGGAGGCCGCGTCGGCGCCGCCCCGTCGGAGCGTCGATACCGGTCCGGGTTCCGCCCGCGCGCACCGAGTCCGTCCTGTCGGCGCCGACGCACGTACTGCCCCAGGGTCCGTCACGCCACGGCGAGCGGGCCCCTGTCGGGGGCGCGGGGCCGCGGCACAGCGATTCAGCGAGGTCCTCGGCACCTCACGACATACGACACGACATACGGCACGACGCGGAGAGAAGCGCCCATGACGATCCCTCACCGGCGGGCACCGGCTGACCGGATGCCGGAAACCCGTCCCTCGTCCGCAGGGCGCCGCTCGCTGTAGCCGTGGGCAGCCGGGCAGCCGACCGGCCGTGGCGTACGGCGCGGAGGTGAGTGTCCGGGCCGGACGGACCCGCCGGAGCAACGGGCCCCCGGGCACGGACCGGGCCGGCTCAGCGGCACATCAGGGCCGAACTGCCCGAGAGGCGTCGTGGCTTACCGCCGCCACCGGGCGCCCCGGCCCATGGTGATGGGCCGCTCACCCCGCGAGCACCTCTGCCCATCGGCTGGTCCGGCCGCAGTGTGCTCGTACGCCACAGCGGGCCGACAGGGTCCTGACGATGTCGATGCCCCGGCCGTGCTCGTCCGGATCGACCGACAGGGCCGACAGCCCGGCGGGAGCCGCGGGTCCCGCGTCGCTCACTTCCACGTGCACTGCCCTGCGGCCTTCCGCCAGGGACTGCGAGAGCCGGAGGGCCGCCGGCGGCAGGGCGTGGATCACCGCGTTGGTGACCAGCTCGGAGACCACCACGAGCACGTCCTGGACGACGTCCTCGGACAGGTTCCAGGTGGTGAGGACTGCGCGCACGCGGCGGCGTACTGCCGGGACGGCCCTGGGGTCGTGCGGCAGCGGAAAGACGTGTTCGACTCCGTCGCGGGGCGCGGTGACGAGTTGCGCTATGGTCATCAGCCCTCCTTTCTCCGTGCAGCGCCTCCGGCCGGAGGCCGGGCGTTATGGCACGTTAGGGACGGAAGGGCCCACCGGTCAATGAACAGGGGTCGGCATTACCGAACGCCAGTCGTGAGCGGGGAGAACTCGGACTAAGCTCGCTGCATGGCCGGCCCAGTCCAGTCCATCGAACGGGCGGCGGCGATCCTGCGTCTGCTCGCCGGCGGTCCTCGTCGGCTGGGGCTGGGTGAGGTGGCTTCGTCACTCGGGCTGGCCAAGGGAACCGCCCACGGCATTCTGCGCACCCTGCAGCACGTGGACTTCGTGGAGCAGGACGAGGCGACGGGAAAATACCAGCTCGGGGCGGCGCTGCTGCACCTCGGCACCAGTTACCTCGACGTCAACGAGCTGCGGTCCCGCTCCCTCAACTGGGCCGACGCGCTGGCCGCCCGCAGCGGTGAGGCCGTCCGGCTGGGCACGCCCCTGGAGGGCCAGGTGCTCGTGATTCACCACGTATTCCGGCCGGACGACACCCTCCAGACCCTCGATGTGGGTGCCCTGCTGCCCCTGCACGCCTCCTCGCTCGGCAAGGTTCTGCTGGCCTTCGGGGCGGAGCCCGTCGAACCGCTGCTGGAGGAGGGGCTGGCGGCGTACACCCGGCACACCCTGGTCCACCCGGAGGAGGTCAAGCGGGTGCTCGGCGAAATCCGGGAACTCGGTTGGGGCGCCGAGGTGCAGGAAATGGCCATGGGCGAGGCCGGAATCGCCGCGCCGATCCGGGGCCACGGCGGCCTCGTGGTCGGCGCGATCGGCGTGTCCGGCCCGGTCGAACGGATCTGTGACACCCAGCGCCGGCCCCAGCCGGCTCTCATCACTTTGCTCCGGGAAGCTGCACGTGCGATTTCCAGAGACCTGGGCGCGGCTCGCTGGTAGGCGCCGGCGCCTGCGCGACGCATCGGAAGGCAGGCCCGATCATGGTTGAACGGTATGTGATGTCCATCGACCAGGGCACCACGTCCACACGATGCATCCTGTTCGACCACCGCGGGCGACTGGTGTCGGTCGCTCAGCGCGAGCACGAGCAGCACTTCCCCCGGCCCGGCTGGGTCGAGCACGATGCCGTCGAGATCTGGCGCAATCTTCAGCGGGTCGTGCCCGAGGCACTGACCAGCGCCCGTACCGACCCCGATCAGATCGCCGCCATCGGCATCGCCAACCAGCGCGAGACGACCGTGCTCTGGGACCGGAGGACCGGTGCCCCCCTGGGCCGGGCGATCGTCTGGCAGGACACCCGCACGGCTTCGCTCGTCGAGGAACTGGGAAAGCAGCCCGGCGAGGAGTTCTTCCTCGAACGCTGCTGCCTTCCCCCCTCCACGTACTTCTCCGCGCCCCGGATCCGCTGGCTGTTCGACCATGTCGATGGACTGGAGCGACGCGCCCAGAACGGGGAGGTGCTCTTCGGCACCATCGAGAGCTGGCTGATCTGGAACCTCACCGGCGGACGGGACGGCGGCCTGCACATCACCGACCCCACCAACGCCAGTCGCACCATGCTCATCAACATCCACACGCTGGACTGGGACGAAGAGCTGATGGAGTTCTTCGGGGTCCCGCGGGCGATGCTGCCTGAGATCCGGTCCTCGGCCGAGACCTACGGGGAGGCTGACGCCGTGCTCCCCGGCGTCCCCATCACGGCGGCCCTCGGCGATCAGCAGGCGGCCCTGTTCGGACAGACCTGCTTCTCGCCCGGAGACGCGAAGTGCACCTACGGGACCGGCAGCTTCCTGCTGATGAACACCGGCACCGACGCCGTGCGGTCCCGGCACGGGCTCCTCACCACCGTCGCGTACAAGATCGCCGACCACCCCACGGTCTACGCCCTGGAAGGCCCGATCGCCGTCACCGGCTCACTGGTCCAGTGGTTCCGCGACCGGCTGGGCCTGATCCACAGCGCACCCGAGATCGAGACCCTGGCGCGCACGGTCGAGGACAACGGCGGCTGCTACATCGTTCCCGCGTTCTCCGGTCTGTTCGCGCCCCACTGGCGCAGCGACGCCCGGGGCGTGATCGTCGGCCTCACCTCGTACATCACCAAGGGGCACCTGGCTCGGGCCGTCCTGGAGGCCACCGGCTGGCAGACGCGGGAGGTCGTCGACGCCATGAACGCGGACTCCCCCTTCACCCTGAAGCGGCTCAAGGTGGACGGAGGCATGACGTCCGACAACCTGCTCATGCAGTTCCTGGCCGATGTGCTCGACGTCCCGGTGGTACGGCCCCTGGTCGCGGAGACCGTCTCGCTGGGCGCGGCCTACGCCGCCGGGCTCGCGGCCGGATACTGGCCGGACCTGGAGGTCCTGCGCAGCAACTGGCACCGGGCCGCGCAGTGGATGCCGGAGATGGACCCCGAGCGGCGGGAGTGGGAGTACGCATGCTGGCAGCGCGCCGTCGAGCGGTCCCTGGGGTGGATCCAGCCGCGTAGCGGCAAGTGAGGCCGGCCCGGCCTCTCGGCTCTCACAAGCCGCCGGGCAGCCCCATCGGCCGAGCCTCCCGGCCCGCCCTCCACGACGCGTCGGCATCCCCTCGTTCAGGCCCTCGGCCGTCCACCAGAGCCGCGCGCCGATCCGACGCGAAGGGTCAGACACCGCGTAGTCCGCTCTCGCTGCTCGTCGTGGACTGCGTACCGATGACGGAGAGCGGTTCCAGCTGGGCGGCGCCTTCGGTACCGGGCGGGGCACTGCCGGCGGCGTAGGCGCCATAGAGGCGCTCACCATGATCCTGGCACGCGAGCTGCGCGGCCGGGACGTCTCCGTCAACGCGGTCGCCCCGGGCCCTGACCGGTACGGACGTGTCAGGGCCGCAGCAGCGTCTTGATGGCGCGGCGCTCGTCCATGGCGCGGTAGCCCTCGGCGACCTCGCCGAGGGGGAGCGTCATGTCGAAGACCTTGCCCGGGTCGATACGGCCGCTGAGCACCCGGTCGATGAGATCGGGCAGGAAGGCACGCACCGGGGCCGGGCCTCCACGCAGGCCGACGTGGGAGTAGAACAGCTCCTCGCCGTCGATCGCCACGCCGTGCGGGAGGCCGACGAAGCCGACATTGCCGCCGGGGCGGGCGGAGCGCAGGGCCTGCTGCATCGACTCCTGGGTGCCGACGCACTCGAGCACCGAGTCGGCGCCGACGCCGTCGGTCAGTTCCTTGACGCGGGCGATGCCTTCCTCCCCGCGCTCGGTGACGATGTCGGTGGCGCCGAACTCACGGGCGAGCCGCTGGCGGGATTCATGGCGGCTCATGACGACGATGCGCTCAGCACCCAGTTCTCCGGCGGCGATCACACCGCACAGTCCGACCGCGCCGTCACCGACGACGACCGCGGTGGAGCCGGGCGCGACCTCGGCGGCGACGGCGGCGTACCAGCCGGTGCCCATGACGTCGGAGAGGCTCAGCAGGCTGGGGACGAGCTCGTCGGCCGGCTGTTCCGGGGTGGCGACCAGGGTGCCGTCGGCCAGCGGGATGCGGACGTACTCCGCCTGGCAGCCGTTGATGAACTCCCGGTTCTGGCAGGAGGTCGTGTACCCGGCCCGGCAGTGGGGGCAGGTGTTGTCGGAGGCGAAGAAGGAGCCGATCACGAACTGGCCGGGCTTGACACCGGTGACCTCGCTGCCGACCTCCTCGACGACGCCGACGTACTCGTGGCCGATCGGGTGGGGCTCGTCGACCGGGTTGATCCCGCGGTAGTCCCACAGGTCGGAGCCGCACACACAGGTGACGACGGTACGGATGACCGCGTCGCCCGGGTCGGCGATCTTCGGGTCGGGGAGGTTCTCCAGCCGGATGTCACGGGGCTTGTGGATCACTGTTGCACGCATGATGGCTTCTCGGTTCTGTGGTGCGGGGCCGGATGTCGGACCGGCCGGGCGGTTCCCGAGCCGTCGGCCCCTGGGGATTACGGGCGGGTTCGGGTGCTGACGCGCGGGCCGCCGTAGTCGGCGTCGCTGACGTGCTCGAGCCAGTCGACCTCGTCGGTCTCCCAGAGGGCGAGATGAATCATGAACTGGTCGGGGGCGGCGCCGTGCCAGTGCTCCTCGCCCGGCGGCGTGTGGACGACGTCTCCCGGATGGGCCTCGAGGATCGCGGCGCCGCGGGACTGGATCAGCGCGATGCCCTCGACGATGTACAGGGTCTGGCCCAGGCCGTGCGAGTGCCAGGCGGTTCGGGCGCCGGGCGAGAAGCGGACCATGTTGGCCCGGGTACGGGAGGGCTCCTCGCCGCGGTAGATCACGTCCGCCCAGGCGTCGCCGGTGAACCACTCGGCGGGCAGCTTCATGGTCGGGGGCGGCGTCAGTAGTTCCATGCTGTTGCTCTCTTCGTGGGCTGAACTGCCGCGCGAGTGCCGCGGCAGCCGTACGTGGGGGGAGGAGCGGGCTGGGCGTGTCCGGCCGCGGGTGGCTGCGTGTCGTCGTGGCCGGGCGCGTCCAACGATCCAGGCCATGCCGAGGAAGGCTTCGCAATTCGCGCGTGGACTCCGCCATCGAGGTGAACGCTCTCCGCCTACCGGCCCGATGCACCGGCCAGGCGGCAGCGATCGGCACCGACTACTGCACGCGGGTGGAACAGGGTCGCAACCGGTGTCCGAGCCCGTGCTGCCCGCCGTCGCACGGGTCCTGCGGCTGCCCGAGCACGGGGTCCTGCGGCTGCTCGAGCACGGGGCCTGCGGACCCTCGCGTCCTGGACCGCCGACAGCCGCCGACCCGCCCCCGACACCGCGAACTGACGGCAGGCGCGGCCGGTTGCGGCAGGATTTCGGCATGATGCGAGCACAGGCGGTGACGGTCGGGGTCGACCTCGCAGCGAGCGCACGGCGTACCGCGGTGTGCCGGGCGGTGTGGGGCGAAGGGGACGGTCTGACCGTGGAGCTCCTCGTACCCGAGGCGGACGAGGATCTCCTGGCCGTCGTCCGGGCGGCCGACAAGACAGGTCTCGACTGTCCCCTCGGCTGGCCGTCGGACTTCGTGGCCACGGTCCAGGCCCACCATCAGGGCATGCGGCTGCCGCCTCCCGTCAGGTTCGAGGAGAGGGCGGACGGACGGCCCGGTCTGGATGCGCTGCGGTTCCGGCTGACCGACGACCTCACCTGGAAGGCCACCTCCATGCGGCCTCCTCTGTCGGTGTCCACGGATCTTCTGGGTGTCGTCGCCCTGCGCGCGGCCTATCTCCTGGATGCCCTCGCGGCGACCGGTGTTCCCGTGCCCCGGGACGGGTCCGGAGCCGTCGCCGAGGTCTACCCCGCTGCCGCACTGCGTCGGTGGGGGATCCATCTCACCCGCAGCTACAAAACCGCCACGCCGCAGGCGCGAGCGCTCCGGGAGCACATCGTTCGCTCGGTGGAGGCGGGCCTGGGCCTGCTTCTCCCCGAACCGGTGCGCGCGCAGTGCGCCGACAGTCACGACCATCTCGACGCCCTGGTCTGCGCCCTGGTCGCCCGGGCCGTCCAGATCGGGGACACCGCCTGGCCGCACACCCAGGACGAACATGCGGCCGCGGGGCGGGAGGGCTGGATCCATCTGCCGAGCACCGATCTCGCGGCCTTGTGTCGCTGACCCGGTTGGCGGCCCCGTCCCGCCTCCGCCATGCCCGGCACGGCGGGCGGCCTACCTCGCCAGGACACCTCCGGCCTTGGCCCAGTTGGCGTGCAGGCGGTCCAGGTACGACCGCGCCTGACTGCCCGGAGGGACACCGCGGGCGAAGGCGAGCATGTTGCCCGCACCCGCGTTGTAGCCGAGAGCCAGCAGGTCCTCCCTGCTGTAGGAACCGGACCACCGGGCGGGCAGCCGGGTCGAGAGGTCACGCAGATACCAGGCCTCGGCCTCAATCGCGAGGTCCCGGTCGTCCGGCAACTCCTCCCACCGTCGGCCGGCGAAATCCCGGCCCTGCTTGACCTCGTCGAAGGTGGCGTGGTGCATGTTCGCGATGCCGAAGGAGGCGTCCGGCTTGTACCGCTGCCAGGCCCGCTCCAACTGCGGATCGTGCGGTTTGTATGCCTCGTTGTAGAGGATCGCCATCAGCAACTGGGCGCTGACGCCCGTCTGGTGGGCTCGGGCACGGACCTGGGAGGCGTAGTCGGCGGGGTCGTACGACGAGGGCGTCGCCGAAGGGGACGGACGGGCCGAGCCGGCCGAGGGCCCCGGCGCGGAGGCGGACGCCTTGGGCGGGTGAGGCGTGCCGGCTTGCGGGGAGTGGGCGGCGCGCACGATGACGTAGAGGGCCAGGGCGAACACTGCGAGCGGAAGCCACCGCCATCGCCGCCGCGTCCGGGAATCGGCCATGTCGCGCCTTCTCCTCACGGCGTTTACGTCCTGGTACCGATAGTGCCAACACTCCCTTGTACAACAGCCGGACTAAGGCGCGCGTGAAGAATCGAACCCCGGCTCATCAGGGCAGCCGCCTCGATCCGCAGGGCCCTCACGGTACTTACTGTGCCGCCGCGGACGAAGGGGAGCTCCCATAAACGGCCGTCCATAAACGCCGTGCGCCCATGCTCCTTTGTGCTCCCGTGCGCCCCTTTCGAAAGGGGATTCCAGAAGCCGGCGGCGCGTTGCACTGGGCAGAGCATGACCTGAGCGTCACATCGGTGGAATGTTCCGTCACCGATGTCCATGCGCCTACCGAGACAGGTGGTATTCGATGAGTGGTGCCCCGCCCGAACCGGAGCGAGCATGGACGGTGGGTACTGCGCCAGGCATATTCCCAGTCGTCGGTCACGGTATCACCCTGGTCCGCCGACCGCTGGACTTTCTGAAATCCCTGTCCGCGCACGGAGATCTGGTCGAGATACGCCTCGGCCCCCGGCGTGCCTGGCTGGCGTGCCACCCGGAGCTGGTCCACCGGATACTCATGGACTCCCGCACCTTCGACAAGGGCGGTCCGCAGTACGAGAGACTGCGGCCGCTGATGGGCAACGGCCTTGTCACCTGCGGCCATGAGGGACATCGACGGCAGCGCAGGCTCATTCAGCCCACCTTCCGTCCCTCCCGGATCGCCGACTACGCCACGGTGATGGGCGAGGAGGCCGAGTCGACGTGCCGGGCGTGGCGGTCCGGGACGAAGGTCGACGTCAGTGCGGCCATGCTGGCCCTGACCACACGGGTGACCAGCCGGGTCCTCCTCTCCGACTCCCTCGACGCCGCGACCGTCGCCGAGGTGCGGAACTGTCTCGCCGCCCTCGTCCAGGGGCTGTTCATCCGTACGGTCGTGCCGCTCGGCCCCCTGTTCCGCATTCCCACGCCCGCAAACCGCCGCTATCGGCGGGCGTTCGACCGCCTGCACGCGATCATCGACTCGGTCGTCGACGAGCGTCGGAGGGGCACTCCCCGGGACGATCTGCTGGGGTCCCTACTGGAAGCCGAGGCAGACCGCGGGGGAGCCTCGGGGGTCACCGGCCGGGAAATACACGACCAGTTGATCACTCTTCTGCTCACCGGAGTCGAAAGCACGGCGATGTGTCTGGGTTCCGTCTTCAGCCTCCTGCCCGCTCATCCGGAGGTCGAGCGCCGAGTGCACGCCGAAGCCGACGCCGTGCTCACCGACGGGCTCCGTCCCGGCCTGCGGGAACTGCCCGGCCTGGTCCACACCCGCAGCGTCGTCATGGAGACCCTGCGTGTGTACCCGCCCGGCTGGCTCTTCACCCGGACCACCACCAGGGAGACGGAGCTCGCCGGACTTCGGCTCCCCGGGGGCGCCACCGTCCTGTACAGCCCCTATCTCCTGCACCACGACCCCGGGTCCTTCGCGGACCCCGACCGGTTCCTCCCCGAACGCTGGTTGCCCGGACAGACCGCGGCGGCGCCGAACGGCGCGATGCTGCCCTTCGCGGCCGGCAGCCGCAAATGCATCGGTGACACGTTCGCCATGGCGGAGGCCACCCTGGCCGTCGCGGCGATCGCCCGTCGCTGGCGGCTGCGCCCGTTGCCCGGACATGTGGAGCAGCCGCGTCCGGCGGCGACCCTCGGGCCCAGGGCACTGGAGATGATCTGCGAACCGCGTCGCCGTGTGCCGGCCGCGGGGGTCTCACGTGATCCGAACACCACTGTGGCGCAGGCCGAATGACGGTGACACCCCGCCTGCGGGACTACCGAAGGGAAGGTGACCATGGTGCGCACGACCAGCGAAGGTACCGCGGCCGCATCGGACGCCGGAGTTGCAGCCCGAAGTCTGAAGGAACTGATCGAGGCCGAGCTCCACATGCCCTTTCCCCTTCTGAGCAGTCCGCATGAATCGGAGGTCGCGGCCGGTGTCGACAACTGGTTGCGCGACCGCGGGCTGAGCGACGACCCCCAGGTGACGGCGATGATCGCCTACACACGTCCCGCCGAACTCGCTTCCCGCAGCAACCCCACCATGGACCCCGGTCTTCTTCAGATCGCGGCCAACCAGATCGCCTACCAGTTCGTGTTCGACGACCACGCGGAGGACGTCGGCCGACGGCGGCCGAGCCGGCTGTTGCCGATGCTCTGCGAGAGCATCGGCATCCTGCGCGACGACCAGCCTCCCAGCACGCCCCTCGGCGCCGCCCTGGCCGATCTCCACCGCCAGGTCCGGGAGCGCTGCACCCCCGCACAGGCCGCGCGATGGGCGTGGAACAGTCGCGAATACGTACACGGCCTGCTGTACGAGGCGGTGGCCCAGACCGATCCCCGCCGAATACGAATCGGTCTGTGCGGTTCCATACGGTCGCTCACCGCGGGCGTCGAGCCCTTCCACCCCCTGTGCGAGGCCGCGCAGCCCGCCGAACTGCCGCCCGAGGAGCTGTTTCATCCCGCCGTGCTGCGCCTGCGGAGGCTGTCGGCCGATGCGGCTGTGTGGATACCCGACCTGTTCTCCGCGGTGAAGGAGCGACGGGCCGGCGGAGTGATCAATCTGGCCCTCGCCTACCACCACGCATACGACTGCTCCCTGCCGGAGGCCGTCGGACTGGCCATCCGGCGGATCAATGACACCATCCGCGAGTTCGAGCGGCTCTTCGAGGAGACCCGGCCGGAGCTGAGCCCCGACGCCATCGGCTATGTGGAGGGCGTGGCCGGGTGGATCGGCGGCTGTTACCACTGGTCCCGCAGCGTGCCACGCTACGCGGACACGGCGACCGTACCCGTCGGCCCCTGAAGAACCACCGACCTCCCCGGAGGGAGACCGGAACAGCCTCGCTACCCGAGCTACGCAGGGACAAACCACCGAGTTGAATGATTCATCCTTTCCATATGAGCTGATTCCCAAAGCCTCTACCGCGCGTCCCGGTGAGCGTACGCTCAACCCTGTCTTCCGACGGCTGACGGCAGGAAGCGGCAGGGTACATGGCGAACGGATCACGGCAACCGGTCGCCGGGCAGCGGGTGTTGCTCGAGCGCCATCGGGAACTCGACGCGGTCGACTCTGCGTTGGCGGACCTGCACGACTTCGTCGACGGCGTCGCGCGGGCGCCACGGGGCGGACTGCTCGCCTTCACCGGTTCGGCCGGGCTGGGAAAGACGACTCTCCTCGGCGAGGTGCGCTCCTGCGCCACGGCACACGGATTCACGGTGCTGTCGGCCAAGGGCGGCGAGAAAGAGCAGGGCCTGGCCTTCCACGTGGTCCGCCAGCTCGCCCAGCCCGTCCTGGCGGCGATGGAGGGGACGGATCGCCGGGAGCTGCTGGGCAGTTGGTACGACATCGTTGCCGCCGCTCTCGGCATCGAGGCGCAGGACACCTCCCGGATCCCGGATCCCTCCGGGGTGCGTGACGGTCTGGACTGGGTCATGACCCGGCTGACGGTGACGAAGGCGCCCGTGGTCCTGCTCCTGGACGACATGCATTGGGCCGATGAGGAGTCCCTGAGCTGGCTCGCCTCCTTCGCGCCACGGGTGGCGGACCTTCCGCTGCTGATCGTCGTCGCCTACCGGCCCGACGAACTGCCGCCCGGCGCCACCACTTTCCGCTCCCTCGCCGAGCGTCAGGGGAACCGTCCCTACGCACTGGCCCCACTCACCGCGGACGGCGTGGCGAGCATCGTCCGGGAAAGGGTGGGAGAGGAAGCCGAGGACGAGTTCTGCGGCGAATGCTGGGCGATCACCGGTGGCAGCCCGTTCGAGACGGTCGAGCTCGCCATCCGGCTCGGCGAACGGCAGGTGAAGGGCACCCAGGACGAGTTGGGTGTGATGCGGGACCTCGCCTCGGCGGTCAAGGGGACGGGCCTGATCGAGTGTCTGCGTTGGCTCGGCACGTCCACCACGCGCTTCGCCTGGGCCGCCGCCGTACTGGGTACGTCCATCTCACCCGACCTCGCCGCCGCCATCGCGGTCCTCGGCACCGAGCAGGCCGCCGAAGCGACGGAGAAATTGCGTGCCGCCCGGATCCTGACCGTCGGCCAGGCACCCTGCGGCCACCTGGAGTTCGTGCATCCCCTGATCGCCACCGCCGTCTACCGGGCCATCCCCCCGGCCCTGCGGGTCGGACTGCACAATGCGGCCGCGGAGGCGGTCCGCGCGGCCGGGCACGGGGCAACCGCGGCGGCCCGGCATCTGCTGGAGGTTCCCTGCGAGGGCAACGGGGAGGCGGTCGAGTGTCTGCGGGAGGCCGCCCGTGAGTACCTGCGCGCGGGGGCACCGGAGGCCGCCCGGCGCGTGCTGGTCCGGGCACTGCGGGAGCCACCCGCCCCGGAGGACCGCGCGATGCTGCTCTACGAACTCGCCGGGGCGACCTTCCTGATCGAACCCACGGCCACGGTCCGCCATCTGCGCGCTGCGCTCGCGCAACCCGTGATCGACCGCGAGCTGCGTGCCCGCATCGTCTACCGGCTGACCCAGGCGCTGGCCCACACCGACAGAGTCGCGGAGGCCGCCTCCGTGGCCGCGGACGAGGCACGGCAGGCCGCCGATCCGCGCACCCGACTGCGTATGCAGGCCGACCACTTCCAATGGAGCTCCTGCCGAACCGACGAGCCCGACCCGGCCGCCCGCTCACGCAGGCTGGCACGGCTGGCCGAGCGCCTCACCGGCCGTGGTCCGGAGGAACGCTACATCCTTGGCCTCAGGGCCTGGGACGCCCTGTTGCGGGGTGAGCCGCGCACGACCGCCCTCAAGTATGCCGAGGAGGCTCTGCGCGGCGGACTGAGCTGGACCGACGAGAACCGGGGCTTCGAGGTGCCGGTCTCGGCCGCCCTGGTGTTCATGTACTGCGACCAGCCCCGACGCGCCGAAGAGCTGTTCACCCGGGGTATCGCCGAGTGCGCGGCGAAGGGCTGGCGCGGCTCCCACCTCGCCCTGGGCCAGACCCTGTTCGGGTACATCCGGCACCGCCGGGGCTGTCTGGCCGAGGCGGAGGAACTGGTCCGGGAAGGCCTGCGCATCGCCAACCGGGTCAAGGAGGGAGTACCCGCCCAGTTGTTCGCCGTCGGCATCCTCATCCAGATCCTGCTGGCCCGTGGCCGCACCGCCGAAGCTCGCCGGCTCGCCGACTCGTACCGCTACGGTGAGACCTTGCCGAACGCCGTCATCTACCCCAACCCCCGTACGGTGTACGCCGAACTGCTTCTGGCCGAGGGGCGGCGCGAAGAGGCCGGTAGCCTGCTGTCCGCCGTGGGGGAGTGGCTGGAGTCACGGGCCTGGCGCAATCCGGCGTGGTGCCCCTGGGAGCTGGACCTCGCCTCCGCCCTCGCCACCACCGCTCCCGAGCGGGCGGTCCGCCTCGCCGGCGACGCGGTCAAGAGGGCACGGGACTTCGGGGCGGCCTCCACCGTCGGTCAGGCGCTCCACACCGAGGCCGAGGTGACCGGCGGACCGGCCGCGCTCGAGCTGTATGCAGAGGCGGTCGGGCATCTGGAACGCTCACCGGCCTCGTATGAACTGGCCCGTGCCCTCGTCGGCCACGGCGCCGCGCTGTCCCGGAACGGCCAGCCGCAGGATGCCGCCGACCGGCTCTACCGGGGCCTGGAAGTCGCCGTGCACTGCGGCGCCGAGGGCCTGGCCGCGCGCGCCAGGGAGGAACTCTCCGCGGCCGGGCTGCGGCCACTGCCGCTGCGCTACGCGCAGACGGACACACTCACCGCCCATGAACGCAGAGCCGCCGAGATGTCCGCCAAGGGCGGCCGGTCGGCGGCGATCGCGACGGAACTGCGCCTCACCGAGCAAGGCGTGAGGCAGCTCCTGTCCTCCGTCTACCGCAAGGTCGGCACCGATGCCGTCGGCCTCGCCAGAGCCCTGGAAACCTTTCCCCGCCCTCTGCCATGACCCCTGCCCGTGCCGGGAGTTCTCACGGAGCATCTCCTGCGGAGCCGGAGCCGGAGCCGGAGCCGGAGCCGGAGCCGGAGCCGGAGCCGGAGCCGCCGTCGTCGTCGGCGGTGCGGGCCGCGGCGAGGTAGTTGTAGGCGGAGGCGCGGGAGATACCGAGTCGGGACGCGACCTGCTGGACGGCGCCGCGCACGGCGAACACACCGCGTCGGTCGAGGTCGCGGAAGAGCTCCAGCCGTTCGGCGCGGCTGAGTTGGGACCAGGGTTTGTTCTCGCGCAGCTGGCGGGCGTCGACGATGGCGTCCAGGACCGCGCCGATGTCGTCGCCGAAGGTCGTGGTCGGCAGGGCCGTGGCGGCAGCGGAGACACCGGCCATCTCCCCGGTCAGGGCATGCACCTGGTTCACGGCGGTGACGTCGAGGTTGATGCACAGGGCGCCGAACACCGTACCGCTCGAATCGCGGAGCACCATCGTCGAGGATTTGACCATCTTCCCGTCCTGTGTGCGGGTGATGTAGTTGAGTTCGTCGCGCGCCTGGTCACCGGCCGCAAGGAGCTTCATACCGATCTCGCTCATCGACCCGCCGACTCCGCGCCCGGTGACCGAGCCCGCGAGGGCGACGACGGAGCGCTCGGGGCGCCGGAAGTCATGGATCACCACTTCGCAGAAGGATCCGAGGGTCGCCGCGATCCCGTCGATCACCGGAGTGAGCGCGGCGAGGATGGTGTCCTGCTCGTCGGCCGGCATGTCACGCCCCTTGCGGTTCGTCGCGCAACCCGGCCGCAGCCTCGATCTCGGCAACGCCGTCGACGCGGCTCAGGTCTGTCCGTACGTGGGTCATCGGCCCGCCTCCGAGGACGTCGAAGCAATCGGCTCAGGGTCTGGACTCTGAGTATAGGGTGTAGACAATAATTCCAAAGAGACATCCGCCGGACCGAAGGCAGCACCCAGAACGGAGTAGGTACATGACCGACACCCCGCTCGTCACCCTGGAGGACGTCCGTGACGCTGCCGCGCGGATCAAGGGGGTGGCCCACCGCACTCCCGTCCTGCGGTCGCGCACCCTGGACGACCTGGTCGGCGCGGAGGTCTTCCTGAAATGTGAGAACTTCCAGCGGATAGGCGCCTTCAAGTTCCGCGGGGCGTACAACGCCGCTTCCCGGCTGTCCGCCGAGCAGTTGGCGAAGGGAATCGCCGCGTACTCCTCCGGCAACCACGCGCAGGCGGTCGCCCTGGCCGCCAGGGAGCTCGGCACCACCGCCGTGATCCTCATGCCGGAGGACACTCCGCGCTCGAAGAGGGAGGCGACGGCCGGTTACGGGGCGGAGATCCTCACCTACGACCGCTACACCGGCGACCGGGTGGCGATCGGGGAGGCGCTCGCGGCCGAGCGCGGCCTGGCGCTCGTGCCTCCGTACGAGCACCCGCATGTGATCGCCGGACAGGGCACGGCCGCCCTCGAACTGCTGGAGGAGGCCGGTGACCTGGACGCCGTGGTGGTGCCGGTCGGCGGCGGCGGCCTGATCGCCGGTACGGCAACGGCCGCGAAGGGGCTCCTCCCCGCGATGCGGGTCATCGGTGTCGAGCCCGAGAACGGCGACGACACCAAGCGGTCCCTGGAGGCCGGGCGACGCGTCTCCATCCCCGTGCCCCGCACCATCGCCGACGGTCAGGCCGCGGACATCCCCGGCGAGCTCACCTTCTCCGTCAATCAGCGGCTCGTGGACGAGATCGCCCTCGTCGGTGACGACCAGATCCGTGATGCCATGCGGTTCGCCTTCGAACGCCTGAAGATCGTCGTCGAGCCCAGTGGCGCGACCGCCCTGGCCGCACTGCTGGCCCACCGGATCGACCGTGGGCCGCGCAGGATCGGCGTCATCGTCTCCGGGGGCAACATCGGTGCCGAGCGGTTCGCCGAGATGCTCCATGGCTGACGGCGCGTCACCGGACGGGGCACCGGTACGAGTCCGGCCTGCCGGTGCCCGCCCGAAGCCAACCGCTCGGGCATCTCCCGCACGGCGGCACATGCCCGGGTGCTCACCGGGTCACCGGACCGGGGAGTCGAGGAGCCCGGCCACCAGCCCGCGCGCGAATGCGGCGTCCAGGCGGTCCGGGCGGAAGAGGATGCGGTACATCAGGGGAGCGACGACGCGGTCCATGACCGCCTCGACCTCGGGTGCCCTCTCCCCGCGGTCCACCGCCCGGGCCAGGATGACGTCGACCTGCTCGGCCGCGTAGGCGGAGCACCGTCCGGCATTGCTGCCGTCCGGGTCCCCGAGAAGGGCGTCTCGGATGTAGGCGCGGCCCGGGGGAGAGGCCATCTCCTCGAGGAACTGCTCGGCCCAGGCCTGAAGATCGGACGCCAGGTCGCCCCGGTCCTCCGGTGGCGCCTCGGGCCGCAGACGCTCGACCGCCACGTCGGACAGCAGCTCCTGAAGGTCGCCCCAGCGGCGGTAGATCGTGGAGGGGGTGACCCCGGCGCGGGCGGCCACCAGGGGCACGGTCAGTGCCTCGCGGCCCTGTTCCGCCTCGAGTTCGCGTACGGCGGCGTGCACCGAGGCCTGCACCCTGGCGCTTCGGCCCCCGGGGCGCACCATCGGCTTACGGCTCATGCCTCCAGCTTAAAGCAAATCTGTAGCTTCAAGGGCCGCTCGGGCGTGCAAAAGCTAATGCTTTGCTTTAGTTGACCTCAAGTCCTACGATGACTTAAAGCAAACGAGTTGCGTTTGGTGGCGGGCTACCGCATCCGCCGGACAGACCGAAGGGAACGACGGACCGTGCACGCGTCATCGGGCGAAGAACCCACCGCCAGCCCCTCCTGGACCGTGGGTGACATCATCATCCACCGCATCGACGAGGTCCCGCTGCCGCCCGCGACCGGGCCCTGGCTGCTGCCCGGCGCGACCAAGGACGTGGTCGCACGACAGGACTGGCTGCGCCCCGACTTCGCCGACCCCGAAGGCGTCCTGCGCATCGACAGCCACAGCTTCGCCCTGTCGGCCGGCGGGCTGCGCGTTCTCGTCGACACCGGCATCGGCAACGGCAAGACACGGGCCAACCCCGCCTGGCACAACCTGCGGACCGACTACCTCGAGCGCCTCGCCACCGCCGGATTCCCCCCGGACTCCGTCGACCTGGTCGTCCTGACGCATCTGCACACCGACCACGTCGGCTGGAACACGCGGAAACAGCACGGTGCCTGGGTCCCCACCTTCCCCAACGCCCGCCATGTCATCTCCCGCACCGAGCGGGAGTTCTGGGCCGGGCACGACATGGACGAGCCGCGCAGGCAGATGTTCCGAGACTCCGTGGACCCCCTCGAGGACGCGGGTCTGCTCGACCTCGTCGACGTACCGGCCGAGGGCGCCGACATCGCTCCCGGTCTGCGTCTGATCCCGACCCCCGGCCACACCCCGGGCCACATCGCCGTCCGGATCAGCAGCCACGGTGAATCGGGGCTGATCACCGGCGACTGCATCCACCACCCCGTCCAGCTCGCCGACCCCGCCATCGGCAGCTGCGTCGACATCGACCCCGCAGAGTCGGAGGCAACACGCCGTGCCCTGCTCGGCTCCCTCGCCGACACGCACACCCTCGTGCTGGGCACCCACTTCCCGCCGCCCACCGCAGGCCGCGTGATCAGGCACGAGAACACCTACCGGCTTTCGCCCGTCCCCGCCGTGCGGCGGGTTCTCCCGCGCTGAACTCACCTCTCCGCGGAGGCCGTTCTGACATTCCGGGCAGATGTACGTCACAGGCCGCGGCCGGGAGCGAGGAGGTGGTTCAACGGGCCTGGGAGAGCCTGTCCGCCGCCGTGCCGACGGCGGCAGGCGCCTCGCCGCCGAGCCGTCCAATTCACGGCCTGCCGGTTCCTACTGCAGGACCGTGATGGTGGATGTGAAGCCGGTGTCCGTCACTCCCGCGTCGGTGGCGCACTCGAGGGCGTGGCTGACAGGGTTGTCGAGGAACGCGTTGCTCTCGAAGAGCGCCCCGGCGAAAAGGCCCTTCGTCGCGATACCGGCGCCAGGCAGGTCCTCGAAGATGTTCCCCCGCTGGAAGTTCTCCAGAACCCTGGTCGTCCTCGTGCTGCCGTTGTCAAGGATCCAGGTGATCGCGAGGCTCAGAGTGCCGCCGGCGGACACGCACGAACTGCTGGGGAAGGACCCCGAGAACCTGTCCGTGTATCCGATGACCGAGTGCCCGTCTGTCGCCGTCTTGTCACCGCGCGAGTCCACACAGGATTGGGCCGTGGCGAATCCCGCGACCGTCACGTTCCGCGGCACATAGTTGATTCCCTGCTGCGGCTCGCCGGTGTTGCTGAAAGAGGCCGTGCCGGACACCGAGCAGGTCACGGCGGGCGTGGGGACGGCACCCGGCTTGGCGGAGGCAACGGCGGCCTCCGGTAGGGAGATCGCGGCCGTCGTCGTCCCGATCACGAGCAGTGCCTTGCCTGCGCGGCCGATTCTCATGAATTCTCCTGGAGTGTCATGGCGTTTCTCGAGCGTTTGTTGTACCGGAGAATCCGAACGCCGCACGGAAAACCGGGCAGCGACATCAGAAATAGGGCCGACCTGGTGACGTCCGCCGCAGAGTCCGCGCGGCTTTCTTCGAAACTCCGGGAGGAACCCGGGACGGATCACCCTGCCGGGCGAACGGCCGGACGTGAGATCATGGCGTGTGACCCTCGGTGAGCTGCTCGACCTGCGGGGTCCGAGGTCCGGGCGGGCATTTGTGCTGATCCCGCTGGGGCTGATCGCCGCCGTCTGCACGGTGGACGTCCTGGCACCGCCGGACATCCATCTGGGCCCCCTGCTGGTCGCTGCACCCGCCATCACCTCGGCCTTCGCCGGACCGCGGCTGACGACTCTGATCGGCTTCCTCGCCGTCGGAGGCCAAATAGCCATCGGAGCGGCACGAGGCGTACTGACCACGGAGAACCTGCAGGCGCAGATCGCCGCTCTGATACTCGTCTCGGCCATGATCGTCGCGTTCTGCCTGTTCAGGGACAGACACGAACATCAGTTGACCCAGAGTCGATCCGTTGCCCAAGCCGTTCAGGAGGTGCTGTTCCCCCCGCTGCCCCAGCGCAGCGGCACCCTGGAGATCGCCTCGCTCTATTTCGCCGCCCAGGACGAGGCCTCCATGGGCGGGGACCTCTTCGCGGCGGCCCGTACCTCGCACAGCACCCGGCTGCTCATCGCCGATGTCCGGGGCAAGGGGCTGCCCGCGATCAGTCACGCGTCCCTCCTGCTGGGAGCCTTCCGCGCCGCCTCCCACCGCCAGCCCACACTGCCCAGACTCGCCGTCCATCTGGACGGCGCCATGCGCTGGGACCGCAGACAATGGCAGCCGCACCAGGCCCCCGACACCGACGAGGCCTTCGCCACTGCCCTGATCCTGGACATCCCCGACCAGGAATCCGTGGTCCACATCGTCACCTGCGGTCACCCGCCTCCGCTGCTCCTCGACCACGGTCATGCCGAGACGCTTCCCGTCGAATGGATCGCCCCGCCCCTCGGCCTGGCAGGACTGACCGCAGACGAGTACACGGTCGAATCCTTCGACTTCCGCACCTCCGACGTGCTGCTCCTCTACACCGACGGCGTACTGGAGGCGCGTAGTCCGGAAGGCGACTTCTACCCGCTTTCGCTCCGCGCGGCCGCCTGGAGCACCGAGCCCCCGGGGCAGGTGCTGCAACACCTGGGCGACGACCTGATCGCCCACGCACAGGGCAGGCTCTCCGACGACGCCGCGGCCGTCGCGATCGGACACCGTCCCGGCGACCTCCCGACGGCCGGGCGCGGTTCCTCATGACAGGTCCACCCCCATCTTCTGGGCCAAACCGGTCGCGAGCGCGGCGATCGTGGGGTGCCTCCAGACGAAGTCGCCGGCGAGCTTGACGCCCAGTGCCGCCTCCAGGCGGGTACGCAGTTCCATGGAGAGCAGCGAGTCGAAGCCGAGACTGCGCAGCGGTGTCTGCGGGTCCAGCCGTGCGCTCCCGAACTGCAGGACCGCGCCCATCTGTTCTGCGAGATAGGCCTCCAGGGCCGTCCGCCGGGCGAGCGGGGAGTCAAGTCCCGCCAGGCGTGCACGGATGTCGGATCCGGTGGCGTGTTCGCCTTTCGGTGATGCGGCGCCCGGACCCTCCTGGCCTGCCACGAGGCTCGCGAAGAAGGGGGCACTGCGGACCTTGGGCAGGATCCATGTCTCCGGCCGGCCGGGCAGTACACCGGTCACCACCCGCCGGTGGGTGAGCAGAACCTCGAGGGCGCGCAGGCCGTCCTTGGTGGAGATGGTCTCGTAGCCGCGCCCGGCGAAGTCGGTCGCGGCACCGACCTGTCCCCACGGCCCCCAGTTGACGGCCAGCGTGGGCAGCCCCAGGCCGGTTCGCCACGCGGCGAACGCGTCCAGCCAGGCGTTGGCGGCCGCGTACGCGCCCTGGCCCGGGTTGCCCAGCAGCGAAGCCATCGAGGAGTGGAGCACGAACCAGTCCGGTGCGTGGTCCCCAAGGGCCTCATGGAGCCGCCATGCCGCCGTCACCTTGGGCCGCCAGACACGCTCCAGCTGCTCGTCGGTGATGTTGGTGAGCACGGCGTCGTCCAGGACCATCGCCGAGTGCACCACTCCCCGCAACGGCAGCCCGCCCGCCGTCGCGGTGGACACGAGCCGTTCGGCCACCCCGGGCCGGGAGGCGTCCCCCAGCTCGACGGTGATGCGGGCGCCCGCGTCACGCAGTCGTGCCAGCGCTGCATCGGCGGCTCCGCCCGGCTTCGTACGGCCGTTGAGGACGATGTGTCCGGCGCCCAGTTCGGCCAGCCGGGCCGCCGTGGCCAGACCCACGCCGCCCAGGCCCCCGACGACGACGTACGACCCGTCGGAACGGACCGGCGAGGGCGGCTCGGCGCGCACGGCGGCCGTCTCCCCTCTCGCGGGCACGGTCAGTACGAGCTTGCCGATGTGACCGGCGCCCGCCATGAGACGGAACGCGTCCGTGGCCTCGGCCAGCGGGAACTCCCGGTACGGCAGCGCCTTGAGGTGCCCAGCGGCGAAAAGGTCCATGACCTCGCCCAGGAGGTCCTGGAAGACCCTCGGGCGGTTCTGCTGGAGCTGGATGAGGTCGACACTGCTGAAGGTGACGTTGTGCCGGAACGGCCCGAGACCGAGCGAGGTGTCGGCGAGGATGTCACGGACACCCAGCTCGACGAACCGGCCGAAGGGACGCAACGCCTCCAGACCCGCGCGGATCGCCGGACCCGAGAGCGAGTTGAGGACGACGTCCACGCCCTTGCCGCCGGTCGCCTCGCGCGCCTGCTCGGCGAAATCCAGTGAGCGGGAGTCCATGACGTGCCGGATGCCCATGCCACGCAGATAGCCGCGCTTCTCGTCGTTGCCGGCCGTGGCGAGTATCTCGGCCCCCAGGTAGCGGGCCACGGCGATTGCGGCCAGGCCCGTGCCACCGGTGGCGGAGTGGACCAGTATGCGTTCGCCCTCGGCGAGTCGCGCCACATGACGCAGCGCGTACCAGGCCGTGAGGTACGCTGTCGGGACCGCCGCCGCGGCGACGGCGTCCACACCGGACGGCACGGGGACCACCAAGTCGGCGCGGACCGTCGTGAACGAGCCGAAGGCACCGCCTGCGAGATCGACGGCCAGGACGGTGTCCCCGGGGCGGACGTGCTCGACGCCGGGGCCGGTGGCGGTCACCGTCCCCGTGCACTCGAAACCGATACGGTCACCGCCGCCCGCGCACCGGCCGGTGGTCGGCAGGAGTCCCATGACGGTGAGGACGTCACGGAAGTTCACTCCGGCCGCGCGTACCCGAAGCTCCACCTCGCCGGGGCCCGGAGCGCGCCGCTCCGTCGCCACGAGCCGCAGGGAACCCAGGTCCCCGGTCCGGCCCGCACGGAGCCGGAAGCGGTCCTCCCCGTAGTGCACGGTGAGGGCGGTCGCGGTCAGGCGTTCGGCGGCCGTCAGCGAGGCGGGGACGAGCCGGGCCATGCGGCGATCCGCACCGCGCACCGTCATCTCGTCCCCGGGGGCGCCGCTCAGCAGCAGCCCGGCTGTCTGCCGCAGGTCGTCGTCGGACCCTCCCAGGTCGAGGAGTACGGGACGCAACTCCGGGTGCTCGTGGGCCAGCACGCGAACCAGGCCGCGGACCGGGCCCTGGGCGGGGTCGCCCGTCTCGCCCGGCTCGACCGCGCGGGCGCCCCGCGTGACGACGTGCAGCCTGGGCGAGGGGGAGCAGTCCGCGACCGCCTGGACGACACCCAGGAGGCGCCGTGTGCGTTCCAGGGCGTCCACCGTGGGGTCGGCCACACGCTCACCGGCACCGGTCGCTCCCAGGGAGGCGGGCACCGCGGCGGCGGACCTCTCGGGCACGCCGGTCGGCGCGCACAGGAACACCACGGCGCCCGGCGGATCCCTCAGTTCCCGCTCGGCAAGGTGGGCCCGCAGTGCGGGAACACGGTGCTCGTTCTCCGGGAGGACCAGCGCCCGGGCGGTGGCCCCGGCCGCGCGCAGAGCCTCGGCGAGCACCTTCGCGTGGGCCCCGCGCTCGCCCACCACCAACCAGGGACCGGCCTGCGCGGTGGCCACCGCCCGGGCAGGCGCCGCTGCGGCGAGAGGCAGGGGCTGCCAGTCGACGGCGTAGAACCACCGGTCGACGTCGGCCCCCTCGGTGACTTCACGGTGCAGCAGCCGCAGGCCGTTCAGGGCGATCACGGTATGTCCGTCGGCGGTCAGTAGCCGGACGTCCGCGGTGATGCCACCGGGCTGGTCCCGCCTGATCCTCGCGTGGCCCTGGACGGCCGCGGCGGGATCTCCGTAGATCCTCAGCGACCCCGCGCCCACCGGGAGGATCAGGCCGCTCGCCGCCTCCTCGCGGGCCGGCGAAGCCACCGCCAACTGGGCGCACAGGTCCACGAGGACGGGATGGACGCACAGGGAGCCCGGAGTGGCGCCCGCCGCTGCCGGGACCGCCACCCGCGCCCAGACGCTGTCACCGGCGGCCGAAAGACGCACATCGCTCAGCCCCGCGAAGGCGGCCCCGTGGTAGAGGCCGCGCGAGCGCAGACGCTGGTACAAGGTGGCGGTCGGCAGGGCGACGGGGTGTTCCGTGACCAGGGCGTGCAGGGGGACGGGCGCGGGCTTCCGCGGTGCTCCGCCCGGAGTCAGGGTGGCACTGGCGTGCAGCACCCACGCCCTCTCGTCGGTGTCGCCGCGGCCGTTGTCTCCGCCCTCGGCGCGATCGGCATCGGCGTCGGCGCGCGCAAAGATCTCGCAGGTGGCGCGGTGCTGGGCGGTCAGGTCCGCCGTCATGGTGATCTCTCGGTCGCCGCCCAGATGAAGCAGTTCATGAAAGACGACGTCACGGACCTCCACATCGCGCGGCGCCGCGTTGAAGGCCTGACACGCAGCGCTCAGGGCGAGAGCACAGTAGGCGGCTCCCGGAAGGACCACCGCGTTGTTCACCCGGTGGTCGGCCAGCCATGGATGGGCCCGGGTCCCGGCTTCTCCGCGCCAGGTGTGCCGGACGGGACGCCCCGGCACCTTTCCATGGATTCCGGGCAGTGAACTCCCGCCGTCCACCGTCGAGTTCGCGGGGACACCGGCCGCCCCGGGGGACCGGCCGCCCTCGGGGCGGTCGGCCGGTTCGACCCAGTGCCGTTTGCGGTCGAAGGCGATGGTGGGCACATCGGCCAGGGCCCCGCCGCCATACAGAGCGGCCCAGTCGACGCGTACGCCCGAACAGTGCAGGGCGGCGAGCTGGGTGCGGAAGGTGAGCTGCTCGTTCTCTCCGCGCCGCAGGGTCGGCAGCACGACGGGGTCGTCGACCAGACCCCGCAGGCTGCCGGTGACGGACTGGGTGATCACCGGATGTGGGGAGACCTCCACATACACCGTGTGCCTGTCCTCGACGGCCGCACGCACGGCGTCCGCGAACCGCACCGGGCGGCGCAGATTGCGGCACCAGTACCCGGCGTCGAAGGCCGGTGTCAGACGCGGGTCGTCGAGGACGGTGGAATAGAACGGAACGAGGGGCGGACCGGGCGTCAGATCGGCGAGTTTCGCGGCGAGTTCGCCCAGGAGCGGCTCCACCTGGGGGGAGTGCGAGGCCACATCCACGGCGACCGTGCGAGCGGGAACGCCCCGCGCGTCCCAGCGCTCGACCAGCCGCTCCACGACGGCCGTGTCCCCGGCGACGACGGTCGAGCCGGGCGCGGCCAGGACCGCGACGGAGACCGATGCCCCGGCGCCGGCGGCCTCCAGCTCCGCCTCCACCTCGGCGCGGCCCAGCGCCACGGTCGCCATCGCGCCGGCGCCCGCGATCCGCGTCAGCAGGGCGGACCTTCGGCAGATCACCTGGACGCCGTCCCGCAGGGAGAGCGCCCCCGCGACGACGGCGGCGGCGACCTCGCCCATCGAGTGGCCCATGACCCCGGCGGGCTCCACACCGTAGGCCCGCCACGTCGCGGCCAGCGCGGTCTGCAGGGCGAACAGCACCGGTTGCACCCGTCCGCACCCGGTCACGGCCCGGCCCTCCCGCACGACGTCCAGTACGGAGAAGCCGGCCTCGGCGGCGATCAGCTGATCCACTTCGGACAGGGCGGCGGCGAAGGCCGGTTCATGCGCGAGGAACCCGCGGGCCATGCCCGGCCACTGAGAACCCTGCCCCGAGAAGACCCACACCGGGCGCCTGCACACCCCGGGCGCCACGGTCCCCGACACCACGCCCGGCACCACCTGCCCGGCGGCGTACGACCGCAGGTCACGTACGAGGGACGGGCGCGAGGACGCCACGGCGCCGAGCCGCCCGAGTCCCGCCGGGCGACGCAGCGCAAGGGTGTGCGCGACGTCCTCGAGCGGCACGCTCGCGCCGTCGCCCTCCAGCCAGTCCGCGAGCCGCCGCGCCGCCGTGGGCAGGGCGTCCGCGGAGCCCGCCGGCACCAGCAGGACATACGATTGCGCGGCCATGGGCCGCGGCCGGGACGGGCGCGGACCCGGCAGGCGGCGTACGGCCGAGGCAGGCGCCTGTTCCAGCACCACATGGGCGTTCGTGCCGGAGAAACCGAACGAGGAGACGGCGGCCAGCCGGGACGGGGTCCGCGCGGGCCAGTCCGTGGGCCGGTCGGGCACGAAGAACCGAGTGCCCTCGGGGCTGATGTCCGTGTTCCAGCGGGTGAAGTGCAGACTCGGCGGGACGACACCCTGGTGCAGGCACAGCACCGCCTTCATCAGACCGGTGACGCCCGCGGCGGGTTCCAGATGCCCCAGATTGGTCTTCACCGAGCCCAGCGCGCAGCGGTCCCGGCCCTGCCCGTAAACACGGGCCAGACTCGTGAACTCCACCGGATCGCCGACCGGTGTGCCCGTGCCGTGCGCCTCGAGCATGCCCATCTCCCCGGGATCGACCCCGGCACGGGCGAGAGCCTGCCGGAGCAGCGCCTCCTGGGCCGCCGCCGACGGTGCGGCCAGACCGTCGGACCGGCCGTCCTGGTTCACGGCCGAGCCCCGGACCACGGCCCATATCCGGTCGCCGTCCCGCACGGCGTCACGCAGTCGCTTCAGGACGACGACCGCGCAGCCCTCACCGCGTACGAAGCCGTCGGCCTGCGCATCGAACGCGCGGCAGCGCCCGGTCGGTGAGAGCATCCCCATCCGGACGAACGATCGCGTCGTCCTGGAGCCCAGCATCAACGTGACGCCGCCGGCGAGCGCGATGTCGCACTCCCCGTTCCACAGGGCCTGGTCGGCCAGGTGCAGGGCGACCAGCGAGGACGAGCACGCGGTGTCCAGGGCAAGTGAGGGGCCGTGCAGTCCGAGCAAGTAGGAGATGCGTCCCGGTGCGACGCAGTGACCGTTCGTCAGCACCGCGCCTTCCAGTTCCTTGGGATGCCCGGCCAGGCCGTCCATGTAGTCGGTGTAACTCAGCCCGGTGAACACCCCGGTTGACGTTCCGGCGAGACGGTCCGGCGGCAGCCCCGCGTGCTCCAATGCCTCCCAGGACACCTCGAGTAACAGCCGGTGCTGGGGGTCGAGTACGTCCGCCTCTCGGCCGGAGACACCGAAGAAGGCCGCGTCGAAACCGGATACGTCCTTCAGCCAGCCGCCCTGCCGGGGCGGCGCGGAGTCCCGCCTACACCCCACTTCCGTGCGCGTGGGCGGTGGTTCGCCGACCGCGTCGTGGCCGGCGACCAGCAGTCGCCACAGGGCGGCGGGTGAGTCGACGTCTCCCGGCAGGCGGCATCCCATGCCGATCACGGCGACGCGCCCGTCACCACCGGCTGTGAAACCGCGCTCGTTCAGTGCCACGAGCTTCTCCCTCTGCTGTCGTTCTGTGCTTGCTGTGGTGGTGAGGACGGTGATCGCCGACATTGCGGAGGCGACCGGTGCCGCCGCGTCCGGTCGTGACGGCCGACGAGGACGACATGGGCATCAGACGGCGTCCGGGCTGCCGACGAGGATCACGCTCTTCACGCCTCCGATCTGGTAATTGCAGGTCAGCGCGTACTCGAAGTCCAGGGGCCGGCTGCTGGTGCCGGGCACGGGGTCGAACGGCAGCCCCTCGGCGGGCTCTTCGCAGTTCGCCGTGGGACACACCTCGCCGCGGTTCATCATGAGCAGGCTCAGCGCCACCCCGACACAGCCCGACGGGGCGCCGTTGTGCCCGAAGCAGGCCTCCTGGGAGGTCATCACCACGCCGCTGTCGGCGCCGTAGAGCTGCTCGACCGCGCTCGCCTCGAAGGCGGTGACCACCACGTCGCCGTCGCTGCCGCCGTGGATGTAGGGCACCTGCGAGATGTCCCAGCGATCTCCCAGACACCGGCGGACGGCTTCCACCAGGGCGACCCCGCTGTCGTCGCTGGCCAGCGGATTCATCAGACCGTCGCGGGTCATGGCATGGGCCAGCACCTGCCCGTAGGCACGCGCGCCGCGCTCGTCGGCGCGGCTGCGCGACTCCAGGACGAGGGTCGCCGCGCCCTCACCGTGGTTCACACAGTCCGCCCGGCGGTCGTACGGGCGCATCAGACGGTCGAACGACGGAAGGAGCTCGGGCATGCCGGGCACCCGGACGCTCTCGTAGGCGCCCTGGGCGGACCGCAGAAGCCGCTGGACGTTCAGGATGACGTCCATGCCGAAGAGGTCCACGCCCGAGACGACGGCCAGGTCGACCGAGCCCTCGGCGATCAACCGCTGTGCCGTGCCGACCTGCACCGCCGACGAGGCGCAACCGCAGGACACGGTGAAGGACGGGCCGGTCGACCTGATGAGCGCGCCCTGCACCAGCGAGACATCGGACGGGGTGAGACCCTGCTGGCCCCGGACGAACAGTTCCATCGCCTCCTGGGGGCTGGTCGTCAGCGGGTCGGCCTCGAGCACCGCCAGGTAGGGGCCGACATTGGAGTCCACGCCGCCACGGCCGGTCAGTACGGCCGCCCCGGTCAGGTCACCCGCGCGAAAGTCCAGCCCGGCGTCCGCGCAGGCCTCCACCAACGAGATCAGCCCGAACCGGTGGGCGTTGGTGTAGTGCCGGGAGAACGTCGGCGGGACGTCCGGCAGCCGTGCGTCGAACATGGTCGGCGACAGGTCGACGGCCCCGTAGTAGACGTCCTCGTGCACCAGGCACGACGCACCTCGGGACGCGATCTCCCAGATGTCGTCCGCGGTGAACACGGGGCGGCTGCGCCCCGGCAGGCAGAACCCCATACCGGTGACCAACACGTCACGCGCGCTTGCTCCGCCGCGGGTCCGCCCGGGTGATAAGCCGATATCCGGCAGTCGGGAAGGTGAATTCGTCATGCCGACCTCCAAGCGGCGGCTGAGGGTGTGTCCGCGACACACGGTGGGTGAGCTGTCAGGCCGGCTATTCGGCACCGGGTGCGTGACGCACCCAGCGGTAGACCGGCATCGGGCCCTCGCCGATGTCGGCATACTCGCCCGTGAATTCGTAGTGCTCGAATCCGCTGCCGTACATCACTTTCACGGGGGTGCCCGTTCCGCCCGACGGAGCGTGCACGACCTGGGGAGCATCACAGGGGCCGCCTTTGAGCAGCACGAGGCTGGCGGAGGACATGGGTTATCCCTCCTGTCTTGTGGAAAGGCTGAGGGAGTTCGGCCGGGTGGTGCGCCGGTAAGAGGTGTCCGGAGAGTCTCACCAACTTAGGTCCCGGGCGGGTTGGAGGATACGGGGCATCGGAGCGCAGGAAGAGCGCGCGATCACAAACCGTTTCCATGCGCTAACTTATGTGCAAACGAGCCACCGGCAGGTCAGGCGGTGCTCCGGCGCACTCCTGGAGCAGGGAGCAACGCAACGTCAGCCGGTCGACATCCGGCCATTCGCATTCCGTGTATCTTGCAGTCGGCGTGCTCAGCGGACCGCCGTCCATTACTCGCCCAACACCGGTCTCACCAAGCTGATCTGACGGTGACCACGAGCATATGTTGCGCCCCTTCGATGCGCCGGATGAATTCCTCGGGGCTCGGGCCGGTCCTGGAAGTCGCTGATCGCTGTCATTTGCTCCGGAACCGTTCGCCGTGGTGAAGAGAGCAGCGGATTCCGATCGGCCGAAATTCGCCCAGGCAGGGTGGTTGGAACAGGGCGCAGCGCACATGAGTCCGAGCCCGGATCGTTCGGGGGAGTTGGCGGGCGGAGGCGATCTCCTGTCGGATCTGCTCACGCTTCTGCGGGGGCATGTACTCGAACGACGGGCCCAGGGCCTGCCACGGGTTGAGCGGGGACGGCGTCCTCATCAAGGCGACGGCCCGTTGCCTGGGGCCGAACATCCCGACGGTGGCCTCCCGCAGTTCCTCCTGCCGTCCGTTGCCGCACCCATGTGCGCCCGGCCGCGCCGCCACCGCGGTGCCGAAGGCCGACGCCCTGCCTGTCGCCTCAGCGGTAGCGTGCGGCCACTTCGGCCAGCCGGTCGAGTTCCTTCAGCGTGTCGCGTTCGGGTGTCGTCGGCAGGTAGAACAGCAGCCGCTCGACCCCCAGGGCGATGTAGGCCTCGATCTTCTCGGGGTCCTCGCGGACCGCATACACCGTCACCGGCACGTCCCGGCCCGCGAGGGAACGCAACCGTTCGATCTGCGGACCGAGCGCCGCGGGCGGCACGCTGTTGGCCAGCCATGCGTCACCCAGCCGCGCCACCCGCGGGAACGCGCCTTCGCCCCCACCGACATAGATCGGCGGATGTGGGCGCTGCACGGGCTTGGGCCAGGAGAAGACGGGATCGAAGTCCACGAACTCGCCATGGAACTCGGCCCTTTCCTTGGTCCACAGTTCTCGTATGGCGAGCAGCCGCTCGTCGCTGAGCCGGCCACGGGTCGAGGGGTCGGCGCCGTGGTTTCTCATCTCCTCACGGTTCCAACCGACACCGACGCCGAAGATCGCACGGCCGTCCGAGACCACATCGAGCGAGGCCACCTCCTTTGCCGTGATGATCGGATCTCGCTGCGGGATGAGCGCGATGCCGGTGGCCAGCAGCAGCCGCTCGGTCACCGCGCTGATCGCGCTCAGGGCGACGAACGGGTCGAGCGTGCGGTAGTAGATCTCCGGCAGCTCCCCGCCGCCCGGGTAGGGCGACCGGCGGTCCACCGGGATGTGCGAATGCTCGGCGACGAACAACGAGTCGAAAGCCCGCTCCTCCAGCGCCTTGCCGAGTGGGACCGGGCGGATGCCCCGGTCGGTGATGAAGGTCGCGATTCCGAATTTCACGGCGCCTCCGTCGAGGTTCGAAGCGAGCAAGTCGGCGTTCGAAGCAGGCAAACGGAGCGGAGACCGGATGGCAGAAGGCCTCGGAACTGCCGAGTGCCCACCGCGGCCGGTCCCACGGCCGCGAGCGGCCGACCCGGCGCCGGTTGAGGCATGTCACCGCTCCAGGGGCATCGGTTGCAGCGGGTTCGCTGAGCACGCGCCGGATGATTCCAGGTAACGCCCCTGGAGCACCGGCCGCAACCTTCTCCGGAACGGACTACGGGACCGGCTTCCCGGCCCGTCCTGCCCGTCTGACCTGTCCCGTCCTGCCCGGCCCGTCCCGCCCGTCCGACCTGTCCCGTCCCGCCCGTCTGACCTGTCCCGTCCCGCCCGGTCCGTCCCGCCCGTCCCGCTCGTCGTGGACCTGGTCCGTCCCGCCCGTCGAGCCTGGGCTGCCCTGCCTGTCCGACCGCTCGTCCTGCTCGTCGTGGACCTGGTCCGTCCCGCCCTCGTGGCCCGGTCCGTCCCGCCCGTCGTGCCATGCCGATCCCGCTCGTTGTGCCTGGCCCGCCCCCTCGCCGTGGCCCGGCCCGTCGAGGCTCAGACCCGGCGCCAGCGCGCCAGCGCGAAGGAGAACAGGCCGAACAGCACGACCCCGGCGGCGACCAGGACCAGCAGCCACGGCCCGAACGGTGTGTCGGCGAACGAGCGCAGTGTGTCGTCGAGTCCCTTGGCCCGGTCGGGCCGGTGGTCGACCGCCGCACGCATGGCGAAGGCCCCCGCCGCGGCGAACACCAGCCCCCGCGCCGTACCGCCACCCACACCGGCGATGTCCACCAGCCGCCGGGTCCGCGGGGACATCGCGCCCAGCTTCAGCTTGTCGTGATAGTCGCGCCGCACGGCCCGTGCACCGATCCGCACCCCCGCCACGACGATGCCGGCCGCCGCCAGGCCCACGAGCCACCGGCCGCCCGGCATCCCCAGGGCCCTGGCCGTCACGTCCCGGGACTGCTCGTCGCTGGATCGGCTCCCACCGCCGGCGCCGGACGCGAAGGACAGCACGGAGGCGGCGGCGAACGCATAGAACACACAACGGGCCAGCGCCGACAGCCGCTTGACCGCCTTGCGGCCGTCCGGCCCGACCGAGCCCACGACGGCCTCGGACAGCCGCCACAGCGCCATGCCGACCACCCCGATGCCCAGCGCCCACAGCAGTACCGCCCCGAACGGTTCGGCCGCGATCTCGGCCAGGGCACCGCTGCGGTCGGCCTGCCGCGTGCCGTCGCCGAGGGCGATCCGCAGAGCCAGGACACCGACCAGCAGGTAGATCACTCCGCGTGCGGTCAGCCCCGCCCGGGCGGCGCCCCGTGTCACCGAGCTCCTCGCCGCGCGTCGCGCCTTGCCCCGGCCGGTCAACGCCATGGCACTCGTGTTCATCTCGACCTCCCGCAGTCCGGATGCCCTGGGAACGTCCGGGCATACGCGGCGTGCGGGCCGCCCCGGCGACCAGCGGCGCGGCTGCCCTGCGGGAGCGGGACGGCCGGTCGGGGCCGGAGCCGGCATCCGAGCCGGTGGGCGAAGGGTGTCGTGGAAGCGGTCAGGGCGCGCACGGCGGACGACCGGTCGGTCCGTCGGGCGATCACATTCGGACTGCCGTCAGGGGCAATATTCTGGGAGCTCGGGAGTTCCTTCATGGTCAGACACGGACATGAGCGAGATCACCACCATGGCGACCACCCAGGACGCCGACACCCCCGGTGCGGCCGGCCGGCCGATCCCCGGGTTCGGCTTCGATCCACCGGCCGCTCCCGTGCCCGGCCTCGTGATCACCGACCTGGAGACCCTCCACGGCCGAGTGAGCGACGGCAGTCTGGAGCGGGTTCATCGCGTCGGCTTCCACGCCATCACCCTGATCACCGAGGGCAGCGGCGAGCACACCGTCGACTTCGTCACCCACCCCTGCCGGCCCGGCACCCTGCTGTGGGTCCGTCCCGGCCAGGTGCAGCGCTTCGGCCGCGCCGGATCGATGAACGGTACGCACCTGCTGTTCACACCCGCCTTCCCACCCCACTTCGGCGGCGTCGACCGGCTGGTGGGCGAGTGGTACGGCCCCGTCTGCCGGCAGCTGGGCACCGGCGAGGACTACACCACCCTGTCCACCCTGCTGGACCGTATGCGGGCCGAATTCAGCAGGCCGGGCGGCGAAGTGTCGCGGGAGATCCTGCAACTCCTGCTCGCCGCGGTCCTGTTGAACATCGACCGGCTACCCGGACAGGGCGGGCGAAGGGACCCGCACACCGGCGGCGAGATCTACACCCGATTCCGTACGGAACTGGAGCGCTCCTACGCCGCCACCCGCCGCGCCGAGGACTACGCCCGGCGCATCGGCTGCAGCGTCCGGACCCTGACCCGTGCCTGCCAGGCCGTCACCGGGCAACCCGTCAAGCAGGTCATCGACGCCCGCGTCGCCCTGGAGGCCCAGCGTCTGCTCGCGCACACCGGGGAACCCGTCGCGACCATCGCCCGTCGGCTCGGCTTCTCCGAGCCGACGAACTTCGGCAAGTTCTTCACCCACCACACCGGCACCAACCCCGGCGACTTCCGCCGCAACCAGCAGAGCCCTCCGTGAGCCAAGGCCGGCACCGACCGGCGGTGCCGTGTCCGCCGGGACGTTCCAGGGGAACGGCCGGTGCGCTCGTACTCCTCGGCGTCCTTCCGCGGGCGAGAAAGTCCGTGAGACTTACCCTCGCCTAACCCCTGTCTTTGCTGGAGTTAACCGCAGTCTCCCTAGCATCGAGATGTGAGGTGATGCACCTCGCGGAGGACGTCATGAGCAAGCGAATCTTCCTCGACGTCCGCGACGGTGTGGACGACGCCCGGGTCCCCGTGAGCCCGCCGTGGGACGATTGCCCGCCAAACCTGGGCCCGCCACCGGCGCGAGCCCTGAGCGACCTGTTCGAGCTCACCTGCGACCGGAGCCCTTCGGCCACCGCCGTGGTCTGCGGACCGCAGCGCCTCGACTACGTGGAACTGGACCGCCGCGCCAACCGGCTGGCGCATCTGCTCAGGGCGCGCGGGGCGACGGCCCGCGACCGCATGGGAATCCTGCTCGAGCGCTCCTGCGACACCTACGTGGCCCTGCTGGGCGTGCTCAAGGCGGGGGCCGCGTACGTGCCGCTCGATCCGTCCTTCCCCACCGACCGGCTGGCCTTCATCGCCCACGACGCGGGCCTGCGGGAGCTGGTGACGGCGTCGGCGCTGCGGGCACGGACCGGGGATCTTCCCTGTGCCGTACTGGAGGTCGACCGGGTCGAGGACCGTCTTTCCCTCCAGCCGGACATCCGGCCGGCGGTCGGCGTCGAGCCGTCGGACGAGTGCTACGTCGTCTACACCTCGGGGACGACGGGGAGGCCCAAGGGAGTCGCCGTATCGCACGCGAGCATCGTCAACTTCCTGCGAGTCGTCGCCCCGGTCTACCGCGTGACCGCCGAGGACCGGGTGTACCAGGGCCTGTCGATCGCCTTCGACTTCGCCATCGAGGAGATCTGGCCGACGTGGATGGCGGGGGCCACCCTGGTGGCGGCCCCGGCCGGCGCCAGGCTCGCCGGGCCGGAACTCCGGGATTTCCTCGCCGGACAGGACATCACGGTGCTGTGCTGTGTGCCCACCCTGCTGACGACCCTCGACGCGGAGGTCCCCTCCCTGCGCAGCCTGCTCGTCAGCGGTGAGACCTGCCCTCCCGATCTGGTCCGCCGCTGGTGGCGTCCGGGCCGCCGCATCCTCAACGCCTACGGGCCGACCGAGACGACCGTGACCGCCACCTGCGCCGAGCTCCATCCGCACCGGCCCGTCACGATCGGTACTCCGCTGCCCACGTATCGCGTCTACATCCTGGACGACCGACTGCGACCGGTCGCGGCGGGCGACAGCGGCGAGATCTGCATCGGTGGGCCCGGCGTGGCGCTCGGCTACGTCAACCGCTCCGAACTCACCGCGGAGCGCTTCGTCCCCAACCCGGTGCCGCGCGATCGCGCCGCCGTGCCGCGGATCTACCGCACGGGCGACCGGGGCAGGGTCACCGCCACCGGGGAGATCGAGTACCAGGGCCGCACCGACACCCAGGTGAAGATCCGCGGCTACCGCATCGAACTCGCCGAGATCGAGGAGATCCTGCGCGAGGACGAGGCCGTCGAGAGCGCGGTCGTCGCACCGCGGGAACGGGACGGCACCGCACCGGACCTGATCGGCTACGTCACCCTGCACGACCGCTCGGCCGCGGAGGACGGGGAGGTTCTCCGTGACCGCCTGCGCACGGCGCTGCGCCGCCGGCTGCCCGAGTACATGATCCCCGCATGGGTGGAGGTCCTCCCCGCGCTTCCGCTGCTCGCCGCCGACAAGGTGGACCGCGCCGCGCTGCCCGCCCCGACGTCACGGCCGCTCGCCTGCGGTTCCCGCTCGCACGTCTCCGCGGCGACACCGCAGGAGGAGCGGCTGGCGGAGCTGTGGCAGAACGTCCTCGGCCGTGGCCCGATCTCGGTCGAGGACGACTTCTTCCGCGATCTTGGCGGCCACTCCATGACCGCCGCCGTCCTCGTCTCCCGGCTGCGCCGGGACGAGCCCTCGAGGGATGTGGCCATGGGCGACCTTTATGCCCATCCCACCGTTCGGGGGCTGGCCGCTTTCATCGAGGCCGGCCTCGGCACGCCGGACGCGCCACGACCGTCGTCGGCGGCGCCCGTCCAGCGCCGTTCCAGCGTGCAGGTCACGGCCTGCGGAGTGGCGCAATTGGCGGCGCTGTACGCGTGGTTGCTCCTCCCGGGCCTCACGGTGGTCCTCCTGCCGTACCGGCAGTACGCCGCCTGGCACGGCTCCGTACCGGGGGCGGCGGCCGACGGCATCCTGGGCAGCCTCGTCCACATGCCGCTGGGGCCCTTCCTCGCCCTGGAGGCCGCATGGCTGGCGCTCACCCTTCTCCCACTGCCGCTGCTGGTCTGCCGGTTGCTGATGACCGGTGTCCGTGCGGGGACCTATCCGCTGTGGGGCGTCACCTATCTGCGGTTCTGGCTCCACGGCAGGCTGCTGGCCCTGACACCGCTGCGCCTCCTGGGCGGCTCGCCGCTGCTCGCTCCCTGCCTGCGGCTGCTGGGCGCCCGCGTCGGCCGGGGCTGCCATCTGCAGGCCGTGCTCGCCCCGCTCTCCCTGCTGGAGATCGGGGACGGCGCCAGTATCGGCTACGGCGCCCGCCTGCAGACGTACGCGGTCGAGGGTGGCCGGCTGCGGCTGGCACCGGTCCGGATCGGAACCGGCGCCTTCGTGGGGGCCAACAGCGTGGTGCAGCCCGGTGCCGTCATCGGCGACCACGCGTCGGTCGGCGAGCAGTCACTCGTACCCGAGGACGGTGCCGTACCACCGCACGAGCACTGGGCCGGTTCCCCCGTCACCCGCCAGGACGCGCCCCCGGCCCTGTTGCAGGACATGGCCGCGCAGGCCGACGACGGTCCCTGGCCGGTCCATGTGCTGGCCGGACACGTGGCGGGCGCGCTGCTCATCCTGTTCATCCCGCTGCTGGTCATCGGGGCGGCCGCGACGTTCGTCGGGTACACGGCCGTGCGGCACGGCATCGGATGGGCGATCGCGTCCACGGCGGTGGCCGGACCCCTCGTCGTCGCCGCCACCTGTGTGTGCGTCCTCGTCGTCAAGCGGGCGGTGATGCCGAGGACCCCGGCCGGCATCCACGCGGAGCGCAGCGGATTCGGGGTGCGCAAGTGGATCAGTGACGGTCTGATGGCCATCAGCCTCACCATGACCCAGGCTCTGTACTCGACCCTGTACCTCGTCCCGTTCCTGCGCGCGATGGGCGCGCGCACCGGGCGCTGGTCGGAGGTGGCGACGGTCAGTTTCGTCGACCCGGACATGCTCGTCACCGGGGAGCAGTGCTTCCTCGCGGACGTCAGCGTCGTCGGATCCGCGGTGTTCCATCGCGGCCGTGTCGCCATCGCGCCGGCGGAGATCGGGCGGCGCAGCTTCGTCGGCAACGGCGCACTGGTCCCGGGCTCCCACCGGCTCGGCGACGACAGTCTGCTGGGCGTCCACTCTCTCGCGCCGCCCAAGGCGACGGGACCCGAAACCACCTGGCTCGGCTCGCCGGCGATCTTCCTGCCCAGCCGCCAGGCCAGCCAGGAATTCCCGCAGGCGCTCACCTACCTGCCCTCGCGGGGACTCATCGCGGCACGTCTGGCCGTCGAGTACTTCCGGGTGACCCTCCCCGCGACCTGCAGCACACTCGGCCTCCTGGGCCTCCTGTACGCCTGGGCAGCGCTGGCAGCGGCGGTTCCGCCGCTCGCGGTGGTCGTGCTCGGGCCGGCCCTGCTGCTCGGGTCGGACATGGGCTGCGCCCTGGTGGCAGTGGCTCTCAAGTGGGCGGTGATCGGCCGCTACCGGCCGCGGGTCGAACCGCTGTGGAGCGTCTGGGTACGGCGCACCGAACTGATCACCGGCCTCTACGAGAACCTCGTCGCGCCCCTCATGATGAACCTCTTCATCGGCAGTCCCTGGGCGGCCATGGTGCTGCGGCTGTTCGGCGCCCGCATCGGCCGCCGCGTGTGGCTGAACACCACCTTTCTCACCGAGTTCGACCTGGTCAGGCTCGGCGATGACGCGGCCGTCGGCGAAGTCACCTCCCTGCAGACCCATCTGTTCGAGGACCGGGTGATGAAGATGTCCAGGGTCACCGTCGAGGCGGCCGCCTCGGTCGGCACCCGTTCCGTCGTCCTGTACGACGCGCGGGTGGGCGAGGGCGCCTGTCTGGACGCCATGTCCCTGGCGATGAAAGGCGAATCACTGCCCGCGGGAACCCGCTGGCGGGGCATCCCGGCGGCTCCCCGCCGCGCCGACGAACCAACCGCCCCGACCAAGCCAGGAGATCCCTCATGACCATCTCCCTCCTGTCCGGCCGTCCGACGGCACCGCACGTCATGGGCGACCTGCCCGGACCACGCTCCGCGGAACTGCTCGCGCGTCAGGAACGCCGGGAGTCCAACGCCCGTACCTACCCCCGCCATCTCCCCATCGCGCTGGCCGACGGCGACGGAAGCTTCGTCCGCGACGTCGACGGAAACCTCTTCATCGACTTCCTGGGCGGCGCCGGAGTGCTCTCGCTGGGCCACAACCACCCCGACGTCGTCGAGGCCGTGATGCGGCAGCTGCGCTCACTCACTCATGGCCTCGACTTCCCCACACCTGCCAAGGACGCCTTCACCGAGGCCCAACTATCCATGATTCCACCCGAGTTGAGAGCACGTTTGAAGATGCACTTCTGCGGGCCGACGGGCGCGAACGCCGTGGAAGCGGCCGTCAAACTGTGCAAGATCGCCACAGGCAGGGGCGACGTCATCTCCTTCCAGGGCGCCTTCCACGGCAGCACCCACGCGGCCATGGCTCTCAGCGGCCCGGTCTCCCAGAAGGCGCCGGTGCCGAACGGCATGCCGGGCGTCCACTTCTTCCCGTACTGCTCCTGCGGCGGCACTTCGGATCCGGTACCCGGCCGGTGCACCAAGGACTGTGCCGGACAACTGGAGCGGGCGCTGCACGACAGCAACGGCGGCATTCCGCCCCCGGCGGCAGTGATCCTCGAACTCGTACAGGGGGAAGGCGGCGTCGTGATCCCCGGCCGGGACTTCGTACGGCGGGTACGGTCGCTGACCCGTTCCCTCGGCATCCCGCTCATCGCCGACGAGGTGCAGACGGGCTGCGGACGCACCGGGACGTGGTTCGCCTTCGAGCAGTACGGCATCGAACCGGACGTGATCCTCGCCTCCAAGGCCCTCAGCGGCATAGGCCTCCCGGTCGCCGTCATCCTGTACGACGCCGCACTGGACACCTGGGCGCCCGGCGCGCACATCGGTACCTTCCGCGGGAATCAACTGGCCTTCGCCGCCGGCGTGGAGGCGATCCGGGTCATCCGGCGCGATGCCGTGCTCGCCAATGTACGGCGGCGCGGTGAGCAGATCGCGGACCGGCTCGCGGCGCTGTCCGGCTGTCCAGGGGTCCGCGAAGTACGGGGGCTCGGCCTGATGTGGGGGATCGAGATGGCAGAGCCCGACGGCGGCAGGCCCGCGACCGCGATGGCGGCGGCGGTCCAGAGCCACGCGCTGCGCCACGGGCTCATCGTGGAACGCGGCGGGCGGGAGGACACCGTCGTACGCATCCTGCCCCCGCTCGACGTCACCGCCGAGGTGGTGGACATGGCCTGCGCGATACTCGTGGAAGCCGTCTTCGCGTGCAGTGCTCCGTCGTGCACCCCGGCCCGGTCCGGTTAGCCGCCCCTGGGCGGCCCGCCGAGAGGTGTCCCCGATGGCCCTCATCGTTCAGAAGTACGGCGGCTCCTCGGTCTGGAGCACCGATCGGATCAAGCACGCGGCCCGCCGCGTCGTCGCGGCACACACGGCCGGTCACGAGGTCGTCGTCGTGGTGTCCGCGATGGGCGACACCACCGACCGACTGCTGGGGATGGCCCGGGAGGTGGACCCCGTTCCACCGCCGCGCGAGCTGGACCTGCTGCTGGCATCGGGCGAACAGGTTTCCAACACCCTGACGGCCATGGCGATTCACGCGCTCGGCGCCCGCGCCTGTTCGCTCTCGGGCCCCCAAGCCGGCATCGTCACGACCTCGGTGCACGGCGAGGCCCATATCGTCGACGTCAGGCCCGAGCGCATACGCCGGCTCCTCGACCACGGTGCGATCGTGCTCGTGGCGGGCTTTCAGGGCGTCTGCCGGGAGACCGGTGAGGTCACCACCCTGGGCCGCGGCGGGTCCGACACCACGGCGATCGCCCTGGCCGCCGCCCTCAAGGCCGACGTGTGCGAGATCTACACCGACGTGGACGGCGTCTACACCGCCGATCCACGGCTCGTACCGACGGCGCGCCTGCTGCGTCACCTGACCTACGAGGAGATGTGGGAGCTGGCCGCCGCCGGGGCGAGGGTGCTGGCACTGCGCAGTGTGGAACACGCCTGGCGGTACGGGGTCACGGTGCATGTGCGCTCCGCCCAGGGCGACGGCCCCGGCACGGTGGTCTCCGACCGCCTGCGGGAGGTACGGGAGCCCGTACTGGTGGGTGCGGCGGCCCCCGCGGGCGCCGGGCCGGAAGTACCGTGAGTGGCTCGGCGGGTTGTCGGCAGGCCGAGCCGCCAAGGGGGCCGGGGCGGGGCAGCCGCCGGCCCTCTTGCATCGCGGGCGCGTCGCGCGCCGCGTCGTCAGCTGCCGAGCCGGGAGTGCAAGGGCTGCTCACCGCGTCCGGCGCCCATGCGGCGTTCGGCCCGCGCCTTGCGGAGCGGCTCCACGGCCTCGGTGTCCTTCTCCCGTTCCGCCTCCCGTCGCCGCGGGCTCAGCCGATGGTCCCCAGCCCGGTACCCGTCGGGCGCGAACCGACCCGGCCGTCCGCGGGCGGGCGGTGATCCCGCCAGGACTGATGGTGTTCCAGCCCGGACAGGCGCGCCGCCGCCCCGGCGTGGGCGTCGTCGGCCCGGACCCACGGGCCGTCCGCGGCCGCCGCGTCGGCCAGGGCCAGGGCCAGCTGTTCGATGCTGTTGTCCAGCGATTCGAGAAGCAGTTCGTCATGGCGGCGCAGTGCCCCGAGCAGGTCCATGGCCTTCTCGTCGTCGGCGAGAGCGGCGATGCTCTCCCCGGCACGGCAGGCTGCCCGTGCCTGGGCAGCGGCCCCGTACTCGCACTCGGTGGTCCTCAGCAGCTGGCGATCGGTGGCCGGGCGCGCGCCGCGCAGGATGCCGTCCGCGATCACCGCGCCGGCCTCCAGCGGGATCTGCACGGCACGGCCCAGACCGGACGCGAGCGTGCGGAAGATTTCGACGGTGTCGTACACCAGATGGCGCGGTCGGATGGCGCGGAGGTGGTCGTCGATACGGGCGATGTGCTCCTGGATGTCGGCGAGGTGGTGTTCCAGCGTCCGGCGGTGCGGACCGTGGGGGATGACGGCCATGTCCGCCCGGAACCGGTCGATGACCGCGGCGTGGGCACTTCGGGCGTCTTGCAGCGCAGGGATGAGCGCGTTCGTCGTCACTGTCATTGCCGTGCTTCCTTGTTTCCTTGTCGGAGAGTCTCTCGGGACGGCGGGTGGGGCGATCTGCCCGCGGAGCGGCTGCCCGGCATGGCTGGGCGGCCCCGGGACCAGGGTGTGCGAACAGGACGAAGATCGCCCGGCGGCCCCGTGCATCCCGGGCCGCCCCGACGCACACTTCCGGCGGAGCGAGCGGCGGGACTGCGACGCCCGACGACTCGGCTCTTCGCCAGGGGATGTCCGGCCCTTTCCGCCGGGCGCGTGACGCCTGGCACGGCACCTCGCCGCGTTGTGGAGACACCTGAGTACGCCCAGTACGCGGGGAGAACCTCCGCCTGCCGGTGCTTTCCGGCTACCGCCGGGGGGTGATCCCTGCACCGGACGCCGCGCACCGATCCGACGCGAACTTTCGGACTCCGCCTAGACCGACCGGGTGGCCGCTACGCCGACCGGTGGCGTCCGCCACGGACCGAAGCCGGTCAGGGCCCGGCGTCGGATCCGCGCTTCGCCGTGGAGTCCGCCCTTGACTTGGAGTGCACGCCAACTCCTAGCGTTCACGGCATGGCGTCACCGAGAGCGCGGTGTGGGCATCGGGATGCCGATTCCCTGGATCCGCTGCTCCATGGAGTGGGCGAGGGTCTGTGCGGGGGATCCGCGCCCCCCGTACGGAAAGTCGACATCGCAAGGAAAGGCTGGGACGAACATGAGGCAGCGCACGCTTCGAGACCTGGAAGTTTCGGCCATCGGCCTCGGCTGCATGGGCATGTCCGCCTTCTACGGCTCCGCCGACCAGGACGAGGGGGTCAAGACCATCCGCCGCGCTCTCGAGCTGGGTGTCAACTTCCTCGACACCGCGCAGCTCTACGGCCCGCTCACCAACGAGATGCTGGTCGGCGGCGCGATCAAGGGACATCGTGACGAGTACGTCATCGCGACGAAGTTCAACTACCGGATGGACAACGCCGTCCCGGGCGACATCAGTACGCTCGGACGGCAGGACGGCTCGGCGGAGCACGTACGCAGTTCGATCCACGGCTCGCTCAAACGCCTCGGTACCGACTACATCGACCTCTACTACCAGCACCGTGTCGACCCCGACGTGCCGATCGAGGAGACCGTGGGGGCGATGGCGGAGCTGGTCGCGGAGGGCAAGGTACGCCACATCGGTCTGAGTGAGGCCGGGGCGGAGACGATCCGCCGGGCGAACGCCGTACATCCCATCACGGCGGTGCAGACCGAGTACTCGCTGTGGACACGCGACCCGGAGTCCGAGGTACTGCCCACCTGCCGTGAGCTCGGGATCGGATTCGTGCCGTATTCCCCGCTGGGACGCGGCTTCCTCGCGGGCCGGTTCAACTCCCCGGACGAGCTCGACGAGGGGGACTTCCGGCGCAGCGGCCCCCGCTTCACCGGTGAGAACCTCCAGGCGAACCTCAGGCTCGCGGAGAAGGTGAAGGAGATCGCCAACGAGAAGGGCGTCACACCGGCGCAGCTCGCGATCGCCTGGGTACTGGCGCAGGGCGAGGACCTGGTCCCGATCCCGGGCACCAAGCGCCGCACCTACCTCGAGCAGAACGTCGGCGCGGTCGACGTCGAGCTGACCAAGGACGACCTCGCGCGCATCGACGCCGAACTCCCCGAGGCCGCCGGGGAGCGCTATGACGAGGCCGGGATGAGGTCCGTGGACCGGTAGGAGCGCGCTCTACGCATGTGAGGGCGCGGTCGGCGGTGTCCTGTGCGGCGGCCTGCCGGCACGGCAAAGGGCGGGGTCCCCGATCACCGATCGGGGACCCCGCCGCTTGCCGCGCGCGTCAGCGCTTGAAGGTGTCCTTGGTCTTCTCCTTCGCCTGGCGGGCGTCGCCCTTCGACTTCTCGGCCTGGCCCTCGGCGGTCAGCTTCTCGTTGCCCACCGCACGGCCGACGGTCTCCTTGGCCTTGCCCTTGGCCTGCTCCATCTTGGCCTTGGCCTTCTGGTCTCCAGCCACCGTTGTTCACTCCAAGTCGCGGTTGACGTCGATGTCACGACTCCGGGTGACCCCGCGCGTGGAACATAAACATGAATGCGTACGGATTAATCGAACAATTGCGCGCCTGATGCTGGGACCGCCAGGGCCCTACGGCGACACGGTCGCGGCGAGCGCCTTCCGGCGTTCCGGATCGGCCCCCGTCCCCGCTTCCTATGACGGTTGTCAGGAGGGGTGGCCGACACCGCGGGGCGGGTGCCGGGCGCCGCCAACCAGGCCGTGGAACGCCCGGCCATGGTGCTCAAGGCCGCGGCGGGGGAGTCCGACACCGCGATGCTGCGCGAAGGCCGGAAGTGCTCGCCGCGGCCATCGCTCGCGTCCGGCGCGCGGCGAGTCGCGTCGCAAGCGTCGGCCCGATTCCGTCGGGCCGGCGCTGCCATATGTGGTGAGCGGCGCGGTCACCACTCGTCGTGGTGACCGATCACCCGGAAGCTGCCCACGACGCCGTCGTCGCCGAACAGGCCTCCCTCGACGGTACGGGTCACGACGCCGTTGGTGGCGCCGAAGGGGCCGACCGTGGCGACCGGGGCGCCGTTGTCGCAGGTGAACCCGCGGAACACCTCAACGATCTTCCTGCTGTCGTTGAAGATGCTGAAGCTGCTGGAGCCCAGCCCGCTGGCTGCGACGATGCAGCCGTCCGTGGCGGCGGAGAATGTCCGCTCGTTGAATTCGATCCTTCCTTCGTCCCGCCGTTCGTAGCCGTGGCCGCCGCGCTCCCGGTCGTCCCGGTCGCGGTCGTTCCGGCCCTCGTCCCTCTTTCCGTTCGAGTCGCCGCCACTGACCGGAGCCGCGGCGGGGGCGGCCTGGCGGACGGGCGGGGCGGCATGCCGGACGGGTGCGGCCGCCTGCTGGTGGGACGGGGCGCTCTGAGATCCGGCGGTCGAGGCGTAGGTGATGCCGGTGGTGGCCAGAGCCGCCGCGCCTACTACGGCGGTGGCCACGGCAAAGGTACGCGTAGGCATGTCACTTCTTTCTGTCTCGCAGACGCCGGCTGGGCAGCCGACCCGCGATGAACCTACTGACATACCTTCATATCTGTCATATCGGACATGCTCGAAGTGTGATGACGGAGGGCCGGACGGGTGCAAAAGCGTTGGTCCCGGCGTGTCGTGACGATTTGCCTGATCGGCCTTCACGAGGAGCTCGCCGTGCAGGCCGTCATCGGACGGCCGCAGTTCATCGGCTCGACCGCTGTGCCGCCACGATCGCTTCCACGGTCTGGTCCGCTCCCGCCAGCCGCTGGACTCGTTCCGCGAACCCGGGGAAATGCGATGCGATCTTCGTAAGGAACTTCAGCTCGAGCGGCGCGACGTTGATCTCGGCGACATCGCGTTCGATCGCTCGCATCACGCCCTTGACGACCTGCTGCGGTGACACGGTTCGGGCGCCGCCGGGGGTCCGCGAGCCGGTGTCGGCGAACATCCCCAAGTCGCGGACAAAGCCGGGCTGAACGATCGAGACGCCCACGCCGGTGCCGTGCAGGTCCTGGCGGAAGGACAGCGAGAACCCGCGAAGCCCGAATTTCGTCGCGGTGTAGAGCGACGACGACTTGGTGGCTGCCATCCCTGACAACGACCCGACGAAGCAGATGTGCCCGCGCCCTGCCGCCACCATCCCCGGAGCCAGCAGCCGCGCGAGCATCGCGGGCGCGCGCAGGTTCACCGCGAGGGATCGGTCGATTTGCGCGGGCGTGTAGTCGAGCACCTCGCCGCTGGAGGGCAGGGCCGCGTTGGCGATGAGGATCTCCGTGCCTTCGGCCTCCTTGGCGAGGCGTAGCACATCGTCGGGGTCGGCGAGATCCGCGAGGATCGTCCGGGCGCCGTAGCGCTCCTCGAGCGGCTCCAACGCCTCGCGGCGCCGACCGGTGAGGACGAGGTCGGCACCGCGGGCGGACAGCTCGGCGGCGAGTGCCCCGCCGATGCCGCCGGTCACTCCGGTGAGCAGAACGGTCGCTCCGGCAATGTGCATGGCTACCCTCCGGTCTTGTTCGTTCGAACGAACAATAGGGAGGGTGTGGCCGCGTGTCCACAGGGAGCGTACGCCGACTGCTGTCCGCGGCAGAGGAGTTGGCGGACGGATCGCGCACTCAGCGTCGCGATGCCGGGGGACCGGCTGGCTCCTGCGCCGACTCGTCGGCAGCCCCCCGTGCCAGCAGCAGCAAAGCGTCCACCAGGTCGTCCGCCGCGCTGCCTGTCGCAAGGCGGCGGAGCTGAAGACCCATCACCACGGCGACGGTGGTGGCGGCGAGGCGTTCCGCGTTCGGGACGCCCAGGGCGGTGAGGATCTGGGCGGCGAGCCGGTCGTAGGCCTCGAACGCCTCCGACGCCGCCGCGCGCAACCGCTCGTCGCGCCCGGCCTGCACATACAGCTCGAACGGCGCGATATGTGTGCTGTCGAACGGCGTACCGCAGGCCACCTGCCCCGCCAGGGATGCCGCGGCCGCCATGTCGATGTCCTGGCTTCGGCATTGGTCGGCCAGTTCGGTGAAGTGGCGCGTCTCCTCGCGCACGAAGTGCAGCAGGCTTTCCCGCAGCAGATCGTGCTGGGTCTCGAAGTGGTACGTGACCGACCCGAGTGACACTCCGGCCTTCTTGGCGATACCCCGGTTGGTGACCGCCGCGACGCCGCCCTCCCCGATGATCTGCAGGACGGCTGCGATGATGCGCTGACGAGTCGGGGCGGAGCGGGCGGCATTGGGCATGCCGCTCATTGTTCCACCGGTGCCGCCGCCACTGATCACAGAGGCGAGACGGGGGATTCTCGTATCATCGCCGCTGTTCTCGAGAGGGCCGTCTACTCGCAGTAGGTGTCCCGGCCGGGCCGCTCACCGGTCGCCAGGAAGCGGGAGACGGTGCGGTCGCCGCATGTGTTCCCGTTCGCGAGGTAGGCATCGTGGCCGGTGGAGTTCACGGTCACCATGACGGCGCGCGCGCCGAACGCGTCGCGGAGCCGGAGCGCGCCGCTGAGCGGGGTGGCGGGGTCGCGTTCGTTCTGCACGAGCATGATGTTCGACGGCCCCTGGGGCGTGATCCGTACCGGCGCCTGCCTCGGCGGGTACGGCCAGGCGGCACAGGCCATGGCGTTGCGGGGCATTCCGGCGGTCAGCGGGTGGTTCTCCCGGCTCTCCGAGACCGCTTTGCGGTATGCGGCGGCCGACCTGGGCCATGCAATGTCGTTGCAGATCGTCGCTGCGCTGACCGCGGTGACGTTCTGCAGTACCGGCTCCGGCGGTGTGGCGGGCGCAGGCGGCACCGTGCCGCGCCGTGCGGCCAGCATCAGTTTCGCCAGGGTGGGGTAGCGGCTGGTCGCGTAGAGGCTGTCCAGCATGGTCTGACGCAGCACATTGCCGTTGAGCTCCTGGGGGTTGGCACCCGGCCAGGGGATCGGTTCGAGGTCCAGCCGCGCGGCGAGGTGCAGGAACAGCGGCCGCACCTCGGCCGCGGTCTCGGCCACCCGGTCAGGGTTCCCGGGCGCCGACGCCCATGCGGCGAACTCGGGGAAAGTGTCCTCGACGCCCTTCTCGTACCCGGCCAGCCAGGCACGCGCGACCCGGGTGGGGTCGGGATCGTCGTTGCTGTCCAGCACGATGCGATCGGTACGGGCGGGGAACAACTGGCTGTAGACGGCGCCGGTGTAGGTGCCGTACGAGACGCCCCACGCGGAGAGCCTGCGTTCGCCGAGCGCGGCGCGGATACGGTCGATGTCACGGGCCTCGTCGACCGTGCTGATGTGCCGGATCAGCTCACCGCCCCGGTGTGCGCAGGCCGTTGCGATCCTCCGGGCGATGACCAAGTTCTCCGCGATGGACCCGTCCGGGGCGGGCCACGGCCGCTGCTTGGAGACGGCGAGGTCGGCGTGGTCGAGGCCGCAGCCGACGGAGGTGGAGGGGACGAGCCCGCGCGGGGCGAAGCCGATCAGATCGTAGGCGTCCCGCACCTCCTGCGGCAGCTTCTGCCCTTTTCCCGACGGGTCGGCGAGGCTGGAGCCGCCGGGCCCGCCGGGGATGAGCAGCAGCGCGCCGCGTCGGACCGCCGGCTTCTCGCTGGGAATGCGGGAGACGGCGACTTCGATCTTCCGGCCGCCGGGGTCCGTGTAGTCCATGGGTACCTCGACGGTCGCGCACTGCTGCCGTGGATCGATCCCGCTGCCTTCGCACGCGTTCCAGTGCAGTGAGGGGGCCCCGGAGTCGGCCGCGGATGGTGATGCGCTCAGTGGGGCGGCGAGAGTGAGGAGGGCGGCGGAGACGGTGAGCCAGGCGGCTGTCGAGTGGCTGGTCTGCTTCATGTGCAGGAGCCTCGCGGATCAAGCCCGTCCGTCCCATCCGGCCAACGTCCGTGTGCGCACGGGGGTTTACCCCCCTCGGCACCTGAGGGCCCCTCCTTGGAACCCCGGGGTGACTGCATGGGCCTGACTTGGCGTCAGGCAGCGGCGGTGTGTGCCGCGGTGACCACGACGGTCGTGTAACGCATCGTGAACCTGCCCCCCGTCGCGTCGATCACGGCCCCCACTCCCGCCAGCAGCTCTGCCAGCTTGCCCGGCGGGTACTGGACGGCATCGCCTCCCGTGGGCATCTGGTCCAGCCACTCGTCGCGGGTGTAGACCCGTTCCCAGCCGAACTGCTGCCGTTGCGGGTCACCGAACGCGCCCACCCGTCGTATCCCGTCGGCCGTCCTGGTGAGCACCCTCGAGTACGCATCGAGTGGGGACGTCGTCCAGGGTTTGAGCGGCGCTTCGGGCACGACCCGGTGATAGACGGCGGAGAAGGCCTCCGCGATCTCGGGCGAAGGCTCGAAGACGTTCCAGAAGACGGCCAGCCTGCCGCCCGGCCGAAGCACCTGAGCGGCCTTGGCCGCGCCGGCCGTCGGGTCCACCCAGTGCCAGGTCTGCCCGGAGGCGACCGTGTCGAAGGACCGGCCGGCGGGCTCCCAGGCTTCGAACGCCGCCACCTCGACCTCGAGTCCGCTGCGCCGCGCGAACCCGGCCATGCGTGCGTCGACATCGACGCCCAGCACGCTGCAGCCGGCCGCCTGGAACTGCCGGGCCGCTATGCCGGTTCCGACGCCGACGTCGAGGACGTCGGGCCCGGGACTGGCGCCGACGATCGCGTCGACCATGGCGTCGGGGTAGCGGGGCCGGGCCCGGTCGTAGCGTTCGGGGTCCGCGCCGAACGACTCCGCCATCAGTCGCTGGTGATGAGGCTCGTCTCCGGACGAAGGGAGGCGCTCAGGGTCTATAGTGGGCATGTGCCCACTATCGTGGGCACATGCCCACTCGTCAACCGGCGGGCCGGCCGAGGCAAGACGGAGGAGACCCACGGTGCCGACGGGAGTAGCCATCCGTGATGTGCGTGAGCAGCTGTTCGAAGCTGCCGAGCGCGTCCTGCTCCGGGACGGGCCGAGCGCGCTGACCAGCCGGGCGGTCACCACGGAGGCGGGCTGTGCCAAGGGGGTCCTGCACCGGCACTTCGCCGATTTCGATGCCTTCCTCGCCGAGCTCGTACTGGACCGCGTCGCCCGGATCGACGATCAGGCCGCCGCCCTGCGCGACTCCGCCGGCACCGGCACCGTCGCCGGAAACATCACCGTGGCGCTGATGGACCTCTTCGGGACGGTTGCCGTGGCGATCGTCGGCCTGGTCACCTCCCGGGACGGTCTGCGTGCCCGGCTGCGCCGGGCCAGGCCGACCGGTGTCCCCGTTCTGACGGAAGCCGCGGTCATGATCGCCTCGTATCTGACGGCCGAGCGCGACCTGGGCCGGGTCGTGGCCGAGGCCGATGTCGACACGCTCGCCCCCACGCTGATCGGAGCCGGGCACCTGCTTTTCGCCGACCGGACCGCAGCCCCGCCGGAGCCCGAAGCCGTCCGTAAGGTCGTGACCACGGTCATCGCCGGCGTCGTGCACGACCCGGGGACCTGACCGGGGCGCTGACGGGCGGAGCCCGGACTGCTCGATCAGTTCCACAGGGGCTGGACTACGCGTTCAGTTCCACACGGGCTGGACCACGCGATCAGTTCCACAGTGGGTAGGTCACCACTCGCTGGAACCCGTCCGGCCTCCCGCTGGTGTAGACGAGGCGCATCTGCGTGTAGTGCTGCAGCGTCGGCTGCTTCTTCCAGGGTTGCGGGTGGTCGAGCCGCACGATGACGGGGTACGAGTGGAACTTGCCCGCCGCGCAGTACGGCTTGCAGTCGTTCACGACGTTGAAGCCCTGGGCCGTCGCCGATGTCGCACCCCAGTGCGACCAATGCAGCGAGGTGAGGAGACTGTTGCCGTCGCCGCAGGCGATCATGAAGTTCTGCGGGTGTACCTGCGGGTGCCAGAGACAGTCGACGAGCACGGGACGCCCGACCTGCTGTTTCACGGTGTGCCCGGCCGCGGGGGATGCCGCCGGGGCGGCGGAGGCCGTGCCCATCGCAGCCGTGAGCGAGGCAGTGGCACAGAGCATGACCGTCGTACTCACCGTGTGTCGCCGCATGTCCGCTCCCGTCCGTGTGTCCCCGGACCTATGTGCCCCGCGCCCGCCCGTTCGTACCGTCCTCGCGGGGGCGTTGCATCTGTAATGACGCTACGACCGCGTCAGGGGTTGCACCACTCGTAGGGAGCAATGCGCGTCCGGAGCGCGGGGGGCATTCCTGCCCCGGCCGCGGCCTGGGCGCTGATCACCGGCGGGCGCTGTGCCGGACGTGCGGCGAGATTCCGAGCCACCAGTCGGCGGCCGAGCGTAGGGAGTACGGGGTGTCCGGTCGGGTGCTGAGCCCGTCGTCCCGGCCGAAGCCGACGCTCGGCCAGGCCTTCAGACGATCGGCTCGTGGATGCCGAGCAGGTTCCCTTCGCTGTCCCGGAACCAGGCACCGCGTTCACTGCGCGCGCCCTTGCTCGGATAGTTCCCGGCGATCTCGGCGATCCCGTCCCTCGTGCGCAGCCCCGGCACGTCGACCTCTTCGAACACCACACCGCGCCGCCCGAGTTCCGACACAACGGCCTCGATGTCGTCGACCTGCCATGCCATCTGGGTGAAGGTGCCGGGAGAGGTCCCCGTCGACTGGAAGAGTACGAACTCCGCGCCTCCGCATCGGTACAGCAGTCCACCGGGCCGCTCGTCGACGGCCTCCAGACCGAGGAATTCGGAGTAGAAGCGCCGGGCCCGGTCCAGGCTCCGAGCCGGAAGCCTGGTTGCCACGCGCGCCCCGGCCAGATCCATCCTGTCCTGTGCGTCCATGGTCCCACTGTGCCCTGAGCCGTGGCCGGACGGCTCGAGACGGGCATCGGCGTTGCGGGGGCAGGGTGCGGGCGACGGGCGTACGGGCCCGCGTTCCGGCCGCCCGCCGGATGCCCTCCGAGCACGGTCCACTCGGTTCCTGCGGTAAGCCCGAGGCGGCGTTCACTCTGCGCGGTTGAAGACGGGAAGGTAGCCGCGGGACTGCCCGAGTGCCGTGGGGTGGTACGACTCGGTCAGGGCCAGCAGGTCCACGCTGCGCAGCCAGGGACTGCCGGAGCAGATCTCGTGCCCGGAGAAGGCGGTCCTGACGTCGGCGAACGTGTACCCGTGGTCGGCGGCGCGCTTCGCGATCACGGTGTTGAGGTGGTCGACGGCGTTGTTGATGGCGGACCGCGCGGTGTCCGGGAGTCCCGCCCTGCAGGTGCCGTTGAGCTTGTACAGGCGCGGATAGCCGAGAACCACGACGTGGGCGGCGGGGGCCTTCCTTCTGATGGCCGTGTAGAGACGGTCCAGGTTGCGCGGGAGGGACCGGTCCATGTACGAGCGAGCCTCGGCGACGGCGGAGAGGCATTTGCTGTTGCCCCGCAGCACACAGGTCGTCATGACGCCGGAGAAACCGGCGTCGCTACCGCCGGCGGTGATGCTGACCAGGCCGGTACGGGTGCTGAGCGGGCCGAGCTGGCCGGAGACGACATCGCTCGTGCGAGCACCGTTGCACGCGGTGAAGCTGAACGACGACCGTGAATGGGCCGAGGCCCACAGGGCGGGATACGACCTGCTGCTGCGCATGCAGCTGACGCTGCCGAAGTAGCTGCCGGCTCCGACCCCGGCGGAATAGGAGTCCCCGAGGGCCACGTAGCCCGTGGCCGATGCCTGCGGGGCCGCCTGCGCCGTCGCGGTACCCGTGAGCGTGCACGCGACCGCGAGGAGGAGGGAGGACACGGATGCCGCGATTCGGGACTGTCTCATGACTCTCCCTTAGCACGGCGCATCCGCCCCGTCCGCCATCGCCATCGCCTGGTGCCGCACCGTGTTGAGAAACGAACACGGCCATGCCGCCGCTGGGACGCCCCCACCGGATGCCCGCTCAGGGGCTCGGTGACGTGGGGCCCCTGAAGAAGATTTCACCCGTAGAGCCGTCACTCGTCCGGCCGTGTGCGTGGACACGGTCACGGACCCGGCTGTGGGGTCCCTCGGACGCGGGCCGGCCCCCGTGGCAGGCACCGTCCGAAACTGTGAGGATGACTTCGAGACCTGCAGTCGGGGCGGCGGCCCGGGAGGTGACATGCCGATCAGCCGATTGGGACTCGTCGTGCACGGCGGCCGTCCCGAGGCGGCGTCCGGAGCGCAGACCGTACGCCGGTGGTGCGCACGGCACGGCATCGGCTGCGTGGACATCGACGTGTGGCACGGCCCCGGAAGCCGCCGCCACGCCCGCGACGAAGCGCGGGCAGCGGGCAGCCCCGACCTCATCGTGACCCTCGGCGGGGACGGCACCTTTCTGCGCGGCGCGCGCGTCGCCGCCCGGGACAACGTCCGGGTACTGGGCGTCGACCTCGGCAAGGTCGGCTTTCTGACGGAGACGCCGGTCTGCGACGTGGAGCGGGCGCTGGACGCCGTGCATGCCGACAGGTCCGAGTGCGAAGAGCGCATGATGCTCACGATGCGGGCGTCCAGGCTGCTGGAGGTCCCCACCGACATGGAGGAACTCCTCTGCTACGGGAGAGGTCCGGCGCTCCCGCCCCCACAGCCGCAGGCCGACTCGGCCGAGGCCGACCCCTGGGGAATCGCGCTGGACGTCACCGCGCTGAACGACATCGTCGTCGAGAAACTGGCCCGGGACCACCAGGTCAGCGTCGGCGTCTACATCGCCGGCCGACTCCTGGCCTCGTACTCGGCCGACGGCGTCATCCTCGCCACCCCGACGGGCTCGACCGCCTACAGCTTCGCAGCCGGGGGGCCGGTGCTCTCCCCTCGGATGCGCGCGCTGGTCTTCACGCCCGTGGCCCCGCACATGGCGTTCAACCGGACGGTGATCGCCGACGCGGACGAGCCCATTGCCCTTCGCGTGCTGCCCCACTCCGGACGCGCCGCGGTCAGCGTCGACGGGCAGCCGCGCGGCATCCTCGAGCCCGGCGACTGGATCGGTGTGTTCGCGGCGCCGCAGCCCCTGCGCCTGGTCAGGCTCAACCCCGCCAACTTCTACGGACGGCTCAGAGAGCGCATGCGGCTCACGGACGCTCCGGCTACGGCCGCGGACGGCGAAGCACCCCCGTTGTTCCGGCCCGGCAGCCCCGTACCCGATGACCTTCGCCACCTCCACCTGCCTCCGCCGCCCTGACCGCACCCACCAGGTGGACGGCCGCGTCGGCACCGAGGGACGGCCGGAGGCTTTCGAGCGGCGCCACGGTCGCGCGACGTCGCCGGGCCGCCGACGGGACGAGGGTCGCGGCCGCCACCGAAGGGGGAACAGGAGACGCCACGGGCGGCGTTGTCCGACAGGGAGGTACGAAGGACCAAGGCGGATCGGCATGCACGGCGAGTACAAGGTTCCTGGCGGCAAGCTGGTCGTCGTCGACCTCGACGGCCACGACGGTGTACTGCGGAACGTGCGCGTCGCGGGCGACTTCTTCCTCGAGCCCGACGAGGCGCTGAGCGCCATCGACCGGGCCCTCGAAGGAGCCCCCCTCACCACGGAAGCCGCCGAACTCGCCGAGCGCATCCAAGCGGGCCTGCCCGAGGGCAACGTGATGTACGGCCTGACTCCGGAAGGCGTCGCCATCGCCGTGCGCCGCGCCGTCGCCCAGGCGACGGACTGGACCGACTACGACTGGCAGCTCATCCACGAGCGGCCCCAACCACCCGCCCTGCACATGGCGCTCGACGAGGTCCTCACCGCGGAGGTCGCCGCCGGACGCCGCCCGCCGACCCTCCGGGTCTGGGAGTGGGGCGGACCCGCCGTCGTCATCGGCAGTTTCCAGTCCCTGAGAAACGAGGTCGACGCGGAAGCCGCCCGGTACCACGGGATGACCGTCGTACGGCGCATCTCGGGTGGCGGCGCCATGTTCGTCGAGCCCGGAAACACCATCACGTACTCACTCTCCGTCCCCGCCTCCCTCGTGTCCGGGCTGCCGCTCGCCGACTCCTACGCCTACCTCGACGACTGGGTGCTGGGCGCTCTCGACGACATGGGCATCAAGGCCTGGTACCAGCCCCTCAACGACATCGCCACCGCTGCGGGCAAGATCGCCGGAGCCGCGCAGAAGCGCGTCGTCGGGCCCGACGGCGGTCCGGGCGCGGTCCTCCACCACGTGACCATGTCCTACGACATCGACGCCGACAAGATGCTCGAGGTGCTCCGCATCGGCCGGGAGAAGCTGTCCGACAAGGGCATCCGCAGCGCCGCGAAGCGCGTCGACCCGCTGAGGCGGCAGACCGGCCTCTCCCGCGAGGCCGTCATCGACCACATGATCCGTTCGTTCCGCGCGCGTTACGGCCTTACCGTCGGCCGGATCGGCGGGCAGGAACTCCGGCGCGCCGAGGAACTGGCCGCCGCCAAGTTCACGTCCCCGGAGTGGACGGCGCGCGTGCCGTGACGGTGCCGACCGTTCGGGTCCTCACAGCAGCGCGTCGAGGGTGATGGGAAGCGAGCGGATGCGCTTGCCGGTTGCGTGGTGGACGGCGTTGGCCACGGCGGCAGCGACACCGACGATGCCCACCTCGCCGACTCCCTTGGTGCCGACGGGGCTGCCGCGGTCCGGATCACCGACGAACACGACGTCCATGTCGGGCACATCCGCGTTGACGGGGATGAGGTAGTCACCGAAGGTACCGTTGGCGATCCGCCCGCTCGGCACATCGGTGACGGTGTCCTCCAGGAGCGCCATGCCGATGCCGCCGACGGTCCCGCCGATGATCTGGCTCCTGGCGGTCTTCTCGTTCAGGATGCGACCGCCGTCGATCACGGACACCGCGCGGGCGACGCGGACGAGTCCCAGCTCCGCGTCGACACGGACCTCCACGAACTTGGCCCCGAAGGCACCTGCCGGGGCCATGCCCAACTCGTCCTGGGACCTGGGCCTGCTGTGGCCGTTCGCCGCCAGCTCCGGCAGTTCGTGCCGGCCGAGGATGTCGGTGTACGTCTCGCCGAGGCGAGGCCGTCCGATCGGATGGACATGGCCTTGCGTGGCCTCGACGGCCTCGGGCGCGACACCGTAAAGCGGAGACTCCCTGTCCCCGGACGCCAGCTCCGCGAACCGCCGCAGAAGCTGATGGCAGGCATCGAAGACCGCGTTGCCGAGCGCCGCCGTCAGCCCGGACCCCCCGGCCTGGGGCGCGACGGGCATGTCCGAGTCACCGAGGTCGAAGCGCACCTGCCCCAGATGCAGGCCCAGACACTCCGCGGAAAGCTGCGTCATGACCGTGTACGTGCCCGTACCGATGTCGGTGGCGGCACTGCGCACCAGAGCGCTTCCGTCCCGGTGGACGGTGACCTGCGCGTAGCAGTCCATGGCGAACCAGGGATAGCTGACTCCCGCCACGCCATAGCCGACCAGCCAGTTCCCGTCCCGCATCGAGCCGGGCACCGGGTTGCGGGCGTACCAGCCGAACCGCTGTGCGCCGACCTCGTAGCACTCGCGCAGCGCCTTGCTCGACCACGGCAGCGAGTGGACCGGGTGTATCTCGGCGTAGTTGCGCAGACGCAGGTCCAGCGGGTCCACCCCCAGCTTGTAGGCCAGTTCGTCCAGCGCCGATTCCAGCGCGAAGTTGCCCTGGGCCTGGGCCGGGGCCCGCATGGAGGTGGGGTCCGGAATGTTCAGACGGGCCTGCCGGTCCTGCGTGAAGACGTTCTCGCACGCGTAGGCGGATGCTGTGCCGGACGCGACCGGCTCGTAGTCCTCGTCCTCCATCGCGACCGGCGAGACACTGCGGTGGTCGATGCCCACCAGGTCGCCGGTGCGGGTGGCGCCGACCGAGATGCGCTGCACGGTCTTGGGCCGATGGCCGACGGAGGTGAACATCTGGGGCCGCGTGAGCACCAGTTTGACCGGCCGTTGGAGCAGACGGGCAGCGGCGACCGTGAGAATCACATGCGGCCACACGCGCAGCCCGGCCCCGAACCCCCCGCCCACGTACGGTGCCAGCACGCGCACCGAACTCTCGGGAACCCCGAACACGGCGGCCAGGGTGCCGCGCACCAGGAACGGCCACTGCGTGGTGTCGTGGACCGTGAGGTGGCCGCCGTCCCAGGAGGCCAGGGTCGCGAACGGACCCAGCGGGTTGTTGGTGTTGTCCGCGGTGGTGTAGGTCGCCTCCACCATGACCTCGGCCGTCGTCAGGGCAGCGGCGGCGTCCCCCCGGCTGTGGTCCGTCCCCCACGGGTCGTCGACCTGGGGCGCCCGGGGGTCCATCAGGTCCAGCAGGGGCTCGGTGGGCTCGTACTCCGCAGACACCAGACGCGCGGCTGCGGTCGCCTGCTCCGGCGTCTCGGCGACGACCACCGCGATGTGCTGCCCGTAGTGCAGGATGCGGTCGTCCTGGAGCGGCGGGGGAGGGGAAGCGCCCAGCTTGCTCACCGGCGCGCGCTTCAGCCGTGGTGCGTTGGTATGCGTGAGCACGGTCACCACCCCGGGTGATGCCTCGGCCGCCTCCGTGTCGATGCGGAGGATACGGCCCGCGGCGATCGTGCTCTGGACGAGCGCCGCATAGACCTGTCCGGGGACGTCGAAGTCCATCGGGTAGGGCGCGGTACCGGTGACCTTGCGAGGACCGTCGACGCGGTTGACTCCGGTGCCGATGACCGGCCTGCTCCGCACCGTTCTCATGGCGCCACTCCCGCCAGGGCCTGCAGCTCGCGGACCAGGGTGCGCCGGGCGAGTTCGACCTTGAACGCCGTACCCGGCACGGTCCACGCGCCCTGGACGGCCTGGGCGGCGGCCCACTGGAAGTTCTCGACGGAAGCGGAGGCGCCGACCAGGGCCCTCTCCGCCTCCCAAGCCCGCCACGGTACGGATCCGACCCCGCCCAGGCCGATCCGGGCTTCCTTGATCGCGTTGCCGAAGATCAGCAGGCTGACGGCGGCGGAGGTCAGCGCGAACTCGTAGGAACTGCGGTCCCTCACCTTCAGGTAGCCCGAACGGGCGCCGGCCGGCAGCAGGGGGACGGACAGCGACGTGATCAGCTCGCCGTGCTGCAGGACGTTCTCGACCTCCGGGCTGTCGGCAGCCTCCAGATAGAACTCCGTCAGGGGGACCTGCCGAGGTCCGGCCAGCCCCTGGACGTGCACCACGGCGTCGAGGGCCACCAGGGCGACCGCCAGATCGGAGGCATGCACGGCGATGCACCGTGCGCTCGCCCCCAGGATGGCGTGCATACGGGGGGACCCGTGCACGGCCGCGCAACCCGACCCGGGCGCCCGCTTGTTGCACTGGGAAACGTCAGGGTCGCGGAAGTACCGGCAGCGTGTGCGCTGCAGGAGGTTCCCTCCGATCGTCGCCATGTTGCGCAGCTGGACCGACGCCCCTGACAGCAGTGCGTCCCGGACGAAGGGAATCCGGTCCGCGACCGTGGGATGCGCCGCCAGTTCCTCCATGGTCACCAGCGCTCCGACGTGCAGGACGTCCTCGTGGCTCTCGATCGCGCGCAGCGGCAGGCGCGTGATGTCCACCAGCCGTGTGGGATTGAGCACGCCGTCCTTCATGAGGTCGAGCTGTGTCGTGCCGCCGGCGAGGAAGGCCGCCGTCGGATCCCCCGCGACGATCTCGACCGCCTGAGCGGCATCGGTGGCGCGTACGTACTCAAGCGCCCGCATCGCGACCACTCGCCGACGCCACCTCACGGATCGCCGCGACCATGTGCGGATAGGCGCCGCACCGGCACAGGTTCCCGCTCATGTACTCGCGGATCTCCTCGTCGGAGCCGGCTCGCCCTTCCTCGAGCAGCGCCACGGCGGACATGATCTGGCCGGGTGTGCAGAAGCCGCACTGGAACCCGTCGTGCTCCAGGAACGCGGCCTGGACCGGATGAAGGCCTTCGGGCCCGGCGAGTCCCTCGATGGTCCTGACCGCGCGGCCTTCGCACTGGGCGGCCAGCGTCAGACAGGACAGCACGCGCTTGCCGTCCACATGCACGGTGCAGGCACCGCAGGCACCCTGGTCGCAGCCCTTCTTGGTGCCCACGAGCCCAAGGTGGTCGCGCAGGGCGTCCAACAACGTGACACGCGAGTCGAGCGCCACCTTGCGCGTCTGCCCGTTCACGTCGAGGGTCACGACCCGCACTTCCGGATCCGCGGCACCTTGCATATGGGCTACGTCCACCATCGCGTCCTCCGGACGGCTCTGGGGTTCGGAACGATCTGGATCAGTGGGCGCCCGTGACGTCCCTGACGCGCCGAAGGGCTCGGGAAACCACCGAGTGACCTCGACCTCCTGTGCCGGGGCGGCGCCCCGATGAGGCGCAACGGACGGCCGGGCCCAGCGAAGCCTGCGCTGCGTCGATGGTTTCACGCACCGCCGAGCGGCTCATCTCGATCATGCCGCTGAGGGCGCCCGCCGAAGCGTGGCCCCTGCTTCGTGGGACATCCGCGGCTCCCGGAGGCCGCAAGGTCGCTCCGAGCGCAGCACCCGGCGGCCCCACCGAACGCCCGGCAACATCCTGATCGGGACCCGCACCGAAGGGAAGCCGCGGGAGGCGGCGGCCGGATGACCGGATGACGGGGGAGCCATGACGCCGCCGGAGGCCTTCGACGGTCCCGTACCGACCCTGGCCGGAGGGGTGCGGCACCCGAGCGTCAGAGAATCTCCAGCGGTACGGGCTCGGTGGGCGGCGGAAAGGCCTCGTCCAGGGCCGCGAGCGCCTGCTCGGGCAGCCGCAGGTCGGCGGCGCCCCGGTTCTCCCGGACATGATCAGGCCTCCCGGAGCGCGGGATCGCGGCCACTCCCTGTTCGAGCACCCATGCGAGTGCCACCTGGGCGGGCGTGGCCCCGAGCTCCTCGGCCACGGTCCGCAGGCTTTCGTCCCGCAGCAGCCGGCCCTGTTCGACGGGTGAGTACGCCATGACCGCCACCCCGGCCTCGTGGCACCAGGAGAGCACGTTCCACTCGATGCCGCGCCGCATGAGGTTGTACAGCACTTGGTCGACCGCCACCCCGTCGCCGCCGGGCAAGGAGGTCAGCTCCACGAGGTCGGCGACGTCCAGATTGCTCACCCCCCAATGGCGGATCTTCCCCGCAGCGACCAGATCGCCGAATCCGGCGAGGGTCTCCTCCAGAGGGAACCGACCTCGCCAGTGCAACAGATACAGGTCCAGCCGGTCCGTACGGAGCCGCCGCAGACTGCCCTCGCACGCGGCGACGGTACCCTTCCGGTTCGCGTGGCCGGGCAGCACCTTGCTGACGAGGAAGGCCTCCTCACGGCGCCCGCGGACGGCTTCCCCGACCAGCTCCTCGGAGGCGCCGTCGCCGTACATCTCTGCCGTGTCGATGACCGTCATGCCGAGGTCGAGGCCCAGCCGCAGGGCCGCCAGCTCCTCGCTGCGCCTGCCCGGGTCCTCGCCGAGATACCAGGTGCCCTGCCCGAGCGCCGGGATCCGCTCCCCTGTGGGGAGGGCGATTGTTCGCCTCGCTTGTGTCGTCATGACCGCTCTCCCGGGACCACCAGCCGTCCGCCGCCCGGCCCCCGGTCGTAGCGGGCGGCGCCCCCGCGCCGGGCCCCGTCCACGTGCGTTCGGCGCGTCACCCGCCAGGCGGTACGACGCACGGCTACTTCAGGCCATCACCCACGGCGGGTGCGTGCAACTTCGGGTCCGGCCGCCGTCGCGCTCTTCGCCGTACCTGCAAGGCCGCTTTCCTGGTGGGGGAGAGTTCTGGCACTGGTGCCGACGTCCGCCGGACTGGACTCGGCCGGCCCTGAGGACGGTCGCCGACCGACGCGTCCGATGAGCCCACCGGAGCCTGTGACGTCACCAGAGCTTGTCGATCTTCCCCGGATAGAGCTCGATACGGCTGCCGTGGAACGATGTCCGGGCGCGCCGGCTCTCGGGCGAGAAGAAGTCTCCCATGGTGACCTTGTCGAAGCCGGGCTGGTCGCTGGGGAATGGCTCCTGCGGTGTCCCACCGATCAACACGGCACCGGGAAGAACCCGCCAGCCGGCGTCCTCGTAGAACGCCTGAAGCGGGCGGTCGCAGGTGAAAAGTCCCAGATCCACCTTCCGCTCGATCATCGTCTCCCTCGCGGCGGTGACCAGGCGCCGGCCATGCCCGTGACCACGTGCCTCCCGCCGTGTCACGACGGCACTCAGCCCGGCGGCGGCATGGCGCGCACCTGCGTGGACGATGTCCTTGAACAGGATGTCCAGCGTGGCCAGCACCACCCCCTCGTCCACGAGCACCATCGACAACGGCCGCAGTGAAGGATCGTGGTTCAGCGCGTCGGCCGAAGCATCCGACGCCCGCTCGGTCGGCCAGGCCTGCTCTTGGATCTCCCGCACCTGCACGCGCAGCTCGGACGGCGCGGCTTCTTCGGGAAACGAAAGGATCTGCACACCCTGATTCTGGATGTCGAACGCGTGAACGCAAGGCCTTTTCTGCGCCCGTACCGATTGCCCTCGGGGTCGCGGGCCGGGGCTGTTCCGTCCGGCCCGGCGGACGAGGAACATGCGTCACGCACCGCAGGTGTGCGCAGCAATCCGCGCACGCGGGTCACCCCCGAGCTGCTGCACGGCCCGTTCAGAGCATCGATGCTGATCGGTCAGTCGGCCGAACGAACCGGGACGAGCGAGCGCCGGCTTCGCCACTGCGAACGCGTCGGACTGCTCACCTCGAGGCGCCAGGGCAACGGGTACCGCGACTACGACGATGCCGCCGAGCAGAGAGTCGGACAGACTCGCGCCCTGCTCGCCGCGGGCCTGCCGACCCGTGTGATCCGTCAGGTGCTTCCCTGCGCGCTCGCGGACGGCGCCCTGCGCCCCTGTCCGGGAATGCGGGACACGCTCCGCGTCGAGCTTGCCCGCCTCGACCAGCGCGTGCTGGAGCTGACGCAGGCCCGGCAGACACTGCAACAAGCCATCGCGGTCGCCGAGAACGGGGGCTCCAGTGACTCGGCACGGGATGCCGGCAGGGCGCAGTCCGGCGTGCACCACGACAGGTGAGGCATCATCAGCACATGACCCATGCACACCTGCCGACCACCGAGGCGGCCGTCACAGCGATACGTGGGATCGCGCGGGAGCACGGCCTGCCGCTGACCGTCACGGACGACATCGGCGCGGACCGGACGTCCCGTCGCACCGCGGCCGGGGCGTTCACGGTCGTCGACCCGGACGGCTCGCTGCCGCACGAGGCATTCGTCGAGTTGGGGGGCTCCCCGGCCGTCACCGTGCAGCTCTTCCCGGAAGGCGACGCGAAGATCACTGTCGAGGGCGTGGACTTCGAGGATGTTCCCCGTGACTCGGTCCCGGGGTTCCTGCGGTCCGTCTACGGTGGCGTGGCCTACGTAAGGGGGAGATTCTTCCCGCCCGGCCAATGGCTCATCGTGCCGCTGCCCGGGGACGAGACCTACAAGGAGCTCATCCTCCACACCATGCTCAGCCCCTGGCTGGCCCGTAACGTCCGTGGCTAGACGTGCTGCCCGGCCATGAGCAGCCCAGCCACCGGCCATGTCCCGCTCACTGCTTCCCACGGTCGGTATCGGCCGACCGCGGCACCCGGCCGCCCGTCACACCAGTGCGGCGAACTCCTGGGGGAGCTGGGCCAGTACGTGCCTGTACCCGCCGTCGCCGACGCCTTCCCGCAGGGTGCTCAACACGGCCCGCACGCCTTGCCGGGCCTCCTCCGGAGCCAGGCCCGACCGCCTGCCCACCCGACTGACGAACTCGTCGAGACCGAACCCCTCTGCCTGCGGAGTGGGCGAAATCAGCGACTCCCTCATCGGGTTGGGCAGCTCCGAGGCCAGGTCGTCGGCTTCGCTCCGGGTGAGCCGTTCGGCCAGGGTCTCCAGCGTGGCGCGCGTCAGGTCCTCCGCCTTGTCACGGGGGACCGGAGCACGCTGGGACACGGTGCCGAGGAACGCTGCATAGTCCATGATTCACCCCTCTCACTCCCGCCCACTCGCCGATCGCCGCCTCTCGTACCAACGTCCCGGACCGAGGCGGTGCCCTGCGTGCCCCCGAGGGGACGAAAGTGGGCGCTATGGTGAACCTCGCAGTGCGAGATGATCCACCGGGCGGTTCCCAACCCGCCGAACCGCTCGTCACGGCGCTTCGCCCGCGGGACCGCAGGTACCCGGCGGTGGCCGGGCACGTGGCTGTGGCATGCTCGTCGACATGACCCAAGTCCCGGACGCGGGCTGGTCGTTCGCCACAGCGCGGGAGCCGGCCCGATTCGGCGCAGGCGGACTCGAGGGAGCCCCTGGCGTCGAGCATGCGATGGCTGACGCCGGGACGTTGTGCGGCATTCCCGAGCAGCAGATCACGCGCTATCGGCACCTGTTCCATGCTGAGGGCCGCCAGGCGTGCGCGCGGTGCCGTCGGCAGGCCGACGCTGCCCCGGCACAGCCGTCGCCCCAGGAACGTCTTCACGACAGGGTCCGAGCCGCAGCTCAGGGCCGGGCCCGCGACGATGTGCTCGCCGCGCTCCGCAAAGGCGCCAAGATCGCCTTGTGGATCAACGGTCCTTCCGCAACGCTTGCCCAGCACTACGCGAGGCTCGACGAGCTGACCGAGGGAGCAGGGCCTGCCGCCGACGCGCTCGAGGCCGCTGCGGCGAGCGGCCTGGCCTGTGTCGAGGACGGCTCTTGGCGCTTCATCGTCGTCCTGCCGGAGAACGGCGATCGCCCGCTCGTCGCACGCGGACCGCGCCGCAGAGGCTGACGCACCCGGGCCCTCAGGCCGGTCACCTGGAGTCCGGCCGCATCAGTGGACGGAGAATCCGCCGTCGACGAAGAGCGACTGCCCGGTGACGTACGCGGACGCCCGGCTTGCCAGGAACACCGCTGCGCCCGCGAAGTCCTCTGCCAGACCGTTGCGCCCGACCATGGTGCGGGCGGCGAGCTCGGCCACCTTGGCCGGGTCGGCGGAAAGACGCTGGTTCAGCGGGGTCATCACGAAACCGGGAACCAGTGTGTTGCACGTCACGCCGTACGGGGACCACGCCTCTGCCTGTGAGCGGGCCAGCGACTCGAGACCGCCCTTGGACACGCCGTACGCGCCGCTCCGGACGAAGGCCCGGTGCGCCTGCTGGGATGTGACGTGGATGATCCGCCCGAAGCCCCGCTCGGCCATCCCGGGACCGAAGCGCTGACCGAGGAGGTAAGGCGCCTCCAGGTTAACCGCCATGGTGGCGTCCCACACCTCGTCTGTGAGGTCGTCCATCGGCGGGCGCAGGTTGATCCCCGCGGAGTTGACGAGGATGTCCGGCTCCCCGAACACCCCGGCGGACTTCGTGGCCGCAGCCCGCACCCCGTCACGCGTGCTCAGGTCGGCGCCCACCCACGCCGCCCGGCAGCCGTCCGCCGCCAACTCGTCCACGGTGTCGGCCAGTTCGGTCTCTTTGCGTGCCACGACCACGACACTCGCCCCGGCACGTGCCAGGGCCCCGGTGATGGCCCGGCCGATCCCGGAACTCCCGCCGGTGACGAGTGCGACCCGGCCCTCCAGCGAGAACAGTTCGTCGAGGTAGGGCTGGGAGGTCATCTACACGCTCCAGGGTTTCGTTGTCCGTGAGACCGCGCGTTGAGGTGGGGACGAGCAGTGATGGGCGGCGCCGGCCGCCGCGGTGATCTTCGGCCCCGCCCCCGGGTGGCTCGCCGGTCCGCTCGGGGTGCTCTGTCGTGTCAAGGAGTGCCGGGAGAGCCCGGCGCTGGACGGCTCCGCGCTCCGTGGAGCGCCACGCCCGATTCAGATGGTTGCGATATCTTCACACCCGGCGATCGTGTCTTGCATTATTCTAACAACCCGCAATTGAATGGATACATTCTGCCACGGCGGCTGACCTGTGCAAAGACTGTTCAAAAGAAGCCCCCCTGAAAGAGTCAAATCTCGGGCAACGGTCTTCTGCTGCCCGGGTTCGATTCCTACTGTAAGCGGCCGTTGAGCGTTAATTCCCTGTTCAAATAGTGAGAGGCCCCTTGACATGGTGAACGTTGACCATGCAGCCCCCGATGTCACGCGAGACACAACGGGTCTACGGCGCGACGTCGGTCTGATCGGACTGATGTGGGCCTCGGTCGGTTCCATCATCGGCTCCGGCTGGCTCTACGGCGCGCAGAAGGCCGTGGTGATGGCCGGCCCGGCAGCGATCTTCTCGTGGCTGATCGGCGCGGTGGCGATCGTGCTGCTGGCGCTCGTGCACGCCGAACTCGGCGGCATGTTCCCGGTGGCGGGCGGCACGGCCCGCTACCCGCACTACGCCTTCGGTGGCCTGGCCGGCATGTCCTTCGGCTGGTTCGCCTGGCTGCAGGCGGCGACCGTGGCCCCGATCGAGGTCGAGGCGATGATCGGCTACGCCGGTCACTGGGAGTGGGCAAAGGGCTTCCAGAGCAGCGACGGCACGCTGACGACCAGCGGCTTCGCCGTCGCAGTCGTCCTGATGGCCGTCTTCGTCGTGGTCAACTTCCTCGGCGTGAGAGTCCTGGCGCACACAAACAGCGCGGCCACCTGGTGGAAGATCGCCGTGCCGCTGGGCGCCATCTTCATCATCGCGCTGGGCAACTTCCACCCGCACAACTTCACCGCCCAGGGGTTCGCCCCCTTCGGCGCCAAGGGTGTGCTGAGCGCCATCAGCTCCAGTGGCATCATCTTCGCCCTGCTCGGCTTCGAGCAGGCGATCCAGCTGGCTGGCGAGAGCCGTAACCCGAAGCGCGACCTGCCGCGCGCCACGCTCGGCTCCGTCGCCATCGGTGCTGTCATCTACGTGCTGCTCCAGGTCGTGTTCATCGGCGCGCTGCCGCTCAGCTCGTTCGCCCACGGCTGGGCCAAGCTCGACTTCCCGGGCATCAGCGGCCCCTGGGCCGGCCTGGCGACGCTGGTCGGTCTCGGCTGGCTGAGCGTGGTGCTGTACATCGACGCCGTGATCTCTCCCGGTGGCACCGGCCTCATCTACACCACCGCGACGTCGCGCGTCTCGTACGGCCTGTCCAAGAACGGCTACGCGCCGAAGGTGTTCGCGCGCACCGACGCCCGCGGCGTGCCGTGGTTCGGCCTGGCCATCTCCTTCGTGACCGGCGTGATCTGCTTCCTGCCGTTCCCCAGCTGGCAGACGCTGGTCGGCTTCATCACCTCCGCGAGCGTCCTGATGTACGCCGGTGCGCCGCTGGCCTACGGCGTCTTCGCCGATCGGCTCCCGCACCACGAGCGGCCCTACCGCCTGCCCGCCGGCAAGGTGATCTCTCCGCTGTCCTTCGTGGTGGCCAACCTCATCATCTACTGGTCGGGCTGGGACACGCTGTGGCGTCTCGGCTGGGCGATCGTCCTCGGCTACGTGCTCCTCGGCGCCTACGCCTGGTACGCCACGCGCAAGGGTCTGCCGGACGCTCCCCGGATGGACTGGAAGGCCGCCCAGTGGCTGCCCGGCTACCTGCTGGGCATGGGCCTGCTCTCCTGGCAGGGCGGCTTCGGCGGCGCGGGCCACATCCCGCTGTGGTGGGACATGCTCGTGGTCGCGGCCTTCTCCCTGGGCATCTACTACTGGGCCAAGGCGACCGCTTCCGGAACGGAAACGATCGAGCGGAGCATCGAGGAGGTCGTGGTCACCGACGCACCGGCCCACTGACCCTCCCCGGACATGTCCCGTCAGCCGCAACCGTCCGGTTGTGGCTGGCGGGACACCGTCGTAAAGGGAGGTCACGTTCGGGAGGCAGGTCCGTTGCCCCCTGGGTGGGTCCGCCGGTGACTCGGATGTCCATCGAGTCGTGCCCGGGCTGCGACACGCAGCCCGGGCTTTCGTCCGCGGCCGCCGTGAGCCGTCCATGGAGGCTGCTCGGGAGACGTTGAGCTCATGGGCCGGACGCGGTTCGCCGCTCCGCAGCCGTTCGCCGCTCGCAGCGGTCCGCCCCTGCCGCGTGATGGCCCTCTACTGGGGCTTGAAGGAGCGGATCTGATAGCTGCCCTGCAGGTTCCCGCCTGCGCCGGCCGGAGTGGAGCCGACTCGGTGCTGGTAGTTGGTCTGGGTGTAGTACTGCACCCGATGACCCGTTCCGTTCCACACGGAGCGGACGTTGTATCCCCGCTGGATGAACGAACAGTCGTCGGCCGTGTTCGCCTTGCTGGGCTGGGACCACTGGCAACGGGTCCCTCCGCCGTTCCAGTCGCTGTAGATGCAGAAGTACCCGGGGGAGCAGTTGTAGGCGGCCCGGTGCGCAGAGTTGCCGGGAGCCGCAGCCGCAGTGGGTACGGTACCGAGGGCCACCGCCAGGGCGACGGGGGCGATGGCCGACAAGCAGATGCGACGCATGGAGCGCTCCTTCTCGTGGTGCCGGTGATGGTGGATGGCCGCGCCGCCGGGGACGGGGCGGGGCCCGGCGGGGATCGCCTGACAAGTAGCAGGCCACAGTGGCGAGGCGGACGCCAAGGTCAATGCTGCTAAACCACCCTGCAGGGGTAAATCGCGCAGAATAGAAAGAAATCGGACAGGTGACATGGGGTGGGGAGCGGCGGAGCAGCGGCCACTCAAGCCGCCGGGCATGCCGACCGATTGACTCCCTCACCAGTGGACGGCGGTGAAGCCGATGGGCCGGGGCCGTAGCATGCGTGTGCGTTCCGTCAGGTCTCGCAGCCGTCGGGACATCTCCTCGGCCGCCAGGCGATGCCGGTCCCCATCGCCCGGCAGGATCCACTCGAATCGCAGCTGTCGGGCCGTCCTGGTCAGGGAGTGGGTCAACTCCTCGATGGAGTACCAGGTCACGTTGTCCACGGCCTCCAGATCACCGGTCGTGCGTGACCAGTAGAAGCTGTCGCCGCTGAAGCAGTACCGGTCATCCGCGAGGTAGAGCACACTTCCACGGGTGTGCCCGGGCAGTGGATGGGCGGTTTCCAGCGGTCTGCCACACGCCCCGGGCGTTCTTCTCCATGCGCGCGATGTACAGCAGGCATGAGTTGCAGCGTGATCTCGGGGCGCCCTGCGCTCCCATCCCCTGAGTCGGTTGACGACGGCGAGGTCTTCGTGACGCCGACAGCGGCCTCCGCGGCCGTGTCGTCGCTCTTCGAAGAGTCGCCCCCATTGCCGCGGGCCGTCAGCAACAGGGCGGCGGCCACGGCCGACGCGGCGGCACAGACGGGCAAGGAACGGCGCTTCACGATCGGCTGCCTCGAGGGGAAAGTCGAGTCAAGAGGAGTGACGCCGTCGATGTGGTTCGCGGCCTCAACAGGCGAACTGCCCGATGCGAGGAGAGTGCTCCCTGGATCACCGCAGCCGGGCATGGAGGTGCATGCCGTGCCAACCGTCTGCATGGAGCAATGCTCTGCGGAGGACACCCTCAGGCTCGAAGCCCGCCTTCACCGCGACCCGGCAAGAGGGCCCGTTGGCCGTCGAATGGCCGAGTTCGATGCGGTGGAACCCTGCCTCACCGAGTGCCCGAGCAGTTGCGGCCGCCACGGCGCGGGAAAGACAGCCGGACGACAGCAGTGGCTCCACCGGACATGGCATGAGCGACGTCATGTCAACGGGTGTCAGGAACGGCTGTGCCGGGTCCACGAGCAGCCACTGATCAGAAGACCGGCTGACCGATGCCCAGCATGTTCCCCTCACTGTCGCGGAACCAGGCGCCGCGATCGGCCCGTGCACCCGTGCTCGGGTAGTTCCCTACGACCTCGACGATCCCGTCCTTCGTCCGCCCGCCGCCGTAGACCGCGGACAACTCGACCTCCTCGAACACCACACCGCGCTGTTTGAGTTCCGCCACGACCGCCTCGATGTCGTCGACCTGCCACGACATCTGAGTGAAGGTCCCGGGCGAGGCTCCCGGGGACTCGAAGAGCTGGAACTCGGCCCCTCCGCATCGATACAGCAGTCCGCCGGGCCGTTCTTCGACAGGGTCGAGACCCAGCCGCTCCGAGTAGAACCGTCGTGCCCGGGCGAGATCCTGCGCCGGAAGCCTTGTCGCGACGCGCCCCCGGGCCAGAGCAGTCCTGTCGTCTGCGTTCACGCCTCCAGTGTGCCGTCGGCCAGGGTCACAGGGGCGGAGGCAACAGCGGGTGCCACCCGGGCAGCGCACCGAAGGAGGTGGTCCGGCCCTGGCCGAGCCGACCGGTCAAGGGTTCTGGGCAGCGAACGGCCCGCCGGTGCCGAAGGCCAGCTTGGTGAAGCGTTCGCCGATGAGGCGATGTGTGGCGGCGTCCGGGTGGAGCTGGTCGGGCAGCGGCAACTCGGCGAAGTCCGCCTCGCCGTAGAGGTCGCGGCCGTCGAGATAGTGCAGGTGCGGATCGTCGGCCGCCCGCTGCTTCACGATCCTGGAGAGTTCCTCACGGATGACGTTGAGCGTCAACTTCCCGACGGCGCGTTCCGCGGGGTCGCCCCCTGCCCGGAACTGCAGCTTTCCGGTGCTGAGGGCGCTGAAGTCCGGGACGCTGGGGCCCGGGGTGTCCTCATGGATGGGACAGTGGATGGGCGATACGACCAGGAGCGGAGCGGTGGGGTGGCCTTCGCGAATGCTGTCGAGGAAACCGTGCACCGCCGGGGTGAACGCACGCAGCCGCATCAGGTCGGCGTTGACCAGATTGATGCCGATCTTGATGCTGATCAGGTCCGCAGGGGTGTCCCGAAGGGTGCGCGCGATGAACGCATCGAGCAGGGCGCTGCCGCCCAGACCGATGTTGATGAGTTCGACGTCGCCGAGGGAGGCGGACAGAGCCGGCCAGGTCGTACTGGAGCTCTCGGCGTTGGAGCCATGGCTGATCGAACTGCCGTGGTGCAGCCACACCCTGCGGTCTCCCCGCGGCACGGCCTCGACGGGAGCGTCGGTACGCAGGGCGACCAGGCGGGTGATCTCGTTGTACGGCAGCCAGATCTCTATGTTCTTCACATGCTCGGGCAGACCGGAGAACCGTACGGTGCCGACCGGACCGGGCCGGGTCTCGGCAGACCCGGTGACCATGTCCACGGTCAGGACGTTGCCGCCGGGTGCGCCGGATTGGCCCGCCGGACGGCCGTCGACGAGCAGGTCGTACACGCCGTCCGGACGGGGCGGGGCGCCTTGGTAGACCGTCTTGGTTGGGAGCACGTCCAACTCGATCGCGGTGGCCCGGGTGCGGAAGACCAGCCGGACGCCGGAGGGCTGGGCTTCCGCCATGGCCAGTTGCCCGTCGGTGGACTGGGCGCGGGCCCAGCCAGGCAGACGGTGCGGGAGCACACCCTGCTCGGTGTGCTCCAGCTCGAGTGCACCGCGCAGCAGGTCCGTGGTGAGTGGTGTGGCGATCCACTTCGTCGTAGGGGGAGTGGTGGAAGAGCCGGGAATCGGGTCGTGCTGATGGTCCATGAGTTCTGCAGCGCCTTTTGTAGTACTCGAGGGTCGGATCGACTTGTGGGTGGAGTATGAATCGACTTCGGGACGATGTGCGAGGAAGGTGTACCCCCGCGCGATGCTCGGACTCTTGTCGTACGCCTCCGTGCCTGATTGGGTGCCCTGCGACAAGAGCATCAGGCACTGGGACGGGAGCGGAATGGAACCGGGGACGCGGCAGGACACCGAGAGCACCCTGCCCGAAGGGCTGGGGCAGGCGATACGCGAGACCGCCGGCGACATCGCCGCACTGCTGCGCGCAGCGGCCGACACGACCGTGCCGGTGCCCGGTTCGCAGTGGACCCTCGGGGAAGCGGCGGCCCACCTCGCGCAGGCCAACGAGCTGATGGCCGACCTCGCGGCGGGCTTCGAGCGCCCGTACGGGGACGGCACGCCCCAGAGCCTCGCCGAGGCCAACGAGCGTGCGCTCGCGGTGTTCGGGGAGCGCGATGCGCAACCCCTGGCGACCATGATCGAGGAGCAGGCGGGCGTCTTCCTCGACGCGGTGGCCCGGTCCGCCGCGGACGGGACCGCGGACCGGACTCTGGGCACGCCCCTCGGTCCCATGGACCAGGCCGTGCTGGCCTCGTATCTGCTCACGCACATGCTGGGTCATGGCTACGACCTCGCTCGCGCGCTGGGCCGGCCGCACATGATCAACCGTGTCCGGGTCGGGCTGTGCCTGCCTTTCCTGCTGGTGGCCATGGAGCGAGTCGCCGACGCCGCCGCCACCGCCGGACTGACGGCCCGCTACACGCTCCGCCTGAGGGGCGGCTCGGCGTTCGGTGTGACCTTCAACGACGGCGCGGTCGACGTGACGCCGGAACCGCTGAACCGCCCGGACTGCACCATTCTCACCGAGCCCATCACGTTCTTGCTCATGGCGCTGGGCCGCCGCGACCCATTGCGGGCCATGGCCCGGGGCCAGGTACTCGCCTGGGGGCGCAAGCCGTGGCTGGCGCCCCGTTTTCCGACCCTGTTCACCGCACCCTGACGCCGCTTCCGTGTCCAGTCGCGATCGCCGGCTGACCTCCGCATGAGGGGTCTCGCCTTCCCCCGTACGGCGCAGCACGGGGGGCCTCCTCACGCTTGATCACATAAAGTCACCATAAGTGACCGATCGTGGTCGACCCGAGGAGGTTGAGCATGCGAGCGAAGCCGTCGCAGAAACGGAGACCGCGAATACGCCGGGCACAACGAATCGTGCAATCGCTGGTCAGCGGCATGGCCGCAAGCACCCTGGTCCTCGCGTCGGGAACGTCAGCTCTGGCGGTGACACCGGCCCCCACGCCCCCGCAGGAGCACACCAGCCGACCGCCGTCGACGCCGACGAGCCCATCGCGCTCGGCCATGCCATCCACGTCATCGACCGAAGTACCGCTGTACGGCATGCAGTTGCGCAATGACTGCGAAGCGGCGGCCCTCCGGATGGTCCTTGCCGCGCGAGGCATCCAAATCGGAGACCAGGCGATTCTGGATCAGATCGGGGTGGACAGGAGTCACTATCAATTCGGGCGCTCCGGAGCGTTGTCCGGGAACCCGTTCCGCGCCTTTGTGGGGGATCCAAACGGTTCGGAGAAAGCCGGTTCCGGATTCGGCGTCTACTCCCCGCCGGTGGCTGCTGCGGCCCAATCCCTGGGATTGAACGTGCTCGAAGCGGGACAGGGCGTCTCCATCAGCCAACTACAGTCCCAGGTTGCCCAGGGGCACCCCGCGATCGTCTGGATCGACTATCTCTGGCGCCGCGCGGCAACCACGACCTACACGGCCTATGACGGAGCTCGCATTCCATACGCCGGGCCTGCAGAACACACCGTCGTCGTCACCGGGATTTCCGGCAACACCGTGACGGTCAACGACCCGGCCCGGGGCAGAGTCTCCATCCCCCTGAGTGTGTTCACCGCCGCTTACGCCACCTACGGGAACATGGCCGTCGTCGTGCAGTGAGCCGATCGGGGCGCGAGAGCCCACCGACGGCCCATGCAGGTTGGGTGTCCGGATGTGTTTGCCGTCGGAGTGACGGGCAACGCGATGTCCATGAGTGAATCGAACAGCGGAATGAATCACCAGCCCGATGCCAAGCCGACGGCCGCATCCAAGGCCCGGCGGGCCGCGGACAAGGCGACCGCTCCGGCTTCGCGGGCCGCGAAGAACGCCGTGGCGACGACGGATGAAGCGGCGTCAGCGGCCAAGGCAGGAGCAGAGCGCTCGGCCGAGGCGGCAGTCCGGACCGTGCGCACGGCGGCCGGCAGCGTGGAAGCGGGCCGTCAGGCGATCGTCGCGAGCGCCGGTCACGTCGCGGCCACGGCCAGGACGGCTTGGACGGTGATCGCCCAGCGGAAGCTCGTCGCCGCCGGTGTCGGTGCCGGTCTGACTGCGTTGAGCGCCGCGTCGTATGCGGTGGGCCGACGCTCGGGACAGCGTACGTACGGTCCCATAACCAGGCTCACCGGCGGCCGGATCTGACTCTTCCTGCGTCGATCGCAGGGCCGGAGGCGAACCTCGTCCTCCAGCGCTGACCGAGCGAATGAAGAGGGGACAACTGGTGGAAGCGTAGCTTTTCGCGAATTCTCCCGGCAGCGGTGAAGAAACCGTAAGCCCCGGATGCTTGTCCGTTCGTCGAGCGGGCACTCGGCCCATTGGAGGTTGTGAAAATGGTTCCTTTGCTTGTCGTCCTTCTGCTGGCCCTGATCCTTTTCGGCGCGGGTTTTGCGCTGAAGGCGCTGTGGTGGATCGCCGTCATTGTGCTCGTGTTGTGGCTGCTGGGCTTTGTCGTCCGGCCGGCCGGAAGCGGCGGCCGAAGGGGGCGCTGGTACCGCTGGTAGTGGCGTACCGTCAGTTCTCCAGTGGGGCCCGGCTGCAGCCGGGCCCCACTCGTCCCGTCTGCGTCAGGCCCCGCCTCTGACCCTCTCGAGACCGTCGAGGATCAGGTCGAGCCCGAATTCGAACTCGTCGCCGTAGTCGTAGCCGGGGCGGAGTACGTGCTCGGTCGTCAGCTCGGCCAAGTGCGGGTACTGGTCGGCCGGGGCCCGTTTCAGGATGGCTTGCGCCAGCTCCGCGGTCTCGTTGTGCCCCTCGAACGGCAGACTGCGCTCCTGAAGGGCGAACCCATAGACGTAGCTGTCGAGGGCCGAGTACGCGTGCGCGGTCAGGGCAACGGAGAATCCGGCTCCGCGAAGGCATCCGAGGACGGTGTCGTGATGCCGCAGCGTCGCCGGACCGGGTGACGCGCGTGATTCCATCAGGCCGATCGCCCAGCGGTGGCGGGACAGGGCACGGCGGGCCGAGACCGCCCGCTGACGCATCGCCGTCTTCCAGTCGTCCTCGAGGGACGGCAGATCGATCTCGCTGAACACCAGGTCGATCATGCCGTCGAGGAGATCTTCCTTGTTGGCCACGTGCGTGTAGAGCGACATCGCCTCGACCCCGACCGCCTCGCCGAGCTTGCGCATGCTGAGCGCCTCGAGTCCGCTCCCGTCGGCCAGAGCGACCGCGGCGTGCAGCACCTTTTGGCGGCTGAGTGGGGTGCGGGGCGCTCGATCGCGCGCGGTCCGCGGTGTCATCCGAATCCTCTCGTCGTCGACCTTGACAACCTTACGTCGTAAGGACGACCCTTACGCCGTAAGGACTACTCCTTACGGTGTAAGGAGCCTCCTCCCGTCGTAAGGACCTGACCAGGAGCGTCGTGATGCACAGCAAGCAGGTCGTGATGCAACGCAAGAAGCCGGCAACCCGGCACAGCCGGATGCTGTGGGCGATGTGGCAGCCAGGGGGAAGACCATGAAGTCGATCGTCCAGGACCGGTACGGGGCGGCGCCCGAGGAGGTCCTCCGGCTCGCGGAGACCGTCACGCCCGCGATGGGGCCGGACGAGGTCCTGGTGAGGGTGCATGCGGCGAGCGTGGACCGGGGCACCTGGCATGCGATGGCCGGGCTGCCCTATCCCGTCCGGACGGCAGGGTTCGGTCTGCGCAGGCCCAAGATCTCCAACCCGGGCCGGAGCCTCGCGGGAACGGTCGAGGCCGTCGGCGCCGATGTGACCGGCGTCGATCCGGGTGACGAGGTGTTCGGCATCGGCGGCGGCGCGTTCGCCGAGTATGCGTGCGTCCGGCCCGGCAAGCTCTCGCTCAAGCCGGCGAACCTGTCCTTCGGGCAGGCGGCCGCCGTCCCTGTCTCGGGGCTCACCGCGCTGCAGGCGGTTCGCGACCAGGGACGGGTCCGGGCCGGACAGAGCGTGTTGATCGTTGGCGCTTCGGGGGGTGTGGGGACCTTCGCCGTGCAGATCGCCAAGGCGTACGGGGCCGAAGTGACGGCGGTGTGCAGTGCCTCGAAGGCCGACATGGTCCGTGCGATCGGCGCGGAGCGGTGCATCGACTATGTGCGAGAGGACTTCGCCGACGGCCGGGACCGCTACGACGTCATCCTCGACATCGGAGGCAACCGTCGTCTGTCACATCTGCGGCGAGCTCTCACCCCGAAGGGACGGCTCGTCATCGTCGGAGGCGAGACCGACGGGCGGTGGCTCGGCGGCATCGACCGTCAGCTCCGGGCTCACCTTCTGTCTCCGTTCGTCGGTCAGAAGCTCGGCACCTTCATCGCGTCGGAGAACGCCGCAGACCTGGTGGCCATCCGCGAAATCATCGAGTCCGGTAAGGTCACGCCCGTCATCGACCGGACCTACCCGCTCAGCGAGGTCGCCGCAGCCGTCCGCCATCTGCTGGACGGGCGTACTCGCGGCAAGCTCGTGATCACCATCTGAGCCGGCCCGTCGGGGCGGGCGACCGGCTCGTCGGCCCTTCACGAGACGCATTTCGTCGGCAGCCCGGATCACCCGAAGCCACGGTCCGTCAGCCTCCCGCGCCGTTCGAACGGCAGGCGGTCCTGCGGCGGACTCCTTGCAAGCCGCCGCAGGACCGGAAGACGTCAGTGCCGCGAGGTGGAGGCGGTGCGGTAGGGAGCGGCGGCGTGTTGGGCTGCGTACAGGAGGGCGGGCTCGATCTTCGGCCAGAAGTAGCTGTCCTGGCAGGAGTACGGAGGCGTGAAGCCGTCGCAGCCCACGCCGTCGCTGTCGCCGATCTCGATGGTGAAGCTGGCGAGACCGAGCTTGTCGTACGTCCAGTCGTCGGTGCCGCCGGAGGCGTTGTAGAGGATCTCGCCGGCCTGGCCGTACTGGTAGCCGGTGAGCGAGGCCATGTGGGCGGCGAGGGCACGCAGGGCGGCGTCGTTGCCGGTGTGCACGGAGGCGTCGTACTCCCAGGGGAAGAGCACCATGCTTGCGTCGCTGTGCAGGGTGATCATCATGCCCTTCGCGCCGGACGGCGCAGGGTCGTTGTCGCCGGTGCCGGTGCGCACCGCGGGGAACAACTCGCGGAAGAGCGTCTCCAGAGCCGTGTTCTCCGCCTCGGAGTCGGCAGCCGGACCACCGTACGTCTGGTCGCAAGGTGCGTCTGAAGTGCCGGCGGTGGCCCAGTGGGTGTCGGTGTTGCGGTTGAGGTCGACGCCGATCTGACTGTAGGCGCTCACGCCGCACCTGGTGCCGTGCGAGTTGTCGGCGTTCTTGCGCTGCAAAACCGGGTTGTTGCCGCCCTGGGCGACGATGTCCACGCCGTCGGGGTTGGCGTCCGGTACCACCCACAGCTCGGTGCTGTCCATCAGTTTGGTGATCGCCGAGTCCTTGCCGTAGCCGTTGGTCAGCGCATCGATCCAACGCCAGGACATCTCACCGGTGGTCAGCTCGCGGGCGTGGATCTGGCTCATCAGGAAGAATCGCGGCTTCGCCGAGCCCGGGCTGAGCGCGCAGTCGTTCGGCTGAAGCCTGGTGATGCAGATCGCTTTGAGGTCCCGGCCGCCCTGCCCGTGCTGCTTGAGCCATGACTGACCGTACGTCACCACCTTTGCCAGATCCGGATGCTGGGTGGCGACTTGGTCCATGTGCGTGTACTGGGCGGTGACGGTGTGGTAGCCGCCGTCGTAGGTGTCGCCCACGGGGGAGGCGTGCGGCGCGGCGGCGCGGGAGGGGAGCGCCTCGGTCAGGGTGGTGGAAATCGCCGGGGTGAAGCCGAGTTGCCGCAGTGCGGCGCCGGTCGCCGTGTCGCCGGAGACGAACAGGTTGTCGCCCTGGCGTCGTTCCAGCAGGTCGTATCCCGCGTCGGCGAGCCGTTCCGCGTCGCGGCGCGGGTGGCGCGTCGGCACGCGGTAGATGATGATCGTCCGCTGTCTGCCGCTGTCCGCGGTACGGGTGGTGTCCGTGCGGTCCGCGGTGGTGTCCGCGTGGGCCCGGGCCTGGGCTGCCTGCGGCAGCAGGGCCGCGGCGACGATGAGGGCACCGGCGGTCAGGCCCGCCAGGCGTCTGTGTGCCATGGAGGTGACCTTTCGTGGGGGGAAAGACTCCTTTCAATATGACATGTCCATGGCGTATGGGACAGGGACGAGGAGCCGGCGGCGGAGGGAGCGAGCGCTCGAGATCTGACGAAGTGTCCGGTCGGTGACAGCGCCGAGTCCGAGCGTCCGGCAGCCGAAGGACGCAGGGCCGTTTCGGACGGGCGGGCCCACGGCCCGAATTGCGTGTCGGCCGGTAGCCCTTCGCCAACCGAACGGTGGTCGAGCCCGGGCGCGTCGATCCCTTCCGGGACATCGTGTTCCTGACGCATACCCAGAACGACTCGTCTTGGTCCACCTTTGTCCTTCGGCGATGCCTGTTGGGCGGTTCGGGTAGGACTGCAGAGCAGTCGTCTGGTTGTGCCGAGTGGTCTGCAGAGGGATCAGTGAAAGGGGCGTGGTGGAGGGACAGCTGAGGCCTCGCGGACGTGTCGTCGTGGTGCGGGGCCGATGACGGAGGGCAGGAGCGGCATGCGCACGTATGCGCTCGGTGTCCGGCAAGGCCGCGTCACTCGTGTGGCGGCGGTGCTGCTCGCCGTGGCGGGCGTGACCTATAACGACTGGCTGCTGCAGTTCTTGGTGCCCACCGGGCTGGACCAGCGCAATTCCTACGTCAGTGAGGTCTTCGCCGCCGATCAGCCCTACCGGGTGGTGTTCGGCGGCATCGAAGTCGCCACCGCGCTGCTGGTGATGTTCGGCGCCCTCCTGGGCGCATCCGTGGCGCCGAGAGGCTGGGCCGTCGCCGGGTGGGGCGCGATGGTGGCGTTCGGGTTGTTTTCGGTGGCCGACGTCGCGCTGCCGATGCACTGCGCGCCCTCGCTCGAGCCGGGCTGTCCCGTCGACAACATCTGGCACACGCTGACCAGCGGCCTGGTCCACTTCGCTCTGTTCGCCTCAATGGCGTCCTTCATCGTCGTCCTCGGCTCGGTTCCTGCAGGACCACGGCTCGCCGGGCGCTGCGCCCGGTGGCTGCTCCCGGCGTCCATGGCCGCGGCCATCTCCTCCGTCGGCCCCTATGTCGGTCGGCCGGGCGGGCAGGGTGTTGCCCAGCGGATCCACCTGGTGACCGTGGCCGTATGGCTCTGTCTGCTGGCAGTCGAACTGGTGCGGGACCGCTCCTGCCCGGAGTCGACCTGCCCCTGACCGGGTGGCGGCGACGAGCCGAAGAGGGCAGTCGGCGCGGGAAGTACCCGGAAGACGCGGTCGGCAGCTTGGACACTTGGGCGGCGGTCGCTGCGTCAGCAGCCCTCGTCGCGGGTGCCCCACTCGAACCGCATCTGATCCCGGCGGACACTGTGCAGCGCGGACGTGTCACGCTCGGCGTGATCGTCGTGCACGGTGACGGCGGGCAGATTCTCGGCATGTACGTGCGCCCCTTCGGCAGCCAGCCGCGTACGGGCCCTCGGTGAGGCGAAGTACCCGGAGACCGGCACGGGTCGCGCGGCAGGTTTGAATCGTTCCGATGGCGGAACTTGCCAGGAGCACGCTGGAGGCAGACGGGGCGGTGCCGGGCGCGGCGGAACGGATGAATCGCTGATGGCGACGGTCGGTGTCGAAGAAGAGTACTTGCTGATCGATCCAGCCTCGGGCCGTCTGGCAGCACGGGGGGAGAAGGTACGGGCCGCAGCCGGGCTGGAGCCGTTCGTCTCCGCCGGGGAGGTCCAGCCGGAACTGCTCCAGGCTCAGATCGAGGTGGCCACCCCGGTGTGCACCACACTGGAGGAGGTCGAGGGGCACCTGCTCCGTCTGCGCCACGCCGTGGCCGTAGCGGCCAAGGCACACGGATGCCGGGCCATGGTCAGTGGCACGCCACCACTGGCGCAGGACCTGCCTGTCCCGGTCACCGACAAGACGCGCTACCAGGCCATGCAGCGCCAGGCCCCCCAGTTGGTGGCCGAGCAGATGGTCAACGGCATGCACGTGCACGTCTCCGTCCCCACTCGCCACATGGGCGTTCAGGTACTGAACGGGATCCGGACGTGGTTGCCCACGCTGACCGCCATGGGAGCGAACTCCCCGCTGTGGGAGGGGCACGACACCGGCTTCGCCAGCTGGCGCACCCTCATCTTCGACCGCTGGCCGGTGAGCGGCCTGCCCCCGCGCTTCGCCGACGAGACGGACTACAGCGTGCGTGCGCGCCGGCTGCTGTCGATGGGAGTGATCAGCGACACCGGCCAGTTGTACTGGCAGGCGCGGCTGTCCGAGAACTATCCCACCGTGGAAGTCCGTTGCCTGGATGTCCAATTGCGCACGGACGACGCGGTGATGTTCGCCGGCTTGGTGCGCGCCCTGGTGGCTACTGAGCTTTCCGAGGCCGGCTCGGGCAGCCGGGCGCCGGAGCCCGTTCCGGAGCTGATGAAGGCAGCCATGTGGCAGGCTGCGCGCTATGGCCTGAGCGGAGATCTGATCGGCCCCGGCGGCAGGCGTTGCCGCGCGGACGACGCGGTGCACCAGCTTGTGGACCGCGTGCGTCCCGCACTGGAGGAGGCCGGTGACACTCGAAAGGTGACCTCGCTCGTACAGCGGCTGGTTCAGGCAGGCACCGGCGCGGACCGGCAGCGCCACGCTCTGGCCGACGGTGGCCTTGCCGCCGTCACCGCCCTGATCACGGGCGGCCTCGAAGCCGCCTCGTGACCTCTGCTCCGTTCAATCGGTCAAAGTCGCCTGGTGGAAGTACATGCGCCAGCCCTGCTCCGTCAGCCGCCACAAGGAGCTCCGCCAGGCCCTGCGCCCCTGGTTGTCGGCAAGATATGTCAGATGAACGACTCCGGGAGCCAGAACGACCCCCGACATCCCGCTGACCTTCACCGGAGACCTGGGTGACACCGTTCCGGCGCTCGTGACGGTGAGCACCGACTCCGCGTCCCACCGGCGTCCCGACGCTCCGAACTCGGTGAATTCCGGATCCAGAAGCTCCGAGACGACGGCCGGAGAAGCACGCACCTCAGGATCGAGCAGCCGCAGCTCTCCTTCAATGGCCGCTTGCACAGCAAGCTCCCGCTCATCGGTCATGCAGGAACCCTACGGGCCTCGAGGGTCCGCTCACCCGGTGCCGTTGGAGACGGTGCGTATGTCGATGTCCCACTCGAGCTGCGGAATCAGTGTGTCGTCGCCGGGGCGGGGAGCGGGCGTTCCGCGGCCGGTAGGGGACGGGGTGTGGGTGCCCCGGGAGATCTGTCCGCTGACGGTGACGTTGTGCTCCACCCGCGGGCGGCGGCACGCTTCGTAGACGGAGAACGCGCTCGCCAGGTCGGGCGCATCCCGAAGGGACTTGGCGAGGACGACGGCGTCCTCCAGCGCCATCGAGGCCCCTTGGCCCGTCGCCGGAGAGGCCGCGTGCGCGGCATCGCCGATGATCACCGTCCGCCCGCAGCACCACGGCGTCCCGAGCGGTATCTCGGTGGCGTTCGTCACCATGATGCCGTCGGAGGAAGCCGCGACGATGTCCGCGGCAGGGGTGGCGTCCTTGCTCAGCACCTCGACCAGTTGCCGACGCCATGGGGAGGGAGTGCGGTGCGTGAGTTCGTCGGCGAGCAGGGCTTCACCGGCCACCCGGGCGAACCAGTACGTCTCCCTCGCCGGCGAGACCGCGTAGCCGAAGGCGGCCGTGCTGCCTCGAACCATGGTGATGTGCCCGGTCTCCTCCGCTGCAGGACCGTTGCGGGTGTACCCGTAGAAGACGCGCTGCCCCGCGTGGACAGGCTGCAAGCCGGGGGCGATCAGCCGCCGGACGGTCGAGTGCAGACCGTCGGCACCGATGAGCAGGTCACCGGTCGCGGCACTGCCGTCGGCGAAGCGGGCGGTGACCCGGTCCCTGCCGTTCTCGACGGAGACGAGCCGGGCCCCGTGCGAAAGACCTATGCCCCGCCGCCTGACCTCGGCCTGCAGAGCGGCGTTCAACTCGCCGCGGCGCAGGCACCGGTACTGCAGGAGGGCGTTGTCGGCCTCGCCCAGGGGCGCGTGGGCCAACTCGCCGCCCCGGTCGTCCAGAAGACGCATCGAGCGCAGCGGAAAGCCGATCGCGGTGACCGCGTCGGAGGCGTCGAGCTGCGCCAGGGCACGCATGCCGTTGCTCGCCAGGGTGAGGAAGGCCCCGATGTCCTCGGCCGTGTCCGGGTGCGCCTCATGCACGGCTACCTCGAACCCGGCCTTGTGCAGGGCCAGCGCGGCCGCCGAACCGGCGATCCCGCCACCGATGACCAGTGTCCGTGTCACGTTCCACTCCGCTCTCATGCGAGGGACCCCCTCGAGCCACAGCCGCGTACCAATGCCGGCGCCCGCCTCGTACGGACGGCGGGCGAGTTCGGCAAGTGTGCAGCCAAAGGTCCTACTCAGCTTCCCCGGGCGCCTCGTCCTGGGCCGTTGTGGCCGTCCGCTCCGCAGCGTCGGAGGCGGTGTAGTGGACGGAGGCGCCCTGCTTGGTGCGCTGTGCCTGGTTCTTGGCCACGAGTCCTTCGAGGGTGTTGCGTACGACAGTGATCTTGATGCCGCGGTCGGGATGAGCCTGGCCGAGCGTGGTGGCGACGTCCGCCGCGGAGCGTGGTTCGCTCTGTTCGGTGAGGTGGCTGCGGACGAGTTCGACCAACGTGGGCCGGGCCGCCTTCGCGGCTGCTGTCTTGTCGGCCGGCTTCTTGGGGGTCGACCTCTTGCCTGCCGTACGGCTCTGAGTACCGGCGGATTCCTTCGCTCGCGTTCGCTTGCCGACGGGCTCGGCAGAGTTCTTCCTTCGGGGAGTGGGCACAGTGGCGCTCTCCGACGTGGCTGCGGGCAGTACCGGCGTGGGTGGGAGGCCCAGTGCCTGTTGCACGTTCACCAGCACGGTGTGGTCATGCTGCAGGGCGGACAGTTGCTCCTGAAGGGCGGCGATGTCCGCGCTGATGCGCACCTGTTCCTTGGCGTTGCGTTCGAGGTCGCTTGTCACCTGGGCGGCGTACTGAGATGTCAGTTCGGTGTTGGCGTTGGTGTTCTGGGACATGAGTTTTCCTTTCTTCCGGTTTTCCCGACCGGTGTGCGGGCTGTTGCGCAGATTGTGGAACCAAGCGAACACACGTTCCCGGGCTGGTGCCCGAAGGGTGATGGCGGTCACTGCTGCGAGCAGTCCGGTGTGGAGATGGTACGGATGGGTGGAGCCTGTTGTTCCTCTTGAGTGATGTCTTTTCCTCAACCTGAGAATCAGAGTCGCGGTGAGCGCCGCCTCCCAGGCTCGCCGCCGAGGCAGTTGTTGCGCGGGTGAAGGCGGGTCGCCAGGGACCGGGCGAGCGCCGTTGTCCCGCCGGCCGGCGCGAGCGGTTCGAGCGGCCTCCATACGGCGACGGCCGGGTCGTCGCGGCCAACCACTGCGAGCATGCCTACGACCAGTGGTCGGTCGACGAAATGCTGGAGAGGCTGTCTCGGGGCCGACTACCGTACTCGCCAGTAATCGGACCGAACTCCAGGAGGCATCCCATGCCACAGCTCGAAGTCGACGGCGCGGCACTGACGTACGACGACGAGGGGCCCCGCGACGGCGACGGCACACCCCTGGTGTTCGTCCACGGCTGGACGGCCGACCGGCACCGCTGGGACCACCAAGTGGAGCACTTCTCCGTCGAGCGCCGGGTGATACGGCTCGATCTGCGCGGACACGGGGAGAGCGGTGGCTCGGGGTCGCGGACGATCGGGGAACTGGCCCGGGACGTCCTGACCCTCCTCGACCATCTGAAGGTCGATCGTTTCGTCCTGATCGGCCACTCCATGGGCGGGATGATCGCCCAGACCATCGCCCTGGGGCACCCCGAGCGTGTCGAGCGCCTGGTGTTGGTCAATTCGATCAGCCGGATGACCTACAGCCGGGGCAGGGGCCTGCTGATGACGGTGTCCACGCTTGTTCCCTTCAAGTTGTTCGTCGCCGCCAACATCCAGCGTGCCTTCGCCCCCGGGTATCCCCGTGAGGAAGTCCGGGAGCACATCCGGGCCTCTTCGGCGACACCGCGCGAGGTCGTCATGACGTGTTACGCCGCCATGCGGGACTTCGACGTCCTTGACCGTGTGGGCGAGATCCGCGTGCCCACGCTGCTGGTGCACGGCTACCACGACGTCCAACTGCCCGTGAAGCAGATGCTGCGGATGGCGAAGGCCTACCCGGACGCGGTGGTCCGTATCGTCGACGCCGGCCATGAACTGCCGGTGGAGAAGCCGGCGGAACTGACCGCGGCCCTCGATCGATTCGTGACAGCCTGACGAACGCGCGGCTCCCCTCATCAGTCACGATCCGATGGCCTTCACCAAGGTCCGGAACCTTGCGGCACCGAAGCGGTTGCCGAAGTGTCCCCCTGCGTGCGACCGATCCACGGTGGTGGTCGCCCGTGCGCAGGGTGCCGCCGTGTGCCGTGTCGGCGGCCCTGCCGATCCGGTGGGTGGTGGGGGAAAGAGCGTGCGCGGTCACCGAGTACCCCGGGGGCGCGGAGCATGTCGCGGTGGCAGTCGAGCCGAGCCCGGCGACTTCCGTCACGGCAACGCACCGCGCCGGCCGGTCCTGCGTCCCGGCCGCCGAAGAATCCGGCCTGTAGTTGGCGACACGCCGACGGGCCTGCGCACAGCACGCGCCGCGGATGCCATACCGTCGTGACGGTCAGCGGCCGCTGCACCGTTGCGGCCTGATCGCCGCGCAAGCCGACTACGTTCCGGTGACCCAGCTCGAGCCGCCCCCGGTTTTGATGCACCCCCGACGAGCGGAGGGTGGCACGAAGGAGCGGAAGCCTCGGTGGAGAACGACCAAGCGAAGACGCCTGGCGATGAGGCAGGGCGACCGGCTGAACCCCCGAGGACCCCCCGAGGACCAGTGTTCGGATCGGTGGTGTTGTTCGTTCGCGACCTCGAGCGCTCCATCGACTTCTACCGTGAGTTGCTCTTGATGAACGTCACGGTTCGTGCGACCACAGCAGCCCTCCTCGTCGGGACGGACGACGTCCAACTCTACTTGCGGGGTGTCGGCGCCAACGCCGAGCATTTCGTCGGCTCCGTCGGGGTGCAGTACGTGGTCTGGGTGGCCGACGGCTTCGACGATCTCCGACGGTGCGAGGGCGTGCTCAGGCGCTGGTCGTCCTACGTATCCGCGACCGACCGGACGGCCGGTGGATTCGCCATGCTGGAAGGCCGCGACCCCAGTGGGATTCCGGTGGTGATCGTGTATCCGGGAGCGGACCAACTGGCACGGCGCGAAATCCTGGCCCGGATCTACGCCTCGTAGCAGGCCGTCCACGCGACCGCCCACCGTGCCGGGGCCCTCATCCGCCACAGGCCCGGCTTTGAGCCGGTGTCCCGGCCCACCGTCACGCGCGGCCGCTCCAACCGGGGAGGCGGACGCTGCGCCGGGCGCACGCCGGCGCGCACCCCTCGGCGCGCGCCCGGCGCCGAAACTCCTTCCGGACGTCGCCGCCATGGACCTGTGAGAAGGGCTGAGAGGCGGAGACGTGAGAGAGCTGAGAAGGGGCACGCGCTCCCACGGGACACGAGGTAAGCAGAAACGATCGGCCGGATGAAAGGGCAGACGTGATCAAGGTGCTTCTCGTGCACGATACGTATCTGGTGGGAGCGGTGCTGGCACGGTGGTTGAGCCTGGAACCTGATCTGTCGGTGGTGGAGGCCACATGGCGCACCGCGCCGGGTCGGCTGCGCTCCGCGCGGCCCGACGTGTGTGCCGTCGACCTCGACTGTATGGACCGTGGCTTACCCTCCCTGGCGGCGCTCAACGGCCGGGGCGGCCGCGGTGCGTCGACGCCCCGGCTGCTCGTACTGGCCGACGCGGACCGGCCCGGTCTGCTGCGGCGGGCGGCGGAGGCCGGGGCTCGCGGTTACGTCGCCAAGGAGAGTGCGCCGGAGCGGCTGGTGGCGGGGATCAGACGGGTTGCGCAAGGGGAGAGGTTCGTCGACGACTCGCTCGGTTTCGGCTTTCTGCGTGCGGCCGAGATGCCCCTGACGCTGCGGGAGCTGAGCGTGTTATCCCTCGCCGCTGCCGGTGCCTCCGTCGCGGAGATCGCCGGGAACCTCCATCTGTCTCATGGGACCGTACGCAACTACCTGGCGTCGATCACGCGGAAGACCGGGGCTCGCAACCGCATCGACGCCATTCGTATCTCGCAGGGAGAGGGATGGCTCTGACCACGCCGGGGCACGTCCCGGCGTGGGTGACGACGTGCCCACCAGATCGCGGTAGAGGGCGGAGCGGCGCAGCAGTTCCTGGTGGGTCCCGCAGAGGGTCTGCCGACCGTCCATCACCAGCACCCGGTCCGATCGCCGGGCGGAACCGGTGCGGTGCGCGACCACCAGGAGGGCCCCGCCCGGGCGTTGCGCGAAGGCCCGCTCCACCCGCTCCTCGGCCACCGCGTCCAGATGGCAGGTCGCCTCGTCGAGCAGAGCGAGCGGGGCCTTCGACAGATAGGCCCTGGTCAGGGCGATCATCTGGCGTTCGCCCGCGGACAGCGCGGACGGCTCGATCTGTGCGGCGGGGCCGCCCAGCCGGGTCAGGAATTCCATGAGGCCCACCGCGTCCGCGGCGGCCAGCAACTCCGGCTCCGGCACGGGGTCCGGCCGCAAGTGGCCCAGGTTCTCGGCCAGCGTTCCCGTGAACACGTAGGCCTCCTGCGGGATCACCACACGATGCGCGGCGGCGAGAGGTCCGGGCACCTGCTGCCCGTACACCTCGATGGTGCCGCGGTCGGCCTCCAGAAGGCCCGCTATGAGCCCGGTGAGCGTGGACTTGCCGATTCCGCTGGGGCCGAGGACCGTGAGGTGTTCGCCCGGCCAGAGGCACAGGTCGAGCCCGTCGACGACCGCCTCCCGGGCGGCGCCGTAGGAGAACGACAGCGAGCGTATGACCAGGGCGGGGGAAGGTGTGTGCGGACGGGCCGCGACGACGCGGGGCACGGGGGCGCAGATCTCGCCTTCGGCGGGTCGGGAACTCGGTGCCCGGCCCGCGGGCGGGAGAGGTGGAGCGGACGCGCGTGGGGTACCGGACGGAGCCGTCGGCCGCCCGGTCCGGGACGCAGGCCCTCGGGAACGGGCCTCGAGGGCCGACCCTGCCCCGACCAGACGGTCCAGGACCACGGCCAGACGGGAGCCGCTGGTTCCCAGGCCGTGGACGAGGTTCTGCAGAGCCGGTAGGAGGGACTGGGTGAGATAGGCGAGCGCACCGACCAGCGCGCCGACGCCGATCCCGTGGTGCAGCAGCCAGGGAGCGGCGATCAGGAGCAGTACGACCGGCAGCTGGCCGCCGACGGCGAGCGCGGCGACCCGGACGGCCCCCCAGCGGGCGAGTGCCAGGGCGGCGCGCAGCTCGCCGTCGACCCGCATCGCGGCGTCGGCGCCCACCTGCTGCTCCGCACCCGCCGCGGTGACGTCCCGCAGTCCGCCGCCCACCATCCCCAGGTGGGCGGCGATCGCCTCGTCCGCGACGAAGAAGGACCGCTGACGACGCGCCAGCGGACGGAGCGTGCCCACGAACAGTCCGATGCCCAGCAGCAGCGGCGGCGCGACGACCAGCAGCAGCGGCGGCGCGAGCGAGCACAGCCCGACAAGCGCGCCCACCGAGGTGAACACGAACGACCGGGAGACCATGACCAGACCGGCGAAGGTGTCCCGGGCCAGTTCCACCTGTTGTGTGAGCCCGGACAGCGCCCCGCGGTCCCCCTCCCGCACGCCCCTCCCCACCACCTGCCGCACCAGGCTGTCGCGCAACGGCTCGGCCAGCGCAGCCACGGCGCCGTACACCCGCCCCGCGCCGAACGCGCCCGCGAGCACGGCCAGCGCCGCCAGCCCCAGCCACGCCAGCCCGACGCCCGGATCTCCGGCGAGAAAGCCGTCGTCGAGGGCACGGGCCGGGGCATACCCGGTGCAGAAGGTCTGCGCCGTCTCCAGCACGGACCAGCCGGCCAGCCGCACAAGCGCGCCTCGGCGGACACGCAGAAACCGCAACCCCCGCCGGTACACGCCGGGCGGAGTCGGCGGAGTCATAGGGCGCCGCCCTCGTCCGACGTCCCGGGCGGGCCGTCCGGCTCGAAAACCCGTCGGTACTCGGCCGACTCCCACAGCCTGGCATGGGACCCCGTCGCCCGGATCCGGCCGTCGTCCAGCCAGACGACCGAGTCGGCGCGGGCGGCCGTGGCCGCCCGGTGGGCGACGACGAGCCGGGTGCGGTCGGGTGTGCTCGCCAACAGCGCGTCCGTGACCTGTCGTTCGGTGACGGTGTCCAGACTCGAGAGCGCGTCGTCCACGACGAGCAGCCGTCCCTCGTGTGCGAACGCCCTTGCGAGGCCGAGACGTTGGGCCTCCCCGCCGGACAGCGGAGCGTCGGCGCACCGTGTGTCGTACCCCTGTGGAAGCCTGGCTATGAAGGCGTCGGCGCGGGCGGCGCGCGCTGCTTGCCGGGTCCGGTCCCGGGTGAGCCCGGCCGAGCCCAGGGCGATGGTGTCCGCGACTGTTTCGCCGAGCAGGGCGGGGCGTTCGAAGGCGTGCCCGACGGCGCGCCGCAGATCGGTACCCGTCACCTCGGTCAGGGGCACCCCGTCGAGCAGGACCGTGCCGTCGTCCGGGTCGGTCAGCCGGCCCGCCACGGCCGCCAGCAGCGACTTGCCGGCGCCCGAGCGGCCCACCACGGCCACGGAGGTGCCACCTGGGACGACGAGGTCGACACCGTCCAGCACGGTGCGCCCGCCGCGTCGTGCGGTTACTCCGCGCAGTTCCAGCCGGCCCGCTCCCGGCGGAAGACGCCTGTCACCGTAGCGGAGGGCGGGTTCGGCGAGAACCTCGCCGAGCCGGGCGGCCGAAGCCCGCGCCCGTGCCAGCCCGGACAGCGGGGCCACGAGTACACCGACACCCGTGGCAAGGGCCGCATAGCGGGAGGCCGCAACCACCTCACCGACCGTCAGCTCGTTCCGGGTGAGCAGAATGCCGCCCGCTGCGACGACTCCGAGTTGCAGCAGCGGTGCGATCGCGACCGCTTGGGCGGCAGCCCGCCCCTGAATGCGCCACATGTCGTGCCCCTGCCGGGACAGTTCGGGCAGCGGTCGCAGGACACGAGCCGTGTCACGGTCGGCCGTTCCGGCGGCGGCAATGGTGCGCGCGCCGCCCACGGCCTCCGCGAGTGCCTCGGCGATACGGCCCTGTACCTCCTGGTAGCGGGCCGCGCAGCCCGTGGAGTCACGGGCGAAGGCCCGCAGCAGAAGGATCAGGAGGGGCGCACCGCCGAGCAGGACGGCGGCGAGCCGGGGTTCGATCAGGCCCAGGGCCACCAGTGCTCCGGCCGGAAGGGCGACCGCCGCGGTCAGGGCCGCCACGGCGGCGGGCGCGGATCCGGCCTGAGCCGCGTTGCCGACGAGTCGTGCCACCAGGTCGCCCGGACCGAAGCGCAGGCCAGCCCGCGGACCTACGGCCAGGACATGGCCGGTCAGCCGTTCGCGCAGCCATGCGGTGGTGCGGGCGTTCGTGGTGCCGTCCAGTACGGTTTCGACCGTGTCGAGCAGCGCCGACAGCAGCACCAGTGCGGTGCACAGCAGCACCCAGCGGGCGGCCCGGCCATCTCCCGCATCGGCCAGGAGCAGGTCGAGGGCCCTGCCGAGCGCGGCCGGCAGCAGCAGGCTCGCCGCCGCCGTCGCCGTGCTCACCAGGCACAGCACCACACAGACGACGGCACTGTGGCGGACTGTCTCCCGCAGCAGCGCGGCACCGGTCACCGGAACCGTCCCGGCGTTCTCACGCACGTTGGCCATCCCGCTGGGGCCTCACATCCCGTGGTGTACGGAGCCCCGGGCGGCTCCTCCTCGCGGCGGGCCGCCCGGGGCAGTGAACGACGGTTGCCGTCAGACGCAGAGGATCACGCTGGCGGCGCTCACACAGGACAGCAGGCTCACCATGCTGCCGCCGCCATGCGTGTGCTCTTCGGACTCCATCGTCTGCAGGTCGAGCAGGGCCATGATCGTTCCTTTCGTCGTGTTCCGATGGGGACGGGGTTGTGTCACGACCGCGTGGGATCCGCGGCCGCGTTCATGGTCCGCCGGTGCGGCGGCAGGAAGGGCAGATGAGCGGGGACCGTCGGGTCGAGAGCCGCGCCGAGCGCGAGCAGGCACCCTGCCGTTCCGGTGCCCAGGTCCATGGACAGCCGCATCATCTGGTGCCCCGGGAAGGCCAGTTGGCCCTGGTAGGACATCGCGAACCAGCTGAGGCCGGTGACATGACCGGCGATGTGTTCGCCGGTCGCGCCCGGTGCGGTGGTGCGGCTGAGGTGCAGGAGCAGCCCGGCACTGCCGGCGAACAGGCAGGGCTGTACATAGAAGCGGGCGGTGGCGGCCGCCATGATGCCGGAGCGGGCTCGTTCGAACTCCTCGCGCCTTTCACCTCCGTGGGCGAGATAGTCGTCGAGGACCATGCCGATACCCGCGCTGCCGTCTCCGAGGTAGGGCAGGGTGCGCCAGCCCTCGTCGACCTCGAGGCCTCCACCGCGTTGCACCACGCAGCACTCCAGATCGCGGTGGAGTGCTTCGCCGGCGGCACCGAGCAGTGCCCGGTCGCCGGTCGCCTCGTACCGTCGCAGCAGCAGCAAGGCGGCCCCACTCGCGCCTCGCAGGAGTCCGGAGCGCGGCTTCGCCTTTCCCGGGCGGGGCTCGGCCAGGCGCTCCATCAGCAGTACCGTGGCCTCTGCCGCGCGTGACTCCAGCTCCGGTTCGCCCGTACCGCGGGCCAGATGATCCAGCACCAGCCCCAGCCCGGCCAGTCCCGACCTCAAGTCCGAGGACAGCCGCTGCCACCGCTCCCGCAGTACGCCCTCGAGCAGATCCAGCGCACGTTGCCGGTGGCCGAGCAGGTCAAGGACGTAGGCCACGCCCGCCAGGCCGTCGTACAGGCCGAGCGGAGTACCCGGGGGCACCGGATCGGTGTGGTCGAGCAGCCACCGCTCGCCCTCCTCGTAGCGCTCGGCTCCGGTCTGCGCCAGCGCGTAGAGCACGCCCGCGGCGCCGCACTCCAGTCCCAGCCCGCCGCCGTCGGAGAACTGGGCGATGTCGCCGGGGAAGAGCCGGTCGTCCCGCTCCGGTGTGGCCGAGGCCAGAAGCGCCTTGACCATGGAGTCGCGGCTGTAGGGCCAGTCGCCCGGCTCGGCGAGCGAGGCGAACGACAAGGAGGACCGGGCGGGCAACACCGAACCGACGTCCCCGGAGGACCGCCGCCCCCGACCTGTTTCCTGCCGTGCTGCCGTGACGCCTTCGCGGGTGATCTCCGCGACCGCCTCGTCCAGGAATCGCCCGGGCAGGTCCGGGAACTGACCGGCGATCACTTCGGCCAGATGGGCGGCCTTGCCACGGTCGACGACGAAGAGTGTGGTGAGGGGCATGAACAGGGAAAGCCTGAGACACGCCAGCGCATAGCGATCGACCTCCGTGCCCGTGCGGTCGGGCGGGGCGAAGAAACCAGGATGGGCGACGACCTGGCGTCCGTTCTCCTCGACGGGCGCCGCCGCTTCGAAGTCGAGGAGAAAGACCGACTCCTCGTCCGGGCCGATCATGATGTTGAACATGTGCAGGTCGTTGAAGACGATCCCGCGCGCGTGCACCGCCTCCACCGCCTGCTCCACGGCCCGGTGGATGCGCAGGGCCCAGTCGGTGTACGCGCGGACCTCCGCCGGGTCCGGGTCCGTCGTCAGCAGCGGATGCCGCTCGGCGTAGAAGGCGTTGAGCGGGCGGCCCTCCAGGAAGTCCATGACGAGGAACCTGTGATCGCCGAGGGAGAACCAGTCGCGCACCTGGGGGACCACGTCGAGCCCCGCAAGTCGCTCGAGCGCCTGGCGTTCCCGCTCGAGTCGGGCGACCGCGTCGGCCCGGTCGGCCGCCAGTCCCGCGTGCGGGCGACCTTCCTTGAGGACCACTTTGCGGCCCGTGCGGGTGTCCGTGGCGGCATAGACTCCGCCGCCGTTGGAGAAGTGCAGTGCCTTCTCGATCCGGTACGGCAGATCGCCGACGGTGGTCGCGTTGCGCGCCGCCAGCTGCGGTGCCAGGAATTCCGGCAGCGTCACCCACTCCGGCACATGAAAGGAAGGCTGACGCCGGTCGGGCACCAGCCGGCCCGTTCCGTCGTGCATCGCCGGGACGAGCGAACCGCGGTCGTCGACGACGTACATGTGGGCGAACGCGCCGTAGCGCACATACAGCGGCCCGTTCTCCCAGCGCAGGTCGGTCAGGATGTAAGGGCCCTCCAGGCCCTCCAGCCGCGCGCCGAGTTCACGCAGCACCTGGTGGAGCTGCTCCTCGTCGGCCGGGTAGAGCGTGACGAACTTGCCGCTCGTGCCGCGGGCCGCGTACTTGGCATTGCGCAGGTGCAGCAGGTGCGGAGACGGCACGAACTTGAAGGGAATCCGACGCGGCACACAGTAGTCCCAGACCTCTGCCGCGATCCGCTCCGCATGTGCGAGGGTGGCGGAGGCGTGCACCTTCCAGCCCTGAACCGGTGCCGGCTGCGGCCGGCCGTCCGGACCGACCGGCGTCAGCGTCAGCCAGTCACCCACCTGGTCCGCCCGCCATCCCTCCGGCACCGCGCGCCGGGCCGTCCGGTACGAGGGCGCCGCCTCCTGCGGGTCCGCCGAGAGACGGTCCGGCCTCTCGTAGAAGTCCTTGTCGGCCAGCGCGTACACCTCGTACCGCTCGTCCATGCCGCTGCCCCCTTCCGCGCCCATGTCACCCGCGCCGTGTGCTGTTGAGCCTTCCACCTCGCATGGGGCGGCCGACAGTCACGAGTGTCAGGAGGTGTGGGTCACCTCTGTCATGGAAGGGCCGTGAGGAACGCATACGTCACCGCGCATGCCGGAGGCCGGCCGGCAGCCCGGCACCTCGGAGGACCTCTCACGTGGTGACCGTCACCGAGGCGGACCGGGTGTGGGCCGTCGAAGGTGTCCTTGCGCTCAGAGGCTGATCGCGTACGCCTTGCGCAGCGTCTCGTGCACCGTCCACGTCGTACGGTCGCCCTCGCGCAGCACGGCCATGTCGCCGGGGCCGACGCGCAGCGTCCCACCGCCCTCGATGTCGATCGTCGCGGAGCCGCTGATCACCACGAACAGCTCGTTCGCCTCGGTGTCGGTCACGACACCGGGTGTGATCTGCCAGATGCCACGCACCTGTCGGCCGTCCTCCGATTCCCAGATCACCTTGCCGGTGACCTCGGGCGTGCCGGAGACGATCTGCGCCGGGTCGAGCGTCTCCGGTTCGAGCACGGCGTCGGCGATACGGACAACGAGGCTGTGGGTCATGCCCGCGACCCTAGCGGGGCCTTTCGTAACAGGTCCGCGGACAGGTTGTCGGGCATCGGACCGGGTCGGAAGACACTTCGTCGGGGGAGAGGCGACCGCTCGCGCCAGGATCACGGCAGGTCAACACGCCTTGCGCCACACACCGAGTTCCGGCTTCTTCAGCATCGACGACAGCCTCAGCTTGCGTGACGTTGGACAGAAGTTGCTGGTCGGCTCCGTGTATTCCACGTGGAAGACCGCCTTGTCGGCAGCGATGAAGGGAGTGAGCTTCGTGCACTCGTCGTACTCCGCGCACTGCTCGTTGACGGCGAAGTCGAAGTCGCCCAGGAGCTGCGGGATTTGTGGCAGGTCGTTCTTCAGGCCGACGGACAGACCGCGCGCGTGTGCGATGTCCGCGATCATGCGGTTGTACCTGACCTGGTCACGTGCGGTGAGCGGGAAGCCGGTGTGGTTGCCGTAGCCTTCCACCAGGTCGGGCTCCACCGCGTCGAAGCCCTTGTCCCGGCACATGTCGAACCGTCGCTCCATGAGCGGCCGGAGTACGGAGATCCGGCGGATGTCGAGCCAGCGCTCGCCCTGCCACCCGTTGGGTGCGCCGAGTACCGAGCGCGGGAACCTGTCCTTGTCGGGGCGGAAGTCCTCCCAGGAACCCACGTTGATGTAGCAGATCACCTTGCGGCGGGCTCTGTGCAGACCGGCGACGTCCGACGCGGTGTTCTCGAAGCCGTCGATGTCGTAGACGGGCACGTCGGCCGAGGGGTCTACCTTTCCCTCGAGCTGCCACTGCCAGGCCAGACCGGGGCGGGGCTGCCACCGCGGGTGGGGCCGGGCGGACGGTCCGGCGGTGGGCGGGCGCGTCGCACCGGGGCCGACGGTCTGAGCCGGGCCCGGTGCTGTCCCGTGCGGGCGGGACGGCCCGTCCTCGCCGCCTCCCGGGTCCGCGCCGGAGCACGCGGTCAGCGTTGCGGCCGCCAGGGCGGCCAGGAGAGTCGCGCAGCCCAGTGTCCTGCTTCTCATCGCTCCGTCCCGGTCAGTGCGGGGGTCAGTTGGGCCCAGGGGTTGGGAGGTTTCCCCGTCACGGGTCCGCAGACCGCCGCACCGCGCTCGCGTGCCGTGCGCACGGCAAGCGGTACGAGAGCCTCGGGTACCCCGTACACGAGGTGGCAGAACCGTTCGGGCGGCTGCCGCGCCGCCCAGGCCGGTCGGCTGAACGCCGACACATACGTGGACCAGTGGCCTTCGAAGGTGACCGTCAGGTCGGCCAGGCGGGCATAGCCGGGCGCGGGATGGACACCCGGGTTCAGCACCACGGTCCCGGCGCCGAGCCGACGGACGGACCGGACCAGCTTCCGGCAGGCGGGCAGCCCGTCCGACCTTGCGGTCACGCGGTCCAGGAAGCAGCCGTCGGCCGAGTACCACTCCCGGTGCCGGCGCACCTCGTCGGTGACCTCGGCCGCGTCGCGCGCACCGTAGTCCGTGTCCACGTAGCCCAGCACGCGGGCGTCGGCCGCCCGCAGGGCGTCGGCCACCGCGGCGAACGCAGGATCGGGACCCGTCCCCGGACCACTCGCCGGGTTGAGCACGACCGCGTACGTTTCCGCGGCGGACGCGATGAGACGGTGCCAGGTGCCCGGGTCCTCGGCCGGGTGGACGTACAGCGGAATCAGCAGGGTCATGGCGTGCTGTCGCCTCCCGGCTCGCGCGGTCGCGGATCCGTGGCCGCCCACAGTGCGGCCAGGGACTCGTCGAGGGTGTGGGACGGCCGCCAGCCGAGGGCATCATCGGCGGCGCTGACCGCGGAGCACTGCCACGACACCTCGGCCGAGCGGGTCGAGCCGTCCGCGTTCTCCTCGACCCGTCCCCGGAAGCCGGCCCGGCGCGCCAGTTTCCGCACCAGTTCGCGCACCGGGAACGCCTCGCCGCCACTGATGTTGAGCACAGGCGGCAGCCGCCCGGGTGCCGTAGCCGCGAGTACCGCCGCCCGGGCGACATCGCGTACGTCGACGAAGTCGCGGTACGCGGACAGGTCGCCGAGCCGCAGTACCGCCTCCGGGTCCTGCCCGGCCGCGCGCAGCAACGCCGTGATCCGGCCGGGCAGCCCGGTGGGAGGTGCTCCGGGCCCCACCGGGTTGCCCACGCGCAGGACCACGGCGTCCAGGCCGGAGGTGGTCACCGTGACCGTGCCCGCGAGTTTAGTGGCGCCGTACGGGCCGAGCGGGCGGGTGGCCGCCGATTCGGTCTCCTTCGTCCCCGGGACACCGGGGCCGTACTCGGCGGCGGAGCCGAGGTGGACCACGCGGGCCGCGGGGGCCGCCTCGCGCAGCGCGGCGCACAGGACTGCCGGGCCGCGGGCGTTGACCTCCGCGAGGGTGACGGCGTCGCCACCGGTCACACCCGCGCAGTTGACCACGGCGTCGGGCGCCGCCGACTTCAGGGTCATGGCCAGCCGCTCCGGTTCGTCGCGGGCGAGGTCGACGCCGTAGTCGGCGTCGGGACCGCGGCCGGCGCCGAGCACCTGCGTGTTCGGCACATCCCGCAGGTGCGCGGCGATGTGGCGCCCCAGATAGCCGGAGAAGCCGAGGACGAGAATACGCATGCGGGGCTCAGGCTCCCTTGAGCAGAAGCGACTTGCGTGTGGTGAACTCGGCATTGGCCCGGTCGTAGTCGTCCGGGCGGCCGATGTCCAGCCAGTATCCGTCGAACTCGTAGGCGTGCGGCGGACGCCGGGCCGAGAGCAGGTCAAGGACCAACTCGTCGAAGCCGAGCGGCAGACCGGGCGTGTAGCCGTCCAGCGTCGAACGGGACAGGCCGTAGACCCCCATGGACACCCGGTAGTCCATGCTGGGCTTCTCCGTGAAGGCGACGACCTTGCTCGCGTCGGTGGTCAGCACACCGAAGTCGATGTGGACCTTGCGGGCGTACGTGGCAATGGTCAGGGGAGCTCCCGACGTTCGGTGCCTGCGCAGGACGTCGGCGTAGTCGAGGTCCGTGAGGACATCGCCGTTCATCACCAGGAACGTCTCGGGCAGGCGCTCGCGCATGGTGAGCAGCGGGCCCATGGTGCCCAGGGGGCTCTCCTCGGTGGCGTAGTCGATGGTCATGCCCCACTGGGAACCGTCGCCGACGAAGGCGCGGATGATCTCGCCCAGGTGGCCGATGGCGATCGTGCAGCGGGTGAAGCCTGCCGTGGAGAGCTGGCGCAGCACGATCTCGAGGATGGCGTGCTGGTCGCCGATGGGCACGAGCGGCTTGGGCAGCGCCGTGGTGTAGGGCCGCAGCCGGACGCCCTTGCCTCCGGCCAGAATCACTGCGTGCATGGGCTTACTCCTTCGTGGACGCCGGACGGAGTCAGATGTTGTAGATGCCGGTTTTGTAGCGGCCCAGGTTGGCCGGGTCACGGAAGAACTCCACGGTGTGTGCCAGTCCCTGCTCCAATGTGTGGGCGGGCTGCCAGCCGGTCGCCCCGGTGAGCCGGGTCGCATCCGCGACCAGCCGCATCACCTCGGAGTTGGCGGGCCGCAGGCGCTCGGAGTCCTCACGCACGTCCAGGGCGGTGTCCATCACCTTGCCGATCAGTGCGACGAGGTCGCCGACCGAGATCTCCCCGCCCGTCCCGGCGTTGAAGGTGCGGCCCACCACCCGCTCCGCCGGTGCGGTCCCCACCGCGAGGAATGCCTGCGCGGTGTCCTTGACATAGGTGAAGTCGCGCGTGGGACGCAGATCGCCGAGGGTGATGGTGCGCCGACCGGCCGCCACCTGGCCGATGACGGTGGGGATCACCGCGCGCATCGACTGGCGCGGTCCGAAGGTGTTGAACGGCCGCAGCGTCACGACCGGGGTCTCGAAGCTCGCATGGTAGCTGTCGGCGAGCCGGTCCGCGCCCGCCTTCGAAGCAGCGTACGGCGACTGGGTGTTGATGGCGTGGTCCTCCGTGATCGGCACGGTCTGCGCGGTGCCGTACGTCTCGCTGGTGGAGGTGTGCACCAGCCGGGGCGTGCCCAGGGCGCGCACCGCCTCCAGCACGTTCAGCGTGCCGGTGACGTTGGTGTCCACGTAGCTGTGCGGTGCCTGGTACGAGTACGGGATCGCGATGAGGGCGGCCAGGTGGTAGGCGGAGTCGGCGCCTTCGAGCAGCCCGCGGACCGAGCCGGGATCGCGGACGTCGCCGAGGACGATCTCCACCTGGTCGAGGACGTCGGCGGGCAGTGTCTCCAGCCATCCGTAGGAGGAGAAGGAGTTGTACTGGGCCATGGCTCTGACCCGGTGTCCCGAGACGACGAGCGCTTCGGTGAGGTGTGAGCCGATGAAACCCTCGGCTCCGGTGACAGCGGCGAGCGGTGCGGAGGTCAACTCGACTTCCTTTCGGGTCTGTTGAGCGGTTCCTTCGGGGTGGTGCGGTCTGGCGGGGCCGACGGAGCGGGTGTCGGGCGCGGTCGTGAGTCGGGCCCCGGCCCGGACGGCCGGAGACGGCCGCCCGGAGTTGGGGTGCGGTCGGATGGTCGTACGCGGTCACATGTGCGGAGCGGGTCGGCCGAGCAGCCGCAGCACGCACACCGACAGACACAGCACGGCCGCGCCGCAGCACGGGGAGAGCACAGCCGGACCCGGCGGCAGCCGCAGCAGGGTGACCGCGCCGGCGCCACCCGCGGCCAGGAGACAGATCACGGCCGGCGGCCACGCCGCTCCGAACGCCTGGAGCAGCAGCGCGGTCCACAAGGTGGCGGCGAGCAGCAGCAATTCGGCCGGGCCGGCACCGGTGAGCGGGGCCGCGGGCAGCAGGGGCAGCAGGTAGGCCAACAGACAGAGGCCCAGGATGCCGGCCGAGCGCAGCAGGAAGGCGGCGGGTGTCGCCGTCGTGCGCAGTGCGGCGAGCGACCATCCGCGGTAGCGGTACAGCAGCCACTCGGCCGGTCCCATGCTCACGGTGAGCACGATCACCGCGTACGGGTGCCGCCGGCTCTCCAGCAGCACCAGCACCGCCGCCGCCAGACCGAACAGCGCGTAGGGAAGGGACGCGGTCAGCCGCGGCCTGGGGCCGTCGGCAACCGCCGGGGCGGCGAGGACGAGCCGCAGGGCCCTGGCCGTGGCGGCGAGCGTGGCCAGGAGTGCGAGCAGGGGCAGGCCGGCGCGCGCCAGCGTCCCGGGCTCCCACCACGGCAGCAGCGCGGCCCCTGCGATGAGCGGGGTGAGCGCGGCCAGCAGCCACCGTTCCCGGGCGAGGACCAGCAGCACGCCCGCCGCGGACAGATACGACGACTGCGCGAGTGCGACCCAGGTCACCGGACCGCCTCCGGCTGCCGGCGTCGCGACGGCCGTGGCGACGACCGCCCCCAGCGGAGCCCCCGTCAGCAGTGTGCGGCCCGCCTCCCGGCGCCCGGTGGCCATCCGTAGATGTGCGCGGTGGCCCAGCGCCTGCCCCCAGGCCCAGGAGACGATGCCTGCCACGATCAGGGCGGGAGCGTGGTCCTTGGCGTGCCACAGCGGTGCGGCGAGCAGATATGCGAGTCCAGGCAGCGCGAACAGGACTCCGCGCAGCAGACAGCGCACATGGTCCGGACGCCATGGATCCGGGGACTGCGCGGGCTCGGGGAAGGTTCGGGGCACCCGTTCGTACAGCGCCGAGGCGAGTGAGAACAGGTTGGGGTGCCCGCACCGGTGTTTGATCACATCGGCGGACAGGCCCTCCGCCTCCAGCAGCGCGGCCACCTCGTAGGGATGGACCGAAGGACCGATGCGATCGGCCAGGTCGGCGGCGAGCCGGTTGACCTCGTCGTCGTGCGGGCCGTGCTGCGGCAGGCGCAGGGCGAGTGTGCTGTCGTCGGACCGGCGCGGGCGGATCGGTCGTGTCCCCGCGAGCCGAAGCGCGAGCGTGTCCTGCTCCGTTCCGCCCGGCTCGAGGGCCATCGGGCCGCTCATATGGCCACGCTCCTCGATCGCGAGCCGACCGGGCCCGCCTCGGTGGGTGTGACCGGTGAGGCCTGGCCCGCCGCATGGGGCGTGACCGGGGAGGCCTGCGCGACCGTCCGGGGCCGGGGAACCGGCGCCTTGGCGGCGGGTGCATGTGCGGAGGTGGCGGCCGCGGGCGACGAAACGGTTCTCCCGTCGGTCCGGCCGACTGCTGTCCGTCGTGGGCGCACCGACAGTTCCAGATAGATGGAACGGAAGGTGTCGATGGTCCGGCGCAAGGTGAATTGTTCGATCACCCGAAGCCGGGCCGCCTCGCCCATCGCCCGCCGCCCCCCGGGATCACCGAGCAGGTGCAGCACGGCGGCGGCCATGGCGGCCGGGTCACGCGGTGGAACCACGAGACCGGAGTCGCCGACCGCCTCCCGCACCCCACCCACATCGGTGGACACGGTCGCCCGCCCGCAAGACATGGCCTCGATCAGCGTGAACGGGAAACCCTCGCTGATGCTCGAGAGCATCACGACGTTGCCGGCCGCGTAGGCATCCTTGATGTCCTCGACCCGGCCCTCGAACGTGACGGCGTCCGCCTGTCCGAGTTCGGCGGCCAAGGCCTCGCAGCGCTCCCGGTATGCCTCTCCGCCCCGCGGTGTTCCGCCGAACAACCGCAGCCGGGCGTCGGGCAGTTCCGCCCGGACCAGGGCGAAGGCGTGGATGAGGGTCTCGAGGTCCTTGATCGGGTCGACTCGGCCCGCCCAGCTGAGGGTGGGCACCTCGGGCTCGGGCCCGGCCGGTGGAAAGGCGGCGGGATCCACGCCGTTGTAGACCGTGCGGATCGACTCCGGGTCGGCACCGCCCTGTTCCTCCCACAGCCGGTTGTAGCGGTTGCCCGGTGTGATCAGGTCCGCCCGGCGGTAGCTCTCCTCCGCCAGCAGCCGGAAGAAGCCCAGGACGACCGCCTTCACCGGCCAGCGGTAGGGGGCGGTGCGGTACCCGAGATAGCGCTCTCGCAGATAGACGCCGTGCTCGGTCAGCAGAAGCGGAACCCCGTGCTGTTCGGCAGCGGCCAGCCCCGGCAGTACGGCGACGCCGCCGCTGACCGCGTGTGCCACCCCGCGGTCCGGTGGCGGCGCGGCCAGCGGACGAAGCGCGTGCTCCAGCAGGCCGGTGGCGGTGAGCGCGTCGTGCAGGGTCGGCCGCGCCTCGCGCACGACCAGTCCCGGACGGCTCCACACCGCGGCCAGGATGGCGACGGCCCGGTCGCTCCGCAGGAACGGGCTCAGCGCCCCGTCCGCCGCGGCCCGCGCCATCGTGTACAGGGCGGGGGCGAACCCGTCCTCGGCGCACGGATCGAGGAGCGCGGTCAGGAACCGCTCGTATGCGGCGGTGAGCCGGTTGCGAGCGCGGCCCCGCGGCGGTCGGCCCTCCGGAGGGACGCCCCACATGGGGACGGAGCGGACACCGGCGACCTGGGCGGGCAGGTCCCACACAACAGGTTCGCGACCGGTGCCGGTGACGGCGATGACGTCGAAGTCGATGTCGGGCATGCCCTGGACGAGCTGGTCGCACCAGACACTGACGCCGCCGTGACTGTGCGGGTAGGTGCCTTCGGTGAGTAGGGTGACGCGCGTTGCGCTGGGGCGTCGCGCGCCGTGGTGAACGTGCATCGATGTGCTCCACGGCCGAGGTGTGGGGTGGGCGTGCCGGCCCCGGCCGCGCGTGGGCGGCCGGGACCTACGGTCGGTGCGCCGTTCAGTGCTCCGGGCGGTAGGGGACCTGCTTGGTCACGCCCGCGGGGACGCGGGAGTGCGGGGCGGGGCGGGTCGCCGGGGCGGGTTTGACGTGGGCGGCCGCGGACGGGGCCGCGGCCGACGTCGGCAGGGTGAAGGCGAGCGGAGCGCCGGACGAGGGTGTCCAGCCGGACACCTCTCCCGCGTAGGCGGTGCCGAAGGCGGTGCCGGCCAGCTGGGTGCCGGCGGGCAGCGTTGCGGTGACCGCCACACCGGCCGGTGCCTGGAGGGTCACGGTGGTGCCGATGCGGTAGGCGGTGACGTTCCCGGCCTGCAGGGCGGCCTGCCACGCGGCGCGGCGCTGCAGTTCGGTGCCGATGTCCTTCATCCGCAGGTTCACCACGGGGGTGTTGGCCGCGAACAGGGCTCGGTAGCCGCCGAGGACGCCGTTGAGCACCGGGTAGGCGATGCGGTCCTCGGCGAGGTTGGACTGGTGGATGAAGTGCGGCTTCGGATCGTCGGACAGGACGTGGCCGAGGGCGATCCGGGTCTCCAGCGGCACAATGTAGTCGGAGTAGCCGGTGGTCGTGTTCAGCGGTGCGGGGAGGCAGGTTGTGGTGGCCGGGCTGTCCTCGCACAGACCACTGCCGCCCTGGGCGCGGCTGGTGTAGATCCAGTTGTACTCGTCGGCCTCCTCCGCCGCGTGACCGGCGTTGTAGAAGACGTTCATCGGGTAGCGGGGCACGGTCGTGGCCGCGCCCACCTGACGCGGCCCGGGGTCGCGGGAGTTGTCCGCCGCGAGCCAGGTGACCTTGTTGTCGGCGAGGGCGGGGGCCAGATTTGGGTTGTCGTCCGGCTGTTGCGGCAGCACCTTCAGGCCCGAGTGCTCTCCCGTGACCAACTCGCTGTTGTCCAGCGGCAGCCCGGCGGCCTGCCCCCAGGCCCGGTTGGTTGCGATCTCGTCGGAGATGGTGCTGCGGCTGACCCACCTGGTGCTGCCGTCGGGGGTGGTGGAGCATCTCCAGGGCACCACGGTGGTGTCCTGCTCGCAGCCGAGGAAGGCGTGGGTAAAGGTGTGGTTGACCCAGCGGAACTCGTTGCGGTCGGCGATCAGCTTGTCGGCGAGCTCGTCGACGCCGTTGTTGTCCGTGCGCTGGTCGACGCTGCCGACGCCGTTGTAGGCCAGGTCGAAGGTGAAGTGGTGACCCTTCTGCCAAGCGGTGGAGTAGTCGACGTCCGCGGGTGTCATGCGGATCGGACGGGGAGTGCCTGCGCCGTTGGTGCAGTCGATGTCGCCGGGTGTGCAGTTGAGCTGGGTGTCCCACCGGTCGTCGGCGGCGAAGACGTCGTCGACGTGTACGGCGAAGTAGCTGCGGGAGGCGCCCAGGTGCACGCCGCCGGTCATCCACTCCACGATGCCCCGGGCCAGCAGCCGGAACTGCTCCTGGTACTGGTTGTAGACGAAGGTGACAACGAGCTCGCGCCGCCCGTCGTGCCGGTACTCGCCCACCAGCGAGCCGCGCTTGGACGTACCCGGGATGGGCGCGTCGACGTACGGTGTGAAATCCGCTCCGGCGGCGGGCGTCGAAAGATAGGCGTAACTCTCGCTCACAGTAGGGGAGTTGTCCTCGAAGGGCACCACCCCGTTGAGGTATCCGAAGGGTCCGGCCTTGCCGGCGGTGGTCACATCGGCCCGGACGCCGTCGATGCTGCCGGAGTAGCCGCCCTGGACCGGGTACTGAAGACCCGCCTCCGGACGCGCGTAGGTGTACGCGTCGACCTGCGGGATCGCGTACGTCTGCTCGTATGCCGCGAGTGCCGCCATCTCGGCGGAGCCCGAGGCGAACGGGTTGTCGTCGGGCAGGACCACGGCCTGGAACTTGGCCCGCGGCCGGCCGTCCACGGTGTCGGCGAGGAACCCTGCGTCGATCGTGGGCCGGTCGGACCGGTTGAGGTCGACCTCGGTATACGGCGTTCCTGCTGCGTCCAGTTCCGCCGCGATGGCGTCGGTGGACGGGCCGCCGTCGCTCACCAGCAGGACGCGTAAGTCGATGCGGGGTGCGGTGGTGTCGGCGTGGGCCGCTCCGGTCGGCAGGGCCAGTGCGGCGATGAGCCCGCCAACTGTGAGCGCGGTGGTGCGTATGGTCCGCTTCATGCGGTGAAGTCCCCTCCCCGGGCAGGGGTGAGCACACTCCCGCGGAGCGGACGCACCCCCTTGCGCGACGTAGGCGTCCCCCTCAGAAGCCGTTCGTCGACGCATTCGTCGCGTCACATACTGATGTCCGTGTGTAGCTTTCGTGGTCGAGTTGTGAAACGTGACGGAAAAGAGCAGGTGTCCAACTGAGCGCTTTCGGGCCCTGTTCGGACCTTCCACGGCTGCCGGGGCGCACGCCCCCGGGCATGCGGGCGGCCCCGTGCGCTGGTCCGGGCCCCGAAGGGCGCACCGGCGGACCGATGGGGTCCGCCGGGCGAAGTGCCGGTGGTCCAGACCGCGGTGGGTGGCCGGTCGCGGGCCGATTCAGGTCATCTTCCACCACGGAGCCGGAGGGTCCGTCAGGCGCAGAGCACTCGCGTCACGGGCGTGTAGACCGGGCCGCCGCTGGTGTTGCTGCTGTCGCTGAACTCGGCGTAGTAGTACGAGTAGAAGCCGATGTTGCCGTTGCAGCCGGAGTCGGTGGCGATCTTCAGGGAGAGCGTGACGGTGCGGCTCTGCCCGGGCGGAATGGTGGCGCCGTAGTTGCCGCCGAGGTTGGCCGGGCCGGTGCCGGAGCAGGGGGTGGTGCCGGCCGCCGTGGCCAGGCTGCAGCCGGTGAAGCCGTACTTCAGGTCGGGGCGCTGGGTGGTCAGCCACGTCGGGTCGATCGTCTGGTGGACGAACCAGATGTCGTAGGTCTTGTTGTTGGTGATCGTCATCGACAGGTTCACCGTCCCGCCGGGGGTTGTGGTGGCGCTGTCGGTGGCGAACGTCAGTGTGACCGGTGCGGGGTCGGCCGCGCTCGCGCTGGGGGCGAGGCCGAACACGGCGAGGACGAAGGCGAGGACGGCGGTGAGGCCGAGGCGTCTCATCAGAGGTGATCGCATGGCCCGGGAGGCTAGGCATGCGGCGAGCGCATCGTCTGCCGCTCCGGGTACGCCCGGAACCCGGACCGGCCGGAAGTGTGCTCTGCGTGAAGGAGACGTGTCGAAGCTGTGACGTCGGGGGTGGGCTCGCCAAACGAGCACGACCCGGGCCTGTGCCGGAGCGTCCCGGCCGGCCGGCCGCACCCCCGGGAACCATCCCGCGTCCGCGTGGACTTTGGCGCGTACCGCATGTCCGAGGTGCCCCGGAAGGCCACCCGCGTCATGCGTCGCCGCGAAGCTTTCCGCCATCCGGCGATTTCCGGCCTTGTACCCCCCGACCCGCCGAAGAAGGCCCGGTCCAAGGAATGGGGTTGACGCCGGACCGCGGCGGCGAGCCATGTCAACTACGCGTCTCAACCGGGTACTTGATGTGCGAGACTTCAACGATCGGCAATGTTGGTGATCCACGCGCGCGATGGAGTCTTTGATGGCGACCGGCACCCCCGACCCTCGGCGGATCGACACCAGTACGGCGCATCCGGCACGGGTGTACGACTGGTTGCTGGGCGGCAAGGACAACTACCCGGTGGACGAGGCGGTGGGGAAGCGGCTGCCCGCCGAGGCGCATGACGCCGCTCGGCAGAACCGCGAGTTCATGCACCGCGCGGCCGCCTGGCTGGCCGGTCAGGGCATCGACCAGTTCCTCGACATCGGTACGGGCATTCCCACCGAGCCGAACCTGCATCAGATCGTGCAGGAGACCGTGCCGTCCGCGAGGATCGTCTACACCGACAACGACCCGATCGTGCTGCGGCACGCGGAGGCCTTGCTGATCAGCAAACCCGAAGGCATCACCGACTACATCGAGGCCGATGTGCGCCGACCGGCGGAGATCCTCGAGCACGCCCGTGGGGTCCTCGACTTCGAGCGACCCATCGCGCTCTCCTTGATCGCGCTGATGCACTTCATCCCCGACGACCACGAACCCCACGGCATCGTACGAGAACTGCTCGCCGCCCTGCCGTCGGACAGCTACCTCGTCATGTCGCACGCCGCGTCCGACATCTACCCCGAACTGGCGGCACGGGCCACCGCCGAGTATGCCAAGGCCGGCATCCATCTCGGCTTCCGTCCCCGCGCCGAGGTGGCCCGTTTCTTCGACGGCCTGGACCTGGTCGACCCGGGCCTGGTGACGGCCACGGAGTGGTTCAAGGCTCATCCGGTGCCGTCGTCGGAAGGCAGCGGCGTCTATGCCGGAGTGGCCCGCATCCCCTGACGAAGCCGCTGTTCCCAACTCACCCGTGGCGGATGGAGAACCGGGCACGACGACGGGTGGTCAGCCCCACAGTCCTGGCGCGGTACGAAGCTGCGCTGCCGTGCGGACGGTGCCCGACAACGCGCTCGCCCCGATCCCCCACCGGTTCCCCTCTGGACAACTGAGCTCCCCGCAGGCAGGAACTCGAGCGCCCACCGATTCGACCGGTTCAGGAGGGCGCGCCGGTCAGGACCTCCACTGCGCCGGTGTCGAGCGAGTAGTAGGCGCCGACCACGGCAAGCGCGCCTTTCCGCACGAGAGGGGCGAGGTCCTGATTGGAGCGCAGTTTGTTCGCGGTCAACTTGATCTGGGCACGGGTCATGGTCTCGACCGGGTCGGTGCCGCCTTCCCGTACTGCCTGCTTGTACGCCGGCTGCAGAGCCTTGGTGATCGCCTGCAGATTGCCGGGCAGCGGCTTGCCGCCACGGAGGGACTCGTACGCCGCCTTGACTGCGCCGCATCGCTGATGGCCGAGGACCACGACGAGCGGGGTGCCGCTCGTCATGGGTCCGTACTCGACGGATCCGGTGACCACCGGGCCGACTGCCTGTCCGCCCGTGCGCATCACGTAGAGGTCACCCAGCCCGGTGTCGAAGAGGAGCTCGGGCGGCACTCGGGAGTCGATGCATGAGAGGACCGCCCCGAAGGGCTCCTGTGTCTGGGCCACGAGTTGGCGCCGGTCCGGATCCCGGTCGGGGTGCTGCAGGTGTCCGCTCACCCAGCGCTTGTTGCCTTCCATCAGCCTTGCGAAGGCAGCGGAAGGCGTGGTCGGGCGCGCTGTTGGCGAGGCGCTTCTCGCCGGTGAGGCGGCGCTCGTCGATGAGCATCCCGCGAGCGCGACCGTTGCGCTCGCGAGTCCGCCGGCCAGCAGAGCTCTACGATTCGGGAGTCGTGCTGTGTCCATCGGCCGTTCCCCTCGGTGCCGTGCAGAGCCGTCCGTGTGTCTTGACCGGGGCCATTGTTCAGCGAGGCGGGGTGACGCGACCGCAGGCGCAAGCGGGCGCGGCCAAGTTTGCCACCGACGGCCCACACCGACCGACCCGGGTGGCGGCAGGGATCCTGCTGCCGGGGCGCGGCATGCGTGGCGTGTGCCCCCGTTGTGCGCCCGCGGGTAGAGATACCGGCGGATGTGCTGACATCCGCCGCCTTCACAGTGCACCGGCACCGCTCTGGGCGGTGCCCGTCTGCGGCCCAGGACTTGAAGAAGCATCAGGAGGACGAGCGGGTGGTCTGCGGGCGTCGTACCGGGTGTCCGCCCGGATCACCCGAATGCAGGCCCTCCGTCGTTACCGAGACCGTTGAGCCGGTCGAGGGAGTCGAGGCGGCGAGCCCGTCCTGGGCACCATTCGTCATCAGGTGCTCCTGGCCTGATCAGAGCAGGGTCGGGAGCGGCAACGGGCCGGCGCCCCGGGCCCTCTGCAGCATCGATGGCGCATACAAGGGACAGTTACGGATATGTCGGCGTTTTGTAACGTGAATTGGTTTGGCGATCCGGTGGCGCCGAGGGAGTCCACAGTGGCGGGTCTCGGCATCCAACCGAGAATTCGGATGGCACGTCGGCCCCCGCCAGGGTGGGCGTGCACGACCGTGAGGGGACAGCTCCATGTCTGCTTCTCGTACCACTGTCCGCCTGATCGCCACCTTCGTGGCGTCGGCCGCCCTTGTCGGGGCGGCCGCCCTGCCTGCCCTCGCCGACGGGGGCGGCCATGATCGTGACAAGGGAAGAAGCTTTTCGTACGGCTACCGTTCGCATGTCGTCGGGAGCTACCACGACCACGTAGGTGACCGTGACCGCGACCGCGATGGCGACCGCGACCGGAATCGCGGCTGGTCCGGCGACCGCGGCACCGCGCGTCTCCGCGATCACTTCGGCGGCTGGGACCGAAACCGTGGCCGGCACCACGGCTGGTTCGGCGACCGGCACTGGCATCACGACCACCACGTCGGCCGCCGCTAGCCCGCCCTGGCGGGCGTGCCCGTGATGCGGCGATTCGGCTGCACCCGGTCCACGCGCCGTCTTGCACGGCCGCAGCCGTGACACCCCGCCGGGGGCCGAAGACCGTGTAGGCGGTCTTCGGCCCCCGGCCGCTCTCGGGCCTGGGGTCGATCGTCCGTCAGCGGCCGACTTCGGACATACAGCGGAACGGCAACAGCCACTCCCACACGGGCTCAGGACGAGACCGGCTCCGGGGTTTCGGCCTCGGCCTCGGGCGCGGCCGGGTCGGCCTTGACCGACTCCAGGAGCAGCTGGGCCACGTCCACGACGCACAGGGCCTCCTTGGCGGCGCCCTCGTTGTTCTTGCCGTTGACCGAGTCGGAGAGCATCACCAGGCAGAATGGGCAGGCGGTGGAGACGATGTCGGGGTTGAGCGACAGCGCCTCGTCCACGCGCTCGGTGTTGATCCGCTTGCCGATCCGGTCCTCCATCCACATCTGCGCGCCACCGGCGCCGCAGCAGAAGCCGCGCTCCCTGTGGCGGTGCATCTCCTCGTTGCGCAGTCCCGGGACCTTCTCGATGATCTCGCGCGGCGGCGTGTAGACCTTGTTGTGGCGGCCCAGGTAGCAGGGGTCGTGGTAGGTGATCAGGCCCTCGACCGGGTTGACCGGGATCAGCTTGCTCTCGTCGATCAGGTGCTGCAGCAGCTGGGTGTGGTGGACGACCTCGAAGTGGCCGCACAGCTGCGGGTACTCGTTGGCGAGGGTGTTGAAGCAGTGCGGGCAGGTGGCCACGATCCGCTTGGTGGGAGCGTTCTCCAGCGCCGCGTTCAGGGTCTCGACGTTCCGCGCGCCGAGCATCTGGAACAGGAACTCGTTGCCGAGGCGGCGCGGGGAGTCACCGGTGCAGTTCTCCTCCTTGCCGAGGATGGCGAACTTGACGCCCGCGGTGTGCAGCAGCTCGGCGAAGGCCTTGGTGGTCTTCTTGGCCCGGTCCTCCAGGGCGCCGGCGCAGCCGACCCAGTAGAGGTACTCGACCTCGGCGGGGTCGATGTCCTCGCCGATGACGGGGACCTCGATGCCGGTCTCCTTCTTCAGCTCCTTGACCCAGTCCAGGCGGGCCTTGGTGGCCAGGCCCCAGGGGTTGCCCTTGTTCTCCAGGTTCTTGAGCATCGTCCCCGCCTCGGTCGGGAAGCTGCTCTCGATCATCACCTGGTGGCGGCGCATGTCGACGATGTGGTCGATGTGCTCGATGTCGACCGGGCACTGCTCGACGCAGGCGCCGCAGGTGGTGCAGGACCACAGCACGTCCGGGTCGATGACGCCGTTCTCTTCTGCCGTGCCGATGAGCGGGCGCTCGGCCTCGGCGGCAGCGGCGGCCGGGACGTTCGACTTGTCCTCACCGGCGAGCAGGTACGGGGCCTTGTGGTAGGCGTGCTCGCGCAGGTTCATGATCAGCAGCTTGGGCGAAAGCGGCTTGCCGGTGTTCCAGGCCGGGCACTGGGACCGGCAGCGGCCGCACTCGGTGCAGGTGGAGAAGTCGAGGATGCCCTTCCAGGAGAACTCCTCGACCTGGGAGACGCCGAAGACGGCGTCGTCGGCCGGGTCCTCGAAGTCGATCGGCTGGCCGCCCGAGTGCATCGGCAACAGTGCGCCGAGCGCGGGCGCGCCCTTGGCGTTGCGCTTGAACCAGATGTTCGGGAAGGCGAGGAAGCGGTGCCAGGCCACACCCATGTCGGTCCTGAGCGAGACGACGATCATCCAGGTGAAGGTGGTCGCGATCTTGATCATCGCGAAGAGGTAGACCAGTGTCTGCAGCGTGGCGACGCTCATCCCCTTGAACGCGGCGACCAGCGGGTATGACAGGAAGTACGCCGCCTGGTAGCCGTCCGCGCGGTGCAGTGCGCCGTCCAGGCCGGGGCATGCGCTGGTGGCTACCGTGCCGGTTCGGCCGCGGGGTGCTGGATCAGATCGTGCAGGGCCGAGATGACCTCCTGGCCCGTCGGGGTGGTGAAGTCACGTACGAGGTCGGTGGCGAGGCTGGCGACGCTGGTGATCCGGCCTCCGGCCGCCTCGATCTGGCGGAAGGCGGCCTGCTCGGTGCGCGGCGATAGTCCACCGCAGGCGTCGAGGAGTACGGAGACCTCATAGCCTGCCGCGATGGCGTCAAGTGCCGTGTGCAGTACGACGATCTCGCTGGTCACGCCGCAGATGGCGAGGTTCTTCCCGGGCTGGGCGGTGATGGCCCGGCGGGTGGCCGCATCGTCCCAGGCGCACGGTCCGCTGCGGACGAAGACGGGCGTTTGGGGGATGGATGCCTCCTCGATGACCGCGGGGCCACCCGGGCGTGGTGCCGCCGAGAGGGTGACCGGGATGTCCAGCAGCTGAGCCAGGTGGGCCAGGAAGTCCACGGATCGCCTGATGGTGGCCGGTGAAGTTGTGCCGCTGAGCTCGACGATGCCTTCCTGGAGATCGGCGAAGTGCAGCTGGACGGTGGCAGGACTGAGCATGACTGACCCTTTCGGTCATCAAACGAATCATTCAGCATGGCCGGGAACTGCTCGCAGCCTGCGGAGAGCTGGCACAGTCCGCCGACGCCGAATTCGCCGCGAACCTGACCGCGACGGAGAGGGCCGCACTCACCGGCCTGCTCGACCGGCTGGCCGCCCCCCAAGGTCTGCTGACGGAGGCCACCCACCACGAATGATCTTCCTGTGATGCCGCGCAGAGGGCGCCCGTCCCCACAGTTCGGCGCGCGCCGCCAGGCCCGCGACATCACGCGGCGAAGCTCAGCAACTTCGTGGCCGGGCCGTGCCTGGCGGTCCCGCGGCTGGGCAAGGCGCGGGACGAAGCCGCGCTCCCCGCGCGCTGAGCCACCCCCGAGCGCCCCGGCCGGTGCATCGTCGGGGTCGTTCGCCAGTGGACGCCGACCGGCCGGACCCGCTGAGCCGGCGGCAGGCACGCTTCAGCAGGGATCCCGGTCGGCCAGCCGATGCAAGGTCAGCGCGGTGCCGAAGAGCTGCACGCCGCGCGCCGTGCGTGGGTCGACGCCGGTCAGCTCGGCGACGCGAGCGAGGCGGTTGTCGACGGTGTTGGGGTGTACGTCGAGCGCCCGGGCCGTGCGACGCCGGTCGAAGTCGCAGGCGAGGAATGCGGCCACGGTCGCGGTCAGCCCGGTTTGCCGGTCCAACGGTTCGAGCAGGGCGCGCAGTTCGGTGGCGCTGTCCGGGGCTCCGGACAGGTGGTACTCGAGCAGCACGTCCCGTAGCCGATGCAGGCCGGGTTCGCCCGCCACGGCGGCGATGCGGCGCGCTCGTTCGGCCGCTGCCGGGACCTCCTCGGGGGTGGCCGCGGTGGCGGCGCCGACGATCGGCGGCACAGGCAGGCCGGTGGAGAGCCGGCCGGCCACGGCGTCGGGCGCGGTCCGGGCGGGCAGCAGGATGCAGCCGCCGTATGCGTCGGGCAGGCTGAGTGCGCGCCCTTCGGCGAGCGGGGCGAGCCGGGCGAGTACCTGGCGCAGCAGCCTGCGTGCGGTCACCGGCTCCTGGGTCCCATGTGCCCGGACGCTGAGCACGAGGTAACCGGGTTCCACGGAAAGCCCGTAGCGGCCGGCGACCTCCTCGGGCGCGTCACCGCGGATCAGCGCCCGGGCCAGCTCCCGAGCCGCCGCCTGCTGGTCGGCAAGCCCTGCGAGGTACGCCTCGATGACGTTCTCGACGGTGGCGTTGAGCGCGCTGAGCTGCATCCGGGTCAGCGACTGCAACGCCGCCTCCTCGCCGGGACGGGCCGCTGCGCCGAGCGCGTCCAGCAGCACCTCGACACCGACGTGGTATCCCCTGAGCAACTGGACCAGGGGAACGCCTTCTTCGGCGCGCTGTGCGGCGCGTTCCCGGAACACCTCGGTGTCGGTGTCCGGCAGGCCCTGCACATGGCGAAGGAAGCCACGGATCGCGTGGCGGGCTGTCGCCGCGATCTCCACATCCCGCATCTCGCCGGGCAGGAGGTCGAAACCGGGCACCTCGGCCCGCTGACGCTCCACCATCTTCCTGGCCAGCTGATTGACCTGCGGTTCGAGGCGCAAGGCCAGCCGCATCGCGTCGTCTCGCACGGCGCCGCGTTGTGACATGTCACAACTATAGGCGGCCTTCGGTGGCCTCACAGCCGGTTGTCCCGGCAGGTGGGGCACGGTGGCATGGACACCATGACCTTCTCCATCACCGACTACGCCGACCAGGTCTGGCGCGGCGCCGTCGACGACAGCATCGTGCACGCCGGGAAGGCGGGCTCCGGCGTGAGCGAAGTGGTCGACGGCGTCGGCTGGTTCCCCGGCTTCGGCAACGTCATCACCTTCCGTACGGGCGGCGAGATCATCCTGTTCGACACCGGCAACCCGTGGGCCGCGGAAACGCTCCACCAGGCCGTGCGCGCGTGGAGCCGACTCCCCGTGACGACCGCGGTCTTCTCGCACGGTCACATCGACCACGTCTTCGGCATGGGCCCGTTCGATGCGCAGGACACGCCACGGCCGACCGTGTTGGCCCACGAGAAGATCGGCGAGCGGTTCGACCGCTACTTGCTGACGGGCGGCTACAACTCGGTGATCAACCAAAGGCAGTTCCAGGCCCCCGACCTGACCTGGCCGACCGAGTACCGCAGGCCCGACCTGACGTACCGGGACGCGATGACCCTGAACCGCGGCGAGCTCACCTTCGAACTGTTCCACGTGCGGGGCGAGACCGACGACGCGACCGTCGCCTGGATCCCCGAGCACCGCATCCTGTGCCCCGGCGACATGTTCATATGGGTGACCCCCAACTGCGGCAACCCGCAGAAGGTGCAGCGCTATCCGCGGGAGTGGGCGGTCGCACTGCGCCGGATGGCCGCCCTCGGTGCGGAGATCATGCTGCCTTCGCACGGAGCACCGGTCTTCGGCGCCGACCGGATACGCCTGGCTCTCACCGAGACCGCCGAATGGCTGGAGAGCTTGGTCCAGCAGACGCTGGACGGACTCAACTCCGGTGCCCGCCTGGATGATCTGATCCATTCCGTACGTCCGCCCGCGCACCTGGCCGACCGTGTCTACCTCCAGGCCAAGTACGACGAACCTGAGTTCATCGTGCGCAACCTGTGGCGGCGCTACGCCGGCTGGTACGACGGCAACCCCGCGCACCTCAAGCCCGCTCCCGAAGCCCGGCTCGCCATCGCACTGGCGGACCTGGCAGGCGGTGCGACCGCCTTGGCGGATGCGGCCCGTCGCTGCGTCGACGCGGGCGAGCTGAGGGTCGCCGGCCACCTTGCGGAGTTCGCGGTCCAGGCCGCGCCGGGCGACGCGGCCGTGCACGCGGCGCGCGCCGAGGTCAACGAGGCCCGCGCCGAGTCCGAGTCCTCCCTGATGGCCAGAGGGATATTCACCTGGGCCGCCGCCGAGTCGCGCCGACAATGCGATGACAAGCCCTGACCCGTGGCCTCCCCGCCCCTCACCGGCGATCCCGCGCGGCAAACCGTCCAGCCAGCGGATCGTGCAGCACTGCCCGTCGTCAAGTGCCCCGGCAGGACGAGGAGATCGCCTGCCTCCAGGCCGAACGGCACTCCTGCGGCGTGACGTTCGCCGGTACCTCCGAGCCCCCGATGGCACTCGCCGTGCACCGGGGACCTGGCGGCAGCGCATCCGGCCGGTTCGGGGAGGTCAGGCCAGGTAGCCGTCCGGGCGGACGAGGAAGCTGTCGCCCGGCGAAGCCGCATAGGCCGAGTACGCGTGTCCCTCGGCGTCGACGACGCAGTGCTCGTCGCCGTCACGCCCGTCGCGAGGCTGTTCGCCGGGCCGCAGCACGGTGTGGGTGTGCTCGCGGTCGTCGGGGACGGAGGCGTGACCGCCGAAGTTCAGGCGGGTGAAGTGGGGACCGCGGAAGAGGTCGAAGAGACGGATGCGCTTGCCGGCTGGGCTCAGGACCGGGGCATCGGGCGCACGATCGCCGGTGATGACGCCGCCCACGGCGTCCGTGGCGCGGTAGGTGATGTTGAGACCGAAGCTCTCCTCGCCGCGGCGGTGCGCGTCCTCCCGGCCCTCGGCGTATCTCTGCAGCAGATCGGTGCTCACGCCGAGCACGTGCGCGGCGACGGCGCGCCGCTCGGTCTCGTAGCTGTCGAGTGCGGTCTGCCCGGCCAGTTTCCAGCCCAGGTTGTAGGCGTCCTGGACGCCCGTGTTCATGCCCTGTCCGCCCGTCGGGGGGTGCACGTGCGCGGCGTCGCCGGCCAGGAAGACGCGTCCGACCCGATACCGCTCCGCGAGCCTCACATTCGGCCGCCACACCGTCGACCAGCCGTGGCCGGTGAGGCGTACGCCCGACGAGAACCGGTCCAGGGCAGCCTGCATGGTTTCCAGGGAGGCGTCGTCGCCCTCGCCCAGGGGCGTGGCCAACTGGAACATCCCGGTGCCCGGCAGCGGGGTCATGATGATGCCCGACATCGGGTCGTCCGCCGCGGCGAACCAGTGACCCACCTCGGGGTCGAGGCCCGGCGCGGCCACGTCACCGACCACCACCCGGAAGGACTCGTCGGTGGTGCCCGGGAACGCCACTCCGATCGCCTTGCGCACGAAGCTGGCGCCGCCGTCGGCGCCGACCAGGTAGTCGACCCGGTGGACCTCGTCCGTGGAGAGGCGCGCGGTCACCCCGTCACTGTCCTGTGCCAGGCCGACCAACTCGGCGCCGAGTTCGACGCGTACGCCGAACTCGGACAGCCGCGCCCGGAGGATTCCCTCGAGCTGCGACTGGCCCAGCACCCACGGGTTCGGGTGGGGCACGTCGGGAGTGGGCTCACGCGGCTCGACCATCCGCCGCTCGCCCGCCGGGCGGCCGTCCAGGTGCACGCGGATGGCGGCCGACGGCGCCCCCGCGTCCAGTACGGCGTCCAGTACGCCGAGGTCGTCGAAGACCTCCAGTGTGCGCGGCTGGATTCCGTCGCCGCGCGACCCTTCGAAGAATCCCGCAGCCTTGTCGACGATCCGTACGCGGACACCTCGGCGGGCCAGGTCGATCGCCAGAGTCAGTCCGGTCGGTCCACCGCCCACGACGAGCGCCTTCATAATGAATCTCCATTCAGTGAATATAAATTCATCGTGTCCGCTGCTAGCGTGCGCTGTCAATAAGGCGAGGAGGGTGCGTGAAACGTGCGGAGCAGGCGGCCGACACCAGGGCCGCGTTGATCGAGGCGGCCAAGCGTCTGTTCGCCACCCGCGGTTACCTGAACACCAAGATCACCGACATCACGGCAGAGGCCGGGCGGTCGGCGGGCTCGTTCTACAACCACTTCACGAGCAAGGAGGAGCTGCTCGAGGCGCTGCTGGCCGACATCGCCTCGGCGAGCGACGAGAAGGCCGCGGCACCCGAGCACAAGAGCGACTTCTCCGACCCCGACGCGATCCGCTACCACGTGGCCGCGTACTGGCAGGTGCATCGCGAGCACGCCGCCACCATGCTCGCGCTGAACCAGGCGGCCCTCGTCAGCGACGACTTCGCCCGGACCCTCAGCCGCTTCCGCCGCACACAGCTGGACGATCTGGCCGGCCACCTGGTGAACGTCCGGAACCTGCCGGCCTCCCCAGAGGTCAGCCTCACGCTGCTGGTCGCGATGATCGACAGCCTCGCCCAGGTGTGGTTTGACATGCCGGAGGACGAGGCCGTCGAGGTCATCACCCGCTTCGCCTACCGGGCCCTGAACGCACGGGACTACCCTGCGCAACGGCCCTGACGGTTCGCCGGGGCCCGACCCCGCAATTGCGCGCGGTCGGCCGCGTGTCCCGTTCCCGGCGATGTGCACCGGCTCACGGTGTCCCGTAGCGTCACCGGCTCACGGTGTCCCGTAGCGTCACCGGCTCACGGTGTCCCGTAGCGTCACCGGCTCACGGTGTCCCGTAGCGTCACCGGCTCACGGTGTCCCGTACGCGGCTTCGGTGACCGGCGGCCTCGGATCGTGTGGCCAGGCCCGGAAACCTGGGTACGCGGCGTGTTGTCCGAAGGAGGACCGACATGACTACGTACGTGATCACCGTGCCCGGCACCTTCACCGACACGGTCGGAACCCGTACCAGAGCCGAACTGGCCCGAGCCCTGCGTCCCGCCGATCCGCACCGCACCCAGATGGGCAGCGAGGCGGACCTGGACGCGCTCACCGTCAACGAGGACAACACCTTCACCATCCGCCTCACCATCGAGGCGGACAGCGGCCCCCACGCCGAACAGGACGCCCGGCAACTCGCCGACTCCGCTCTGCGCGCCGCCGGGCTGGACCAAACCATCGCACCCCTGGGATCAGCGGTGATCACCGGCATCGACTCCGAGATCTGACGGCCGGCCCGGCCGTTTCGGCTGCACGACGGGTTTCACATCGTCGTGATCGGGGATCCCGCCCCGGGCGATGGGCGCGGCTGATCACGCAGCGCGGGCAAGGCTGCTGCGCATCCGGGCTCCCCTGGGACAGCCCCGGCGAGGCGGGTCCCGGACGTCGGGGAGCCGCCTCGCCGGGCCTGGCCCCTGACGCTCAGTTGCGGCCCTGCTAGCGTCCCCGGGTGTTCTCCCTCCTAGAGCCGCCCTTCTTCACCCGGCTGCGCGACGCGCAGCACATACTCGTCGCCGGTGCGGGCGGCGGCTTCGACATCTACGCCGGCCTCCCGCTGGCCCTCGCCCTGCGCTCAGCCGGGAAAGAGGTGCACCTCGCCAACCTCTCGTTCGCCGATCTGTACGGCCTGAACCTGGACGTATGGCTGGAGCAGGATGTCGCGGCCGTCCGTCCCGACACGACGTTCCGGGGCGACTACTTCCCCGAGCGCACCCTCGCCCAGTGGCTCGACCGGCAGAACCTGCCCTCCACGGTGTACGCGTTCCCGCGTACGGGCGTGCAGCCGCTACGTGCCGCATATCGCTCGCTGATCAGCCACCTGGGTGGTGTCGACGCCCTCGTGCTGGTCGACGGAGGCACGGACATCCTCATGCGCGGAGACGAGCACGGACTGGGCACCCCCGAGGAGGACATGGTCAGTCTGGCCGCCGTCAGCGGACTCGACGAGATTCCGCACCGGCTCGTGGCCTGCCTCGGCTTCGGCGTCGACTCCTACCACGGGGTCAACCACAGCCTGGCGCTGGAGAACCTGGCCGCCCTGGAACGCGACGGCGCCTACCTCGGTGCCTTCTCCGTCCCACGCCACAGCCGCGAGGGAGCGCTCTACCTCGATGCGGTGACCCACGCCCAGCAGTGCACCCCCAGCCACCCCAGCATCGTCAACGGCTCCATCGCCGCCGCCGTTCGCGGTGACTTCGGCAACGTCCACTTCACCGAACGCACGAGGGACAGCGAACTGTTCATCAACCCGCTGATGACCCTGTACTTCTGCGTGGACGCCCCTGGACTCGCCCGCCGCAACCTCTACCTGGACCAACTGGAGAGGACCTCGCTCATGCGGCAGATCAGCACCATCATCGAGAAGTTCCGCGACGAGCTGCCCCGTCAACGCCCGCCGAGAGCCTTCCCGCACTGACCTGTGAACCTTCCCGGTCACAGCTCTGCAGGTGCCCAGTGGCGAACACGCGTGTATGCGGGGGCTCAAGGCGGTGCTCACCGACCCCGTGTCGAGCGTCGTACGGGTTCAAATCACCTTCTCCTCGCCGTCGTACGACGAGCGTGCCAAGTGCGGCAGGGAGAGTCCTGCGACGGCGCGGGTCCGGCTGCCCGGGCCGCTCGGCCACCCGGACGTGATCGTCGGCCATGACGTGCGCTTTACGGCCGACGGCGCCGGGCCGCTTGCGTTGCGACCGTGCGGCCGGTTGGGCTGCCGACCGCCGACTGCACCGCCGCCTCCTACGACCAGGCATTGACCGCGGCCGTCGCGGCCGAGCACACATACTCGGCCTCACAGGAGGGTGACGGAAAGTGGCTGGTACTGGACTTCTCCTGGCGCACGGGACCGGCCTGCGGCGACGCGGCCGGATCCGGCCGCTCCTCCCGGCCGGGCGACCGCTGGTTCTTCCGGGCGGAGAGTCCCGGCTGGATTGCGATCATCGAAAGCGCGGCCGGAGGCTGCCGGGACGTGCAGCGCAGAGAGCTCGCCTTCCCTGCCTCGCCGTGCCAGTCACCGGCTCCGCCTTCCCGCTCGCGGCATCCGAGTCACCCCCCCCGGGCCGCCCGCCTCCGCGACCCCCGGAGCGCCTTCCGCTGCAACGACTGCCCCATGAACATCGCTCCAGGTCAACACGCCTGGTGAGGCGGCAGGCGCGCCATCGCCTGCCGCTGCCCTTCCCCGCGACCAGCCGCTCGATTCCCGCGACCAGCCGCCCGATCTGACCGGGCTGCGCCATGCCTCCACAGCCTGGCCGCCGGTGGCTCAGCGTGGCGCGGACGGCTTCCGAACGGCCGTCATCGACCTCATCTCCATGGACCCGCCCTGCCCCGGCGGGCACATGCGGAACGGCGGTCATTCTTCGGCTACGGCCGGTAACCCAAGGTCAGGCATGTAACTGATAACGATCCGGACGGAAACCTTGCGTAACGGCCCGTGCCCCTTAGCCTCCCAGCATGGCATTTCTTTCAAGCCGCCGAAGAAAGGCGCGCCTTGCCCCGGAACTCGACGACGAGGGCCTGCGCAAGCTTCTGAAGTCGCTCCGGGCAACCACCATGTCGGGCACCATCGCGACGGCGGATCTGTGCATAGCTCAGATGTCCCGCCTGATGGAGCAGGACGCGGGTGACTGGGACCGTCGCTCGCACCGCATGTCGGTCCTGGCGGACTACCTGGCCGCATCACATCTGCCGTCGGCCTGGGCCAGGCGCGAACCGCGCAACACGGGTGCACTCGTCCTGCACGCGTGGACGGAACTCGCACGCGGCCGTTCCCAGGGGTACCTGGAGGACGCGGCCGCCGTCACCGAGATCTGCTTCCGGGCCGCCGACCTCGCACCTGAAGACCCCAGTCCATGGGTGGTGCTGCTGGGGGTGTCACGCCTCGAGCGGTGGGAACAGCCACAGGTGTTCGGAGTGTGGAACGAGGTGCTGTCGCGCGACCGCTGGAACCGCGAGGCGTACCTGAGCATGCTGCGCTACCTCACCCCGCAGGAAGCGGGATCGCGCATCCAGGTACTGGAGTTCGTCGACGCCCTCTCCGCCCGCATGCCCGCAAACGCACCCTGCGCGGCGACGGAACTCACCGCCCAGGTCCTGCAGTACCACTCCGTCATTGCCCGGGGCGGACTCGAAGCGCTGGTGGCGCGCAACCACTGGTCCCACGTGTCTGCGGCGCAGACCCTCGACCGTGCGGTCCATACGTGGGTCCGGCCTGACTTCTTCCGCCATGCCGCGGCTCTTGCCGATCTGAACCTCCTTGCCTACGCGCTGATGGCCGCCGATCGACGGCACGAGGCCCGCCTGGTCTTCGAGGCGCTCAGTGGCACGGTCACCGCCTGGCCCTGGCGCGTCGGCGGCGATCCTCTGACCGAATTCGAACAGGCGCAGAACAGGGCCTCCACCGGCCTGTGACGGAACTGCCCTCAGCGTCTTCTTCAACCTTGGCCGACAGTCAGGTGGTGCGCCCAGGCGAGTAGGCCGTGGGTCCGCCCGGTGTCGGTGACGGTCCCGGGTGCCGCGGTGCAGGTAAGGAAGCCGGCGGTTCGCGCGACGGCGACGCCGGCGTGGTGGTCGGGCTCGATGTCCAGGATGGATCACCGCGCCAGGGCGGCGGCCGTGCGTGCGTACTCGGACATTGCTCGATGGCCACGCACTGCGAGGCGCTGTCCCCGGTCGGCTGCGCCGGAAGCCGACGAAGTGCGTCCAGAAGCGGATCTCTCCCAGGTGCTCGTCAAGCATCGTGCCGGTCAACTTCGGCCACCCGAAGCGGAAGCCGCCAACGCCATCAGTCGCCTGCTCTTCCGGTTCCCCTCTCTCGGCCCTCGACCCGGAGGCGGGCCGGACCAGCCATGACCCGCCGGTCCCGCGGGGTGGGAGACCCTTTCGACCGTCCTGACGCGGCGGTGAACGACCGGCGATATTCAGTTAAAACGCCGACCGCGGCCAACCCGGGGGTTTTGACGGGTCCCACCGTGAAACATCTCGGGGAGGTTGAGTAAAAGTCGTTCGAAGGGAAACGAGTTGTCGCTCACCACGGGGTCCGCCCACCGGGTGCTTCACGTTCTCACAACTTCCAGTGAGGATTCCCTGATGGCCGAATGGGCCGGTGGAAAAGGAAGAAACCTCCACGCCCTGACCGTGTCCGGATTTCAAGTACCGAGCTGGTCGGTGCTCGGCCTCGACGTTTTCGCGGAATTCTGCCGCAGCAGCGGACTGGACGAGCGCCTGGGGAACCTCCTTGCCGACGGCTGGGACAGCAGGCCCCGGCAGGTCGCCGAGGAGATCACCCGTCTGATCGAGGCCGCGTCCCTCGACGAGCGCGTCGCCGCGGCCATCGACCTCGCCTACCGGCAGGCCGGCGGCGGCCTGGTGGCCGTCCGCTCGTCCGGCGCGGAGGAGGACGGCTCGCAGCACTCCTTCGCCGGCCAGTACGACAGCTTCCTCAACGTCTGTGGACCCGAGGAGGTCACCGCCCATGTCCGGCGCTGCTGGGCCTCCGGATTCTCGGAACGATCCCTGCGCTACCGCGCGCAACGCGGACTGCCGCCCGACGCCGGTGGCGTGGCCGTCATCGTCCAGCGCATGGTGCCCGCCGAGCGCAGCGGCGTGCTGTTCACCGCCGACCCGACGACCGGCCGCACGGACCGCCATGTGGTCAGCGCCGTCCACGGACTGGGGGAGGGGCTGGTCTCAGGCGCCGTCGACGCCGACACCGTCGTCCTGGACGCCGCCACCGGCGAGCCGGTGAGCACGGTGGTCGGCGACAAACAGCAGCGCTACGACGCAGGCACCGGACCCGGCTGCGAGGTGTCGCAGGTCTCCGACGACGACCGCACCGCGCTGTCCCTGACCGCCGACGACCTGGCCCGGCTGCACCTTGCCGGAGTGCGCGCCACCGAACACTACGGTGCCCCGCAGGACATCGAGTGGGCCATCGCCGACGGGACCCTGTGGATCCTGCAGAGCCGCCCCGTCACCTCGCTCGCTGCCGCGGCCCGCACCGCGCCGGAGCCCGCGGGAGAGTTGCGGATCTGGGACAACTCCAACATCATCGAGAGCTTCAGCGGTGTCGTCTCCCCTCTCACCTACAGCTTCGCCGCCGACACCTACGCCAAGGTGTACGAGAGCTACGCTCGCGCGCTCGGCGTCAAGGGCGAGGAACTGCGCGAGGTGCAGGAGTGGACCCCGCACCTGCTCGGCTATGTGCATGGACGGGTCTACTACAACCTGTACCACTGGTACCGCATGGTGCGCCTGGCGCCGTTGTATACACTCAACCGTCGAGTTCTCGAGAAATCCCTGGGTGTCGCGGAGAGCATTTCCGATGAGACCGCGGACGCACTTCATCCCTTCACACCCCGGACCGGGCTGCGCGGCCGTGTTGCGCGACTGGCCCGCACGGTGGTCTTCGCCAGAAGATTCCTGACCATCCGGAAATCCGTGGAATCATTTCACCGGGATTTCTACCGGTCCTACGCGATCTTCAACAATGTTGACTACGATGCGCTGCCCGGTGACGAGACCTATCGTCGCTTCCGTCGACTGCAGCGGGAGCTCATCGAGAAATGGGGCCCGATGCAGGCCCTGGATGCCACGATCCTGCTTTCCATCGGCCTGCTGGCCCTGCTCAACAGGAGGTGGCTGCCGCACGCCCCCGAATGGTTCACCTGGGCCGTGGCCGCCCCCGGGGGCGACGTCGAGTCCGCCGAACCGGCGCGGGCACTGGCCGAGTTGGCGGCGATGGCACGAGCCGACGCCGAGGTCCGGCACCTGCTGGAACACACCCCCGACGCCGACGCCTACCTGGCGCTCCGTGACGCCGGCCACAGCCAGTTCCTGGCCGCGGTGGACGCGTACAGAGCCGACTACGGCTACCGCAGCCCGGACGAACTCAAACTGGAGGTGCCCGACCTGCACGAGAACCCGGCAGGACTGTTCACCCTGCTGCGCGATGCGCTGCCGGACACCACGGCCGGCAACGCGGGCGACCGCGGCGGCGAGGCCGACGCCTACCTCGGCCGGCACCTGCGCGGCCCGCGCCGCTGGGTGTACGAGCGGGTGCGGGGCAAGGCCAGGGCGGCGCTCGCCGACCGGGAACGGCTGAGGTTCTGCCGCACCCGCGCCTTCGGCGCGGCCAAACGCATGCTGCGCGCCATGGGCCGGGACCTGGCCCGCAAGGGAGCCATCGACGCCTGGGACGACGTGTTCATGCTGCGTCTGGAAGAAGTCCGGGGCGCCTTCGAGGGCATGATCGCGCACACCGAGCTGAAGGAACTGGCCGCGCTGCGCCGCAGGCAACTCGCCGCCGACACCGCACTGCACGCCCCGTCCCGCTTCAGCACCCGCGGGGCCCCGTACTGGTCGGGCAACCTGGAGCGGGCGGGCTGGACCAGCGGGCCGGTCGCCCGCAGCGGTGCCCGCCAACTGCGCGGCACGCCCTGCTGCCCCGGCATCGCCGAAGGTCCTGCCGTCGTCACCGACACGCCGCGCGACATCGGCGGCGGCATCCTGCTCGCCTACCGCACCGACCCCGGCTGGGTGCCCGCGCTGCCCTCGGCCGCCGCCCTCGTCATCGAACGCGGCAGCCCGCTGACCCATGTCGCCGTCGTGGCACGGGAACTGGGTATCCCGACCGTGGTCCAGGTCAAGGGCGCCACCACCGAGATCCGCACCGGCACCCTGCTGCGCGTCGACGGCGCCGCCGGGACGGTCACCGTACTCAGCGACCCGCCCAAGGACGACACGACCGTGAACGCGGACACCAGGACGGAGACACATCGGTGATCCTCACCGAGGACCAACTGCAAGGCCTGCTCGACAGGTCCCTCGCCGAACTGCCCCGGGCAACCGAGTGGGCCGTGGCACTCGAAGGATCCATCGCCGAGGGGTTCGGCAACCCCTCCTCCGACATCGACTTCCTGCTCATCGGCCGCTCCGAGGACGATCTGCCGACCATGCCGTCGCTGCTCTTCGTCGACGGCCGCCGGGTCGAGATCCGCACCCGGTCGGTGCGTCAACTCACCGACCAGTTACGCACGCTGGAGGACGGAGCCAAACGGCCCGGACGGCTCTCCGAGGACCTGCTCAACCGCTGCCAGCGGCTGCTGCACAGCCACCCGCTGCGCGGCCACGCCCTGGTCGGCGAGGTCAAGGCGATGCTGCCCGTCGAGCGGTTCCGCCGCATCGCCGCCGACTGGTGGGCGCACCGGGCCCGTCAGTCCCTGCGATACGCAATGGCGCTGCTTTGCCTCGGTGAGGCCGACGAGGCGGTCGACTGGAGCCGCGCCGGACTCGTCCAGACGGTCAAGTCATGGGCGGCCGGGCTGGGCGAGACCTACCTCGAACCCAAGTGGCTGTCCCTGCAACTGGACCGGGCCGACCGGCCGGAGGTGCGGGACCGGTACTGGGAGCTGGAAGCCGCCGCCCCCGCGCCCGGCGACGCCGACGCCGCCCGCGGCCATCTGGCCGCGTGCCTCGCCTTCGCCGAAGAACTCCGGCTCGGCGAGGTCCCCTGGCGACCCGAGCGGCTCACCGTCGAACGCGTCGCCGGGGTGACCACCTGGCAGACCGGTGAGCGGATCCACGTCATCCGCGGGCGGCGCGAGGTGTTCGCCCTGGGCGACCGGGCCGGAGCCGTCTGGCGCTCCCTCGTCCTGGGCCGGCCGCTCCCGCAGGTCCTGGCGGCGACCGCGGACACCGGTATCGTCGACCCCGGCCCGCGGCTGGCCGCGTTCCTGCGCTACGGACTGATCCGGCTGGTGTGGAAGGGCGGTGGCACGGTCACCCCGTCGCTGCCGCTGGCCGCGCCGCCCGGTCCCGTCACTCCGCCGCCGTCCACGGTGCAGCCGTTGCTCTCGGTGCGCGGCGCGGCCGTCAGTGGCCCCGACGCCATCGATCTGGTGCCGCTGCCCGCCGATCGGTTCTCCGCCGCCACCATGGCCCTGGTGTGGTCCAACGTGGTCGTCGAGAACGCCGTCGAGGATCTGACCGGCGCCCTGCAGCGCGGTCAGTGGCGGGTCGCCGAACTCACCGCGCGCCGCGCCGTGCACGCGGCGCTGCGGGGCCTTTTCAGCGCGTACGGTGTCAACCCGCTGCCCGCCGACTCCGACCTGGTCCGCCGTATCGACCTGCTGCCACCCGCCACCCGGGTGATCCGGGCGCGTGCGGAGGCACTGCTGCGGCGCACCGTCGACTCCGCCGAGCACGGCGACGGCCTTCTCACGGAGGTGCGCGCCTGTGCCGCCCTCGTACGGGACGCCGCCGGCGCCGACGCCTTCCCCGCGTCCTTCGACTCCGCCGACACCTGGCGGGCCACCCTGCAGCTCGGCTACGACTGGTTGCGCATCGGCGCCTATCTCGACGCGGAGCTGCCCATCGAGGAGGCCCGCGACCTGCTCGCCAGCAATGGTGCCCAGCCACACCAGACCGCGCGACGGGCTGCCGCATGACACCCGACCGCGCCCCCGCCCGCAGCACGTCCCGCACTTCGACGGCACGCCGGTTCCCGGCGGCCCGCCCGTTCACCATCACGGGCACGACCACGGGCTTCCCCCGGAGGAGCGACTGATGGCCGAGACGATGACGGTGTTGGTGACCGGCGCCAGCGGATTCGTGGGCGCCGAGGTGACCGCCCGGCTCACCGCCGCGGGCCACACGGTGCTGGCGCTTGTGCACCGCAACGGCGACCTCGTCCGCAACAACGGCAGAAGACTCACCCCCGGGCCCGGCGACCTCACCCGGATCACCGGCGACATCAACCGCCCCGGCCTGGGGCTCACCCACGATGTCAGGCATGTCGTCGCGGCCGCCGACCGGATCGTGCACTGCGCCGCCGTCACCGACTTCGGACTGCCCGAAGAGCGGTACGAGAGCATCAACGTCGCCGGAACCCGGCACGTTCTGGACCTCGCCCTCGCCTGCCGTACCCCACTGGTACACGTCAGCACCGCCTATGTGTGCGGCGAACGCGACGGCAGAGCCCGCGAGGACGAACTCGACGTCGGCCAAAGCCCGGGCAACGACTACGAGAAGAGCAAACTGACCGCCGAGACCCTGGTCCGCAAGGCCGCCTCGGAGCGCCTGCCGGTGGCCGTGGTACGCCCGAGCATCGTCACCGGCGCCGCCCGCACGGGCCGCGTCCGCGAATTCAAGACCATCTACCCCGTGCTCAAGGTCCTCACCAAGGGCCTGGTGCGCACCGTGCCCGGCCACTACGACGCCGCCCTCGACCTGGTCCCGGTCGACCGCGTCGCCGACCTCGTTACCGAGGCCGCCCTCCGCTTCGAGGCCGCCGAGGGCCTCACCCTGCATGCCGTCGGCCACGAGCTGACCCTGCGGGAGTTCTCCGACGTCCTCGCCGAGTACCCGTCCTTCCAGGTGCCCAGGTTCGTCCCGCCGTCCGCCTTCTCGGTATCGGCCCTGTCCGATCGCGAACGCCCCTACTACGACCGCGTCATCTCCCTCTACGACACCTACTTCCGGCGGCGCATCCACTTCGACGACACGCAGGTTGCCGCCTTCAGCGAGGGTCCGGCACCCACAGGCGGACGGCCCTACCTGCGCCGCCTCCTCGACCACTGCCTCAGGACCGGCTACCTCGGCGGCGCCGCGCGCCGGGAGCCGGACGCCACCCGAACCGACGGGAGCACCCCTTGATGACCCCTACCCGCCTCGCCCGGCCCGCGCACGGCATTCCGGTCTCACCGCTGCTCACCTGCCACCCGGACAAACAGCGGCTGTACGGCGCGGACACCTACTACCAGGAGAGCCATGAACAACTCTTCGCCCTCACCCACGACGTCACCGGCTTCGCCCACCGTCATGCCGCGCTGCTGCTCAAGCCGGACGCCGTCGTGGCCCGCAGACTGGACACGGCCGTGGAGTGGCTGGGCGAGCAGGGCTTCCGGATCGTCGGCGCGGCGGTCACCCGCCTGACCCGCACCATGATCCGCTCCCTGTGGTACTTCCAGTGGAACCTGGCCACCCCGTACCGCAGGCGGCTCGCAGCGCTCTTCCTGGAGGACGCCGACGCCCTCGTTCTCCTCGTCCGTCCCGACCACGACCTCGACGTCCCGGCCTCGGTCGAGCTCACCCGCCTCAAGGGGCCCACCGACCCGGACGCCCGGCAGCCCGGCCAGCTGCGCCACCTCCTCGGCCGCTACAGCTACCTGCTCAACCTGGTACACACTCCCGACGAACCCGCTGATGTCCTACGGGAGTTGGCCGTGCACTTCGACGACGCCGCGCGTGACCGCCTCTTCCGCTCCGCGCTGGCGGACGAGGACCGCACCGCCTGCGCGCTCGAGCTGGCCGACCGGCTGTATGCCGCCACCAAGCCGCGTGAACTCGACTTCGACCCCGCGGTCGGAAGACTGCGCGATGAGGTCTCCCGTCACTCCGCAGCCGACCCGTCCGCCGGCCCGCGTTTCCTGCTGGAAACGGCCTGGAAGCACGGGATCGACCTCGACCCGTGGGACACGGTCATCGTCGGCTCCAAGGTGCTGCCCATGCGACAGCCCGGCCGCGCCCCGGTGCTGGACGGAGCCGGCGTCGAGGAGTGGCGCCGCCACCTGGACGCCGTCCGCGGCGCCCTGACCTGAGGAGCGGCTCGTGCAGTTCGCCCGCACACTTCCGAAGGAGTTGGTGCACCGCGCTGCCGTTGCGGAGGTCTTCCTGACCGACGCTGAGCGCCACGGCGAGGACGAGATGCTGCTCGCCGCGCAACTTCCCCGGCTGCACGCCTTTTACGACGACACCCTCGGCTCCCGGGCCCACCACGACCCCCTGTTGTTGCTGGAGGCGTGCAGGCAGGGCATCTTCGTGGTGGCCCACCGCTACCTCGATGTCCCGCTGGGCCACAAGTTCCTGCTGCGCACCGTCGAGTTCGAGGTGCCGGACCTGGCTGCGCTGGCGTCCGGTGACACACCCACCGAGACCGTCATCGCCGCCCGTGTCGAGCACCGGATCCGGAACCGGTCCGGCGTGACAGGCCTGCGGCTGCGCTTCACCGCGTCCATCGGCGCACACGAGGCCCTGCTGGCCCGCATCGACTATTCCTGGATGCGGCCGGAGCACTGGGCGCGCCTGCGGGCCGGGCAACGCGCCGCACTCGGCCTGTCCCAACCTCCCGTCGCACTGCCCGGACCACGTATCGATCCCGGCCTCGTCGGCCGGCGCGACCCGGCCAATACGGTCATTTCCCCGCCGCACACCTCCGGCGGCGGCATATGCACGGCACGCCTGGTCGCCGAGACCGCACACCCCATCCTGTACGACCACTGGGTCGACCACGTGCCCGGAATGCTGGAGTTGGAGGCCTTCCGGCAACTGGCCGTGACGGCCGCCGTCGCCGCGGGCACGGTGCGCTCGCCCACGGCGCTGCCGGTCGGCCTGGCCGCGCGGTTCCGCTGCTTCGCCGAGATGGACCTGCCCCTGGAGTGCCGGACCGCTCCGGTACTGCCAGGCGCTGACATCGAGTGCACTCTGACCCAGCCCGGAGCCATGGTCGCCGAGGCCCGGATCAGCCTCGCCGACCGGGACACGACGGACCTGACAGGCGTCTGCACGGGCCCGGGAACGTACGCCGGGGCGTGAGCCTCCCGACCCGACCGAAACACCACACCCCACCACGGCACCACGACACACACCGAACAGGGGAACACCCCTCGTGACCACCCTCGCCGCACCCCAAGTACCCGCCAGGCTCGGCCGTTTCATACTGCGCATGTTCCCGCCCCACATCTACGCCACCTACGGATTGCTGTGGGTCCTGGCCTTGGAAAGCTCGGCGGTGGCACTGAGCGGCACGGCCTGGCGGCCGTCCGGAGCCACCTGGGTGCGCGTCGTCAGCGTCGTGCTGGCGCTGCTGTTCCTGCGGATGCTGGACGAGAAGAAGGACTTCGAGTACGACCGCGTGCACCACCCGGACCGGCCACTCGTCACCGGCGCGATCACCGTCCGCGAACTTCGCGGCGCCATGGCCGCGATCACCGCAGTGGTGGCGGGCCTGAACGCGGCCCAGTCGGCGACGGCCGTCCTGCTGGTCCTCGCGGCCCTCGGTTACGCGCTGTTCCTCGCCGCCCTGGAGAGACGGTCGTCGGCGGTGCGCAACCGGCAACTGCTCAACCTCGCGGTCACCTACCCCGTGCAGGTGCTGCTCGGCGCCTATGTGTACGGGTCGCTGGCCGCCGCTGGGACGGTCACCGCCGACTGGCACGGGGCGGTGCTGCTCGCGCTGTGCGCCTGTGTGTTCCTGCACTTCGAGTTCGCCCGCAAGACGGCCTGGGAGGCGGAGCCGGGTGCCCGCCGGTACTCGGCCGTCCTCGGCCCCAGGCGCAGCGCGGCGGTCACCGCGGGCCTCGCGGCAGGGGCGGTGGGCTGCCAGGTCCTCCTGTTCGCGCCGGACGGCCCGCTGGGGCTGCTGCCGTGCCTGGCGGCGGCACTTCCCGCCTGGGGAACCCGTCGATTCCTTGCCGCGCGCCGCGGCGGCTGGCCGCTGCCGACCGCGATGGGCTTCGTCGTGGGCACCTACCTCGCGCTGGTCGTCCGGGCGGTGCTGCTGCCGTGAGCGCTGAACTTCCCATGTCCGGCGAGGAGATGCTGACCACCACGCGTTCCGTGCGGCGCGGCCTCGACCTGGAACGGGCGGTGGACCCGGAACTGGTCAAGGACTGCCTGCGCCTCGCCCTGCAGGCACCCAACGGCAACAACCGGCAGAAATGGCGCTGGATCCTGCTCACCGACCCACGGGTCCGCGCGAACGTCGCCGAGGTGTACCGGGCCGCGTTCCACGACCGTAACGCCGCAGCCCTGGAGCGGCTGGACGAGGTGCCCGAGGGAACCCGCTCCGTGCTCACCGCTGCCCGGGCTCTGGCCGACCGCCTGCACCGGGTGCCCGTCCTGGTCATCCCCTGCCTCGAACTGCCCGACGGGCGGCTGCCGACGGGCAACCAGGCAGCTCTGTGGGCATCGCTGCTGCCGGCCGCCTGGAGCTATGCGCTGGCCGCCCGCAGCCGTGGTCTGGTCACCGCCTGGACCGCGGTCCATCTGGACCGCGAGCAGGAGGTCGCCGACTTGCTGGGCCTGCCGGCCACCGTCCGCCAGGGTGCGCTGCTGCCGACGGCGTACCCGCTGCGCACCACCTTCCGGCCGGGGCCACGCCTGCCGCTCGAGGAGGTCCTGCACCACGACGGCTGGCAAGGCCGCGATTGAACGGCACACGGCTGGCGGGCCGCCCGCCGAGGGCTTCATGTCGTGCCTCCTCCAGGTCCTGGGTCTCAAGAAGTGGGGCCTGCGGGTGGGGCGCCGGTAGTCGCGGCGCGGTAGAGCGCCTGGGTGGCGGTGCCGAAGTAGGCGCTGTAGGAGACCTGGGGGGTGTTGCCGCCGGTGTGGTAGCCGCCGATCACCCCGATGACCGCCCAGCCGCCGGGCCACGGAAGCAGCATCGGTCCGCCGCTGGTCCCGCCCACGAAGGCTTCGCAGGCGATACGCGGGTAGGTGCCCGGGTCGGCCGGGTCGTCGCTGGCCCACTTTGTGGTCCAGCTCCAGCACTCCAGCGGCTTCTCCGCGCCCGACGGATACCCGATCATCCTCACCGGGGCGTGGAAGTACCCCGTCCCGGTGAGCAACTGCACCCCGCCGACCGCGTCCTGGACGAGCGCCCCGTTCTGGTTGGGCTCGGTGACCGCGAAGGCGAAGTCGTACTCGGCTCCCGCATGCTCGCCCAGGTCGTAGTACTGCTGCGGCACGTAGACACCGTTGTTGCGGACCGGGAAAATACCGAAGGGTTTGAGTCCGTCGTGGTATTGCGGCACAAAGCCCAGGTTGCGTTTGGGGGAAGTGCCGGAGTAGCCCTTCAGACAGTGCCCGGCGCTGAGCACCAGCACGTGACCGGGGCTGCGCACCACGGAGCCGCTGCAGGTGCGCCCGGTGCCGGTGGTGTCGGTCCAGAAAAAGGTGCCGGCCTGGGGCAGGCCGTCGAAGCTTCTGCTGGGCGGGATGTACTCACCCGGCTGAGGTCCGTCGACCATGGGGGAGACGGCGGGGGCCGTCCGCCGGGCCTCGGCGCCCTTGCCGGTGTCGCCGGGCAGCGCGGCCGCCATCCGGGCCGGTGTCCAGTAGGCGTTGAGCTGGACGGCAACCGGGTTCGGGCCCGCCGGGGCACCGTCGGCGCAGGCCGCCGGGGCGAGCCCGGCTGAGAGCAGCAGGGCTGCCGCGCACGCGGCGGCGTAACGGATGATCCTGGTCCTACGCACCATCAGTTCCCCTCTGGGCGGAGACAAGTGACGGCTCACCATAGGGTCAGTGACGCTGCGGGCAGAAGCGCCTGTCGTTGCGCGACGCGATCCTCGGCCGCTTCACGAACCGATTGCGGGCAACCGGGTTCCCGTTACCCATGTGACGCAAGTGACTCGGTCACTCGCCGTCGAAGTGCATATGGTGCTCGGAGCCGACCACCCGGAAGCTGCCCACCACGGCGTTGTCGACGGTGATGTCGTCCACCACCGCGGGGACGATGCCGTTGGCGGCGCTCTCGGGGCCCACGGTGGCGATGGGAGCGCCGTTGTCGCAGGTGACCCCGCTGAAGACCTCGACGGTCCTTCCGCTGTCGTTGCGGATGTTGAGGCTGTTGGCGCCGAGGCCGCTGATCACGGTGATGCAGCTGCCCGGGAAGGCGTAGTAGTCCCGCTCATTGACGTGGATCCTGCCCTCGTGCTCGAAGCCGTAGCCCTGGCCGTCCCCGCTCTCGTAGCCCCTGCTTCTTTCGCCACTGCCGCCCTCGGGGCCGGCGGCTGCCACCGCCGGCCGGGCCGAGCTGGCCTGCATTGGCTCGGAGACTGAAGAAGCGTAGGTGGTGCCGGCGGCTGCAGGGGTGTAGGTGATGCCGGAGGCCACCATGGCCACACCGGTCGCGATCGCAGCGGTAACAGCGGTGGAACGGTAATCCATCTCACTTCTCCTGTCTGAGAGACGCTGGCTGTGAGCCGATGCGTGGATGAACGTACAGACAGTGGCAATTCATGTCATAAGCGACATGCAGAAAATCTGATGATCATCCGCTTGGCGCGCTCTCAGCGCCGGCACAGCCTCATCCAGGAGCACCCTGCGGTCCGTGTCGCGTAGGGGCGACTGGTCTCGCCTTCCCTCTCTGGCCTCGGACGTGGAGTGCCTTCTCATCGGCGTCCGCCGGCCAGAACAACAGCGGCGACAGCACCAGTTCGACGACTCCCAGCACCACCTGGAACCAGTGCGGCCACCCGTCCACGGCGAGTGACAGCAGCCGCCCGAGCGCACCCAGCAGAAACACCCCGGCCGGCCACCGCACCGCCGTCGCAGGGATCGGTGACTGCCGCGCCGCCCAGAGCCGGCCGAGCCCGTACCCGGCGAAGATCGCGCCGAGGAACCGGCCCAGGCTGTCGACCGTCGGGCCGGCCGAACTCGCGCTCGGGATTGCGGCGTTCCCGCGCAGCACGTGGAACAGCCCGATCGCCACGCAGGCATACCCCATCGCCCACACGAGCCCCCGCAGTGCCCTTCTCCTGTCCATGGCCCGGCCCAACCCTCCCCTTTACCGGCACTTCCCCAGCAAGCGCGACCTCTTCGCCGCCCTCTACCAGCAGGTGGCCGAGCAACTGCTCGTCAGGACCCGCTTCAATCCCGCCGACACCCTGGTCGAGCAGCTGAGGGAGGGGCTGGACGCGCATGTCGAGTACTTTGCGGAGAATCGCAACACCGTCCTGACGGCGAACCGAGTCCTTGCCGGAGACCGTCTCGTTCAGACGATCAACGCCGGCGAACTCGACGCCCTGCGTGAGCGGCTGCTCAGCGTGCTCACGCCCGCCGACGAGAGCACCCGGGAGGCCGTATCGGGCGTCCTGAAGAGCCGGCTGGTGTTCGTCCAGGTGCTGTGCGTCGACTGGCTCATCAAGGAAACCTGCACCCGTGCCGAACTGCGTGACGTGTGCATCGGCGCTGTGCTGGGCGCCATCCGCCCCCTCCTGGACGAGGGCCCCGCTCCGGACTGGCCGCTCGAGATGACTTCACCGAAGCGGAACGCGAAGGAACGATCGGGGCGGTAGCCGCCCGCCCCGCGCCACGGGCCCTGCACCAGCGACACCGAACCGCTCGTCAGCCCATCCTTTTCGCCCCACACGTCCGAGCGGACAGCCGGATGCGGTGCCGGTTCACCGTCGCGCCGGATGGCCCGGTCGCGTCGGCAGCATCGTGTTGGCGAACAGGTAGTCGGCGACGTTCTCACCGATCGCCAGCCCGTCGGTGACGTCCCAGCGGTAGTGCACCCCCAGCCAGAGCCGGCTGAGTGCGTCCTCCCGGGCGGCCTGGCTGAAGTTGGTGAACGAGCGGTACGCCACGGGCGTGTGCGGGTCCTCGGAATGCGCGGTGAACGAGATGTTGTCACGGCCGAAGAAACGCTTCATGGCGCCTGCCCAGGCACCCGCGAGGCCGGCGTGGCCCGAGCTCCAGGAGGGGAAGCACGGGGTGAACGGTGCCCCGGAGCGGTCCGCGCTGAGGGGCTGCCAGTTCGCGTTCGCACCGCCCGTGGCCTGGATCGCGGTCACCGGGCGCCAGAGCTTGATCGGGGTGTCGTACTTGGTGTCCCAAACCGCGATCGCGGAATCCGCCAACGACAGCGACACCAGCGCGTACAAGCGGGTGGTCTGGTACTTGTCGAGCTCGAGGCGCCTGGCGACGATCCCGGTCAGCTCGAGCAGTTGCCCCGGGGGCTTGTAGGTGCCGTCCAGGTCATTGGCCCAGAACCAGGCGGCGGCGGTCTGATCGACGGTACGATCGGTGGAGTTGACGGCGCCGACCCGTCGCACCTCCTCGACCTGGCCCGCGTACGCCGGGCTGGCCAGCAGATCGGCGTAGGACGCGAAGGCGGACAGGGTCGCAGGCCGGAACTGTGAGCCCGAGCTGAGCACGAACGGCTTGACCATGCCCCAGTTCGGGGTCACCGCGTCGCTCGCCCGCTGGCAGCTGCCCCCGGTCGGCCGCCAGGCGCCGGGCGTAGTGGTGTCGCCGTTGTAGACCTGCGAGTTGTCCGAACCGTCGCCCGATCGGGCGGCGTTGATCTGCCTCACCACCGGGTCGACCACCAGGCGGTTGATGATGTCGAAGGAGTGCGGGGAGGTGCCGGTCCTGGCCGTGAACTGGGCGTCGATGTAGGCCTGATCACCTGGGAACAGCTGCGAGATGATGCGGTACGCCGTGCGGTCGATCACCCGCTCCTCCTCGTCCGGACGCCGCCGCGGCGGCCGGTCGGCGTACTTCAGCGGCCGGTTGAGGTACGGCTGGTACTTCATGGTTCCGTACGTGTACTGATACGCGCTCTCGGCGTTGTAGATCGCCGCGTAGACCATCGCGGCGGCCCTGGTCAGCTTGCCGGGCGCGGCGTCCATGCCCCGCGCATCACGGAAGGTGTGGAGCAGGACGTTGTTCCAGTACTGCGTCGGATCATCCCGGTGGTTCGGTGCCGCGGCAGCGACTGGCTGTGCACCGGCTGCCACCGGAGTCAGCCCGGCGAGCAGGGCGGCAGCCACAACGGCGGCCGATGGCCGTGCCGGGCGCCGGCCGGCACGGGACTTCAAGCGTGCGAGTACGGACTTCGCGGCCAACGGCCGGCCATGCTGGGGCTCGAGAGCCACGACATTCCTCTCGACGTCGGTGATCACCAGCGGAGAATAATGTCGGCCATAACAACATGAATGCCAGCCACGCCGAATATTCCGCGTGTCTTATGTCCATAAAGGATTTACCCGCAGATGCTTGACCGCTCATCGTTGTTCGTCGACAGGGCGGGAATTGCCCAGGCGTGACGGATCTTCACTCGGGTGAGTGATTCCGAATCCACCGACCGGTGGCTGTCGACACCGGACCGGCGGCGGAGAATGCGCAGGGATTTCGATGGACGGCATTGCCCGCGCTCCGGCCCCTGTGGCGCCGTCGTCGGCGACCAGGGGAGCCGCTTGGCTCCCCATGGCCACGGGCCGCCGTTCGGATCACTGAAGGCGGCCCTTCCGGTGATTGTCGGACGTCTCGCGAGCCGGCCGGCCGTCGCAGGGGGTATGGCTTCCAACAGAGGAAGAACCGGAACCCGCGAGGAGATCGGCCATGTACGCAGCAGTCCGACGGTACGAAGGGGTCACCGATACGGCCGAGGCAGGGCGCCTGGTGAGCGAGGGGTTCGTGCCGCTCATGCGCCAGGTCCCCGGCTTCGTGGCCTACTACTGGGTCGATGCCGGCAACGGAGTCATGATCTCGACCAGCGTCTTCGAGGACCAGGCGGGTGCCGAGGAATCGGTCTCGAGGGCGGCGGACTTCGCGCGGGACAACCTCGCTTCCCTGCTCCCCAACCCTCCCCAGGTCACGGCCGGGCAGGTTGTCGCTTCCGCATAGCGTCCGATCCTGCCCCTGGTTCGGAGCGCGTGTCCCGTCTCGGACCGAGGCATCCGGCTCGACAGCGGCCGACGCCCTGCATGTGCCGGCTCGTCCCGCATACCGCTTTCACAGGTCCCGCACCGCACGTCCCATCCTGGACAATGCCTGGCGCAGGATGGTGGGTGACGTCGCGAAGTTGAGCCGCACGCACCCCGCTCCGCCGGAGCCGAAGACATGTCCCGAGCTGAGGGCGACCCTGGCTTCGTCGAGGAACAACCTCGCCGGCCCGGCAATGTCGCCGATCACGCCAGGGACCGCGGTCCCCCGGTCACTGTGCAGCCCCAGCCATGTGCAGTCCAGCCAAGCGAGGTAAGTGGCTTGGGGCGGGCGATATCGCACGTTGGGGAGGTGTTCTTCGATGAGCTGTCCCAGCAGTTGCCGGTTGGCATCGAGCCCGCGCAGCAGTTCGTCGAGCCAGACTCCGCCTTCGAGGAATGCTGCGGTGTGGGCAATGACGCCCAGATGACTGGGACCGTGACCGACTTCTTCGGGGATGCGCCGAAGGTCGTTGACAGCTTCCGTGCCCGCGACAGCAAGAGCAGCCTTGAGACCGGAGAGGTTCCATGCCTTGGAGGCGGAAGTCAACACGAAGGCGTTCTCCGATCCCGGAACACTGAGAAACGGTGTAAAGGCGGCCCCGGGCAATACCAGAGGAGCATGGATCTCATCCGACACCACCCTTACGTCGTGCCTGCGAGCGAGCTCCGCAATTGTTTCCAGCTCCTCGTGGGTGTGGACGACACCGGTCGGGTTGTGCGGGTTGCTCATGAGGAACGCGGCGCGGCGGCCGTGGCTTCGGGCTCGTACGAACGCCTCCTCCAGGGCATGGAGGTCGATCCGCAGGTCCGGACCGAGCGGTGCCTCGATGACTTCCCTCGCGTCGTGGGCGACGAAGGCGTAGAACGGGGGATACACCGGTGAGCACACGACGACGGCGTCCCCGGGGTCCGTTGTCAGGCGGAGCACTTCGACGATGCCCATCATGACATCGGGCACGATCGCCGTATGCTCGATGCGCACGCCGTCCCACCGCCATCGTTCGAAGGCGAACTCCGCGAGGGCCTCGGCGTAGGCGCTTCCGTACGGGTAACCGGTGTCGCCGAGGTCGATCGCCGTGTGCAGCGCTGCCACAATGGCAGGAGCCAGAGGCACGTCCATCTCCGCCACCCAGAGCGGGAGCACATCCTCGGGGTGCGTGCGCCATTTCATGCTCGTGCGCTTCCTGAGCTGCTCAAGGGACAGCTGCACGAGGGGATCCGTTCGAGCGCCCTCTGACCCATCAGAACCTGCACTCTTCATACGACCCATCAGACTACGCTCCCATGCCCGAGCAGAAGCGGGCTCACGCGTTCCTCGGCAGCGTCACGGCAGCGCCGGTCCTCCGGACGGCTTTGGCTGTCTCCGAACTTCCCTACCCCACCACAGCCTGGCCGGCGAAAGGTGGAGACGCACCGACGACTGGCCTCGGGCAGCACCGGCATGCGCTGCGCGGGACATGCTCGTTGCGGCTGAACGACATCTCGCTCGCATCGACGCACTGCACCTCGCCCAGCTGAACGCGGCGTAGCGGTTGGACCTGTACATCGCGCACGGCAGCGTGATCAGCGTGCAACCGCGACAGCCACGGCACGCCCCGGCCCGTCTCCCTGAGCGGCGGGAGGGGCCGTCCGATCTCCGACTACCCGGTGGGGTCTTGCCGCAGCAGATGCGGCTGCGGCTCCACGGCGACAACTCCTGCGGTCACCGGTCCTGCCTGTCCCGAGCTGTCAGCGGTCTGCGGTGAGGAGGGGTTTGACGTCCAGGATCGGGGTTGCGTCGAGTGCTTCGAGTCCGCGAACGTGGACGAGGGTGCCGGTGACGGCGAGGATGTGGACGGTGTGCACGCCGATCGGGTTCGGGCGCTCGGGTGCGCGGGTGGCGAAGACGCCTGTGAGGGGCCGGGCGGTGTCGCCGCGCGGGTGGACGGTGAGCGTGTCGCGGTCGGCGCGGTCGAGCCAGGTGAGGAGCAGTACGTCGGTGCCCGGGGCCAGGCCGTCCAGGGCCGGGGCGTAGCGGTCGTCGAAGACGAGCCAGGCGTCGGGGGCTCCCTCGTCGGGCCGGCGGGGCGCCGCCGCCCGGTCGGTCAGCGTCGACTGGACGCGCTCGATGGGGCGCAGCGTGTAAAGGGTCAGGAGTCCTCGGTCCTTTCGTCGCCCGAGCCGGTTTCCCGGTCGCCTGCGTGTCTGTTCCGGTTGGTGAGCCCGAGGGTGGTTCCGCGCGGCTGGGAGACCGGAGAACGCGATGACTTGGCTCCCGGCCGGATGTCCGGCACGGACGCCCGACGAACCCGCTGGATGGATGACGAAGTCGCACTGGAGTGCCAAGAACGTTTTCTGCGAGGGTGGGTCCTAATCTGTGCTCCTCCGAAAGGCCTTCATGTCCGCCGTCGTCTCCTCATCACCGTCCCCGGGTCACTGCGTACCGCCCCCGAAGACCGTACTTGTGGTGGACGACGACCCCGAAGTGCGGGCGGCGCTCGCGGACGCTCTGGCTGTCGAGGGCTACGAGGTGCGGGAAGCCGAAGACGGGTTGAAGGCATTGAGCGCCCTGGCCGCCGACCCCCCCGATGCCGTCGTGCTGGACGTGGCCATGCCTGTGTTGGACGGGCTGTCGGTGTGCCGGAGGCTGCGGGGCCTCGGAGACCGTACGCCCGTTCTGGTGCTCACCGCGCTCGACGAGATCAGTGAGCGGGTGGCCGGACTCGACGCCGGAGCCGACGACTATCTGGTCAAGCCTTTCGCCCTGGACGAGCTGCTGGCCCGGATACGGGCCCTGCTGCGGCGCGCCGCTCCCGCAGGGGCGGAGGACGACAACACGGCGGAGGTGATGTCCTTCGCCGACCTGACCGTGGACGTGGCCCACCGCACGGGAGTGCGTGGCGGGCGGCGGATGGAGTTCACCCGCACCGAGTTCGCCCTGCTGGAGGTCCTTCTCCGGCACCCGGGCCAGGTACTGCCGCGGGAGATGATCCAGGAACGGGTCTGGGGCACCGAGTTCGCTGCGGACTCCAACTCGCTGGCGGTGTACATCGGTTATCTGCGCCGCAAGCTCGAGGCCGATGGTGCCCCGCGCCTGGTGCACACGGTGCACGGCGTCGGCTACGAGCTGGCCCAGCGATGACGACGTCACGTCCTGCGCGTCTCGCACGATCGCTCGGCATGCTCCTGCACCGGGTGCGGCCGGGCCGCCCGCTGCTGCGCACCCGTGTCGCACTCATCTCGTCGGCAGCCGTGGCGCTGGTCGCGGTGGGAGTGTGCGCGGCCGCGTACATCGTGATCCGCTACGAACTGGTGCGTCAACTCGACCTCCAGCTCACCCAGCAGGCCACGCTCGTCACCCGGGAGAACCGCGACGGCACCACCGGAACCCTCTACGGCGAATGCGCCTGGCTCGCGGCCCCGGCGTGCGCACAGGTCGTCACCGTCGACAGCGGTTCCGCGGGAGACAACCCGGCGGTCGGCAGGGCTCCGGTCCTCCCGGTCACCGACGCCACGCGCCAGGTCGCCGCCGGCTCCCGAACCGCGTACTACAGCAACATCGCTGTGCGCGGGCACCGAATGCGGATGCTCACCACCCCCGTGCACGGCCATCGCGCGCTGCAACTGGCGATCCGCTCCGACACGGTGGACCACGGCGTGCGCCAGGCGGGAATGCTGCTCGCCGGGGCGGGCGCGGCAGGGGCGCTGCTCGCCGCCGGGCTCGGCCATCTCGCCATGCGGCGGGCGCTGGTTCCCGTCAGCCGACTCACCGCCACTGCCGAGCAGATCGCCGCCACCCGCGACACCGCACTCCGGATCGAGCTGTCGGAGACGGCGGGCCGGCGCCACGACGAGATCACCAGTCTCGCCGCCAGCTTCAACACCATGCTGGGTGAGCTGGAGCAATCCATCGCCGCTCAGCGGCGACTGGTCGCCGACGCCTCCCACGAACTGCGCACGCCACTCACCGCGCTGCGGACCAATGCCGAGCTGCTGGCCCGTGCCGACCGCCTCTCCGAAGCCCAACGCGACCGGGCCTCGGCAGCGCTCGGCGGGCAGTTGCGCGAGGTGACCGGGCTGGTCAACGACCTTATCGAGCTCGCCCGTGACGAAGAGCCACAGGCACTGGTCGAGCCGCTGCGTCTGGACCGCCTGGTGGCGCGCTGCGTTCAGGAAGCCGGTGCGCACTGGCCGGAAACCCCGTTCAGCATGGATCTGGCAGAGCATGCTCTTGTCGGCGTCCCCGCCCGACTGGCGCGGCTGCTGACCAATCTGCTGGACAACGCGGCCAAGTTCAGCCCTCCCGGCGCCCCTGTCGAAGTCCGGCTGATCGTCGACGGTGACGCCGCCGAACTCACCGTCCGTGACCACGGCCCGGGCATCTCAGCCGAGGACCTTCCGCATGTCTTCGACCGTTTCTACCGTTCGCGTCAGGCGCGCGCACTGCCCGGCTCGGGTCTGGGCCTGGCCATGGCACGGCAGATCGCCCGCGCCCATGGTGCCGAGCTGACCGCGCATACCGCACCGGACGGCGGCGCCAGCTTCAGACTGCGCGTCCCGCACAAACGGAGCGGTGCGGAGCCGACCGCCGAGCCGTCCCGGTGAGGCCACGGCCCGCGCTCTCCCTTCCGTCGCATACCAGCCTGAGTGGAAGGCCCGGCGCCCATACCGGCCCGCGCTCGGGGCCGGGCACCCGTGAGCGCCCTGAGGAGGACTCTTATGAGTGTTCTTATCAGCGCTCGTTATCAACGTCCCATGCAACGCAAACACTTCACGAGGACCCGCATGACGGCGGCGGCGGTGCTGGCGTGCTCGGTCTCCTGTCTCGCCCTCGCGACCACCACCCTGGCTTCCACCACACACTCCGGGAACAACCCGCCACGGCCGGTCGTCACGAGCGACCACCGTGTCCTGATCGAGGTGGGGGGCGGAACCGCCACCATCGACACCGCCTCACTGCGTGTCACGGCCGACACGGGAGGCGGAACAGTGGAGCTGTCCGCCCCCGCCACGACCGCCCCGGGCAGGCCCGGCGCCGTGATCACCTCACCTGGCACCGCCCGCTGGAACTACCCCGACACCGGGCTGGACGTCACCGCCCGGGCCGGCGAGAACGGCCGGCTCGTGCTGTCGGTGAAGGCCACCGGCAAGGCTGCAGGAGGCGGCGCCCGCAGTCTGTCGTGGCCCGTGACCGGAGCGGACCCGGCGGCCCGGGCCGTCCAACTGCCCCGCGGGGAGGGCCTGTCCATCCCGGTGACCGACCACTTCTGGAACTCGTCGGACGCGCAGCTCACCGACACCGATCTCGCCATGGAGTCGGACCTGTCGATGCCGCTGTGGGGATACACCTTCCGAGGTCACCAGGGCGTGAGCTACCTCGTCCCCAGCGACATCGGCACCACTCTCCGCGTCACCTCCGACCACGGCCGGCTGCGCACCGCGGCAACACACCACTTCTCGCAGGGCGACGGGACCACCGAATACACCGTGGCCCTCTCGCTCACCGACGGCTCCCCGGTCGCCGCCGCACGCGACTACCGCGCGTGGATGACGGAGCAGGGACAGTACACCAGCCTGCGGGACAAGATCCGGGACAATCCGGCCAACGCCAAACTCCTCGGTGCCTTCCACGCCTACCTGTGGGGCGACGCCCGCAGGGCCGACTTCGCACGACGGCTGCAGGCTCTGGGCATCGACCGCATGTGGCTGGGCTACGACGCCGACGGACACCCCATGGACGCCGCCGCCACCAGCGCCGCGAAGAAGGCGGGGTACCTCGTGGGCCCCTACGACTCCTTCGCCAACGGGCAGAACCCGGCAACCTCAGACGCCGCCACCTCCGTCTGGCCCCGCCGGGTATACCCCGACTTCTGCGTCCGCGGCGCCGACGGCGCACCGGTACCCGGCTTCCACGACCGCGGCTGCTACCTCAGCTCCGAGGCCCTCGAGAAGTCCGAGCCCGGGCACCACTACCTTGCCGACCGCACACGTGAGATGACCCGCAACGGCGCCGACAGCTACTTCCTCGACGTCGACGCGGCCGGTGAGCTCTTCCGGGACCACAGCCCCGGCCACGCCATGACAAAGGCACGTGACCGCGCCAACCGGCTCGCCCGTATGAAGCGGATCAGCAAGGACGGACGCCTCGTTCTGGGCTCGGAGTCCGCCGGGTCCTGGGCCAGTCAGGTACTCGCCTTCGACCACGGCTCGGCCACCCCGGTGGCCGACGGGCTGTGGGCCGCGCAGCGCGACAAGCAGACCTGGGGAGGCTACGCCCCCGCCGACGCACCTCGCGTCTTCTTCAAACCTGCCGAACTGCCCGCGAACGTCGCCAAGGCGATGTACGACCCGGTCTACCGGGTCCCGCTGTACGAGACTGCGCTGCACGACTCAGTGGTCAACGCCGAACGCTGGGAACTGTCCTACGACAAGCTGCCCCGCCAGAAGTCCACCCGTGCCCTCCTCGCGATGCTCTACAACACCCCCCTCAACTTCGTGCTCGGAGGTGACTCGCTCCAGCAGCACGGCAGCGAACTCGCCGCGCTCCAGAAGTACTTCTCGCCGCTGCACCGGGCCGCCGGAACCCGGCCGATGACCGACTTCCGCACTCTCACCGAGGACAGCACCGTGCAACGTACCGTCTTCGGCCCCAACACCCTCGTCGTGACAGCCAACTTCGGGACCACCGTGTACAAGGGACTGCCGGCCGGCTGTGTGGACGCGAAGCTGCGCGGTGACTCCGCACCACGCCGGCTCTGCCCGGCGGACATCAACCGCTAGTCGCGGTGACGGGGAGTGTTCGCCGGGTTGGTGTTCGGCGCCCTGCACGGGGTGGAGGGCTTCGCGAAAGCCGGTCTCGACGAAGTCCACGGCCGACTTCGCGGCTCGCGCATTCCGAGAGCAGAGCGGGGGGTGCATCAGGAACGACAAGTGGGGCCGCGAGTGTGATCTTGCTCGGCAGCTCGACGGATGCGTGGTTCAAGATCCGTAGCCTGCGATGACATCCCCTGTCTCGTTGCAGGACGTCCATTACCCGCCCGGCCCAGCCGCAGTACCGGGCTGGGCACCGGTTCGGCGGGCACTGGCTTCGGCGGCGGCCACGTCACACCCGTGTGCCGTCCGCCCGGCCCGTCCGCCGAGCGGGTGACCGCACGACCGGCGGCGCAGCCGTGGTCGACCGGATGAATGTCCCGACCACGGGCGGCGCGCCGCCACCGGATGACAGGAGCACCGTACCGATGGCAGATCCATGACCGCAGGGCCGGAGTTGCGGTGCGGATCCGGTACCCGCAGGCTGTATCTGGCAAGCGACCTTGATGACGCAAAGAGGTGATCGGGTTGCAGGACCATTCGCGCCCGGTCAGCCCTCCGCAACGTTGGTGTGGGTGACGCGTGCCGCCCGATGGGCCGGTATCCCGGTGAGTCCGGTCGTGATTCTCCAACGACCGGGCCGGTACAGGAAGTCAGACGGACGGGAACCGGCTCCCCCATCCCCGTCGAACCCCGGAGCAGATGTCCGGAGTACTTCACTGCGGTGCGCGCTGCGGATTCCCCGCTCGATCCGTGGTGTCCGCTGACCGTCCGGTCTGCAGTGGCCCAAATGGTCGACGTATACGACCACCGGTTGCCACCGCCCGCCACCAGCGATGAGGAGCCACAGATTATGGGTGGAAAGCAGAAGACACTCGCCGTACTGATCGGAACCGCGCTGGCAGCCGGACTCACCAGCCCGGCCTTCGGGTCCACCGCCCCCGACGCCGCTCAATCGCCGACCGTACGCACCGCCGCCCCGGGCTCGGGGATGTCGGTCGTGGACTGGAACCGCGAGCTCATCACCATCCTCAGCGATCCGAAGGCGCAACCGTCCACCGTCCACCCCACGCGCAGCTTCGCGCTCCTGCAGGCCGCCGAGTACGACGCGGTGGAATCGATCACCCGGGTCGGCCCCGCCTACCTGTTCACGGTGTCGGCGCCGCGAGGTGCCCGCGCGGATGCCGCAGCGGACCAGGCAGCCCACGATGTGCTGGTCGCCCTGTACCCGGCCAAACGCGCAAGCGTGGACCAGCGGCTGAGCAGCCAGTTGTCCGCGATTCCCAACGGCCCGGGCAAACGGACGGGCATGAGCGTGGGAGCCGCGGTCGCCCGCCGTCTGATAAGCCTGCGGTCCCGGGATGGTTCCGCGGCCAAGCCGCCGCCGTTCAGCCCCGGCAACAAGGTCGGTGACTACCGGCGCACGCCACCCGACTTCCCCGCTCCGGTGTTCACCAACTGGGGTTCGGTCAAGCCGTTCGTCCTGGCAAGCGGCAGCCAGTTCCGTCCGGCTGCGCCGTCGGCGGTGAGCACCGCCGCGTACGCCACCGCCCTGAACGAGGTCAAGGGCCTGGGGAACAAGACCAGCACCACCCGCACTCCCGATCAGACCGCGGCCGCGAAGTTCTGGGCGGCAGCGCCCGTCTGGAACGTCTGGAACCAGGTCGCACAGAGCCTTGTCACCTCCCAGAACGCAAGCCTGGAGCAGGCGGTGAAGGTCTTCGCCGGGCTCGATCTGTCCCTCGCCGACACCGCGATCGCCATGTACGACGCCAAGTACGCCTACCGCGTATGGCGACCCGTGACCGCCATACGTCTCGGTGGTACGCACTACAACCCGGGCATCGTCGGCGATCCCAACTGGACCCCCCTGCTGCCGACCGCACCGGATCCGTCCTACCCCGGCGCTCACGGCGCTCTCAGCCAGGCGGCGGCAACGACGCTCGCCGGGTTCTACGGTGCGAAGCACCCTCTCGCGGTGACGTCGAAGGGCGTCACCCGGACCTTCGCCGGGTTCCAGGACGCCGCCACCGAGGCGTGGCTCAGCCGGATCTGGTCCGGCCAGCACACCTCCCTCGACAACCGCGCCGGTCAGCAACTCGGGACGCAGGTGGCCGATTTCGTGGCACACCATCTCTGACCGCCCGCATCCGCGCGGCCACGCTCGGGCAGGGAGGGGGCGCTGGTCGAGGCGCGCCGACGGAAGAACCGTTGCCGACTATGTCGAGTGGGCAGCAAGCGTCTCCACGGCTGCCGCGACGTCGCGCGGATTGGAGATCATGGTCAGGTGGCGGGCTCCGGGGATGAGCGTAGGTGGCGGTGCACCGATGCGTCGCGCGGTCTCCTGCGGGGTTTGCGCGCTGAACACGTCGTCCCGCGCACCGAACACGACCGCCTTGGGGATGGGTACGGCCGCGAGCCGCGCCACCTGGTCGGCGGGTAGGCCGGGCACGCCTTGGGCCAGCATGCTCCACAGTGCGGCCTCGGCGCCCGGCACCTGAAGCGGCCGACGCCACTGGTTCAGCCCGGATGCATTCAGGGGCGGGCAGCCCGGCCCGCACTGGGCGTTGTACAGGGAGCGGATCAGCCGGTCGGAGCTGAGCCCGAGCCGCAGCAGGCTGGTGCGGTAGGGATCGATCAGCACGTATTTGAAAGCCGGCGGCGGACCGGCGCCGGTGTCGAGGGCGTCCCCGTCGAGCAGCATCACATGCCCGATCCGCTCCGGAGCGCGCAGCGCCGCCTCCGCGGCCACGGCCGCTCCGCTGGAATGCCCCACCAGTAGGGGGCGCTCGCCCGGCCCGCCGAGGTGCATGGCGTCTAGGAAGCCCAGAACCTGTTGGGCGAAGTGGCCCACGGTGTAGGGGCCGCGCCGCTCGCTGTAGCCGTTGCCCGTCAGGTCCAGCGCAAACACCCGGTGATCACGGGCGAGCAGCGGAGCGAGCCTCGACCAGGTGTCCACCGACTCGAAGGCACCGTGGATGAGGACGACCGGCGAGCCGGCCTCGCCCCACGTCTGGTAGCGGGTCCGGATGCCGGCCGCCTGGACGTATCTGAGACCTCCGGGAGGCGAGGCGCGTCGTGCAGTGACGGCGTTGTAGATGAATGACGCCGATGTGACGACCACCAGCAGGACGGCACCGCCCAGCGCCAGGCGTCGGAGCCACCGCCTGATCCACGGGCGGCGCGGTGAGGGTACGCCCTCCGCAGCACCGGACTCCGGTGGCGCGGAGTCAAGTGGCTCGGCCTGGGGGTCGGTACGCACGTCAGTCTCCTGTCTGTTCTGGCCGGTCATCACGACGGCCACCCGGTCACGGGTGGTGGTGGCGTTCGACGCGACGTCCCCGCATCCGGCCACGCCTCCAGGATCGCCCGTCGCAGGACCGATCTCATCCCCCGACAAGTGTCAGCGCGGGTACTCCGCGGGGAGTAGGGAGGCCGTCGCCCGCGCCTGCCACCACCGCACAGACGTATTCGCCCCCGGTACAGGCGCAGACCGATCGCCCCATACACTTCGTGCGATTCGCTGTTCGAGTACCGTTCTCCGTTTTCACCCGCGTGGACGTCACAGCTTCTCGGCGATTCGGGAGGCGATCAGCTCAAAGGTGACAGTGCCCTTCGGGCCCGCGATGTGTGGCTCGTACGGCGGCACCGTGGCCCTCCGCTCGATGAAACGCGGGCCGATCCGTGTCAGCGGAAGCAGCGTCCAGCACACGGGCGCCCAGTGTGTGACCAGCGCGACGGGTATTGACAAACCATCCAGTGCATGCCGATGGCCGTGAAGCTGACCAGGAACGCGACGTACTCCGTCAGGTGCACGCGCAGGAAATGCAGCACACCGGTGTTGCGCCCCCGCAGAGCCTCCCTGTCGGCCTCCCCGGTTGACCGTTTCCTGTGAACGTGCCTGCAGCCCGGAGGTTTCCCCGGGCCGGGCCCCACTGGGCAACGGGAAACCCGTCGATCTCGGGTTGTCACGCGACCACCATGGAGCCGTCAGCACCAAGCACGCCCTGTCTCAAGGCAGGAGAGCGCAAAGGGGAAGAAATATGCGCAAGATCGTCCGCGGCGCCGCGGCGTTCGCGACTGCAGCGGCCGCCGTGATCGCTCTGGGGGGAGCGGCCCAGGCCAAGCCGGCGGGGGACTGGGCCGGCTGCCCGTCCGGCGCGGTCTGCATCTACCCGCAGAACCAGAACCCGGCCGCCTCGCCCAGCCAGATCTTCTACAGTTACGGCGCCCACAACCTGAGCAACCAGTACGGGTGGCACTGGGTCCTCAACAACCAGTACGGGGGCGCGACCGCCAGCCTTTGCACTGGCTACAACGGTACGGGCTGTGGAGCTCCCTTCGCCCAGCAGACAGGCGTCTGGGCCGATCTGACACCGGTCAACTCCATCACCCTCAACCGGCCGTAACCAATGGCGAACGCGACCTCCGGAACCGCCCCGCGCGGTTCCGGAGGTTCGTGTTTCCGCCACTTACGGGTGAAAGGCTTGGCTGCACGTCTCGTCCGGAAAGTAACCTGGGCACCCGCCGTCTCACGGCAACGGCACGCAATGCCATGGGGGATGCCTTGGGGGAGCCGCAGCAAGGACCGGGACGTGACAACGGCAGCGAGCGCGAACAGGCGGCGACGACCACGCCGTCCTTCGCCGTCCAGCTCAGACGGCTGAGACGACAACGCGGCCTGTCCCTGGCCGACCTGGCCCGGCAGACGCACTACAGCAAGGGCTATCTGAGCAAGATCGAGACGGGTGCGAAGCGGGCGACCGTCGATGTCGCCCGGCGCTGCGACCGGATACTCGAGGCTCACGGCCAGTTGCTCGCACTGGTGGAGACGGCGGTGGGCCGGGAGCGTGCCGATGGCAACGATGTCAGCGAGCCCGTCTGCCCCTATCGCGGCCTCTCCGCGTTCACCGCGCAGGACGCGGCATGGTTCTTCGGCCGCGAACGAGCGACAGCCGCCCTTGTCGAGCGGGTCTTCCAGCGCATCGGAACCGGGCCCCTGATGCTGGTGGCCCCGTCCGGGGCGGGCAAGTCGTCCCTGCTCAGTGCCGGGCTCGTACCCTCTCTGCGGCGTCCCGGCGGCTTTCCCATGCCGGGCGCGGAACTCTGGCCCGTCGTGGCACTCACGCCCACCGCACACCCGTTGGAGGAGTTGCTGGAGCGTGCCGCGAAGGCGCTGTGCTGCGACCTCGGGATCACCGTGGCCGGACTCCGGGACAGGCCCCACGCGCTGCTGGAGGCGGCCCACTCGATGACGGACGCGACAGCGGAGGAGTCCGGCGCAGGGGGTCGTCGGCCGCCGGTCCGACCGGTGCTGCTGGTCGACCAGTTCGAGGAGTTGTTCACGCTCTGTGCCGACGAGGACGAACGACGAGCCTTCGTCCGGGTGTTGTGCGCTCTGGCGGCGCCTGCACCGGACGGCCCGGCGTACGACCCTGCCGTGGTCGTGCTGGGCGTCCGGGCGGACTTCTCCGGACGCTGCCTCGAGCTTCCCGAACTCGCATCGGTGTTCACCGACGGGCTCTTCGCACTGCCCCCGATGTCGGTCGCGGAGTTACGCGAGTCGGTCATCCGCCCCGCTGAACTCGCCGGCGTCACGCTCGAACCCGGCCTGGTGCCGTTGCTGCTGCGGGACGCCGGGCTGCGCGACGAGCCGGGTGCCTCCGTTCGGGCCGGGGCAGAGCTCCATGAGACCCCGTCCGGGGCGTTGCCTCTGGTGTCCCACGCACTGCTGGCCACCTGGCGGCACCGCGAGGACTCCACACTCACCGTCGCCGGATACGAGCGTGCCGGTGGCATCCGGGGCGCGGTCGCGCGTACCGCCGAGGAGGTGTTCGCCCAGCTTTATCCGGCCGAACAGAAGACGGTCCGGCGCATGCTGTCGCGGCTGGTGCACGTCTCCGACGACACCGGAGCGACCCGGCGCCGCACGAGCCGTTCCGCCCTGATGGAGCAGCTCGCCGACGCGGAGGACGCCGCCCGGGTCCTCGACGCCTTCGTCCGTGCCCGGCTGATCACCGTGGACCGCGACACGGTCGAGATCACCCACGAGGCGCTGCTGCACGCCTGGCCACGGCTGCGCGACTGGATCCACGAGGGCCGGGCCGGGCTCCTGATCCACCAGCAGCTCGCCCACGCCGCCGCGGATTGGGAACGGGAGGGCCGTGACGCCTCCGCCCTGTACCGGGGCACTCGGTTGGAGACTGCACTCACCCGGGCCGACGAACTGGACGGCGCAAGTCGCCTCAGCCCGCAGGAGGAGGCGTTCCTCAAGGCGAGCCAGGCCGAGGAAGAGGCACGGCAACGGCAGTCCCGGCGTCAGGAACGGCTGCGGCAGGGGCTGTTGGGCACACTCGTCGTCCTGCTCGGCCTCGCCCTCGCGGCAGGCGGCATCGCCTACCAGCAGCGCTCGGGTGCGCTGGCCCAGGAACGCGTATCGCGCTCACAGGCCCTCGCCCTGCAGTCCACCTCACTGGCCGGTGGTCAGCCCGAGGTGTCGATGCTGCTTGCGGTGGCGGCCTACCGCGCCCACCCGACGGCCGAGGCACGCGGCGCCCTCCTGAGCACCCAGGCCCAGCCGTTCGCAGCCCGGCTCGGTGGGCATGAAGGGCCGGTCAACGCCCTGGCTTTCGCACCGGACGACCAGTTGCTGGCGACAGCGAGTTCCGACGGCACGGTGATGCTGCGGCACCTGCCCGACGACCGCACCACGGCCACGCTCACCTTGCCCGGTCGGGTGAGGTCGGTCGCCTTCAGCCCCGACGGCCGTACGCTCGCGGCGAGTTCGACGGGCGGGCCCGTGCGGCTGTGGGACATGGCTCGCCACCGGACGCAAGCGGTACTGCCCGCACGGACCACGGGCGCCCGGGCTGTGACCTTCGACCCTCGTGGAGGGACGCTCGCCGTTGCGGGTGGCGACGGAACGGTGCAGCTGTGGGACACCGGACGCGACCACCGGGCGGTGGCGGCCCTCAGCGGCCACACCGGGGCCGCGACCGCCCTGGCGTACGCCCCTGACGGACGGACGCTCGCCTCGGCCGGTTCCGACACCACCGTACGGCTGTGGGACACCGACCGGGGGCGCCCGGTCGCCGTGCTGCGTGGCCATACCGACGAGGTACTGGGCATCGCGTTCTCGCCGGACGGCCACAGTCTGGCCACCGGAGGCGTCGACCGGACCGTACGGCTCTGGGACGCGGCCGCCCGTCGCACGACGGCGACGCTGACCGGCCACAACGACGACGTCAACGCGGTCGCCTACACACCCGACGGCGCGACCGTGGTCAGCGCGGGCGGTGACGGCACGACCAGGCTGTGGGACGCGCACAGCGGGCGCCCCACGGAGACGCTGGCCGGGCACACGGACTACGTGCTGGGCGTGGCCGTGAACAGCAGCGGGACGTTGTTGGCCACCGCGGGCTTCGACCAGTCGGTCGTGCTGTGGGACCTCAGGGGACGGGCGCTCGCGGCACCGCCGTTCACCGAGGTATCGCAGGCTGCGTACAGCCCGGACGGGAAACTGCTCGCGGCCGCCGACGCGGACCATACGGTACGTCTGTGGGACGTGGCCCTGAGGCGGCCGCTGGCCACGTTCACCGGCCATCGCGAGAGCGTCGTCTCGGTGGCGTTCGCCCCCGATGGGCGGACGTTGGCGTCGGCCGGCTCCGACGGTACGGTCCGCCTGTGGGACGTACCGGCCCGTCGCCCGCTCGGCACGCTGGCAGGCCACACCGGAAGCGTGTTCGCGGTGGCGTTCGCCCCCGATGGGCGGACGTTGGCGTCGGCCGGCTCCGACGGTACGGTCCGCCTGTGGGACGTACCGGCCCGTCGCCCGCTCGCCGTGCTCACCGGGCACACCGACTACGTCAACGACGTTGCCTTCAGCCCCGACGGACGCACCCTCGCCAGCGTCAGCGACGATCTGAGCGTACGGCTGTGGGACGTGGCCGCCCACCGCCAGACCGCCAGGCTCACCGGTCACACCGGTGCCGTGCGCGCGGTGGCCTTCAGCCCCGACGGGCACACACTTGCCAGCGGCGGCAACGACGGCACCGTACGCCTGTGGAATCCGGGCCGGAAGCGACTGGAGGCGTCCCTGACCGGCCACGCCGGATCAGTGCGCGGCATCGCCTTCTCACCGGACGGGCATCTGCTGGCGAGCAGCGGCAGCGACCGCACGGTGCGGCTGTGGGACGTGCGGGGACATAGAGCCTGGGCCGCCCTGACCGGCCACACCAACGCGGTGTGGGGCGTCACCTTCTCACCGGACGGGCGGACGGTGGCCAGCAGCAGCAACGACGGCACCGTCCGGCTGTGGGACCTGGACCTCGCCTCCCGGCAGACGCAGATATGCCGGCTGCTCGGAACCGTCGGCCGCCGTGCACGCGAGGTCCTCGCCCCTGGGCCCGCCGTGGCTCTTACGCAGACGTGCGCCCGCCCCTGAGTCCGGCGTGCCTGCCTGGCGGGCGGGGGTTTCCCCAAGGTTTCCCGTTGCCTTCCCGAAGAGGGCACCGCCCAGATGTCGACCGGCGCCACTGCCGGTCGGCAGCCTGGACTCCGATTCGGCGACCGCACATCGGCGTCCCGCGGCGTCCTCCGCGACCACGGAAGCCGCTTGGGACGACCACGAGTCCAGAACACAGAACGGGGGTACCGTCATGCATCGCAGGACCGGTCTCATTGGCGCACTCATCGGCCTACTGGCCTTTCTCACCTGGGCACCCACCTACTCCGCCCACGCCGCCGAGCGGCTGCCCGCCGGCACCGTCGCACCGCGGTCCGGCGAAGGGTGCGGTCCCCTGTCGCCGGGCGCCTCCGAGACAGCCGAACGTGCCATCGCCGCGGCCTGCGAGCAAGCCGCGGCGGGTGTCTGGTACACCTGGGGCGGCGGCCACGGGGCGCAGCCCGGCCCCACTTACGGGCAGATCGACCCGACCGACCCGGCCAGCGAACACGACCCCGAACGGCGCGGCTTCGACTGCTCGGGGCTGGTGCGCTACGCCTACGCCCAGGCCACCGGATCCGACATCCTCAACGGTGACGCCGGCGTCCAGTACTACACGCCCCGCGCCGCCGCTCGCTTCACGGCCGCTCAGGGCCTTGCCCCGCTGCTGCCCGGCGATCTGCTTGCCTGGGGTACCTCACAGGACCTGCATCACATCGCCCTGTACCTGGGCGCGGGCAAGATGGTCGAGGCCAAGCAGTCGGGCACCAAGGTGATGGTCAGTGACGTCCGCCTGAACGGCGACTACTTCGGTGCGCTCCGCGTCAACACCGGCCCTGTCACCGGCCACGTCTTCCAGACTTGGGGCACCGGCGTCTGGACGAAGGCCCAGCCGTCCTCACGGGCCGCCCGTGTGTACGCGCTTCCCGGCCCGACGACCGTCCGGGTCGACTGCCAGAAGCACGCCGAACTCGTCACCGCAGACGGATACTCCAATGACGCCTGGTCCTACCTGCCCGACTACCGAGCCTGGGTCACCAACATCTACATCCAGGGCCCGGCCTGGCTCGACGGCGTGCCGACGTGCACGTCCTGACCACGACACCACCTGAGGAAAACCCGGTCGTCCGCCTACGCACGGTGCCGTCCCGCACGCGTGCCGGCGCAGGGCCCCCGCGCGGGGGCCCTGCTGCGTGCGGCCGGCCGGTCAGAAGCTGTTTCAGAACCGGTGTTCTGTTACTGCCCGTAGCGGAGGGGCTGTAGCAGTGCCGTACGAGCAGGGCCTGGACGCAAGCCCTATCTGCGCCACAAGTTCAACCAGCAACCGCGCACAGAACCGCGCAGCGCCGACGAGGTACTTACCGCAGCGACGCGTCATCTGCCACCCGGAGCGGGGACTCCGGCTATGACGCCGCAGGTTGAGTCCTGCCTATGGGCGGCCAAGCATAGGAAGACCTCCACAGGATGCGCCGCCGGCCAGCGCCCATGGCTGATGGGACCGACGCCTCCGGAGCCGTGTGCGCAGGCACAAATCGTGCCGAGGGGCAGTTCGCATGAGGTGCGGAAGACCCCGCCACCCCTCAGGGCGCTGGATGCGGGGTCTTCGTGTATGTGCAGCCGGATGCCGCCGAGCGCAGCCCGATGACGGCTACTGGTGCAGCCGCGACGCGTCCCGGCAGGACTCGGAGCCCGAACAACGGGCGAGCGCGGTCAAGGTCTCGTGCAGGGCTTTCTCTTTCCCGTCGCTCGGACTGCCTGCGAGATTCTTAAGCTCAGCGGGATCGGCCTGCGTGTCGTAGTGTTCGCGTTCCCCGTCCGCGTACTCGACCCAGAGACTGTCCGCGGTCCGAAGCGCCTCGTACGTCGGCGGATTGCCGCTGTCCTTCGGAGCCGCGTCGGGATCGCCCGTGGACGTTCCGGGATGGTGATGCTCGACCAGAACGGACTCACGCCAGTCCTTCGGCGACGATCCGTGGAAGAGGTCGACAAGGCTGAGACCGTCCACGGCCGAGGGCGGCTTCAGCCCCGCGAGCTGCTGGAACGTCGGATTGAGATCGGTGTTCTGCACCAGCTGGGAGGCGGTCCGCCCCGCCGGCACATCCGGTCCCGTCACCATCATGGGGACGCGGATATCGGTGTCGAAAGCGGTCTGCTTGCCCGGCCGCAGCCGGTGCTCACCCATGTGGAAGCCGTTGTCCGAGCCGAAGACCAGATACGTGTCGTCCGCGAGCCCCTTCTCCTTCAGCACGTCCTCCAGGTGGCCGATCATCCGGTCGACGGCCTGAACCGAGCGGACCCGCTTGGCGAACTTGCGGTCGATCTGCGTCTTCTCCTTGTCGCTCAGGGGCTTGAGATCGGCCTGCCACTTCGGCGCCTGCGCGGGCAGCCGATCGTAGGCGGCGCTCCTGGGTGCCTTGAGCCCCGGGTAGCTGTTGGCGTCGCGGGGCGCGGGCGTGGAGGGCTCGTGCGGCGCGAAGGTGGCGAGTTCCAGCATGAACGGCTTGCCGTCCGCCGCCGAGGAACCGATGAAGGAGCCCGCCTTGGCGGACACCACGTCGGTCAGGTAGTCCTGCGGGTCATGGCCGTAGTGGACGACCCTGCCGTTCTCGTTGAGGTCGTAGTTGAACTCTGGATACCCGTTGCCGGCCACGTCCCATTCGTTCCAGCCCGGAGGCACGTACGGGTGATCGGTGCCGCTGGTGTCCTTCGGCTGGTAGCCGTTGAGGTACTTGCCCATGAAGCCGGTGCGGTAGCCGGCCTTCTGAAGAGCCGGCGCGTAGCACTTCTTCTCGTCGCCGTTCTTCATGAAGGCGCCGTAGCCTCCGTCGTCCCCGTTGTTGGTGAAGACCCCGGTGTTGTGGGGGTACTGCCCCGTGAGTATCGAGGAACGCGAGGGGCAGCAGAGCGAGTCGGTGACGAAGTAGTTCGAGAACGTCGTCCCCTGCTTGCTCATCTGCTGAACGTGCGGCATATACCGCACGAGATTCCAGGAGAGGTCGTCGGTGAGTACATAAATGATGTTGGGCTTGCGGCCCTGTTCAGAACTCCCCGCCAACGAGGATGCGGACGCCCCGACCGCCGCGCTCTTGCCGGGCGCTGCCGAGCACCCGACGAGCACCGCGGCGGCCACGGCAACCCACAGCAGGACCTGCCCTGCCGCACTCCTGCCTGGAGACGATCCGTGCATGCACTCTCAACTCCCACTAGTCTGCCGGTCGGTGGGCCAGCGAGAGTAAGAGCGCTTCTTGTGGATTCCTTGTGCCGAAGGGCCCAGCTCATCAGCCGAGGTGCGCGTCCCACAGGCCCGGTGCCGAGGCCGAGGTCTACTTCGGAGATGTCATGGTGATGCTCGCCGGCGAGCTGGTGACCTGCTACCTGTTCGCGTCCAGCTGTCGTACTCGGGCAAGGCCGTCCACCGACCCGTTGACCGCACTGTCGGCGTGTCCTCCGCCTTCTACGGGACCCCACTGCGCGGCCACCCACCGTTGCGTACGGACGGTATAGAAGGACAGCCCGATCTCATCGGCGAACAGCCGCAGCGACTCCGCCACACTCTGATCACCCTCGTCGAGCGGCAGATGACCCCCGTGCCCGCGAAGCGGCTCCAACTCTAACGCCGCGTCCCCGAGCCCGAACTGACAGCGGGTGTCCTCCTCCACCAGGTCCAAGGACTCGGCCACCAGCTCGTCGTAACGGCTCCGTGTGACCTTCCCGACCATCTCCACCATTGGAGCCATGGCGCACCATCCGACACGGGCCGAAGCGTCGGCGTCCTGCGTCGGCTGCGGAACCCCGGCCCGGCGATGCAACCCAGGCTGCACCCCGCACCACCAACATCACCAGACGCCAAGCCAACATGGCCGATTCCAGCCCCTATTGCGGCCCACGGCGCCCGGCACCACCGACCGGTCCACCAGTCACGGACGTCACAGATCACCGGTTCTGAAACAGCTTCTCAGTGCTTGCTGAGCGCGGCAGCAGCGCGCCTGGTCGCGTCGATGTACGCGACCGGAGCCCGCTGCATCTGCATGGCCGGGCGCAGCAACAGCACGGACGCTGCGATCGAGTCGCCGTCGAAGACCGGCGCGGCGATGCTGTTCCAGTGCGCCATGCACTCCTGGTGGCCCAGGGCGAAACCGAGTTCGCGGATCTCGACGAGTGAGGCCGTCAGCTGGTCGGCGTCGCGGATGACTCCCGGGCCTGCCCCGTCCGGCACGGGTTCGGCCAGCACGTGCGCCTGGACGGCCTCGGGCAGGTAGGCGAGGATGGCCCGTCCGCTGGCACCTGTGCGTAGGCTGCGGATGACCGACATCACGTCGTGCGCAGTCATGCCCAGGTCGGCCAGGTCACTGTCGCCGACGGCCATGTCCGTGCACTGTCGGCCGGCCGTCGTCCCCGGCGACTTCGTGTAGAGGAAGACCAGGCCGCCGTCAGTAGCCTCGCGGAGCGCCTGCAGAGCCTGGTGCGCTTCGTCGCGGGTCGGCCCCTGGGGGAGTGCGTAGGCCAGATCGGACGGCGGGGGTGCCGGCTGGTACATGCCGCGCCGGGGGCGCTCGTAGATCTCCCGGTAGATGCCAGCGGTGAGAATCCGGGACGTCGTGGAGTCGTCCAGACCGGCCGCTGCCGCAATGTCGCGGAGGGAGTGAGCACCAGGGCCGAGCTCCGCCAGAACCTGCCGCACGAAGTGCGCCCGGTCCGCAACGCCCGGCCCTCCCGGGATCGTTGGCATGGACTCCTCCGATATCGCCTGGGTGGTCGGTTCAGTTGGAGACATGCAGCATCGCCTTACCGGTAACGGTGCGGTTCTCCAGAGCGCGGTGTGCATCCGAGGCCTGCTTCAGAAGCCATTCCTGGCCGATGACGGGGCGCAGTGTCCCGGCCGCGACGGCGTCGAACAGTTCCTTCATGGAGTTGGCCAGGGCGCCGCGCACGCTGTAAAGGTGCGGCAGCCACAGGCCTTGAACGGTCAGGGATCGCTCCAGCAGCAGCCGACCCGATGCCGGGGCGGGCGTACCGCCTGCGTAGCCGTAGACAGCCATCCGCCCAAGGGGCGCGAGCGTCGCGAGGAGCTGCTCGTGGACCCGTCCGCCCGTCATCTCCAGGACGGCAGTCACAGGGCCCCCGGCGGCGTCCAGGACGGCCTGCGTCAGGTCATCGGCACGGGAGTCGACCACGGCGGAGGCGCCCAACTCGGTCGCCAGGGCCCGGCGCTCCGATGTGGAGGCCAGGCCGATGACGCGGGCGCCGGCCTGTGCTGCCAGCTGCATGGCGAGCGTGCCCACGCCCCCGGCTGCCGCGGAGACGACCACGGTGTCCGACGACGTCAGCCGGATGCACGTGTGCAGCAGATGCCATGCGGTGTTGCCCTGGAGCGTGACCGCAAGCGCCTGCTCGTCGGTGACATCGTCCGGTACCGGCCAGCAGGTCATCCTGTGCATGGCGACCTGCTCGGCGTACCCGCCGCCCCGTGTGAGCGCCACCACCCGCTCGCCCTTGTCGTCCACGCCCATCACCTCGTTGCCCGGGGTATAGGGCAGCTCAATGTCTGCGAGATAGGTACCAGTCCGCACATGCGTGTCAGCAAAATTCACACCGGCTTTGCGGACGTTGATCACGCGGTGAGCACGTGGCGGAGTGGGCTCGGGCACATCGGCCATCTCCAGTACTTCAGGGCCTCCCAGCGACTTCATGACGACAGCGCGCACGGGCGTTTTCCTCCACTGACGGCGACGGTTGGGCATCCACCCTAACTGGCCCTGACAAGCCCTCAACCAGTTGCAGGTGATGCCCGGCCCCGGCCGTAACCGGCTCGCCAAGTCCGCACACGCCGTGGGATGGTCCACGTTCGCGGGCATGCTGGAGTACAGGGCCGCCAGACACGGCCATACTTCGCGCGCACGGAACGCTTCGAGCCGACCTCCCCGAAAGGGTCGGACGACCCAGGCCAAAATCCCTGGCCTCGTGGCCGGGAAACATGTCAAACGGCGCTTCTCAGGGGTCGCAGCACGGCGGCGCCGGCGCGCAGGAGCGCGGATACAGGTGGTCCCACCCATCGGGTCAGGTCGCGTGGCAAGGCAGGGTCGAGTTCGATGGTCACCCGGACGTACCGGGTGTGCAGCTGAGTTACCTTGACGGGCCGGGGCGCGGCTGCCTCCGGTCCCCGCCGCAGTGCGGCTCGGTAGGTGTCCTTGCGCTGGTTCACGCCGTGTCCTGACGCTTGATGAGTTCGTGGGCGAGGTCCATGTACGCCGAGCCCTTGACCTCGATGGGGCTGCCGAACGACTGGGCGTACAGGTCGAGCCGCGGAATATGGGTGGACAACACGTCGAAGCCCCGCTCGGTGAGAGCTTCACGGGCGTCGGCATCGGGACCGGTGCGCGTGGCGTCGGGACGATTCGTGCGGTTCAGCAGGACAGCGGCGCGGGCCGGCTGGGCGCGCAAGGACTGCACGTCGCCCATCTCGCCACCGATGGGCGCCATGCGATCCAGCTCGATGGGGGATGGGGTCACCGGCACGATCCACTCGCTCGCGTACCTCATGATGCTCCGGGCGATGTGGGCGTGGTCCTCGAGCTGCGGGGCGTCGAACACGACGGCCTGCCGGCTGCCGAGGAAGTCGTTCACGCGCCGGTGCACGTCGCCCACCGGAAGGGCGACCACAGGAAACGGGAAGCCACCTGCCAGTTCACTCCAACGCAGCGCGGAGGAGGCCGGGTCACTGTCCACCAGCAGTGGTGAGGTGCCCGACTCGTGAAGTGCATGAGCCAACCAGACTGCGCTGGTCGTCTTTCCCACTCCGGGTTTCAGATTCACAAAGGCGTAACTCGGCGACACAAGAGCGAACGCTAACGGCCACGAGCGTCCGACTGCCGTCGATGCGGGACGCACACTCTCCCCGTTCACCCTGCGGCGCCGGTGAATCATTCTTATGGGCCAATGCCGAAGCCGCCGGGCCCACGAGTTGCCCGGCGAGTGTGCTGTATACGCGGCCGCGGGCAGTCGCTCTCATCTGGAGTCGTCGGAGGCGAACGTGACGGGCAGCTGTTCGGGGCCGCGCAGACCGCCCGGCCGCCACTGCAGTTCGCCGCGCGGCACGGCCAGGCTGAGGTGGGGCAGGCGGCGCAAGGCGGTGCCGATGGCGATCTGGCCCTCGAGCCGGGCCAGCGGCGCCCCCAGGCAGTAGTGGATGCCGTGCCCGAAGGCGAGGTGCGCGTTGTCCTGCCGGGTGATGTCCAGGTGGTCGGGGTCCGGGAACTGCGCCGGGTCGCGGTCGGCGATGGCGGAGGCGACGAGCACGGTCGCGCCGCTCGGGATCGTCACTCCTGCGATGGTGACGTCCTCCCGCGCGAACCGGGCGATGCCGGGGTTGACGGGTCCGTCGTAGCGCAGGAACTCCTCGATCGCACCGGGCAGCAGCTGCGGATCGTCCCGCAGCATCTGCAGTTGATCAGGGCGGGCGAGCAGTGCGGCGATGCCGCTGCCGATCAGGTTGACCGTGGTGATGTATCCGGCCACCAGCAGCAGGAAGGCCATGGCGAGCAGCTCGTCGGCGTCCAGCCGGTGCTCCTCGTCCCGGGTGGTGATCAGCGCGCTGAGGAGGTCGTCCTCGGGCCGGACCCGCTTGTCCTCGAGGAGTCCGGACAGGTACGAGCGCATCTGCCGCCACGCATGGTCCATCCGGGCCGGGTCCGGCGGCTCGGCTCCTTGCAGGATCATTTCGTCGGTCCACCGCTGGAAGTCGTGCCGGTCGACGACGGGCACTCCGAGCAGTTCGCTGATCACAGTGACCGGAAGCGGCAGCGCGAAGTCCTCGATGAGGTCGGCCTTGCCGGCGGGCACGATCGCGTCGAGCAACCCGTCGGTGATCTCCTGGACGCGAGGCCGCATCTCGGCCACCCTGCGCGCGGTGAACGCCTTGGAGACCAGGCGGCGCAGGCGGGTGTGGTGGGGCGGGTCGGAACGGAGCATGGTGCGCAGCATCGTCTCGCGCTGCGTGGCGGGCAGCCGCTCGAGGAGCCGGGGGTCCGACGCATCGCGGAAGTCGCTGCTGAGCCGCGGGTCGGACAGGGCCGCGAGGCCGTCTTCGTAGCGCGTGACAAGCCATGCCTCGAGGCCCCCGGCGATGACGGCGCGCCGTACCGGGCCCTCCTCGCGCAGCTGCCGGTAGAGCGGGAAGGGATCCGCCACGAAGGCCGGATCGGCATAGGGCAGAAGGCACGGCTGCTGGCTCATCGGGCCTCCAGGGGCGTCATGAATCCATACGACGAAGGTCTTCCTGTTTTTGAGGGTATATGTCCCATTGACATGGGTGGCGGATGTGACCGAAGGGTGGGGCTGTGAGGGAGCGGACAACGTGTTGCGTTGTGGGCGGCGGTCCCGCCGGAATGGTCCTTGGCCTGTTGCTGGCCCGGGCCGGCGTGGCCGTCACGGTCCTGGAGAAGCACGGCGACTTTCTGCGTGACTTCCGCGGCGACACCGTGCATCCGTCGACTCTGGCGCTACTGGATGACCTCGGTCTGGCCGAGAGCTTCGCCCGTCTGCCGCAACGTCGGGTGAACACGGTCCAGTTGCCGCTGGGCGCGGACGGTTCGCTGGTCACCGTCTCGGACATCAGCGTTTTGCCGGGCCCGTACAACTACGTGGCGATGGTGCCGCAGTGGGACCTGCTCGACCTCCTCGCCGACGAGGCCCGGAAGGAGCCGTCCTTCCGCCTGCGGATGAGCACCGAGGCGACATCCTTCCTGGTCGAGCGTGGACGGGTCACCGGGGTGCGGTACCGCACGTCTGACGGCCGTACGGGCGAACTGCGGGCCACCCTGACGGTCGCCTGCGACGGTCGGGGATCACTGGCCCGGTCACGGCCCGAACTGCGGCTCCGGCAGTTCACCTGCCCCATGGACGCCTGGTGGTTTCGGCTGCCTCGGCGGGCAGGCGACCCCCACGGGCTCGTCGGAGGAGCCGGCGACGGGTTCCTCACGGCCATGATCGACCGTGGCGAGTACTGGCAGTGCGCCGCGCTGATCCCCAAGGGCACCGACGCCGAGCGCCGCGCCGCCGGTCTCGAGCGGTTCATGGTCGATTTCTCGGCCGCCGTGCCCTGGCTCGCGGACCGGGCGCATGCGCTGCGGTCGTGGGACGAGGTGAAGATGCTCGACGTACGGCTCGACCGCCTCCGGCACTGGCACCGCCCCGGACTGCTGTGCATCGGCGACGCGGCGCACGCGATGTCACCGGTCTTCGGCATCGGCATCAACCTCGCTGTCCAAGACGCCGTTGCCGCCGCGCGGCACCTCGTCGAACCGCTGCGCAGGGGTGCGGTCGGCCTCGCGGACGTACGCGCCGTCCAGCGACGCCGGTGGCCGACCGCGGCGGCCACGCAGACACTGCAGCGCTTCGCTCACGCGCGGGTCATCGCGCCTGTCCTCGCGGGACGCCCGCCCCTCGGCAACGCCAGGTGGGCGGAACGGGTGAGTGAACTGTTCACGACCGCACCGTGGTTCAGGCGCGTACCGGCGTATTTCATCGGCTACGGGGCGATGCGCGAGCGTCCGCCCGCCGAGTCGGTGCGGTGAGTTGCGGAGCACGGCTACCACTGGCTCTGGCGCCGGGACTTCCCGCGCACACGGCTGTGGTCAACGATTCGGCGGCCTGTTCGGCCCAACTGGGGCCGATCGGTGGGGCATTGCTATTCCTGGCCCTGCCCCGCCTGTCCCGGGGGCTGATTTCCCTGCGTACTGTCCTGGCTTTCCTTACCGCGGCCGTGACCATTCTCGAACACGCGTTGGGCGGTGTTGGAGACGGCTTTGATTCCGAAGTAGGCCGTAGTTATTGCCGTCATGGCAGTGAAAGCACTCGTGAGGAGTGCGACGACCTGATTGCTGTCCTTCGACACTGAGCCGATTCCCCAGACTGCGGCAGCCGATATCGCGCCGTCGCTTCCCAAGACGGCCAGGAGTCCCGCCATGGAACGGACTTCCTCGGTCAGGTTTCCCTGCTTCCGGGAGCGGAACAGCGCAATGATGAGTGCCAGAGCTCCCAAGGCCAGGGCCAAAGCGGCCAAGATCAAGACCGCCATAGTTATCCCCTTGTCCGATAACGGGGCTACTTCCGCTCGACCTTTCAGGTGCGGTTCATGCCCATTGTCACCTGAATTTTCTACGTCTGCACGTCGATCATTCACATCGGCCGCGACCAGCCTGTCGCTGTCTCCGCGCAGGCGCTCAACGAACCCCACTCCGAAGGCTGTCGGATCCGCCGAGTGAGATGGCCCGTAAGGAGCCTGGCCAACGGGTCCGGTATGACCGCCGGCGCGGAACCCGTCCCGGCAGGGGGCATCTACACGCACGCAGCCTCCGCGCACAGGCAGGGGGCCTGAGCGCGGAGACCTACGACCCGTCAATGCGAGCCCGCTACTACCTGGTGCAGACGGTGCGCGGCTTCACCCAGACGCGCGTGGTCTTGCCGTGGGACTTGACCGTCCTCCAGTAGCCCTTGACCGTACGGCACTTCGCGGTCGGCGCCGTGTGGTGGGACGTCACACTGGCGGTTGTCGAGGACGCTGCGGAGGCGGTGCCTGCGGCAGCCACTCCCGCTCCGGTCGCCAGCATGGCCGCCGCGAGACCTGAGACAAGGCTGCGTGCGATTCGACTCTGCATGAGCAACTCCTTTCCGATCAGGTGCGCCTGGTCGACCCGAGCGGCCGCCTCGGATGGGGCGCCGGGCGAGAGGCGCACCCTCAGGATTACCTCAGGTACCCGAGCGTGCATCCCCACGAAAAGATGCCACCCGATCGGCCTATTCGTCCGTCTCGCCGGTGTCTTGGGAGGTCCCGAGGGCGCGCCCGACCGTGGGACGGTAGGGGCCGTAGTGATTCGCGAACTCGTCCCGGTCGGGGCGGAGATCCTGCGCATGGCCCGCATGCGGTCCTCGGCGCCGGATCACCCTGTTGCGTTCCGGAACAGGGTCACCTTCGGTAGGACTGCATCGTCACGCGCAGCGGCGCGGGCGCAGGTCAGTGTGGTGGGGACAGTGCCGCGCGTGCGGTGGTGAGGATCTCGTCGGAAAGGGCAGGGTCTTTGACGGCACGGGCCAGTACGACGGCGCCGAGCATGGTGCACAGCCGCGCGATGCCGTCCTCGTCGTCGTCGGCGAGCCAGTCGGCGAAGTCCTGTACGCCTTCCGCGTAGGCGCGGTGAGCCTCGCGGTCACCGGTTTCGCGGGCCATGTCGGCGGCGAGCGCCGCGGCGGGGCATCCTGTGGAGGCGTTGTCCCGGTGCCGGGAGGACAGGTACGCGTCGATCATGGCCCGCTGGGCTTCCTCGCGCCGTCCCTCATGCCCCTGCAAGGCGGTCGCACGCCACTGGGCCAGTTCGTCGAAGGCATGCCTGACCGCCTCGTCGATCAGGGCTTCCTTGGAGTCGAACTGCTTGTAGAAGCCGCCGTGGGTCAGGCCCGCCGCCTGCATCAGGTCGGCGACGCTCACGCTCGTGCCCTGCTCGCGAAAGAGGCGGGAGGCCGTCTCCACGACCCGCTTGCGGTTCTCCCGCGCCTGTGCCTGTGACACGCGGCCCATGAACACCTCCTCGGTCGGATGACGACTGGCATCTATCATACGGCCGGAATAAATTTCCCTCACAATCTATTTAGTTGTGATCACCCTCGCGTTGTGGGCCGTCATCGCCGGGGCCCTGGTCGGCCTCCGCCCCCGTCTGGTGCGGCGTAGGCCCGTGGATGCCGCCTGATCCATGTCGCACGCCGTATGTACGCGTGATCACATCACACCGACTACTCCAAGGAGATCAACGGATGGCTGCCGGCAGTCTTGTTCTCATCACCGGCGCAGGTGGCGTGGGTCGCACGGTCCTCGACCAACTGCGCGCGCAGAACGTGCCGGCGCGCGTCATGGTCCGCCGGGACGACGACCGCGCGGCCGAGTTGCGCGCGACCGGGGCGGAGGTCGTCGTCGGCGACCTGACCCGGCCCGAGACCGTCGCGCCCGCGCTGCAGGGTGTCGGACGGATGTACTTCGCGATGCCGGTGTCGCCGGACCATCTGCTGGCCGCGACGGTGGTGGCCACCGTGGCGCGCGAACACGGCCACCTGGACGGCCTGGTCGACATGTCACAGATGACGGTGTCGCAGATGACCGCCACCAGCACCGCGGAGTCCCACCAGCAGCGGCTGCACTGGCTGGCGGAACAGGTACTGAACTGGTCGGGTCTGCCCGTGGTCCACATCCGGCCGACGGCGTTCCTGGACAATCCGCTGTTCACCACGCTGGCGGCGCAGTCGATCCGGGAGAACGGCACGATCGCGCTGCCGTTCGGTACCGGGCGCACGTCGCCGGTCGCCATCGACGACGTCGCCCGGGTGGTCGCCACCGTGCTCCGCAACCCGGCTCCGCACATCGGACACGTCTACGAGCTCACCGGACCACGCACGGTCGACATGCCAGAGATGGCCGAGGAGTTCGCACGGGCGCTGGGGCGCCCCGTGACCTATGCGGACGTGCCGCTGGGCCGGTGGCGGGCCGACGTGCTCGCCAAGGCGGGCCTGCCGCCACACACAGAAGAGCACATCGCCACCATGGCCCGACTCCACCGCGAGAACCGCTACGACCGCGCGTCCGACGACGTCGAACGCGTCACTGGTGTCCCCGCCCAAACCATCCAAGCGTTCGTAGCCGCTCGCAAGGACTTCTACCTGGGCTGAGCCGCACGGCCGGGGCCGGACCGCCGCTCTGCCCAGCCAAACGCCCAGTGGTCCCAAGACCCGGGAATCCCGTGCGGTGTGCTGTGTGACGAATCCTTGACCCCGGGTCGGCACTCCAGGATGCTGTGTTGCGACACATGAGATGCGTGCCGCAATGAGCAACATCTGATACTCGGGTCTCGTAACAGCAGAGGAGTGGCCATGACTCACCAGGTCCGTGCTGTCGTCGCGCGGGGGAAGGGTGCCCCCGTCAGCCTGGAAACGATCATCGTGCCCGACCCGGGCCCGGGCGAGGCGCTGGTGAAGATCGAGGCCTGCGGGGTCTGCCACACCGATCTGCACTATCGCGAGGGCGGCATCAGCGACGACTTTCCCTTCCTGCTCGGCCACGAGGCCGCAGGTGTCGTGGAGTCTGTGGGGGAGGGTGTCACCGACGTCGCCCCCGGGGACTTCGTCATCCTCAACTGGCGCGCCGTGTGCGGGCTGTGCCGGGCCTGCCTGCGCGGACGGCCGTGGTACTGCTTCAACACCCACAACGCGAAGCAGAAGATGACCTTGGCCGACGGCACCGAACTGTCTCCGGCGCTGGGTATCGGCGCGTTCGCGGAGAAGACGCTGGTGGCGGCCGGGCAGTGTACGAAGGTCGACCGGGCGGCGTCGGCGGCCGCCGCCGGACTGCTGGGCTGTGGGGTGATGGCGGGCATCGGAGCGGCCATCAACACGGGCAAGGTCGGACGTGGTGACAGCGTGGCGGTCATCGGATGCGGCGGCGTCGGGGACGCGGCGGTCGTAGGGTCGAACCTGGCGGGGGCGGCGAAGATCATCGCCGTGGACATCGACGACCGAAAGCTGGCCACCGCCAAGAAGCTGGGCGCGACCCACACCGTCAACTCCAAGGAGTCCGATCCGGTCGAGGCGATCCGTGACCTGACCGGCGGTTTCGGCGCCGACGTCGTCATCGAGGCGGTCGGCCGCCCGGAGACGTACCGGCAGGCCTTCTACGCCCGCGACCTGGCCGGCACGGTCGTCCTGGTCGGCGTACCGACCCCGGAGATGAAGCTCGAACTGCCGCTGCTCGACGTCTTCGGCCGGGGCGGCGCGCTGAAGTCCTCGTGGTACGGCGACTGTCTGCCCTCCCGTGACTTCCCGATGCTCATCGACCTCTATCTGCAGGGCCGTCTGGACCTGGACGCCTTCGTCACGGAGACCATCGCGCTGGACGAGGTCGAGAAGGCCTTCGCGCGGATGCATGGCGGCGACGTGCTGCGCTCGGTGGTGGTCCTGTGATGGCCGGTGCCCGCATCGAACGCCTCGTCACCTCGGGGACCTTCTCGCTGGACGGCGGCACCTGGGACGTGGACAACAACGTGTGGATCATCGGCGACGACACCGAGGCCGTCGTCGTCGACGCCGCACATGACGCCGACGTGATCGCCCAAGCCCTTGGCGGGCGCAACCTGCGGGCCATCGTGTGCACCCACGCCCACAACGACCACATCGATGCCGCGCCCGAACTCGCGGCGCGCACCGGTGCCCCGATCCTGCTTCACGCGGACGACCTGCCGCTGTGGAAGCAGACCTACCCGGACCGGATGCCCGACGGCGAACTGGCCGACGGGCAGGTCCTCAAGGTCGCGGGTGTCGAGCTGACGATTCTGCACACTCCCGGCCATGCTCCCGGCGCTGTCTGCCTGTATGCGCCGGGCCTGACGGCGCTGTTCAGTGGTGACACCCTCTTCGCGGGCGGTCCGGGGGCGACGGGAAGGTCGTACAGCGACTTCGGCACGATCGTCGACTCCATCCGGGACCGGCTGCTCACTCTTCCCGGCGACACCGTCGTACACACCGGACACGGGGAGACGACCACGGTCGCCGCGGAGGCCCCGCACCTTCAGGAGTGGATCGACCGCGGCTTCTGACCGCCCACCGAACCGTACGAGCCCGCCCCCGACTCGCGCCCACCGCGGGCCGAAGCGGCGGGTCGCCTTCGCGCACCCGCGACATGGGAGCTGCTAGGGCCCGATGCCCTTCTTGAGCTGGTGGAACACGCTCTCTCCGGCATCGGGCCCCGTTCGCGTGCTGTTGTTCATTACACATTGAGTTGCATGTTATGCAACTCGAGCATCGGCTTGGCCCGACCTCTTTGTGCCTTGACAAGGCTTCGGGCCGACCTCAGACTGATGTTGCGCTTACCGCAATCCGTTTCGCTATACGCACCGAGGTGTCATGATGATTCCCGCGTGCCGTCTCGCGGATCTCCCGCGAGGCGAGGCCTACCGGCTCGACATCGATCCGCCGGTCTCGGTGTTCCATACCGACGACGGCGAGGTCTTCGCCATCGACGACACCTGCACCCATCAGGACGCGTCGCTCGCCGACGGGTGGTTGGAGGGCTGCGAGGTGGAATGCCCGCTCCACGCCTCCAAGTTCGACCTGAGGACAGGCGCCGCAGACGCCCCTCCGGCCAAGCTCCCGGTCCGGACCCATGAGGTGCTCGTGGAGGACGGCATGATCTACGTCCGGGTGTCCACGGATGCCCCCAATCTGCCGCCCTGCGTCGCATCCCGGCTCGCCGGCGGTCCCGCGTGAGGACAGTGGCCGTTGTGGGTGCCTCGCTGGCCGGCCTGTCGGCGGCGCGCTCACTGCGGAAACAGGGCTACGACGGCCGGCTGGTCGTCATCGGCGACGAGCCCCACCGCCCGTACGACAGGCCGCCGCTGTCCAAGGAGTTCCTGGCCGGCGGCATCGGCGAGGCGGATCTCGCGCTGGAGACGGACGACGAGGACCTGCAGGCGGAGTGGCTGCTCGGTAGCCGCGCCACCGGACTCGACCGCACGGAGCGCGCCATCCGGCTCGCCGACGGCCGGGAAGTCCGCGTCGACGGCATCGTCATCGCGACCGGCGCGGCCGCGCGCCGGCTGCCGGGCACCGACGGCCTGGCCGGAGTGCACGTCCTGCGCACCCTGGACGACGCCCGCGGCCTGCGGGACCAACTGGCCCGTGGTGGACGGCTCGTCGTGATCGGCGGCGGATTCATCGGCGCCGAGGTCGCCTCCACCGCCCACACCCTCGGACTCGACGTGACGGTGATCGAGGCGGCTCCGACACCGCTGGCCGGACCGCTCGGCGAGGCCATGGGGGGCATCGTCTCCGCACTCCACGCGGACCACGGCGTACGGCTGTTGTGCGGCGTGGGCGTCAAAGGGCTGAGCGGTGAGAGGAGGGTCGACGCCGTCCTGCTCGAGGACGGTCGAAGTGTCCCTGCCGACAGCGTCGTCGTCGGTGTGGGCGCACGCCCTTGTGTGGAGTGGCTGGAAGGATCCGGAGTCGCGCTCGACAATGGCGTGAAGTGCGGCGCGGACGGCCGCACCAGCCTGGCCGGTGTGGTCGCGGTCGGTGACTGCGCCTCCTGGTACGACCCCCGTGCGGGCGTCCACCGCCGCGTCGAACACTGGACCGGTGCGCGGGAGCGCCCCGACGCGGCCGTCGCCGCGCTGCTGTCGTGGGGAGCGGTGGAACCGGGCGTGCCCCGGCCGCCGTACTTCTGGTCGGACCAGTACGGGGTGAAGATCCAGTTCGCCGGCCATGCGACCGGAGCAGACAGTGTGACGGTCGAGGAAGGCGCCACGGACGACCGCAATTTCCTTGCCGTCTACCGGCGTGCCGGCCATCCGGTCGCCGTGCTCGCGATGAACCAGCCGCGGGTGTTCACCCGCTGGCGCAAGCAGCTCACCGTCACGACGTCTTGACACCGCTCATGCCGCATCCCATGCTGCAGTTTCATATGACGCGCAGCGTTGCTCCATACACAACGCCGTCCGGAGACGCTCTTCCCGGCGCGTGAATGACCGATCCACGACGTTTCCCGAGGAGTGCACCGTGACCTCGACCAGCCTGCCGGACAGCCTGATCGCCACCCTCCCCGGCCCCTCCTACACCGATCCGGGGATCTTCGCCCAGGAGCAGGAGCGCATCTTCGAGACGATGTGGTTCTGCGTGGCGCGCTCGTCGGACCTGGGGAAGCCCGGGGCCTTCCGGACCGTTGACGTGGGCCGTGAGAGCATCCTCGTCACCCGCGCCCGGGACAACTCGATCCGGGCCTATTTCAACGTCTGTCGGCATCGCGGAGCCAAGATATGCACGGACGACAGCGGCGAGGTCAAGCGGGCCTTCCAGTGCCCGTACCACGCCTGGACGTACGACCTGACGGGCAAGCTCGTCGCGGCGCCCAACCTCACCAAGATGCCCGACGTCGGCCGCACCGAATACGGCCTGGTGAACGTGGCCACGCGTGAATGGCTCGGCTATGTCTGGGTCTGCCTGGCGGAGAATCCGCCCTCCTTCGAGGAGGACGTCATCGGTGAGGTCGTCGCCCGCCTCGGCGACGCGGAGTCGATCGAGCGCTACGACATCGACAACCTCGCCGTCGGCAAGAGGATCGTCTACGACGTCAAGGCGAACTGGAAGCTCATCATCGAGAACTTCATGGAGTGCTACCACTGCGCCACGATCCACCCCGAACTCACCGAGGTGCTCCCCGAGTTCGCCGACGGCTACGCCGCCCAGTACTACGTCGGGCACGGCGCCGAATTCGGTGCGGAGGTCCAGGGCTTCACCGTCGACGGCTCCGAGGGCCTGGAGCGCATCCCCGGCGTGTCCGAGGACCAGGACCGCCGCTACTACGCGATCACCGTCAAGCCGCAGGTCTTCATCAACCTCGTCCCCGACCACGTGATCTTCCACCGGATGTACCCGGTGGCCGTCGACCGCACGATCGTCGAGTGCGACTGGCTGTACCTCCCTCGCGTCGTCGACAGCGGCAAGGACGTCAGCCGGTCCGTGGAGCTCTTCGACCGGGTCAACCGCCAGGACTTCGAGGCATGCGAGCGCACCCAGCCCGGAATGAGCTCCAGGCTGTACGCCAAGGGCGGCGTGCTGGTGCCCAGCGAGCACCACATCGGTGCCTTCCACGACTGGGTGAACGAGCGCCTGTGCGCCCCGCAGTCGCAGTGACGGCGATCGCTCGTGCGATCCACGCCTCGCCCTTCGTCGGCCGGTACCGGCGACGGACCGCCCGCTCAGCCCAGGTAGCCCATCCGGTGGCTGATCTCCTCCGCGCCCTTGAGCAGCACCGGAGCGAGCCCGTGCACACGCTCCTCGGTGAACCGGTACGAGGGACCTGAGGCGCTGAGCGCCGCGATGACCTCGCCGTCCCGGTTGCGGATCGGTGCGGCCAAGGCGTGCAGACCGATCTCCAGCTCCTCCAGGGTCCAGGCGTAGCCGCGCTCGCGGGCCTCGGTGAGGTTCTTCTCGAGCTTCGCCTTGGCCGTGATGGTGTGCGGGGTGACCTTCTTCAGGCCGGCCTCGGACAGCAGCGCGGCGCGCTCCTTGGCGGGCAGGTACGCCAACAGGATCTTGCCGCTGGAGGTGGCGTGCAGCGGGGTCAGCTCCCCGACCCAGTTGTGCGCGGCGACGGCCGCCGGGCCGCGCACCTGGTAGAGGTTGATCGCGTAGTGCTCCTGCATGACGGCGATGTTGACCGTCTCGCCGATCTCCTCGGCGAGGCGCTCGCACACCGGGCGGCCCTGCTGCGTGATGTCGAGGCGACCCGTGACCGCGCCGGCCAGGCGTACGATGCCGAAGCCCAGACGGTACTTGCCGCGCTCGCCCGCCTGCTCCACGAGGCCGCGCGCCTCGAGGGCGCCGAGCAGGCGGAACGCGGTGGACTTGTGAACATCGATCTCGGCGGCCACTTCACTGACGCCCGCTTCGCCGCGGTGGGCCAGGATCTCCAGGACGCTGATGGCGCGGTCGACCGACTGCACTCCACCGGACTGTGCGTTGGATGTTTCGGTATCTGGACTGTAGTTGCTCACAGCGAAACTATACGCGTAGTAAACAACACCGGCGCAAGTAAGCGGCACCGGAACAAAGTCCTTGCAAGTTGCGTTGAACGCAACCTGGTGCGTATAGCGCTACTGGTACTAGCATGCCTGGCGTATCTACGGCGCGAGCGAGACGAGGCACCATGGCTCCCCTGCAATACGACTTCGTCATCGTCGGCGGCGGATCGGCCGGCAGTGCACTGGCGAACAGGCTCTCCGCAGACCCGGCGAACCGGGTGCTGGTGCTGGAGGCCGGCCGGTCCGACTACCCGTGGGATGTCTTCATCCACATGCCGGCGGCGCTTACCTATCCGATCGGCAGCCGGTTCTACGACTGGAAGTACGAGTCCGAGCCCGAACCCCACATGGGCGGCAGGCGCATCTATCACGCGCGCGGCAAGGTGCTGGGCGGCTCCAGCAGCATCAACGGCATGATCTTCCAGCGCGGCAACCCCATGGACTACGAACGCTGGGCGGCCGACCCCGGCATGGAGGCCTGGGACTACGCGCACTGCCTGCCGTACTTCCGACGGATGGAGAACTGTCTCGCGGCCGATCCGGACGACGAGTTCCGTGGCCATGACGGCCCCCTCGTCCTCGAGCGCGGCCCGGCGACCAACCCGCTCTTCACCGCCTTCCTCGAAGCCGTCCAGGAGGCCGGTTACGCCCGCACCGACGACGTCAACGGCTACCGTCAGGAAGGTTTCGCACCATTTGACCGCAATGTTCACCGCGGGCGTCGTCTGTCGGCCTCGAAGGCGTACCTAAAGCCCGCGATGAAGCGGCCCAATCTCACGGTCACCACCCGTGCCCTCGTCACCCGGGTGCTCTTCGAGGGCAAGCGCGCCGTCGGCGTCGAGTATCAGCGCGGCCGCGGTGCGCCCCAGCAGGTCCGAGCCGGAGAAGTCATCCTCTGCGGCGGCGCGATCAACTCCCCGCAGCTGCTGCAGCTCTCGGGCGTCGGCAACGCAGAGGAGCTGAGCGACCTCGGCATCGACGTCGTCCACCACCTCCCGGGCGTCGGCGAGAACATGCAGGACCATCTGGAGGTCTACGTCCAGTACGCCTGTAAGCAGCCGGTCTCCATGCAGCCGTACATGGCGAAGTGGCGGGCCCCCTTCATCGGACTGCAGTGGCTCTTCCGCAAGGGGCCGGCCGCCACCAACCACTTCGAGGCCGGCGGTTTCGCCCGCAGCAACGAGGACGTGGAGTACCCCAATCTGATGTTCCACTTCCTGCCGGTCGCGGTCCGCTACGACGGCTCCTCGCCCTCCGGCGGCCACGGCTACCAGGTGCATGTCGGCCCCATGTACTCCGACGCCATCGGCTCGGTGAAGATCAAGAGCAAGGACCCGCGCGAGCACCCGGCACTGCGTTTCAACTACCTCTCCACCGCGCAGGACCGCCGAGAATGGGTCGAGGCGATCCGAGTGGCCCGCAAGCTCCTCAACCAGCCCGCTCTCGCTCCCTACAACGACGGGGAGGTCTCGCCCGGGCCGTCCGTGGAGACGGAGGAGGAGATCCTCGCCTGGGTCGCGAAGGAGGGCGAGACCGCCCTGCATCCGTCCTGCACCTGCAAGATGGGCACGGACGAGATGTCGGTCGTCGACCCCGCCAGCATGCGCGTACACGGCCTGGACGGCCTGCGCGTGGTGGACGCCTCCGTCATGCCCTACGTCACCAACGGCAACATCTACGCACCGGTGATGATGATCGCCGAGAAGGCCGCCGACCTGATCCTCGGCAAGGAACCGCCGGCGCCGTCGAAGGCCGCGTACTACCGCCACCGTGATGCCCAGAAGCAGGCCGGGTAGACGTGGGTTCCGCAGGGCTCCGGGCGCTGCTGGACAGTGTCCGCTACGAGGTGCTGCCCGCGAAGGCCACCGAGGACAAGGTCCTCGCCCATGTCCCCCGCGAGGTCGTGGTCACCGTGACGGCGTCGCCGGTCAAGGGCCTGGAGCCGACCCTCGACCTCACGAGCCGGCTCGCGGCGCACGGACACCGCGTCGTCCCGCACGTGCCCGCGCGGCTGCTGCGGGACGACGCGCACCTGAAGGAGGTGGCCGACCGGCTCCGCGAGGCGGGTGTGGAGGACGTCTTCGTCCCAGCGGGCGACGCCGACCCGCCGGCCGGGGCCTACGACGGAGCGCTGCCGGTACTGCGCAGGCTGAGCGAGCTGGGCAGCCCCTTCGCCCGCGTGGGCATCACCGGCTATCCCGAGAGCCATCCGCTCATCCATGACGACATCACCATCCAGGCGATGTGGGACAAGCGCGAGCACGCCACCTACATCGTGAGCAACCTCTGCTTCGACCCGCGCGTGCTGGGCGACTGGCTCGCCCGGACACGCCGCCGCGGTGTCCGCCTGCCTGTCCATGTGGGCGTGGCCGGGCCCGTGCAGCGGGCCAGGCTGCTGTCCATGGCGGCGAAGATCGGCGTGGGGGAGTCGACGCGCTTTCTGACCCGGCATGCCGCCTGGTTCCTGCGCTTCGCGGCACCCGGCGGCTACTCGCCCGAGCGGCTGCTCGCCCGCAGCGCCGAGGCCCTCACGGCGCCGTCGGCGGGGGTGGCCGGCCTGCACCTGTTCACCTTCAACCAGATCGCCGAGACAGAGCGGTGGCGCCGCGCGCTGCTGGACCGTCTCGGTGGCTGAAGGCCGCTTCGGGGGCCGTGTACGACGGCGGGCGGGCGGGCCGGACTCCGGCCCGCCCGCCGTCGTGCCGCACCGCTCAGCGGAAGACCACCGTACGGTTGCCGTCCACCATGACGCGGCTCTCGCTGTGCCACTTCACCGCGTGCGCGAGCACCTGTGCCTCCACGTCCCGCCCGACCGTGACCAGTTCCCCGGGGTCGAGCGAATGGTCCACCCTGACCACGTCCTGCTCGATGATCTGCCCCTCGTCCAGGTCCGGTGTCACGTAGTGCGCCGTCGCGCCGACGAGCTTCACTCCGCGGTCGTAGGCCTGCTCGTACGGGCGTGCGCCCTTGAAGCTGGGTAGGAAGGAGTGATGGATGTTGATGGCGCGGCCCTCGAGCTGCTTGCACAGGTCGTCGGAGAGGATCTGCATGTAGCGGGCCAGTACGACAAGGTCGATGTCCAGCTCGTGCACCAGCTCCAGCAGTCGCGTCTCGGCCTCGGCCTTGGCGTCCTTGGCGACCGGGATGTGATGGAAGGGGACGCCGTAGGACTCCGCCAGCCGCTCGAAGTCCCGGTGGTTGGAGACGATCGCGGGGATCTCGATGTTGAGCGCGCCGGTACGCCGGCGGAAGAGCAGATCGTTGAGGCAGTGGCCGAACTTGGACACCATGATCAGCGTCCGGGTCGGGGTGGAGGCGTCCCGGAGGGTCCAGGAGATCCGGTAGGCCTCCGCGACGGGACCGAAGCGGAAACGCAGATTTTCCAGTTCCGCCTTCGGGTCGGAAACGTCGAAGTGGACCCTCATGAAGAATCGGCCCTGGAGTCGATCGTCGAACTGCTGGCTCTCCAGGATGTTGCCCGAGTTCCTGACGAGAAAGCCGCTCACGGCGTGGACCAGTCCCGCGCGGTCGGGACACGAGAGGGTGAGGACGTACTCACGGCCAGGTTGCGGTCGAGGGGACATGGGCAGCCTCCGCTGGTGCGTATTGCACAACATGGTGAGCGATGCGCAACATGGTCGTCTCGGTGTCCCTTGCGGTCAAGGGTGGCCGGGCAACTGCCCGCATAGTGAAATCGTCATCCGCCAACCCCTTGACGTAGGTCTGAGCATTCGCCAGGGTGTTCCACCACAAGCAATTGAATGCACGATGCGCAACGCATTTCGGTTGAAGGGCTGGGCGCGTGGCAGACCTGTATGTGGACGGAGAATGGCGGGAGCCGGTGGCCGGAGGCCGCCGGGAAATCCGCTGTCCCGCTGACGGCACGCTCACCGCGACCGTATCGGAAGGGACGCGCCCCGACACCGAGGCGGCGATCGCCGCGGCCCGCCGCGCCTTCGACGAGGGACCCTGGCCGCGCACCCCCGAGCGGGAGCGCGGTGCGCTGCTGCTGCGGACCGCCGACCTCATCGAACGCGACGCCAAGGAATTCGCCCGCGCCGAATCGCTGGACACCGGCAAGCGGCTGGTCGAGAGCGAATACGACATCGCCGACGTCGTCTCCTGCTTCCGCTACTACGGGGGGATCGGGGGCACTGACGCCGGCCGCGTGATCGACACCGGCCGCGACGACGCCATCAGCCGCGTCGTCCACGAACCGGTCGGCGTGTGCGGGCTGATCACCCCCTGGAACTATCCGCTGCTCCAGGCGTCCTGGAAGGTCGCTCCCGCCCTCCTCGCGGGCAACACGATCGTCCTCAAGCCCAGTGAACTCACCCCCTCCACCTCGATCCTTCTGATGAAGGCGCTCGAGGAGGCGGGGCTGCCGGCCGGCGCCGCCAATCTCGTCCTGGGCACCGGTCCCGAGGCGGGCGCACCGCTCTCCGAGGACCCCGCCGTGGACATGGTCTCCTTCACCGGAGGCCTTCATACCGGCCGGCGCATCATGGCCACCGCCGCCGCGACCGTGAAGAAGGTCGCGCTGGAGCTCGGCGGCAAGAACCCCAACGTCGTCTTCGCCGATGCGGACTTCGAGACGGCTGTGGACTTCGCCCTCACGGCCGTCTTCCTGCACTCGGGACAGGTCTGCTCGGCCGGCGCCCGGCTGATCGTCGAGGATTCCCTCCACGACGCCTTCGTCGACGAGGTCGTCCGCCGTGCCCGCCAGATCCGCCTCGGCGGCCCCTTCGACCTCGAGGCCGAGACCGGAGCGCTGATTTCCTCCCAGCACCGGGAGAAGGTCGAGGCGTACGTCGCGGCGGGCCTCGCCGAAGGCGCCGTCCTGCGCTGCGGCGGCGAACGTCCCGTTGATCCCGCACTGGCGAACGGCCACTACTACCCGCCCACCGTGCTCGACGAGTGCCGGCAGGACATGCGCGTGGTGCACGAGGAGTCCTTTGGACCCGTGCTCACCGTCGAGCGCTTCCATGACGAGGACGATGCCGTACGCATCGCCAACGACACCGAGTACGGGCTCGCCGGAGCCGTCTGGACGCAGGACGCCGGCAAGGCCCAGCGGGTCGCCCGGCGGCTGCGCCACGGCACGGTGTGGATCAACGACTACCACCCCTATGTGCCGCAAGCGGAATGGGGTGGCTTCGGGCACTCGGGCGTGGGTAGGGAGCTGGGACCAACCGGCCTGGACGAGTACCGAGAGCCCAAGCACATCTGGCAGAACATCCAACCCCGGCCGCAGCGCTGGTTCCGCGGCTGAACGCCGAAAAGAGGTCGATCGTGACCCCAACACAGACCGAGGTGCCGCAGCGGCGCGGCACGCCCCAGGACTCGGACCACACTCCGGTCATATCCGTGCGCAGGCTGTGGAAGGTGTTCGGGCCGAAGGCCGACCGGGTGCCGGACTCCGACGAGCTGTGCGGGCTCACTCGCCGCGAGCTCATGGACCGCACGGGATGCACCGCCGCCGTACGCGACTTGAACTTCGAAGTGTCTCCCGGCGAGGTCTTCGTGGTCATGGGCCTGTCGGGCTCGGGCAAGTCCACGCTGGTGCGATGTCTGACCCGGCTGATCGAACCCACCGCCGGAGAGGTCGTCTTCGAGGGCGAGGACATCCGCGACGCGGACGACAAACGCCTGCGCGAACTGCGGCGCCGCAAGTTCTCCATGGTCTTCCAGCACTTCGGGCTGCTGCCCCACCGCCGCGTCGTCGAAAATGTGGCCTTCGGCCTGGAGATCCGCGGCATGAGCAAGGCCGAACGCACCAGGCGGGCCCTGGAGGTCGTCGAACTGGTCGGCCTCGCCGGCTACGAGAACTCGTACCCCGACCAGCTCTCCGGTGGTATGCAGCAGCGGGTCGGCCTCGCCCGCGCGCTGGCCGGCGACCCGGACGTGCTCTTCTTCGACGAACCGTTCTCGGCGCTCGACCCGCTGATCCGCCGTGACATGCAGAACGAGGTCATCCGCCTGCACCACGAGGTCGGCAAGACGATGGTGTTCATCACTCACGACCTCTCCGAGGCGCTCAAGCTGGGCGACCGCATTCTCATCATGCGCGACGGCAGGATGGTCCAGTGCGGCACCGGAGACGAACTGGTCGGAGCCCCTGCCGACGACTACGTACGCGAATTCGTCAAGGACGTGCCGCGCGGCGATGTCCTCACCCTGCGGTGGATCATGCGGCCCCCGGAGCCGGACGACGCCCTGGACGGTCCCGAGCTGGGCCCGGACGTCGTGGTGCGGGAAGCCACCCGGGCGGTACTGGCGGCCGACAGGCCGGTCAAGGTCGTCGAGAACGGCAAGCTGCTCGGCATCGTCGGTGACGAGGAGATCCTCTCGGTGGTCGCCGGACAGCAAGGCGGCATGTGATGGCCGTCGCCCTGGAGAAGACCACAGCCCTCGCCGGTGTCCGCAAGGTCCCCCGGCGCATGGTGGTGGCCGCGATCCTGGTTGCCTGGCTGGTCCTGTTCGCCGTGTTCCGCGGGAAGCAGACCCTGAGCCTGGCAGCCGCAGACCTCACCGGTCTGCACCGGTGGTTCAACGATGTCAACGACACGATCGGCGCGAACCGCAACTCCAACCCGCTCTTCCTCTACTTCTTCAACGAGATCCGTCTGGTCATCGACAACCTGGTGACCTTCGTCCAGGGCCTGATCTCACAGCCGTCCGGCGGCCGCCCCGTCCCGCAGATCGGGTGGCTCGGCGTGGTCGGCATCGCCGGCTACGTCTCATGGGCCGTGGGCAACTGGCGGGTCGCTCTGCTGGCGGTGGCCGGGTTCACCCTCTTCGGGCTGCAGGGCCTGTGGCAGGAGAGCATGGACACCCTCTCGCTCACACTCTCGGCGGTCCTGGTCGCGCTGCTGTTCGCGATCCCGCTGGGCGTGTGGGCCGGGCTGTCCGACCGGTTCAACCGGATCGTGACGCCCTTCCTGGACTTCATGCAGACGATGCCGACCTTCGTCTACCTGGCCCCACTGACCCTGTTCTTCCTCATCGGCCCTGCCTCCGCCACGATCGCCACCCTGATCTATGCGGCCCCGCCGGCGATCCGCATCACCGCGCACGCCATCCGTTCCGTGCCGGTGACCACCGTCGAAGCGGCCGACTCGCTGGGCGCGACACGGCGGCAGGCGCTGCAGAAGGTCCTGCTGCCGATGTCCAAGCGGACCGTGGTGATGGGCGTCAACCAGACCATCATGGCCGCCCTCGCGATGGTGACCATCGCGGCCCTGATCGACGCGCCCGGCCTCGGCAAGACCGTCGTCCAGGCCCTGCAGTCGCTCGATGTGGGGACGGCCTTCAACGCGGGCCTGGCCATTGTCGTGATGGCGATCGTCCTCGACCGGGTCACGACCGCGGCCAGCGGACGGGAGGAGGCCGCCCGGCGCTCCGGCGGCCGCTTCCTCACCTGGCGGCGGCCGCTGCTGGGAGCGGGTGCCGTGGTCGTCGCCGTCCTCATCCATTTGTCGCACACCTACGTGTGGGCTGCGGAGTTCCCCGGCAGTGGCGGCCTCGGCAGCTCCATCGCGAGCGCGGCGGCCACCGCGACCACCTGGGCACAGGACAACCTGTCGGGCATTACGAACACCTTCCGCGACGTCGTCACCAACGGCCTGCTCAATCCGTTCCAGTCGCTGCTCACCGACTCCCCGTGGTGGCTCGTCGGCGCGGTACTGATCGCCATGGGCGTGGTGCTCGGCGGCTGGCGCGCCGGGGTCACCACTGTCGTGTGCGTGGGCCTGCTGGTCGGCACGGGCGTGTGGTCGGACGGCATGACGACGTTGGCTTCGACCGTCGTCGCGACGGTGCTGGTGATGGTGCTCGGAGTCGTCTTCGGGGTGTGGATGGGGCGCAGCCTGCTCGTGGACCGGCTGCTGCGGCCCACTCTGGACGCCGCCCAGGTCATGCCCCCGTTCGTCTATCTCGTGCCGTTTCTCGCGCTGTTCGGCGCGACACGCTTCACGGCCATCGTCGCCGCCGTCGTCTATGCGGCGCCGGTCGCCATGAAGATCATCGCGGATGGAGTGCGGGCCGTGCCCGAGACCACCGTGGAAGCGGCCACGTCCGCCGGGTGCAGCACCTGGCAGATCATCACCAAGGTTCAACTGCCGATGTCACGCAGCGCCCTGACTCTCGCGACCAACCAGGGCCTGATCTACGTGCTGTCGATGGTTGTTGTGGGCGGCCTGGTAGGCGCGGGCGCCCTCGGCTACGACGTCGTGGCCGGTTTCTCGCAGGGACAGCTGTACGGCAAGGGGCTGGCGGCGGGGCTCGCCATCGTACTGCTCGGAGTCATGTTCGACCGGATCACTCAGGCTGCGGCGCGACGCACCAGCGCATAAGGAGCACGACACCATGGCAAGACACTGGCGAGCCGGCGCAGCCGGCCTGGCCGTCCTCGGCCTCACCCTCACCGCTTGCGGCGGAGCGAAGGTGGGCGACAGTTCCTCCTCCGGCTCCAAGAGTTCGGGCAAGTGCGGCACATTCAACCTCGCCGTCAATCCGTGGGTGGGCTACGAGGCGGACGCGGCGGTCGTCGCGTACGTCGCGCAGCACGACCTCGGCTGCACGGTAACGAAGAAGGACTTGAAGGAAGAGATCGCCTGGCAGGGTTTCGGCACGGGCGAGGTCGACGCCGTCCTGGAGAACTGGGGTCACGACGATCTGAAGAAGAAGTACATCACCGGGCAGAAGACCGCCGTCGAGGCGGGCCAGACCGGCAACAAGGGCATCATCGGCTGGTTCGTGCCGCCGTGGCTGGCGAAGGCGCACCCGGACATCACCAATTGGCAGAATCTCAACAAGTACGCGTCCAACTTCAAGACGTCCGAGTCGGGCGGCAAGGGGCAGCTGCTCGACGGCGACCCGTCGTACGTCACCAATGACGCGGCACTGGTCAAGAACCTGAAGCTGAACTTCAAGGTGGTGTATGCGGGCAGCGAGACCGCGCTCATCCAGGCGTTCCGAACCGCCGAGAAGAACAAGCAATGGGTGATCGGCTACTTCTACGAGCCGCAGTGGTTCCTGTCCGAGGTGCCGCTGGTGAAGGTTGATCTGCCCAAGTACACGACGGGCTGTGACGCCGACGCGGCGAAGGTCGCCTGCGACTATCCCGTCTACGACCTGGACAAGATCGTCAGTGCCAAGTTCGCCCAGGCCGGCAGTCCGGCGTACAAGCTGGTGAAGAACTTCAACTGGACCAACGACGACCAGAACACCGTGGCCAAGTACATCGCGCAGGACAAGATGTCGGACGACGCGGCGGCGAAGAAGTGGGTCGACGCGAATCGCGGCAAGGTCGACGCCTGGCTCAAGTAGGGAGGGACGCCGTACCGTCTCCGGCGCCTTCGCCGGCTGTCGGAGCGTCGACGCACGAGCGAGCCGGAGAGCCCGCGAAGGGGCCCGGCAGGCTGCATGCGCAGCCTGCCGGGCCCCTTCATGTTTCGGGCTGTTCACCGACGTCGCCGACCCCTTGACACCCATCCTCGCGACAGGCACATTGAGTTGCGCAACCTGAATCATGTTGCGTACAAAGCAACTGAACCGGTTTTGAATTCGGAGGTGCGGCGATGGCGGGACCCCGAGTGGTGATCATCGGAGCGGGCGTCGTGGGAGCGGCACTCGCGGACGAGATCTCCGCGCGAGGCTGGACCGAAGTGACCGTGGTCGACCAGGGCCCGCTCCCCGCCACCGGGGGCTCGAGTTCGCACGCCCCGGGCCTGGTCTTCCAGACGAACTCCTCCAAGACGATGACCGAACTGGCCCGCTACACCGTCGAGAAGTTCTGCTCCCTCGATGTCGACGGCAAGCCCTGTTTCCTGCAGGTCGGCGGCCTCGAAGTGGCAACCACCCCGGAGCGCCTCACGGAACTGCGCCGCCGCCACGGCTGGATCACCGCCTGGGGCATCGAGGGCCGACTGCTGAGCCCCGAGGAGTGCGTCGAACAGCACCCGCTGGTGAACCCGGACAGAGTCCTCGGCGGGCTCCTGGTACCGACGGACGGCCTCGCCAAGGCCGTCCTCGCCGTCGAGGCACAGATCCGGCGGGCCACCGAGCGTGGCGTACGCTTCCTGGCCCGCCACGAAGTCCTCGACGTCCAGCAGAGCGAGGGCCGCGTGACCGGCGTCCTCACCGACCAGGGCGAGATCCCCGCCGACATCGTCGTGTGCTGCGCCGGCATCTGGGGCCCGAAGATCGCCCGCATGGTCGGCATGAACCTCCCGCTCACCCCGCTCGCCCACCAACTCGCCTGGACCGGCCCGGTACCGGCGCTCGCGGGCCAGACGGAGGAGGCGGTGCGCCCGATCCTGCGCCACCAGGACGCCGACCTCTACTACCGCGACCGCTTCGACGGCCTGGGCATCGGCTACTACGGTCACCGCCCGATGCCGGTCTCCGCCGACGACATCCTGTCCGTGGACGAAGCCGACCGGATGCCGTCGGTCCTCAAGTTCACCGAGGACGACTTCGCGGACGCCTGGGCCGAAACCCAGTCCCTGCTCCCCGCGACGGGGGAGGCCAAGATCGAGGAGGGCATCAACGGCCTGTTCTCCTTCACCACCGACAACCTGCCGCTCCTCGGGGAGTCCCCGGACGTCAAGGGCTTCTGGGTCGCCGAGGCCGTCTGGGTCACCCACTCGGCGGGTGTGGGGCGGGCCGTGGCCGAATGGCTGGTCGACGGTTACTGCTCGTCCTTCGACCTGCACGAGTGCGACGTCAACCGCTTCGAGCCGCACCAACTGTCCCCGGAGTACGTCCTGGCGCGCGACTGCCAGAACTTCGTCGAGGTCTACGACATCCTGCACCCGCTGCAGCCGTCGGGGGACCCGCGGCCGATCCGCACCAGCCCCTTCCACGCCCGCCAGCAGGAGCTGGGAGCCTTCTTCCTGGAGGCGAACGGCTGGGAGCGCCCCCAGTGGTACGAGGCCAACGCGGGCCTGGTCGAAGGCCGTTCCATCGTCGCCCCCAACGACTGGGCCGCGCGCTACTGGTCGCCCATCGTCGGCGCCGAGGCGCAGGCCACCCGCGAGACCGTCGCGATGTACGACATGACGGCCCTCAAGAGGCTCGAGGTGAGCGGACCCGGATCCGCCGCCTTCCTGGAGCGGCTGTCCACCGGCAAGGTCGACAAGTCCGTCGGCTCCGTGACGTACACCCTCCTGCTGGACCAGGACGGCGGCATCCGCAGCGACATCACCGTCGCCCGGCTGGCCCGCGACCTCTTCCAGGTCGGCGCCAACGGCAACCTGGACCTCGACTGGTTCACCCGCCACCTCCCCGCCGACGGCTCTGTGGCCGTACGCGACATCACCCCCGGCACCTGCTGCATCGGGCTGTGGGGACCGCTCGCCCGCAAGGTCCTGCAGCCCCTCACGGACGCGGACTTCTCCAACGACGGCCTGAAGTATTTCCGTGCCAGGCGCGCCCACATCGGCTCCGTCCCGGTCACCGCGATGCGCCTGAGCTATGTCGGTGAGCTGGGCTGGGAGCTCTACACCACCGCCGACCTGGGACAGAAGCTGTGGGACACCTTGTGGCGGGCGGCCAGGCCACTGGGCGGCATCGTCGCCGGCCGCGGCGCCTTCAACAGCCTCCGCCTGGAGAAGGGCTACCGCTCCTTCGGCACCGACATGACCTATGAACACGACCCCTACGAGGCGGGGCTCGCCTTTGCCGTCAAGCCCGACAAGGACGACTTCATCGGCAAGGCCGCGCTCGAGCGGCGCAAGGCCGACGTACGGCGCAGGCTGACCTGCCTCACCATCGACAACCCGCAGGCGGTCGTCATGGGCAAGGAGCCGGTGTACGACGGCGACCGCCCCGTCGGCTACGTCACCAGCGCCGCCTACGGCTACACGATCGGCAAGGGCATCGCCTACGCGTGGCTCCCGGCGGAGCTCGCCACGCCCGGCACAACCGTGCACGTCGGCTACTTCGACCAGCGCATCGAGGCGGTCGTCGCCGAGGAGCCCCTGTTCGACCCGACCATGTCCCGCCTGCGTGGCTAGCACCACAGCGTCGGCTTCGAAGGAAGGAGCACCGCCGGTGACCGCACAGCTGCTCGACGGCAAGGCGACCGCCGCCGAGATCCGTCGCGAACTCGCGGAGCGCGTGGCCAAGTTGACCGCCGCCGGCGGCCGCCCGCCAGGGCTCGGCACGGTCCTGGTCGGCGACGACCCCGGCAGCCATGCCTACGTCGCCGGCAAGCACCGCGACTGCGCACAGGTGGGCATCGCCTCCCTCCGGCGTGAGCTGCCCGCCGACGCCACACAGCGGCAGGTCGAGGACGTCATCGACGAACTCAACGCCGACCCGGCCTGCACGGGCTACATCGTCCAGCTCCCGCTCCCGCGCCACCTGGACGCGAACGCCGTCCTGGAACGCATGGACCCGACCAAGGACGCCGACGGCCTGCACCCCGTCAACCTCGGCCGGCTCGTCCTCGGCGTCGACGCCCCGCTGCCGTGCACCCCGCGCGGCATCGTCGAACTGCTCCGTCGCTACGGGGTGCCGCTCGCCGGAGCGCGGGTGTGCGTGATCGGCCGGGGCGTCACGGTCGGGCGGCCCATCGGACTGCTGCTCACCCGCAGGTCCGAGAACGCCACCGTCACCCTGTGCCACACCGGCACCAAGGGCCTGGCCTGGCACGTACGCGAGGCGGACGTCGTCGTCGCGGCCGCCGGCTCGCCCGGGCTGATCACCAAGGACATGCTGCGCCCAGGCGCGGCGGTCCTGGATGTCGGTATCACCCGCACCGACAACGGGCTGGTCGGCGATGTGCACCCGGGGGCCGTCCAGGTCGCCGCGTGGCTTGCGCCGATGCCCGGGGGCGTGGGCCCCATGACCCGAGCGATGCTGCTCGCCAATGTCGTCGAGGCCGCCGAGAGGAACGCGAACACCGTATGAACGCGCTGAACACACCCCTGGCGGAGCTGGACCCCGAGGTCCACGCAGCTCTCGGCGCCGAGCTGCACCGCCAGCAGTCCACCCTCGAGATGATCGCCTCGGAGAACTTCGCGCCCTCCGCGGTGATGGAGGCGCAGGGCTCCGTCCTCACCAACAAGTACGCCGAGGGCTACCCCGGCCGCCGCTACTACGGCGGCTGCGAACACATCGACGTCACCGAGCGGCTCGCCGTCGAGCGGGTCAAGTCGCTCTTCGGCGCGGGCTTCGCCAACGTCCAGCCGCACTCGGGCGCCCAGGCGAACACCGCCGTCTTCTTCGCCCTGCTCCAGCCGGGCGACACGATCCTCGGCCTCGACCTCGCGCACGGCGGGCACCTCACGCATGGCATGCGCATCAACTACAGCGGCAAGCTGTTCAACGTCGTGCCGTACCACGTGGCCGAGGCGGACAACCTCGTCGACATGGACGAGGTCGGGCGGCTCGCCAAGGAACACCGCCCCAAGATGATCATCGCGGGCTGGTCCGCGTACCCGAGGCAGCTGGACTTCGCTGCGTTCCGCCGCATCGCCGACGAGGTCGGCGCGTACCTGATGGTCGACATGGCGCACTTCGCGGGCCTGGTCGCCGCCGGGCTGCACCCCAACCCCGTACCGCACGCCCATGTGACCACCACGACGACCCACAAGACGCTCGGCGGCCCGCGTGGCGGGGTCGTCCTCACCGATGAGGCCGACCTCGCCAAGAAGATCAACTCGGCGGTGTTCCCCGGCATGCAGGGCGGACCCCTGGAGCACGTGATCGCCGCCAAGGCGGTCTCCTTCAAGGTCGCCGCCTCGCCCGAGTTCGCCGACCGGCAGACCCGCACGCTCGCGGGCGCGCGAATCCTCGCCGAACGTCTCACCCGGCCCGACGCGGCGGCCGCCGGGGTGAAGGTCCTCACCGGAGGCACGGACGTCCACCTCGTCCTGGTCGACCTCCGTGCCTGTGAACTCGACGGCAGGCAGGCCGAGGACCTGCTGCACGAGATCGGCATCACCGTCAACCGCAACGCCGTGCCCTTCGACCCGCGCCCGCCCATGGTCACCTCCGGACTGCGCATCGGCACCCCGGCACTGGCCACCCGCGGCTTCACCGACGAGGACTTCGCCGAGGTCGCCGACGTGATCGCGCTGGCCCTCCAGCCCGATCCCGACATCGCCGCCCTGCGCGGTCGTACGGAGGCGCTGGCCGCCAAGCACCCGCTCTACCCGCACCTGTCACAAGCCGGAGACGTCCGATGAGCCCTCGCACCCCCGGCGCCGAGCTCCCCGAGCACCCCGACTGGCTGTGGCGCACGCCGGAACCGAAGCGGTCGTACGACGTGGTGATCGTCGGCGGCGGCGGACACGGCCTCGCCACCGCCCACTACCTGGCGAAGAACCACGGCATCACCAACGTGGCCGTACTGGAGAAGGGCTGGCTGGCCGGCGGCAACATGGCCCGCAACACCACCATCATCCGCTCCAACTACCTGTGGGACGAGAGCGCCGGCATCTACGAACACGCCCTCAAGCTGTGGGAGGGACTGGCGGAGGAACTCGACTACCCGATCCTCTTCTCCCAGCGCGGTGTGCTGAACCTCGCCCACAGCCTGCAGGACGTCCGCGACAGCGTGCGCCGCGTCGAGGCGAACCGGCTCAACGGCGTGGACGCCGAATGGCTCGACGCAGAGCAGGTCGAAGAGGTCTGCCCGATCGTCAACATCTCACCCCACGTGCGCTATCCGGTCCTGGGCGGCACCTACCAGCCGCGGGCCGGCATCGCCAAGCACGACCACGTCGCCTGGGGCCTGGCCCGCTCCGCCGACGCCGCCGGGATCGACATCATCCAGAACTGCGAGGTCACCGATCTCGACATCGTCGGCGGCCGGATCGTCGGGGTGCAGACCACGCTCGGGCCGATCGCGGCCGGGAAAGTGGCGCTGTGCTCGGCCGGCCACACCTCGGTCCTTGCCGCCATGGCCGGCATCGAACTGCCGCTGCAGAGCCACCCGTTGCAGGCGCTCGTCTCCGAACTCCTCGAGCCGGTCCACCCGACGGTCGTCATGTCCAACGCGGTCCATGTGTACGTCAGCCAGGCGCACAAGGGCGAGTTGGTGATGGGCGCGGGCATCGACGCGTACAACTCCTACACCCAGCGTGGTGCCTTCCACATCATCGAGCAGCAGATGTCCGCCGCCCTGGAACTCTTTCCGGTCTTCGCCCGCGCCCATGTGCTGCGCACCTGGGGCGGCATCGTCGACGTCAGCCCCGACGCCTCGCCCATCGTCGGCCTCACCCCGGTCGAGAACCTCTACCTCAACTGCGGCTGGGGGACCGGCGGATTCAAGGCCACCCCGGGCGTCGGCTGGGTCTACGCGCACACCATCGCCCACGACACTCCTCACCCCCTCAACGCCCCCTTCTCGCTCGACCGTTTCACCACCGGCGCGCTCGTCGACGAGCACGGCGCGGCCGCGGTGGCCCACTAGGGAGCCGAAACCATGCTGCTCATTTCTTGCCCGTGGTGCGGGCCCCGTGACGAGGCCGAGTTCCACTACGGCGGCCAGGCACACGTGCCCTACCCCGAGGATTCCGCGGCCCTGACCGACGAGGAGTGGGCGCGCTACCTCTTCTTCCGCGACAACCCCAAGGGCCCGTTCGCCGAACGCTGGAGCCACGCGGCGGGCTGCCGCCGGTGGTTCAACGCGGTGCGGAACACCGCAACGAACGAGATCCTCGCCGTGTACCGGGCGGGAGAGGAGCGGCCGTCAACGGGTGGTCCCGGTCCGGTGACTTCGGCCCGTGCGGAGGTCGAGGACGAGCCGGAAGGGCGATCCACAAGCACCGGTCCGCAGCAGAGGACGAAGCCGCGACACGCCCCGGGGCCCACCGCGGCCGGCGTGGCCGGTCAGCCGTTCCGGCTGCAGGCCGGCGGCCGAGTCGACCGCACCGAACCACTGAGCTTCACCTTCGACGGCACCCCGTACGAGGGCTTCCGCGGCGACACCCTCGCGTCCGCCCTCCTCGCCAACGGGGTGATCCAGGCCGGCACCAGCATCAAGCTCGGCCGCCCGCGCGGCATCTTCTCGGCCGGAGTCGAGGAGCCCAACGCCGTCGTCCAGATCGAGGCCCCCTTCCCCGAGCCGATGCTGCCCGCCACGACCGTCGAGCTGTACGACGGCCTCGTCGCGAGCAGCCTGCCCGGCCAGGGACGCCTCGCCACGGAGCCGGACCCGGCCCGCTACGACGCCGTCCACGCGCACTGCGACCTCCTCGTGGTCGGCGCCGGTCCGGCGGGGCTCGCCGCCGTGGCAGCCGCAGCACGCAGCGGCGCACGCGTCATCCTCGCCGACGACCAACCGGAGCTGGGCGGCAGCCTCCTGGGCACGGGCGAACTGCTCGACTGGGTCGACGAGGTCGCTGCCGTGCTGGAAGCCGCGCCCGAGGTGCGCGTGCTGCGCCGCACCACCGTCTTCGGGTACTACGACGACAACCACCTCCTCGCCGTCGAGCGCCGCACCAACCACCTCGGTGCAGCGGCACCCGAGAACGTGTCCCGTGAGCGCGTCTGGCGCATCCGCGCCCGCCGTGTCGTTCTGGCCACCGGCGCCCACGAGCGTTCGCTGGCCTTCGCGGACAACGACCGCCCCGGTGTGATGCTGGCCGCCTCGGCCCGCGCCTACGTCAACCGTCACGGTGTCCTGCCGGGCCGCCACGCGGTCGTCTTCACCACCAACGACAGCGCCTACGCTGCGGCGCTGGACCTCACGGCGGCGGGGGTGGACGTCACAGCGATCGTCGACACCCGCCCCGAGCCGGGGGAGTGGGCGGAGCGCGCCCGGGATGCCGGTATCGAGGTGCTGGCCGGGCACGCGGTCACCGGCACGGAAGGCGACGCACGTCTCACAGCCGTGACCGTCGCCCCCTACGAACAGCCCGCGGGACAACGGAAGTTCACCGCCGACCTGCTGCTGGTCTCCGGCGGCTGGAACCCGGTCGCCCATCTGTTCAGCCAGGCGGGCGGCAAACTGCACCACGACGAGGCGCGCGGCTCCTTCGTCCCCGACACCTGCCGCCAGGCGGTCGAGGTCGCCGGCAGCGCGACCGGCGTACTCGACCTGGCCCGGGTCCTCGCGCACGGTGCCGCCGCAGGTGCCCGCGCGATCGAGGCCGAGGGCTACAGCCCCGAGACGCATCGCATCCCGGACGTGGCCGTGCAGCCGCAGACGCCGCCCATGCAGGTGTTCGTCGTCCCCGGTGCCCCCGGCGCACCCCGTTTCGTCGATCTCCAACGCGACGTCACCGTCGACGACCTGGCCCGGGCGACCGGCGCCGGTCTGCGCTCGGTGGAGCACACCAAGCGCTACACCACGGCGGGCACCGCCAACGACCAGGGCAAGACCTCCGGCGTCCTGGCCAGTGGCGTCGTCGCCGAACTCCTCGGCGTGGACATCTCGGCGCTGGGCACGACCACCTTCCGGCCGCCCTACACACCCGTTTCCTTCGCCACGCTCGCCGGCCGGGACCGCGGCGCGCTGCACGACCCGATCCGGGTGACGGCCCTGCACGAGTGGCACGTCGCGCACGGCGCCCTGTTCGAGAACGTCGGCCAGTGGAAGCGGCCCTGGTACTACCCGCAGGACGGCGAGGACATGGAGGCCGCCGTGCTGCGCGAGTGCCGGGCGGCCCGCGAGGGCGTTGCGTTCATGGACGCCTCCACCCTCGGCAAGATCGACGTACAGGGCCCGGATGCGGCCGTGTTCCTCGACCGGCTCTACACCAACATGATGAGCACCCTGAAGGTCGGCATGATCCGCTACGGCGTCATGTGCCGTCTGGACGGCATGGTTTTCGACGACGGCACCGTCATGCGCCTCGCCGAGGACCGCTTCCTGGTCACCACGACGACGGGGAACGCCGCTGCCGTCCTGGACTGGATGGAGGAGTGGCTGCAGACGGAATGGCCCGAACTGCGCGTGCACTGCACGTCCGTGACCGAGCAGTGGGCCACCGTCGCCCTGGTCGGCCCCCGCTCCCGCGAGGTCTTGGGTGCGCTCGCACCGGCGCTGGCGGTGGACAACGACAGCTTCCCGTTCATGGCATGGCGGGAGACGAGCGTCGTGGGCATCGAGGCGAGGGTGTGCCGGATCAGCTTCTCCGGCGAACTGGCCTATGAGATCAACGTGTCACCGTGGGAAGCGCTCACCCTGTGGGAGGCGCTGTACGAGGCCGGCGCTCCGTACGGCATCACCCCGTACGGCACCGAGACCATGCACGTCCTGCGGGCGGAGAAGGGCTACCCGATCATCGGCCAGGACACCGACGGCACAGTCACTCCCCACGACCTCGGCATGAGCTGGGCGGTGTCCAAGAAGAAGCGCGACTTCGTCGGCAAGCGCTCCTACGCCCGCGCGGACACCGTCCGCCCCGACCGCAAGCACCTGGTCGGCCTCCTGCCGGAGGACCCCGGCACCTTCCTTCCCGAAGGCACCCACCTGATCGCCGACAGCGTGCTGCCGGCACCGCCCGTCCCGATGCTCGGCCACGTCACCTCCAGCTACCGCAGCGCCGCCCTGGGCCGGACCTTCGCGCTCGCTCTGATCAAGGGCGGACGGGAGCGCATCGGCGAGCGGCTGTACGCCCCCGTGGGCGACCGGCTGGTACCGGTGACCGTCGCAAGCCCCGTCCTCTACGACCCCGAGGGAGCCCGCCGCGATGGCTGACACCGCCCCCACCGCCCCGCTCCGAAGCCCCCTGTCGCACTCCGCCGATCGCCTGGCCGTCGCAACGCGCACCTCCCGCGGCGCGGTCCGGCTGGCCGAACTCCCCTTCCTGGCCCAGATCAACCTGCGCCTCGACGCCAAGGGAGCGGCAGCGGACGCCGTAGGGATCGCGCTGGACCTCCCACTGCCCCTCGAACCCAACACCGTCGTACGTGCGGGGGAGTTGACCGCGCTGTGGCTCGGCCCCGACGAATGGCTGCTGGTGGGGCCGCCGGGGATCCAGCGGGACCTGGAGAACCGCATCCGGGCGGCTTCCGGAGACGAACCCGTGTCCGTCACCGACGTCTCAGCCCAGCGCACCACGCTCCTGGTCGCGGGCCCCCACGCCCGGGACCTGCTGGCCCACGGCTGTCCACTGGACCTGCACCCGCGTGCCTTCGGCCCCGGACGCTGTGCCCAGACCACACTCGGCCGCGCCCAAATCATGCTGGTCGCCCGGGACGAAGCCAGGGCCGGATTCTGGGTGCTGGTCCGCTCGTCCTTCGCCGCCTATCTGACGGACTGGCTCCTGGACGCGGCCACGGAATACGTGTGAACGACCTCAGCGGCGCGGGCCTCGTCCCTTCTGTGGGAGCCCCCAGGGGCTCCCACACCACTGCGCGCACCACGGACCCGGGCTTTCCCGTGGAGCCGTTTCCCCGGCATTGACTTCCATCAGCCGTCGATCGAAGCCGCGCGCCATGCGGACCCGCTGCCGGGCAGGATCCGCCCCCGGGAACGACGGGGGCTCCTGCCCTGCGGCGGCCGGTTCGCGAGCTGTTTCGGCGGCGAGGGAGAGGAGGCGCTCACCGCGGCAAACTCTGGGCAACGCGCCACAGCAGCCGTGGCAGTCCGCTCATGGCGGACTGCCGGCCGGCGGCCTGCCGCAACGCCGCTCCAACCCCGGTCGACCGACCGCCCGTGAATCGCGGCGGCGGTCCGGTGCACCGCCGCGCATGCCCGCCGCCCCGGCGGGTACGACCCCTCCCGTACGGGGGCGTCGCGGAAGCGGCCGAAGAGCGAGGGGTGTTCGGAAGTGATTCGAAAGCTGCAGGCGGTCGCGCTGGACTGCACCGATCCGGTACGGCTCGCGGAGTTCTACGCGGATCTGCTCGGCGGGCAGGTGGTCGCGGATCCGGAGGATCCCGACTGGGTCGAGGTGCACGGGTTCGAGGGGACGCCGCTGGCCTGCCAGCGGGTGGACGGCTACCGAGCGCCCGAATGGCCGGGCCAGGAGTGCCCGCAGCAGCTCCACCTGGACTTCGACGTGGACGACCTCGACGGCGAGGAGAAGCGGGCGCTCGCCCTCGGCGCGACCGTGCTGGAGCGGACGGACCGGCTCCGTCCGGGGGCCAACTGGCGGATTTACGCGGACCCGGCCGGCCATCCGTTCTGCCTCTGCCTCCACTGAGTCCGCCGGGCCCATCGCCGTCATTGAGGCGCGGCGTCAGGATCGGCCGTAGGGCGGGGACCTCGGCCCCGGGTTCGATCAGCCAGGCGCGGCCCGGCGGCACGGCCGGCACCAGCGCGTCGGCGCGGGTGTGGTGGGTCGGCGCGGGTGTGGTGGGTCTGCGCGGGTGTGGTGGGTCTGCGCGGGTGTGGTGGGTCTGCGCGGGTGTGGTGGGTCGGCGCGGGTGTGGTGGGTCTGCGCGGTGGGTTTGTGCAATGTGCTGGGAACTCGATTGGTCCCGGTGCGCGATCGACCTCGCCAGCCCACTCATCTGCTACCGCCTCTACGTCAACTGAGGCGATTTCTTATGGGTTTGCCGCCGGCCAGCCCGGTCGGATAGGAAGCTTGCATGCTAAAGGGGAGCAAGGTCGGGCTCAGGGCCCGGCACGAAAACGACATCCCGATCCTGCAGGCCGAGCTCCACGACGACGTGGTCAACTCCTCGCGGGCCGAAAGCCGGCCGTGGCGGCCGATCACGCCCGGCTCGAAGGACTCGCCGCTCGTGGTGGACGACAAGGAACAGCGACACGTCCCGTTCTCCGTGGTGGAGCTGGACGGCGGCACGCTGCTCGGCACCGCGTCGCTGTGGAGCATCGACAACCACAACCGGTCCGCGCACATCGGGCTGGGGCTGCTGCCGTCCTCTCGCGGCAAGGGCTACGGCACCGACGTGGTCGCGGTGCTGTGCCACTACGGTTTCGTCGTGCGCGGCCTGCAGCGGCTGCAGATCGAGACGCTGTCGGACAACGTCGCGATGCTGCGTTCCGCCGAACGCAACGGCTTCGTCCGCGAGGGCGTGCTGCGCTCCTCGGCCTGGGTGATGGGCGAGTTCCTGGACGAGGTGCTGCTCGGGCTCCTCGTCCAGGACTGGAATCCGGACCCGGATTCGAAGCACTGTTAGGCCGCCGCCCGACGGTCAAGGGCGGGCCGCGGAGCCGGGATGGAGGGCCGAGGGCCAGGTGGGCGAAGTTGTCCCGCATGGGCCGTGGGCCCTGTTCGCCGTCTGCAGATCACAGGACCAGCCCTGGAACAGCTCGACGTTCTCGCGTGCCGACGGCAGGATCCGGATCAGCAGGTGCTTCACCCGTGAGGGGGACCTCCCCCCTACCGGCACAGCACGAAGGAGGACAGCCGTTTCGGCGACTGGGCAGCCGTGCACAACGCCGAGATCGCCCAAACCCCGACCCAGCCTCTCCTACGTGAAACCGGATCGAGGCCCGGTTCACCGTGGTGCGCTGCTGCGCCCGGGGTCCTCCTGGGGGGTGCCGAGAGACACGGTGACCCACATGATGGTGTGCCGCGGCACGTGGCTCCCAGGTGACGGTGTCTGCTCACACACTCGGCCGATGGGTGTGGCGGGCTGTGGGCACACCCGGTGTCGGGCGGGCTGGACCCGTACGCCAACTGTCTGGGCGCTTGATCGGGCTTCGGCCATCGTCTTGCCGATCAGGGAGGGGGCCGCGACCGGGGCGCGAGGAGAGACGTGCGATCCGGTGATCAGGTAGGTGCCCATGGCGGTCGCCAGTAAAGCCACGGTCGCCTGAAGAGCCCAGCGGATGCGCCGTCGGCGCACGGAGCGTCCCTTCCGGGGACCCTTGGGCGGCGGCAGTGGGGTGTACCGGACCGTCGGGGGTGGAGTGGGCAGCGGCGAGGTGACCGCCGTGGCACGGCCTGCGAGTACCTCCCCGATGGCGTCACGCATCGCTTCGGCGGTCTGGTACCGCTCCGCGCGATCCTTGGCCAGCGCGCGGAGCACCAGGGTGTCGTAGGCGGCGGGCAGCCCCGGCGCATGGGCGGACGGGGGGACCGGCGGATCCGAGAGGTGCTTCATGGCCACGGCCAGCGGCGAGTCACCGGTGAACGGAGGGCGGCCGGTGAGCAGCTCGTACAGTAGGCAGCCGGTCGAGTAGAGGTCGGTGCGGCAGTCCACCTGCTCGCCCCGGGCCTGTTCCGGCGAGAGGTACTCGGCCGTGCCCAGAACTACCGAGGTGCGGGTGAGGGTCGTACCCGCCAGATCCACCGACCGGGCGATTCCGAAGTCCATCACCTTCACCGTGCCCTCGTGGGAGAGCATGGCGTTCGCCGGCTTGATGTCCCGGTGGACAATGCCGTGGCGGTGGGCGTGCTCAAGCGCCTCCAGCACGCCGACTGTGAGTTCCAGGGCCTGCTCGGGCCCGGCGATCCGTTTGTCACGCACGAGTTGGAGCAGCGTGGCGCCCTTGACGTACTCCATCACGAGGTACGGGACGGGACCGTCGTCGGCCATGTCCTCGCCCGTGTCGTAGACGGCGACGACGGACGGGTGGCCCAGGAGGGCGGCCGAGAAGGCCTCACGGCGGAAGCGTGCCCAGTGTTCGGCATCGGCGGCCAGTTCCGGCCGGAGAGTCTTCACGGCGACCGAGCGAAAAAGCAGCAGATCCTGCGCCAGCCATACGTCGGCCATCCCCCCTTGACCTACTACCTGTTCCAGACGGTAGCGTCCGCCCAGACGACGTGTGCGATCCACTGTTCCCCCTCGTTGCCGGTCTCCGCCGAGGCACGGTAGGGGCGGATCTTGTGGGATCTCTGTGATTCTGCGCGGACCCTGTGCGGGCCGCGCGTTCAGACAAGGCTGGAGGCGCCCCGAGGCCAGGTGCCGCTGCGCGCCGAGATGGTTGCGCAGGGGGCGAAGCCGTTCTCCGCTCAGCAATCCGTTCGTCGCTCCCGTGAAGCTGAGGAAACGCGGCAGCAGCGACGGCATCTCCACCGAAGGAAGCCGCTCACCAAGCTCGTACCGATACCCGCGCGCCCCATGGGAGATCCCCTGGGCCGACGTATCGCCGTACGCGGCGCGCAGCGGCTTCGCGAGGAGGTCGTCCGTCCACAGTGGAGGACAAAGGGCAAAGGGCAAGGGGGAGTACCCACTCCTTGCCACTCTCAACGTATAGCGCACCGGGGGGCTTGCGGCAAGACCCCCGTCATGCCGCAGAATCACCGGCCGAGGCCAGAACCTGCGGAAATGGGAGTCGCGAAGTGCGTGTGCTGTTGTCGACGTATGGGTCGCGCGGGGATGTCGAACCGCTGGTGGGACTGGCTGTGCGGTTACGGGAACTCGGCGCGGAGGTACGGGTGTGCGCTCCGCCGGACGATGACCTTGCACATCGGCTCGCCGGTGTCGGAGTGCCTCTCCTGCCCTTCGGCCGGTCGGCGCGGGCGCTGACGGCTGCGGCGCCGCAGCCGTCAGCAGCGAACCTGCCCCGGCGCGCGGCCGAGTTGATCGCCAGCCAGTTCGACGCGGTCATCGCGGCGGCCGAGGGATGTGACGCGGTGGTGGCGACCGGAATGGTGCCGGCCGTGGCCGGCGCGCGGTCGGTGGCCGAGAAGCTGGGCATCCGCTACGTGCACGCGACCTTCCAGCCGCTCACCCTGCCGTCGCCGCACCACCCGCCGCTGGCGTATCCGGGCCGGCCGTTTCCGCCGGACGTGACCGACAACCGGGTGCTGTGGGACCTGGACGCCCAGAGCACCGACGCGCTGTTCGGTGAGGCGCTCAACACCAACCGGGCGTCGATCGGCCTGCCTCCGGTGGACAACGTTCGCGACTACGTCATCGGCGAGCAGCCGTGGCTGGCGACGGACCCGATCCTGGACCCGTGGCAGGAGACGCCGGACCTCGACGTCGTACACACCGGCGCGTGGATCCTGCCGGACGAACGCCCACTCCCGGACGAGCTGGTGGCGTTCCTGGAGGCCGGCGAACCACCGGTGTACGTGGGCTTCGGCAGCATGCCCATGCGCGCCTCGGAGGACATCGCCCAGCCGGCCATCGAGGCGGTCCGCGCGCAGGGCCGCCGCGCACTCGTCTCCCGCGGCTGGGCCGACCTGACCCTGATCGACGACCAGGACGACTGCTTCGCCGTCGGCGAGGTCAACCACCAGGCGCTGTTCGGCCGGGTGGCCGCCGTCGTGCACCACGGCGGTGCGGGCACGACGACGGCCGCCCGGGCCGGCGCGCCTCAGGTGGTGGTACCCCGGGCGGCGGACCAGCCGTACTGGGCCGGCCGGGTGGCCGACCTGGGCATCGGCACGGCACACGGCGGTCCGACCCCGACCACCGAGTCCCTGTCAGCGGCGCTCAAGACGACCCTGACTCCCGAAACCCGCGCACGAGCGACCGCCCTGGCCGGCACGATCCGCACCGACGGGGCGACGGTGGCCGCGAGACTGCTGCTCGACGCGCTCACCCGAGAGAAGCCGCCGATGGTCGCGTGAACCACGCGGGACCGTCGAGCCAGGACCCGGAACACGAGAACCTGCAAACCCTGGCGCCCCAACCGCCAACGGCCACGGGGCCACGTCAGGTGGAGCGTTGCTCGTCATGGCCACCAGGTTCGTCACGCCAGTCCAGACGCCTTGCTGTGCGCAACGGTCGCAAGCGACCCCAGATCGGAGCCGATGACGTGAACCCGCTGACCACCAGCGTGTTTGACCTTCCCGACCACCTTTCCCCCAAGGCCGACCCGGCGCTGATCGCCGGCGACGAGCATCACTTCGCGGTCATCGCGGAGAGCCTCGAGCAGGCGATCGCCGAACTGTCCGACCGCCTCGATGCCGAGCGCAGGGCGCCCGGCGGCGTGGGCCGACAGGCGATGGACCGGGACGTGGAGATCCACCGGCTGACCGCTCGCCTTCGCGCACTGCGTCGCTTCGGTCTGGACCTTTGCCTCGGACACATGGTCAGCGCGGACAACCCCGAGCCGGTGTACGTCGGACGACTTGGCCTCACCGACAGCGCCGGCCGTCGGCTGCTGCTCGACTGGCGCTCCCCGGCGGCAGAGCCGTTCTTCGGAGCCACCCACGCCAACCCGATGGGTCTGGCAAGCCGCCGCAGGTATCGCTGGGCCCGCGGCCGGGTCAGCGACTACTGGGACGAGGTGTTCACCTCGGACGGGTTTGACGGGCACGCCGCGCTCGACGACCAGTCCGCCTTCATCGCCAGTCTGGGCAGCAACAGGTCGGCACGGATGCGAGACGTGCTCGGCACCATCCAGGCCGACCAGGACGCCATCATCCGGGCGGGATCCCGCGGCGCTCTCGTCGTCGACGGCGGTCCGGGTACGGGGAAGACCGTCGTCGCTCTGCACCGCTCCGCCTACCTCCTCTACTCCGACCCTCGCTTCGGCCACCGTCGGGGCGGTGTGCTGTTCGTCGGTCCGCACCGGCCCTACCTGGCCTACGTCGCCGACGTCCTCCCCAGCCTCGGAGAGGAGGGCGTGCAGACCTGCACCCTGCGGGACCTTGTCGCCGAGGGAGCCGGAGCAGCGGTCGAGTCCGACCCGGACGTGGCCCTCCTGAAGTCGTCCGCGAACATGGTGAAGGCGATCGAGACGGCCGTCAGGTTCTATGAGGAGCCGCCCACCAAAGGGATGACGGTCACGACCCACTGGTCCGACATCCGGCTGGGCGCCGACGACTGGGCCGTGGCGTTCGAAGCGGCAGAACCCGGCACTCCGCACAACGAGGCGCGCGACCAGGTCTGGGAGGAACTGCTCACGATCCTGGTGGACAAGCACGACGGCGACGTCTCGGCCGACCTGCTCCGCAAGTCGCTGCGGCAGAACAGGGAACTGCTCACGACCTTCAACCGCGCGTGGCCGCTGCTCGAAGCGGCTGACCTCGTGGGAGACCTGTGGTCGGTACCCGCCTACCTGCGGATGTGCGCTCCCTGGCTGAGCCCGGATGACGTTCGGAAGCTGCAGCGCGGGGACACCCAGGCCTGGACGGTGTCCGACCTGCCCCTCCTGGACGCGGCACGGCAGCGGCTCGGTGACCCGGAGGCGTCGCGCCGTAGGCGTCGGCACAACGCCTCTGTCGCCGCCGAACGCGAGCGCATGGCCGGCGTCATCGACAACCTGCTTGAGGCCGATGCCGACGGTGAGGGTGCGGTGACGATGCTGCGAGGACAGGACCTGCAGGACACCCTCATCGACGAGACCGCACTGCCCAGCACCGAACCGGACCTGCTCGCCGGCCCGTTCGCGCACATCGTCGTGGACGAGGCTCAGGAACTGACCGACGCAGAGTGGCAAATGCTGCTGCTCCGGTGCCCGTCCCGGAGCTTCACCATCGTCGGGGACCGTGCCCAGGCCAGGCACGGGTTCACGGAGTCTTGGAAGGAACGGCTCGAGCGGGTCGGGCTCGACCGAATGAACCTGGCCTCCCTGAGCATCAACTACCGGACGCCGGAAGAAGTCATGGCGGTAGCCGAGCCGGTCATCCGGGCCGTGCTCCCGGACGCCAACGTGCCGACCTCCATCCGCAGCAACGGCGTCCCCGTCGTACACGGATCTGCCTCGGATCTGAGCTCGATCCTCGACACCTGGCTCGCCGCACATGCCGACGGGATCGCCTGCGTCATCGGCGATCCCACGCTCCGGACGACGTCCCGCGTCCGGTCGCTGACCCCGGAGCTGTCCAAGGGGCTCGAGTTCGACCTGGTCGTCCTCATCGACCCGGAGAAGTTCGGCCAGGGCATCGAAGGCGCGGTCGACCGCTATGTCGCGATGACCCGAGCGACCCAGCAACTCGTCATCCTCACGAGTTCCTGATGTCGGCCGGCTTCAGGGCAGCGCGTGGCCACCCCGTTCAGTGACAGTTGGATATTCGGGCCGAGGAACGGCCCTGGTACCCATGCAGCCCAGGGCATGCCTCCGACGGTCACCGCTCTGGCTTCCTCAACCCACCTGCTCCGGCGCGAAGTAGTCGCGCAGCCGAGCGATCTTCCCGTCGCGGATGCGGAAGATCTGTACGAGCGAGACAGTCACGTCCTCTCCGCTCCCGTCGAAGACCGTGTCGATCTCGGCGATGAACACGTCGGGATCGGAGGTGGTGTGCAGCACGTACCCGGACTTCTCCAAATTCGGCGCTCCCCTGCCGTTCACCTGCTGCCCGTAGTACGCCGCCATTCCCCTGCGGATCTCCTCGCGCCCCTCCAACCGCCTGGGGAAAACGGCGTCGGCAGGCATGAGCGGTGCCTCGAAGACGCCGTCCTCGGTGAAATTCTCGGCGAGTGCGTCAGCATTTCGGGTCAGGGCACCGGCGTAGACGTAGCTCTCGAAGATCTCCTGCGGGGATGTGGACACGGCGGCCTCCCTGGACGCGGACCCGGACCCGGACCGACGCGGACCCGGACCGACGCGGACCCGGAGCCGGAGCCGGACCCGGACCCGGACCCGGAAACAGACACAGACACAGACACAGACACAGACACAGACACAGACACAGACACAGACACAGACACAGACACGGAAGGCCACATCATCACAGAGGCGTTTGCCGGACGGCGGGTTTTCGGTGAACGATCATGCTCCGCAGGATCGGTCGGCCTCCGGTCATTGAGGCCGACGTGGGCGGCGCCCCGGAAGCCACGAAGATCCAAAACGTCCAGACGTCTTCCGTCATGTCCCGGGTGAGCAGTTCATATGACCTATTCGCCCCGAGAGTAGCCCATTTGGTGATGGGCAGCATGACGACGTGATGAGACGTCGCCGAGCCGTCCTGGCTCTCTTCGCCCTGGGGCTGGCCCTTGGGATGCCCGCCACCGCCGCTGCCGACGCCGCCGCTGTCGGCCTCCCGTCCAAGGCCGCAGCCAGTACCAGTGCTTCACCAAAGAGCAGGCCATCAAGGAACTCGCCCGCCAGGCCGCAGCCGTCAAGCCCGGCCACAGGGCCCACCTGAAGGTCACCACGTGCCAGTCGACCGGTACCACGCGCTGTGATGCGCCCCGCCACACTCTGATCTGCGGCGAGTTCTGTCAGGACTGTGACGGCCTCGTGTGTTCACAGCCCTGGTTCTCCGAATACGCGTGCGGGAGTTGCTGACCCGCGAAAGGAGGGGACAAGCGTGAAATCGACAACGGTGCTGCGCCGGTTCCACAGTTCAGCTCTGACTGCTGCCTTCGCGCTAGCGCTGCTCGCGGCACTGTCCGGCAGCGCCCGAGCGGCGGGCGGAAGCTACACCTACGTAACAACGGCCGGACAAGCCTTCGAGGTCCGCGACCCGCAAAGTGACACCTGCCTTCCGCTGACGGGCGGTGCGGTCAGGTTCTCCAACGACACCACCGACACGGCATTCCTGTACGGGGATGCCTCGTGCAGCGGAGGGTGGGCGCTGGTCGGCGTCGGCGCCACCTGGGACGCGCCCACGGGCGTCCAGGCACTCGCCGTCCGTCTCGGTTCGACCACCCGAGCCACGAAAGGAGCCCACTGATGGCCTCCCTTCGACGTGTCGGCCGACTCGTGGCGACGCTCGTCGCCGTTCTGTCCGCCGTACTGGTCTTCCACACCCCGGCGTGGGCCGACACCGGCGCGGACGCCCTCCGTACGGGCATCTCGAGCGAGGCCCGGCCCGGGCTCGCCGATGTCGCGTACAAGTGGTTCAGCTGGGGGGATCTGAAGGTCGGTGACTGCCACCAGACCGGCGGGTACCTGCGGCTGTACGCGGATGGCCGCCTCACGTTCAGTGCGCGGACATGGACGGACTTCACGCTCAGCGGCGATGTGTGGCATGCGCGATTCGAGTTGAAGAACTCCGCGGGCCAGGGCCTGTTCACCACGTCCACCTACGACAGCCCGACGATGTGGGCGAGTAAGAAGCATGACTGGACGGCGAACGGTACCTACGAACCGAGCGTCTACGGCGCCACGGTCAGGGTGACCCAATGGGCCTCGTGCTGAACGAGCCCCACGCGGTGGTGGCCTCGTGTCCGCTGCACGAAGCCACCATCGTCCTGCCTCTCTAGTCGGTCGGAGTGGCGCATGACCCGGTCTCGTAGGCCACGCGCGGCTCAGGCGGGGCCGGGTCACCGACCGTAGGCCGTCTGGTGGCTCGGCGGACGGCGGCGGTCAGAAGGGCCGCCACCCTGGCGGCGTGACGATGCGGGAGCTTGAGCGCAAGGACAACCTGCCGTGGCGGACAGTCCGCAAGGCCGTGGACTCGGTCTGGCCCGAGTGCGGAATAGGCTCCCGCCATGGGCCGCCGCTTGGACCCGTACAAGCCGGTGGATCAACGGGCAGGGGGCGTAAGCATCGTCAGACGCATACGACCCGTGCCCTCGACCCGATGCGGGTCCCCGGTCAGTGCCGTCCGGCCGTGCGGCGGCGCATCACGAACAGTACGCCTGCACCGGCGGCGATCACCGCGGCGGCCGACCCGGCGATCAGACCGGCCTCGCTGCCGCCTCCGGTCTCGGCGAGTCCGGTCCCCGCAGCAGGCGAGGACGCGGACGTCGAGGGGACCGGGGACGTCGAGGCCGGAGGTGCGGCGGCCGGAGAGGTCGGCGTCGCGGTGGCGGTCGGGGATGCCGAGGGGGCCGGGCCGGCAGTCGGGGTACCGGACGGGTGGGAAGCGGCGGGCACGCACGGGGTGTCCGGGGAGATGGGCAGGTCCGTCAGCCGTTCATCGACGAGACTGCCCGCCGTCACCGAGACGTTCCACTGGTAGCCCTGGAGCCACGGCACCAGGATTGTCGTGCTCACACCTGCCGCCGTGGCGTGGTCGATGTGCCCGGTGCCGACGCACCGGCCCCCGGCCGTGGAAGCCGTATGCGCCGCCCACTCGCCGCCACCGGCCGGCCTTCGCCGCGGACCGTCGCCGTCGCGCCGGCCGGCGGGCCGGGAGCCGTCTCGCCGCCGTCCTGCACCTACCGGGGAGCCGGATGACACTGTTTCGGGCGCTCACGGCCATGCCCGATCCGGCCTGGACCCTTCCGAAGGTGCTGGGCGTCGATGACTTCGCCACCCGCCGCGGACGGCATGACGGCACCGTGCTGATCGACCGAGACCAGCCAGCCACACGAATTGCTGCCCGGCGGTGAGGGGCGCGGTCGCTGCGGGGCGCGCCGATGGGCGGGTGACGCGGTCTCGGTCCTGTCCATTTGGGTGCGATGGTGTGCGAAGGGGGATCCCGATACTGTCTGAGTGTCATGTTCCGGGACTGGCACGGGGGTTGTGGTGACGGGTGTGGAGATCGCGGTCGGGTACGCATTCGCGTGGCTGGTCCGGAAAGCCAAGCGGGTGGCAGGGCAGGCGGATGAGGAGGTCGACCGGGGTCTGGAAGCGGCGATGGACCGACTGCATGAGCTGATCAGTGCCAAGCTGGGGCAGGACCCCGCGCTGGAGCGGGCGGGGGAGGAGGCCGAAGCCGGGCAGATGGAGCTGTCTCCGCGCACGCGCCAGCGTCTGGAGCTGGCGGTGGAGGACGCCGCCGAGCGTGACAGCGCCTTCTCCGAAGCCCTGAACCGAGCGGTCAAGGACCTTCAGGCCGCCACAACTCCCGTCGGCGGTGTCTCGGTAACCGGCGACGGCCAGGCTGTCGGCGGGGACGTGGACATCCGTGCGGAGCACGGGTCGGTCGCCGCGCTGCGGATGGGAGACGTGTCGCTGGGAAACCCTTCGGCGCCGGGGCCGGACCAGGGCTGACCGCACCCGGCACCGACCCAAGCCCACCGGCTGACGCCGAAACCACCATCATCGCGCACCACGGCAGCCTCGCCGCCGGAAGCATCAGCCAGGTCAACTACCTTGCCGCGCCACGTCGGCCGGCCGCCTGGCCGTGCCAGGTCGGGGTGATCCCGCCGCGAGCGCAGTGTTTTCAGGACCGGGCGGAGGTAGCGCGGCTGCGGACGGCGCTGGCCGGCGGGGGGACCGCGGTGATCGGCCAGGTGCTGGCCGGGATGGGCGGTGTAGGCAAGACGCAGCTGGCCGCCGACTACGCCCGGCACGCTCAGGAGAGCGGTGCGGTGGACGTGTTGGTCTGGATCACCGCCGACAGCGCTGCCGCCGTCGCGGCCGGGTACGCGCAGGCCGGCATCGAGGTCCTGGGCGCCGACCCGGCCGACCTGGAAGGGGCGGCGCGGGCATTTCTGGCCTGGTTGGAGCCCAAGGCCGGGGCGAACCCGTGCCGGTGGCTGGTGGTGCTGGACGACGTTGCGGACCCGGCGGACCTGCGCGGGCTTTGGCCCCCGGCCAGCCCCCACGGCCGGACCCTCGTCACCACCCGCCGCCGTGACGCCGCCCTGACCGGGACCAGCCGCCGTTCGATCGAGGTGGGCCTGTTCACCTCCGCCGAGGCCCTCGCATACCTCACCGTCGCGCTGGCGTCCCATGGCCGCGCAGAGTCCGACGACCAGCTCAACTCCCTCGCCGACGGTCTCGGGCACTTGCCGCTGGCCCTGTCCCAAGCTGCCGCCCACCTCGCAGACTCTGGCCAGGAGATCACCGCCTACCGGGCTCTGCTTGCCGACCGCGCCACCAAGCTCGCCCACGCCGCCCCCGATACCCTGCCCGACGACCAGAACCACACCGTCGCGGCCGCCTGGTCCCTGTCGATCGACCGCGCCGACACCCTGCACCCCGTCGGCCTGGCCCGCCACCTGCTCCACCTCACCGCGATGCTCGACCCCAACGGCATTCCCATCGCCGTCCTGACCAGCCGGCCCGTCCTGGCCTGCCTCGCCGAACATCGCACCCCAGGCAAACGCCGAGGCAGCGCAGAGCAGGCAAGCGCTGTCCGGGCCGAGGAAGTGGCCAGTGCGCTGCGGGCCCTGCACCGGCTCCACCTCATCGAACACATCCCTGACGCTCCCCGCCAGGCCGTCCGCATTCACCAGCTGGTCCAGCGCGCCGTTCGTGACACCCTCACCCTGGATCAGCACGACCAGTACGCCTGGACCGCCGCCGACGCCCTGATCGCCGCCTGGCCCGCCATCGAACGCGACACCGCCCTCGCCCAGGTGCTGCGCGCCAACGCCTCAACCCTCATCGCATGCGCCGAGGACGCCCTGTACCGGCCCCATGCCCACCCGATTCTGTACCGAGTCGGCCAGAGCCTCGGCGAGACCGGTCAGGCTGCCGCCGCCCGCGACTACTGCCGTCATCTTGCGACCACCACCCTGAGCCGACTCGGCCCCGACCACCCCGACACCCTCACCGCTCGGTACGACCTCGCCCGGTGGCGGGGGGAGTCGGGGGATGCGAGCGGGGCCGCGGCCGCCTTGGCCGACCTGCTGACCGACCGGCTGCGGGTGTTCGGCCCCGACCACCTCGGCACCTTCCTCGCCCGGCAAGGCCTCGGCTACTGGCGGGGCCAGGCGGGAGACGTGGACGGGGCGGCGGCCGTCTTCGCCGACCTGCTGACCGACTGGCTGCGGGTGTTCGGCCCCGACCACCTCGAGACCCTCGTCGCCCGGGCCAACCTCGCCTACTGGCGGGGCCAGGCGGGGGATGTGAGCGGGGCGGCTGCCACGCTCGCCGACCTACTGCCGGACTTCGTACGGGTGTTGGGCCCTGACCACCCCGACACCCTCATCGCCCGGGCCAACCTCGCCTACTGGCGCGGGGAATCGGGGGATGCGAGCGGGGCCGCGGCCGCCTTCGGGGACCTGCTAATCGATCGGCTGCGGGTGTTCGGCCCCGATCACCCCCGTACCCTTTCCACCCGGCAGGGACTCGCCTACTGGCGGGGCCAGGCGGGGGACGCGAGCGGGGCAGCGGCCGCCTTCGCCGCCCTGCTGCCGGACTCCGTACGGGTGCTCGGTACCGACCACCCCCAGACCCTGGTCGCCCGGAGTAACCTCGCCTACTGGCGGGGCCAGGCGGGGGAAGCGAGCGCTGCAGACCAGTAACGATCGTCGGTATGGGCCCCAGATCCCCACACCCTGGCCAATGTGCCTTCAGCACCGACGCCCACCAGCCACCGTCGACCGGCTCACCGCCGCGATCACGGCCGAACTCCACGACGAATGGCAAGCCTTCAACCACCGTTACCTCTCCGAAGCCCTCCATGACCGAACTCCTCACCGCCGACTCGGCCGAGGACGACGGCCAGCTTCCGCCACGAACGGAACCGAATCAGCTTGGCCGGTGACCACACCACCCGATGGGACACGATCGCTTCCTGGCCAGCGGAAAGTGGACCTCACGGCAGTGACGGTCGAGTTCTCCAGGGCCTTGCGGTGCGCCCCACAGGACGCTGGTGTGAGCGATGCGACCTGACGGCGGATCTGATCGGGCACGGCAGCCAGTCAGCTTGTTCCGGTCCCTCCCGGGGCCGGTCGGGCCCGGCAGGCGCGAGTGGGGATGCAGAAGGCGTCGATTGTTCATCGATGCCTGTTTCCTGGTGCGTTGAGCCAGGTGCCCGTGGACCCGACGCGTTTGCGAAGGAAGTGAGCGGCCGAGGGCAGGAGGGCGTCGGGCCGGGCGTGGCGGGAGGCGCCGTGGATGACGTACCGTCGCAGCGGGAAACCCAACCGCTGGCACGCGTCGTTGGTGTCGCATGCCGACGGCGGTGCGCCAAGGAGCCTCGGCCGAAAGCCCGCAACTTCCTTCAAATCCCGCGGCGTCGGCCCGGATCCTGGCTGGTCTTGTGCAGGGCGCGGTCTGCGTCCTCGACCGCAGAGTCTCGTGCGTGAGAGCCTGCCGGCGCTGGCCGGCGGACCCGTCAGGGGTGCGGGGCCGCGTTTGCCGCACGCCGGCCCATAGGACGCGCGTGCCGTGCGCCGATTCCGGCTGGCGGCAGAACGAGCCCGTCTGTGAACTTTGCGCTCGGAAAGTCTTGTTGGCCTCGTTGACATGCCGTAAGCACACGCGTTTCACTCGACACTCGTGTATGGCAACGTTGTCAGGCCGTCGGAGCGACCCGAACTGTTGCCTGTCGCCGGCGTTCCGGCTCATTCGGCGCGCCGGCACCCGATGTGCGAAGCACGAACTGCTGCGGAGGCACCCTGTGGTGAGACCCCGACTTTCAGCTGCGCCACATAACCGAAAGACATTCCGACAACGCCTGGCCGTGGTGTCCATTCTGGGCATGGCCGCCCTCCCGCTCCCGGCGATCGGGAGCGCCCATGCCGCCGGCGCCGCGACGCCGGCCTTCGTGAAGGATCCCGCGTCCCTCGTCAACCCCCTCATCGGGACCTCCGGTGCGGTCGACACCTTCCCCGGCCCCGACATGCCGGCCGGCATGGTGCAGTGGGGTCCCGACACGACGCCCGACCGCCCTGACGGTGGCGGCTACGAGTACAACGACAACAAGATCTCCGGCTTCAGCCTCACCCACCTCTCGGGACCCGGCTGCCCCGTCGCCGGCGACCTGCCCATCCTGCCGGTGACCGGCGCGCTGTCGGGCAACCTCGGCAACGCGTCCGTCGGCTTCAGCCACGACGACGAGAAGGCGGGCGTCGGGTACTACAAGGTCACCGACACGAACGGGGTCAAGACCGAGCTGACCGACACCACCCGCGCCGGCCTGGGCACCTTCACCTTCCCCGCGGGCCTGCAGGCGAACCTGCTGTTCAAGCTCAGCGGCAGTGCCACGCAGGTGGACGGAACCCGCGTGCGGGTGGTGAACAACAAGGAAATCAGCGGCGCGATCGACAGCGGTCACTTCTGCGGCGCGAGTAACAGGTACACGCTGCACTTCGACATCAGGTTCGACCGGCCGTTCACCACGAGCGGCACCTGGGTCGGCAGCACCATCAACCCCAGCGCGACGTCGCTGAAGGCGGGCAAGGTCCAGCAGACCCCGCAGGCGTCCAAGTCGGCCCCGTTGAAGGAGAGGCACTTCACCGTCCCGGTGAAGCCGGCCCCGACCATTCACGGGAGCGGTGGCAAGGCCTCTGGCTCGCCGTCCCCGGCCCCGAGCGCCGGCGCTACACCCGGGTCGTCCGCCGCGAGCAAGGCGGCCCAGCCCCCCACGACGGGCGCGAATGGCATGTACCTGACCTTCGATACCTCCTCGACCCCGACGGTGAGTGCGAAGGTCGGCATCTCGTACACAAGTGACGCGGGCGCGGCGGACAACCTCACCACCGAGATCAAGAATTGGAACCTCGACGCCGTCGAGCAGGCGAACCACGACGCCTGGAACGCGGTGCTGAACAAGATCCAGGTCGGCGGCGGGTCCTCGGACCAGCAGCTGCAGTTCTACACGGCGCTCTACCACACGCTGCTGCATCCGAACGTCTTCTCGGACGACAACGGCCAGTACATGGGCATGGACAACCAGGTCCACAAGCTGACCGGAGGACAGCAGGCCCAGTACGCCAACTACTCGGGCTGGGACACCTACCGCTCACAGACCCAGCTGATGGCGCTGGTCGAGCCCAAGGTCGCAAGCGACGTCGTCACCTCGATGCTCAACGGCTACGACCAGACGGGCCTCCTGCCCAAGTGGGCTTCGAACAACGGCGAGAGTTACGTGATGGTCGGTGACCCGGCAGCCGGCATCGTCGCCGACGCCTACGCCTTCGGCGCGAAGGGCTTCGACACCGCGAAGGCGCTCGCCGCGATGGAGCACGAGGCCACGGTCCCGAACAACGACCGCCCCGGCGAGTCGGTGCGGGACGCGATGGGCTACCTCCCACTGGACGAGAACGACTACGGCTGCTGCAACTTCTACGGCCCGGTTTCCACGCAGCTGGAGTACGACTCCGCCGACTACGCCCTCGCCGCCTTCGCGAAGTCGCTGGGCAGGACGGCCGTCTATGAGAAGTTCGCCACCCGCGCCAACGACTGGATGAACGTCTTCAACCCGCAGACCGGCTACATGCAGGGCAAGAACAAGAACGGCCAGTTCGCGGGCGGTTTCACCCCGGGCACCTCGAACGGCTTCGTGGAGGGCACCTCCGCCCAGTACACGCCCATGGTCCCGTTCGACCTCAAGCAGCTAATCCAGGCGCGCGGCGGTGACAAGGCGTACTCGTCCTTCCTGGACAGCCTGCTCGGCAACATCACGAACCCTGGCAACACCAACGCCAACCTGAGCAACGAGCCCAGCGTGGAGATCCCCTGGGAGTACGACTACACGGGTCAGCCGTGGAAGACTCAGGCGGCCGTCCGCGAGGTCCAGCAGGGCCTGTACTTCAACGCTCCGGTCGGCTCGTTCGGCAACGACGACCTCGGCGCGATGAGCTCCTGGTACGTCTGGTCCGAACTCGGCATGTACCCCGAGACCCCGGGCACGGACACTCTGGCGCTGGGCAGCCCGGCGTTCCCGGTGGCCAAGGTGACCTTCGCAGGCGGCAAGTCGGTGCGGATCAACGCGCCGCAGGCCGCACCCAACGCTCCGTACGTGCAGTCGCTCGACGTCGGGGGCAAGGAGTGGCAGACCTCCTGGCTGACGTACCAGCAGCTCAAGGGCGCGGGCACCATCGACTTCACGCTCGGCACCCAGCCCAACACGTCCTGGGCGTCTAACCCGTTGGCGGCGCCGCCGTCGGACACCACGGGCGGCGGCCGCGTGCTGGCAGCCACCGGTCCCTCCAGCGACGGCCTGGTGCTCCAACCGGGCGCGCCCGGTAACGGCACACTCGGCCTGACCAACCTCGACAGCAAGGCTGTCACGGTCGACTGGAAGGCGACGGCGCCCTCCGGCGTCACGCTCGACACGACGTCCGGCTCGATGACGGTGCCCGCCTCGGGCAGCGCTGAGGCGAAGGTCCACGTGACGGCGGGCGCGAACGAGGGAACCTACCCGGTCACCTTCGCGCTGACCGACCACAGCACCGGTTCGCCGCTGAGCGGGGCGACTCTCCGCGTGGCCGTGGCCAAGGCCGGCGCGCTGTGGCCGTACGACACCAACGAGGGCATCTACCCGGACGGCGCCACCTTCTCGGGCGGCTTCGACAGCTACGGTTGGGCCCTCTCACAGAACGCGCTGTCGGCAGCAGGAGTCACGAGCGGCTCCATCGTCACGGTCGACGGCATCTCCTACGCCTGGCCGACAGTGACGTCCGGTCAGCTGGACAACCTCGAGATGGCCGGCCAGACCGTCCCGATGCCGGCCGGCACGTCGGGTGCGTCGCTGGGCCTGCTGGGTACGGCGACCGGCGCGCCGACCGACGGAACCGGGGTCTCGGGCACGGTGACCGTCACCTACACCGACGGCACCACCTCCAAGGCGACGGTCGGCTTCTCGGACTGGACCCTCAACGCCGGGACGAGCAAACCGCTCCCGGGTGACACGACGGCCGTCACGACGGCCTACCGGAACACCGGCAGCGGGGGCCGGGACAACGTGAAGACCTACGTCTTCGCCACGAAGGTACCGTTGGATGCGTCCAAGCAGGTGGCGTCGATCACGCTGCCGGTGACGGGCGCGACGGGCACCGACCACCTGTTCGCCTACGGCTTCAGCAAGTAAGGGCACGGCAGGCGCTGACGACGGCGGGCCGGTTCCCGGACGCGAGCCCGGGAACCGGCCCGCCGGGCGTGCGGACCCGGCAGCGTGAGGCGTTCCGGCGACAGGTGGCATGTCGAGGTTCCGCCCAGCGCGTCCCGGTACGTCCGCGCCCCCGACGGCGACCGGCGTCCCCGGCCCGCCCTGAGGTGCCGCCGTACAGCACACGGCCGCAGGCGTCCTCCTCCCGCTCCCGAGCCGACAGCCGTGGGCGGCTCCTCCGCGGGCCGCCGACAGGGCCCGGTCAGCCCTTTTCCAGCTTCGGTTGACCGACCCGATGCTGCAGCACTGCGAGTTGGTGCCGCAGCACCAGGAGTTCGACGTCCTTCGTTCAGCGCGCAATCACCCAGCCCGGTGCCCAGGTCCCGGCGGCGTCCCGCCCGGCGGTTGTGGCGGCGAGGTGGGCGCGGAGGGTGGCCAGCGCTGGGTGGGGGTTGTCGCGGTGCCAGAGGAGCGAGTGCGGGTAGACGGGCGTCGGGTCGGTCACCGGGATGCGGCGCAGGCCGTGGTCGGCGGGCCAGACGAGGCGGGTCTGCTCGCCCATGAAGGTGGCCAGGGCCGGGGTGTCGGCGATGGTGTCGAGGAGCGCGTCGGAGCCGAAGTTGGGGCCGGCCGCCTCGATGGTGAGACCGAACTCGGCGACGAGGTCCTCGTAGTAGGCGGCCCACTCGGTACCGGGGACGATGCCGGGCATCCAGATCCGGTGCCCGGCGAGCCGAGCGACGGTCACCGACCGGGCGCCCGCCAGCGCGTGGGCGGGGCCGGTGAGGAGCTGGAGCGGCTCGTCGAGTACCCGGACGGACTCGATGTCCTCGGGAAGGGGCCGGCCGGGCGCGGCGACGGCGCGGAAGGAGGCGTCGATCTCACCGGACCGGATGGCGGTGACGGCCGTCTCGATGTCGAACAGCCACACCACGTCGAGCTCGATCTCGGGGTGCGCGCGATGGAAGCCGCGCATCAGGCCCGACGCCGCGCCGCGCGAGGCGATCACGTCGACGCGCAGCGGACGGCGGCCAGGGAGCACGGACGCGACCGCGCGCTCGGCGACGCGCAGCAGTTCGCGCGCGTGGGGCAGGAACGCCTGCCCATCGATGGTGAGTTCGGCGCCGCGCGCGGTGCGGGTGAACAGCCGCACGCCGAGGCTGCGCTCCAGCGCGGCGACGCGCTTGGAGACAGCCTGCTGGGTGACCGCCAGCTCGGCGGCAGCCTCCTGGAACTGACCCGCATCGGCGGCGGCGACGAAGGTCCGGACGGTATCGAGGTCCATAGCGACACCCTATGGGCACAACCGATGGTTGTGGCCAGGCGGCCCTGCGGTTGTTTGACCCCCGGGTATGGTGCTCGCTTTGATGCTTCCGATCGCGGATCGGTTGTGCGGGCGAGCGGCGAGGGGCGGCGGGCATGAGGAGCGGGCACCGGCTGGGACATCTGCTCGGACATCGGCTGGGGTGGCAGTTCGGGTGGCTGTGGGCAGCGTACGGGACCAGCGCGCTCGGCACGTGGCTCGCCTTCGGCGCGTTCCCGCTGATCGCCGTCCGGGTGCTTGACGCCGGACCGGCCGAGGTCGCCGCGCTCTCCTCCGTGGGGGCTGCGGTGGGCGCGGCCGTGGCGGTGCCGCTCGGCCCGTGGGTGGAGTTCCGCCGCAAGCGGCCGGTGCTGATCGCGACGGACCTGGTGCGGTTCGCGGCGCTGCTGACGATCCCCGCCGCGTTCGCGCTCGGCGTGCTCACCTTCCTTCAGCTCCTGCTGGTCTCGGTCGTCGTCGCGGCCGCCGACATCACCTTCCGCGCCGCCTCCGGCGCCTACCTGAAGACGCTGCTGCCGGCCGAGGATCTGCTCGTCGCCAACGCCCGATTCGAGTCCACGGCCTGGACGACCACGATCATCGGACCGCCGCTGGGCGGCGCGGTCATCGGGCTCCTCGGTCCGGTGGCAACGGTGGTGGCGGACGCGGTCAGTTACCTGCTCTCGGCCCTGGGCATCCGCGCGACGGGCGGGCACGAGCCGCGGCCTGAGCGTCGGGAAGCCGCGAGCATGCGGGCGCGGGACCTGCTCGACGGCTGGCGCTACATCCTCGCCGACGCGACGCTGCGACCGCTGTTCTTCAACACCGCCCTGTTCAACGGCCTGGTGATGGCCACCCAGCCGCTGCTGGCCGTCCTGATGCTCGGCCGACTCGGGTTCGCACCGTGGCAGTACGGCCTCGCCTTCGCCGCACCCTCGATCGGCGGGCTGCTCGGTTCGCGGCTGGCCCGACCGCTCGTCACCCGGTTCGGACAGCACCAGGTCCTGGTCGCGGTCGGGACGCTGCGCGCGCTCTGGCCCGTCGGCCTGGCCTTCCTGGGACCGGGCACCAGGGGGCTGCTGCTGGTAATGGGCGTCGAGCTCGGACTCATCTTCTGCTGCGGGGTCTTCAACCCCGTCTACACCACCTACCGCCTCGAGCGCACCGCGACGGATCGGGTCGCCCGCACGCTGTCCGCCTGGGCGGTAACGACCAAGGCTTCGACGGCGCTGCTGACGGCCGTCTGGGGCGTGCTGGGCGGCCTGCTCGGCCCGCGTACGGCCATCGGCCTGGCCGGCGTGCTCCTGCTGGCGACCCCGCTGCTGCTCCCGCGACGGGCGGCAGCGCATTTCCCCGAGCCGGAACCGGCACCGAACCGCGCCTGACGGGCCGCCACGGCCGTCACCACGATCGGGCTGATTCAGGTTTGCTTCAGCCTTGATGACTGCGCATCGCCGCGCGAGCGAGGGCCACTGCCGCTGCGGGCTCCAGCCCGCACCACGCGCTCCGATCGCCGTCGTGCACCTGCGAAGGACCGTACTTCGGACGTACTGGCAAGATCGGCCCGCAACGGCTGCAGAACCTGGTGAGAACCCCTCGCCTAGCGACCGCCGCTGACGCCTTGCGCGCCACGGTGCACAACGGTTGCTCCGGCCGCAAAAGGACGGCGATCGGCATGAGCCCGCAGCCCGCACCGGCGGCAGTCGCATCTGCCCGCATCGATCCTGGCTTTGCCTCCCGGCCGTCGAACCGCACCACCGGCACTCCCAGCGCCGTGCTCGGCACCACGTGGTGTGCCGTCCGGCTCCAGGGCGGCAAAATCGAGAGCGGGGGTGGCTGAAACTTGCCCAACCCGTGCGGACCTTCGCCTGTAACGGCCAGGGCGCCTGCCATGATCGCCATCATGGGGATAAACATCGCACCGGCCGCGGTGGTCGACTTCCACTCGGTCCTGACTGATCACTCCCGTTACTGGGGCGAACGCGACCTTCGGTCGCTGCACCTTCTGGCCCTGGTGCAGGAGTTCGGTTCCACTTGCTTGGTTGCCCGGGCCGAGGACGGAATCCGCGGGTACATCTTCGGGTTCGTCACCCCGGACGGCACCGGGTACGTGCATCTGATCGCCACGCGGGATGATGCCCGTGGCACCGGTCTCGGGCGTCGTCTGTACACGGCGTTCGCTGAAGCAGCGGAACGTCAAGGTGCACGGAAGTTGAAGGCGATCACGTCAGTTGAGAACACCGGCTCGATCGCCTTTCATCGCAGCCTCGGCTTCGGCACGAAGATCGTCGACGACTACAACGGCCCCGGCCGGGCTATGGCCGTCTTCCACCGCGATCTGTCGCTCAACGTCTCACGGCCCTGACCCACCAACCGTCACCGGTATCGCTCCCCAGGTCGTGAGTCGTGGGATGATCTTGGTTCGTGGCACGTGGAGATCTGACGGACGAGCAATGGGCGGTGCTGGAGCCGTTGTTGCCGAGGGGCAAGAACCCCGGCCGTCCGCTGACGTGGGCTCGGCGCCAGCTGATCGACGGCATACGGTTCCGGATCCGCACCGGTGTCCCGTGGCGGGACATGCCCGCCGAGTACGGACCCTGGGGTCGGGTGTACGACCTGTTCCGTCGATGGCAGCGGGACGGCGCCTGGCATCGGACCTTCACCGCGTTGCAGGCCCGGGCGGATGCCAAGGAGCTGATCACCTGGGACACTGGTCCGACGACAACGCGAACACCCGGACTCGCCTACCGCAGGTGGGGTTGACGGTCTCACGGACCGGATGCATCCCTAGTTTGGTCATGATCCGTTCGGAGGCGTCGTTGCCCACTTGAGTGATGCTGACGAGCCGCTCCAGCCCTCGCTCTTCGAACCCGAACCGTACAGCGGCCGCAGCGGCCTCCGTGGCCAAGCCCTGCCCCCAGTGGGAACGTCCCAGCCGCCAGCCGACCTCAACGGCCGGCAGTACCTCCGGCAAGAAGTCGGGCACCGAAAGGCCGGTGAACCCGGCCAGCTCGCCAGTGGACCGTATCTCCACGGCGAACAGGCCGAAGCCCTGTGACTCCCACTCGCTCTCCCATGCCTGGACCCCGCCGCGAGTCTGCTGTTCGTCACGGACGCTGCCGTCACGGATCCACCGCATGACCTCGGGGTCGGCATTGATGGCAGCCATGGGCGCAACGTCTTCCTCGCGCCAGCGACGCAGGATCAAACGGGGAGTCTCAAGCGTGACCATCCAATCATCCTGGATCACACATGGGCTCTCCGCCATCCTCACCAGGCACTTTCGATACACGCCCTAGCCGGACCGGCAACATCGCGGTGAGGGGCACGCTGCCCAGTGACCCACTGTACTTGGGCGGCGCCTGCGGGTCGGGCGAGATCAGGCAAGGCTGGGGACATGAACTCCAGGAGCCATGCCCGTTGTTCTCGTGGCAGCCGCGCCGAGGGCGTCGACATCTCCGAGGACGCCTTGGCGCAGGCCGGCCAGGCAGCCAGCCACCTCGGCGTCCATGAGCGCCTGGTCCTTCACCACCAGGACGCCGGAGCCCATGTTTCCCCACAGCCGTTCGACCTGGTGCTCAGCGTCGGGGCCACGCATGCTTTCGGCGGACTGCTCGCCACACTCGCAGCGGCCCGCACACGCCTGGCCCCCGGCGGCCGCGTCCTGATCGGTGAGGGGTTCTGGGACCGAGAGCCTTCCCGGGAGGCCAAGGAAATGCTCCCCGAAGTTCGGCTTCGTCCTCGAACTACGATGGCTTCGGGGCGTTCAGAGGCGGCCGAGTTCGAAGCAGGCACCAGCGCGGACGAGGCGACGAGGTGGGGTGCGTTCACAGCCCGCCATCGCTGCTGGGCTGGCGCGGCGAAGTTGAAGATCATCGCCACGGTGGCGGTGCGGGAGCCGACCGCCTCGGGTGACCTTGGACCGTGGCCGGGCGGTGGACCAGTTGGAGGTCTGAGCTCAGATCCAGTCCTTGCGCTTGAAGACCAGGTAGAGCACCACAGATCCGACAGCCATGACGCCGGTGGACGTGAGGAAGCCGGCATGGGTATTGAAGCCCGGATATGGCACGTTCTGTCCGTAGAAGCCTGTGACGGCGGTGGGCACAGCGATGATCGACGCCCAACTGGTCACCTTCTTCATGATCAGGTTCATGCGGTTGCCCTGAACGGTCAGATTGGTCTCCATGATCGAGGTGATCATGTCCCGCAGCGATTCGGTCCACTCGGTGGCCCTGAGGACGTGGTCATAGACGTCCTGGTAGTAGGGGAGCAGCGGCTCGGCGACGATGTGCAGGTCGCGCCGCAGAAGACTGTTGACGACTTCCCGCATCGGCAGGACCACGCGACGTAGCCTGGTCAGGTTCTTGCGCAGTGCGTAGGAGTCACGCTGGACGGAGTCCATCTGCTCGCGTCCCTCGTCGAAGAGTAGGTCTTCAACTGCTTCGATGCGGTCGTCCAGGTCCTGGACGGCGTCGAAATGGCCGTCGACTATGTGGTCCAGGAGCCCGTGCAGGAGGAACCCCACCCCGTACTTGGCAAGATCGCTGTTGTTGTCCCAGCGTTCGACGACCTTCTCGATGTCGAAGCGGTCGTCCGGGCGGATGGTGATCAATGCCGTGGGCGTGATGAACACTGACAACTCGCTCGCCGTCAGCCGGCCGCTGCTCTTGTCCGTGCTCACGGCGTATGCGCTGAGGAAGGCGTGGGTGCGGTAGCGGTCCAGCTTGGGTCGCTGGTGCTCGTGACGTGCGTCCTCCACCGCGAGTTCGTGCAGACCGAACTCTTCGCTGATCATGGCGAAGTCGGCGGAACACGGGTCGCACAGGTCGAGCCAGACCGCCACGTCGGGATCATTCACGTATTCGGAGATGTCGGCGGTCGGGAAGTCTTCCAGGACCAGGTTTCCGCCGCGGTAGAGTCGTGTTCGAGTCATGGCGCGGCACCCTAAGGCCCGCTGGTAAGAAGTCCTCACCGGTTCGTGTGGTCCCGCCCGGGCTTGGCGCCCTGGGCGTCGGCATGGATGGCTCAAGCGGTTCTTCGGCGCCGGTGGGACTGCGCCTGCTATGTGTGCGTCGGGAGTACAAGCCTGTCGCGCGGGAGCCCGGTGCAGGCCCAGCCGAATTACTTGCCCTATTGCGCAGGCCGGTAAGTGCATGGTGTGAACGGGGGCGACGATTTGAACATCAGTGTCGGCGGGGCCGCTGGTGGGATGCTCGGCGAGGAGCAGGGGCGGCCGCGCCGGCCGTGTCGTCCCGCGCAACGGCCAGGGGGCTGGGGCTGCCGGGTCGCGGGCCGCGCGGACCCGCCGGGGCGAGCCGAAGGCGTCGTCCTGGCGCCAGTACCGTGATCTGATCGTCATGACCCGCAGCCACCAGCAGGCCGACCCGAGATGGACGAGCGCTGCCACCCCTGAGCCCAGCGCCGCTCCTCTGTAGGTGGGTGTGGCCGGCCTGCCGGGCTCGGCGAGCGGGGGGTGCTCGCGGTCATCCGGGGGCGTTCGCTGTGGCGTGTGGTGGGTCGGGTGCGAGGCGGGCGGCGACGCGTTCGGCGGTGGCGGCGGCCCAGCGGCTGGAGGTCACGATGCCGAGGATCGCGATGGCCCCTCCGCAGCCGGCGATGATCCACCAGGACGCCGGGCGGGCCCCGGAGGCGACCGTGGCGCCGATCACCGCGATGCCGAGGGAGGAGCCGACCTGCCGGCTGGTGGCGGCGACCGCGGCGGCCACCCCGGCCTGGGCGCGCGGCATGCCGGACACCGCCGTGTACGTGATCGGTGCGTTGACGAAGCCGAAGCCGAGACCGAACAGGGCGTAAGTGACATACAGCAGGGTGTCGGACGGGTGGGCGGAGCGCGTGGCGGCTGTGGCCAGTACACCGCCGGCGGGGATGCCGGTCCCCGCGAGCAGGAGCGGAATCCGCGGACCGCGGCTGCCCACGATCCGCCCGGACAGCGGCGGGCACACCAGGGACAGCACCGCCATCGGCAGCAGGTGCAGCCCTGCGTCCAGGGCGCTCAGCCCCACCACCCGTTGCAGATAGAGGGTGTTGGCGAAGAGGAAGCCGCCGAGCGCGGCGAACGCGAACACAGCTGTCGCGGTGGCCCCACTGAAGGGTGCACTGCCGAAGAGCCGCGGTTCGATCAGCGGTTCGGCACGCAGGTTCTCATACGGTACAAAGGCGGCCAGCGCGCCCGCCGCGGCGACCAGGCAGGCCACGATCGGCAGAGAGGTCCAGCCCTCGGCGGGCGCCTCGATGATCGCGTACGTCAGTGTGCCGAGCAGGACGGTCACCAGCAACTGGCCGACCGGGTCGGCCCGTCGGACCAGCCCCGCGCGGGACTCCGGGACGTACCGTGCGGTGAGTGCCAGCGCGGCCAGCCCGATCGGCACATTCAGCCAGAACACCGATCGCCACCCGCCTGACTCCACCAGCACGCCGCCGAGGACCGGCCCGGCCGCCATGCTGAGGCCGACGACCCCGCCCCACACGCCGATGGCCCGTGCCCGATCCCGGGGTTCGGTGAAGGTGTTGGCGAGGATGGCCATGGCGACGGGAGTGAGCATGCTGCCGCCCACCGCCTGCACAGTACGGAAGACCACCAGCCACCCCGTGGTGGGCGCCAGGCTGCACAAGCCGGACCCGACGGTGAACAGCACGAGGCCGAGCCGGAAGATCCGCCGACGTCCGACGCGGTCGGCGGTGGCACCGGCGAGGGTCAGCAGCGAGGCCAGCACGATGGTGTACGCGTCGAGCGTCCACTGCAGGCCGGAGACGGAGGAGCTCAGGTCCCGCTGCATCGAGGGCAGGGCGACGTTGAGGATGGTGACATCGAGGCTGACCAGGAGGACGCTCAGGCAGCAGACGGCCAGGACCGGGGCGCGCCGTCCGTGTCCGGGGACTGGCATGGAGGTTCCCCTGCTCAATCGTTTGGCCGGTTGGCGGCGTGGAGGTCGGCGAAGTCCCATACCGTCGAGAGGAGTTGCTCGGGGGTCTCGATCTGGGGCATGTGGCCGGTGCGAAGGAGGAGTTCGAACCGGGAGCCGGGGATGGCGGCGGCGTACGCGCGTCCGTACGCGGTGTCGACGACCTGGTCGCTCTCGCCCCATGCGACGAGGACCGGGTTCGTGACCTTGGCCAGGCGCTCGCGGAGGCTGGGGTCGGCCATGGCGTGCGGGCCCGAATAGACCTGCAGTGCCGCCCGGTTGGCGACCGCCGCCGCGCGCTGCTCGTCGGAGAACGTGCTGGGGTCGATGCGGAACTTCTCGGCATCGTGGAAGGAGAGAGCGGACAGCTCGGTGGGCGTCAGGGTGAAGGGGTCGGCGACCGGGTGCTCGGGGACGTGGATGCCGGCGGCGTTGACGAGGACCACGCTGGTGATCCGGTCGCTGCCGAGCAGGGCCATCTCGGCGGCGATCCAGCCGCCTATGGAGTTGCCGACGACGGTGACGTCGCTCAGGCCGAGTTCGTCCAGCAGCCGTTTGTAGACCTGGGCGAGGGTGGGAACGTCGGTCAGCCAGTCGGGCCTGGCGGTGCCGCCGAAGCCGGGGTGGACGGGGGTGATGACGCGGGCCGGCCGCTGGTCGGCGAGGAGCCCGGCGAACCCGGCGACGGTCTGCGGGCCGCCGCCGCCGTGCAGGAGCAGGAATGGGTGGCCCTTGCCCCGCTCGTCGACGCTGAAGGCCAGGTCGATGTCGCCGGAGTCGAGGGTGAGGGTGATGGTGCGGGCGGTGCTGGTCATGGAGGTCTCCGAATCGGTTACCGGTGTGTGGGGTCGGTGACGTGAGCCGTTACGCGTAGCCGGTGGCCGGAACGGTGGCGTACCGGCTCATCGCCTCGACCGTCGCCTGCGGGGTCAGATCCTGACCGCCGGCGATCATGTCCCGCAGGTCGCGGAAGTACTGCACGTACAGGTCGGGCGTGAAGGTGTTGAGCATCACCGCGGGCTCGTCACCGGGGTTGGCGAAGGTGTGCGGGGCGCCGGGCGGGATCATCGCGAGCGTGCCGGCCGGTGCGACGTGGGTCGTCTCGCCGACGGTGAAGTGCACGGTGCCGGAGACGACGTAGAAGCCCTCGTCGTGCTGGGCGTGGCGGTGCTGCGGGGGCCCTTCGGTGTGCGGGGCGAGGGTGATCTCGCCGATCCCGAGGCGGTGCCCGGTGGTGCTGCCGTCCTCAAGGATGCGGATTTGCGCCGGCCCCAGGCGGATCGTCTCGCCGTCGTCTGGGCCGATCAGGGAAGCCTCGTTCATTGCCCTCTCCTTCGTGAGAGTCAGCTCTCACGAGAAGCGTAGAGAGTCGGTCCTCTTTATGCAAGTGAACTCTCATGATGAGGGTGGGCAGTGATAAAGTGGCTACGGACACACGGGCATGAAAGGGGATGGACCGATGGCGACGACGCAGACCGACACCGGCCGCAGCAACCAGAAGAGGCGCACGCGTACGGCCCTCGTCGAAGCCGCTCGCGAACTCATCGCCTCGGGTGGCGAGGTGACCATGCCCGCGATCGCGCGCGCCGCCCTGGTCTCCGAGGCCACCGCCTACCGCTACTTCCCCGACCTCCCCTCGCTGATCAGTGAGGCTCTGGCCGGTGCCTGGCCGCCCCCCGCCGAGGCGCTCGCGCCGGTCGCGGACTCCACCGACCCCGCCGAACGGATCGCCTTCGCCTGCGAGTTCCTGCTGCGCGGCGTGCTCCTCCGCCAGGGCGCGGTGCGTGCCGTGATCGCGGCCACCATCACCCGCCCCGACGCGGCGGCCGCGAGACCCGGTGTCCGTTTCGGGCTGATCGACCACGCGCTCGCCCCTCTGGAGGGAACGCTGGGGGTGACGGATCCCGAAGCCTTCTCCCAGCTCAAGCGGGACCTGGCCGTGGTCGTCAGCGCCGAAGCCCTGTTCACCCTCACCGACCTGTGCGGGCTCGCCCCCGACGCCGCCGTCGCGAGCGCGGTACGCACGGCGGCGACGCTGACCGAAGCCGCGGTGCGCGCGGTCGCGCGGGGGTGAGTCGCGCGCACGGGGAAGGGCGTCATCGTCGGCTTCTACGTCCACCTCGCCGCCGCGTTCGTCACCGTCCGTTGCCTCACCCAGGCGGCCCGCCACAGCCACCGCTGCGACACCCGCCCCACCACACGCCGCCTCAAGTAACCCCTCGACTGCAAGAGACTCTGAAGCGCGTGAAGTTGGTCCTCTGGAGTGTCAGTCCCGGGCCACAGCGCCAACGTCAACTTCGGATCAGGTTCCTCGACTGTCAGCAGTGGATCGCCGAGTACGCCGAGCAGTTCGAGCGGCGCTGACCAGTCTCAGCGGAACGCGGCGACATTGCGGGCGGCCCAGTCGGAGAACGGGCGCGGGGCGTGGCCGAGGACCCGCTGCGCGTCCGGGCTGACGCGCAGCTCGGCCGGGCTCGGGGAACCGAGGATGTCCAGGGTGTCCTTGGCGAGTTCCACCGGCATGCTCTGGGCCATGGCGGCCTTGGCCTCGTCGCGGGTGAGGTCGTGAAACCGCACTGGCGAGCCCAGCGCGGCGGCGATGGCCTCCGCCTGCTGGCGCGGCGTGATCACCTCCGGGCCGGTCAGCTCGTACACACCGCCGGTGTGCCGGTCGTCCAGCAGGCAGGCCACCGCGACCTCGGCGATGTCCGCCGGGTCGATGATCGGCACCCCGACGTCGCCGAAGGGCGCGGCGACGACCCGTTGCGCGCGGACGGACTCGGCCCACCACAGGGCGTTGGAGGCGAAGCCACCCGGCCGCAGGATGGCCCACTCCAGGCCGGACACCCGCAGTACGTCCTCCACCGCTCGCATCGCGATACGTGTCGGGCCGAAGGGCCTGGTCGCCACGCCCTGCGAGGAGAGCAGGACGACCCGGCGGATCCCGCTGGCCGCGGCTTGGCCGATGATGTCGGCCGGGCTGGCTCCGGCGGCGTGCATGTCGCCGGACAGCAGCAGAAACAGCGCCTGCGCCCCGGCCAGCGCGGGCTCAAGGCTGGCCGGCTCGGCCAGGTCGGCCGCCACGTGGCGGACACCGTCCGGTGCCGCCGCGGCGTGCCGCGACACCGCCGTCACGCGCCGGCCCGCCTCGGCCAGCGCCCGCGTCAACGGCCGGCCCACATTCCCGGTAGCCCCGGTCACCACGATCATGATCAGCTCCTTGTCCGATTCCTCTGCGGCCTCTTTCTCTGCGGCCTTGACGCTAGGAGTCGGGGCTAACTCTTGGTAAGGACATACCTGGAGGTAAGCTCATCACATGATGGGAGGTGCGCAGCTCATGCAGACCGGAGCGGGGGAGCGGTATGAGGTGTTTCACACCGACTGCCGCGCGCGCGATGTGGTCGACCATGTGACCAGCAGGTGGGGCGTCTGGGTGTTGATCTCTTTGCGGAGCAACGACCTCCGGTTCTACGAGCTGCGCGAGAGCATCCAGGGCATCAGCGAGAAGATGCTCGCCCAGACCCTGCGCGCACTGGTCCAGGACGGTCTGGTCTGGCGGGAGGTCGAGCCGACGACGCCGCCCAAGGTCACCTATGGGCTGACCGAGTTCGGCCGGGACGTCGGCGAGCCGCTGACGGAGCTGTTCAACCGGATCACACGGCGGCTGTCGCCGCGCAGCGCGGAATAGCGTGGTGGTGGCAGGCCACGAAGGCGCATCCAGCGTGACCGAGCACCCCGACGACATCGACGACCTGGTGGGGCTGGTCCGCATCACCTGCCAGGATGCGACCTGCGGGTGGAACGGACGTTTGTCTTCGCTGGTGCGGGGCCGGACCTCGTACTTGGCCCGCAGTGTCGCGAACGCCGGGCTGAGCAGGGGCAGTTGGCCCACGATCCGCGTAACGCGCGGGTCGTTCGGGAAGGGCGAGGACAGCGCGCGCAGGTTACCCCCGACGCCGTGCGCGGGCCGCCGTACTGAAGGTCGTCGTCGCGGCCCACCCGCCGCAGCGCATCTTCCTCGGTGACGGGCCACTCGCCGTCGCGACCGCCGAGTACGGGTCCCGGCTGGCGACGTGGCGCGAGTGGGAGCCCGTGTCCGTATCGAATGAACCGGCAGCTCACCGTGCAGGAGTCCCTGCACAGGCTGGCGAGGGACGTGTGCCACGGCAAGTGCGGCACCATCCACCAGGCGTACCGCGACGGCATGGAGGACCAGCTCGGCTTGGTCCTCAACGCCGTCGTGCTCTGGACCACCCTCTACATCGACGCCGCCGTCGACCAGCTCCGCGCCGAGGGCCGCGAGATCCGTGACGAGGACGTGGCCCGGCTCTCCCCGTTCAAGCACAGGAATCAACGTGCTCGGCCGCTACAGCGTCACCGCGACCGTCCCGGCCGGCGGAACTCTGAGACCGCTGCGAGACCCTGAAGCGCCCGGTGTTCTTCGGCGTGCGGAATGAAGGCCGGTCCGGGATCGGCGGTTGCCTCCGGGTAGGGGTCGCATGGGGCAGGACGGCGGCTTGCCGAACCCTCCCCGGCATGGACGGGGCCATGCCGGGGAGGGTTCGGTTCAATTGTCGTTGCCGGCGCGCAGCCAGGCGATGTAGTCGGCGGCGGCTCGTTCGGTGTCGTACTCGGGGTGGTAGCCGGTGTCTTCCTTCAGGCGGCTGATGTCGAGGACGAGGTGCGGCGTGGCGCCTCCGGTGGGGAGGTCGACCTGGGCGTCGGGTACCGAATTCTTGATCGCTTGGCTGATCTGGGCGTTGGTGGTGGCCCGGCCGGAGCCGACGTTGTATGTGCGGTGGTTCAGCTTGTCCGCGAGCTGGAGCAGGGCGATCGCCCGCCCGGTGTCCTTCACGTAGGTCAGGTCGAGCCCGTCCTCGGCGAACGCCGGGTGGACGAGGTGGGACAGGTCCGGGGCGGTGCCGTGGGCGGCGGAGTGGACGAGGGCGGGCGCGGCGAAGAAGGGGTCGGGGTGGCCGAGCGGGCCCCAGGTGCCGGAGATGCGGCAGTTGACGATGTCGAGGCCCGTGGTCTCGGCGAGGAACCCGCCCAGCAGTTCGCCGACCTTCTTGAAGGTGGGGATGGAGGCGTGTGCGGTCATCGACAGCGGGGCGTCCTCGCGCAGCGGTCCGTCGCCGGCGGCTCCGAGGTAGACGCCGATCGTGCTGGCGATGCCGAGGCGCCGTACGCCCCACTCCTGTGCCGCCTCGGCGACGTTCAGCAGCCCGCCGAGCGCCTGCCGGGTCGCCTCGACGGGCACGTCGGGGACGGGCTGCCAGGGGTAGGAGCCGGCCAGGTGGACGATGCCGGTGATGTCGTGACGGCGGCCGACGCCGAGGAGGGCGTCGCGGTCGGTGATGTCCGCCTGCTCGACCTTCACTCGTGTTCCGTCGAGTACGGGCGGGAGTTCGCGGGCGCGGCGCTGGACCACGACGCAGTCTTCGCCCAGGTTGAGCAGGGCGCGCACGGTGTGGGATCCGATGAAGCCGAAGCCTCCGGTGACGAGGATCATCACAAGTCCTTACGTATTTCTATATCGGTCGTTGGCGGTGGCGGCGGGTCTTCACTTGCTCCGCAGGGTCCCGAGCGGCTCGGGGTCCTCCTTCAGGGAGGCGGCCGCCGCCTTCCAGCCGGCGTCGTCGCCCTGGAGGGCGCTGCGCAGGAAGGCCGTGGTGAGCTGCTGGATCAGGGCCACGCGCGCCGGGTTCTCGTCGGTGGTCTCGGCGACCTCGTGGCCGGGGATGCCGCCGAGCGAGTGCTCGGCCCCGAACAGAGTGAGCAGGCTCTTGTCGCCCGGGCTGTAGGTGTAGGGGTCGGTGAACCAGTCCGGTCCGCGGGTGGACAGGTGGGACTGGTCGTTGTCGCCGGCGACGATGAGGGCCGGGGTGGCCATGGTGTCGAACGACGGCTTCATGAACGGGAAGTGCTCGGCGGCGAACGGGGTCAGGTCATCGCCCAGGCCGGTCAGCGCCAGCAGCACCCCTGCCCTGACGCGGAGGTCGGACATGTCCTCGCCGGGTACGCCGTCGGCGTCGAGGACGCGTGCGCCCAGCAGGGCGCTCACGCTCTGGGCTCCCCAGGAGTGGCCGGCGACGGCGATGCGGCGTGGGTCGACGCGCCCGGCGAGGCCGGGGACGGCCGCCTCCAGCACGTCGAGTCCGTCCAGTACGCGCGTGATGTCCTCGATGCGGTAGCGCCAGATCCGCGGGATGCGGGGGTCCTCGGCGGGGATGGCGAGTGTCCGGGAGTCCAGGTGGGTCGGCTGGACGACCGCGAAGCCGTGGGCGGCCCAGTGGTCGGCCAGCGGGGCGTAGCCGTTCATCGACCAGCCGAAGCCATGCGAGAAGACGACGACGGGCAGATCGCCGCCGGTCGCGGGGGCGGACACGCGGACCTGGAGGTGCTCGCCACGGCCACCCGGGGCGGGCAGGACGACCGGCTTCACGGACACCACCGAGGTGGGGCTGCCCGCGGGATTCTGCGCGTTCAGGGTGTTGGAGTCAGGCATGGGAGGGCCTTCCGATCGGTGTCTTCAACGCTTGGGTTGGTGGGGCCAGGTGGTCGGCGGCGCCGCGGGGCCGGCCGCGAAGGGAGCGGGCAGCCCGCTTGTCACGCGCGGGCATCCATGCCCGGGTTTCTTCCATCTCTCCGGCGGGCCGTGGAGGCGACGGCCTGGCCGCCGGCCCCCCGGGCCTGGCATCATGAATGAAATGGAACCTTGTTCCACCTACGATACGGAACGCAGTTCCGTTTTACAAGACCAGTCGTCAAAGGAGTGCCCCGGTGAACGAGAGCAGTCCGCGCCAGGGAAGTTCGGCCGCCTCCAAGCGCAAGGACGCCCGCCGCAATCAGCAGACCCTGCTGGACGCCGCCGCCGCAGTCTTCGTCACCTCAGGCGTGGACGCACCGGTACGCGAGATCGCCGCCGAGGCCGGCGTAGGGCTGGGCACGTTCTACCGCCATTTCCCCACGCGGGCCGACCTCGTCATCGCCGTCTACCGTCACCAGGTCGACAACTGCGCCGAAGCGGGCCCGGCCCTGCTGGCGGCCGGGCCGACACCCTTCGCCGCCCTCGAACGCTGGGTCGACCTCTTCGTCGACTTCCTGGTCACCAAACACGGCCTGGCCGCCGCGATGCAGGCAGACAGCACCGGCTTCGAGGCGCTGCACGCCCACTTCCTCGACCGCCTCGTGCCGGTGTGCAGCCAGCTCCTCGACGCCGCAGCCGCCGCCGGCGAGATCCGCCCCGACCTCGATGCCTACCACTTCATGCGCGGCATCGGAAACCTCTGCATCGGCACCGACAGCGACCCCCGCTACGACGCACGCCGACTGATCGCACTCCTCCTCGCGGGACTGCGCCAGCCGCACCGAACCTGACGCCCACGAATGACGGAGCCTCGCATGCCCTGTTCGGACAGGACGGCAGGGAATGCGGTCCCGCGCCCGTTCGCACGCCGCTCGGGATGCACCATTACCGGCTGCGCCACGCTGCCCGGGAACCCAAGTGAGAAGCGGCTCCTCCTCTGCCGTGGCGTGTGTGGTTGTAGTGACACGCGCGAGCGCTTTCCTCGAGTCCGCAACCCGCGGATAACGGCTTCAGGGAACTGGCTGGACTGGCGCGGCTGTGGGGTGCGAACGCTCGCCCGCTGGCGGGCGGGCGGAAAGTGTGACGGCTGCACTGTGCTGGTGAGAAGCCTGATCTCTTTGCCAGTCCACCCTTACGATCGGTACGCAGCGCGCGATATCGGAGATTCTGGAATCTGAACGTCTGATGTCTTGAACTAGCGGTTCATGCAGTCGAGTTGCAGCAGCCAGGCGCCGGGGAACACCGGGTCCGATTCAGAGACACTCTGTTGGGGGGCAAAATCACCGTCAGGGCATGGCCAGCCATCCGATCATGCCGACCACGCCGAAGACGGCGAAGCCGATCCCGAGCGCCTTGCACAGCCGGCCCACGATCCGGGCCGCTCCCGGTGACCACAACGCGGCGCCGATCCGGCTGCCCAGCCGTGGCATTGCGGTGGAGAACGCACCGCACAAGGCGCCCAGGCCAGCAATGAGTCCCACCACACAGGCGCAGATCCCGGCCAGCCGCCCGGCCGTCGGGGCCACCCCGACCGTGTAGCAGTCACCGCGCGCGTCCCGCTGGACCGGCAGCACCGTTCCCTGCTTGTAGGAACCGCCGATGGACGCGGACTGGTCCACCACACGGTGGTCGTCGGAGTGGAAGGCGCCGAAGCAGTCTGTGTGGCGCTGTTTGCCGGTGCCCGAAGTAGTGCAGGCATATATCTTCAGCAGCCCTGGGGTGCCGGAAGCACGTATCGAGTACTTCAGGCCGTCGGTGAGACTTACTGCTCCGCCGACCCCGAGGGCGCTGAACAACACCCCAATGAACAGCATCGCCAGCACCAGCCAGACGTGGCCCAGCAACGACTTCGGTGTGCTGTCGGCCCTCACTTGGCGCCTTGTTTCCACCTTCGCCAGCCTCACGTTCTTGCCTACCTGACGTTGATCCAGCCGGCCATCATGCCACCGACTGGCTGGAGTTGGTGCTGCGCCCACGCCGTACACCGGGCCCGGCCTGTGGCCGTCAGCTGGGCAAGTCCAGCACCGCGCCGTCCACTGCTCGCCTTCAACGGCAACCTCGGCAGGTCTCGCCTGATGGTGGTCTGTGGTGACCAGCCACGGCGAGTCGTCTCGTCAGGATCGGCGATTGCTGTGGGCAATGGGTGCTTTTCGAGGTAGGGCTTGAACGTGTTGAGCTTGCTGATCCGGTTCCGCCGTTGGCCGTTCAGCATCGCCTATGGGCTGGGCGCGCGGGCGTACTCGCGTATGGATCTCGACACCGGAGTCCTCGCGTAACCACGTGGCGACGCTGTCAGCGTCGCGTCGGGGCGGCGTCCTTGCGGAGCACGTACACGATGCCGGCCGGGCCGATCCGGTAGTCCAACGGGTCTTGGCCGGGGAATCGGTGCCGACGCGGCGGCCGGGGTGGGATCAGCGGGGCCACCGCTCCCACAGGTCATCAAGAACAAGATCGTCAACCACGCGTCAGACCCTGCCCGACGGGTGTTCCAAATCCCGGCCGCCACATCGACTCATCCTGAAACGATCAGTCGGTCAGCCATGTGTTCCCCCTGCAACTTCGCGCATTGCTGCCCAGGTGCAGTGCCTGCTCGGCCTCACCATCAACGGTGACTTCGGACCTGACACCGAGAACCACCATCATCGAAACGGGCACGGACTCCTACCGTCTGGCCACCACCCGAGCACGAAGCGAACAGCCAGTCGGGTCGGCTGAGCTCAAGCCTCGAGCAGAGTGTCCAGGGCGGCCCGCTCCACACCCCGGCGCTCGCCCGACAGAGGACCGCTTACAGTGAGGGAAGATCGCCGGAATTGGATGGGGGGCGTCGTGTCGCACTTCGAGATCACCACCGTGCTCTCGGCGTCTCCGAGCCAGGTCTTCGACGCCTGTCTGGACGTTGAAGCACACACGCGATCGATGGCGTCTTCGAGAGAACGTGCAGTTGGCGGCAACACCCGGGGCAGGCTCGCCGTGGGCGAAATGGTCACCTTCCAGGCCCGCCACTTCGGGGTGACCTGGCAGCTGACCGCCCGGATCACCTCCTGGAACCCCCCGCACTCCTTTGTCGACGAGCAAGAAGCCGGGCCGTTCCAGTATTGGCGACACGTTCACCACTTCGAGCCGCATGGCCAAGGCGACACCCTGATGACCGACGTCATCGATTTCGCCTCGCCACTGGGCCCCCTCGGCCGACTCGCCGACGTGACCGTCCTCAACTGGTACATGCCCAGGCTCGTCCGGTCGCGCAACGCTTACCTGGCCGCCACCCTCTGACACACCTGTCGGCCGAAGGTGCTGTCACTTCCGATGGATATCCCACCGCCTGACGGCACCATCACTGACGTCCAATGTCGTCAGCAGACGCCGTCGTCAGAACCGAACAAAGCCACGCGGCGGGTGCTCGTGCGTTCAGCTCCACACTTCGGGCCCGCCTTCATGCCATTCGACAAAATCCGACTCAATGACATCGAGTTCGTTCCAGCCAGTCAGGCCGGCATTCTGCAGGAACCCGGTCAGCTCGTGAAGGCTGTACGCGGTGCCCAGGATCCGATCGCCGAAGCGCACCCTGCGGCCACCGGTCGCAGTCGGCGGGTAGACGATGATGCGGTGCTCGGGCATGGCACCAGCGTCACCCGCGGTGGACAGCCACGCATCCCGGCCACACAGTCGCATCAGGCCCGGTACCGGGGCCAGCCGGGCTGCTTCTGCCTGTCGGAGTCGTAAGGCGGCGTGGGCTCGGAAACGACCTGCGACGCGGACTGTTCGTGCCCAGGCTGCGAGGTTCCTTTCGCCGGTGTCGTCATACGGCGGGCATGCTGTTCGTGCCGCACCGTACTTTCGCACGCGGCCTGCCCGGCATGACGGCGGCCACGCCCTTCATCAGGACAAGGTCAGGCCTTCGAGTCGGAGGGGGCGGGTACGGCCGGCAGCGTGTCGAGGCCGGCGACCGCGGCGTTGAGGTGCTGTTGCACTGCTTCGGGCAGGGGCTGTCCGTCGATGGTGGCGAGCACGTCCCGGGCCAGGCGGTGAAGCTTTGTGTTGGTGTGCTGGGAGACCGCGACCAGGACGTTCCAGGCCTCTTCCGGGGTGAGGCGGAAGGAGGCCATCAGGACTCCTCGGGCGAGATCGATGATCGGGCGGGTCTGCATGGCCCGGCGCAGTTGGACGACTTCTGTGTGCAGGTCGTGCTCCGCGTCCTCGTCGGACTGTGTCTCCTGGGGCACAGGGGGGCGGTTCATGGTCGGCGATGTGTCCCGGTCGAGGGTGAACAGGGGCAGGGTGCGGGTGGCTGTCAGCACCCTCATCACGATGGGGCTGATCTTCCGGATGGTGATGGTCTTGCCGTCCTTCAGCGCATGCCGGCGCAGCCGCAGCAGGACGTTGAGTCCGGTGCAGTCACAGAACTCCACGCCGCTCAGATCGAGGTCGACGCCACTGTGCGATCGGCTGACAGCAGCCTGGAGGGCATGGTCCAGCAGCTGGTCGGTTTGGAGGTCGATCTCCCCGGACACCACCGCACGTATCCGCTCACCGTGCGGGTACGTCTCGACCAGCAGGCCGGGCAGCTCGGGCCGGGCCGGGCAGACCTGCTGGGCGCCAACGGCGCCTGGATCTCTGAGCTGCACGGTAGGTGCTTGTTCGGACATGGCTGCCGCTCCTGAAGCACGTCTCCGCTCCTTCCTGTCTCAGCTTCGGCTTCCCGCATGTCACCCGTCAAGTCTTACATGAAATAACTTTCACCTTTTTGTTTACGTGAATGCCAGGCCCTATCCTCGGGTGCATGGGTGCAGTGCCGGAGACACACACAGGCTGGACGTTCCTGACCAATCACGCCCGCGTGCTGGCTGCGATCGCCGACGATCCCAACACGCGCATCCGCGATCTCGCGGCGCACTGCAGGCTCACCGAGCGTGCCGTCCAGAAGATCATCTCCGACCTGGAGCAGGACGGGTACCTCTCCCACACCCGGCAGGGACGCTCCAACGCCTACCGCATCGAAAAGGGGGCCACCCTCAGGCATCCCGCGGAGGTCGAAGCCGGTCTGACCGTGGCGGCTCTCCTGTCCGTCCTCGCCCGGCACGACGCCCAGCGCGGCAGGACCCGGCGGCCGCGGACGACGCCCGCACAGACACGGGGCGCCGAAGTCGACGAGTGACGGACTGCAGCCCAGACGACCTCAGGGCCGAAGAAAGCCGTTGTGGGACCACATGACGCTGCTCACGGTCCTCAGCTGGTCCCTCCACGGGCCGCCTTGAACGGCGCGTCATTGGGGGCATGCGCAGAACCGGAGCTGTGCCGGGACATCTCGCGGGACAGGGCCCTTGGCGTGGCCGGAGGCGTCGGTGTCGCAGATCCACTGGGGGAGTGGCGGCGGGACGACGAGCAGGAGTGGGGCGGTGAACCGGACGGCGCCACAGGCCTTGCCCGGGCCGGAGCCGAGTTCCTGCGGCGGATCCCGGAGCGGTCCCACCGCTTCGGAGATCCTTTCGTCGGGAGTTCTTCGAGGAGAGTGCGGGGATCGGGCCGTCGAGACCATCCTGTGCGTCGTCTTCGTGAGTGGGGTGCGGACCCGATGGCCGCGGTGGTCGGCTCGAGGAGCCTCGGGCAGGGACGGGGTACTGGGGCCAGGACGTCGGCAGCCTTGTTCAGGCAGCGATGGGTGCTCCCGGTGCCTGTGCCGGTCCACCGGTGGCGTGACGGGCTCGCGCCGCTGCCCGGTGCCGTGCAGCGGCGCGAGGACATGTTCGTGCGTGGGCTATCGGTCCGTTCCGAAGTAGCGGTCTCCGAAGTCGCCGATGCCGGGCACCATGTAGGCGTTCTCGTTGAGCCTCTCCTCGATTGCGGAGGTCACGATCCGCACCCGGCCGAAGCGCTCGCACACTGCCGTGATGCCTTCCGGCACGGTGATGAAGTTGACGAAGACGATGTGCTCCTCGGGCACGCCGAGTTCGAGCAGCAGCTCGATGGCGGCCACCGCCGTGCCGCCGGTCGCCAGCATCGGGTCGAGCAGGAGGACGTGGCGGTCGGCGATGTCGTCGGGGAGCGCCTGGTAGTACAGGTGCGGTCGCTTGGTCGTTTTGTTCCGCTGAATGAGGATTTTGCCGATCCTGATCCCCGGGATCACCGCGCGCAGTTCGCTCTCCATGCTCTCCCCGGCACGCACGATGGGCACTGCGAGCAGCCCGTCGGTGAAGCGCAGCCCGTGGTACGTGCTGCCGACGGGAGTCCGGACGTCGTACGGCTCGAAGGGCAGGAGGTCGAGGGCGGCCTCGGTCAGGAGGCGGATGATCCGGCCGGCGTGGAAGACGAAGTCCTGACGGCTGGCTTCACGGTTGCGGATGACGGTGTGCAGGGCGCGCAGCTGGTTCGTCTGGGGCAGCAGGTGGACGTTGCGGCCGAGGTACTGCTCGATGGAGGCGACGGGCGCGGGGCCGGTCCACGCGGTCACGTCGGTGGTCTGCTGGAGTGCGCTGGTCATCTGTGGTCCTTGCGTGGGGAGGGTGGTCAGTCGGCCGGCGGCTGTTCGAAGGTGGGCGGAAGCTCCGGGGTCGCGGTGAACTGGCCCGCGGCGACCCGGTAGATCGACCTGCCGCCCGTGCGTTGCCACAGCTCGCGCATCACGTGGACGAGCTTGGGGTTGTGCTCTTCCTCCTCCTCGACGGCCCTGGCGATGTGCCAGTCCCATTCGCGGGCCCAGCGGGGGTCGGAGACGTCGTCCGTCGCGGTGTCGAAGAGGTCGTCGAGCGCGGTCAGCTTTCCGGGGCGTGAGAAGTGTCCGCGGGAGAACAGCACGCCCAGGATGCCGGTCCAGTAGACCTTGACCACGTCGGGGCGCTGGGCGGCGGGGAGGGCGTCCGAGATGGCCCGCATCGCGTGCAGTGCGGTGATGAGGTGCAGGAGCAGGAAGTCCCCTGGTTCCGCCAGATACAGCAGGGTGACCAGGTAGGCGAGCTGGTCCCAACTGTCAGCAGGGTCTTGTCCCTCGATCCAGCCGGGGGTGTCGTGGATCAGCGGGTGGCCCTCGCCGAGCACCCGGGCGATCCGGTACTGGAGTCCGGACCTGAGCAGCTCCGGGTGGATCTCGGGCGAGGTCTCGCCGACCAGGTTCTCCACCCATGCGCCGAGCTGCGGCTGGTTTGCCTCCCAGTGGCCGGCGATGCGCAGCAGCGACTCCTTCGGCTCTTCCGCGCCGTGTGCGCCCGAGGGGACTGAGCGCTCGGGGTGGCAACTCACAGAGGAGAAGGCCAGGTAGGAGATGCCCTCGATGGCCATCCACCGGTGGTGGGCGGCCAGTGCCCAGCCCAGGTGGATGGTCGCGTGCTGGAGCGCTCCGGCCCAGCCGGGGAGCAGGTGCGGCAGGTAGCGGCGCAGCAGTTCGGGCATCCCGAGCTCCCGCTCGCGCCGGTCGAAGAACTCGCAGTAGGCGGCCCAGTCCTGGCGCCTGCCGACGAGTTGGAGCCAGTTGTCGTCGTCGATGGTCCGCCCGGGCGCCCTGGCCGGTTCGACCGCGCAGCCGTACGGCGTCATCCTGATGTAGTTGTCGTGATAGTCCTTGATCCGCTCCGGCGCGACGCCGAGGCCGGCGAGCGCGACGACGGCGTGTTTGACGTGGTTGGTCAGGTGACCGTTGAACTCGATGTGGTACGTGCGGTCGTTCAGCAGCCGGTCGACCACGTCGCTGTCGGGCAGCGTGCCGGTGATGTACGCCACGACCTCGGGGAAGGTCTCGGCCGTGTACGACGGCCGGGCCGACGCGAGTTCCGCCCGCCCGTGCACTCCGTAGGTGACCGCGACCGATCTGGTCCCGGCCGCGTGCGCCATCTTCAGGTCGTGGGTGGTGTCACCGACCATCACGGCGTGCTCGGGGCGGGCGCCCAGCTGTTGGAGGATGCGCAGCCCCGACTCGGGGTGCGGCTTGGGGTGGGTGACGTCGTCCGCGCCGATCAGCACGGCGAAGTGGTCACGCAGTCCGGCCGCGGTGAGCAGGGCGTCGGCGCTGGCGTGGAACTTGCTCGTGGCCACCGTCAACGTCAGGCCGTGGCGCCGCAGTTCGGCCAGTCCCTCGGCGACGCCGGGGAAGACCAGCGAGCGGGCGCGGGGCAGGATGACGGTGCGGAACGCCTCCTGGTAGCGCGCGATGCCGTCGGCGACGCGGGGGTCGTCCTGCGGGACGCCCAGCAGCTTGGCGAACGCCTGCTCCAGTGGGAGGCCGATGGTGGCCCGGACGTCCGCCTCGTCCCGGGGGCTCTCGCCGAGCGCCTCGAAGGCCGCGGCGAAGGTCTCGACGATCGCGCGCGGGGAGTCGACGAGCGTCCCGTCCAGGTCGAACATCGCCACGTGTGTCACAGCTGCCTCTTCCCTCTCCGTTTCCCTGGCGGTGCTCACGGCGTCTCCTCGCGTCGGAGCCGGGCGTGGGCGGCGGCGAGCCGGCCGCCGACCTCGGCGGTGTTGATGAGGACGGCCATGTTGGCCGTGGCGGAGCGGCCCTCGGTGGCGCGGTCCACGGCGCGCATGACGTACTTCGTCACGGCGCCGCCCCGCACCCCGTCGGCCTCGGCACCGCGCAGCGCCGCGGCGATGGCTTCCTCGATGTCGTCCCCGTCGATGGCGTCCTCCTCGCGGGTGGGGCTGGTGATGAGGACACCGCCGGGGTTGCCCAGGGCCCAGTGGGTGTCCACGGCCCTGGCGATCTGAGTTTCGTCGTCCAGCCGGTGCGGGGCGCGCAGCCCGCTGGAACGGCAGTAGAAGGCTGGGAAGTCGTCGAAGCCGTAGGAGATGACGGGAACGCAGTGGGTCTCCAGGAACTCCATGGTCAGGCGGAGGTCGAGGATCTTCTTCGCGCCGGCGCAGACCACCGCCACCTTGGAGCGGGTGAACTGAATCAGATCCGAGGAGATGTCCATGGTGGTCTCGGCGCCGCGGTGGACGCCGCCGATGCCGGCGGAGGAGAAGAAGGTGATGCCGGCGAGTTCCGCCGCCACCAGCGAGGAGGCGACGGTGCTGGCGCCCGTGCCGCCGGAAGCGAGGACGGCCGGCAGGTCCCTGCTGCTGACCTTGGGGATGCCGGGGGTCGAGGCGAAGCGCTCGATGTCCGTGTCGGTCATCCCGATCAGGATCCGGCCGTCGTCGATGCCGATGGTGGCGGGTACCGCGCCGCCGGCCCTTACGGCTTCCTCCACCTTGCGGGCGGTGGCCGCGTTGTCCGGGTAAGGGAGTCCGTGGGTGATGACGTTCGACTCCAGGGCCACCACCGGCTCGCCGTCGGCGAGGGCCGCGGCCACCTCATCCGTGAAGACCAGGGGGACGGAATGCGGGCCGGGTGTTCGTGTGGTCATGGGTTTCCTTCCAGGAACCGGGGTGCGGCGGTCAGTAGTTGGGCGTCTTGCGGAGCAGGTCCTGGCGGCGGACGATCTCGGGCTCGTAGACCCGCTCGTGCCAGGCCTCCTGCTCGACCGGCTCGATGGCGATGGAGACGACGTCCTCCTTGCATCCGAAGGCGTTGCTCACCGCGGAGGTGAGTGCGGCGAGGAGTTCCTTCTCCTGTGCCTCGCTGAGGGCGACGGGGAAGTGCTTGATGTTGATGTGGGGCACTCCGGCCTCCTGGGAGATGACGCGGGACAGGGACACCTGGCCCGGAAACGGTGACCCGGCAGCGGTGCGCAGCCGGTCGTTGACCAGCGCGGCGAGTTCGGTGACGTGCGGCTCGCGCAGCAGTTCGTAGTGGCCGGACGGCAGTTGGTGGACAGACGGCGGCCGGACGGAGAAGGCGTCCTGGTGCTCGATGAAGGAGTAGTTGTCGTCGTTGGCCTTGACGAGGGTCACGGGGGCGTTCAGACGTCGTCCGGTCAGCTCGTGGAACTCGTACGTCGGGGAGTAGGTGCGCTTGACTATGCCGGTGACGGCCTGGACCAGTTCCGTGCCGAGGCCGGGAAAGCGGCTGGTGACGAAGTCGACGAAGCTGTCCTCGTCGGTGACGGTGCGCAGGCAGTCGTCCAGTTGCGGGCCGCTGAGGGTCCCGGCGAAGACGGAGTGGAGGAGGGCGACGAAGGCCCGGTCGGCGAAGTCCGCCCGGCCCGTCGGGCCGGCCGTGTCCTCCTCGCGCAGGCGCGGCATGCCCGGGGCGATGAGGAAGAGGTGTTCCACCCGCTGGCCGGCCTGCTCCAGCTGTCGGGCCGCCTCGAAGGCGACCCGGGCGCCGAACGAATAGCCGCACAGGATGTAGGGGCCTTCGGGCTGTGCGCTGCGGATGGCCTCGACGTCCGCCGTCGCCATCTCGCGGACCGTGGCGTAGGGGTCCTCGCCGCGGTTGATGCCGTGTGCCTGGATGCCGTGGACGGGCCGGTCCTTGCCCAGGGCGGCGGCCAGCGGGCGCAGGTTCATGGGGTAGCCGCCGAGGCCGGGCCAGCAGTGGATCGGCGTGCCGGTGCCCTCCGGCTGGAGCGGGACGAGCCGGGTGAGGGGCCCTGACGGCTCGGCGTCCAGCCGGGCGGCGAGCTTCTCGACGGTAGGGGCGTCGAACAGCACCTGGAGAGGAACCGTTCCTTCGAACGCCTTGTTCATCCGGTTGACGAGCGCCACGGCGAGCAGGGAGTTGCCGCCCAGCTCGAAGAAGTCGTCCCTGACAGAGATCTGCTCCTGCTTGAGGACGGTCTGCCAGAGATCGCGGACGCGACGCTCGACGCGGGTGCGGGGGGCGATGAACGTCCGTGCGGCCAGTGCGAGGTCGGCTTGCTGCGAGGCCTCCAGGGCCTTGCTGTCGATCTTCCCGTTGGCGGTCAGGGGCAGCCTGTCCAGGACGACGATCCGGTTGGGCAGCATGTAGCGGGGCAGCAGTCCGGCGAGGTCTTCCTTGATCAGCTCGGCCGGTCCCTGCATATGGACCACGTCCTCCTTCATGTCCTCGCCGCGCAGCTGCTCGTCGCTGACGCGCCCGCCGACGAAGAAGTACGACGGTCCCGTGGGCAGTCCGCAGTCGGTGAGGATCCTGTTCAGCCGCTTGGCCGCGGGCAGGTCGTTGCCGCTCTTGGAGCTGTAGCCCGAGGACATGAAGCCGAGGTTCAGGCCGTTCATCTGCAGGCGCTGCAGCTTGCGGCCCAGGTCGAGGTAGTGCCGCCAGGAGTCCGGGCCGGTGGCGACCAGGCTGATGCCGAGGCCCGCCCGCTCGTAGACCCGCTGGTTGATGGCGATGACGTGCTTCTTGAGCACCAAGTCGTCCGAGATGCGCACCAGGGAGCCGTCGGCGTACCGGTACTGCCCGGCCCGCAGGCCGTCGACCCGGCCCGCGTGCGCCTGGACGTAGATGTCCAACTCGTCGGCGCTCTCGTTCGCGTCGTACGGTACGAGATCGATCGTGCCCAAGTAGTGGTCTTCCTCGGCGCCCTCGAGTCGGTGCAGGACCGCGGGCCGGTACTCGGCGGCGATACCGAGGCCGTAGTCGGGGAGCACCTCCTCGAACAGGCCGACCATGTGCCCGGCCTCGATCTCCAGGACCTCCCGGATGTTGTTGCGGTAGACCGGCTCGATCGCGCTGTGCTTGCCGAGCAGGTGGATACTCGCCCGGGGGCCGGACTGCCGGGGGGTGGGGCCGATCAGCACCAGGTGGTGGTGGAGCGGGTGGTAGTAGTACAGGCCCGGGCCGATGCCGCCGATGCCGTCGAGTTCGAGGTACAGCTGGGTGGCGTAGAGAGAGCCGGGCGAGGCGTAGGCGTACTTGGGCAGCAGCCGCTGGTCGCTGAGGTACTGGCCGAAGTTCCGCAGGATCCCGCCGAGTTCGGCCCGGCTCAGGCTCCCCGGGTTGCGCGGGGCGACGCCCGGCCGGCCGGGCGGGGCCAGCAGGCGCAGGATGTCCTCCCGGCTCACCTGTCCGCCCTCGTAGAAGCGGTACGTCTTGCGGGCGAAGGCCCGGGCCCGCTGCTCGGGTGTGGCCTCGGCGCCGGGGAGTGCGGTCACCGAGCGGCCGGCCAGGTCCGCGGCGTCACGGCAGCCCGCGTGAGACAGCTGGGCCCTGACCTGGAGCCTGCTGCGCTTGGACTGGTGGTGGGCGCCGTGGTTGCCCTGGTCCATCAGGGCGGCTTCCTTGGGGTTCAGCTCCACGAAGGCGACCAGGTTCTGGAAGCCGGTGGCCTCGTCGTCCCTGAGCAGGACGGCCGAGCTGCGGACCCAGTCGTGCGTCTCGATCGCCTGGCGTATCTCGTCCAGCTCGACCCGGTAGCCGCGCAGCTTGACCTGGTTGTCCGTCCGCCCGACGAACTGCACCGTGCCGTCGGCGTTGAAGTGGGCGAGGTCGCCGGTGCGGTACAGGCGGGCGCCGGGGACGGACGAGAAGGTGTCCTGCACGAACCTCTCGGCCGTGAGGTCGGGGCGGCCGAGGTAGCCGCGGGCCACCTGGATGCCGCCGATGTGCAGTTCGCCGACCTCGCCGACCGTCGCCTCCCGTCCGGCCGAGTCCAGGACGTGGAAGGTGGTGCCGCTGACCGGCGTGCCGATCGGCATGACCCGGGGGCCGTCCTCCACCGCGGTACGGTCCACGACGAAGGCGGAGGCGTTGATGGTGCACTCGGTCGGGCCGTAGAGGTTGACGAGCGAGCAGTCCGGCATGGTGTCGAGGAACTGAGCGGCGAGGCTGCGGGACAGCGCCTCGCCCCCGCTGAATACCTGGCGCAGCGAGCCGCACCCGGCGAGGGTCTCGGTGTCGAGGAGTGCCTGCAGGAGCGTGGGGACGCACTGGAGGGTGGTCACACCGTGCCGTTGGATGGTGGCCACGATCGCCTCGGGGTCCCGGTAGATTCCGGGGGCACCCATCACCACGGTGCTGCCGCAGGCGGGGGCGAGGATCTCCCACTGGGCGGCGTCGAAACTCAGGGGGGTCTTCTGGAGGATCGTCCTTCCGCCGTCGATTCCGCAGGCTTCCGTCAGCCAGCGCATCTGGCTGACGATGCTACGGTGCTCGATCATCACCCCCTTCGGTTTTCCGGTGCTGCCGGACGTGTAGATGACGTACGCGAGGTCTTCTGGACGGGCGGCTTGGCAGGATTCCAAACCTGCTGACGAAATTTCCTCGTCGGCACTCTCCACCGAATGGAAAACTTCATCCGAAGTGATGGTGCGGACTCCGGCCGGCGACAGTTCCTGGAGGCGGGAACGCAAGAATTCCTGGGTAAGGACGACTTCCACCCCCGCGTCCGCCATCATGTACGCGATCCGCTCCTCGGGGTATTCCGGGGAGAGCGGGACATACGAACCGCCGGCCCAGAGGATTCCCCAGACGTTCGTCATCAGCTCCAGCGAGGGTTCCATGAACACGCCGACACGGCTGCCTCTGGTCACTCCGGCGCGCCTCAGGCGGGCTCCCAGTAAGCGGCTGTGGTCCAGCAGTTGGGCGAACGTCAGGCTCTGGTCCTCGTGGACCACGGCGGTCCGATGTGGTGCGGCACTCGCCTGTTCGGCGAGCAGCGCGGTCAGGCAGACGTCACCACGTTGAGTATGGGGAATCACGTGGGGGCTCATGGACCTCTCTTTTCCGCAGTAGCGGGCATTTCCCGGGAACTCGCGCACTTGTGGTGCCCTGAGCTCATCGCTGATGGAAGGCTAGGACGAATTTTCCGGCCAGGTCAATAAATTCTGTGCGCGTTCGCGGAAATTGACCCCGACTTCTTCGGGAATTCACCGCGCGAGCGCGGCTGTTAATTCCGGGCATGGCGAAGCAAATTCACGCCCTCTGCATGGCAGGGCGGGAAACAAGGGAACAATTATTTCGGTCCCTTGACGGAGGTCGAGCCGGTGTGAAATTCGCTGTGGCGACGAGAGCTGCTCAGCCGATCTGGCGGTTGCGGCCGGCGAGCAGACCGGCTCCGATCTGCATCAGGGTCATCACCAGGATGAAGGCCAGGGGCGCACGCCAGCCGCCCGTGTGGCCGTAGAGGACGCCGACGACGAGGGGGCCGGGAATCGAGAGCAGGTAGCCGAAGCTCTGCACGAACCCGGAGAGCCGGACGACGGTGGCGCTGTCGCGGCCGCGCATGCTGATCATCGTCAGGGCCAGTGGGAAGGAACAGTTGGCCACGCCGAGCAGGAACGCCCACAGCCAGGGCGTGGTGGAGGCGGAGGCCCACAGCCCCGCGAATCCAGCCAGGCCGCACAGGCCGATTCCCGCCGCGATCCCGCTCTGGCTGCGCAGCTTTCCGGCCGCGGCCGACAGGGCGAAGGACAGCGGTACGCCGAGGAGCGAGGTGCCGGAGAACAACAGGCCGGCACTCTGTGCGGACAGTCCGGCATCGCGGAACATCTGTGGCAGCCAGCCGATGATGACGTAGGCGGAACTCGCCTGCAGCCCGAAGTAGGCGGTGAGCGCCCAGGCGGTGGGGTCGCGGGAGATCCGGCTTCGCGGATGTGTCTGCGATTCGCCTCCGTCGTCCGCCGCACCTGCCGCCGCCCGTCCCTGGAGGCGGGCGGCGGCGAGCCAGGGCGGAACGGCGATCGCGGCCAGGATGGCCCAGACCCCCAGGCCGTATCGCCAGTCGTGGCCGAAAGCCTCGGTCAGGGGCACGGTGACGGCGGCAGCGGTCGAGGCGCCGACGTTCAGTGCCATGGAGTACAGCCCCGTCACCGCGCCCACCCGGTCGGGGAAGCGATGCTTGACAACGGCCGGGAGCAGCACGTTCGCGATGGCGATGCCGGCCAGTGACAGGGCGGTCAGCGCGACGAACAGGGCGGCGTCGGTGGCGAACGGACGTGTCACGAGCCCGGCCGTCACCAACGCGGCACCGGCCGCGATCGCGCCGCTCGCGCCGTACCGCCGGGCGAGGGCGGGAGCCGTGGAGCCGACCAGGGCGAAGCACACGGCCGGGATGGACGTCAGCAGCCCGGCGACCGTGCCGCTCATGGCAAGGCTGTGACGGACCTCTTCGAGGACGGGCCCAAGGCTGGTGACGCCCGGGCGCAGGTTCAGCGCCGCGATCACAAGCGCCACGAGCGTCAGTCTGCGCACCCGCTGTGAGCGGTCGGGGTACGCCGCCGGGCCGGTGCGTAAGACGGTGTTCTTGAGCTCTTCCTTCGTCACACGGCAGATCATAGACTCATCCCATGACTCTAGGTCTAGTGATTCATACAACTTTCATGCAGGCTCATATGATGATGGGATGACTATGGATCCCGTTCGCCGTGAACCACTGTCAAACCAGGTGATTGCCCGCCTCCGACGGCAGATCACCTCCGGCACCTGGCCCGTGGGCTCGCGCATCCCCACCGAGACGGAGCTCGTCGAGCAGCTCGGTGTGGCGCGCAACACGGTGCGCGAGGCGGTGCGGGCCCTGGCCCATACGGGCCTGCTGGACATCCGCCACGGCTCCGGGTCGTATGTCCGAGCGACCAGCGAACTGGCCGGAATGATGCGGACCCGTTTCGAGAAGGCGCACACGGACGACATCGCCGAAGTGCGCGGCGCCCTGGAAGTCCGCGCGGCCCGCCTGGCCTGCGCACGCCGCACGCTGGAGGACCTGGAGCGGCTGGACGCCCTGCTGACCCAACGGGACAAGGCCTGGTCGGACGGGGACCGGGTCGCTTTCGTCAACTCGGACGTGGCCTTTCACCTGGCTGTCGTCGCCGCGTCCCACAACACGGTCCTGGCCCAGTTGCACGCGGACCTGGGCGAAGTGATCCGGGCCTCGCTCCTGGACCACTTCGGTGAGGAACTACGCCCCGAGCAGTTCCAGGACCACTCACGCCTCGTCGAGGCCCTCCGTGACCGCGACAGCGACAGGGCGGCCTACGAATCCGGGTCCTATATGGGCTGCGCTCCCACCCAGGGTGACGACTGACCGGTTCCTGCCTGGTCCGGGCCTGCGCCCCGGGCTCGTCGGCCGCGGCCTCATCACGCTCGGCAACAGCCGACCACGCCACACCGTGTGCTCGGTCACCCCCAACGGCTCTGCCATCAACCGCACATGGCAGGCCGTCAGCTTCTGCTCACGCCGCAAGACCAGCAGTCGGCGCACCGCAGGTCCCCGCAACGAGACGAGAGGCGAGCTGTTCGACGAGCGTGGCCTGTTCGGTGGGGCCGATGCCGGGCGACTGCCTCACCGGTCCGAGCCCCGTGTGCGGGCCGCGATTCGCCACTTGCTGTGGAGGTGCGACCCGCACATGGATCTCACCGAACTCATCCGTCCGTCAGGGTGTTGAGGAGGGCAGCGTGAGGGGTGCGGGAGCCCGGGTCGGAGTCGGTGCGCTCCCTTACGACGGGGAGACGACGGGGAGACAGTTGGATCCCACGCGGCGCCAGTGACGGTCGGTCGGCGTATCCGCTCGTCGGTGAGCGTGTCGCCGAGGGGGCCGTGTCGTCACCGAGCCGAGCCCTGGCGCGGGACGAAGTGGGCGGTTCCTTGGAATGCATCTGCGGGGATGGGCAACTAATATGGACATATTCCCGTCACGGGCTGGAATAAGGGCGGAGGCTCTGCCGGCCGCCCCGCAGCGCGAGCGCACAGCGGCGCTCTTCAGCGCCGCGTGCTCGTCACCCTGCGCTTCTCGGATTTCCCAGGGAGCATTCCCATGGCTGGTCAAATCGCCTCAATCGTCCTTGAGCCCGAGGCGCAGGAGCTCGCCGACGCAACCTCGCAACATCCGTTCCTGTACGAGCTGGATCCGACCGCAGCGCGCAAGGTGCTCGACGACCTCCAGGCCGCGCCGGTCGACAAGCTGCCGGTCGACGAGGAGTGGGTCACGGTTCCGGCAGCCGTGGGCGATGTACGGGTACGCATCGTCAAGCCGCAGGGCGCCATCGGAACGCTGCCTGTCGTGTTGTACATGCACGGCGGTGGCTGGGTGCTCGGCAATGCCGGTACTCACGACCGCCTGGTGCGCGAGTTGGCGGTCGGCGCCCGTGCGGCAGTGGCCTTCGTGGAGTACACACCGTCTCCCGAGGCGCACTACCCTGTGGCCATCGAGCAGGGCTACGCCACCGCGCAGTGGATCGTCCGCGAGGGGGCGTCCAAGGGGTTGGATGCACAGCGCATGGCAGTGGCGGGGGAATCGGTCGGCGGGAACATGACCGCCGCACTCGCCCTCATGGCCAAGGAGCGCGGTGACCTCAAGTTCGTACAGCAGTCGATGTACTACCCGGTCACGGATGCCGCCATGAACACCGATTCCTACGACCAGTTCGCCACCGGCTACTACCTGAGCCGCGAGCTGATGGAATGGTTCTGGGACGCCTACACGACCGACCCGAACCAACGCGCCGAGATCACCGCGTCTCCCAACCACGCCACCATCGAGCAGCTTTCCGGCCTGCCGCCCGCTCTGCTGATCGTCGACGAGGCCGACGTGCTGCGCGACGAGGGCGAGGCGTACGCCGCCAAGCTCCGAGCAGCCGGCGTTCCGGTGACCACGGTGCGCTACGACGGCACGGTCCACGACTTCATGATGCTCAACTCGCTGAGTCGGTCCAAAGCCGCACGCGGAGCCATCGACCAGGCAACCGCGTTCCTGCGCAACGCCCTCGGAACCGCGTAGTGCTGGATGCCTCAAACGGTGTACACATATCGGCGTCGTAGCAGGCGGGTTGGTGGTGCGGGTCTTCCCCGTACCCAGGGTCGTGCTCGGGCGTTGAGCCGGGATGTTGCGAGGCGTGTGGCATGTTCGATCTCGGGTGGTCCGCCGCATGCCCCTGAACAGGCCCGGCAGGAAGCCCTGACGGACTCCTGCCAGAGGTGTGGTGGTTCCGGGCGGGGATACCACGCGGGTTCCGCTGACGCATTTGCAGAGCGCCGGCCGCGGAGAGCCATCGTTCCAGGCGAGTGTGGCCGCGCGCCCGGTGGACGACACCCAGCACGCGTTCGACCGGGAGGAAGCCCATCACCCGCGAGTCGACGCTGAACTCCCGGTTGTCCCCCAGCACGAGCAGCGCGCCCGGCGGTACCCGGCCCGCCGTCGCGCCGGACAGGGCCGGGAACTCGTTGCGTGGCACGGGGTCCCTCGGGAGAGCCGCGACGCGCTTGATCATCCAGGTGCGCTTGCGCACCTCGGCCGGACCGTCGCGCCAGGAGACGGGCGGCCTCGGCCAACGCCCATCCGGACGGGGCTGTTCCACGACCACCGCCTGCCCCGGAAGGAGTGGCTGACCGCGCCGTGCCAGCAGGCGATCGCCGTCATGATAGGTCGGCTCCATGCTCGCGCCGAGCACGGTGACGCGGATGATGCTGCGCCGCAGCACGGCCCACGCGGCCCCCAGGCAGCACAGCCCGACGAGTGCCCTGCGGCCGTACCCAGTGGTCACGGTCGCCCCAGCGCGGGTGCGTCCACCGGCGTGGCCGTCTCCCGCGGCCCGTAGCCGTCGGCCTGCAGGGCGAAGAGGTGGGCGTACGCGCCGCCGGACGTGACGAGGGACCGGTGATCACCGTGCTCGATGACCTGGCCGTCCCCAAGGACGATGATCAAGTCCGCGTCGCGTACGGCGCTGAGCCGGTGCGATATGAGCAGGCTTGTGCGCCCGCTTCGATGCTGCCTGAGGCAGGAGTGGATCTCCTGCTCCGCCGCCGCGTCGAGCCCCGCGGAGGGTTCGTCGAGGATCACGAACTCGTGACGCTCGGGCAGGAGCGCCCGCGCGAGCGCGAGGCGCTGCCATTGCCCACCCGAGAGCGTCACGCCGTACTCTGCGGACCCGGCTTCGGAGGGCGTGGAGAAGGTTCGGGACAGCAGGGTGCGGTATCAAGAGCTGGCGGCCGACTGCTGCTGGAGCCGCCGCCTTGGGAACTGACTGACGATGAACGCCAGTTGCTGTCCACGGGCGCCGAGACGGCCCTGTGCCTTGTGACGAAGCACTGCCCGAAGGCCTCAAGAAGACGAGCTGGTCACGTGCCGCACGGCCAGCAGGGCCACGTCGTCGTCGTTGTCAGGTGGGCGCGCCCGTGCCAGCAACTGATCCGTGAAGGATTCCAGAGGGCGGTGGGCCAGGGATGCGGCATGCCGCCGCAGGCGGTTCAGGCCCTCGTCCAGGGTGTGACCGGGGGACTCGATCAGACCGTCGGTGTAGAGGATCAGGGTCGCTCCGGGCGGCAGCTCCGCCGTCGCGTCGGGACGGGCCTGTCCAGGCGCGACGCCCAGCAGGATCCCGTGGCCGTCGGTCAGGTAGCGGGCCACGCCCTCGCGGGTGACCAGCAGCGGAGGTGGATGGCCCGCGTTGGTCCAGGACAGCTCGCACTGGCCGGCGTCGTTCTCCGTCATGCGAGCGAAGATCAGCGTTGCCATGGAGACCTCCGTGATCTCCAGGGCCGCCCGGTCGAGCCGTTCCACGATCTTGCTCGGAGGCTTGTGCTGGGACAGGGCGTACGCGCGGAGCATGTTGCGCAGCTGGGCCATGCCGGCTGCCGCGTCCAGGTCGTGGCCGACGACGTCGCCGATGGCGAGGGCGGTGGCGCCGTCCGGCAAGGTGAACGCGTCGTACCAGTCGCCGCCGACCTGGGAGGCGTCCGGCGCGGGCTGGTAGCGGGCGGTCATGCCGCGGCCGGGTGTCCGCGGGAGCTTCGGCAGGAGATGGCGCTGCATGGTCTCGGCGACCTTGCGCTGGCGCTGGTAGAGGCGGGCGTTCTCCAAGGCGAGGCTGGCGCGGCGGGCGATGTCCTCCAGCAGGGCGGTGTCGGTCGCGGTGAACCGCTCGGGCTGGTCGGCGCGGCCGAGGGTGAGGGCCCCCAGTATGTCGTGCAGACTGCGAAGGGGGACCATGAATGCGGAGTGCATGCCGGTCGCCTCGAACAAGCGCCGCTGCTCCACCGCGATGCCGGAGTCGGGCGGGCCCTGATAGGTCTCGGGACCGGCGAGGGAGGACGCCACGCCGCGCAGGGCGCGGGACAGGGGCCGCGAGGAGTCCTGCGGCACTGGCGGCATGGGCCCCTGAAGATCCTCCCGGAACACCACGGTGTCGCCCTCGGCGTGGGCGACGGCGAAGCGCCATACTTCGTCCCGCTCGCTGATCAGGTCGATGACGGCCCAGTCGGCGAGGCGGGGCACGACGAGGTTGATCAGGTGGCGCAGCGCCTCGTTGATGTCCAGAGTCGAGGTGAGCAGGGTGGTCGTCTCGGCGAGGAGCGCGAGCCGTTCCAGTTCGGAGAGCCGTCCGCTGGCCGGTGGCCGCTGAGCGGGTGGCGCGGAGCGTCCAGCGGAGTGAAAGAGGACGAGCGTGGCTGACGGACGGATACCGATGTCGCAGGGAGTGGCCAGCCATGACACGGGCAGCAGCGTGCCGTCGCCGCGCTCGAGCCACTCGTCGCCACCCTGCTCCGTGCGCCCGCCGAGGATGCTCTCCAGCATCCGGCACTGAGCCCTCGGCACGTGTTCCCCGGAGCTGGTGCGGTGCAGCAGGTCGTGGGCGTTCTGGCCGACCAGACCAGAGGCGGGGCGCGCCAGGAGTCGTTCACCGCGCGTGTTGATGGCGACGATGGAGCCCTGCTCGTCCACCAGGTAAGCGCCCGTGCCGAGGGCCTCCAGTGCCCTGGCAACCGCCTCCTGAGGACCACCCGAGCCCATCATGGACTGCCTCCCGTCACCGGAGAACATGCCTCGGACTACCCCTGCTTCTTGGGTTCCCCCTGGGACACAGGTGATGCCGCGGCAAGAAGGAGCGCTGCAACGCCGGCCGCTCAGCTTGACCGGCGGGTGCGCGGCCTGGCAGGCACAGCGCACGTGCTCCGTCGCCCACGTGAACGCCGAGAGCAAGGGGCCGGACGTGGCCAGCGTTGACGATCTCTCGTAGGTCGTGCACCCGGGCCGCCGTGCCGGGTCCGGTCCGTCGCGCCCGCCAGGCGGTGAAGACCGGTTCGATCAAAGCCCGGCGGGTGTCGGACACGACACTGCGGTACGGACGACGAGAACTCACGCCCCATGCAACGACCGCCAACGCCGCCAAGCCTGACGCCTTTGCCGCGACGGTGCGCGAGTTGGCCCAGCAGGCGGCCTGACGCTCAGTCGCACCGCTGAAACGGAAGGGCCGGTGTTCCTCTGCTGCCAAGGACGGTGTCGTCGGCCTGAGGAGGACGGCCGCCCTGGAGTACGCCTCCCGGGGAGTACGAGTCAACGCCGTCGCCCCCCGGCTTCGTCGACACACCGTCGCTGAGCGGCCATGAGCGCTGCTGTCCGGCCGCGCGGCGTCTGCAGCAGCCTCCAGTTGGTCGACGGTGGCTACGCCGCGCGCGGTGAAGGCGCCCCGCCGAGCGCTTCCGGATGCCGGCGCTCACCAGGGCACGGGCGTTCCGTCCCAGGAGAACAAGCCACCGGTGGGACCGTCGTCCGGCAGCAGGGCCAGGCGGAGGGCACCCTGGGCGGCTTCGGCCGGGTCGCCGCCGGCAGCGGCGGCCCGTGGGTTGAGATCGGTGGCCCGCAGGCCGGGGGCGAGCGCGTTGACCTTGAAGCCGTCCTCGGCCAGCGTCTGGGCGTAGAGGACGGTGAGGGCGTTGAGGGCGGCCTTGGACGACCGGTAGGCGGCGGCACCACCGCTTCCCGGAGTGAACTGGGGGTTGGGGTTGGTGCTCCAGGTCAGTGATGCGGTGCCACTGGAGATGTTGACGATGCGCGGGTCCGGGGACCGGCGCAGGGCGGGCAGGAAGGCATTGGTCACCGCCACCACCCCGAACACGTTGGTCTCGTACGTGTGCCGGTACTCCTCGACGCCGGTGTCGGCCGGCGGGGCGAGTGACGGTGCGATGCCGGCGTTGTTGACCAGCACGTCCAGGCGGTCCACCCCAGCCGCGGCCTGTGCGATGCCGTCGGGATCCGTCACGTCGAGGATCAGCAGGCGGGCGCCGGCACCGATCTCCTCGACGGCCCGCTGTCCGCGCCCGGGGTCGCGGGCGCCCACGTACACCATGAGGCCTTCGGCAGCGAGCAGCCGGGCGATGTGCTTGCCGATACCCTTGTTGGCGCCGGTGACCAGAGCTGTGCGATCGTTCATGGCAACTACGGTTCCCTGGCTGTGGGCGCCCTGCCAGGGACAGCCTGTACCAGGCAGTGGCAGGAGGTGGCATGGCGCGGCAGGAGTTGGCCCGCTTCCTCCGGGACCGCCGGGCGGGCCTGCGGCCGCACGAGATCGGGCTGCCGGCGACGGGCACCGCTCGCCGTACGCCGGGCTTGCGCCGCGAGGAGGTGGCGGAGCTCGCCCATATGTCGGTCGACTACTACACGCGGCTGGAGCAGGCCCGGGGACCGCGGCCATCGGCCCGGATCCTGGACGCGCTGGCCCAGGCGCTGCGGCTCACGCCGGCCGAGCGCAGCCACCTGTTCCACCTGGCGGGCTCGAGCGCGCCGCCCGGCATCAGCGCCGTGCGGCGGGTACGCCCGCACGTGGCCCGGATGCTGGAGCGGCTCCCGGAGACCGGCGCCATCGTCACGGACGCGGCGTACGGCGTCGTCGCCTGGAACCCCCTGGCCCAGGCACTGCTCGGCGGCGACCTCGCAGGCGGGACGCGGAACCTGGCCCGGCGCCGCTTCCTGGGCCTGGGGCGGATGTACGAGAGCTCCAGCGCCGAGGAGTTCGGGCACATCGTGGTGGCGCGGCTGCGCCGGGCCGCCGACCGCTACCCGCATGACCTGCAGTTGACCGGCCTGCTGGCCGAACTGCACGCAGGCAGCGAGGAGTTCCGGCAGATCTGGCAGACGCGTCCCGTCCACGCTCCCGGGCACCGCACCAAGACCCTCGACCACCCGCAGGCCGGCACGCTGCGGTTGAACTGCGACGTCCTGCTCGTGCCCGAGGACGACCAGGAAGTCGTCCTGATCACGGCCGACCCCGGATCATCTGCCGCGCGGTCCCTGCACAGGCTGGCCAGTCAGGCGGCCTGAACCTGGTCCTCGGGGGGTGAGGACGCCAGGAGCGTGTCCGCAGCGGCGGACGAGAGGGCGCTTGCATCCGTTGGCCTCCTGAGGGTGCGGCGGCCGAGGGGCGAAAGGCATTCGTGGCCGAGTTCCGTGGCGCGGTGTCGCACTCACCGAAACTGTCCCGGCCGGTCGCAGACGTCGCCGAGATGATCGAAGCGGTCGAAGCGGAAGGCTGGCGGGTTGATCAGTTCACGGCTGTGCCCTACGACAACAACATGACGACCACGAGCCTGTTCCGCCGCTCAGACGGGGGGCGGCCCATCACTCCTCGGCCACGGGAGAAGGCCGCCCGTCGTCGAGGATGCCCAGCAGGCTGACGAAGCTGGCGTCGAGGAACACACGGAGTTCGTCCCGCGCTCCTGCCTCGTCCACCGGCCAGTTCGTCATCGCCTCTTCCGCGAAGGCCATCCACGCGCGCGTGGCGGTGCGCAGCCGCGGCGTGTCGGGCATCCCGAGGCGGAGCGCACCGTCCATCACGCGCCGGGCGACGGCCTCCCGGGTCTCGTTCACGATGTCCTCGACCGCGGGATGGCTGCCCGCGGCACCTCGCACCAGCGACAGGTACACCTGGCGGTGCCGAAGCACATACGCGACGAAACCGGAGATGAATTCCCGTCGCCAGGCCTCCGGTTCCAGCAGGCTGTCCGGTTCCACGGCCGTCATGAACCGTTCGCACTCCGTACGGACCACCGCGCGGTAGAAGTCCCGCTTGGAGTCGAAGTAGTGGAAGAGCAGTCCCCGGGAGATACCGGCCCGGCGTGCGACCTCGTCGGTGGACAGTTCGTCCAGGGAGCGTTCCGCGAGCATCTCCAGCCCGATGCCGACGAGCTGCTGTCTGCGCAGTTCGGGGCTGAGACGAGTGATGCGTTTGCCGGGCATGCACGCAGTCTATGAGCCCGCGCGACCGGAACGATCACGGACCCCGGTCGGTCCCCGCGAGGGCTGCGACAGCGCGGGCACCTGTGTTCGAGCACACCCCGACCCTTGTTGACAGTTGCTTAATAGAGGCCGTACAACGGTATTGAGCATTGCTCAACAAGTGTGCTCGAGCCCCTTGCCCGGGGCACTGAGGAGACCAGCGATGAACACCATGCGCGCCGCGCGCTTCGACCCTGCCACCCGTCGGCTCACCGTCCAGGACGTGCCGACACCCTCACCCGCACCGGGTCAGGCCCTGGTGAAGGTGGCCGCCTGCGGCATCTGCCACTCCGACCTCAGCCTGCTGAACGGCATCTTCCGCACCGAGCTGCCCACGATCACCCCCGGTCACGAGGCCGCGGGCACCGTCGCGCGGTTGGGCGGCCCTACTCCGGGCTGGGAGGTGGGAGACCGCGTCGTGCTGCACGCCGGACGGGCTTGTCGGACCTGTGCAGCCTGCGTCTCCGGAGCGGCACTCGACGACTGCGAACGCATCGAGATCATGGCGTTCGATTTCGACGGCGCCTGGGCGGAGTACGTGCTGGTGCCGGTGTCCACGCCCTATGCCGCGGTCGTCGACACCGCGGCCGTGCGCCCCGCCGAGACCGTCGGCGTCTGGGGTCTCGGCGGCATCGGCACGCACGCCGTGCAGACCGCCCGGATGGCCGGCGCCGCCCCGGTGATCGCGCTGGACCCTCTCCCCGCGGCCCGGCAGCGCGCCCTGGAGCTCGGCGCCGACCACGCGGTCGACCCGACCGCCGACGACGCCCTGGATCAGATTGCGCGGCTCACCGGCGGCCGCGGCCTCGACGTGGCGATCGACGCCGTCGGCCGGGGGATCAGCGTCACCCAGGCGGGCCGCGCGCTCGGCCACCGCGGCCGCCTCGTGATGGTCGGCATGTCCCAGGACCGGATCGAACTGGGCCCGATCACTCCCTTCG
>NZ_LBMW01000017.1 GCF_026168105.1 Streptomyces hygroscopicus
CTCTTCCGGCGCTCGGCGAGCTTGGTCGGAACGGACGGCATGCCAAGTGAAATCGCAGTCATCTGCTGTGCAACCCCAAGTTGTGGATCAGGATCCGGACCCGGAACGACGGGCTCCCAGGCTTCGAGCCTACGGCACGGCATCGGACGCCCATGCATCACCGTCCGTAGACCCACCCCATTGGGCGGCGGCCGGGGACCAACTGTTCCCGGCCGCCGCCAACTGCTGGTGGCTACGAGATTTTCACCGGGTTGACCACGTCCGCGATCAGCACCAAAAGGGTGAAGCAGACGAAGATTCCGGCCACCACGTACGCCACCGGCATCAGCTTCGCCACGTCGAAGGGGCCCGGGTCGGGGCGGCGCAGCACCCGGGCCAGGGAGCGGCGCAGCGACTCCCACAGGGCGCCCGCGATGTGCCCGCCGTCGAGCGGGAGCAGCGGCAGCATGTTGAACAGGAACAGCGACAGGTTGAAGCCCGCGACGAGCAGCAGCATCATCGCGATCTGCTGGGACGGCGGGATGTGCAGGGTGAAGACCTCGCCGCCCACCCGGGCCGCGCCGACCACGCCCATCGGGGAGTCCGGCTGGCGAGGGGCGTTGCCGAAGGTCGCGTCCCACAGGGCGGGGACCTTGCCCGGCAGGGAGACCAGCGACTCGACGCCGTTCTGCATCATGTCGCCCATCCGCTGCACGGACTGGCCCAAGGACTGCTGGACGATGCCGGTGGCGGGCGTGAAGCCGAGGAAGCCGGCGTACACGTACTTGCCCTCGACATAGCCGCCCTTGCCGTCCGTCTTGCTCACCTGGTTCTTGATCAGGTGGGCCTTCAGGTCGACCGGCTGACCCTTGCGCTCAACGGTGATCGTGACGTCCTTGCCGGGATTGGCGCGGATGTCGGACTGGAGGGTGGACCAGTCCTTCACCTGTGTGCCGTCGAACGCGAGGATCTTGTCGCCCGGCTTGAGACCGGCGGCCTGGGCGGGCGCGGCCGGGTCGCCCTTCGCGCACTTCGTGCGGTTCTCGCTCTGCTGGATGACGCAGTCGGAGACCTTGCCGACCGTGGTCGTCTGGGTCTGGACGCCGAAGGTCATCATCACGCCGACGAAGACCACCACGGCGAGGATCAGATTCATGAAGGGGCCCGCGAACATCACGATGACCCGCTTCCACGGCTTGCGCGTGTAGAAGAGGCGGTCCTCGTCACCGGGCTGCAGTTCCTCGAAGGACTGCGCCCGGGCGTCCTCGATCATGCCGCGCCACGGCGAGGTGGAGCGGGCCTCGATGCGGCCGTCCGGGCCCGGCGGGAACATGCCGATCATGCGGATGTAGCCGCCGAGGGGCACCGCCTTTATGCCGTACTCGGTCTCGCCCTTCTTCCGGGACCAGATGGTCGGCCCGAAGCCGACCATGTACTGCGGCACCCGGATGCCGAAGAGCTTGGCCGTGGACAGATGCCCCAGCTCGTGCCAGGCGATCGAGATCAGCAGGCCGAGCACGAAGACGACTATGCCGAGGATCATCATCAGAGTCGTCATGCACGAGCCTCCGCGGTCGCCGTCTGTGCCGTCAGTTCTCTTGCCCGGGCGCGCGCCCAGGTCTCCGCTTCGAGGACGTCCGCGACGGTCAGGGAAGTTCCCGTACGAGGGGTGCCGTGCTCCTCCACCACCCGTGTGACCGTATCCATGATCCCGTTGAACGGCAGGGCGCCGTTCAGGAACGCGTCGACGCACTCCTCGTTGGCGGCATTGAACACCGCCGGGGCCGTGCCCGCGAGCTCTCCCACGTGCCGGGCGAGCCCGACCGACGGGAACGCCTCGGTGTCGAGCGGGAAGAACTCCCAGGTCGACGCCGTGGTCCAGTCGAAGGCGGGCGCCGCGTCGGGTACCCGCTCGGGCCAGCCGAGTCCGATGGCGATCGGCCCCCGCATGTCGGGGGGCGTCGCCTGCGCCAGTGTCGATCCATCCGTGAACTCCACCATCGAGTGGACATACGACTGCGGATGGACGACGACCTCAATGCGATCGAAGGGAATGTCGTACAGCAGGTGGGCCTCGATCACTTCAAGCCCCTTGTTGACCAGGGTCGCGGAGTTGATCGTGATGACCGGGCCCATCGCCCAGGTGGGGTGGGCGAGCGCGTCCTCGGGGGTGACGTCCGCGAGCTGCGTCTTCGTCCGGCCCCGGAAGGGACCGCCGGAGGCGGTGACGACGAGCTTGCGCACATCGGCGCGGCTGCCGGAGGCGAGAGCCTGGAAGAGCGCGGCGTGTTCGGAGTCCACCGGAATGATCTGACCGGGCTTGGCCAGCGCCTTCACCAGCGGGCCGCCGACGATGAGCGACTCCTTGTTGGCGAGCGCGAGCGTACGGCCCGCCTCCAGGGCGGCGAGGGTGGGCGCGAGGCCGATGGAACCGGTGATGCCGTTCAGGACGGTGTGGCAGTCCGAGGCGGCAAGGCGGGTGGCCGCGTCGGGGCCGGCGATGATCTCGGGGAGCGGCTCTGCGGAGCCGTACTGCGCCGTCAGCGCCTCACGCAGGGCCGGTACGACGTCCTCGCGCGCTACGGCGACCGTGCGCACCCGCAGGCGGTGGGCCTGCTCGGCGAGCAGTCCGACCCGGCCGCCGTTGGCGGAGAGCCCGGTGACCTTGAACCGGTCGGGGTTGCGCAGCACGAGGTCGATGGCCTGGGTGCCGATCGAGCCGGTGGAGCCGAGGATCACGACATCCCGCGCTCCGTCGACGGGGTCGAAGACGAGATGGGGATCGGCAAGAGGGGCTGGACTGTCGCTCATCCCTCCATTGTTGCCGTACCGCACCACCGGGCGGACAGGGTGCCCCTCAGGAGTGACCCGTCGAAGAGATTCTCGACCGACCTCAAGGGGTCACTTTCCAGCCAAGATCTAATCCGAGGGGAAATTTCGCAGTTGGCGGGCGCGAAGAAAAAGGCCACGGTGACAATCGTGGCCGAAAAGCATCGGAATGAATGTCGAATGGCAGGGACCACACCCGCGGCGGGATGAAGCCGCACCGTGTCACAGCCCCGCGCCCCTTCCCGGGCGCGGGGCCGTCGACGTCAGCGGATCGGACGGTGGACGTTCTCCTTCTGCGCGGGTCCGGGCGTCGTGTCCGCGATCCACGGGCCGTCACCCGACGGGTCCACGACCCCTTCTTCCAGCCACTCGTAGGTGCCGGACAGGACGCCCTTGACCACCTTGCGGTCCAGGTCGTCGGTGTTCTGCCACAGACGGCCGAACAGCTCCTCGACGCGGATGCGGGACTGCCGGCAGAAGGCGTCGGCGAGCTGGTACGCCTCGCGCCCGTGGTCGCCGGTCCTGCGCAGGTGCTCGGCGCGTACGCAGGCCGCGCTCATCGCGAACAACTCGGCGCCGATGTCCACGATCCGGCCCAGGAAGCCCTGTTTGGTCTCCATGCGGCCCTGCCAGCGCGACATGCCGTAGAAGGTGGAGCGGGCGAGCTTGCGGGCGCTGCGCTCGACGTACCGCAGATGCGGGGAGAGGTCGATCCCTTGGTGGAACGCGCCGTAGGCGCCCGGGATCTGCCCCTGTCCGGCAACCAGCTTCGGCAGCCACTTGGCGTAGAAGACACCGGCGTTCGCACCCGCCTTCGCCTTGTCGGCCAGGGACTTGTCCGGGTCGATGAGGTCACCGGCCACGGACAGGTGGGCGTCCACCGCCTCGCGTGCGATCAGCAGACGCATGATCTCCGTGGAGCCCTCGAAGATGCGGTTGATGCGCAGATCGCGCAGCATCTGCTCGGCCGGTACCGCCCGCTCGCCGCGGGCCTTCAGGGACTCCGCCGTCTCGAAGCCGCGGCCGCCGCGGATCTGGACCAGCTCGTCGGCCATCAGCCAGGCCATCTCGGAGCCGTACAGCTTGGCTAGGGCGGCCTCGATGCGGATGTCGTTGCGATCCTCGTCGGCCATCTGCGACGACAGGTCGACGACGGCCTCCAGGGCGAAGGTCGTGGCCGCGATGAAGGAGATCTTCGAGCCGACCGCCTCGTGCAGCGCGACCGGCTTGCCCCACTGCTCACGGGCTCCCGACCACTCGCGGGCGATCTTCAGGCACCACTTGCCCGCGCCCACGCACATCGCGGGCAGGGACAGCCGGCCGGTGTTCAGCGTGGTCAGCGCGATCTTCAGGCCCGCGCCCTCGGAGCCGATGCGGTTGGCGGCGGGGACACGGACCCGGTGGAAGCGGGTGACGCCGTTCTCGAGGCCGCGCAGGCCCATGAAGGCGTTGCGGTTCTCGACGGTGATGCCCTCCGACGCCGCCTCGACGACGAACGCCGTGATGCCGCCCTTGTGGCCCTCGGACTTCGGGACGCGCGCCATGACGACGAGCAGGTCGGCGACGACGCCGTTGGTGGTCCACAGCTTGACGCCGTCGAGCACGTAGTCGTCCCCGTCCGGTACGGCCGTGGTGGCCAGACGAGCCGGGTCGGAACCCACGTCCGGCTCGGTGAGCAGGAACGCGGAGATGTCGGTGCGGGCGCAGCGCGGCAGGAACGTGTCCTTCTGCTCCTGGGTGCCAAAGATTTTGAGCGGCTGCGGTACGCCGATCGACTGATGCGCGGACAGCAGCGCGCCGATCGCGGGGCAGGCCGAGCCGGCCAGAGCGAGCGCCTTGTTGTAGTACACCTGGGTGAGGCCGAGGCCGCCGTACTTGGTGTCGATCTTCATGCCGAGAGCGCCGAGCTCCTTGAGCCCGTTGATCGTCTCGTCGGGGATCTGCGCCTCGCGCTCGATGCGGGCCGGGTCGATCTGCGTCTCGCAGAAGTCGCGCAGCTTGGCGAGGAACTCCTCGCCGCGCTGTACGTGCTCGTCCGCGGGGAGCGGGTGGGGGTGGATCAGGTCGAGCCGGAAGCGCCCCAGGAAGAGCTCCTTGGCGAAACTGGGCTTGCGCCAGTCCTGCTCGCGCGCGGCCTCCGCGACCTGACGGGCCTCACGCTCGGTGACGGTGGGCTTGGGAGTGGGAGCTGTTGGTGCGGACATGAGGCTCACCTCGCCGCGAATCGGGGTCCAATGGGACGTACTCCGATCAAGATGCCGTACGACGGCCAAGAGTGCTGTACGGCGATCCTGCGGGCGTACGTTACTGACCGGTGCTACTCGATCGTTGGTACCCCATTCGGGGCGATGTCACCAGTCCCCGCGCAGCCACCCGGGCCGGAAACACGCTCGGCCTGCGTCCGGGTGTGCCTCGATGTCGAGCCGGCCGGAGTACGACAACGGCCGGAGCCCCCGCACAGCGGGCTCCGGCCGTCGGTCCGAAGACGGGACCTGAAGGTGGGGTCAGAGCGCGAGGCCCGTCAGGACCAGGACGCGCTCGTAGGTGTAGTCGTCCATCGCGAACCGCACGCCCTCGCGCCCGACACCGGACTGCTTGGCACCGCCGTACGGCATCTGGTCGGCGCGGTAGGACGGCACGTCGCCGATGACGACGCCGCCCACCTCGAGGGCCCGGTGGGCACGGAAGGCGACCTGGACGTCGTGCGTGAACACGCCCGCCTGGAGGCCGTACTTGGAGTCGTTGACCGCGGCGAAGGCCTCGGCCTCGCCGTCCGCCTTCTGCACGGTGAGGACGGGCCCGAAGACCTCCTCGCAGGAGAGGGTCACATCGGCCGGCACCTCGGTCAGGACGGTCGGCGCGTACGAGGCGCCGTCCCGCTTGCCGCCGGTCAGCAGCTTCGCACCCGCGCCCACGGCCTCGTCGACCCAGGACTCGACGCGCCGCGCGGCGTCCTCGCTGACCAGCGGGCCGACGTCCGTGGCGTCGTCGGAGGGGTCACCCGTGACCTGGGCCTCGACGGCGGCGACGATGCGCGGCAGCAGCCGGTCGTAGACAGACGCGTCGGCGATCACGCGCTGCACGGAGATGCAGGACTGGCCGCCCTGGTAGTTGGAGAAGGTGGCGATGCGGTTCGCGGCCCAGTCCAGGTCCTCGTCGCTCGCGTAGTCGGCGAGGACGACGGCCGCGCCGTTGCCGCCGAGCTCCAGGGTGCAATGCTTGCGCGGCACCGAGTCCATGATCGCGTAACCGACCTTCTCGGACCCGGTGAAGGAGATGACCGGCAGACGCTCGTCCTGGACGAGGGCGGGCATACGGTCGTTGGAGACCGGCAGGATCGACCAGGAACCGGCGGGCAGGCCGGTCTCGGCCAGCAGGTCGCCGAGGATCAGGCCGGACAGCGGGGTCGCGGGCGCCGGCTTCAGGATGATCGGGACACCGGCGGCGATGGCCGGGGCGACCTTGTGGGCGCACAGGTTCAGCGGGAAGTTGAACGGCGCGATGCCGAGGACGACGCCCTTCGGGAAGCGACGGGTCAACGCCAGACGGCCCTGGCCGCCGAGGTCGGTGTCCAGGCGCTGGGCCTCGCCGCCGTTGAAGCGGCGGGCCTCCTCGGCCGCGAACCGGAACACGGACACGGCACGGCCGACCTCGCCGCGGGCCCACTTGACGGGCTTGCCGTTCTCGGCGGAGATGAGCTGGGCGATCTCCTCGGTGCGCTCCGCCAGCCGCTTCGAGACATGGTCGAGGGCCGCGGCGCGGACGTGGGCGGGGGCGGCGGCGAACTCGTCCCGCACGGCGTACGCGGCGGCCACCGCCTCCTCGACCTGGGCCTCGGTCGGGACACTGACCTTGCCGACGAGACGGCCGTCCCACGGGGAGGTGACGTCGAAGGTGGTCTCGCCGGTGGCCTGGCGGCCGGCGAGCCAGAAGGCGTGGGTGGAGGTCATGTCGGGTCCGGCCCTTCCGAGGTTGGGTGTTCCTGAAGTTCGGGGTCCACGGTAGGGCCGGGGCGGCGGAGGGTCGTTTGTCCGGCAAGGAGCACTGGGGTGCCGGGGTTCTACGGCTTGTACAGCCAGGGCCCGTCGGCCGTCACTCCCCCGCCGCGGCCGTGGCCTTGAGCGCCAGCCACAGTTCCATCCGAACGTCCGGATCGTCGAGCGAACGCCCCAGGATCTCCTCGACGCGGCGCATCCGGTACCGCAGCGTATGGCGGTGGACGCCCAGGTCCGCCGCAGCGGCGTCCCACTGCCCGTGGTGCGACAGCCAGGCCCGCAGCGAGGCGACCAGATCACCCCGCCCCGTGGCGTCGTGCTCACGCAGGGCACGCAGCAGTCCGTCCGCGAAGGCACGCACCGCGTCGTCCGCGAGCAACGGAAGAACCGACCCGGCCGCCAGCTCCTCGTGCTCGACCAGGGAGCGCCCGCGTCGCCTGGCCACCGACAGGGCCTGTTCGGCCTGCTTGTACGCGGCGGCCGCGGCGATCGGCCCGGCCGGCGCCGAAAGACCCACCACCAGCTCGTCCTCGTCGACTCCCGACTGCTCCCTCGCCGCGGCCCGCGCCGCCTGCACGGCCAGCGCGTACTCCTGGCACGCCGCGACGGCCGCGCCCCCGTCCGCAGCCAGCACCACGAGCCGCTCCCCGTCGGGCACGACGAGTACGGCCTCACCGGAGCGCAGGGCGGCGGACTCCACGGTCTCGGCGAGCCCGCCCAGCGGGTCGCCGTTCGTGTCGGCCACCGCGAGCGCCGCCGCCGTCTGGGGCGTGGGCGCCACGCGCGCGTGCCCGTCGGCGTGCGCCCGGGCCGCCGACGCGGACGCCGACTCGGCGAGGATCAGCCGGAAGGGCGCGTCGAGAAGCTCGCCGTACAGGTCACCGGCCACCGCCCGCGCATGGTCCGGCTCTCCGGCGAGCAGCATGCGCAGTACGGCCGCCCCGATGCGCTGCTCGGCGGCGTTCAGGGACCGGGACCGCTCGGTGATGAGGGTCAGCAGGGCGATGGCGGAGTGGACGGCGTACCGCTCGGCGGTGCCCAGCGCCGCCGCCGTGCCCACGGCGAGCGCGGCGCGCGGGCGCCGCCCGGTGCCGAGGGTGTGCAGCTCGACCCGGTCCTCGCCGCTCGGCCCGCCGACCACGGAGCTGGCCGGCGCCGGCCGCTCCCGAAGCCGCTCCACATCAGCGGTGAGGCGCCCGGCACGCCGCCCCGCCCACTCCGGCGCGGCCGCGACGACGGCGCCCGAGGCGTCGTAGAGCGCCGCCCAGCCGTCGACCTGCCCGGCGAGCGCGGCGAGCAGCCCCTCGGGGCCCTCGCTCAGGGCCTGCCGGGTCAGCTCGCGCTGCGCGGCGAACCCGGCGGTCACGGCCCGGTACTGGTCGGCGGCGATGGCGGCGGAGACAGCCTTGCTGATGGCGAGGAAGGGCGTGCGCCGCGGCACCTCGAGAAGCGGGAGCCCCTCCTCCCGCGCCGCGTCCACGAGCGCCTTCGGTATGTCGTCGTAGCTCACCCCGACGGCGAACCCGAGTCCGACCACGCCCGCGCCCACCAGCCGCTTCACATAGCGGCGCATCGCCTGCGGATCCTCGGCGTCCAGCTTCAGCGCGGTGATCAGCAGCAGTTCGCCGCCCTCCATGTAGGGCACGGGGTCGGCGAGTTCGCTGACGTGGGCCCAGCGGACGGGCACGTCCAGGCGGTCCTCGCCCGCGCGCACGGTCAGCTTGAGCGCGGAGTGGTGGACGAGCGAGGCGAGCGTCGGGGGCATGAGGCCTTCAGGTCTGCACGGACGGGTTCTGCACGGAATCCATGACGGTCACGGGCCGTGTGTGATCTTTGTGATCCTTTGGCCGCCGCGTATGAACGACCTATGTCGATTCTGCCTCACCGTACGGTCGCGTCGTGCCCCGATGCCGGACATCCTGCGCGGCGGACTTCAGCCACGCAGGTCCACGAGGAGCGGGGGCGCGTGCTCGCCCTTCACGTTCGTCAGCGAGAGCACCGCGTGCCCCGGCGGCACGGCGTGCGCCAGCTCGGACGCGGACCACCGCTCGCGCTCGACCTGGCGCACGGTCACGGCGCGCGCGGTCGGCGCATGCCCGGTGATCACTCGGCGCAGCATGTGCAGGGCCTTGCCCGCCGGGGTCTCCGCAATGATCTGCCGGTCGGTGACGTCCCGGGTCTCGGTCCACTCCTTGCCCCACACCTCGGCGAAGTCCTGCCCGTCCCAGGGGGTGAGCCCGGACAGCGCCATCCGGCAGCCGGTGGCGCCCAGGAGGGGGCCCCGCAGGGGCCGGGGCACGTCGTCGAGGGTGCGCAGGGTCAGGACCGCTCCGGCGTTCGCGGACCGCAGCCGCTGGATGCCCCGGACGGTCTCGGGGGTCACCACGCCCGTCGCGTCGTCGAGCACGAGGCACGCGAACAGCGACCGGTCCTCGCGCGCCGCGACGCCGGCCGTGAACTGCGCGAGCACCAGCCGCGCGAGGATCCGCGAGGCGTCGGCGTGGCCGCGTTCGGGCAGATCGATCCGGACCCGCACCGGGTGGTCGAGGGCGCGCAGCGAGAAGGGCCGGGACTGCCCGGAGGTGTCGAAGAACTGGGCGAAGGCGGGCCGGTCGAGCAGCGCCACCCGGTCGGCGAGGACGCCGCCCACGTCGCCGGGGTGCCCGGACTGCCGCTCGCGGGCGTCGAGTTCGCGCAGCAGCGAGTCCTGGCCGGTGTCCTGGAGGGCCTTGCGCAGTGCGGCGAGCGGGCCTGGAGCGGCGTCGAGGAGCCGGCGCAGCTCCGGCACGGTCGGGAAGCGGCCGTGGACGGCTCGGTACGGCCCGAGGAGCTGGGCGAGCACGGTGGTGGAGCGGCGGCTGTCCGCACCGGGCTGCGGGTCGGCGAGGTCGCCCACCAGCGCCTCGGCGAGCACGGCTGCCGCCTCGTCCGGGTCGGTGGTCCCGCCGTACAGGTCGAGGTCGTACACCGATTCGGGATGGCCGATGCGTACGACGACGTCGTAGGCGTCCGCCGGACCGAGCCCGGCGCCGGCCGCGCCGACGACGACGACGGCGGCCCGCCCGGCGAGCGCGTGCAGGCACAGCGACTCGGCGAGCGGCCACACCACCGAGCTGGTCTTGCCGCTGCCGGAGGGCCCGATGGCGACCAGGGAGGTCCCCAGCAGTTCGGGGCCGAGGGCGAGCCCGCTGCCGCGGTAGGCGTAGGGGTTGCGGGGGTCGTCGACGGTGGTGCCGAGCCGTACCTGCCCGCTGATCAGGTCGTGCCGGGCGAGCCGGGCGGGCAGGTCGCGCTCCCCCGAGGGGTGCAGACAGGCGGCGGCACCGTCCTTGAGGACCGCGCCGGTGAAGGTGGCAAGGGTGTGCCGACCGGTGAGCACGCCCTGCCAGGCGCGGGCGATGCGGGCGTGGTCGACGTCGCGCATGAGCCCGGCGCCCGCCTCCGCGGCAAGCCGGTCGGCGGCGTCATGGGCGCCGGCGGCGCGGAGCTGGTTCCACTGGGCGGGGTCCTCCTCGGGCGCGGGCGGGGCCTGCCGAGGCGCGCGTCGCTTCAGGTGCGGTGCGACGAAACGGCGCCACACCTCGCCCCAGCGTCCCAGCCGTCCGGCCGCAAGCATGATCCCCAGCACGATGAGCAGGTCGTATCCGTCCCAGAGGATCAGATTGAAGATCTCGCCGTGGTTGCCGCTCTGGCGCCAGGAGTCGGGTGTGAGCAGGAACAGCGGCAGGATCCACCAGCTGCCGAGGTAGCCGTTCGACAGCAGCGACCAGACCAGCCAGCCGACCAGAAAGGCGATCAGCGCGCCGCTCAGCAACTGCCTGCCCGGGATCTGCTCGGGCTCCTGCTCGGGCCGCGGCCGGTACCCGAAACGCCACACGCCGGGCGCCGCCGGTGGCCGTGGCGCGCGCACCCAGGCCAGGAACGCGGAACCGTCCGGCACCGCAGGCACCCCGGGTGCCTCGGTGGGCATCGGCGGCACCGCGAAGTGTTCCGGCGACCCCGCCGGACGCGGCACGGGACCGGCCCATGTGCCCCGTGCGTCCTGCGTCCCGTCGCTGTTCATCTCCCTGCCCCCTGACCAGCCGCTCCGTGCACCATCAGCGAGTCAATCTAACGCCCCCGCAAAGGGAGTTCACCGCATACGCGGCCGGGCCCGCGGTGACGCGTCCGGCAGCGCTATGTCCACCACGGACAAGCGGGAGCCTCCAAGGCGCCCACATGGAGCATGCCCACCCTCCGCGACCCGATCTAGCCTGCGAGAAAAGAAGGCAAGCGTCCGAAAAACACCCCCGCCGGAACCTCCGGTCCACCGCACCGCCGATGCGCCGGTCCTCCGGTTCGGTTCGCACGATCACCAGGGAGCCCCCCATGAGCGCACTTCCGCAGGAGCGCCGCGTCGTCACCGCCATCCCCGGCCCGAAGTCGCAGGAGCTGCAGGCCCGCCGTACCGCCGTGGTCGCGCAGGGCGTGGGCTCCGTGCTGCCGGTCTTCACCACGCGCGCGGGCGGCGGGATCATCGAGGACGTCGACGGCAACCGCCTGATCGACTTCGGCTCCGGCATCGCCGTCACGTCCGTCGGCGCCTCCGCCGAGGCCGTCGTACGCCGCGCCTCGGCGCAGCTGCAGGACTTCACCCACACCTGTTTCATGGTCACGCCGTACGAGGGCTACGTGGCCGTCGCCGAGGCGCTGGCCGAGCTCACGCCGGGTGACCACGCCAAGAAGTCCGCCCTGTTCAACTCGGGCGCCGAGGCCGTCGAGAACGCCGTCAAGATCGCCCGCGCCTACACCAAGCGCCAGGCGGTCGTCGTCTTCGACCACGGCTACCACGGCCGGACGAACCTGACGATGGCCCTGACCGCCAAGAACATGCCGTACAAGCACGGCTTCGGCCCGTTCGCGCCCGAGGTCTACCGTGTGCCGGTGGCCTACGCCTACCGCTGGCCGACCGGCCCGGAGAACGCGGGTCCGGAGGCCGCCGCGCAGGCCATCGACCAGATCACCAAGCAGGTCGGTCCGGACAACGTGGCCGCGATCATCATCGAGCCGGTGCTCGGCGAGGGCGGCTTCATCGAGCCGGCCAAGGGCTTCCTGCCCGCGATCCGCCGGTTCGCCGCGGACAACGGCATCGTCTTCGTCGCCGACGAGATCCAGTCCGGCTTCTGCCGCACCGGCCAGTGGTTCGCGTGCGAGGACGAGGGCATCGTCCCGGACCTGATCACGACCGCCAAGGGCATCGCCGGCGGTCTGCCGCTCGCCGCGGTCACCGGTCGCGCCGAGATCATGGACGCCGCACACGCGGGCGGCCTGGGCGGCACCTACGGCGGCAACCCGGTCGCCTGCGCGGGCGCGCTCGGCGCGATCGAGACGATGAAGGAGCTCGACCTCAACGCCCGGGCGAAGGAGATCGAGGAGACGATGAAGGCCCGCCTCACGGCGATGGCCGAGAAGTTCGACATCATCGGCGACCTCCGCGGCCGCGGCGCGATGATCGCGATCGAGCTGGTCAAGGACCGCGCGACCAAGGAGCCGAACCCGGAGGCGACCGCCGCTCTGGCCAAGGCCTGCCACCAGGAGGGCCTGCTGGTCCTGACCTGTGGCACCTACGGCAACGTACTGCGCTTCCTGCCCCCGCTCGTCATCGGCCAGGACCTGCTGAACGAGGGCCTCGACATCATCGAGCAGGCGTTCGCGCGAATCTGAGCCATCGGGGAAATCGATCGCCGGAGCACAGCAAAACCGCAGCTGAGCCACAGGATCCGTATCCCATCGGCCCCACCGGCCTCAGCCCTTTCGTCCACCGTGGCTCCGGGGCCGGGGCAACGGGGGTCAGAGGGTGTGAAGAAGGTGTGCGAGGTGGATGGCGGGACGCGAATCCGGCTGTCGGAGCGGTTTTCCCTGCCGTAGGTTCTTTCCCAGATGAGAGATACACCCCGCCCACAGGGAACTGTGGGTGACACCGGGACGAGGCCTCCCCAGCTTCAGCCTGGTCGTGCCCTCGCGCACACGCCCGGAGCCTCCAGCTTCGGATCTCCTCACGATCGGACGGCCGCACGCCCCAAACCCCCCGGGGCGGGCGGCACACCGATCCGACCGGCCGTCTCGGAACCACCCCCCCTGTTCCCTGGCGGCCGGTCTGTGTTTTCCGGGTGTGGGAGCTCCGTCCTGGAGCCCATACCCTCCACCCGAGTCGTATGCCGGGCGGGGACCCATCGGCACGGCCCGCAGGTCACCCTGCCAAGCTGTCACCCGTGTCGACTCCGCCGGATCCGGCCCTCACGCACGCGCCCGCCGCGCCGGGCGGAAAGCGGCCCCTGCCGCGGTGGCCGGTCCAGGTGCCGGCCGTCGCGGGCGTCCTGTTCCTCCTGATCACCTGGCAGGTCGCCGTCCACGGACCGCTGGCGCGTGCGGACGAGCGGCTCGGCCGGGCCCTGGTTCACCCCGACCGGGCCTCCGGGCTCCTCGCCGACCTGGGGAACCTCGTCGTCGCCGTACCGGTCCTGGTCCTCACCCTGGTCACGGCCGCCTGGCGGGCGCGGCGCGCCGGTGCGGACCGGTGGTGGCTGCCGTCCGCCGCGGCGGCGGCGGTGATGGCGGGCCTGCCGGCGCTGATCGTGCCGCTCAAGGATGTGATGGCCCGCCCGGGCCCACCGGTGATGGGCCCGGCCACGGGCTTCTATCCCTCGGGGCACACCGCCACGGCCGCGATCGCCTACGGTGCGGCGGCCCTGGTCCTGTGGCCCTGGCTGCGTGCCCGGTACGCACGACGCGGACTCCTGCTCGTCTGCCCGGTCCTGAACCTCGGCGTCGCCTTCGGCCTGGTCCGCCACGGCTACCACTGGCCCCTGGACGTGCTGGCAAGCTGGTGTCTGTGCGCGGTGCTGCTCTCCTCCCTGTGGCTCCTGCTCAGCCGAAGCAGCCGTCGAACGTCGGCTGGAACTCCCGGCCTCCGTTCCGGTCCCGGTTGACGGACCACGTCATCGGGCCGCGCAGAGCCGGTCGGGTGCCACGGGTGGGGCGACGTCGCTGTCGGCCGGGGTCGCCTGCAGCGACGAACGTCCGCCGTGCACCGGCGAGTTGACGATGGTGGCTGCCGAGCAGGTCCAGCCGCCGCGGTCGGCTCGAAACCGCCGTCGCGGACGAGGTCCGTCGACCGCGCGGGCGGCCGACCCAGCGGGACCGCCGTCGGGCCGTCCACCTGTTCGGGTCAGCTGTCGAAGCCCAGGCCCAGCCTGTCCATCGTCCTCAGCCAGAGGTTGCGCCGTCCGCCGTGCGCGTCGGCCCGGGCCAGCGACCACTTGGTGAGCGCGATGCCCGTCCAGGCGAAGGGCTCCGGCGGGAACGGCAGCGGCTTCTTGCGGACCATCTCCAGTTCGGTCCGCTCCGTGCGTTCCCCCGCCAGCAGGTCCAGCATCACCTCCGCGCCGAAGCGGGTGGCGCCGACGCCCAGCCCCGTGTATCCGGCCGCGTACGCCACCTTGCCCTGGTGCGCCGTCCCGAAGAACGCCGAGAAGCGTGAGCAGGTGTCGATCGCGCCGCCCCACGCATGGGTGAAGCGCACGCCCTCCAGCTGCGGGAAGCAGGCGAAGAAGTGCCCGGCGAGCTTGGCGTACGTCTCCGGGCGGTCGTCGTACTCGGCGCGCACCCGGCCGCCGTACTGGTAGACGGCGTCGTAACCGCCCCACAGGATGCGGTTGTCGGCCGAGAGCCGGAAGTAGTGGAACTGGTTCGCCGAGTCCCCGAGGCCCTGACGGTTCTTCCACCCGATCGACGCCAGCCGGTCGGCGCTGAGCGGCTCGGTCATCAGCGCGTAGTCGTAGACCGGGACGGTGTACGAGCGCACGCGCCGCAGCAGGTTGGGGAAGACGTTCGTGCCGAGGGCGACCCGGCGGGCGCGGACCTGGCCGTAGGGGGTGCGTACGGCCAGGCCGGCGCCGTACGGCTTCAGGGTGAGCGCGGGCGTGTGCTCGTAGATCCGGACGCCGAGCCGGATACAGGCGCGTTTGAGGCCCCAGGCGAGCTTGGCCGGGTGCAGCATGGCCACGCCCCGGCGGTCGTGGAGTCCGGCCAGGAAGGTCGGCGAGTCGACCTCTTCCCGTACCGCTTCCGTGTCCAGGAACTCGGTGCCGTCGGCGAGGCCCCGCTGTTCCATCTCCGTGTACCAGTCGCGCAGTTCCCCTGCCTGGTACGTCTCGGTCGCGACGTCGATCTCGCCGGTGCGCTCGAAGTCGCAGTCCAGGGAGTGACGGGCGACCGCCTTCTCGATCTCGTCGAGGTTGCGGGCGCCCAGCTCCTGGAGCTTGTGGATCTCGTGGGGCCAACGGGTGAGGCCGTTGGCCAGGCCGTGGGTGAGGGATGCGGCGCAGAAGCCGCCGTTGCGGCCCGAGGCGGCCCAGCCCGCCTCGCGGCCCTCCACCAGCACCACATCCCGCCCGGGATCGCGCTCCTTGGCGATGAGCGCGGTCCACAGTCCGCTGTAGCCGCCGCCGACGACCAGCAGGTCGCAGGTCTCGGTGCCGGTCAGGGCGGGCTCGGGGTGTGGCTTGCCGGGGTCTTCCAGCCAGTACGGAACCGGCTGGGCTTCGGAAAGAGACTTGGTCCAACGGGTCATGGCGCTTGGGGCCATGATTTCAACTCCCTACCAGTGGATTACACCGTGCGGCTTACGCCTTTTGCCGATTTCGGCGATTGCCGAGGGCCATGGAGGCCAGGACGAACAGTACGGCGACGATGAACATCGTCGTGCCGATGACATTGATTTGAACGGGCGTACCGCGCTGCGCCGAGCCCCAGACGAACATCGGGAAGGTGACGGTCGAGCCCGCGTTGAAATTGGTGATGATGAAATCGTCGAAGGAGAGCGCGAAGGCGAGCAGCGCGCCCGCGGCGATTCCCGGTGCCGCGATGGGCAGGGTGACCCTGACGAAGGTCTGGAACGGGCCGGCGTACAGGTCCTGCGCGGCCTGCTCCAGCCTCGGGTCCATCGACATGACACGTGCCTTGACGGCGGTCACGACGAAGCTGAGGCAGAACATGATGTGGGCGATCAGGATCGTCCAGAAGCCCAGCTGGGCGCCCATGTTGAGGAACAGGGTGAGCAGCGAGGCGGCCATGACGACCTCGGGCATCGCCATGGGCAGGAAGATCAGCGAGTTCACCGCGCCCCGCGCCCGGAAGCGATAGCGCACCAGCGCGAAGGCGATCATCGTGCCGAGGACGGTGGCCCCGATCGTCGCCCAGATGGCGATCTGGAGGCTGATGGAGAGCGAGCCGCACATGTCGGCGACACCGCACGGCTGCTTCCAGGCGTCCAGGGAGAACTGCTGCCATTCGTAATTGAAGCGCCCCTTCGGTTTGTTGAAGGAGAACACCGTGACGATCACGTTCGGCAGCAGGAGATATCCAAGCGTCAGCAGTCCCGCGATGACGACGAGATTGCGCTTGAGCCAGTTGACGAAGGCCATCAGACCAGATCCTCCGTGCCGGACTTGCGAATGTAGAGGGTGACCATGGCGAGGATCGCGGCCATCAGGATGAAGGAGAGCGCCGCGGCCGTCGGATAGTCGAGGATTCTCAGGAACTGCGTCTGGATGACGTTTCCGACCATACGGGTGTCCGTGGAGCCGAGCAGATCGGCGTTGACGTAGTCACCGGCGGCCGGGATGAAGGTCAGCAGCGTGCCGGAGACCACGCCCGGCATCGACAGCGGGAAGGTGACCTTCCGGAACGTCGTCCAGGGCCTGGCGTACAGATCGCCCGCCGCCTCGTGGAGCCGTGGGTCGATGCGCTCCAGCGAGGTGTACAGCGGCAGGATCATGAACGGCAGGAAGTTGTACGTCAGTCCGCACACCACCGCGAGCGGTGTGGCCAGTACCCGGTCGCCGGAGGTCCAGCCGAGCCAGTTGGTGACGTCCAGGACGTGCAGCGTGCCCAGGGCACCGACGACCGGGCCGTTGTCCGCGAGGATCGTCTTCCAGGCGAGCGTACGGATCAGGAAGCTGGTGAAGAACGGCGCGATCACCAGGATCATGATCAGGTTCCGCCAGCGGCCAGCCCGGAACGCGATCAGATACGCGAGCGGATAGCCGAGGACCAGGCACAGCAGCGTCGCGGCGGCCGCGTAGAGGACCGACCGCACGAACTGCGGCCAGTACTGGGCCAGGGCGTCCCAGTAGGTCGCGAAGTGCCAGGTGACCTTGTAGCCCTGCTCCAGGGAGCCCGTCTGCACGGACGTGGAGGCCTGGTAGATCATCGGCAGCGCGAAGAAGACGACCAGCCAGAGGATGCCGGGCAGCAGCAGCCAGTACGGCGTCAGGCGGCCCCGCTTGCGCGGGGGCTTCTTCTTCGGGGTGGCGGGCGCGAGGGGCGGCGCCTCGGTGACAGCGGCCATCAGGCGGCGACCCCCTCGTCCGCCTCCACGGTCTCCACGCCGGCGTCGATGTCCTGCGCCGCGTCCAGGCCGAAGGTGTGCGCCGGGTTCCAGTGCAGGACCACCTCGGCGCCGGGAGTCAGCCGGGCGTCCCGGTCGATGTTCTGGGCGTAGACCTCGAACTCGGGGCAGACCGGGCTGTCGATGACGTACTGGGTGGAGACGCCGATGAAGCTGGAGTCGGCGATCCGGCCGGTGATGCGGTTGCGGCCCTCGGGGACCTCGCCCGCGTCGTCGGCGTGCGTGAGGGATACCTTCTCCGGGCGTACGCCGACCAGCACCTTGCCGCCCGCCGTGGCCGGCGCGGAGCATCGCGCACCGGGCAGGGTGAGCTTCGCACCGGCCGCCTTGAGGATGATCTCGTCGCCGTTCCTGGAGTCGACCTCGGCCTCGATCAGGTTCGAGGTGCCGAGGAAGTTGGCGACGAACGTCGTCTGCGGGTTCTCGTACAGGTCCGTGGGCGCGCCGAGCTGCTCGACGCGGCCCGCGTTCATCACGGCGACCGTGTCGGCCATCGTCATGGCCTCCTCCTGGTCGTGCGTGACATGGATGAAGGTGATGCCGACCTCGGTCTGGATCCGCTTGAGCTCCAGCTGCATCTGGCGGCGCAGCTTGAGGTCGAGGGCGCCGAGCGGCTCGTCGAGGAGGAGCACCTTGGGGTGGTTGATCAGCGCGCGGGCCACGGCGACGCGCTGCTGCTGGCCGCCGGAGAGCTGGTGCGGCTTCTTGCGCGCCTGCTCGCCGAGCTGCACCAGCTCCAGCATGTCCTCGACCTGCTTCTTCACCGACTTGATGCCGCGTCGGCGCAGCCCGAAGGCCACGTTCTCGAAGATGTCGAGGTGCGGGAAGAGGGCGTAGGACTGGAAGACCGTGTTCACCGGCCGCTTGTACGGCGGCAGGTGCGTCACGTCCTGGTCGCCGAGATGGACACTGCCGGAAGAAGGTTCCTCCAGACCGGCGATCATCCGCAGGGTGGTGGTCTTGCCGCAGCCGGAGGCACCGAGCAGGGCGAAGAAGGAGCCCTGTGGCACGGTCAGGTCGAGCGGGTGCACGGCGGTGAAGGAGCCGTAGGTCTTGCTGATCCCGGAGAGGCGGACGTCGCCGCTGTTGTCTGTCGTCATCTTCGTCACGCCCCTGTGAGCTTCGCGAACTTCTCTTCGAAGGCCGTCTCCTCCTGCTGCGTCAGCGAGCGGAAGGCGTGGGACTTCGCGGCCATGGCTTTGGTGGGAACGATCAGCGGGTTGTCCGCCGCCGACTTGTCGATCTTCGCCAGCTCTTCCTGCCCTCCGGTGACGGGACAGACGTAGTTGACGTAGTCGGAGAGCTCGGCGGCGGGCTTCGGCTCGTAGTAGAAGTCGATGAGCCGCTCCGCGTTGGTCTTGTGGCGCGCCTTGTTGGGGATCAGCATGTTGTCGGTGGACGTCATGTAGCCGGCGTCCGGGATGACGTAGTCGACGTCGGGGTTGTCCGCCTTGAGCTGAACGATGTCGCCTCCCCAGGCGACACAGGCGGCCAGGTCCCCCTTGGAGAGGTCGGACGTGTAGTCGTTGCCGGTGAAGCGGCGTATCTGCCCCTTGTCGACGGCCTTCTGGAGGCGGGCGATCACCGCGTCGAAGTCGTCGGAGGTGAACTTGCCCGGGTCCTTGCCCATGTCGAGCAGTGTCATCCCGATGGTGTCGCGCATCTCGGACAGGAAGCCCACCCGCCCCTTGAGCCTGGGGTTGTCGAGCAGGTCGGAGACCGACTTCACCTGAATGCCGTCAAGTGCCTTCTTGTTGTAGGCGATGACGGTCGAGACGCCCTGCCACGGGTACGAATAGGCCCGCCCCGGGTCCCAGTCCGGGCTGCGGAACTGGTCCGACAGTTCGGCGAAGGCGTGCGGCAGGTTCGACGGATCCAGCTTCTGCGCCCACCCCAGGCGGATCACCCGCGCGGCCAGCCAGTCGGTGAGGACGATGATGTCCCGGCCGGTGTCCTGGCCCGCCGCGAGCTGCGGCTTGATCTTGCCGAAGAACTCGTTGTTGTCGTTGATGTCCTCGGTGTACTTGACCTGGATACCGGTCCGCCTGGCGAACTCGTCCAGCGTCGGATGGCGCTTGCCGCTGCCGTCGACGTCGATGTACTCGGGCCAGTTGGAGAAGTTCACGACCTTCTCCTGTGCCGAGTGGTCCTGGCTGGACGTGCCGCCCTGGGTCTTGCCCGCCGGGGGGATCCCGCAGGCGCTCAGCGCCCCGAGTCCGCCCATCGCTAGCGTGCCGCCCGCGGAGGCGCGCAGCAGCGACCGGCGGCTCAGGGAAGCCCTGCCGTTGCTGAAGCTGCGCCGCATGGCGGCCACTTGGGCCGGGGTCAGGCGGTCGGGCTCGTTCTGCTCCATGCGCGTGGTGCCCTTTCGGGAGGGGTGGGCCGTGGTGGACGGCCGGACGTGGCTATCGGTCCCCGAAGATCGTGCGGTGCCAGTCCTTGCGGGCCACCGCCGTGTTGTCGAACATTACGTGCTTGATCTGCGTGTACTCCTCGAACGAATACACGGACATGTCCTTGCCGAAGCCGGACGCCCGGTAGCCGCCGTGAGGCATCTCGCTGATGATCGGGATGTGGTCGTTGACCCACACACAGCCCGCCTTGATCTCGCGGGTCGCGCGGTTCGCCCGGTAGACGTCGCGGCTCCAGGCGGAGGCGGCGAGGCCGTAGGGGGTGTCGTTGGCGAGCCGGATCCCCTCGTCGTCGCTGTCGAAGGGCAGGACGACGAGCACGGGCCCGAAGATCTCGGACTGCACGATCTCGCTGTCCTGGGGTGCGTCGGCGATGAGGGTGGGCCGAAAGTACGCACCGTCCTTGAGCTCTCCCTCGGGGGCCTCGCCGCCGGTGACCACGCGCGCGTAGGCACGCGCACGGTCGACGAAGCCGGCCACGCGGTCGCGCTGGACGTGCGAGATCAGCGGGCCGAGATCGGTGCCGGGCGCGAAGGGGTCCCCGAGCCGGACGCTCTCCATGAGGGCGGCGGTCCGCGCGAGGAACTCCTCGTAGAGGGGGCGCTGTACGTACGCGCGCGTGGCGGCCGTGCAGTCCTGCCCGGTGTTGATGAGCGCGCCCGCGACCGCGCCGTGGGCGGCGGCCTCCGGATCGGCGTCGTCGAAGACGAGGAAGGGGGCCTTGCCGCCGAGTTCCAGGTGGAGCCGCTTGACGGTCGCGGTGGCGACCTCGGCGACGCGCTTGCCGACGGCGGTGGAGCCGGTGAAGGAGGTCATGACCACGTCAGGATGGCCGATGAGATGCTCGCCCGCCTCCTTGCCGGTTCCGGTGACGATGTTGATCACGCCGTCCGGGATGCCCGCCTCGGTGGCGGCCCGGGCGAACAGCAACGAGGTCATAGGGGTGAGTTCGGCGGGCTTGAGGACGACGGTGTTGCCCGCGGCGATCGCCGGGAGGATCTTCCAGGCGGCCATCTGGAGGGGGTAGTTCCAGGGCGCGACGGAGCCGACGACGCCGATGGGTTCGCGGCGGACGTAGGAGGTGTGGTCGCCGGAGTACTCGCCCGCGGACTGCCCCTGCAGGTGCCGGGCGGCACCGGCGAAGAAGGCGGTGTTGTCGATCGTGCCGGGCACGTCGAACTCCCGCGTCAGCTTGAGGGGTTTGCCGCACTGCAACGACTCGACCCGGGCGAAGTCCTCGGCCCGGCCGGCGAGGACGGCGGCGAAGCGGTGCAGTGCGTCGGAGCGTTCGCCCGGGGTGGCGGCGGACCAGCCGGGGAAAGCGGCACGGGCGGCGGCCACGGCGCGGTCCACGTCCCGGGCACCGGCCAGCTCGTAGGTGTACGCCTCGGCGCCCGTCGAGGGGTCGACCACCGCGTGCGTACGGCCCGACGTGCCCTGGGCCGCTTCTCCCCCTATGTACTGCGCGCCGCCGGCGAAGCGTTCCCGTACGGCGTCCTGCGTCCGGATGCGGGTGCCGACGTCGTCGGCTTTGCCCGGATTGTGCATGTCGCTCTCCTCCGCCGCCGGCCCGCGTCCACAGCGGGGGCTGGCGTAGCTCCAGCTCGAATTGAGTGCCGATCCTGACAGAGACAGTGGACTCCAACAAGTGATTCCGTTGTTGCCTTTTGGTTACGCGACGGAATCTGTCGACCAGGTGTCGACTCCCCGGGACAAAGGAAGGACGGAGTGTCAGTGGTGCGTGCCAGACTCGCGTGCCATGGGGAAGATCGATTCTTGGGACGACCTGATCAGGCAGGCCAAGGCGGGGGCCGGGATCAAGTACCTGCACTTCTGGGGCCATCGTCCGCGCCAGGACGGGCAGATCGGGGCGGGCTGTCTGAGCCAGTGGTGGCCGTCGCCGTTCACCGTGGAGGGCGTGGAGTACGCGACGGCCGAGCACTGGATGATGGCGTCGAAGGCGCGGCTCTTCGACGACGCGGAGGCGGAGCGCAGCGCCCTCCAGGCGGCGAGCCCGGCACTCGCCAAGAAGGCCGGGCGGCTGGTGCGGGGCTTCGACGAGGCCACCTGGGAGCGGGAGCGGTTCGCGATCGTGGTCGAGGGCAGCGTCCACAAGTTCGCCGCGCACGCCGACCTGCGCGCCTTCCTGCTCGCCACGGGGGACCGTGTGCTGGTCGAGGCGAGCCCTGTGGACCGGGTGTGGGGCATCGGACTCGCCGCGGACGACGAGTGGGCGGCGGATCCCGAGCGGTGGCGGGGGCCCAATCTGCTGGGGTTCGCGCTGATGGAGGCGCGAGAGCGCTTGGGCGCGCGGCTGTGAGGAGCGCGCGCCCCGCGGGCTCGACCCCGGTGTCAGCCCGCGCGCCCCGCGGGCTGGACCCAGGTGTCAGCCGTGGAACAGCACGGGTGCCGGGACACTGCGCGCGTTGCCCACATAGGGCGATTCGGGCGGCGTCGAGTGCTCATGGTTGATCGCGGTCGTGATCCCGATGACCAGCAGGGCGATCACCGCGATCCCGAGGACGATCCCGATGATGCCGAGGACGAGCCCGGCCTGGGCCTGCCCGCGGTTGTCGGCCTCACCCTGGTCGGCCCGCTTGCGGCCCTTGACCGCGAAGACCACCGCGAGGATGCCCAGGACCAGGGAGAAGATGCCGTACAGACAGAAGAGGCAGACCGAGAGGATGCCCAGCACCATGGCGGCGACACCGAGCCCGTTGCGCGGAGGCAGCGGCATACCGGGCCAGCCGTAACCGGGGTAGCCCGGGGGCACGGGGTAGCCGTAGCCGCCCGGTGCGGCGTACGGGGCCGCCCCGGGGTCCAGCGGCGCGACGGGGGGCGGCGGCACGGGGAAGCCCTGGCCGCCGGGTCCCGGCGGACCGGCCGTCGGTGCGCCCGCGTACCCGGGGCCGCCGCCCGCCGGGCCGAATCCGGGCGGGGCGAAGCCGCCCTGCGCCGGCATCGTGCCCCCCACCGTGAGCTGGTCGTGGAACGACGCCGGTGGACCGTCCGCCGGGGGCTCACCGGCCCACGGCTTGTCCATCGGCACCTTCTGCTCCGGCGGCGCCCACGGATTGTCCGCACCCGCCGCGGCGTCCTGTCTGCGATGCGCTTCCTCGGTCACGACCAGCCCCCCTTGTTGCCTCGACCCGCAATGCTACGGCCGATCCCCCACCGGGCCCGGGCCGCCCCACCCCCGTCCACATCGGACGACCGATATCCCCACCGCCCCGCACCCGTGCGGGGCCGTATGCCTAGGATCGTCCCGAGTCACCGATCAGCCGATCACCCGCGTCCCGCCCGAGCACCGCGCCGGGACGCCGTTCCCGGGGAGGAACCCTTGACCGACCACCGCGAGACCCGTGCCGTGCGCGATCTGCACGCCTTCATCGCCGGACTGCCCAAGGCCGAACTGCATGTGCACCACGTCGGCTCCGCCTCCCCCCGAATCGTCTCGGAACTGGCCGCACGTCACCCCGACTCCAAGGTGCCCACCGACCCCGAGGCCCTGGTCGACTACTTCACGTTCACGGACTTCGCGCACTTCGTGGAGGTGTACCTGTCCGTCGTCGACCTCATCCGGACGCCCGAGGACGTACGGCTGCTGACCTACGAGATCGCCCGCGACATGGCCCGGCAGCAGGTCCGTTACGCCGAGCTGACCATCACCCCCTTCTCGTCCACCCGACGCGGGATCGACGAGCGCGCGTTCATGGACGCGATCGAGGACGCCCGGAAGGCGGCGGAGGCCGAGTTCGGGACCGTCCTGCGCTGGTGCTTCGACATCCCCGGCGAGGCGGGCCTGGAATCCGCCGAGGAGACGGCACGGCTCGCCACCGATGACCGGCTGCGCCCCGAGGGGCTCGTCTCGTTCGGGCTGGGCGGGCCTGAGATCGGCGTACCCCGACCGCAGTTCAAGCCGTACTTCGACCGGGCGATCGCCGCCGGTCTGCGGTCCGTGCCGCACGCGGGCGAGACGACCGGGCCCGAGACGGTCTGGGACGCCCTGAACGTACTGCGCGCCGAGCGCATCGGACACGGGACCACTTCCGCTCGGGACCCGAAGCTGCTCGCGCACCTCGCCGAGCACCGCATCCCCCTGGAGGTCTGCCCGACCTCGAACATCGCGACGCGCGCGGTGCGCGCGCTCGAGGAGCACCCCGTCAGGGAGTTCGTGCGGGCCGGCGTCCTCGTCACGATCAACTCGGACGACCCGCCGATGTTCGGCACCGACCTCAACAACGAGTACGCGGTCGCCGCACGGCTGCTGGAACTCGACGAGCGAGGGCTCGCGGACCTCGCCAAGAACGCGGTCGAGGCGTCCTTCCTCGACGACGCCGGCAAGACGGAGCTGACGGCCGAGATCGACACCTACACCTCGGCATGGCTCGCGTCCTGACCGGCCACCACAATGGGCCCATGCGCACCGTGACTGCCGTGGCCCATCGCGGCGACCCCTACCGCCACCGCGAGAACACGATCGACTCACTGCGTTCCGCGCTCGAACTGGGCGCGGACGCGGTCGAGATCGACGTACGGCTCACCCGGGACGGCGTTCCCGTACTGCTGCACGACGGGACGCTGAAGCGGCTGTGGGAGCAGGACCGGCCGCTCGCCTCGCTCTCCGCGGCCGAGGTACGGGGGCTGACGGCGGGCGGGGTGCCGACGCTCGCGGAGGCGCTGGCGGCGACCGACGGCACCCGGGTGATGGTCGACCTGCCGGGCGGTCCCTCGGCCCGGGCCGTGCGCCGGATCGTGGACGTCGTGCGGGAGTGCGGGGCCGAGGAGCGGGTGTACTACTGCGCGGGGGCACAGACCATGCTGGCGGTCCGGGCGGCAGCCCCCGCGGCGGAGATCGCCCTGACCTGGACGACCCTCGCCCCGCCACGGCCCGCGCTGCTCGACGCGGTACGCCCGCGCTGGCTCAACTACCGCTTCGGGCTGGTCGACGGGGATCTCGCGGCCCGGGTGCACCGGGGCGGTCATCTGCTGTCGGTGTGGACCCCCGACACGCGCCGCTCCATGCGGCGCCTCCTCGTCCTGGGAGTGGACTCGATCACCACGAACCGCATCGAGGCGCTACGGGCGATGCGGGGGCACTGAGACGGACGGGGCCGTCCGGCCGGACGGTGACACGGGCGGACCCGGTCACCGGCCCTGCTGCGGCCGTTCGATGCGCTCCACCAGTTCGGCGGCCATCCTTTTGATGGTCTCGAGTCCTTGGTGACCCCAGGGGTGCGGATCCTGGTCCACCACACAGATAGTCCCCAGCACCATGCCCGTGTGGTCGATCAGCGGGGCTCCCAGGTAGGAGTGGATACCGATGGCGTCAACGACGTGATTTCCGGCGAAGCGCGGGAAGTCGCGGACATCGTCCAGCACCAGGGCCTTGCGCCGCCTGACCACGTGCGGGCAGAAGCCGATGTCGAGGTCACGAGGCATCACCCGGCCCGGCACGGGGTCCTCGAGCAGCGGGGACTCCAGTTCCACGGTCGTGTCCGAGGCCGCGCTGTACAGGCCCGCGAAGTACTGCCGGTTCTCGTCGACGAAGAAGTTGACCCCCGCGTAGCAACCGCCGGTGCGCTGCGCCAGTTCCCGTGCGAAGTCGTCGAACTCCGGTACCGGCTGGGCCTCGATCCCCAGTTCCCGGAGCCGGCGCGCCCGGGCCTGTGCCTCAGGGTCCTGGGGAGGGAGAAGCAGATGACGCACGGCGATCCCCGGCTCTCCCCCGAAGGGAGTCTTGGACACCATCGCTGCCATGGGAACTCCTTGAAGTGATCAGATGCTGCACGAGTGAAAGTAGAACCCGAATGCCCGAGTTGGACAGGCGTGCGTCACAGAGGACCACCGGCACCTGGGGTTTGAGGTCCAGCGCCGCCCGCACCTCCTCCGGCTCGTAGTGGTGCGCCCCGTCGAACTCGTTGACCGCGACGACGAAGTTGATGCCGCGTGCTTCGAAGAAGTCGACCGCCGCGAAACTGTGATCCAGCCGGCGGGTGTCGGCGAGTACGACGGCACCCAGTGCGCCGGCCGACAGTTCGTCCCACATGAACCAGAACCGTTCCTGGCCCGGTGTGCCGAACAGATAGAGCACATGATGGGGACTGATGGTGATCCGGCCGAAGTCCATGGCCACCGTGGTGGTGATCTTGTTCTCCACCCCGTCCAGCCGGTCCGTGGCAGCACTGACCTCGGTCAGCACCTCTTCCGTGCTCAGCGGCTCGATCTCGCTGACCGCTCCCACAAAGGTGGTCTTGCCCACCCCGAAACCGCCGGCGACCAGAACCTTGATCCCCATCGGAAGGGAGTCGGCGCCGGGTGCCTCAGAGTCGCTTGAGGAGCCCATCCCGCAAAGCCTCCAATAGATCCAGATCGGGGGCAGGACTTGACCCCTTGTTTGCCGGGTCGAAGGGCCGTGTGACGACCGCTCCTCGCTCGACCAGGTCGGACAGCAACACCTTGATCACCGTGGCGGGCATCCGTGTGAGCCCGGCGATCTCGGCCACCGTGACCGGCCTCCGGCACAGCTCCAGCACATGGGTGTGATCCAGCCCGAGGTTGCTCCGGGGTGTGGCGCCGGTGGCCACGACCATGGTCATCAGGTCGAAGTGGCATGTGGGTCTGGTGCGCCCTTCGCTAACGGTGTACGGCCGGACCATCCGTCCGACGGCGTCGTCGAGCAGCGGCCTGTCCGGATCACCCGGGTCGTCCGGCATCGCTCAGGGCCCCACCGACTGACGTGGCGAGGCCCCCAGGTGGGTGCGGACGCTCTTGACCATCATGGTCATCTCGTAGCCGAGCACTGCCACATCCGCGTCGCGCCCGGCGAGCACCGCCAGGAGGGCACCCCGCCCGGCCGCGGAGACGAAGAGCAGCGAGTTGCTGAGTTCGGTCACGATCTGCTGCACATCACCGCCGTCGTCGAACCGCTTGCCGGCACTGCGGGCCAGCGAGTAGAGCCCGCTGGACAGGGCAGCGAGGTGATCCGCCGCGTCCGTGTCCAGCCCGTCGGCGGCCATCACCAGACCGTCCGCGGACAACAGCAGGGCGCTGCGCGTGTGCGGTACACGCTGCACAAGGCCGTTCAACAGCCAGGAAAGGTCTTCGCTCACCACGATCGCGTACTTCTCCTCAATGATGTCTGAATGACGTGTAACTGCTACGGGGCCGGGTCCGGTCGGGTGTGCCCGCGGACCGACGTGGTGGTGTCGGTTTCCGTGGATGCGCCCTCCATGGGGTCTTCGGCTATGCCGGACTCCTCGGCCCGGCGGACGCCGGTCCGGAAGGCGGCCATGAGGCCCGGGTCGTGGTCGGCTTCCTCAGCCGTCACGTCCGTGGGGGAGGCCTCTCGCAACTCGGGGGCGAGATGTTCCTGACGGCGGCGCTTGGGCAGCGACGGGCGGCCGTCCTCCGCCGAGGGGGCCGCATCGGGAGCCGGGAGGTGCTCGGCCACCGGTGCGGGTGCCGCGGTCCGGGCAACGGGGATCTCCCGCGCCGGTGACTGCTCCGCCGCGGCCCGGGGGGCTGGGGGGGCGACGTCCGACGGCTGTTGCTGCGGTTCCGTCACCTCCTGCTGTTTGCCGAGCAGTTCGTGCGGCAGTACGACGACCGCCTGTGTGCCGCCGTAGACGTTGTTCTGCAGCCGTACGGCGATGCCGTGCCGCCGCGCCAGCGCGGAGACCACGTAGAGGCCGATCCGGCCGTCCTTGAGCAGCTCGCCCAGGGTGACCCTGTCGGGCGAGGTGAGCAGGGAGTTCATCTGGTTCCGCTGGGCGGAGTTCATGCCCAGGCCGCGGTCCTCGACCTCGATCGCCAGCCCGGCGGTGACGTGTTCGGCACGCAGCAGCACCTGGGTGTGGGGAGGCGAGAACACCGTGGCGTTCTCGACCAGTTCGGCCAGCAGGTGGACCACGTCGACAACCGCGTGCCCATTCACCGTCCCCTCCACCGGGGGGACCAGCTTGACCCGCGCATACTGCTCGATCTCGGCGGCCGCGGACCGCATCACATCGCTCATGCTGACCGGCTGGGTCCACAGCCGGTGGGAGACGGCGCCACCGAGCACGGCCAGGTTCTCGGCGTATCGCCGGATACGGGTGGCCAGATGGTCCACCCGGAACAGGCCCTTGAGCAGGTCCGGGTTCTCGACCTCGTTCTCCAGGTCGTCCAGCAGCCCGATCTCGCGGTGCACCAGGGACTCGAGTCTGCGGGCCATGTTGGCGAAGACCTCGAAGTGCTCGCCGCCGTGCGGCTGTGCCGCCGGCTCCTGGGCGGTCGCCTCGACGGTGCGCCGGGCGGACGCGATCTCGTCCCCGAGCCGTTCCAGCGTCTCCTCCGCCTGGTCCGGCAACGGGCTGTCCTGATGCCGCAGGCGCTCCGCCATCTCCTGGCTGCGCTCCAACTCCAGCCACAGCCGCGCCAGTTCGGCCTGGCCCCGGGCCGCGAAGCTGCTCACCTCGGCATAACGGCGCGCCAGTGCCCGCGCCTTCGCGACGGCGAAGAGCCCTGCGCCCGCGAGGATCCCGCAGACGACCAGCAGGGTGCCGATGAGCAGACCCCGCAGGACACCCGGGTCGGGGTGGCTCGCGCCCGTGGTGAACAGGAGAGCGGCGGCTCCGGCTCCCGCGGCCGCGACCAGCCCGGCAGGCAGCACCGCGAGAAGCACCAGGTGCCGCTCGACCTCCTTGCCATGCCCGGCCGCATGGATGTCCGGAACATGCCACACCTGGGGGTCCATTGCCCTCGTCTCCTCGGCGGCAGGTGCGGGCAGCATCGACGATTCCTGCATCACAGTCCCTGGTCGCAAATCAGCCAGCAGGCCAAAAGTGTGCGATGCACGTTACAGGTAACTGCACTCCGCGTCACGACCGGTTACCTAGTGGGTAATGATTTACCAGACTGCGCTACCCCTGGCGCAACCGCCCGTCGCATCGAGGACTCGTCTCGCCATGCCAACCGTCCAGGTGGAGCATGGAGGTGAACGACGAAGGAGGCCCGTCATGAAATCCGGAGCCTCGGATTACGACATGTGGTACTCGCACACGCCGTCCCAGGCCGAGGGCGAACGCGACGAGGTGAGCGAGCGCACGGCGATGGAGCAGCACCCGGACGTCCCCAGGACCGAACCGTCCCAGGCGGAGGGCGAGCGGAGCGACGACATCTAGCCCCATCCAGACCGTTGATCCGAACGCGGCGATCGCCCGTATCCCGTGATCCCGCGATCCCGTGATCCCGGATCGCCTGTGCCCGTGATCGCCCGCGCCCGTGATCGCCCGTGATCGCCTGGCAGGCAGGGAGCCGGGCCCGGCCGAGGGGACCGGCTCCCTGCCGTGTCCGGCTGTTCCGCCCGACGCGAATTGCCGGACACCGCCTAGACTCGGAAAGGTGGCCCGGCCCGGGTCCGGGCCGATCGGCCGGAGGGCGGTGGCCTTGGGTGTCGTACGTCGCTGTGAGCGCGCTGAGCCATCCCGGGCTGTTGCGGGACAAGAACGAGGACAGCCTGGTCGCGGGGCCGTGGACGCTGTGCGCGACCGTCACCGAGAATCCGCAGACTCTGGTGTTCCCGATGGGTACGCCGCTTGTCGTCGCGGTGGCCGACGGGCTCGGCGGGCATCCCGGCGGCGAGGAGGCCAGTGCGCTCGTCGTCCGGCGACTCGCGTCCATCGGGCCAGCGCTGAACAGTGAGGACACCGTCCGGGAGGCCGTCGAGTCCTGCAACCGGGCCGTCTACGCCGCCGCCGAGGCCAAGGGCGACGACGGTGACGAGCTCAGCGAGCTCATGACGATGGGAACCACGCTCGCCGGGGTCGTCGTACTGTCCGACTCGCTGCTGGTGTTCAACGTGGGCGACAGCCGGGTCCTCGCCGCGCCGCGCGAGGGGCCCCGGCTGCTGAGCACGGACGACAGCCCGCCGCTGCAACCGGGGCAGCGCACCACCTCGCTGGTGACGCAGTCCCTCGGCGGCACCCCGGGGTACCGCGCCGTCGTACCTCATGTGACCACCCAGCCGCTGTCGCCCGGTGACCGCTACCTCGTCTGCACCGACGGCCTGACCGATCCCGTGCCGGAGGACGCCGTCGCCGCCGTGCTGCGGGAGCACGACGACGGCCGGGCCGCCTTCGAGCTGTGGAAGGCCGCCATCGCCGAGGGCGGGCCCGACAACATCACTCTGGCCCTCGTACGCGTCGCCGAGGCCTGAGGGCAATGCCGTTGCTTTACGGGATTGCCCTTAGGCGGGCTTCGCGTCGGATTCGGCAAGCACCAGCCGGGACGTCTCTCCCGGCTCGATGCGGACCGCACGGTCCGGCAGCCGGAGCTCGATGGGGGAACGATCCGAGGAGGGCACCTCGATCGCCAGACGGCCGCGCTCCAGCCGCAACCTCACGCCCCAGTGGCCCTGGTAGCGGATGGAGAACCCGTACGAGGACAGCTCCGGCAGCGGCACGGGGTCCAGCCACAGCGCTCCCTCACGGGTCTCGAGTCCGGTCAGTCCGCGCTGGACGAGGTCGAGGGTGCCCCCCATGGCGCCGAGGTGGATGCCCTCGCCCGTGGTGCCGCCCTGCACATCGGCGATGTCGCCCCGCAGGGCTTCCTGGCAGAACTCCCACGCCTCGGCGCGCCGGGCCCGGGCCAGGACCCAGCCGTGGACCAGGCCGCTGAGGGTGGACCCGTGGCTGGTGCGGGACAGGTAGTAGTCCACGGTCCGCCGCCAGGTGTCCTCGTCCAGTCGCAGGCCCAACCTGCCGAAGACGCGCTGGAGTTCGGACGGCGAGAAGAGGTAACCGAGCATCAGGACGTCGGCCTGCTTGGACGCCTGGTAACGGTTGACCGTGTCCCCCTCCGCCTCCAGGATCCGGTCGAGGCGCCGGATGTCGCCGTAGCGCCTGCGGTAGCCGTCCCAGTCGAGCCCCACCAGGTCGCCGTAGCCGTCGAACTGGCTGATGACCTCGTCGTGGAAAGGGACGTGGAGCGTGCGGGAGACGTCCTCCCACTGTTCCAGTTCGGCGCTCTCAAGGCCGGTGCGCTCGACGAGTTCACGCCGACGGGGTTCGGGCAGGGCGTCCAGCACCTCCAGGGTGCGGGTGAGCACCCATGCGGCGGTGACATTGGTGTAGGCGTTGTCGTCGAGGCCGGGCTCCGGCGCGCCGGGGTAGGCGTCGTGGTACTCGTCGGGGCCGACCACACCCCGGATGCGGTGCCGCCCGATGCGCTCGTCGTAGATCGCCGAGTCCGCCCAGAAGCGGGCGATCTGCAACAGCATCTCGGCGCCCTTGGTGTGCAGGAACTCGGCGTCGCCGCTGGCCTCGCAGTACTGCCACACGTTGTACGCGACGGCCGAGCCGACGTGCCGCTGGAGACGGGAGTGATCGGGCAGCCATCGCCCGGAACGCGGGTTGAGGTGCAGCTCCTGGGTCTCCTCGCGCCCGTCGCTTCCGCTCTGCCAGGGGTACAGCGCTCCTCTCCGGCCGATGGCCCGCGCCGCGGCGCGGGCACGGTCGAGGCGCCGGTGGCGGTAGTGCAGCAGGGCGCGGGACACCTCGGGGAAGTGCAGATTGAGGTACGGCAGCACGAACAGCTCGTCCCAGAAGACATGGCCGCGGTACGCCTCCCCGTGCAGGCCGCGGGCGGGCACGCCCACGTCGAGGTCGGCGGTGTGCGGCGAGAGGGTCTGCAGTACGTGGAAGAGGTGCAGCCGCAGGACTTCCCCGGCCTTGCCGGAGACGTCGAGCCGGGCCCGCCGCCACAGCTGGCCCCAGGCCGTGAGATGGGTCGCGAGCAGTTCGTCGAAGCCGGGTGCCGCGCCCACCCGGTCGACCGCGGCGCGCAACGGGTCGCTGATGGCCGGGTCACGGGAGGTGTGCAGGGCGATGGTCTTGTCGACGGTGACCGTCCGTCCGGGCGTCAGGTCGAGGCGCACCCGCTGGACGGCTCGGGGGTGGACGTGCAGGGTGGAGATCCGCGCGCCGACGGTCAGACGGGCCGCCAGGCCGACCCGGATGTCGGAGGTATGGGTCCGGCAGCGCAGCCACACCGTGTCGGGGGCGGCCGTACCGGTGTGCGTATGGACCAGATGACGGCCGTCCAGGTCTCGGTAGCGCGCCACACCCGCGTTGGTGACCCCGCCGTCGAGCGCGGCCTCGACCTCCAGCTGTCCGGCGAAGCCCTCGGCCGTGAACTCGGTGCGCAGGGCGGCGAGATGGGGGTCGGCCATGTGCGCGAGGCGCTGCTGCCGTACGGACAGCGCACGGCCGTCGCCGAGCCCGTACCGCGTCCGGCGTTCCAGCACCCCCGAGGAGAGGTGGAGGACCTGATGGTGGTCGAGGACGGTTCCCGTGTCCGGGGTGAGCCAAGGCCGACCGGCGAGGCGGAAGCGCAGCGGAAGCCAGTTCGGCAGGTTGACCATGTCCTCGTTCTCGACCTGGCGTCCCGCCACCTGTGAGGTGAGCCGGTCGTAGCAGCCGGCCACATAGGTGCCCGGGTAGTGCACGCCGTCCGCGGTGCACTCGGGGAGCGCCCCCCGGGTGGCGAAGTAGCCGTTGCCCAGCGTGCACAGGGACTCCCTCAGGCGTTCGCCCGCGGGGTCGTAGCCCTCGTACTGCCAGGTCCAGCCTGCCACTGCGACGTTCCTCCCACGAGCGTCCGCGAGGTCACGTACGACGGTGCAGGCAGGCACCGTCCTGCACCAGTTTCGCCGCTGAAGCGGTCACATCCGCTGAGGCACGACCGCGACCGGGCAATCGGCGTGGTGCAGCAGCGTGTGACTCACCCGGCCGAGCCGGGAGCCGAAGTGACCCTGCCGTCGTCGCGCTCCTGTGACGACGAGATCCGCGGCGGCCGAACGCTTCAGCAGCACCGCATGGGCAGGTCCTTCGGCCGTGGCGGAGCGCACCCGCACCCCGGGGTGGTCCGCCATCACGGCCCCGAGCAGGGCGTCGAGCAGATCGGACGCCTGCTGCTCGTGATTGCGTGCCGATTCCCCCGCCGACAGGCGATGGCCGGTGGTCTCGTGGGCGGGACGGCGCCAGGCCCGTACGACGTCCAGGACGCACCCGCGCGCCTCGGCCTCGCGGAAGGCGAACCGCACGGCCTCGCCACTCGTGTCGGGCTCCCCGGCGCCGAGCAGGATCCGATCGTGCGTCCCGGCCAGTCCGGCCTTGTCACCCCGGACCACGATCACCGGGCAGTGGGCCCGAGCGGCCACGGCCAGGCCCACCGAGCCGAGGAGCAGCCCCTTGATCTCGCCGCGGCCCCGGGACCCGGTCAACAGGGCGGAGGCGTTGTTGCCCTCGCGCAGCAGAGCCGACACCGCGTCCTCGGGCAGCACATCGCCGGTCACCTTCACCTCCGGGTTCCGCCGCCGTGCGCGCTCGGTCGCCGATCCGACGACGTTCTCCGCCATCACTTTCTCGGCCGGGCGGTAGAGGCCGCTCGACGCTGTGGCGCCCTCGTACCGTTCCCACAGGGAGGCGTACACCAGCCGGAGGGGAAGACCGTGCCGGGCGGCTTCGTCCGTCGCCCAGTCGACCGCAGCGAGGCTCGAGTCCGATCCGTCGACGCCCACGACCAGGGGCAGCTCCGTCAGCTCCGTCATCCTTCCCACCTCCTTACCGCCTTTCACCGGCCTGCCAGGTCCTGCGGCGGCGGGCTACCACCACCCTCACATCCCCGGCCCGACGGCGGCAGGGGCGACCGGGCTCACATCGGGGGGACGTTCGGCCCATGCCGGCGGTGTGCACGACGTCCTCGTCATGCCTCGTCATGCCTCGTCATGCCTCGTCATGCCTCGTCATGCCTCGTCCTGCCTCGTCCCGCCTCACCGGTGTCGAGAGCCCGTGGAAGGGCCGAACGACCCCCTGTCAGGACCGGGCGACCCGTGGTACTCGAGCGGCCCCGCGTCCACTCTGGACACAGGAACCCCCGTCCCCTCGAAACAGGAACCCCGCCGCTCCGGAAACAGGACCCCTCACCGCCTGTCGGCCGCATCTGGCATCCCGAGGAGGAGACCGTGCCCAGCACCCCGTACGTCGTGAGCGACGTGATGACACGGGCCGTCGTCGCCGTCGGCCGTGACGCCCCCTTCAAGGACATCGCCCGGCTCATGGAACAGTGGAAGGTCAGCGCCCTGCCCGTGCTGGAGGGCGAGGGCCGCGTGATCGGCGTTGTCTCCGAAGCGGATCTGCTGCCCAAGGAGGAGTTCCGCGACAGCGATCCCGACCGCTTCACACAGCTCCATCGCCTGCCCGACCTGGCCAAGGCGGGCGCGCTCACCGCCGAGGAACTGATGACCTCACCGGCCGTCACCGTCCACCCCGGCAGCACCCTCGCCCAGGCTGCACGCATCATGGCCCAGCGCAGGATCAAGCGGCTTCCGGTCGTCAACGACGAGGGCATACTCGAAGGCATCATCAGCCGCGCCGATCTGCTCAAGGTGTTCCTGCGCCCGGACAACGAGATCGCGGACGAGATCCGGCGCGACATCGTCGACGTGCTCTTCCCCACCCCGGTGGAACCGATCCACATCATGGTCGCCGAGGGCGTCGTCACCCTGACCGGCAAGGTTCAGGACACCGATCGGATCCCCCTGACCGTCCGCCTGGTGCAGGGCATCGAGGGCGTGGTGGACGTCGACTGCCACCTCTGCGGGGAGTAGGCCTCAAGGCTGTCCCCCGGACTGGTCGATGCCCGGGACCCGCCGGGCCGGTCAGCCGATCGTCCGCCGCCACCGAGGGCCGACCTGCTCCCACTCCCGGTCCCACTCCCCCATGCGCCGCCGGTCGAGCCGTACGCGTACCAGCCGGCCGACGACCAGAACCCCGGCTGCGGCGCCGGTCCCGGCCAACGCGCCGACGAGCGACGCCTGCAGCCGTGCCTGAGCCTCGCCGGCCGGCTTGGAGACCAGCCGTCCCGCGCGATCCGTCCAGACGACCACCGATGTTCCCGCCCGCGCGCCGGGGGAGACCCTGGCCGACCCCGTGTGCGTCACACCGTCAGCGGTGGTCCAGCGCACGTTCGCCCAGGCGATGCCTTCCCGGTAGGCGGGCCTCGCCTGCGGGGTCTTCGCCGGGTCCTCGGTCAGCACCGCGTGCGCCGCGTACGAATGGGCGCGGAGCGCGGCGAGTCCCTGGTACTCCGCCCCGGCCGCCGCCTGCCCCGCGAACACCCCGGCCAGGAGGGCGAGGAGCCAGGTGACGAGGACGGTCCACGCCTCCACACCATCGCTGCGGCGCCGCAGCGGGTTGCGGCGCCACCGCCAGAACCACGGCTTCGTCGCCGACGTACTGCGTGTCGTCCCCATGACCGTCACCTTCTGCGCGGACTGCCGGCCTCCTCGGGCCACCCGCGGACGTCACGTAATGGTTCCGGCTCCCCACGGCCGTCGCGTGGTCTCCGCCAGGTCGGGGTCGAGTTCCGGGCGGCGAGGCGGGCCCATGAGCGCGCAGTCCACGTCCACGACGCCCTCGACGCCTCGCACCAGGCGCGTGGCGACCGGGACCAGCGTGGTGTCCCGAATGCGGCCGGAGAGCTTCACCACGCCATCCTGCACCTCCACCTGCACCGGCTCCAGTGGAGCCGGGAAGAGGCGGTCTACGATCTCGCGGCGGATCTCCTCCGCGATGTCCTCGTCGTCCCTCTCGAACACCTTGAGCAGGTCGGAACGGCTGACGATGCCCAGCAGCACGTCCTCGTCGCCGACCACGGGCAGCCGCTTGACCTTGGCGATGGCCATGATCCGCGCGGCCTGCGCGAGGGTCGCGTCCACGCGGACGGTGACGGCCGGAGCGGTCATCAGCTCCTCGGCGGTGACCGCGTCGGCCTTGGCGAGCTCGGACATCCGCTCCAGCCGCGTGCGCCGGTCGGCATGCACGTCCACGTCCCGCAGTTCCTCCTTGCGCAACAGGTCGGCCTCGGAGACCACGCCGACGACCCTGTTCCCCTGCTCCACGACGGGAAGCGCGCTGACCTTCCACTGCCGGACGGCCTTGACGATGTCCTTGAACGTGGCGTCACGCCGGAGCGCGACCACCCTGCCGGTCATGACGTCGCCGACAAGGTGCTGGGTGCTGTGCATGATGTCCTCCGCGGGGCTCAGCGGTTGGGAAGCCGGTTGCCGGCCACGCCGTGCAGTGACCGCTCGTCCGGCGGCAGACGGGAGTCGTCGAACCGGTGGGTGAGCCGGTCGACCACCACGACCACGCCGTCGATCTGCCTGGTCATGGAGACGGCGATCTCCGTCTCGCTCTTGCGTTCCAGCCGGCCGGCGAGGGTGACCACGCCTTCCACCACGGAGACGTCGACGGTCCCCGGCATCAGCCGCAGGGTGCGCACCAGCACTTCCTCGGTCACTTCGGCGCGGATCTCCGCGTCGGGCCGCAGGAAGACCTGGAGGAGGTCCCGGCGGGTGACGATGCCGACGAGCCGGTCCTCCTCGTCCAGCACGGGCAGCCGCTCCACGCGGCGCTGTGCCATGGTCCGGGCGGCTTCGGCGATGGTCTCGTCGGCGTGCACGGTGACGGGCGGTTCGGTCATCAGCTGACCGGCGCTGAGGGCGCTGGACTTCACGGCCTGCCTCCGGGCTCTGGGCGTCAGCCCGGTGAACCGGAAGCGGGGCTTGGGTTCGTCCGGGCCGTGCGGCTCCGACTGCCGGACGAGCAGATCCGTCTCGGAGATGACTCCGATGACCTTGTCGTCGTCGTCCACGACCGGCAGTCCGCTGATCCGGCGGTCCGCGAGCAGCCGCGCGACTTCCTTGAACGGAGTGCCGTACTCGGCGCAGATGACATCCGAGGTCATCACCGAGCCGACCTTGTTGTGCTTCATCGTCCGTTCCCTCCTCAGCGCAGTCGGCGCAGATACGGGTCCTGGTGCCTGCGCGGCAGCAGGCGTACGCGTGCGTCGAGCACGGTCACCCCGCCCGGTGTCGCAAGGACGGGGTTGAAGTCGGCCTCCGCCAGCTGCGGAAGGTCGCTGGCCATCCGGGACACCCGCAGGAGCAGCTGCTCCAGGTGCTCCAGGTCGACGGGCCCGGCACCGTGCGCACCGAACAGGAGCGGGGCGCAGCGCGGTGCCGTGATCAGGTCGTGCACGTCGTGGTCGGTGAGCGGGGCGAGCCGGGCGGCATGGTCGGCGAGCACCTCGGTCGCGGTCCCGCCCAGTCCGAAGAGCACGAGGGGGCCGAAGACCTCGTCCTGGACGACGCCGGCGAACAGCTCGGTGCCACGCGCGGCGAGCGGCTGCAGCACCACGCCCGTCAGGAGACCGCCGAACCGCGTCTCGAAGTCCCGGAAGGCGGTGCGTACCTGTGCGTCGCCCTGGAGGTCGAGGTGGACGGCGTGCTGCTCGCTCTTGTGCAGCAGGCCCGGCCAGTGGGCCTTCATGACGACCCGGCCGTCGGGACCGCGCAGTCGACCGGCCGCGATGACGGCGTCGTTCTCGGTCTCGGCCCAGGCCCAGGGGAGCTGCGGGATGCCGTAGCAGGCCAGCAGGTCGGCGCAGGCGCGCGGTTCGAGCCAGCCGCCGTCCGGATGGGCGGCAAGATATGCCTCGGCGGTCTCGTGGGCGCGCCCCGTGTCGACTCCGTCGAGGTCCGGGACCGTGCCCGGGGGCCGGCCGAGCCAGGCGGCGCGACGGGCCGCGTGGGCCAGCGCCCGCGCCGCCGCCTGCGGGTCGGCGTACGAAGGAATGGATTCCCCGTGGATCGCGGGCAGCAGCTTCACCGGCAGATCCTGCTCGAGGCGTACGGCGACGACCGGTCGTGCCCGGTGTGCGGGGCCGCCGGTGAGGGCCCGGATCAGGTCGTCGCCGGTCGCCATGGCGACTGCCGTGGGGACCAGGGCGACCAGTACGGCGTCGATGCCCGGGTGCCGTACGAGCCGGTCCAGGCAGTCCCGGAGCTGGTCCTCGGAGACGGCGGCGGTGGTGTCGACGGGGTTCCCCGCCGCGGCACCGTCGGGCAGCACGGTGAGCAGGTCGTCGATCACCTCGGGGGTGAGCCGCGGCAGGACGAGGCCTGCCTCCACACAGGCGTCGGCGGCCAGGACCCCGACACCACCCGCGTTGGCGACGACGGCGACGCGCGTACCGGCCGGGAGCGGCTGGGAGTGCATGAGGGCGGCGGTTTCCAGGAGTTCGCCGATCGAGCGGGTGGCCGTGATGCCCGCCTGGGTGAACAGCGCCTGCCGGGTCATGGTGCGGGTGGCGGCCGCCGCAGTGTGCGAGGCGGCGGCGCGGCGGCCTGCCTCGGTGCGGCCGGCGTCCACGGTCAGCACGGGCATGCGGCGGGTCACCCGCCGGGCGGTGCGGGAGAAGGCGCGCGGGCTGCCGAAGGACTCCAGGTGCAGCAGGGCCAGGTCGGTGCGGCCGTCGCTCTCCCACCACTGGAGCATGTCGTTGCCGCTGACGTCGTACTTGTCACCGAGGGACGCGAACGACGAGACACCTATGCCGAGCCGGGACAGCCCCTCGAGCAGGGCGATCCCCACCCCGCCGGACTGCACGGCGACACCCGCCGTACCGGGGCGCGGGTGGTCGGCGGCGAAGGTGGCGTCCAGGCGCAGGCCGGGGTCGGTGTTGGAGATGCCGAGGCAGTTGGGCCCGACGAGCCGCATGCCGTAGGCGCGGCACGCGGTCATCAGGGCCTGGGCCTGGAGACGGTCGAGGCCCGCGGTGACGACGAGTAGTGCCCTTACGCCCGCCTTGCCGCACTCCTCGGCGACGGCCGGAACCGCCGCGGCGCGCACGGCGATGACCACGAGGTCGGGCGTCCTGGGCAGGGCGCTCACCGAGGGATGGCAGGGCACGCCCAGGACCGCCGTGGCGCTGGGGTTCACCGCGAAAACGCGACGGGTGAAGCCTCCCGCGTGCAGGTGGTGCAGGATGGCCCGCCCCACCGATCCCGGCCTGCGTCCCGCGCCGACGACGGCGACCACGTCCGGCTTCAGCAGCGGCTCGAGGCTGGCCACGTCGGCGGCCCGGCCGCGTGCCTCCACCGCCGAGAGGTAGGTGTCGTCCTCGTCGAGCGCGATGGTGCACCGGACCTCGGGACCCTCGAAGTGGCGCGCGGTGTGCAGGCCGAGGTCGGCGAAGAGCCGGAGCACATCGAGGTTCTCGCTCAACGCGTCGGCCGTGAACGTGGTGATCCCCTCCGCGCGTGCCGCCGAGACCAGATGCTCGACGAGGAGGGTGCCGACGCCGCGGTGGTGCACTCCCTCGGCGACCGCGAGGGAGATCTCGGCCGCGTCCTTGCCGCCTCCGGTGTCGTACTCGGCCACGCCCAGCACCTGGCCCTTGGCCTCGGCCAGCAGAGCCCGGTGGCCGGGACGCGCTGGGACGCACGCCCGGTCGGTGGCCATGGCCGCGGAGCTCGGGCTCACCGCGAAGAACCGCAGTCGGAGGTTCTCCGGCGACATGTTCCCGTAGAACCGCTCCAACCGCTCGTGATCGTCCGGTTCCACCGGACGGATGCGCACGGTGGTGCCGTCCGCGAGCAAGGCGTGGACGAAGGGGCGGCTGAGCATGTCGTTGGTCATCACGGGTCCTCCATGCGTCTCGACACCTCGAGCATCCAGCGCATCCCGGGGCGATCCCATGGGCTGTCCGGGGTGAGGTGGGGGCCGTTCGGCCCTGAAAACGGGCCGCGCCCCCCGCTCGGCGTCCTCGGATGCGCGGTGGTGGCGTCCCGGTGGCCGACGCTGGGAATGAGTGACTCCGTAAGTCGTCGGCGCAGGCCGGCGTAGGGCATCGCGTGGATGGAGGCGGTATGGCCGGCAAAAAGGCGGCGGCGCTGCCGCGCGAGGCCTACGAGCGGGAACTGCTGCGCCTGCAGACGGAGTTGGTGAAGCTCCAGGAGTGGGTGCGGGCGGAGGGAGCCAGGCTGGTCGTCGTCTTCGAGGGACGCGACGCGGCGGGCAAGGGCGGCACGATCAAGCGGGTCGCCGAGCACCTCAACCCACGGGTGGCGCGGATCGCGGCACTCCCCAAGCCGACCGAACGTGAGCGCACCCAGTGGTACTTCCAGCGGTATGTGGAGCATCTGCCGGCGGCGGGGGAGATCGTGCTGTTCGACCGCAGCTGGTACAACCGAGCCGGGGTCGAGCACGTGATGGGCTTCTGCACGAAGGAGGAGCACCAGCTCTTCCTGCGCCAGTGCCCGATCTTCGAACGGATGCTCGTGGAGGACGGGATCCTGCTGCGCAAGTACTGGTTCTCGGTGAGCGACGCCGTGCAGCAGGAGCGGTTCCGGCACCGGCTGGCGGACCCGGTACGGCGCTGGAAGCTCTCGCCCATGGACCTGGAGTCGATCACCCGCTGGGAGGCGTACTCCCGCGCCAAGGACGAGATGATGGTGCACACGGACATCGCCGAGGCGCCCTGGTACGTCGTCGAGAGCGACGACAAGCGCCGTGCCCGGCTCAACATGATCGCCCATCTGCTGGGTTCGGTCCCCTACCACGAGATGCCGCCTGTGGTGCTGGAGCTGCCGGAGCGACCGCGGTCCACCGGCTACGAACGCCCGCCGCGCGATCTGCAGACCTATGTGCCCGATCACGCCGCGAACCTCTGACCGGCTCGCCGCCCCGCTCACGCCGGGCGGCGATGTGTCCGCGGCGGATCAGCCCTGCGGTACGGCGGATCAGCCGTGCGGTACGACGGATCAGCCGTGCGGTACGACGGCGACAGGGGCCGTCGCGTGGTGCATGACGGCGTGCGCGACGGGGCCGATGCGCGTACCGAACGCGCTGTCCCGGGTCCGTCGGCCGACGACGACCAGCGAGGCCTCGCGGGAGGCGTCGACGAGGAGGTCGGCGGCGCTGCCGTATCGGGACTCCTCGACCACCTCGACGGCCGGGTACTTGTCCCGCCACGGGCGCAGCACCTCGGCCAGTGCCCCCGCCCGCTTCCCCGCCTGTTCGCTCTGGACGTCGAGGCCGACGGAGAACCCGTACGCGTAGTACGGCCGCAGGCTCCAGCCGTGCACGACGCGCAGCGGGGCGGCACGGCCGGCGGCCGTGTCGAAGGCGAACTCGATCAACGAGTCGTCCGGGCTCCCGATGTCCAGGCCGAGCACGACGGGCCGGAACGGCGCGGCGGCGGACGGGATGCCCGCGGGGTCCATCTCGTGCTCGTCGGCTGCCTGTTCCAGTGCACGGACCAGGACGACCGGCTGCCCGGCGTGCGCCACGACGGACAGGGAGACCGAGCCGACCAGGAACCCGCCGATCCCGCTGAGGGCCCGGGAACCCAGAACCAGCAGCACGGAATCCTCAGCCGCCTCCCTCAGCACCTCGCTCGGCCGGCCGGTGCGCTGCTGAACGGTGATCTCGACCCCGGGGTGGCGTCGCCGGAGCCCCTCGGCGGACTCGCGGGGAATCCTCTCGGTCCAGTGCTGGTGCGTCTCGGGACCGAGCAGCGGGGCCTGCGCGATGGGTTCCGGTACGGGCTCCCAGACATGGACCACCTTCAACGGCAGGCCACGCAGTTCCGCCTCACGGGCCGCCCATTCGGCGGCGGCCCGGCTCTCGGACGAGCCGTCGAGGCCGACGGTGACGGTACGGAGCATGATCTCCACCTCCTGGACCGGGGGATCCGTATCCAGCGTCGTCTCCGGATGGTGCTGGACACAGGGGCTGCTGGTCCCGGGCCGGGAGCCGACCGGCCCCGAAGGGCGCCGGGATGGTGCCGGTCGGCCGGCCCTTGGGCCGGGTGGCCCATGGTCCTGACCGGAGCGCGGGGACACGCTGGAAGCATCCCGTCAGCCCGCTGCCCGGAGGCCGTGATGAACGCTCCCCCGACGACCCGCATGCGCCGCGCCCTGCCCAGCGGGCACCGAGAGCGGCTGATGCGCGCAGCCCGCGAGGTCTCCTTCCTGCAGGGAACCCGCCTGTTCGAGGAGGGCGGGCGCGCCGACCGGTTCTGGATCATCCGAAGCGGCACGGTCGATCTCGACCTGCATGTGCCCGGCCGTCGTGCCGTCGTGATCGAGACCCTCGGTCCCGACGAGCTCATCGGCTGGTCCTGGCTGTTCGCCCCGCACACCTGGCACATGGGCGCCGAGGCGACGAGCCCGGTGCGAGCGTACGAGTTCGACGCCGCAGAGGTCCGCGCGTTGTGCCAGGAGGATCCGGTGCTCGGTCTGGGTATCGCCGAGTGGGTGGGAGGCATCCTCGCCCACCGCCTGCGCTCGGCCCGCACGCGGCTGCTCGACCTGTACGCCCCGTACGGCAGCGGCAGCCTCCGCTGACACCACTGTCACCACCCCTCCACCGAAGGAACCGTCATGTACGGCACCCCGCACATCGTCAGCGATGTGATGACCCAGACGGTCGCCGCCATCGGACGCCGCGCGACCTTCAAGGAGATCGTGCGGATGATGCAGGAGTGGGAGGTCAGCGCCCTGCCCGTGCTGGAGGGTGAAGGCCGCGTCGTCGGCGTCGTGTCGGAGGCCGACCTCCTGCCCAAGGAGGAGCTTCGTGACAGTGATCCCGACGCGTACACCCGGCTGCCCGGCCTCTCCGGTCTGGCGAAGGCCCACGCCGTGACGGCCGAGGAGTTGATGACCTCCCCCGCTCTCACCACCCGCCCGGACGCGACGCTCGCGCAGGCGGCGAAGATCATGGCGCGCGCGGGGGTCAAACGGCTCCCCGTCGTCGACGATCTGGGCATGCTGCAGGGCGTCGTCAGCCGCTCGGACCTGCTCAAGGTGTTCCTGCGAAACGACGAGGACATCGCGGAGGAGGTACGGCGCGAGGTGGTGTCGTATCTCTCCCCCTCGGCCGCTCTCTCCCCCTCGTCCGCTCTCTCCCCCTCGTCTGCGCCGGCCCTGTGCATCGACGTCGAGGACGGGATCGTCACGCTCCGCGGCCACATCCGGGACAGCTCCCTGGTACCTGTGGCCGCGCGTCTGGTCCGGGCCGTCGAGGGAGTGGTGGACGTGAGGTTCGATCTCGCGGCACCGCAGTCCGCCGCCGAGCCTCCAGCCGGAGGCGACACCACCTCGGCCCCTGCGGGGAGCAGTGGGGCCGGTCGGCCCTAGTGCGTCCGGTCGGGGCGGGCGACGATCTTCCTCAAGGACGGTCCCGGTCCGTCCTCCACCGGGGAACGAGCAGTCCGTCCTCCACCGCGGAACGAGAGGTCGTCATGACCGACGCACGTACCTTCAGCGAGCAGGATCCGATCCGGGTCTTCTTGCTGGACGACCACGAGGTCGTACGACGCGGCCTGGCCGACCTGCTGGATGCCGAACCCGACATCGTGGTGGTCGGCGACGCCGACACCGTCGAACACGCGCTCGTCCGGGGGCCTGCGGTACGGCCGCACGTGGCCGTCCTCGACGTGCGCCTCCCGGACGGCGACGGCATCGGCGTCTGCCGTGAGCTGCGCAGCCGGATGCCGGAGCTGGCGTGTCTGATGCTGACCTCCTTCGACGACGAGGAGGCACTGCTCGACGCGATCATGGCCGGGGCCGCGGGCTACGTGCTCAAGCAGATCAGGGGCTCCGACCTCGTCTCCGCGGTCCGCACCGTCGCCTCCGGCCAGTCCATGCTCGATCCCGCGACGACCGCACGGCTGATCCATTCGCTCCGGGCCGGCTCCGGCGAGCAGCCGGCCACGGCGCCCGAACTGGCGAGCCTGTCCCCGCGGGAACGGGAGATCCTCGCCCTGATCGGTGACGGGCTCACCAACCGCGAGATCGGCAAGCAGCTCTACCTGTCGGAGAAGACCGTCAAGAACCACATCTCACGGCTGCTCGCCAAGCTCGGCGTCCAGCGCCGTGTCCAGGCCGCGGTCCTCGCCTCCCACCTGGATGCGCCCGGATCCCACGACCGCTCCTGGCCGTGATCCCAGGCCGTCCGGGACGCACGGGGCAGGGGCTGCGCACCACGCCGGGCGGTCATCTCTGAGCCGAACGCATCGGAACGCTCCACCTCAGCCGTGTCCCGCCGCCCTCGTGGCGTTCGCACACCGTGAGCGTGCCGCCCAGGGCGACCGCCCGTTCCTCCAGGTTGCGCAGCCCGCTGCGCACGGCGTTCCGCGGCGTCCCACAGCCGTCGTCGGTCACCGTGAGCGTCAACTCGCCCTTGTCGCGCCGCAGGTGAACATCCGCGGACCGGGCTCCGGAGTGCCGGGCCACGTTGGTCAGGGCCTCGCCGAGGACCGCGATCACATGATCGGCCACCCCGTCCGGGACATCGGTGTCCACGAGCCCCTCGACCCGCAGCGCGGGGGTGAAGCCGAGCGGGGCCGCCGACGCCTTCACCGTCTCGGACACCCGTCTGCGCAGTCCGGCCTCCTCCTGCGCGCCCCCGTGCGTGCGCAGCCCGAAGATGGTGGACCGAATGATCTTGATCGTCTCGTCGAGGTCGTCGACGGTACGCGACAGCCGTTCGGCCGCCTCGGGGTGGTCGACGAAGCGCTGGGTGCTCTGCAGGGTCATGCCGGCCGCGAACAGCCGCTGGATCGCCAGGTCGTGCAGGTCCCGGGCGATCCGGTCGCGGTCCTGCAGCAGCGCGATCTGCTCCGCGTCCCGGCGCCGCGCCGCCAGCTCCATCGCCAGTGCGGCCTGCGCCGCGAACCCCAGAAGGGAACCGGCCTCGGTGTCCAGGAAGGGGGCGCGCCCCTGCGCACGGCCCAGCAGCAACACCCCGATGGACTTGCCGCCCGCGCTCAGCGGCACACCGACCACAGGCCCCAGCCCGGCCCACAGAGCGGAACCACGATCGATCCGGGGATCCTGCTGGATGTCCGGGCTGACCAGCGGTTCCGCCGTGCTCAAGGCGGCCGCCACGAATCCGTCCTGCCCGGGCATCGCCAGACCCCGGCGCCGCTGCGCCCCCAGTCCCACCGCGAACGGCGCCCGCAGGACGTCCTCCCCCGCCACCCGCTCGGCGATCATCCCCACATCCGCGGAGACGATCTCCCGCGCCTGCTCGACGGTCAGCTCCAGTACGTGCTCGCCGGGCGCACCCGACAACAGGGCGCTGGTGACCAGGGAGCTCGCCCTCAGCCAGCGCTCACGCAGCCGCGCCTCCTCGTACAGCCGGGCGTTCTCGATCGCGACGCCCGCAGCAACCGCCAGCGTCGAGAGCACGGCCTCGTCCTCGGCGTCGAACTCCGCGGCACCGCGCTTCTCCGTGAGATAGAGGTTCCCGAACACCTGGTCGCGCACCCGGATGGGCACGCCGAGGAAGGAGTGCATGGGAGGGTGGTGGGCGGGAAAGCCGTAGGAGGCCGGATGCTCGGAGATCTCGCCGAGGCGCAGCGGCTCCGGATGCCGGATCAGCTCCCCGAGGATGCCGTGCCCGCTGGGCAGTTCCCCGATCTCCGCGCGCCGCTCCTCGCTGATGCCGACGGTGAGGAACTCCGAGAGCATACGGTCCTCCCCGATGACGCCCAGGGCACCGTACTCGGCGTCCACCAGCACCACCGCCGCCTCCGCGATGCTCCGCAGCACGTGTGGCAGGTCGAGCTCCCGTCCGACCGACAGCACCGCCTCCAGAAGGCGGTGCACCCGCTCCTGCGTACCCCGTGCCGCGTCGATACGGGCCTGCAGCTCGTCCAGCAGCTCGTCCAGCCGCAACTTGGGCAGGTGCTGTTCCGGCCGTTCGCACCCATCGCCGCTCATCGCTTCCTCCGACCGGCCCACGCACACGAGGTGCAGCTCACCCACGCACACGAGGTGCAGCTCAATCGGCAGCTCTCCATTCCTCACGATAATGGGTGACGGGCCACGGCGCGGGACCGTGATCTGCGCCGGGCGGGGGTGCGGCGGCCGTCGTCCTGTCCGCGGTGTCGTCCCGGTCGAAGCCGAGTCGGTCGATGACGTCCACGACGCCGTCGACGCTCTCGCACAGCCGCACCGTCACCGGGACCAGGCTCTTGCGCTCCACCGTGCCGCTCAGCGTGACCCTGCCGTCGGTGACCTCGACGGTGAGCGCGGAGGGTGACAGTCCCAGCGTCCGCACGACGACGTCCTCGAGGATCTCCTCCTGGATCGCGTGGTCCCTGCGGAGGAACAACCGCACCAGGTCGCCGCGGCTGATCACGCCGATCAGCCGGCCGTCGCCGTCCACCACCGGAAGGCGCTTGACCTTCCGCTCCTCCATCGTCCGCGCGGCACGGACCGCGTTCCACTCCGGCTGCGCGACCACCGCGGGGCTCGTCATCAGGTCGCGGGCGCTGCTTCCGACGCCCACGGAGGTCTGCTTGCGCAGCAGGTCCGCCTCGGACACCACCCCGACGGGCCGGCCGTCGTCGTCGACCACCGGAACCGCGGTGATGTCGTACTCGTCGAGGAGGCGCGCGATCTCCTTGAACGTCGTGCCGGGACGCACGCTCACTGCGGTGGGCGTCATCAGATCGCCCACGCTGCGGTGCCTCATCGCTGGGCACCCCCTTCCTGTGGCCCTGGAACGGCCGAGGCCGACGACACCTCCAGTCCACCGCGCGCGCTGCCGGCGTGCTGAGGCCGAACAGCCCGGGCACGTGGGCCCGAAAGTCCCTCCGCCCGGCCGATGCCACCCCTGCCGATCAGGCACTCGGGAGTTCTTCCACGGCCCCGGAGACAGGCTGAGGCGATCGGCTCCTTGTCGGCGACCGCCGAGATACGGCCCGAGCCGTGACGCGCCGTCCGGAAGACGAGGCGGAGGGCGCGCCCGCCGTCCGAGCAGCGCCCCGCCGGGGCCGCGGCGGGACCTTCGGCCCCCTCCGCGGGACTGGTCGGCACCAGCGCGGACACCGGCGGGCGCAGTGCACTGGACGTGTCGGCCGCTGCCGCTACCGAGGAGACAGCGCATCGGCCGCAGCCGCACGGGTGTGACCCTCACCCGGGGGAACTCCGGCGAACCGCACGCACCCCGGGATCGCCGGGCCCGGTGCGGCGCACGCCCGGAAGGAGCGCGGAACATGCAGCACCGGACCATCGCAGAAGTCATGACCCACCATGTCGTCACGGCGCGCCCTGATTCGACCTTCAAGCAGATCGCCCAGTTGTTGAGCGACAACGACGTCACGGCCGTGCCCGTCGTGGACGACGCCGGATGTCCCGTCGGTGTCGTGTCCGAGGCGGACCTGCTCCGCAAGGCGGCGAGCGTGCCGGATCCGGAGGGGCGATCGCCGGGCCGGCGACTCGGTCTGGACGAACGGGCACGGGCCGGGGCCGAGACCGCGGAAGCGATGATGACCGCGCCCGCGGTGACGGCACGGCCCGGCTGGAACGTCGCCGAGACCGCCCGGACCATGTACCGCCACAACGTGAAGCGGCTTCCCGTGGTCGACGAGACCGGAAAGCTCGTGGGGATCGTCAGCCGAAGCGATCTGCTGCGGCCCTTCCTGCGCAGCGACGGAGCCATCAGCGACGAGATCTACCACGACGTGCTGCGCGAGACCCTGGGTGTTCCGTCGGGCAGCGTGCGTGTCGACGTGCGCGAAGGCGTGGTGACGCTGACGGGCCGGGTCGAGGAGAGGGCGGCCATCCCGGTCATCGAGCATCTGTGCCGCTCCGTCGACGGCGTCGTGGCCGTCCATCAGTCGATCGGCTACACCTACGCCGACATCGGGGCCGGTGTCGAGCCGCCGCGGGTGCACGGTACGCAGGGCGGCGCTCACGAGGCCTCCCCGCACCGCCGGTGACGTGATGACCCGCGCGGCCGGCTCCGTCGTCCCGCGGAGCGGCCGTGCCGGCCGGGCCCGCCCACGACACCCCGGGGGGAGAGCCGCACCGCCCGAGGACGGCTGAGAGCTAGCGTGGGCCTTCCCGCGCGCCTCGGGCCTTCGCGGACCGGACTCGAAAGGGAGACGGGTGACAGGTCGGTGACAGCTCTCGTCGACGCGGCGATCATCGGCATCGGCAATGAGTTCCGGCGCGACGACGGTGCCGGACCGGCCGTGGTCGCGCTGCTGAGGGAACGGGCCTTGGCCCGCCCGTTGCCGCCGGGCACCGTGCTCCGGGAGTGCGACGGGGATCCCGGACGGCTGATCGGGCTGTGGGAGAACACCGGCCTGGCGGTCGTCGTCGACGCCTGCTTCTCCTCCTCCCCGCGTCCTGGGCGGATTCACCGGTGGTGCCCGGCCGCGGACGCGCTTTCGGCCCCTGCGGCCCGGCGGCACAGCACCCACGGGCTGGGGCTCGTCGACACGGTGCGTCTCGCCCACAGCCTCGGACGCGGGCCCGGCCGTCTCGTCGTGTACGCGGTCGAGGGAGCGGACCGGTCCCTGGGCACGGGACTGACCCCCTCGGTGGCCGAGGCGGTACGCACGCTGGTGGCGTGCGTCGAGGGGGAGGTCGTACGGCACGCCGGGACCGCGTTGCGGGGCCTCCCCGCCGAGGGGTCCTGATGGTCTCCCGTCCGGGACTGCCCGCCGGGGACACGCCGGACCGGCGTCGAGCAGCGCGGCACTCGTACCTGACACTCTGTCAGTAGTCGGGGTTCGAGCCGTTCCCTGACGGCGCGTGGAGCTTGCCGAGTGTCCGGAATCTCCCCGCCCGGTGGCCAGGATCGAGGGGAATGAGGATGACCAGTCCCGGAGATGCGGGAGCGGCCCTGGACGGGCAGGTCGACGCGGTCCTGGATCGCGACGGTCTGGACGCGCTGGTGCGTGTCCTGAAGGGACGCGGCCGAACGGTGATCGGCCCCACGGTCCGGGACCGCGCGGTCGTCCTGGCCGAGTTGGACTCCGGAGACGAACTGCCCTACGGCTGGGGGGTCGAACTGGAGGCGGGGCAGTACCGGATCCGTCCGAGGCACGACGACGCAGCCTTCGCGCACAGTGCGGGGCCGCAGTCCTGGAAGTCGTTCCTGCATCCCCAGCGCGTCCGCCAGTGGACCGCCGACCGTGAAAACGGCGGCGAGCCGACCTTGCGCGAGGACGAGCCGCGGAGCATCTCCTACGCCTTCCTCGGGGTGCGCCCCTGCGACCTGCGGGCCATCCGGATCCTGGACCGTGTGATGACCGGCGGCCGGTACGAGGATCCCGCCTACCGCTCCCGCCGCTTGGGCGCATTCCTGATCGCGGTCGAGTGCACCGAGCCGGGGGCCACCTGCTTCTGCGTGTCCATGGGCACGGGGCCGGGCGTGGACACCGGATACGACCTCGCCCTCACCGAGGTGACGGACGACGACGGTCACCGCTTCCTGTGCCGGATCGGCAGCGAGGAAGGAGCCGCGGTACTCGCGGAACTCCCGCGGCGAAGCGCTGACGACACCACCCGTACCGCGGCGGCCGGGGCCGTGAGCCGAGCCGCAGAGCGGATGGGCCGGGCCATGCCGCCGGTCGACCTGCACACGCTGATGCGGGACAACCTGGAGGCGGAGCGCTGGGACGACGTCACCTCCCGCTGCCTGAGCTGCGGCAACTGCACCATGGTCTGCCCCACCTGCTTCTGCACCACCACGGAGGACGTCACCGATCTGACCGGCGATCACGCCGAGCGCTGGCGCCGCTGGGACTCCTGTTACGACCTGGACTTCTCCCTCCTGCACGGCGGCCCGGTCCGGGCCACCCCACGCAGCCGTTACCGCCAGTGGCTCACGCACAAGCTCGGCACCTGGCACGACCAGTTCGGCAGCTCGGGATGCGTCGGCTGCGGCCGCTGCATCGTCTGGTGCCCCACCGGCATCGACCTCACCGAGGAGGCACACGCCCTGCACCAGGAGGCCACGGAGAGGGGGACCGCGCGATGACCTCAGGGGCCGGCGCCCATCCCGGGACGGGCATCCTTGCAGGGCTCTCCGCAAAGCACTGCGCGCGGCTCATGGACCTCGCACACGAGGTCACCCGCCCCGGAGCGGTCCGGCTCTTCGAGGAGGACGAGAACGCCGAGCGCTTCTGGATCATCCGCACGGGCGTCGTCGCACTCGACATCCAGATTCCCGGCCGCGGTCGCGCCGTGGTCGAGACGATCGGCCCCGGCAGCCTTCTCGGCTGGTCGTGGCTGTGCCCGCCGCGCCGGTGGCATCTGGGGGCCGAGACCACAAGCCCGATCAGCGCCTGGGAGTTCGACGCCATCGAGGTGCGCGAGGTGTGCGCCGCGCATCCGGAGTTCGGCCTGGCACTGGTCACCCTCGTCGCCGAGACGATCGGCCACCGGCTGCGCGCCACGCGCACACGCCTGCTCGACCTGTACGGACCTCAGGGAAGCGAACCGAGGCCATGACGTCGGTCCCGCTCTCCTATCGGGTCGTGGACCGTCGCCGTGAGACCGCCGACACCGTCACGCTCCACCTGGAGCCGGCCGGAGAGTCCCTACGGCCCTTCGCACCGGGCCAGTTCGCCATGGTGTACGCCTTCGGAACGGGCGAGATCCCCGTCTCGGTGTCCCGCACGGCCGGCGACCGGCGCCTCGAGCACACCGTCCGCGCGGTCGGCGCCGTCTCGCGCGCACTGTGCCGGCTGCCGACGGGAGCGTCGGTCGGCCTGCGCGGTCCCTTCGGTACCGACTGGGGCCTGGCGGCCGCCCGGGGACACGATGTCCTCGTCGTCGCCGGGGGCATCGGCCTCGCCCCGCTGCGCCCCTTGATCGACACCGTCCGGTCCGAGCCCGGCGCTTATGGGCGGCTGAACGTCCTCGTCGGTGCCCGGACTCCCGAAGACCTGCTGTACCAGGATGAGTTCGCCGCCTGGAGAAGGCCGTTCGGCGCCATCACGGTGGACCGGCCCACCGACGGCTGGACGGGCCGGGTCGGCGTCGTCACCTCACTGCTGGACGAGGCGCCCTTCACGCCCGAGCGCACCACCGCGTTCGTCTGCGGCCCCGAGGTCATGATCCGCGCCACCGCCCGCGCGCTGCTGCACCGAGGTGTACACGCCGACCGTGTGCGGGTCTCCCTGGAACGCAACATGCGCTGCGCCACCGGCCACTGCGGACACTGCCAGCTGGGCCCCCTGCTGCTGTGCCGCGACGGCCCCGTGGTCGGCTACGACCTGGCCGAGCCGCTTCTCACCGTACGGGAGCTGTGAGTTGAACGATCCCGCCCCGCCCCCGGAGCGCGCGCGTCCCCGGCTCGGCGTGTTCAAGTTCGCCTCCTGCGACGGCTGTCAGCTCACCCTCCTCGACTGCGAGGACGAACTGCTGGGCATCGCCGATGAGTTGGAGATCGCCCATTTCCTGGAAGCGTCCAGTGACGTCGCGCCCGGACCGTACGACCTGTCACTCGTCGAAGGCTCGGTCTCCACCCCGGAACACGTCGAGCGCGTCCGGCGCATCCGCGCCGAGTCCCGGTACCTCGTCACCATCGGCGCCTGCGCCACCGCCGGAGGCGTCCAGGCACTGCGCAACCACGCCGACGTGACGGAGTACCTGCAGACGGTCTACGCCCGCCCCGACTACATCGAGACCCTCGCCACCTCCACACCGATCTCCGCCCATGTGCCCGTCGACTTCGAGCTGCGCGGCTGCCCCATCGACCGGGGCCAGCTCCTGGAGGTCATCACCGCCTTCCTCGCCGGCCGCAAGCCCGGCATCCCGAACCACAGCGTCTGCTTCTCCTGCAAGCAACGCGACAACGTCTGCGTCCTCGTCGCTCACGGCACGCCCTGCCTCGGCCCCGTCACCCACGCCGGATGCGGAGCCCTTTGCCCCACCTACGGGCGCGGCTGCTACGGCTGCTTCGGACCCGCCGGAACCACGAACCTGCCCGCCCTGGTCCCGGTGCTGCGGCGCGACGGAATGAGCGACGAGGACATCAGGAGGTTCCTGCACACCTTCAACGTCACCGCCTTCACCGCGGTGGAGGAGGACCGGCCGTGACCGAACCCGACGCCGGATCACGCATCATTCGCATCCCCGCGATCACCCGCGTGGAGGGCGAGGCCGCACTGCATCTGCGGATCCTCGACGGCACCGTCACCGAGGCACGGTTGAGGATCTACGAGCCCCCGCGGTTCTTCGAGGCCTTCCTCCGCGGCCGGGCCCACTCCGAGCCCCCCGACATCACCTCGCGCGTGTGCGGGATCTGTCCGGTCGCCTACCAGCTCAGCGCCTGCCGCGCCGTCGAGGACGCGTGCGGAGCCGTCGTGGACGGTCAACTCGCCGCCCTGCGCCGCCTTCTGTACTGCGGTGAGTGGATCGAGAGCCAGACCCTGCACATTCATCTGCTGCACGCTCCGGACTTCCTCGGCCACGACGACGCGATCGCCATGGCACGCACGCATCGGGCCCACGTCGAGCGCGGGCTGCGGCTGAAGCAGACCGGCAACGCCATCATGGAGTTGCTGGGCGGACGTGCCATCCACCCCGTCAACGTCCGCCTGGGCGGCTTCCACCGCGTCCCCTCCCGGTCCGAGCTGCGCCCCCTCGCGGAGCGCCTGCGCATCGCGCTCGACGACGCCTGGGACACCGTGCGCTGGGTCGCCGGCTTCGACTTTCCCGACGCCGAGTGCGACGCCGACCTGCTCGCCCTGGCCGAGCCCGGCACATACGCCATCGAGTCGGGCGTACCCACCGTTCTTCCGGCGGACGGCACGCTCCCGCCGCGCAGCTTCCCCGTACACGACTTCCGGGACCACGTCACCGAGGAACAGGTCCCGCACTCCACCGCACTCCACTCCCGGCTGGACGGCCGCAGACACCTCACGGGCTCCCTCGCCCGCTACGCCGTCAGCGGCCACCTGCTGTCCCCGGGGGCCCTTCAGGCCGCCCGGGAGGCCGGGCTGGGCGACCCGCCTCTGGCCCGGGGCACAGAGGGAAGGACGCGGACCGAGGCCTGCCGGAACCCTTACCGCAGCATCCTGGTCCGGGCCGTGGAGGTCCTGTACGCGGTGGAGGAGGCCCTCCGGATCATCGACGCGTACGAGCCCCCGCCCCGCCCGTATACGGACGTTCCTCCCCGGGCCGGCGAGGGGCACGGCGCCACCGAGGCACCACGCGGCCTGCTCTACCACCGCTACGCGATCGACGAAGAGGGGCGCATCACCGAGGCTTCCCTCGTCCCGCCCACCGCGCAGAACCAGGGCGCGATCGAGGAGGACCTACGCGTACTCGTCCAGGCCGCTCTGGCACAGGGGCCGACATCCGACGCCGATCTCGCCCGCCGGTGCGAACGGGCCGTCCGCAACCACGACCCGTGCATCTCGTGCTCGGCCCACTTCCTGGACCTGGACATCGAGCGACACTCGGACCCGGTGTGAGGCGAGCCGGGCGAAACGAACCACGTCCGGGCGGAGACACCTCCGCACCGGGACCGGTCCGAATGACCGGGTGTACTCCGCACCGAAGGCATCTGCCCTGCCGACGGGCTTCCGTCGGCAGCGCAGATGCTCTACTCGGCCCGGGATCCGGTGGAGCGGCCGCGCACGACGGCGAACACCGCCGCAGCCAGATCCAGCACGCCCACAACCAGCCCGGCAATACCCGGACCACGGGCGGTCGGGTCGCTGCCCGACGCGGCCTGCCTGGCGCCCTCGGAGCTCTTCGAGCCCGTCGGCGAGGCGGTCGAGGTGCGCCCGCGAACGCATCGTTCGCCGATCGGGCAGCCACTGACGAGGGCCGCCTCACGTGCGGCCCGGGTACGGGGTCGCCGAGCCTCACGCGGCTCGAGGAGCGAAGGTGCCGCGACCGGCTTGGATCGCCGTAGTGGCTGTGACGACCCGGCCGACCGCGCCGACACGCACAGCGGCACCTGCGATCCTCCTGTCGCCGCCCGGCACCCGCGATCCTCCTGTCCCCGCCCGGGCAGTGTGGGAGCTGCCCGGGGCCGCCAAGCTGCAGGCCGACCGGTTGCGGCGCATGGTGGTGCCATGGACGAGCAACCTCCTGTGGTTGTGCTCCCGCCTTCGCCCGACGGTGGGCGTCGGGTGACGATCCACGGCGAGCCTGTGGGCACCGCCTACAGCCTCTTCGACGTGTTCGAGTTCCTCCACCGCGCCGGCTTGCCCGCCGAGGACCGCGCGATCGACGACCCCGAGCTGATCGAGTGGCGCGGCGGCGGACCATACGACTGGAACAGCACTGCATAGCGGTCACCGCACCGGCGTGAGCCCCGCAACCGCCGCCCACCCCCCATCGGCCGGACCGGCAGGCCCTGCCGACCATGGCTGGACGGCAACCGCACCGGCGCTGCCCGGGAGTGCCCGGCTGTGCTCGTCGCCTCCCTCCCACTGGTCGGATTCCGGATCCGTCCGGTTCCCGTCACCTCTGTCAAGACCGAGGCAACGGAAGCGGACGACGGAGCACGACAGCACGCAGGCCGGTCGCCACGCCCCCGGCACGCAGTCGTGGCGCGCGTCCTCTCGCACTGCGCCGGGTATCTCCTGGGCAGTCCCCGCGGCGACCGGTCCGGACACCGGCGCGCCGCACCCCATGGAGGTGGAGAGGCATGACCGACATCAGCGGGCTGGAGCCCGTGGCGACGTTCTGCGGCAACTGCAACTGCGGCTGTCCTCAGCTCTTCGTCGACCCGAGCGCCCCGGCCGACCGCCGGGTCGTCCTGACCGACGACTTCGGCCAGCGCGTCCAGATGAGCGCGGACCAGTTCTCCTCACTGATCGACGACGCCAAGGCGGGGAAGCTGGACGGTATCGCCCTGCCCTGACCCCGCCACCGGTCGCCGGGCGACACCCGCCCGGCCATCGGACGGCGCCAGAAGGGTCCTCGCCGTACAACACCCCTCGATGCGCTACAGCCCCACGATCCGGTTCCACCGCCGAGCGAACTCCACCCGCTCCGTGGAGGTGATGTCCCGGGCGACCGCGAGGCGTGCCCGCAAGGTGGAGTCGGGGAAGATCAGCGGGTTCTGGGCGAGGGCCGCCCTGTCCTTGTCCCCGGACGCGGCGAGGACCGAGCGGGCAGCCGGGACCGGGCAGACGTAGTTCACCCAGGCGGCCAGTTCGGCGGCGACCGCCGGCTCGTAGTAGTAGTCGATCAGCCGCTCGGCGTTCGCCTTGTGGCGGGCACGGTTGGGGATCATCAGCGAGTCGGCCCAGAGTTCCGCGCCCTCCTCGGGTACGACGAAGCGGATGTCCGGGTTGTCCGCCTGGAGCTGAATCACATCGCCCGAGTACGCCTGGCACGCCAGTACGTCTCCGCTGACCAGGTCCTTGGTGTAGTCGTTGCCCGTGAACCGGCGTATCAGGCCGCCGCGGACATGCCGTTCGACCTGGTCGCAGACCCTGTGGAAGTCGTCCGCGGTCCACCGGGTGATGTCCACGCCGTTGCCCTGCATCAGCAGCGCGAACGCCTCGTCCAGGCCGGACAGCAGGGTGACACGGCCCTTGAGGTCGCTCGCCCACAGGTCGGACACGTGCCGGATCTCGCGGCCGAGCTTACGGCGGTTGTAGGCGATGCCGGTGATTCCGGACTGCCAGGGCACCGTGAACTTCCGTCCCGGGTCGAAGGCGGGCGAACGCAGCAGCGGATCCAGGTGGCGCGTCACGTTCGGCCGACGGGCCGGGTCCATCTCCTGCACCCAGCCGAGGCGTACGAACCGCGCGCACATCCAGTCGCTCATGACGATCAGGTCCCGGCCGGGCTGCTGGTGGTTCATCAGCGCAGGGCTGATCTTGCCGAAGAACTCGTCGTTGTCGTTGATCTCCTCCACGTAGTCGACCGCGATGCCGGTCCGCTTCTCGAACCCGTCCACCGTCGGCCGCCGGTTCGGGTTCTTGTCGTCCGTGTCGATGTACAGAGGCCAGTTCGCCCAGGTCAGTCGCTTGTCCCGGGCAGACGCATCGGGGACGGCCCGGTCGCCCGGTGGGACATAGGCGGCGGGCACGCCACAGCCGGCGAGCGCGCCGAGCAGCGCGCTCCCGCCGAGGGCGCGCAGCAGGGACCGGCGGGAAGGAGCGGGCGTCCTGTGAGTCCGGGGCATCCCCGCAGCATGCCGCCGGACCGGCGGCCGGACAATGGACGCCCCGTCGAGCGGCCCCGGGGAGAGCCGACACCTTGTCGACCCGCCGTCACCGAGCGGCCCGACGAGCGGTCGCCGATGGGCAGTTGGGGACAGCGGACTCCTCGCGCCCCGGCCCCATGCCTGCCGCCGCGCACGGCACGTACCCGGCAACAGCGCGGCCCCGGACGGGAGATGTCCCGTCCGGGGCCGCGCGCCGTCGAAGCGGCGCCTACGCGTCCAGCGACGTCATCACGTGCTTGATCCGCGTGTAGTCGTCGAAGCCGTACGCCGAGAGGTCCTTGCCGTAACCGGACTTCTTGAAGCCGCCGTGCGGCATCTCCGCGACCAGCGGGATGTGCGTGTTGATCCACACACAGCCGAAGTCGAGGACCTTGGACAGGCGCATCGCACGCGCGTGGTCCTTCGTCCACACCGAGGAGGCGAGGGCGTACTCGACGCCGTTCGCGTACTCGACGGCCTGCTCCTCGTCCGTGAAGGGCTGGACGGTGATGACCGGGCCGAAGACCTCGTTCTGGATGATCTCGTCGTCCTGCTTGAGGCCCGAGACGACGGTCGGCGCGTAGAAGTAGCCCTTGTCGCCGACCTGGTGGCCGCCGGCCTGGACCTTCGCATGGGCGGGCAGGCGCTCGATGAAGCCGGAGACCTGCTTGAGCTGGTTCGGGTTGTTGAGGGGCCCGTAGAGCACGTCCTCGTCGTCCGGCTGCCCCGTCTTCGTCTCGCTCGCGGCCTTCGCGAGGGCGGCCACGAACTCGTCGTGGATGGACTCCTGGACGAGGACGCGGGTGGCGGCCGTACAGTCCTGGCCGGCGTTGAAGAAGCCCGCCACCGAGATGTCCTCGACGGCCTTGGCGATGTCGGTGTCCTCGAAGACGACGACGGGCGCCTTGCCGCCCAGCTCCAGGTGGACGCGCTTGACGTCCTTGGACGCGGACTCGGCGACGGACATGCCCGCACGGACGGATCCGGTGATGGACGCCATCGCCGGGGTCGGGTGCTCGACCATCATGCGGCCGGTCTCACGGTCGCCGCAGATGACGTTGAAGACGCCCTTGGGCAGGATCGAGCCGATGATGTCGGCGATCAGGACCGTGGAGGCCGGGGTGGTGTCCGACGGCTTCAGGACGACCGTGTTGCCCGCCGCGATCGCCGGGGCGAACTTCCACACGGCCATCATCATCGGGTAGTTCCACGGCGCGACCTGGGCGCAGACGCCGACCGGCTCGCGGCGGATGATCGAGGTCATCCCCTCCATGTACTCGCCAGCCGAGCGGCCCTCGAGCATACGGGCCGCTCCCGCGAAGAAGCGGATCTGGTCGACCATCGGCGGGATCTCCTCCGACCGGGTCAGCCCGACCGGCTTGCCGGTGTTCTCGACCTCGGCCGCGATCAGCTCCTCGGCGCGCTCCTCGAACGCGTCGGCGATCTTCAGGAGGGCCTTCTGGCGCTCGGCGGGCGTGGTGTCGCGCCAGGCCGGGAAGGCCGCGGCGGCGGCCGCCATCGCGGCGTCGACGTCCGCCTGCCCGGACAACGGAGCCGTCGCGTAGGCCTCGCCGGTCGCGGGGTTGACCACCTCGGTGGTCCTTCCGTCGGCGGCGTCACGGAATTCGCCGTCGATGTAGTTGCGCAGACGACGCAGCTCGGTGCTCACTGCCGGCCCTCCAAGTTCGGGTGTCCAATCACTGAGACACCCACCCTAGTGCGTGGCCCGACGTTTTCAACAGCCCCGATCGCGCCAGAGCTGCGAAATCCGCAGTCTTCTCATACGTCTACAACGAATTTCATCGATCGAGCCTTGCGTAACTGTCGAGACGTCGTGCAGAGTGAGTTCGTGGCCAGTCGAAGCGCAGACCAGAGGGACTCCCGCGAGTCCAGGAACGGCAACCCCCAGCTGGACGCCGTATCCCTCGCCATCATCGAGCAGCTCCAGGAGGACGGGCGCCGCCCGTACGCCGCGATCGGCAAGGCCGTCGGCCTCTCCGAGGCGGCCGTGCGCCAGCGCGTCCAGAAGCTGCTCGACCAGGGCGTGATGCAGATCGTCGCCGTCACGGACCCGCTCACCGTGGGCTTCCGCAGGCAGGCGATGGTCGGGATCCACGTCGAGGGTGACGTGGAGTCCGTCGCCGACGCCCTGACGGCCATGTCCGAATGCGAGTACGTGGTGATGACCGCAGGCTCCTTCGACCTGATGGTGGAGATCGTCTGCGAGGACGACGACCACCTGCTGGACGTCATCAACAAACGCATCCGGGCCATCCCCGGAGTGCGCTCCACCGAGAGCTTCGTCTACCTCAAGCTCAAGAAGCAGACCTACATGTGGGGAACCCGATAGCCGTGAGCACCAAGGACCTCAGCAAGACCGCGTACGACCACCTGTGGATGCACTTCACCCGCATGTCCTCGTACGAGAACGCGCCCGTCCCCACCATCGTCCGGGGCGAAGGCACCTACATCTACGACGACAAGGGCAAGCGCTACCTCGACGGTCTGGCCGGTCTGTTCGTGGTCCAGGCGGGCCACGGCCGCACCGAGCTCGCGGAGACGGCGTTCAAGCAGGCGCAGGAGCTGGCGTTCTTCCCGGTGTGGTCGTACGCCCACCCCAAGGCCGTCGAGCTGGCGGAACGTCTCGCCGACTACGCGCCGGGCGATCTGAACAAGGTCTTCTTCACCACCGGCGGCGGCGAGGCGGTCGAGACCGCCTGGAAGCTCGCCAAGCAGTACTTCAAGCTGGTCGGCAAGCCCACCAAGTACAAGGTCATATCCCGCGCGGTCGCCTACCACGGCACCCCGCAGGGTGCCCTGTCCATCACCGGTCTGCCGGGCCTGAAGGCCCCCTTCGAGCCGCTGGTCCCGGGCGCGCACAAGGTGCCGAACACCAACATCTACCGCGCGCCGATCTTCGGCGACGACCCGGAGGCCTTCGGCCGCTGGGCCGCCGACCAGATCGAGCAGCAGATCCTCTTCGAGGGCCCGGAGACGGTGGCGGCGGTCTTCCTGGAGCCGGTGCAGAACGCAGGCGGCTGCTTCCCGCCGCCGCCCGGCTACTTCCAGCGCGTGCGCGAGATCTGCGACCAGTACGACGTGCTGCTCGTGTCGGACGAGGTCATCTGCGCCTTCGGCCGCCTGGGCACCATGTTCGCCTGTGACAAGTTCGGCTACGTCCCGGACATGATCACCTGCGCCAAGGGCATGACCTCGGGCTACTCCCCGATCGGCGCCTGCATCGTCTCCGACCGCCTGGCCGAGCCGTTCTACAAGGGCGACAACACCTTCCTGCACGGCTACACCTTCGGCGGCCACCCGGTGTCGGCCGCGGTCGGCCTCGCGAACCTCGACCTGTTCGAACGCGAGGGCCTGAACCAGCACGTCCTCGACAACGAGTCCGCGTTCCTCACGACGCTGCAGAGGCTGCACGACCTGCCGATCGTCGGCGACGTCCGCGGCAACGGATTCTTCTACGGCATCGAGCTGGTCAAGGACAAGACGACCAAGGAGTCCTTCAACGACGAGGAGACCGAGCGCGTCCTGTACGGCTTCCTGTCGAAGGCGCTGTTCGACAACGGCTTGTACTGCCGTGCCGACGACCGCGGCGACCCGGTCATCCAGCTCGCCCCGCCGCTGATCTCCGACCAGGAGACGTTCGACGAGATCGAGCAGATCCTGCGCGCGACGCTGACGGAGGCGTGGACCAAGCTCTGAGTCACCAGGGGTCCCCATTCGGCGCCCCGATCTTCCTTCTGGATGATCAAAAGACGGCCCCGTGCCGCCCGTTCGAGTGAGAAACGGGCGGTGCGGGGCCGTTGCTGTCCGGCCTCACGGCGCCGTCTGCCTAGCGTGCGAAGTGACCGATCGGCCCTGCCTTCGTTCCCCCGAACGGGTCCCCCGGGCGGGGACCGGTACGGGAAAACGGATCTGAACCGAGGTGTACGCGATGGTGGCCCCGCCGGACAACGACGTGCTCTGGGCACGCGCCCTGCACTTCCAGCACAACGGCTCGCCCGCGCTGTGCGGTGTCTCGCTGGGCGTGCGCGAGGGGGAGATCCTGGCCGTCACCGGGCCGCGGGGCAGCGGCAAGACGACCCTGCTGCAGTGTCTCGCTGGTCTCCTCCCCGCCCAGCGGGGCGAGGTCTGGTTCAACAGCACACCGGTGCACACGATGGGCGCGGTCACCCGTGAGCGGCTGCGCCGCGAGCGCTTCGGCTGGATCGATCCCGTGCCCGTCCTCCTCGGCGAGCTGAACGCCTGGGAGAACGCGGCCCTGCCGCTGATGCTGCGCGGCACGAGCCGCCGTCTGGCCAAGACGAGGGCCCTGGAGTGGCTGGACCGGCTCGACATCGGCGGCTGTGCCCGTAAGCGTCCCTCCGAGCTGTCCCGGGCCGAGCGGCAGCGCATCGCCGTCGCACGGGCGCTCGCCGCGTGCCCGACCGTGCTCTTCGCGGACGAGCCGACCGCCTCACTGCACCGCGCCGACGGCGCCCAGGTGCTGCGAACGCTGACCACGGCGGCCCGCTCGCACGGCATCACGGTCGTCCTGGCCGCACACCACACGGACGCCGCGGACGTCGCGGACCGCACGGTGTCCCTGCTGGACGGACGGTGTGTGAAGACCGTCCATCTGCCACCGCTCTCCCCCGGACCGGAGGAACCGGAAGAACCGAAAGCACCGGCAGAGGGGGCTTCCCCCTCATCGGAGGGACAGGCCTCCCCCGAGACGGAAGACCAGGCCTCCCCCGAGACGGAAGGCCAGGCCTCGGCCCGACCGGATGACCAGGCCTGGGCCCGACCGGAAGACCGGGCCTCCCCCGAACCGCAAAGCCAGGTCTCCCCCGATTCGGAAGGCCACACAGAGTGCTCGCTCTCCGTCTAGCCCGCGGGGCCCGCCCCCTGGTCCAGCTCCGCCGGCTCCTGGTCACCGCGGCCTCCGCGGGCACGGGCTTCCTGCTGCTGTGCACGCTGGGGTACGCGTTGGGGCATCCGGGAGCGTCGGCCACCTCGACGCTGCGGCTGGCCTGGTGCCTCGCGCCCGTCGCCGCCACGGTGTACTTCGCGGTCGCCGTCGCCCGTACGGATCCGGGCACCCGCCCGCGGAGCGGTCTTGCGGCGATCGGCCTCGGCCCGGTCCGGCTGATGGCCCTCTCCGCGGTGACCACGGCCCTGTCGACCGCGCTGGGCTCACTGCTCGCGCTGCTGCTCTTCCTGCACCTGCGCGGGGGCCCGACGGGGCTGCCCTTCGTCGGCCCGACGGCGGGGTTCCTCGCCGCGGACCAGTCCCTGCCGCTGCCCGCGGCGCTCACGCTGCTCGCGCTGGTACCGCTCGCGGCGTCCCTGGCGAGCGCGCTGGCGCTGCGCCCGGCGGACGCACTGCTGCCTCGCGCCGCCCACGGCGATGCCCAGGCCGCCTCCGGCACCGACGACGCCACGGACGCGCAGCCCGGCGACCTCCGGGACCAGGCCCCGCTCCCCGACCTGCCCACGGCTCCCCGGCCCACCCCGGGCGGCCTCCCCTGGGGTGTGGCCGCCCTCGCCGCGGGGCTCGCCGTGGAGACCCAGGCGAGCCGCTCGGACGGGGCGCCGGGCCTGCGCCTGCCCGGCGGCGTTTCGGGCGGCCCCGCCACCGTCCTGGCGGGCTGGGCGCTGACCGCGCTGGGGCTGGCGCTGGCCGGGCCCGCTCTCGCCCATCTGTGCGGCCACTTGTTGCAGGCCGTGCGCCCCGGCGCCGTGCGGCTGCTCGCCGGGCGCGGTCTGCAGGAGGAGGCGCGGCGGATCGGGCGGCCGCTCGGGGTGGTGTGCGCGGTGGCGTCCGGGGCGTACGTCTTGGCGACGCAGTACGCCGAGACGCGCCCGTCCTTCGGGCCGCTCACCACCCTGGGCGCAGTGCTCGTGGCGGGCTGCACGGTGGCGACCCTGGCGACGGCCGCGCTGGAGGCGAGACAGGCACGGGCCGACACCCTCGCCGCCCTGGGACGGCTGGGCGCGCCGACCACGATGCTGCGCACCGCGGCGCTGCTGCGCGCCGGTGCCCTGGTGGTGGTGTTCGCGCCGCTGACGTGGGCGGTCGCGGTGCTGGCCGCAATGCCGGCGGCGGGCTGAGACGCGGCGGCGAAGTTTCCTCGTCTCGGGCCGATGAGTTTCGCGTCGGCGCCCGGTCCATCTCTGCGCATGGACCACCTCACGACCGGGAGAGACCGCTCATGTACCAGCAGATGATCTTCGTGAACCTGCCCGTCGTCGACGTCGAGGCGTCGAAGAAGTTCTTCACCCTGCTCGGCTACACGATCAACCCGCAGTTCACGACGGACGACTGTGCCTGTGTCGTCATCAGCGACACGATCATCGCGATGCTGCTGGGCAAGCAGCGCTACGCCGACTTCACCACCAAGGAGATCGCGGACGCCACGAAGACCAGCGAGGTGCTGATCTGCCTGAGCGCCGAAAGCCGGGAGAAGGTCGACGAGTTGGTCGACCGGGCGCTCGCGGCGGGCGGCACGGGCAACCGGGAGGCGATGGACCACGGCTACATGTACGGCCGCGCCTTCGACGACCTGGACGGCCACACCTGGGAAGTCATGTGGATGGACCCGGCAGCGGTCCAGGGCTGAGCTCGCGGGGGATGAACAAGGGCGCACCGGCGGTGGGTTGAGGAGGCTCGGGCCGCGTTCAAACGCGCGGGTGGTTAATGGGCGGGCAAAAGACGACGGGCATGCCGGACATCGGCGTTGACAGCCCTGAGCCGCCGCTTATAGACCTGTGAGCCACTTGGGGATGCTGTTGTTGCAGCAACGTCCCTCGAACCCCCCGCAGTTGCGCATCCCGCGAAGGGCAATCGTGTCCATATCCTTCCGATCCTCCCGCACCGCACGATCGGTGCGCATCATCGGCGTCGCCTCCGCCGCCGCCGCGCTCGCGCTCGGCGCCGCCGGCAACGCGCTCGCGTGCACCATCCAGGACTTCTCGGCCGCCGCTTCCTGCGACGCCAACGGGAAGGGCAGCATCACCGTCACCGACAAGGACATCTCGGGCAAGAAGGCGGTCGTCGCGGTCTACCTCGAGTCGAACGGCGCGGACGCCAAGAAGGTCGGCGAGCAGAAGCTCACCGGCAAGGGCGCGACCATCACGTTTCCCGAGGACTGGACGTCCAAGGCCGAGTACCGCGTCCGCATCACCGTGAAGGGCATCCTCGACCAGGACCTCACGCCGAACCTGATCACGCCTTCCCTGGCCTGCAAGGCCTCGGCGACCACTCCGCCGGCCTCCGGTACCCCGAAGCCGTCGGCCACTGCGACCCCGTCCTCGTCCGCCACGCCGTCGTCCGCGCCGTCGTCGCCGGGCAGCACGGCCCCCGCCGCCACCGGGGACAACTCCCCCTCGCCGGCGGCCGGCAGCTCGAACCTGGCCGAGACCGGCGCCAGCTCCAGCACGCCCATGATCGCCGGTATCGCCGGCGGCCTGGTCGTCATCGGCGGCGGCGCGGTGTTCTTCGGCATGCGCCGTCGCAGCGCGTCGAAGTCCGACTGACGTCTTCACCGACCGTACGAGCGACAGCGGCCCGCCCCCTCAGGGGGCGGGCCGCTGTCCACGCCGTGTGCCTACGCCCGGGAAGCGTCCCCGAGGACGACGACTTCCGCCGCGTCGAACACGACCCCGACCTCGTCACCGGGCTCCGGGGCCGCGCGCAGCGGGCATGCCGCCTCCAGCCGGGGCGACTGTTCCGGCATCAGGTGGACGGCGACATGGGTGCCGCGGAAGGTACGTGCGGCTACGGTACAGCGCAGTCCCTCGGACGCGTCCACGAGCCGTACGCCCGCCGGCCGGACGAGCAGCGTGCCCGGTCCCTGCGGCGAGCCCTCCGGGACGGGGACCTTGCCCCACGGCGTGTCCGCCGTCCGACCCGCAACGGTCGCCTCCACCACGTTGTCGAAGCCGAGGAAGCGCGCCACGAACTCGTCCGCGGGCCGCTGCCACACCTCAAGGGGCGTACCGGACTGGGCGATACGCCCGTCGCGCATCACGACGACCCGGTCGGCCAGCGCGAAGGCCTCCCCCTGGTCATGGGTGACGGCGAGCACGGTGGTGCCCAACCGTCCGAAGAGATCACGCAGTTCGACCACGAGGCGCTCGCGCAGCGAACGGTCGAGCTGGCCCAGCGGTTCGTCCAGCATCAGCAGCCGCGGCCGTGGGGCGAGGGCGCGGGCGAGCGCGACACGCTGCTGTTCGCCGCCGGAGAGCGCCGCGACGGCCCGGCGCGCGGCCCCGGGCAGCCCCACCAGGTCCAGCAACTCCCGTACCCGGGCGTCCTGTTCGGCGCGCGCGGCGCCCCGCATACGCAGGCCGAAGGCGACGTTCGCGCCCACGTCCCGCTGCGGGAACAGCTGGTGGTCCTGGAACATCAGTCCGACGCCGCGCCGGTGCGCGGGCACCCCGGTCAGGTCCCGGCCGTCGAGGAACACCCGCCCGGCATCCAGGCCCTGCAGACCGGCCACGGTTCGCAGCAGCGTCGACTTGCCGCTGCCGCTCGGCCCGAGCACGCACGCGACCTCGTGCTCGGCGACGTCGAGGTCGACCCCGTCGAGCGCGGCGCGCCCCCCGAAGCGCACGGTCGCTCCCTCAAGCCCGAGCATCGTCAGAACTCCCCCGTCCGGTCGGTACGCAGCCTCTCCAGGACCAGCAGCGCCACCGCGCACACCACCATCAGAATCGTCGAAAGGGCCATCGCCTGGCCGTAGTTGAGGTCGCCGGCCCGGCCGAGCAGTCGCGCCACCGCGACGGGCAGCGTCGGGTTGTCGGGCCGTGCGATGAACACGGTCGCCCCGAACTCGCCCAGGGACACGGCGTACGCGAACCCGGCCGCGACGAGCAGTGCCCGCCGCACGATCGGCAGATCGACCTCCCGCCACACCCGCCACGGCGGGGCACCGAGCACGGCGGCCGCCTCCCGCAGCCGCTCGTCCACGGCCCGCAGGACCGGCAGCATGGTGCGTACGACGAAGGGGGCGCCCACCAGCGCCTGCGCGAGCGGGACCAGGATCCAGGAACCGCGCAGGTTCAGCGGCGGCTTGTCGAGGGCAATGAGGAAACCGAAGCCGACGGTCACGGCGGACACACCCAGCGGCAGCATCAGCAGCGCGTCGAAGCCCCGGACCAGACGGCCGGCGCCCCTGCGCGCGAGGGCCGCGGCGGCGAGCCCTCCGATCAGCACGGCGATGAGCGTGGCGACGGCGGCGTACCGGAGCGAGTTGCCGATAGCGTCGATGGGCGCGACAAGGAACGTCCCGCCGTCCGCATGCGTCAGCGCTTGGTAGTACGCGAACCCGGGCGCGTCGAGGGACCGCTGGACGAGGACGGCGAGCGGCAGCACGAGCAGGACGGCGACGGTGGCGAGGACCGAGCCGAGCAGCGCCCACTGGCCCGCCCCGCGCGGCCTGCCCGCCGTGAGGGAGGCGTCGACCAGCCGCAGTGCGCCCTCCCGGCGGCGCACGGTCCAGGCGTGCACGACGAGGATCGCGCCCACCGCTCCGAACTGGACGATCGTCAGCACCGCGGCAGTGGACAGGTCGAAGATCTCCGAGGTCTGGCGGTAGATCTCCACCTCCAGGGTGGAGAAGGTGGGGCCGCCGAGGATCTGTACCACGCCGAAGGAGGTGAAGGTGAACAGGAACACCATCAGCGCGGCGGCCGCCACGGCCGGGCCCAGCGCGGGCAGCGTCACCTTCCGCCAGGCCGCGAGGCGGGAGGCGCCGAGCACGCGTGCCGCCTCCTCCTGGCGCGGGTCGAGCTGTGCCCACAGGCCCCCTACCGTACGGACGACGACCGCGTAGTTGAAGAAGACGTGGGCGAGCAGGATCGCCCACACCGTCGTGTCGAGGCGCACGCCCCACAGACCGTCGAGGAGTCCGCCACGGCCCACGAGCGCCAGGAAGGCCGTACCGACGACGACCGTCGGCAGCACGAACGGGACCGTGACGACCGCGCGCAGCGCCTGCTTGCCCGGGAAGTCCATGCGCGCGAAGACATACGCGCCGGGCAGCGCGACCAGCAGGGTGAGCGCGGTCGAGGCGAGTGCCTGCCAGGTCGTGAACCACAGCACATGCCGGATGTCGGGCTGCGCGAGCACGTCCACGACACGCCCCAGACGCCACACCCCGTCGACCTGCAGACCGCGCGCGACGATCGCGGCGACGGGGTAGGCGAAGAAGACCGCGAAGAACACGACGGGCAGGGCCATGAGCCCGAACCGCGCCGCACCGCGCCGGGTCCGCGGGGTCACTTCAGTACGAGTGACGTCCACGCCTTGACCCACTGGTCACGGTTGGCGGCGATCGTGGCCGGGTCCATCGTCTCGGGGTTCTTGGCCTGCGGGCCGTACTCCGTGAACTCCTTGGGCACCTTCGCGCCTTCCACCACGGGGTACACGTACATGTTGAGCGGCATGTCCTCCTGGAACCGCCTGGTGATCAGGAAGTCGAGGAACGCCTTGCCGCCCTTGCTGTTGTGCGCGTTGCTCAGCAGGCCCGCGTACTCGATCTGCCGGAAGCAGGTGCCGGTCGCGACGCCGGTCGGCGCGGTGCTGGGCCGGGGGCTCGCGTAGACGACCTCCGCCGGCGGCGAGGAGGCGTAGGAGACGACGAGCGGCCGGTCGCCCTTGGCCTTCCTGCCGCTCGCCGAACCGGAGAACTCCTGGTTGTACGCCTGCTCCCAGCCGTCGACCACCTTCACACCGTTGGCCTTGAGCTTCTTCCAGTAGTCCGGCCAGCCGGACGCGCCGTACCTGGCGGCGGTGCCGAGAACGAAGCCGAGGCCCGGCGAGGACGTGGACGCGTTCTCCGTGACGAGGAGGTTCTTGTACGCGGGCTTGGTCAGGTCGTCGAAGGACTGGGGCGGCGTCAGCTTGTGCGCGCTGAAGTAGGCCTTGTCGTAGTTGACGCAGATGTCGCCGGAGTCGATGGGCGTGACCCGGTGCTTCGCCTGGTCGACGCGGTACTGGGGCGCGATCAGGCTGGAGCCCTTCGCCTCGTACGGCTGGAAGAGCCCGTTGTCGAGCGCTCGTGACAGCAGCGTGTTGTCGACGCCGAAGAAGACGTCGCCCTGCGGGTTGTCCTTGGTGAGGATCGCCTTGTTGACGGCCTGGCCGGCGTCGCCGTCCTTGAGGACTTTGACGGTGTACCCGGACTGCTTCTCGAACTCGGATATGACGCTCTTCGAGGCGGCCCACGAGTCATGGCTGACGAGGGTCACGGTTTTGGAGTCGCCGCCGCTCCCGCTCGCGGAGCCGGACGACCCGCACGCGGACAGCGTGACCATGCCCAGCCCGACGGCCACGGCCGCGAGCTGCCTACCGGTGATGCTCACTGATTTTCCTCCTGGGGTGACCAGGAAGAGACGCGGCCCTGCCCGGGTCCCCGACGGGTTCCCGGGCAGGGCGCAACAGCTCGAGTGAAGACCGAACTTCCTACCCAGAATGACCTGGGCGAGGTTCAGAGGGTCTGCGGTCGCTACCGCACTCTCAGCGCTGTGGCGCTCCCCTGTCGGAATATGAAGGTGTGTACGGATATGAAGATGTGCGGGCCTCAGACTACCGCTCGGTGGCCGCGAGCTGGCCGCACGCCCCGTCGATCTCCTGACCGCGGGTGTCCCGGACGGTGACCGGCACGCCATGCGCGGCAATGGCCTCCACGAACGCCTTCTCGTCCTCGGGGCGGGAGGCTGTCCACCTGGAGCCGGGCGTCGGGTTCAGCGGGATGAGATTGACGTGGACGGGCCTGCCCTTGAGCAGTCGTCCGAGCAGGTCACCGCGCCAGGCCTGGTCGTTGATGTCCCGGATGAGGGCGTACTCGATGGACAGCCGCCGTCCGGACCTGGCGACGTACTCGAACCCGGCGTCCAGCACCTCGCGCACCTTCCAGCGCGTGTTGACGGGGACGAGGGTGTCACGCAGCTCGTCGTCCGGCGCGTGCAGGGAGATGGCGAGACGGCACTTGAAGCCCTCGTCGGCGAACCGGTGGATGGCGGGCACCAGGCCCACCGTCGACACGGTGATCCCGCGCTGCGAGAGCCCGAGCCCGTCCGGCTCGGGATCGGTGAGGGCCCGGATCGCGCCGACGACACGCTTGTAGTTGGCGAGGGGCTCGCCCATGCCCATGAAGACGATGTTGGACAGCCGTGCGGGGCCGCCCGGGATCTCCCCGTCGCGCAGCGCCCGCATGCCGTCCACGATCTGGTGCACGATCTCGGCGGTGGACAGGTTGCGGTCGAGTCCGGCCTGACCGGTGGCGCAGAACGGGCAGTTCATGCCGCAGCCCGCCTGCGAGCTGATGCACATGGTGACCCGGTCGGGATAGCGCATGAGCACGGACTCGACGAGCGTCCCGTCGAACAGCCGCCACAGCGTCTTGCGGGTCGTGTCCTGATCGGTCGACAGGTGCCGTACGACCGTCATCAGCTCGGGGAGCAGTGCCTCCCGGAGCTTGACGCGTGAGCCGGTGGGGATGTCGGTCCACTGCTCCGGGTCGTGCGCGTACCGCGCGAAGTAGTGCTGCGAGAGCTGCTTGGCGCGGAACGGCTTCTCACCGATCGCGGCGACCGCGTCCTTGCGCTCCGCGGGCGTGAGATCGGCAAGATGCCGCGGCGGCGTCTTGGCTCCGCGCGGCGCGACGAAAGTGAGTTCTCCGGGCTTAGGCATGGCTTTACCAGTGTCTCAGATCAAACTCCGTGACCTGCGACCCATGGCTCGTACAGTGGCCGTTGGCAGCTGCCGTCTGTCGTCGCTCGCCGCCCTCGGACGGCCCGGAGACGGCCCCGCGCCGGACGCGGAGGAGCCACTGGCGCTAGCGGCGGTAACGCTGACATTTGCAACCCCACTAGCGACCGAATCCCATCTGACCAGCACGTTAGCGGTCAGCGGGCCGGTTCCTGGGCGGTCCCCGCAGCACTCGGCATGTATGGCCACCCGATCAGGAGGAGGGCTCAGCCGAGCGTGACTGAGCGGCCCCAGTCCGATGCGCCACTCAGACGCAGGGGGCGTTGGCGTAGCCCGGGTAGAAAAAGCGCCCCGCCGGACCAGCGCTGTGGACGCAAAGGTCGAAGGTGGGGCTCTGGGGCTTCGGGCTCTCGGTGGCGGCGGTCGCGGTCGGAGCGATGAAGAGGATCGCCCCAAGGATCATTGTCGCCACCGCCGATTTCTTGCCCGGCATGCGCCTCCTGAACGTCTTCATTGCCGCCCTCCTTCGGGCCGAGACGGGAGCGCCGCGCGGTTCACAGGGCGACAGTTCGGCGCTCGCTGTTCCGCTTATAGTCATATGCCGCAGATGTGACGTCAATACCCTGAATCAGGGCATTCGCGTCGCCAGCTTGATGAGGTTCCGAAGTTCGCCGGACGTGGGCCACGGCGCACGGCGGTGGATCGGCGGTCGCGCGCCCCCTCCATCCCGGTGTCGGCCGATCCCCCGCCGGAGGCATGGTTCTGACCGTGGCTTTGCCCGTCCAGGTCTCGACTCAGGGCCGTAGCTCGCTGCGGCCCCAGGGGCCGGCGCCGGCGCCGAAGGGGCCGAGCCCAAGGGGCCGACCCGCGCCTTGCGCGGGCCCTTGATGACGCAAGGAATCTCCCACCGCGCCGTTGATCCACCTGTGATGGAGAGTGTGCCTCATGCCCTTCCGTACCCAGGGACGCAGCATTACGCTGCCCAGCAGCTTCCGGTTCCGCATCTGCAGAGAAGTCGCGAGGCCATCCGCCGACCACACGATGTTGTATGCCAAGTCGTATAGAGAATTCGCTCGTTGATCCGAGCGCTCGAAATCCCGATCGATGCGACCTCTGCACGAGTCCAGTTGACGCAACACCTCAGGAGCTCTCTGCGTGACTTGGCGTACAGCGTCATGAAGTCAGTGCAGCGCCTTGCGGCTGCTCTTGAAGAGAAGAATGTGAAGCCGCCAACCAGCGCCAGCGTCGCAGATCCATCTGTGTGACCTGGGGCCTCAGCCGTGCGTGGGGATCGTCACCGCCCGCCTCCGGCGGCCTCGTTCGGGTCCACGTCGTGGCGGCCGTCGGCCGTCTCCGGATGTCACAGCGCTCCCCGGCCCCTAGAATCGAACATGTGAACGATCCTTCGCTGTCCCGTCTGGAGCTGCTGCACTTCGCGCGTCGCGTCGTGGTCCAGCAGGCGACGGCGGCCCTGGCACAGCTCGACCGGTGGATCGCCGAGGAGCAGCGCCGGGAGGAGGAGCGCCGTCGGGCCGAGCAGATGCGACCGCCTCCGCCCGGCTGGCTGATCGAGCGGGGCCGGAACAAGAGCAACCCGGTCGCGGTCCACGTGGGCGACTGCTGGACCGTGGCCGGGAGCGGCCGGTGTACCGGCGTCCCACGGGACCAGGCGCTCGATGCGCTGCGTCGGCAGGTCCCGGCCTGCACACATTGCCGTCCGGACACCAGGCTCGGTTTCCTGGAGTAGGCGACCGTCCGCCTGATCCGCCCACGCGAAGGGCGCCGACCCCGAAGAGGTCATGAGAGCCGAACCCGCGCGGCGGAGGATCAACAGTGGAGATCAACACCCGTACCCCGCAAGGTTGGCCGGACAACGAGGAGGGGCTCGTCGCCCGGTGGACGACGAGCCCCTCGACGGGAGGACGCGGATCAGCGACGTACGAGGAGATCCGTCACCCGGTCCCGACGAAGATGACGAGCAGGAGCCACACCACGGGAGCCGTCGGCAGGAGCGAGTCGAGCCGGTCCATGATGCCGCCGTGACCCGGGAGCAGCGTGCCCATGTCCTTGATGCCCAGGTCGCGCTTGATCATGGACTCGCCCAGGTCGCCGAGCGTGGCGCTGGCCGCGACGGCGAGGCCCAGCAGGAGTCCCTGCCACCACAGGCCGCCCTCGATCAGGAACTGCATGCACAGCGCCCCCGCCGCCATCGCGAAGGCCACCGCCCCGACGAGGCCCTCGCGGGTCTTGCCGGGGCTGATGCGCGGGGCGAGCTTGTGCTTGCCGAAGCGCCAGCCGACCGCGTACGCCCCGGTGTCACTGACGACCGTCAGCAGGAGGAACGTCAGGACCCGGCGCGGGCCGTCATCCGCCGTGAGCATCATCGAGACGAACGTGGCCAGGAACGGGACGTAGAAAGCCGCGAAGGCACCCGCCGTGACGTCCCGGAGATAGCCCTCCGGCGGCTCGGTCATACGCCAGACCAGGACCGCCAGTGCGGTGAGCGCCATCGCCACCCAGGCGCCCTCGGCGCCCCGCACATATCCGGATACGACCATCGCCCCGCCGCCGACCGCCAGCGGCACGAGGGGCGCCCTGATGCCCTTGCGCTCCTCCAGCCGCTTCGTCAGCTCCCACAGGCCCACCACGACAGCAACCGCTATGACGCCGACGAACACGGCCTTGACGATGAACAACGACGCGACGATCACGATGCCGAGCCCGATACCGACCCCTATGGCCGCGCCCAGATCACGGCCCGCGCTCTTCTTCTGCGGTACGGGCGCCGGCTGCGGGGCGTCGGGCATGGGCTCCGGATTCTGCGACGCCGCCCAGGGAGGCGACGCCTGCGGCGTCTCGTCGCGGAACAAGGGGCCGCTCAGCCGAGCAGCCCCCCGGTCGTCATCCTGGTGTCCGCCTTGTTCGGGCACGTCGGGCACGATGGGCATGGGGCGAGTCTGCTGGGCGTCATGCGCATCGTACGCGGGACCCGCCGGGCCGGCCCCCTGGACCGGCCCCTGCTCGGTGGGCCCCCAGTACCCGGTCTGTGGCGGCGCCCCCCAGGAAGAATCGTTCATCAGACCTCGAGCAGCTCCGCTTCCTTGTGCTTGAGCAGCTCGTCCACCTGAGCGACGTACTTCGCGGTGGTGTCGTCGAGCTCCTTCTCCGCGCGGCGGCCCTCGTCCTCGCCGACCTCGCCGTCCTTGATCAGCTTGTCGATGGCGTCCTTGGCCTTGCGGCGCACGGAACGGATCGAGACCTTGGCGTCCTCGCCCTTGCCCTTGGCGACCTTGATGTACTCACGGCGGCGCTCCTCGGTGAGCTCGGGGAACACCACGCGGATGATGTTGCCGTCATTGCTCGGGTTGACGCCCAGGTCGGAGTCGCGGATCGCCTGTTCGATGTTGCGCAGCGCGCTCTTGTCGAACGGCGTCACCACGGCCATGCGCGGCTCCGGCACCGAGAACGAGGCCAGCTGGTTGATCGGCGTCGGTGCGCCGTAGTAGTCGGCCACGATCTTGTTGAACATCGCCGGGTGCGCACGGCCGGTGCGGATTGCGGCGAAGTCCTCCTTGGCGACCACGACGGCCTTCTCCATCTTCTCCTCGGCCTCGAGGAGGGTCTCTTCGATCACCACTTGCTCCTGCGTGTCTTGAGTAGGCCCGGCAGCTGTGTCCTCGTCGGTCTGCGGCCGGCTGCGTCGCGTCTTCTTCCTGCACGGTTCCCGACCGGCAGGACATTGTCCATCCCCCGGTCAGGGTCCGTCGCCCGGTCGAGGTTCACCGGGCGGGTCGGTCTCCGGTCAGTCCCGGCTGCCCTGGTCACCCACGAGTGTGCCGATCTTCTCACCCTTGACGGCCCGCGCGATATTGCCCTCCGCCAGGAGCTCGAAGACCAGAATGGGCAGCTTGTTGTCCCGGCACAGCGTGATCGCGGTCATGTCGGCCACCTTGAGGTCGCGGGTGATGACCTCGCCGTAGCTGAGCGAGTCGAACTTGACGGCCTCGGGATTGGTCTTGGGGTCGGAGTCGTAGACCCCGTCCACACCGTTCTTGCCCATGAGCAGCGCCTCGGCGTCGATCTCCAGGGCGCGCTGTGCGGCGGTCGTGTCGGTGGAGAAGTACGGCATGCCCATACCGGCGCCGAAGATGACCACGCGGCCCTTCTCCAGGTGGCGCACGGCGCGCAGCGGGATGTACGGCTCGGCGACCTGGCCCATGGTGATGGCGGTCTGCACGCGCGAGTCGATGCCCTCCTTCTCCAGGAAGTCCTGGAGGGCGAGGCAGTTCATGACCGTACCGAGCATGCCCATGTAGTCGGAGCGTGCCCGGTCCATGCCCCGCTGCTGGAGTTCGGCACCGCGGAAGAAGTTGCCGCCGCCGATGACGACGGCGATCTGGGATCCGTCGCGCACCACGGCCGCGACCTCGCGGGCGATGGCGTGCACCACATCAGGGTCGACCCCGAGTCCGGTGCCTCCGGAGAACGCCTCTCCGGACAGCTTCAGCAGAAACCGGCCGCGTACTTTGCCGTCGTCGCGCTTCTCGGCCTTGGTGGTCATGGAGATCTCCTCGTGGTGCACATACGAAGAAGGCCATTGCCGGTGGGGGGTGTTTCGCATCCCGTGCTCGGCAATGGCCTCCTCGTCAGATCTGCTGTCGTCCGCCTCGCGATGGTGCGGGACGGCATACGCGAATGACGCAGACGACTGCTTTCGACCCTATAGGGGCCGCGCGTCGATCGCGGTACGGACTCAGATGCCGACCTTGATGCGCGTGAAGCGCTTCAGGGTGACACCCGCCTCGTCCAGAACCTTCTGGACGGACTTCTTGTTGTCGAGCGCGTACGGCTGGCCGAGCAGCGTGGCGTCCTTGAAGAAGCCGTTGAGGCGACCCTCGACGATCTTGGCGATCGCGGCCTCGGGCTTGCCCTCGGCGCGGGTGGTCTCCTCGGCGATGCGGCGCTCGGACTCGACGACCTCGGCCGGGACGTCGTCCTGGGAGAGGTACTTCGGCGCGAAGGCGGCGATGTGCTGGGCAACGCCCTTGGCGACCTCGGTGTTCGGCTTGTCGAACTCGACGAGGACACCGATCTGCGGCGGCAGGTCAGGCATGGTGCGGTGCATGTACGCCGTCACGAAGCCGTCGGAGAACTGGGCGAAGCGGTCCAGGACGATCTTCTCGCCGAGGTTGGCGTTGGCCTCGTCGACGAACGCCTGGACGGTCTTGCCGGGCTCGATCTCGGAGGCGAGCAGGGCCTCGAGGTCGGCCGGGGAGCTCTTGGCGATGTGCTCGGCGATGGCCTGGGCAACGGCCTGGAACTTGTCGCCCTTGGCGACGAAGTCCGTCTCGCACTTCAGCTCGACGAGGACGCCGGAGGAGTTGTCGTCGGCGATGATGGAGACCACGGCGCCGTTCTCGGCGGAGCGGCCCTCACGCTTGGCGACGCCCTTCTGGCCCTTGATGCGCAGAGCCTCGACGGCCTTCTCGACGTTGCCCTCGGCCTCGTCCAGCGCCTTCTTGCAGTCCATCATGCCGGCGCCGGTGAGCTCACGGAGCTTCTTGACGTCGGCGGCGGTGTAGTTCGCCATGATCTGTGAATCTCTTCTCGGAGTTCGAAGTCTCGAAGTCGGCGGCCGCCCCGGCCCCGCCGGGCGTCCACCAAAGATCTACGGGCTACGAAGATCTAAGGGCTGTGGGTGAACGGCGGGTGGCGCGATCGGCGCCACCCGCCGTCATCTCAGCCGAACGGCCCAGGTCAGGCCTGCTCGCCCTCGGCAGCCGGAGCCTCGGCAGCCTCGGCGGCGGGAGCCTCGGCGGCGGGAGCCTCGGCGGCCTCCGCGGCGGGAGCCTCGGCGGTCTCCGCGGCGGGAGCCTCCTCGGCCTTCTTCTCGCCCTCGAGCAGGTCGCGCTCCCACTCGGCCAGCGGCTCGCCGGCGGCCTTCTCGCCCTTGCCCTCGGCGGCGACGCCGGAGCGGGCGATGAGGCCCTCGGCGACGGCGTCGGCGATCACACGGGTGAGCAGGGTGACGGAGCGGATCGCGTCATCGTTGCCCGGGATCTTGTAGTCGACCTCGTCGGGGTCGCAGTTGGTGTCGAGGATCGCGACGACCGGGATGTTGAGCTTGCGAGCCTCGCCGACCGCGATGTGCTCCTTCTTGGTGTCCACGATCCAGACGGCGCTCGGCACCTTCTGCATCTCGCGGATACCGCCGAGGGTCTTCTCCAGCTTGGCCTTCTCGCGGGACAGGACCAGGAGTTCCTTCTTGGTCAGACCGGAGGAGGCGACGTCCTCGAAGTCGATCTGCTCGAGCTCCTTGAGGCGCTGCAGACGCTTGTAGACGGTCGAGAAGTTGGTGAGCATGCCGCCCAGCCAGCGCTGGTTGACGTAGGGCATGCCGACGCGGGTGGCCTGCTCGGCGATGGCCTCCTGCGCCTGCTTCTTCGTGCCGACGAACATGACCGTGCCACCGTGGGCGACGGTCTCCTTGACGAACTCGTAGGCACGGTCGATGTACGACAGCGACTGGAGCAGGTCGATGATGTAGATGCCGTTGCGCTCGGTGAAGATGAAGCGCTTCATCTTCGGGTTCCAGCGACGGGTCTGGTGACCGAAGTGGACGCCGCTCTCCAGCAGCTCCCGCATCGTGACGACGGCCATGGCCGTTCTCCTTGAGGTTCTCGGTTGTGCCGCGGGTGCCGGATGGCACTCGCGCCTGACGCCCGCGGTGCGCCGTGCCGCAAAGGACCGAGGAGCGCTGACACCGGCCTCGTGATGGCCTTGTGCCGGGGCGTGCGAAGTCGACCCGGTGACCCGGATCGCCACAAGAAGTGTACGGGACCCGCGGAGTCGCGGGTGACGCCGCTGTCCACAACCCGGCAGTTGTCCACAGATCCCGGCCATGATCGTCCGGTGTGCGGGACCGTTCTCGCATGCGAGCGAAACGATGTGTGCTGACGTGGTCCGCAGTACTGCTGCTGATCGCGGTGGGCGTATGGACTCCTGTGGCATGGGCGGGCGCGTCGGCCCGCCCGGAGGCGGCCGCACCGCGCGCGCCGGCCCCCGATGTGCCGGTGCCGGCCGTCGCCCGTGTCTGGCCGGTGGGCACCCACCCGGTGGTCGTACGGGGCTGGGAGCCCCAGTCGACTCCCTACGGCCCGGGCCACCGGGGCGTGGACCTGGCGGCGGCGGAAAGAGATCCGGTGCGGGCCGTCGCCGCCGGCCGGGTGAGCTTCGCGGGGCAGGTGGCGGGACGGGGCGTGGTCTCGGTCGACCTGGCCGGGACGGGCGACCCGCCGCTGCGGACGACGTACGAGCCCGTGAGCGCGTCGGTCGGCAAGGGCGACCTGGTGGAGCCGGGCGAGGTGCTGGGCGTGCTGGAACCGGCGCGTGCGCACTGCGGGAGACCGTGCCTGCACTGGGGCCTGCGCCGCGGGGAGACCTATCTGGACCCGTTGGCCCTGCTGCCGCCGTGGCTGCTGCGCGCCGGCCCGTCCCGGTTGCTGCGGGTGGACGACGTGCCGTTGCCCGAGGCGCTCAGCCCCGGACGCCCCGCAGGGCCATGGCAACCGCCGTCTCGGTGATGGCGGCCGGGTCCTCCGCGGCCCCCAGTTCGATGCGCCGCACCGCCGCGTCGACCACGCCCTGCAGGAGCATCGCCGTCAGCCGGGGCTCGCGGTGTCCCATCTCGCCCAGGGCATCGGCGATCATCGTGACGAGCCCGCCGTGCGCCGCCCGGATCTTCTCGCGCGCCCCGGCGTCCAGTTCGCTCGCGGAGATGGCCACCACGGCTCGGTGACGCCGGTCCCCCACGAGCGCCAACTGCTGCCGTACATACGCCTCGATCTTCGCCTCGGGTCCGTCCGCGGCGGCCATCGCGGCCTCGACCTCCGCCGCCCAGACGGGGAAGTCGACCGCGCACAGCTCCTCGACGACGGCCGCGCGGGAGCGGAAGTACTCGTACACGGAGGACCGCGCGAGACCCGTCCGCTCGGCCAGGGCCGGAAACGTCAGCGCCTCCGTACCACCCTCGGACAGGAGGGACCGGGCCGCGTCCAGCAGGGCGGCTCGCTGCATCGACCGGTGCTCGGCCACGGAGGCCGCTCGAATCCTTGGCACGTCAACCACTTTACGGACGGACCGCCGCGGACGGGAGCCACTCACGCCACACGCGCCGAACACGGACCCGACGGCCGGAGCGCGCGGTCCACCCGCCACGCCCCCCGACGGCCGGAGCGCGCGGTCCACCCGCCACGCCCCCCGACGGCCCGAGCACCCGGCCCACCCACCACGCCCCCCGACGGCCGGAGCGCACGGTCCACCCGCCACTCGCTCCACAGCCGGGCCACACGACCCGTCGGTCACGGGGTCCGCCAGGGCACGCGGTCCTTTCCGTAGTTGTTCTGCAGTTCTTCTGCGGGGCTCCGTCAGCGGCCGAATCCGGCCAGCTTGGCCCGCAGCTGCAGCACCGACTTGGTGTGGATCTGGCTCACCCTGCTCTCGGTCACCCCGAGGACATTGCCGATCTCGGCGAGCGTGAGCCCCTCGTAGTAGTAGAGCGTGACGACGGTCTTCTCCCGATCGGGCAGTGTGTTGATCGCCCGGGCAAGGAACCGCCTCAGCTCCCGGTCCTCGGCCACCTCCACCGGATTGTCCGCGGCGGTGTCCTCGAGGGTGTCCATCAGGCTCAGCCGCTCGCCGCCCTCGCCGCCCACATGCAGCAGCTCCTCCAGGGCAACCACGTTCGCCAGCGACAACTGGCTGAAGACGGCATGGAGCTCCTCCACGCCGATCCCCATCTCGGCCGCCACCTCACCCTCGGAAGGCGTCCGCCGCAGCCGCGCCTCCAGGGTCGCGTACGCCCGCTCCACGCTGCGCGCCTTCTGCCGCACCGACCGCGGGATCCAGTCCAGCGCTCTCAGCTCGTCGATCATCGCGCCCCGGATCCGCGTGATCGCGTAGGTCTCGAACTTGATCTCCCGGTCGATGTCGAACTTCTCGATCGCGTCGATCAGGCCGAAAACCCCCGAGGACACGAAGTCCGCCTGCTCCACATTGGCCGGCAGTCCCACGCTCACGCGCCCCGCCACGTACTTCACCAACGGCGAGTAGTGCAGGATCAGCTGCTCCCGCAACCGCTCGTCCCCCGTCTGCTTGTACGACCGCCACAACTCGTCGAGCGTCGAGGGAGCGGGCGGGCGCACGCTGCCGCCGTCGCGAGCGGCTGGGGGATGCGCCGCCCGGTCGGACCCGGAGGTGTGCTGGGGCATTCGTCGCCTTGTGCCGTTCTGCCGTGAACTGGGGATGCCTGAGTGAGCCGTCGGTCTGATGTCGAGATGCCTGTCTGAATCGGAATCCTCGTGAGCGTAGCGTGACTGCGGTGTCGCAGTGTGCGAAGGGGAAGGGATCACCCATGCGCGAACCGTCCCGATGGGGCGCCTGCCGGGGCCACGGCCGTAGCCCTGCGTGATCGCCGGAAAGGGTCAACTACGGGAATTGCCAAGGCTGTCGAGGGTCGCCCGGACGGGCGAACACGCTCGGTCAGCACCGATCGGGAGCCTGCCGGACCGAGGTCACCGCCTGGCGTGTCAACTTCCAGCCATCGCCGTGTCGTTCGACGAATCCAAGTGATCGGAGTTCGTACAGTCTCCCGACCGCGTCGTCGTGCGTCGTCCCTGCCCCACGGGCGATGTCGTCGGGCGCGGCCGTGCCCAGGGCCGGCAGCGCGGCGAGCACCCGGGCGGCGGCGGGGTCGAGAAGATCGCGCGGCAGGACGGGCCCGCGCCGGTCCGGGGCCAGCTCGCCCATCTCCCCGACCAGTTCGACGACGTCCGCGGCGTCGGAGACGAGCACGGCGTCCCCGCGCAGCAGTTCGTGCACACCGGCCGAGAGTCCGCTGGTGACGGGTCCGGGCACGCCCATGGTGTACCGGCCGAGGCGCTGCGCCGCGCGAGCCGTGACCAGCGCGCCGCTGCGGTAGGCCGCCTCGACCACGACGGTGCCGCGGGTGAGCGCCGCGATCACTCGGTTTCGGAGGATGAATCTGCTCGGCGTGGGGTGATCACCGGGCGGCAGCTCGCCGACGACCAGCCCTTGGTGCGCGATTCTGGTGATCAACCCGGTGTGTCCGCGCGGGTAGGACCGGTCCACTCCGCAGGCCAGCACGGCGACGGTGGCTCCGCCGGCCGCGAGGGTGCCCCGGTGAGCGGCCCCGTCCACGCCGTACGCGCCACCGGAGACGACCACCCAGCCGCGCTCCGCGAGCCCCGCGCCGAGGGTGGCCGCCATATGGGCGCCGTACTCGCTGCAGGCACGCGCGCCCACGACCGCGACGGACCGCAGGGCCCACATCCGCAGGCTGGGCCGCCCGCGCACCCACAGTCCCAGGGGCCGGGCGTCCCCGAGGTCGTCGAGCTGGACGGGCCACTCGGCCGTGCCGGGGCACAGGAACCGCACCCCCGCCTCCCGGGCTGCCGCCAGGTCCCGCTCCGGCTCGGCCCGTCCGGCCCGCGCCCGCAGCCCGGCCCACCGCTTGTCGCTCGTCCCAGGCAGCCGCGGGCCGCCCTCCCGCAGTCGCCGGGCCACCTCCTCGGCCCCTCGCTCACGCAGCCAGCGGCCCGCCGCCTCGTCCCCGGGCTCGACGACCCGGCTGAGGAAGATCCGGGCGAGGACCTCACCGTCCGGTGCCCCGCCCGCGCTCATGTCAGCGCCCCGATCGCCATCGGCACTCCCCTCGGAACCCCCGTGCGCAACTGCAGCGCCAGGGCTACGTCCGTCGTGTCCGGCCGGTCGTGGCCCACGAGGTCCGCGACGGTCCAGGCCACACGCAGCACGCGGTCGAGTCCCCGGGCCGTCAGCATGCCCCGCTCCAGACTGCGCTCGGCCTCGTCCATCGCGCCGCTCGCGGCATGCCAGCGGCTGCGCAGCTCACGGCCCGGTACGTCGCAGTTGGTCCGCCACGGCGTGCCCGCCAGACGCGCCGCCGCCCTCCCCCGGGCCTCCCGCACCCGGTCGGCGACCGTCGCGGTGGACTCGCCCAGGGCACCGCGCCCGGTGAGTTCGGCGCGTGTGACGGGGTCGACCTCGACGCGCAGATCGACCCGGTCCAGGAGCGGGCCGGAGATCCGGGCCTGATAGCGGCGGATCGCCGAGGGCGGGCATTCGCACAGGCTGTCGCGCAGCGAGAAGCGCCCACAGGGACAGGGATTGGCCGCGAGCACCATCAGGAACTTCGCCGGGAACCGTACGACGCCCGCGCTGCGCGCGATCACCACGTGACCCGACTCCAGGGGCTGTCGCAGCGCGTCGAGGGCCTGGCTGCTGAACTCGGGCGTCTCGTCGAGGAACAGGACGCCCCGGTGGGAGAGCGACACGGCGCCGGGCCGGGCGGTGCCGGGACCGCCGCCGACGAGTGCCTGCATGGTCGCCGAGTGGTGAGGGGCGCAGTAGGGGGCCACGTCGATCAGGGGTTTGCCGGGAGGGAGCAGGCCCGCCACCGAGTGAACAGCGGTGACCTCCAGCGACTCCTCCCTGCCGAGCCCGGGCAGGATGGCGGGCAGCCGCTCCGCGAGCATCGTCTTGCCGGCGCCGGGCGGCCCTTCCAGGAACAGGTGGTGGCCGCCGGCCGCGGCCACCTCCACGGCCGTGCGTGCGGAGATCTGGCCCACGACGTCGGCCAGGTCCAGGCCCTGGTCGTGCTGCGCGGCGCCCATGCTGTGGATCCCTGTCGCCGCACCCGTGCCCGGCACGCGCAGGCCGGCGAGGAGCGGATCCGGGCGCCCTGCCTCGTCCGGCTCCTCGTCGGGGACGGGTTCGTCGGCGAGGACCGCGATGAGCTGGCGCAGACTGCGGACGCCCAGCACGGACACGCCGGGCACGAGCGAGGCCTCGGCCGCGGCGCACTCGGGGACGACCACCTGCTCGTAGCCCGCGCCCGCCGCGGCCAGCACGGCCGGCAGGATGCCGCGGACCGGCCGCACCCGGCCGTCCAGGCCCAGCTCGCCGACCATCACGATGTCGGCGAGCACCCGCGGATCGATCCGCTCCGCGGCGCCGAGCACGGCACAGGCCACGGCGAGGTCGAATCCGCTGCCCGCCTTGGGCACGGACGCGGGGCTGAGCCCAACCGTGAGCTTCTTCTGCGGCCACTCGCCGCCCGAGTTCACCACCGCCGCCCGCACCCGGTCGCGGCTCTCCGTCAGGCTCTTGTCGGGCAGGCCCACCAGCGTGAAGGCCGCCACGCCCGGTTCCAGGTCCGCCTGGACCTCGACCACCACGCCCTCGACCCCGACCAGCGCCACCGAGCACGTTCGTGCGAAGCCCATCACGCCACCCCCCGGGCGTGCTCGACCACGGCGGCGCCGCGCTCGGGCAGCAGGACGCCGACCACGTCGATGCGCACCCCGCCCGGTGGGGCCCCGCCGTGCGCCTGGATCCAGCGCTCGGCGAGGCCCCGCAGCCGCTCCGCCTTCACCGGTGTGACGGCGGCCATCGGATGTTCGAAGCCGCCGCCCCTACGGGTCTTCACCTCGCAGACGACCAGGGCGTCGCCGTCCCTGGCCACGATGTCGATCTCGCCGCTCCTGCCGCAGCGCCAGTTGCGCTCCAGGACTGTCATTCCGGCCGCTGTCAGTCGCCGGGCGGCCAGCTCCTCGCCGTACCTGCCGAGTGCACTGCGTGCGTTTTGGGTGTTCACGTCGGCACCACCTCCGGCGCCAACCGTCACGCACCCGGCTCCACACAGTGGATCTTGGTGGAAAACTCAGGCGTTGTGGATAACTCCGTCACCCGCCCGGCAGTTCCAGATCGCTCTTGTTCAGCTCCTCGATGTTCACGTCCTTGAACGTGAGGACGCGTACCTGCTTGACGAAACGAGCGGGCCGGTACATGTCCCACACCCAGGCGTCCGCCATGGACACCTCGAAGAACACCTCGCCCTGGACCGAGTGCACCTGCATCTCGTAGTCGTTCGTGAGGTAGAAGCGCCGTTCGGTCTCGATCACATATTTGAACAGACCGACGACATCGCGGTACTCCCGGTAGAGCTTCAGCTCCATCTCGGTCTCGTACTTTTCGAGGTCCTCGGCGCTCATGGCATGTTCCCCTTCAGCCGTGCGATCCCACCATTGTGCGCCAGTCCCGTGAGCCCCTAGACGATTTCCGTGTCGAGGATCTCGGGCCTGGCCGGGGGACCTTCGTCGAGCAGCCTGCGCAGCAGCCCGGCGAGTCTCCTCGGATACACCGTCTCATGCGTCTCGGAAAGTTCCCCGCACGTCCACCACCGTGCTCCTGCGACACTGCGTTTTTCCAGCTCCGTCAGGCTCGGCCCGGCCGTGCCCGCGGCGGTCCCGGGCGTACCGGTCGTACGGGCCAGGTAGTACCACTCGTCCTGGTCCCAGCGACGGCCGGCGAACGGGAAGGAGCACATCCGCCGCCACAGCACCGGGCCCAGCTCGACATCCGTGATGCCGGTCTCCTCGGCCAGCTCGCGCAACGCGGCCTGCTCGCGTGTCTCGTCGCCCTCCACACCCCCGCCGGGCGTGAACCACCAGTCGTCTGCCGGATCGTCCGGCTCATGGCCGTGCAGCAGCAGGATGCGGTCCTCCGGGTCGAGGAGCACCACCCGGGCCACCTTGCGCAGCCCGCCCCCGAGTCCGTCCTGCGAGGACGGGGGCGGGGACGGAGGCGACAGCGGCGACGACGCCTCAGCGGGCACCGGCCGGCTCCGTCCGTACCGCGCTGCCGCGCCTGCGGCCCGTGCGCTTGGCGATGGGACCGTACGCTCCGCCGACCAGCACCAGCACCGCACCCGCCACGATCGCACCGACGATCAACCGCAGCGGTCCGGGCGACGAGATCGGGCCGAGCGCCTGGAAGCCGGTCGGACGGTCCAGCATGCCGTTCATGGGCCACACCACGGCGTCCACACGGGAGTCCACGGCGCTGCGCGGCACCGTGCCATTGAAGGCTTCCGTGAGATGCGCCGAGGAGTCGAGGGAGCCGCTGCGCTCGTCGCCGAGCAGGAACAGCCGGTCCCTGGGGACGGTGATCGTGGGGATGGTCCTGGACTCCGCGGGCTGGCCCTTGGCCAGGTAGGACTCCTGGATCTGCTTGCCGTTGACGGTCAGCTTGCCGTCGGTGCAGCAGGCGACGGTGTCACCGCCGACCGCCACGACCCGCTTGACCAGGGGCATGTCGCCCCAGGTCTTCTGCCGGAAGACGACGACGTCGCCGCGCTTGACGTCGGCGACGTCGATGCGCTGGGCCAGAACCCGGTCACCGGCCGCGATGGTGGGCGTCATGGATTCGGTCGGGACGGTGTAGGGCTTGTAGACGATCGCGCCCCAGACGAACCCGCCGAGGAAGAGCACACAGCCGAGAGCCACGGCCAGCCCCGACAGCGTGCTGCCGAGCCGTCCGCGGCCCTCATCCGTACGACCAGTCCTGCTCATCCCAGTGCTCCCCAGGTCGGAGATCGATCTCGGGGCCCACGGCCGGGCCCCGGAAGATCGGCGATCTGGGACGGCACCCTACCCGGCGGTACCGCTGCCAGAAACCCTCGCGTTTCCGACGGTAAGGCGGGCGGCGAGACGGCGCCGACGCCACAGCACCAGCGGCATCGCGCCCGTCAGGCCGAGTGCCCCGGGGGCCGTCACGCTCAGACCTTGGTCGAAGGTGTCCGGGACCGGCAGCGTGTCCCAGCGGGTGGGGGGCCAGGCGATCACGATGGCACGGCCCACGACGTTGCCCACCGGCACGAAGCCCTGGTCCTTGTCCTGCTGGTGGTAGCGCGAGTCCAGCGAGTTCTGCCGGTGGTCGCCCATGACCCAGATTTTGCCCGGCGGGACCGTGACCTTGAACTGGCCGCCCTGGTCGTCCACGCTGCACGGGGTGTTGCCCGGGTACACGTACGGCTCGATGAGTGCCCTGCCGTTGACCTTCAGCGGGCCGGTGCCCTTGCACTCGATGGTGTCGCCGCCGACGCCGATGACCCTCTTGATGAGGTCCTTCTCCTCGGCGGAGGGCATCAGGCCGATCCAGCTCAGGGCCGTCTGCAGGGCGTTCGGGTTGGCGGTGGGTTCGCCCGCGAGCCAGTTGTCCGGATCGTGGAAGACGACGACCTCGCCGCGATTGGGCTGGGAGCCGAACCACGGCGTGAGCTTGTCGACGAGGACACGGTCACCCTGCTGGAGGGTGTTCTGCATCGAGTCCGAGGGGATGGAGAACGCCTGCACCAGGAACGTCTTGATCAGTAGCGCGAGCACCAGCGCGATACCGATGAGGAGCGGGAGTTCCTTCCAGAAGGAGCGCTGCTTCTTCGGCCCGGGGGGCTGTCCGTCACTCTCTGGCGCGCCGCCGTCCGGGGAGTCGCTCCCGGAGCGGAAGTGGTCCTGCGCGGCCGGGGCAGCCGTCTCGTCGGGTCGCTGCGGCCTCTCTTCGGGGCCCTCGTGTCCGGACCGTGCGCCGACCGCCAAATCCCCCACATCCACTCCTCACTCCGTATCGCCGCCGGCGCCCCTGTCGACGCAGGCCCATCACTCCCATAACGAGCGGGAGTTCCGCAGGGCTCGGGAGAGGGATCAATCCGTATCGATCCGCGGAGGCCACCCTATGCGACGGACCGAGCGCGGTGTTCGACCCACTCGGCACCGACGCGTATGTGTTTGGCTCCTGCAGGTGCGTCCAGTGCCCGACGGGCCAGGCGATGACCATGGCTCGGCCCACGACGGATTTCTCGGAGACGGTACCGCCGAACTCCTCGGTGCGGTGGTAGCGGGAATCGGCCGAGTTGGCGCGATGGTCGCCCATCACCCACAGACGGCCCGGGGGCACGGTCACCGAGAACGCGAAGTCCGAAGGTTTGTTCCCGGGGTGAATGTACGGCTCACTCAGCGGCATCCCGTTGACGGTGACGCGCCCCTGCGTGTCACAGCACTTGACGGTGTCTCCGCCGACCGCGATGACCCGCTTGATGAGGTCCTTGTCGTTGTCGGAGGGCAGCAGGCCGATCCAGGTCAGCCCCTCCTTGATCTGCTTGACGACAACGGGGTCGTTCTTCTTGGTCGTCTTCTCGCCCGCGAGCCAGTCTCCGGGGTCCTGGAAGACGACCACGTCGCCACGGTGCGGCTCGGAGCCGAACCACGGCGACAGCTTGTCGACGAGGACACGGTCACCGACCTGGATCGTGTTCTCCATCGACCCCGACGGGATCACGAACGCCTGCACCAGGAAGGTCTTGAGGACCAGCGCTATGAGGACGGCGACGCCGACGAGAAGCGGTATCTCCTTGACCGCCGAGCGCCTCCTCTTGCGCTTGACCTTGCGCTGGAGCTTGCGCCGCTCGGCGCGGCTGCGCCCGGTGGGGGCACCGGTCGCAGCGCGCCGCGAGCCGGTCGGAAGGAGGTTCTGCGTACCGGTGCCGATCGCCGCACTGCGCGGTTTGCCACGGTTACCCATGGGCACCGCCCGTTGCGATCGGCCCGTTCGCCTCCGGGGCGCTGCAGCCGGTGCCGAGGGCTCGACCGTGATCAGCCCTTCGGGCCTCCGCGCTCCCCCCGCTCTCGACCTCGCTCGAGCAGGGAGGTGCTCCCATGACCTCTCGGTACCGGCGCGCCCCTTCGGCGGCAGACATGCGCGCGTAGGCGCCGGGACGGGTGAGGTGACTCCAGTGCGCGGAGGGCCAGATCACCCAGTCGGCCCTGCCGATCACGGCACCGACGGGGATCATTCCGCCGCCCGGCGAGCCCAGGTGGTCGCGGGAGTCGCGGGAGTCACTGCGGTGGTCGCCGAGCACGAACAGCGTGCCGGCGGGCACGACGACGTCGAAGGGGACATCGGACGGGCTGTTCCCGGGGTACAGAAACGACGACTCGTCGACCGACCGGCCGTTCACCTCGAGCCTCCCCTTCTTGTCGCAGCAGACCACGTGGTCTCCCCCGACACCTACTACCCGCTTGACGTAGTCGGCGTTCCCGAAATATCCGGTGCCGTCGAAGACGACGACATCTCCCCGCTGCGGCATCGATCCGAAACGGTACGCCAACTTATTTACGAGCACGCGGTCCCCAACCCTCAATCCTCGCTCCATGGAACTGCTCGGAATATCGAACGGCTGCGCCACAAACGTGCCGAGTGCGAGGAGGAAAAGCAGACAGACCAACACGGTCAGGGTGATCCGGCCGCCCGGCAGCCGGTCGGCGGCCCGGGACACCAACGCAAAACGCGACCGTCCCTCCTGCCCGTGTACGTCCGAGGTGCCCTCGGAGTCGACGGGTTGGGAGGAGCGGTCGCGCTCCAGGTGCTGTGCTTCGGTGTCCATCGGGGCCAGATGCTATCCGGCCCCCCTGTGGACCCCTTGCGCGCGAACTCAGTTCTCGCGCTTCTCCTTGATCTTCGCCGCCTTGCCGCGCAGGTCACGCAGGTAGTACAGCTTGGCGCGGCGCACGTCACCGCGGGTGACGAGCTCGATCTTCTCCACGATCGGGGTGTGCACCGGGAAGGTGCGCTCGACGCCGACGGAGAAGGAGACCTTGCGGACCGTGAAGGTCTCGCGCACGCCGGAGCCCTGGCGGCGGATCACCACGCCCTTGAACTGCTGCACACGGGAGCGGTTGCCCTCGATGACGCGGACGTGGACGTTGACGGTGTCGCCCGGGCGGAAGGCCGGGATGTCGCTGCGCAGCGACGCGGCGTCGACGGTGTCGAGCAGGTGAGACATTTCGTCTGCTTTCTTCGCCGATGCCACAGGTCATCGACGGGAGGTAGTTTTTCAGTAAGAAGCGCTGTCCCCGTCGGGGCGGGCGTCGTGTCCCCCTGTGGCAGGGGCGCACGCCGGACTGCGGACAACAGCGGTCTATTCTTCCATGCCCCGTGGCCTGCGCCAAAATCGGCCGTACGGCTTGCCCTCCGGGTCCGGTGCCCAGCCCAGGATGGAGAGCATCTCGCGGTCCTTCTTGTCGAAGGCGGAGGGGTCGCAACCCTCTATCAGATCGGGCCGGTTGACCGTCGTGCGCTTCAGGGCCTCGTCCCGGCGCCAGCGGGCGATCCTGCCGTGGTGGCCGCTGAGCAGCACCTCCGGGATGCCCCGGCCGCGCCAGGCCGGCGGCTTGGTGTAGACGGGTCCCTCCAGGAGGCTCGCCATCGCGCCGGGGGCGAAGGAGTCGTCCCGGTGGGACTCGGCGTTCCCGAGCACACCGGGGAGCAGCCTGGCCACCGCCTCGGTGATCACGAGGACGGCTGCCTCGCCGCCGGCCAGGACGTAGTCGCCGATGGACACCTCGTACACGGGCATCCGGGTCGCGTACTCGTCGATGACGCGGCGGTCGATGCCCTCGTAGCGGGCGGGCGTGAAGACCAGCCACGGGCGCTCGGAGAGCTCCACTGCGAGTTCCTGGGTGAAGGGGCGGCCACTGGGCGTGGGGACGATGAGGGCGGGCGCCGAGGCACCGGTCTCGTACCCGTCGGCCAGGACGTCGTCCAGTGCCTCGCCCCAGGGGCCGGTCTTCATGACCATGCCGGGTCCGCCGCCGTACGGGGTGTCGTCGACGGTGTTGTGGCGGTCGTGCGTCCAGGACCGCAGGTCGTGCACGTGCACGTTCAGCTGTCCCCGGGCCCGTGCCTTGCCGACGAGGGAGACGTTCAGCGGTTCCAGGTACTCGGGGAAGATCGTGACGACGTCGAGCCGCATCTAGGCCTCGTCCCGCGAGGATGCGATCTCGGCCCGGTCGTCGATCAGTCCCGGCGGCGGGTCGATGACCGCCCGCTGCTCCTCCAGGTCGATCTCGGTGACGATCTCCTCGACGAAGGGTACGAGCACCTCGGTGCCGTCGGGGCGCTCGACGATGAAGAGGTCCTGGGACGGCAGATGGGAGATCTCCGTGATCCGGCCGATCTCCGTGCCGTCCCGGGTCACGACGTCGAGGTCGATGAGCTGGTGGTCGTAGTACTCGTCCTCGCCCTCGGGCAGCTCGTCCGGGTCGATCTCGGCGATCAGCAAGGTGTTGCGCAGCGCCTCGGCGGCGTTGCGGTCGGCGACGCCCTCGAAACGCAGAAGCAGCCGGCCGCTGTGCACGCGGCCCGTCTCGATGGTGAGCGGCCCCGCGGAGGCGGGATCCGTGAACAGTACGGCGCCGGGCGCGAGCCTAAGTTCCGGCTCGTCGGTGCGCACCTCGACGGTGACCTCGCCCTTGATTCCGTGGGCGCGGCCGATCCGTGCCACTACCAACTGCACTTCTGTGGATCTCCTGTCTCAACGACCACGGGCCGGGGACGGCCCAGTGGCCCTCCCCGGCCCGAGCCGGTGCTGCATTGCGTTCAGCGGACGTGGTCCACGTCGACGAGGTCGACGCGGACACCACGGCCGCCGATGGCGCCCACGACGGTGCGCAGAGCGCGTGCGGTGCGGCCGTTGCGGCCGATCACCTTGCCGAGGTCGTCGGGGTGGACCCGGACCTCGAGCACCCGCCCGCGGCGCAGGTTGCGCGAGGCCACCTGCACATCGTCAGGGTTGTCGACGATGCCCTTCACGAGGTGCTCGAGAGCCTCCTCGAGCATCCTCAGGCCTCGGTCGCAGAGGACTCGGCAGCGGCCTCGTCCTTCTTCTCAGCCTTCTTCTTCTGGGTGATCGCCTCACCCTTGCCCTCGTCGTCGCCGCCGAGGGCCTCGAACGACGGACGCGTGGCCTTGGGCTCGGCCACCAGCAGCGGCGCCGGGGCGGGCTCGCCCTTGAACTTCTGCCAGTCGCCGGTCTTCTTCAGGATGGCGAGCACGGGCTCGGTCGGCTGGGCGCCGACGGAGAGCCAGTACGCCACGCGCTCGGCGTTGACCTCCATGACCGACGGGTTGTACGTCGGGTGGTACTTGCCGATCTCCTCGATCGCCCGGCCGTCACGGCGGGTGCGGGAGTCTGCGACGACGATGCGGTAGTGAGGCGAACGGATCTTGCCCAGACGCTTCAGCTTGATCTTGACTGCCACGGGAGTGGATTCTCCTGGATTTGACGTGGTTGGGCACGGCGGGACGGCCGCGTGGGGTTGCGGTACCCGAGTGCCCGACGGACGCGTCAGCCGGAGGAGAGAGGGGTCCTGTGCGGCTGTCGAGTACAGCTAGCCATTGTGCCACACCCTGCGGGCCGCCTCGGGCCGAGGGTACGTCCGGGCACGCCTGAGAGGCACCCGGCGCCGGGTCCCCCGGAGGCGTTGTCACGCCTTCCCGACGCTCAGTGGGTGCCTGTCGTGCCGTGAGCCACGGCCACGCCGAGTACGGCTGCCACGAGCAGCCGTCGCTCAGCTTGCCGCCGCCCCGACCGGTTCCGGGATGCGGAACGGTTTGCCGCAGCCGCCGCACATGATCGGGGCCTGGGCCAGGACCGACGGGACGACGCGGACGTTGCGGCCGCAGTCGCAGACCGCCTTGACGCGCACACCGCCCCCGGAGGAGCCGTGGCGGGCGGCCGGGCCGCGGAACGTACGCGCCGTGTCCGCGGCCGTGGCCGCCGTGTGCGCCTTCAGCGCGCGCTGGAGCCGCTCCATCGTCGGGCGGTAGCGCCGTTTCGCCTCGGGGTTGAGCGTGACCAGCGAGAAGCCGCTGCTCGGGTGCGGCTCCTCGGGGTGGTCCAGGCCCAGTTCCTCGGCGATCGAGAGGAATCTGCGGTTGTGATAGCGGCCGGCACGGGAGGTGTCGCGTACGCCGCGGGCGGCGGCGATGCCATGGACTGCCTCATGGAGCAGTCGCTCGAAGGAGAGTTCGTGTCCGCAGGCGGACGACGACTCGCCGATCAGGGATTCGGGCGCGGCAAGATCTGGCAGCTCGGGGTGGTGCCGTTGAATGTCGGCCCACGCCTGCGCCAGCTCTGCGGCGAGAACAGGTGGTGTCGTGCTCACGTAATGACAACGAGCCTGAGGGCTCCTGTGTTCCTATTCCGGGCCATCCCAAATAATTTGCACGTACCCGTCAGTTGCCGCTGATGCGTCCTGACGAGGGCGCGTGCGCCGATCTGCGGAGAAGCTTCACAGCTCATACCAAGGTGGTGCGTAGCGACGCGTACGCCCCGGGGCGTAGAGAGAGTCCGCGCGCCGGGGCGTGCGTGGCCCACCGATACGCAAGAGATGTTTCGGTCGCGCTCGGCCGCTCTCCTCGTATCTCAATAAGCGCGCGCGACGACCGCGACGTTACCCGGTGTGTCGTCGGCGTCGGGGACCGACCCGTCCTCGGCGACCAGACACCGTACGGTCACCGCATGCTCGGCCAGCTTGGCCTCCCCGTCCTCACCGAGCACCGCCCATGGGATACGGGCCCAGCCGCCCGCGGCGGCCGCCTCGACTGCCTCCTCGACCGTGGCCACGTCCGCCGTACGGGACGCACGGCGCTCCCGCGACTGCTCGAGCAGCAGCGCCTGGTCCTCCTCGAGGATCCCGGGCAGCGCGCCGACCAGCGATTCGATCGCCACCGGCTCCTTGCCTCCCGGGATGCGGCGGGCCAGCATCGCCGTGCCGTTCTCCAGGTCACGGGGCCCGATCTCGATGCGCACGGGCACGCCCTTGAGCTCCCAGTCGACGGCGCGCCGGCCGAAGGGGGTGTCGGTGCGGTCGTCCACCTGGACGCGGATCCCGGCCGCCTTGAGCCGGTCGCCGACTTCGCGGACCTTGGCCAGAACCGCGTCATCGCCCTTGATCGCGAGGACGACGGCCTGGACCGGGGCGAGGTGCGGTGGCACCCGCAACCCGTCGTCGTCGCCATGGGACATGATCAGGCCACCCACCATGCGCGTGGACGAGCCCCAGGACGTCTGCCAGACGAACTCCTGCCTGCCCTCCTTCGACAGGTACTGCGTGTGGAACGCCTTGGCGAAGTTCTGGCCGAGTTCGTGGCTGGTGCCCATCTGGAGTGCCTTGCCATCGCCCATCATCCCTTCGAGGGTGAGGGTGTTGACGGCTCCGGCGAAACGCTCGCTCGCCGTCTTGCGGCCGAGCACGACGTCGATGCCGAGGACGTTGACCATGAAGTCGGCGTACACCTCCTGGTGGATGTACGCGGCGTAGTCCCGGGCGTCCTCGTATGTGGCGTGGGCGGTGTGGCCCTCCTGCCACAGGAACTCGGTCGTGCGCAGGAACACACGCGGACGCATCTCCCAACGCACCACGTTGGCCCACTGGTTGATCAGCAGCGGCAGATCGCGGTAGCTCTGCACCCACTTGGAGAAGTAGTCGTTGATGATCGTCTCGGAGGTGGGACGCACGACGACGGGCTCCTCCAGGTCCTTGCCGCCGCCGTGCGTGACGACCGCGAGCTCGGGGGCGAAACCCTCGACGTGCTCGGCCTCCTTCGTCAGATACGACTGCGGGATGAACAGGGGGAAGTAGGCGTTCGAGGCGCCCGCGTCCTTGATGCGCGCGTCCATCTCCTGCTGCATCCGCTCCCACAGCGCATACCCGTACGGCCGGATCACCATGGTGCCGCGCACCGGCCCGTTGTCAGCCAGTTCGGCCTTGTTGATCAGGTCCTGGTACCAGCGCGGGAAGTCGTCCGCCCGGGGCGTGAGAACGGGTGCCTTTGCCATGGCGTGATGGTACGGGGACACCGGTACGCACCGTGAATCCATGGTCACCCAGGGGTGAGGTGCCGGGGCGCACGGACAGCGCACAAGGAGTGCCTCACACCCCCTGGACGCTTCGGCGGGCGCGGAGTTACCTGGCATACGGGGGCTACGCGGAACAGAGCGCACTTCACGGGGGCTACGCAATCGAACACAGCTGCAACTCTCGGCGGATTGGGGCGCTTTCGAATGACACCTACGCTCGCGCGGCAGCACCTCCCGCACGCGGGAGCGGCTCCGCGCGTGGACCGGCGTGCACGGGCGCGTGACTGGGCCGAGATACAGGAGCGGATGCTCGTACCGCTCTACGAGGCCGTCTACGAACGGCTCGACGTGGGCTGCGGGACACGGCTGCTGGGGCTGGGCTGCGGCGCGGGCCTCGCCCTGCTGTTGGCTGCCTCCCGGGGCGCCTCGGTCACCGGTGTCGACTCGGGCAGCCGGGAGCGGCTGGCCCTGGCGCGCGAGCGGCTGCTGCCCGCAACGCCGGGCACGCGCGCGCGTACGGGCCCCCGGATCGTGGACGGCTCCCCGCGGGACGCCGCACCCTCTCGTGGCGAGCCGGCGTACAACCTGCTGACCGCGTTCGAGCCGGTCGGATGCGCGGCCGGCGACACGGCGGTCCTCGCGCGACAGCTCATCGCCGCCACGCCGTTCGCCGAGCGCGGGGCGCTCGCGGTGCTCGCCGCGTGGGGTCCGCCGGAACGGTGCACCACCTCCTCCGTGCTCCGCGTCGCCACCAAGCTGGCCGATCCCGAACAGGGGACCGGCAGTTGGCGCCCGGCGCGGCGCGACGACCTGGAGGAGACCGCACAGCGCTGCGGGCTCCGGCCGGACGGATCGGGGCGGGTCGCCTGCCCCTTCGGGTACGCCGACATGGACAGCGCGCTGCGAGGGATGCTGTCGACGGGGTTGTTCGACGCCGCGATCCGGGCCACGGACCAGGAGCAGGTCGACAAGGAACTGGCGGAGGCGCTGCACCCGCACCGGCGGCCGGACGGCACGGTGTGGATGCCGAACGTGTTCCGCTACCTGATCGCGCGCATCCCCTGAACCATCCGGACCATCGCGTGGACCATGCGGAGCATCGCACGTGACCGGGGGGATCCCCGGACCTCCCGGGGCGCTCAGTCCTCCTTTCGCGGGCGCAGGATGCCCGCGATGCGGTAGGCGTCCGCCTCGTCCAGCGTCTCGTTGGCCAGGAGAGCCTCCGCCAGCGCGTCCAACTGGCCCCTGTGCTCGTCGAGTTTGCGGCACGCCTCCTCGTAGCACCCTTCCACGATCCGGCGCATCTCGCTCTCGACGACGTCCAGCGTGTGCGGGGCCGCCGCCAGGCCGTACGGCTGCTGCGGGTCGTTCGGCAGGGCCGCCAGCCGGCCCACCCGTTCGCTCATGCCCCAGCGGGCGACCATGCCGCGGGCGATGTTGGTGACCTGTTCGAGGTCGCTCTCGGAGCCGGTGGTGATGACGTCGTAGACCACGTGTTCGGCCGCCATCCCGCCCAGCGCGCCGATGATACGGCCGCGCAGATACTCCTCCGTGTACGCGTGCCGCTCGGACTCGGGGGTCGACAGCGTCGCCCCGAGGGCCCGGCCGCGCGGCACGATGGTGATCTTGCGGACCGGGTCGGCGCCGGGCTGCAGCATGCCCAGCAGAGCGTGCCCGCTCTCGTGGTACGCGGTGCGCCGGCGCTCCTCCTCGGGCATCACGAGCAAGCGCGCGGCGCCAAGCTGCACCTTCTCCAGTGCCTCCAGGAAGTCCGACTGCGTCACCTGCTGCTGTCCCCGCTTGACCGCCAGCAGGGCCGCCTCGTTGGCGAGGTTGGCCAGATCGGCGCCCGTCATGCCCGGAGTCATCCTGGCCACCTGGGCCAGGTCCGCGTCCGGGGCGAGCGGGATGTCGCGCGTGTGGATCCTCAGGATCGCCTCGCGGCCGTTGCGGTCCGGCGGCGAGACGGTGACCAGCCGGTCGAAGCGGCCGGGCCGGGTCAGCGCCGGGTCCAGGACGTCGGCGCGGTTCGTCGCCGCGATGACGATCACGCCCTCCGACCCGGTGAAGCCGTCCATCTCCGTGAGGATCTGGTTCAGCGTCTGCTCGCGCTCGTCATGACCGCCCAGCGACGCCCCGCCGCCGCGCACCCGCCCGATCGTGTCGATCTCGTCGATGAAGATGATCGACGGGGCCATCTTGCGGGCCTCGGCGAACAGTTCCCGGACACGGGAGGCGCCGACACCCACGATCATCTCGATGAACTCGGAGGCGGAGGCGGAGAAGAACGGCACGCCCGCCTCGCCGGCCACCGCACGCGCGAGCAGTGTCTTGCCGGTGCCCGGCGGGCCCGTGAGCAGCACGCCGCGCGGCGCCTTCGCGCCCATCCTGCGGTACGCGTCGGGGTTCTTGAGGAAGTCGACGACATCGGCCAGCTCGCCCTTGACCTCCTCGATGCCGGCCACGTCGTCGAAGCTCGTACGCGGGGTGCCCGGCTGCAGTTCGACCGGCTTGGGCGGCGCCCTGCGGCCGAACAGCCCGCCCGCGCCCAGACCCGCACTCACCCGCCGTGAGATGAAGATCCACAGCGCCACCAGGATCAGTATCGGCGCCAGCGAGAGCAACAGGTTCGACAGCAAGCTGCGTTCCTGGACGACCGGTTGCGCGGTGACCGTGACGTGGTGCCTGGTCAGGTTCTGCCAGAGCTTGTCGTCCGCGAAGGCCGGGCGCTGGGTCTTGAAACTGGTGTACTTGCCGCCGCCCTCGGGGTTGGGCTGGGGGTTCTTGAGCCGGCCCTGGATGGTGTCGCCCTTGGCGTAGACCGTGGTGACGTTGCCGTCGTTGAGCTGCCTGCTGAACTCCGTGTACGAGATCGTCGGCTCGTTGCCCACGGTGTAGTAGGACAGCCCGAGGTAGGCAAGGAGGAAGACGACCACCGCGGCGACGACCAGGCCCCACCAGCCGCCGGGCGGCCTTCTGCCACCGGGCCACCTGGAGGGCTTCCCGGCCGGGGTGCCCTCGGTGCGCCACGGCTGGTCGGGTGTTTTGCGCTCAGGGGCGGGATTGCCCATATATCGGACGGTACGGCACGAAGCGCACCCCGGCACGCGCTGAGGGCGCCCCTTCGAAGAGGAGCGCCCTCGGCGTCGTACAGGATCTTGCCCGAGCAGCCCTTAAGCGCGTCGCGTCAGATCATGAAGCGCGTCGCAACAACCCAGGAAGCGATTCGCGTCAGCCCATGAACTTCTTGAACTCGTCCGGCAGCTCGAACTCCTGACCGCTCTGCTGCGGCAGTCCGAAGGCGCCGCCGCCCTCGGCCGAGGCGGCGCGGCGCGCGGCGGCCTCCTGCTCCTGCTGCTTGCGCTTCATGGGGTTGCCGGAGCGCTGCTTGCCCTTGGCCTTCTTCGGCTGCTTCTTGCTGCGGCCGGGCCCGCCGCCCATGCCCGGGAGCCCCGGCATGCCGGGCATACCGCCCTGGGCCATGCGGGACATCATCTTGCGGGCGTCGAAGAACCGCTCGACCAGGTTCTTCACCGCGCTGACCTCGACACCGGATCCCTTGGCGATACGGGCGCGCCGGGAGCCGTTGATGATCGTCGGGTCCTGGCGCTCACCCGGGGTCATCGACTTGATGATCGCGGCCGTGCGGTCGACGTCCCGCTCGTCGATGTTGTTGATCTGGTCCTTGATCTGGCCCATCCCCGGGAGCATGCCGAGCAGCTTGGAGATCGACCCCATCTTCCTGACCTGCTCCATCTGGGCCAGGAAGTCGTCGAGGGTGAAGTCCTGGCCCTTCTTGGACGCCAGCTTGGAGGCCATCTTCTCGGCCTCGGCCTGGCTGAAGGTCTTCTCCGCCTGCTCGATCAGGGTGAGCAGGTCACCCATGTCGAGGATGCGGGAGGCCATCCGGTCCGGGTGGAAGGCGTCGAAGTCCTCGAGCTTCTCGCCGTTCGACGCGAACATGATCGGCTTGCCGGTGACGGAGGCGATCGACAGGGCCGCACCACCGCGGGCGTCACCGTCGAGCTTGGAGAGCACCACGCCGTCGAAGCCGACGCCGTCACGGAAGGCCTCCGCCGTGTTGACGGCGTCCTGACCGATCATCGCGTCGACGACGAAGAGGATCTCGTCCGGGCGGACGGCGTCGCGGATGTCCGCGGCCTGCTGCATCATCTCCTGGTCGATGCCGAGGCGGCCGGCGGTGTCCACGATCACGATGTCGTGGACCTTGGTCCTCGCGTGCTCGACGGAGTCCCTGGCGACCTTGACCGGGTCGCCGACGCCATTGCCCGGCTCGGGCGCGAAGACGGCCACACCGGCGCGCTCGGCGACGACGCTCAGCTGGTTGACCGCGTTCGGACGCTGGAGGTCGGCGGCGACCAGGAGAGGGGAGTGGCCCTGCTCCTTGAGCCACTTGGCGAGCTTGCCGCCGAGGGTGGTCTTACCGGCACCCTGCAGACCCGCGAGCATGATCACCGTCGGGGGCTGCTTGGCGAACCGGAGGCGGCGGGTCTCGCCACCGAGGATCGTGACCAGCTCCTCGTTGACGATCTTGAGGACCTGCTGGGCCGGGTTCAGCGCCTTGGAGACCTCGGCACCGAGGGCGCGCTCCTTGATGTTCTTGATGAAGATCCGGACGACCGGCAGGGCCACGTCGGCTTCGAGGAGCGCGACACGGATCTCGCGTGCGGTGGCGTCGATGTCCGCCTCGGAGAGCCTGCCTTTCCCGCGGAGGTTTTTAAAAGTCGCGCTGAGGCGGTCGGAGAGGGTATCGAACACGGCGGCGTCGGTCCTCGGGGTCGGGGTCGTTTCGGGCTGCCCTCCAGGGTATCCGGCCCGGCGAGCAAATCGTCCACGCCCGCTGGACACTGCGTGCGAGGACACATCCCCGCGTCGGCGGGGAGCACGTAGCACGCTCGGCGTGGACGCGGGTCGACTCCGGACGACCCCCGAGGTGACGGGGATCACATCCGGAGAGCACATGGCATCACCACGAGGTCACGCCCGCAGCGCCTCCTCCAGCGTCTGCGCCACTGACGCCGCCTCCTCCCCCGACAAGGGCACGCCTGTGGCCGTGGTCACATAGAAGGCGTCCACGGCGTTGGACCCGAGGGTCGACACATGCGCGCTCCGCATCCGTACGCCCGACTTCTCCAGTGCCCGTCCGATCCGGAACAGCAGCCCCGGCGCGTCCTGGGCCCGTACCTCGATCACCGTGGCGTGCCGCGAGGCCGCCGGGGCGACCGTCACCCGGGGCGGGGGCGCCACCACGCCCCGGCGGCGGGGGTAGGCGGCGTCCCGCTCCGCCAGACGCGCCGCGATGTCCAGGGAGCCGTCCAGGGCCCGTACGAGGTCTGCGCGCAGCCGCGCGGCCTGGGGCAGCGAGCCGTACTCCGCGGCGACCCGCCAGTCGAGCAGCAGGACAGAGCCCTCGTGGACGCCGTCGGGCAGGTCCAGCGCCCGTAGCTCGGCCGTGCGGACGGTGAGGCGGTGCACGGCCAGCACGCCCGCCACCGCGGGCAGCACACCGGGCTGGTCCGGTACGGCGATGAGCAGTTCCACGCCGAGGGGTTCCGGTGCACCGGACGGCTCCTCGGACGGGGGCTCGGTCTGCGCGCGCAGAGCCAGCACCGGGCCGCCCATGCGGAACGCCTCGACGGACAGCCGCTCCTGCTCGGCGGTGGGCGTCGCGGCCTCCGGTTCGGCGGGCTCGTCGCCGGCCAGCAGCGCCGCGACCCGCTTGACCAGATCGGTCACCAGCGCCCCCCGCCAGGAGGACCAGGCCGCGGGCCCGGTGGCCAGCGCGTCCGCCTCGGTCAGTGCGTGCAGGAGCTCCAGGGTGCTCTGCGAGCCGACGGCATCGGCGACCGAGCGCACGGTGGCCGGGTCCTCGAGATCACGCCGGGTCGCCGTCTCGACAAGCAGGAGATGGTGGCGGACGAGGGTGGCGAGGACGGCGACGTCGTCGCGGTCGAAGCCGATACGGGTCGCCACGTCCCGCGCGATGATCTCGCCCGCGACGGAGTGGTCACCGGGCCAGCCCTTGCCGATGTCGTGCAGCAGCGCGGCGACCAGGAGGAGGTCGGGGCGTCCGACACGGCGGGTCAGCTCGGATGCGCGTACGGCCGTCTCGATCAGATGCCGGTCCACGGTCCACAGATGCACGGCGTTGCGCTGCGGGCGGCAGCGCACACGCTCCCAGTCGGGCAGCAGGCGGGTGATCAGCCCCTCGGCCTCGAGCGCCTCCCACACCTCCACGGTCGGGCGCCCGGAGCCCAGCAGGGTCACGAGCTGTTCCCGCGCCTCGGCGGGCCAGGGCGTGGGCAGAGGGTGCACAGCGGTGGCCATGCGCCGTACGGCGTGCAGGGAGAGCGGGAGACCGGCCTGGGCGGCAGCGGCTGCGGCGCGCAGGGGGAGCACAGGGTCGCGCTCAGGGCGCGCGGCGCGCGCGAGCACCACTTCGCCGTCCTGTTCCACCACACCTTCCGCCAGCGGGGACCGCTCCGTGACCGGCTTGCCGCCGCCCAGCATGGCGCGCAGCCGCGGCCGCATCGCGCGCGAGCGCAGCACACGCCCCACCTCGCGCCAGGTGACATCGCTCGCGTACGCGATGAGGCGTGCCGCCTCGTACACCTGGCGCAGCAGCGTGTCGGCGTCCAGCAGCCCGAGTTCGGCGGCGACCTGGTCCTGCTCCTGCAACGCCAGCCGGTCGGTGGCGCGCCCGGTGGTCAGATGCAGCGCGTCCCGTACGTCCAGGAGCCTGCGCCGGGCGTCCGCCAGTCCCTCGCGCGGGGCGTCCGCCAGCCAGGACGCGGCCACCGCCCGCAGGGCCGTGGCGTCGCGCAGACCGCCGCGTGCCTCCTTGAGGTCGGGCTCGAGCAGGTACTGCAGCTCGCCCTGGCGCTCGGCCCGCTCGGCGCACAGCTCCTGCAGCTCGGGGAGGCGTTTGGGCGCCTGGTTGCGCCAGTCGGCCAGCACGGCCGTTCGCAGGCCCGCGGTCAGCCCGAGGTCACCCGCCAGGTGCCGGGCGTCCAGCAGGCCGAGCTGTGCCTTGAGATCCTCGGCGGCGGTCCTGCGGGCCTCCGCGGGGGTGCGCACGGAGTGGTCGAGGGCCAGGCCCAGGTCCCAGACGGGGTACCAGAGGCGGTCGGCGAGGGCGGCGACCGCCTTGCCGTCCCCGCCGTCGTGCAGCAGCACCAGATCGAGGTCGCTGCGCGGGGACAGCTCACCGCGGCCGTACCCGCCGACGGCGACGAGGGAGACACCGTGCAGGCCCTCGGCGCCGGCGGCGAACAGCTCGGCGAGCCAGCCGTCCGTCAGTTCGGCCAGGGCCGCACGGCGCGGCGGCCCGGACTGCGCCCCCTCCGTGAGGAGGCGCAGCCGGGCCGCCGCGTAGCCGCTGGGTCCCGAGCCTTCTGCTTCCGTACGTACGTCCGTACTCGTCACCCAGCGACTCCTGTTCCTCAATGCCTTACAGCGCGTCGGGACCGCGCTCGCCGGTCCGGACCCGGACGGCCGTCTCGACCGGGACGGACCAGACCTTGCCGTCCCCGATCTTGCCGGTGCGGGCCGCCTTCACGATGACCTCGACGAGCTGCTCGGCGTCGTCGTCCTCGGCGAGCACCTCGATACGGATCTTGGGGACGAGGTCGACCGTGTACTCGGCGCCCCGGTAGACCTCGGTGTGCCCCCTCTGCCGACCGTAGCCGCTGGCTTCGGTGACCGTCAGACCGTGCACCCCGAAGGCCTGCAGGGCCTCCTTGATCTCGTCGAGCCGGTGGGGCTTCACGACGGCGGTGATGAGCTTCATGCGTCCACCTTCTTGCTCTGCGTGGCGGCAGGGGCCGGAGCCGCGGCGCTGGACATGACGCCGCCGCCCGCGCCGCTGAAGTCGTACGCCGTCTCGGCGTGCTCGGCCTGGTCGATGCCGGAGACTTCCTCGTCCTCGGTGACCCGCATGCCGATCGTCTTGTCGAGGAGGAAGGCGAGGACCGCGGAGACGATCAGGGAGTAGGCGAGGACCGCGAAGACACCCGCGCACTGAATCCAGAACTGGTGCAGACCGCCGCCGTAGAAGAGGCCCTTGACGTCGGACTGGCCCTTGCCGCTGGCGAAGAGGCCGATCAGCAGGGAGCCGATGACACCGCCGACCATGTGGACGCCGACGACGTCGAGGGAGTCGTCGTAGCCGAACTTGTACTTCAGGCCGACGGCCATGGCGCACAGGACACCTGCGACGGCGCCGACTGCGATCGCGCCCAGCGGGGAGACCGCGCCGCCGGACGGGGTGATCGCGACCAGACCGGCGACCGCGCCGGAGGCGGCGCCCAGCGTGGTGAAGGCGCCGTGGCGGATCTTCTCGTACAGAAGCCAGGCGATCATCGCGGCGGCCGTGGCGACCTGGGTGTTGACGAACATCAGCGGGCCGACGCCGTCGTCGTTGCCGAGCCACGAGCCGGCGTTGAAGCCGAACCAGCCGAACCACAGGAGACCGGCACCGAGCATGACCAGCGGCAGGCTGTGCGGGCGCATCGGGTCCTTCTTGAATCCGACGCGCTTGCCGATGACGAGGATCACACCGAGCGCCGCCGCACCCGCGTTGATGTGGACCGCCGTACCGCCGGCGAAGTCGATCACGCCCAGCTTGAAGGCCCAGCCGCCGGTGCCCCAGACCCAGTGGGCGACCGGGAAGTACACGATCGTGGCCCACAGGGCGAGGAAGAGGGACCAGGCCGTGAACTTCACGCGGTCCGCCAGCGCGCCGCTTATCAGGGCGGGCGTGATGATCGCGAACATCATCTGGAAGACGGCGAAGACGAAGACCGGGATCGTGTATCCGGGCCAGAGGTCCATCTTGCCGATACCGCTGAAGCCGACGTAGCCGGAGGTCCAGCCGATTATCGAGCCCTTGTCGGTGCCGAAGGCCATGGAGAAGCCGTAGAGCACCCACAGGATGGTGACGACGCCCAGGCTGATGAAGCTCATCATCAGCATGTTCAGGGTGCTCTTGACGCGGACCATGCCTCCGTAGAAGAAGGCCAGGCCCGGGGTCATGAGCAGCACCAGGGCGGAACAGATGAGCATGAAGCCTGTGTTGGCGGACGACAACTTGGGTGCGTCTGCCGCAAGCGTGATGGCGGCTGGTGCCATCGGCGTCTCCTCGTCGGTTGTACGGCCCCGTGCGGGCGAAGCCTGTGAGCGGTTCGGGCATGAGGGGTGGGCCGGTTATGCGCCATGAGATTGGCGCAGCGCCGTTTCCGTCGACGCCCCTCGATGTTTCGCCGCAGTGACGAAGACACCGCGCGTGTTACGCATTGATGAACTGCCGGATGCCGGTCACGTCGATCGTTATCGTGACGCAACCATTCAGGAATGGCGCTCCTTCATGCGTCTGAGTCGTTCTCGCGCCCGAATGGTCACCGCTCCAGCGGACCCGGCCGTTACCCGAAGAAAGGTCCTCGGTCAATGGTCGCGGTATGCAGGCCGGCCGCGGCGGCCATCCGATGACCTGGCTGGGGGAGCCGAGTCGGGCAGTTCGGGATGGCGGCCGCGGCCGGGGTCTCAAGGGGCCCTTGGGTTCCGGCGGGCCCGAAAAGAATCAGATCGCCTCTGCGGTCTCGGGCAGGTGGGCGGCGAGATGGTCGGACAATTCGACGACCTCGGCAAGATCACCGAAATCGCGCACCGCCGTGTCCACGGTCTTTCGGATACGAGTGTTGACGCGTTCCGACCGGACCTTTCTGGCGATTTCCATGGCCCGTTTGGCCAGCACGGAGCTCTGCTCGGGCTCGCGCTGGAGAAGGTGCACGGTGGCCATGCCGATGAGGTTGAGTGCGTACGACCGCTGGTGCTCGGTGTCCTCGGCGAAGAGGTCGACGGCCTTCTGCATCACGGGCTCGGCGAGGGAGGCGTAGCTGGGGCTGCGGCCCGCGACATAGGCGAGATCGCGGTACGAGTGGGAGTTCTCGGCGTGCAGCTCGGCCTCGGAGAAGAAGCGGATCCAGTCGGGCTCGGGCTCGTCGAACTCCAGTGCGTCGGCGAAGGTGTCCTCGGCCATCCTGACGGCACGCTTGCACCTGCCGGGCTGGCCCATGCTCGCGTACGCACGGGCCTCCATCGCATACAGCATCGCCTGGGTGCGCGGGCTCGCGCAGTCCCGGCTGCCGTACTGGGCGAGGTGGATGAGCTCCAGGGCGTCGTCGGGCCGGCCCAGGTGGATCATCTGGCGGCTCATGCTGGACAGGACGTACGAGCCGAGCGGCTTGTCGCCCGCCTCCTTGGCGGCGTGCAGGGCGAGGACGAAGTATTTCTGCGCGGTGGGCTGGAGCCCGACGTCGTAGCTCATCCAGCCGGCCAGTTCGGCCAGCTCGGCGGCGACCTTGAACAGACGCCGCGTGGTGGCCTCCGGCTGGGGCTCCTGGAGGAGGTCGGTCACCTCGCGCAGCTGGCCTACGACGGCCTTGCGGCGCAGACCGCCGCCGCACTGGGCGTCCCACTGCCGGAACATCACGATGGTGGTCTCGAGGAGGTCCAGCTCCGGCTTGGAGAGTCGGCCGCGGGCCCGCCCGGACGGCACGGGGTCGGGCTCCTCGCGCGGGGCGGCGGGGCTCGGTACCAGCCAGCGCTGCAGGGGCTCGATCAGGGACGGGCCCGCGGACAGCGCCAGGGAGGTCCCGAGAAAACCGCGCCGCGCCAGCATCAGGTCGCTGCGCGAGAACTCGCTGATCAACGCCACCGTCTGCGGGCCCGTCCAGGGCATGTCGATTCCGGACACGGAGGGTGACTGGTGGGCCGGACGCAGCCCCAGGTCCTCGATGGCGACCACACAGCCGAAACGCTCGGAGAACAGCTCCGACAGGATCCGCGGAATCGGCTCGCGCGGGTTCTCCCCGTCGAGCCAGCGGCGCACCCGCGAGGTGTCCGTGGAGATGTGGTTGGCACCCAACTGGCGGGCTCTGCGGTTGACTTGACGCGCCAGCTCGCCCTTCGACCAGCCGCTTCGCACGAACCAAGAGCCGAGCAGCTCGTTGGGGCGCTTGTCAGCGTTCTCGCCGCTTCCGCCGTTGCCGCCCACTGGAACGCCCCCATCCCTGAAACCACTTGTGCGCTTTGTGCGCCAAGCCCTACCAGCATGCCGGTGGATACCGCCCCGCGTCCGGCAGTTCTCAGCCGTCGGACGGGAACCGACTTGCCTCCGGCATACCCACGAGTGCGTGCGTCCCCAGGACTCGTGCACTCAAAGTAATCCTACGATCACGCGTCCAGCCATGGTGATTCCAGAATCGCCACCATTCGCCACCCCTTCGAATGAACTCACGGTGGCCCAGGCGCGATTCACTTGACACATGACGGCCGGAAGCAGGTGGAGCGGTGCAGTGACCGGCGCGCACCGCCGAACTCACCACCCCGGGTAACAACCGGGCGCCGCCCCCGGCCCCGCGATGACGGCCTACGCGGCGAGAATGCGGGAACTCAGCGTCACATTCCGACTTCGTCGCGTAACCATCGGCGCACCGGACCCGTTGGAGGGGGTATGGACTTCACGATCGGCGGCACGCGGGGTCTCCGCGAAATCAGGCCCGGCGCGCGGCGCCGGGGCCGCTCGTCGGAGTGCACCGCCGTGGCCGAGTACACCGGCCTGTGGGGCTGGGACGTGGTCCCCGGCGCCCGGGCGGTCGCAGGGGCTTGCTCCTGCGGCAGGACGGACTGCGAGGCACCCGGCGCGCATCCGCTGGACTTCACGCCCGTCGTGCGCGCGGGTGCCACGCTGGACCAGGCGACCGAGGCATGGGCCGAGGTTCCCGGCGCCTCGGTGATGCTGCCGGTCGGCGGCGCGTTCGATGTGATCGAGGTCGCCGAGGCGGCGGGACGGCGTGCGCTGGTGCGGCTGGAGCGCATGGGCCTCCCGCTCGGGCCGGTGACGGCGACCCCGGACGGCCGCGCCCACTTCTTCGTCGCCCCGGGCTCCGCTGCCGAGCTCCCCACGCTGCTGTACCGGATGGGGTGGGACGACGCGGACCTCGACCTGCACGCGCTCGGCCCGGGCACGTACCTCACGGCCCCGCCTTCCGACCGCGGCGGCCTCGGCCCGGCCCGCTGGCTCCGCGCCCCCGCGCTCGACTCGGCGACGAGCCCCCCGGCCGCACGCCTGCTGATCGGCACCCTGGCGTACGCGGCGCATCGCTCACGGGCCTGAAAGCGCGGCCCGACGGGGCGCCCGGCCCTTCGGGCGCCCCGTCGGGCGGCGACAGCCAAGGGCCCCCATCACATCTGCACCATGTGGTGGGGGCCCTTCTCCGCGTACGCCGCCGGTGGCTCCGTACGCCTCGTCGTGTGCCGTCAGTCGCCGATAAGCGCATCCACGAACGCTTCCGGGTCGAACGGCGCCAGGTCGTCGGCGCCCTCGCCGAGACCGATCAGCTTGACCGGCACACCCAGCTCGCGCTGGACCGCGACCACGATGCCGCCCTTGGCCGTGCCGTCGAGCTTGGTGAGCACGATGCCGGTGATGTCCACGACCTCGGCGAACACGCGGGCCTGGACGAGTCCGTTCTGCCCGGTCGTGGCGTCCAGGACCAGCAGCACCTCGTCCAGCGGCGCATGCTTCTCGACGACCCGCTTGACCTTGCCCAGCTCGTCCATGAGGCCGGTCTTGGTGTGCAGGCGCCCAGCCGTGTCGATGAGGACGACGTCGGCGCCGATCTCCTTGCCCTCCTTGACCGCGTCGAACGCGACGGAAGCGGGGTCGCCGGCCTCCGGGCCGCGCACGGTGTGGGCGCCGACCCGCTCACCCCAGGTCTGCAGCTGGTCGGCGGCGGCGGCACGGAAGGTGTCGGCGGCGCCGAGGACGACGCTGCGGCCGTCGGCCACGAGAACTCGGGCGAGCTTGCCGGTGGTGGTGGTCTTGCCGGTGCCGTTGACACCGACGACCATCACGATGCCGGGCTTGCTGGTCTCGGGCTCGGTGTGGACCGTGCGGTCCATGTCGGTGCCGACCAGCTGGAGCAGCTCCTCGCGCAGCAGTCCGCGCAGCTCCTCCGGTGAACGGGTGCCGAGCACCTTTACGTGCTCGCGCAGGCGTTCGACGAGCTCCTGGGTGGGCTGCACACCGACGTCGGCGGTGAGCAGGGTGTCCTCGATCTCCTCCCAGGTCTCCTCGTCGAGGTGCTCCCGGGACAGAAGGGTCAGCAGCCCCTTGCCGAGCGCGTTCTGCGAGCGGGACAGACGGGCGCGCAGGCGGACCAGACGGCCGGCGGTGGGCTCGGGGATCTCGATCGGGGGCGCTTCGGCGGCGGGCGGCTCCTCGACGACGACGGGAGCGGAACCCTCCGGGAGGTCTACCTCCTCGATCGTCCGGCGTTCCTCGTCGCGCGGCGTCTCGGCCTCGTCGCCGACGTGCGGCTCGGCCGGAGGGGCGGTGATGTCGGGCGTCGTCGGGGGCGCCGGGGGCAGCTGCTTCTTACGGCGACTGCCGACGACGAGCCCGCCGAGCGCGGCGACCACGACCACGGCGATGACTACAGCAAGGATGACGATTTCCATAACGGGTCCAGTATGCGCGACCGGGCCCCGGGCGGTCCGGCGACGGCTCCGGGGTACGAGACCCTGGTTGTCTGATGCCTCGTCAGCTAACGTCCCCGTGCACACCCTCCCGGCGAAGGTGAAGGGGGCCTCCCATGCCCGTCACGGTCGTACGTTTCAACCTCGTCGAGCCCGGCGCGACCCCCGCCTCCCTGGGCGCCCGCTACCGCGCGGCCGTGGAGATGGCCGCGTACGCCGACGACCGCGGGATAACCACCGTCCAGACCGAGGAGCACCACGGGGCCGCGAACAACTGGCTGCCTTCGCCGTTCGCCTTCGCCGGCGCGGTCTTCGGCGCGACCCGGCGGCTGGCGGTCACCGTCTCGGCGGTCATCGGCCCGCTGCACGACCCTCTGCGGCTGGCCGAGGACATCGCCGTACTGGACCTGCTCAGCGGCGGCCGGCTGGTCACCGTGGCGGGGATCGGCTACCGGCCGGAGGAGTACGCCCTCTTCGACGTGGAGTGGAAGCGGCGCGGCAGGCTCCAGGACGAGCTGCTGGAGACCGTGCTCAGGGCGTGGACCGGCGAGGAGTTCGCCTACCGCGGCCGTACCGTACGCGTCACCCCGCGCCCGTACACACAGCCGCACCCACTGCTGCTGGTCGGGGGCTCCTCGACGGCGGCGGCTCGCCGCGCCGCCCGCCTGGGCCTGCCCTTCTTCCCGAGCGCGCACCTGCCGGAGCTGGCGGCGTACTACAAGGAGCAGCTCACGGAGTACGGCACCGAGGGCTGGACGATGATGCCGGCCGCCGAGACCCCGCTGCTGCATCTCGCCGAGGATCCGGACCGGGCGTGGGCGCGCTGTGGCGGGCACTTCCTGCACGAGGCGCGGACGTACGCCTCCTGGCAGTCCGACGGCATCCGGTCGGCGGTGCGGTCGGCGGCCACCACGGTGGACGAGCTTCGCGCGGAAGGCGTCTACCGGATTGTGACGCCGGACGAGTGCCTGGCCCTCGGCCTGGACACCTACGTCCTGCATCCGCTCTCGGGCGGGATGCCGGTCGACGAGGGCTGGCGCAGTCTGCACCTGTTCTGCGAGAACGTGCTGCCCCGGCTCGAGGGGCCGAGCACGGCCGGCCTGCCGGCACCGGCCCAGGGCGAACGAGCCACACGTGCCGCCGCCCGGCTCGGGCAGTGACCGAGCCGGGCGGCGGCAGGATACGAGGAGAGGGGCAGCGGGGACTTGGCCCTTCTCCTCGAGACGGGGTGGGCGGTCAGCCCATCTCCTCCAGGGACTTGCCCTTGGTCTCCTTCACGAACTTCAGGACGAAGGGGACGGAGAGCGCCGCGAAGACCGTGTAGATCACGTAGGTCCCGGAGAGGTTCCAGTCGGCCAGCGACGGGAAGCTCGCGGTGATGGCCCAGTTGGCGATCCACTGCGCGGCGGCGGCCACGCCCAGGGCGGCGGCGCGGATCTTGTTCGGGAACATCTCGCCGAGCATGACCCAGACGACCACACCCCAGGACAGGGCGAAGAACAGGACGAACACATGGGCGGCGATCAGCGCGACCCAGCCCTGCGTGCTCGGCAGCCTGCCGTCGACGAGGTGGGACGAGAACGCCCAGGCCTCCAGCGCAAGGCCGATCACCATGCCGACCGAACCGATGATCGCGAGCGGCCTGCGGCCGACACGGTCCACGAAGATCATCGCAACCACGGTGCCGAGGATGTTGATGATCGACGTCGTGAACGAGTAGAAGAACGAGTCCGTCGGGTCGATGCCGACCGACTGCCACAGCGTCGAGGAGTAGTAGAACGCGACGTTGATGCCGACGAACTGCTGGAAGACGGACAGGCCGATGCCGACCCAGACGATCGGCTTGAAGAAGAAGCCGCCGCCGAGCAGGTCCTTGAAGGTGGACTTGTGCTCGCTCTTCATCGCCTGCTCGATCTCGGCGACGCGCGCATCCAGGTCGGCTCCCCGGCCCTCGACCTCGGCGAGGATCTCCCGGGCGCGCTCACGCCTGCCGACGGAGAGCAGGAATCGCGGGGACTCGGGGATGGCGAAGGAGAGCAGGCCGTACAGGACGGCCGGGACGACCATGACGCCGAGCATGACCTGCCAGGCCTCCAGGCCCATCAGGTGACCGCGCTGGTTGCCGCCGGCGGCGTTCAGCAGGCCCCAGTTGACCAGCTGGGAGATGGCGATGCCGACGACGATCGCGGCCTGCTGGAAGGAGCCGAGCCGGCCGCGGTACGCGGGCGGGGCGACCTCGGCGATGTACGCGGGGCCGATCACGGAGGCCATACCGATGGCGAAACCGCCGATGACGCGCCACAGGGCGAGATCCCAGAGCGCGAAGGGCAGCGCCGAGCCGACGGCGCTGACCGTGAAGAGGACGGCGGCGATCTGCATGCAGCGGATACGGCCGATGCGGTCGGCTATCCGGCCGGCGGTGGCGGCCCCGATCGCACAGCCGATCAGGGCGATGGCGATGACCTGGGCCAGCGCTGCGGAACCGATGTCATAGCGCTCGCGGATGGCCTCGACGGCGCCGTTGATCACGGAGCTGTCGTAACCGAACAGGAAACCGCCCATCGCGGCGGCCGCCGCGATGAAGATGACGTGTCCGAGATGCTCGGGTTGAGCCGTCCTGGCTCCTGACAGGGGTGCCTGCGCTGTGCTGGTCACGTTTGACTCCTCGGGCCACGGCAACGCTGCCGGGGTGGGGGGAACCCTTCCAGGTGGCGACACCTGAAGGTAAAAGCAACGTTGCAGAGACTATGCGTTCAAGTATCGAAGTCAATAGGCCTAGTGCTGTGACCATTTAGACGACGTGGCTTTCACGTTTCGTTCACTTCTTGAACTCGAAGAGGGTTGGGAAGCGTCTACGGGAGGCGGGAAGGGCCGCGCGACCAGCCACGACGGAGCCGCAGGCGGAATGGCGCCCCGGCCGGAGCCGAAGTCAGCGCAGCCGCTGGGAGATGACCTTCGACACACCGTCACCCTGCATGGAGACGCCGTACAGCGCGTCGGCGACCTCCATGGTCCGCTTCTGATGTGTGATCACGATCAGCTGCGAGGCCTCCTGCAGCTCCTGCATGATGCGGATCAGCCGCTGCAGGTTGGTGTCGTCGAGGGCCGCCTCGACCTCGTCCATGACATAGAACGGGCTGGGACGCGCCTTGAAGATCGATACGAGCAGGGCGACCGCGGTCAGCGACCGCTCACCGCCCGAGAGCAGGGAGAGCCGTTTGACCTTTTTGCCCGGGGGCCGCGCCTCGACGTCGACGCCCGTGGTGAGCATGTTGTCCGGATCGGTCAGCACGAGCCGTCCCTCGCCGCCCGGGAACAGCCGGCTGAAGACGCCCTCGAACTCACGGGCCGTGTCGCGGTAGGCCTCGGTGAAGACCTGCTCGACGCGCTCGTCGACCTCCTTCACCACCAAAAGCAGATCCGCACGGGTCTTCTTCAGGTCCTCCAGCTGCTCGCTGAGGAACTTGTGACGCTCCTCCAGCGCCGCGAACTCCTCCAGAGCGAGCGGATTGACCTTTCCGAGCTGCTGGTAGGCCCGCTCGGCGGCCTTGAGCCGCTTCTCCTGCTCGGAGCGCACGAAGGGCCGCGGCCGGTTGCGGGGGTGTTCAGGGTCCTCGGGCAGTTCCTCGCCCTCGGCGGGCGGCGAGGGCGGCACTAGCTGGTCGGGACCGTACTCGGCGATCAGACCCGCCGGTTCGACACCCAGTTCCTCGAGCGCCCTGGTCTCCAGCTGCTCGATGCGCAGGCGCTTCTCCGCGCCGAGCACCTCGCCCCGGTGGACCGAGTCCGTGAGCTTGTCCAGCTCGGCCTTGAGGTCACGGCCCTCGGTGCGGGCGGTGGCGAGCTCCTGCTCGCGGCGGACCTTGACGGCCTCGGCGGCGGTCCGCTCCGCCTCCGCCCTGCCCAGGGACACCTCTACATGGGCGAGGAGCTGCCGGGCACCGGAGGCGACGGCCTCGGCGACGGCGGCCTCGTGCCGCAGCCGGGCCCGCCGCCGCTCGGCACGCGCGCGTGCCTCACGTTCGGCGCGGGCGCCGCGGTCGAGGGCGTCGGCGCGTCCGGCCAGCCCCTTCACCCGCTCCTCGTGCGTACGGACCTGGAGCCTGGCCTCCATCTCGGTCTGCCGCGCGTTCGCGCCGTCGGCGGCGAGCCGGTCACGTACGGAGGTGTCGGGCTCCTCCTCGACCGGCATCTCCTCCGCGACGGCGAGCCGTTCGGCGAGTTCCTCGACCTCCCCCAGGGCCTTGTCCAGGGCCTGAAGTGCCCGGGCCGCGGCGGCGGCGGAACGCTCGGCCTCCCCGGCGGCGCCCCTCGCCTGCCCGGCCAGCCGTCCCAGTTGCTGCGCGACCGCGGACTTCTCCCGCTCGGCCGCCCGGCGCCGCTCCCCCAGCTCCTCGACCAGGGCGGCACACTCCTTGCGGCGCTCCCCGGCGAGCCGCTGCGCGTCGGCCAACTCCTCGCACCGGACGGCAAGTTCCTCCAGCTCGGCGGCGGCCTCGTCGACGGAGGCCTGCACCTCCAGCAGGCTCGGCGCCCCGGCGGACCCGCCGTGCGCGAAGCAGGCGCCGAGCAGATCGCCCTCGGCCGTGACGGCGGTCAGGCCGGGCCGTGCGTAGACGAGTTCCTCGGCGTCCTCCAGGGTGCCGACCACGACGATGCCCCGCAGCAGCCGCCGTACGGCAGGCATCAGCTCGGCGGGACCACGGACGAGATCGGCGGCGTACGGGGCGCCGACGGCCGGCGCCTGCTCCCCGTCGTCGGGGGCGCCGCTCAGCAGCAACGCCGCACGTCCCGCGTCCTGCTTGCGCAGCAATCGGATCGCCTCGGCCGCCGAGGAGGGGCCCGTCACGGCGATCGCGTCCGCGGCGGCGCCGAAGGCGGCCGCCAGCGCGACCTCGTGGCCCTGGGCCACTGTCAGCAGTTCGGCCGCCGGACCGAGCAGGCCGGTGAGCCGGTCCCGCGCGCCGAGCAGGGCACCCGTGCCGTCCTTGCGGCGCAGCCCCATGGCCAGGGCATCGTGGCGGGCCTGGGTCGCGGCCCGCCTGCGCTCGGCCGCGGTGGCCGCCTCACGCGCCGCCGAAAGGGCCGCCTCGGCCTCGGCGAGGGCCCGCTTCGCCTCCTCGTGCTGCTCGGTCAGATCCGCGTCGCCCGCGTCCAGACCGTCGACCTCGGCCTTGAGTGCCTCGTACTCCTCCTGCGCGGCGACGGCGCGCTCCTGCGCCTCGTCGCGTGCGGCGGCGAGCCGGTCGATCTCGGCCTGGGCGGAGGCCGCGCGGGAACGAGCGGCGTTCACCTGCCCGTTCAGCCGGGCGAGGCCCTCGCGACGGTCGGCGATGGCACGGGCCACGTCCTTCAGCCGCCGTTCCTCGATCGCCAGTTCACGCTCCAGCTCGGCGCGGTGCGCGACGGTGTCCTCCAGCGCGCGTTCGGCGGCCTCCAGGGCAGCCTCCAGCTCGGCCTCCTGCTCACGGATGCGGGCGGCCTCGCGTTCCATGTCCTCGGGGTCGCGGCCGCGCCGCTCCTCGGGGGGCTGGGAGGTGGCGCTCTTCACGCGCGCGTCGGCGAGCGAGACGGTGCCGCGCACCCGCTCCGCGAGCTGCGACAGCTCGTACCAGGTCTGCTGGGCGCGCTGAAGACGCGGCGTCAGCCGGCGCACCTCGTCCTCCAGCAGCGCCTCGCGCTGCAGGGCCTTCTTCAGCTCGGCTTCGGCGGCGTCCCTGCGTTCCTTGAGCGCGGCCTCGTCCGCGACCTCTGCGCTCAGTGCCTCCCTCAGCCGTACGAGATCGTCGGCGAGCAGACGCAGCCGGGCGTCCCTCAGATCGGCCTGGATCACGGCCGCCCTGCGGGCGACCGCCGCCTGCCGCCCCAGCGGCTTGAGTTGGCGGCGCAACTCGTCGGTGAGGTCCTGGACGCGGGCGAGGTTCGCCTGCATGGCGTCCAGCTTCCGGAGGGCCTTCTCCTTGCGCTTGCGGTGCTTGAGCACACCGGCGGCCTCTTCGATGAAGGCGCGGCGGCCCATGGGGTCGGCGTGCAGGACGGAGTCGAGCTGGCCCTGGCCGACGATCACGTGCATCTCGCGGCCGATGCCGGAGTCGGAGAGAAGCTCCTGGATGTCGAGGAGACGGCAGGTGTCGCCGTTGATCTGGTACTCGCTGCCGCCGTTGCGGAACATGATCCGCGTGATGGTGACCTCGGCGTACTCGATCGGGAGGGCCCCGTCGGTGTTGTCGATGGTCAGGGACACCTCGGCACGCCCGAGCGGGGGGCGCCCGGTGGTGCCGGCGAAGATGACGTCCTCCATCTTGCCGCCGCGCAGCGATTTGGCACCCTGCTCGCCCATGACCCAGCTGAGCGCGTCCACGACATTGGACTTGCCCGAGCCATTGGGCCCAACGACACACGTGATCCCCGGCTCGAACCGGAGTGTGGTCGCCGAGGCGAACGACTTGAACCCGCGGAGGGTCAGGGCCTTGAGGTGCACGCCGCTGGACTCTACCTCCCGCCGCTATCTCACTCCATGAACCCTCGCAACCCCGCGGTTTCGCCCATGAACATGCAGGGCACACCATCCGTTAAAGAGTGTGAAAGGGTGCGCGGGGCAAAGAAAGAAGGGACGCCGAGGCGTCCCTTGCAAATCTGACAACTGAGCGGTTGATACGGGCGGCCCAACCACTGCTTGTGCCTTTGTGGAGCAATGCAGTGATCAGGTGAGCGCAGGCTCCGCCTGGTGTGCGTCGATGCTCTCCATGATCCTGTCGTGAGAAGCGGCAGCCGTCAGCGCGTCGTTCTCCGCCTGGATCCGTACGAGCTCGGACTCGAGCTCCTGGACGCGCTGCTGGAGCCGTCGCATCTCGGCGAGGAGTCGCGGGTCGGAGCCGCCGACGTAACCGAGAAGCGCCTTTGCCATGATGGATGGTCCTCCACACTGAGTGACCGACCGAAGCGGTGTGGGTCGTGAGGGATTCGCACCCGCGGTGCTTGGCACTCTGGAGTTTTGCGCCGTTCTTACATGCCAAACAGCTAAGGTGCGCGGGGCTTTCAGCGTCTCACCAAAAAGTTTGACGGTCAACACGATCACGCCCTGCAATGGCGGGCAACCCGGGTCGCGCGGCCCCGGGCGGGCGGCGCTGCGACTCCTGCGGGCCCCTGCGGGCGTGGAGATCAACGTTGCCTGCGGAGCCTGCCACGACGAGCGGTTCTTGGCAACCACCAGGCCCTTTCTGCTTCGGGCACGTGCCAGTGGCATGCCCTTCCGCTTCCGCGGGGGGCCTTCACGGCCCCGGCTCAGCGGATCGCGAAGCCGTTGTAACCGCCGCGGGGGGTGTCCCAAATCTCAGTGACTCCCTCTACACGCCCGGGTGTGTCGTCGCCCCGGAGCCAGTCCAACAGGCCCTCGCAGCCCGCTCGGGAGCCCTCGGCGACCACCTGGACCCGCCCGTCGTCCAGGTTGACGGCAAAACCACTGAGGCCACCGATCTCCAGTGCCTTGGCCCGGGTGAACCACCGGAAACCCACACCTTGGACACGTCCGCGCACCCAAGCGACAAGCCGAGCATCGTCGTTCATGGGTGCACGCTAACCGGCCAATGTCCCTCCGGGCACTTCCTCCCCTTGCGCCATGCGGTACCGTCCCCACCCATATGAATCTCTTGTGAAACCCACTCGTTCGAGTGAGTTGCGTTGACCGCAAGACCAGGAAGGCCAGCAGATGGGACGCCACCGACGCTCTGCCGCCGGACGCGCCGCCTCGGGCCGCGCCACCGGGGTCACCCAGAAGCGTGAGACCCCCACGGAGCGCTACGGACCGGAAAACCTCTACGGCTTCGCCGAGGTTCTGGAGGCCGAGCGGCGCGCGACCCGCTCGCACCGCAGGAAGAAGGCGGCGACGCCCGTGCGCACGGGGCTGCTGGGCGTCTCCGCGGCCGTCGCGCTGGGCACGGTGGCCGTCGCCACGGGGGTACTGCCCAGCGGCAAGCAGTTCACCGTGAGCGGCGACGCCGGTGACACTCAGGCCGGAGGCACGTCCCCCTCGGGCTTCGCGACCGCGCAGGGCGGTACGAGCGGTACCGCCGACGGCCGCGGGTCCACCTCGACCAGCCGTGACGCCGGCCGCTCGGCGGCACCTGCCGCGACCCCCTCGACCCCGTCGGCCCCGGCATCCTCTCCGTCGATTCCGCAGCAGCGCACGCGGACTCCGTCCCCGACGCCGACGAGGACGGCAACGGCCGCGCCGCCGACCGACAAGGCCACCCCCCAGCCGGCCGCACCGCCGGTCCGGGCGTCCACCCAGAGCGCGACCGAGGCCGAGGTCCTCACGCTCGTCAACCAGGAGCGGGCCAAAGTGGGCTGCAGCCCGGTGACCGCGAGCAGCGGACTGACGAAGCTGGCGGAGCTGTTCAGCGCGGACATGGCCGCGCGGAACTTCTTCGACCACACCGACCCCAGCGGCAGGGACCCGTGGGACCGGGCGGCCGGGCTCGGCATCATCGGACTCGGCGGGGAGAACATAGCCCGCGGCCAGGCGACCGCCCAGGACGTGATGGACGCCTGGATGAACAGCCCCGGTCACCGGGCGAACATACTGAACTGCGACTTCAAGACGCTGGGCGTGGGGGTGCACCTCGGGTCCGGAGGCCCCTGGTGGACGCAGGACTTCGGCTACTGAGCCGGTTGCAAAAGAGGGAGAACGCCGCCGCCTGTGCACTTACCGATGGTTAGTGCGCTCTGTCGGTTAGCGCTGTGGTCGCGTACGCTTCTGCTATGACCACCCCGCAGGAGCAGAACCTCCCGTTCGACGTGTTCTCGAAGGCGTGCCCGTCGCGGGGCACGCTGGAGCACGTCACGGGACGCTGGGGGTCGCTCACGCTCGGCGCGCTGTACGAGGGCTCGTTCCGGTTCAACGAGCTGCGACGCCGGGTCGACGGGGTGAGCGAGAAGATGCTGTCCCAGACCCTGCAGGCGCTGGAGCGCGACGGCCTCGTGCACCGCGACGCACAGCCGACCAACCCGCCGCGCGTGGACTACGAGCTGACCCCGCTGGGCCGCGAGGTCGCCGGGCGGCTGCTGGCCCTCATCCACTGCGTGGAGGGCCGCATGGACGACGTACTCGATGCGCGCCACCGCTACGACCAGGCACGCGCCTCCTCGGCTCCCGGCCTGTAAGGGGGAAAGGCCCTCGACCGGCCTCCGAAGCGTTCCGGCACATCGGTGTTCCGGCGTACCGGCCCCGGGCGCGTCTCACTTCCGGCGGACGCGGGGCTCGACTCTCCTGATCATGTCCCCGAGCCCTGAGCCCGGAGCCCCGAGCCCGGCGCCTGCCGCCGCAGCGGTCCCGGCGACAAGCCGTGTCCGCCCGCACCGGACGCTCCTACGACAGCACCCGCGGCGCCCGCTGGCACTTCGGGCAGTAGTAGCTGGACCGGTTCATCCAGGGGCGGCGGAGCATGGGCGCGGTGCAGCGGCGGCAGGGCAGCCCCTCACGGCCGTAGGCGTCCAGCGACCGGTCGAAGTAGCCCGACTCCCCGTTGATGTTGACGTAGAGGCTGTCGAAGCTGGTGCCGCCGGCGGCGAGCGCGTCGTTCATCACCTCCCGTACATGGCCGAGGAGTTCGGCGGTGCGCGGGCGGGTGAGGTTCGCGGTGGGGCGCTCGTAGTGGATACGGGCGCGCCACAGGGCCTCGTCCGCGTAGATGTTGCCGACGCCGCTGATCAGCGACTGGTCGAGCAGGGCCCGCTTGATGGTCGTGCGCTTGCGGCGCAGTGCCTGGTGGAAGGCCTCGTCGTCGAAGAGCGGGTCCAGCGGGTCGCGGGCGATGTGCGCGATCACGTCGGGCAGTCCGCCGCGGCCGGTGTCATGCAGGGAGAGGCCGCCGAACGTGCGCTGGTCGACGAAGCGCAGCTCGGTGCCGAGCGCGTCGTCGAACCGCACTCGGATGCGAAGGTGCTTCTCGTCGAGCGCACCCTGCGGCTGGACGAGCAGCTGGCCGCTCATGCCGAGGTGGGCCAGGATCGCCGTGCCGGTGGTCTCGGCCGGGATCCAGAGGTACTTCCCGCGGCGGCTCGGGGCGCCCAGGAGCTGCCCCTTCAGCCGGTGCGCGAAGTCCTCGCCGCCCGCGGTGTGCCGGCGGACGGCGCGCGGGTGCAGCACCTCGACGTCGGCGACGGTCCGGTGGGCGACCCAGCGTTCCAGGCCACGCCGCACGACTTCGACCTCGGGCAGCTCGGGCACAGGGTTCCTCCGGAAGGATGAACAGGGGCGACGTCCGCAGGGTACCTCGTGGTCAGGGGCCGCCGAGGAGTGATCGTCGGCCCCCCTCACACACGACCACACACGACGGACCCCGCCTCGGCGCGGGCGCCGGGGCGGGGTCCGGGTGAAGGATTCAGGCCGTGGCCGTGTCGCTCGCGGGGGCCGATTCGGGTTCGGTGGACCCGTCGGGGGACCCCGCCTCGGCCGCCGCCTTCGCACGCTCGTCCGCGGCGGTGCGGATGGAGCGCCAGGCCGACTCCGCTGCCTGCTGCTCCGCCTCCTTCTTGCTGCGGCCGGTGCCGGTGCCGTACGAGACGCCTCCGACGCGGGCGGCAGCAGTAAAGGTCTTCTCGTGATCCGGGCCGGTCTCCGTGACCAGGTACTCGGGCACGCCGAGCCCCTCGGTCGCGGTCAGTTCCTGGAGACTGGTCTTCCAGTCCAGGCCGGCACCGAGATTCGAGGACTTCTCGATCAGCGGGTCGAACAGGCGGTGCACCAGCTCCGCCGCCGAGTCCAGGCCCTGGTCGAGATAGACAGCGCCGATCACCGCTTCAAGGGTGTCGGCGAGGATGGACGCCTTGTCCCGGCCCCCTGTGCCCTCCTCGCCCCGGCCGAGCCGGATGAAGGAGCCCAGGTCGAGCCCACGACCCACCTCCGCCAGCGCACGCGAGTTCACCACCGCGGCCCGCAGCTTGGCCAGCTGGCCCTCGGGCAGGTCGGGGTGGGTGCGGTACAGCGTGTCGGTGACGACGAGGCCGAGCACGGAGTCCCCGAGGAACTCCAGACGCTCGTTCGTCGGCAGACCGCCGTTCTCGTACGCGTACGAGCGATGGGTCAGCGCACGCACCAGAAGGGCGGACTCGACCTTGTAGCCGAGCCGCCCTTCCAGAAGCGTGTGGGACGAGGCTGTGTTGTCCGCCTTCTTCCTGGCGTTTGGATCCGCCTTGGCGTCAGACATCAGACCTCTCACCAGCCGCTCAGACCTCGAGGACCTGGCGCTTGTTGTAGGTGCCGCACGACGGGCACGCGATGTGCTGCTGCTTGGGCTCGTGGCAGCGCTCGCACGCAACCAGGGTGGGGACCGCAGCCTTCCACTGCGACCGGCGGTGGCGCGTGTTGCTGCGCGACATCTTCCGCTTCGGAACAGCCACGGCTACTTCTCCTGCTTCTCGTCGACGCCCGCTTCGGCGCCGCTCTTCTCGTCCTTATCGCCGGGTTCGAGTGAATCGGCGAGTCCCTGCAGTGCCGCCCAACGGATGTCGACGGCGTCGTGGTGGTGGTCCGGGTCGTCCGCGAGTCGTGCTCCGCATTCGGAGCACAGGCCCGGGCAGTCGTCCTGGCACACCGGCTGCATCGGCAGTGCGAGCACCACCGCATCACGCAGCAGAGGCTCGAGGTCGAACAGGCCGTCCTCGAGAAAAAGCCTGTCCTCGTCGTCCTCGGCGTCAACGGCGTTCTTGTCGGGGTCCGCGATCACGCGGCCCCGGTCGTCGGCGTCAGGGTACGAGAACATCTCCTGGAAATCCGCTTCGAGCTCCAGCCCGAGCGGCTCCAGACACCTTACGCACTCCCCCTCGGCCGATGCACGGGCGGTGCCCGTGACGAGCACCCCTTCCATGACCGACTCGAGTCGGAGTTCGAGCTCCACCGGCGCGCCTTCCGGCACCTCGATGACGCCCTGGATACCGAAGTCCCTCGGGGCGTCGACCGTGCGGGTAAGGCGCTGCAGCGCACCAGGCCGCCGACCCAGCTCGTGCGTGTCGAACACGAGGGGTTTGCGGTGGTCGAGGCGGGCGTTCAGAGCCATTCCTGCTTTCGGTCTTCAAAGCTCAGAGGGGGACGCTGTCCCATGGTGTTCAGGGCAGCGCTGATCGCGGAGGGTACGCGCGACCGAAGAGCCAGGATACTGGACCTTTCGCTCTCGGCCCAATCCGGTGCGCCGGGGACCCGGCGCCCGAACGCTCAGTGACCGCCACGTCCCTGCTCGTACGCCCTCAGCTGCTCGGCGCTGATCATGCTGGTGTCGAAGAGGCTGGTCTCGTCCAGCGCGTTGCCCTGGACGTAACCCTGCCGGCTCTGTCCCTGGTCGTAGACGGCCTGCTGGTCGTACGCACCGGCCTGCGGGTAGGCGGCGTACGGATCGGCCTGCTGGTAGCCGTACGCGTCCTGCTGGGCGTACGCCTGCTGATAGCCGTACTGGTCCGTCTGCTGGTACCCGTACGGGTCCTGCTGCTGCGCGTAGGCCGGCTGGGGCTGCTCGGCCGGAACGGCGGGGGTTTGCGGCGCCACCGCCGGGGTCCGCGGATCCGGGGTGTCGGTGAGGGCCGCGAGGTCGGCGAGGTAGTCGGCGTCGCTGGAGTGCTGGACGGTCGTCGTGTCGTCGGCGAGGGCGCCCAGGTCGTCGGTGGCGGTCCGCCCGTGCAGCTTCTGCCGGCCCTTGCCGACGGCCTGAAGGGTCTTGGCGAGGACGGCCTCGAAGGCGCCCAGCTTGGTGTCCACGTACGCGTCGGCGTCGCGGCGCAGCGTCTCGGGGTCGTGGCTGCGCTCGGGGGCGTCCTCGTCCTCGTAGCCGTGCTCGTCGAGGCCCGGACCGGTGCCGAGGAGCTTCTCGCGCCCGCGGCCCACCGAGCCGAGGGTCTTGGTGAGGACGACCTCGAAGTTGGCCAGCTTGGAGTCGACGTAGTCGTCGGCCTCCGCGCGGATCTCCTCGGCCTCCTGGCGGGCCTCGGCGAGGATGCGGTCGGCCTCGTTCTGGGAGCGCCGGGCGACCTCCGTGCCGGAGATCAGCGAGCCGCGCTCGGCGTGCGCGGTCTCGATGATCCGCTCGGCCTCCTGACGGGCCTGCTCGACCATCTGCTCGCGGTCCCCGATGAGCTCCTGGGCCTGGGCCAGGGAGTCGGGCAGCGCCGCTCGCACCTCCGCGAGCATCGAGAGCAGCTCCGCGCGGTTGACCACGCACGAGGCCGACATGGGCATCGACCGGGCGCTGGTGACCACCGCGACGATCTCGTCGAGCTTCTTCTGCACGTCCACCGTGTGCTCGCCACTCTCTACAGCTGTGTTGGAGACGGACAGGTCGACTGTACGACCACTGCTGCCCCGCCCGACACCGGATGACGGGCTGTCAGGTTCCGAGGGGTCCGCGGGGACCCGCTCAGTCCTTCCTGAGGCGCTCGCTCAGCGCTTCCAGGACGACCGGCGGCACCAGGTGGGAGACGTCCCCGCCCCAGGCGGCGACCTCCTTGACGAGCGAGGAGGACAGGAAGCTGTAAGTGGGGTTGGTGGGGACGAAAAGGGTCTCCACACCGGACAGCCCGTTGTTCATCTGCGCCATCTGCAGCTCGTAGTCGAAGTCGCTGACGGCACGCAGACCCTTGACGATGGCGGGGATGTCGCGTTGCTTGCAGAAGTCGACGAGGAGCCCGTGGAAGGCTTCCACCTCGACGTTCCCGAACTCGGCGGTGACCTGGCGGATGAGGTCGATCCGCTCGTCGATCTCGAACAGGCCCTTCTTGGCCTGGTTGATCATCACCGCGACGTACACCTCGTCGTACAGCTTGGAAGCGCGGGCGATGATGTCGAGGTGTCCGTTGGTGATGGGGTCGAACGACCCGGGACAGACGGCGCGGCGCACTTGTGATCCCTCGCTCTCCGGTCCGGTCATCGTGCGTCTTCGCACGTAGAGGCGGCGCGACCGTACCAAAACGTCCCCTCGCCGTAACGACGGGCCCGGATCGCGTCGAAGCCCTCCGGCCAACGGAATTCTCCGCCTCTGGTGCTGCGCTCCACGGTGACGAGGACATCGGCCGCGAGCCAGCCCCCCGAGCGGAGTGTGAGCAGAATCTCGCGAAGATCACCGTCGGAGACGGCGTACGGCGGGTCCAGGAAGACGATGTCGTACGGCTGTTCCGGCGCCGGGGACTGGATGATCTGTTCCGCTTTGCCCGCCCTGACGTCGGCACCGGGCAGGCCGAGCGCCCTGACGTTCTCCCGGACGATGCGCGCCGCCCGGGCGTCGGCCTCGACGAGGAGGGTGTGGCCGGCCCCGCGGGAGAGAGCCTCGAGGCCGACGGCGCCCGAGCCGGCGTACAGGTCGAGGACCCGCTCACCGTCCAGCGGGCCGCCCAGCAGGGACTGCCAGGTGGAGAAGAGGCCCTCGCGCGCCCGGTCGGAGGTGGGGCGGGTGCCGGTCCCCGGCGGGACGGCCAGGCGGCGTCCGCCGGCCCGGCCGGCGATCACGCGGGTCATCTCTTCGGTCCTTGTCGGTCTGCGGTCGGCGCCCTCTTCGCGGGCAGGTGTGCGCATCCAGTCTCGCAGCCGATGTGCCGTCGGCGCTCATCCCTTGTCCAGGAACTGCTCCCGCTCCTCGTCCAGCAGGGCCTCCAGGGCCGTGCGCAGACCCGGCAGGTGTTCCAGGTCCGGGTCGGCGGCGACCACCGCGGCGGCCTCCCGACGGGCCTCGGCGATGATCTCCTCGTCGTCGATGACGGCGAGCATGCGCAGCGAGGAGCGGGCGCCGGACTGGGCCTGGCCGAGGACGTCGCCCTCGCGCCGCTGTTCGAGGTCGATGCGGGAGAGCTCGAAGCCGTCGAGGGTGGACGCCACGGCGTTCAGCCGCTGGCGTGCCGCACTGGCCTCGGGCATCTCGGTGACCAGCAGACACAGACCGGGCGCCGAGCCACGGCCGACGCGGCCGCGCAGCTGGTGGAGCTGCGAGACCCCGAAGCGGTCGGCATCCATGATCACCATCGCCGTGGCGTTCGGAACGTTGACGCCGACCTCGATGACCGTCGTCGCGACCAGGACGTCGGTCTCGCCGGCGGCGAACCGGCGCATCACCGCGTCCTTGTCGTCGGGCTGCATGCGCCCGTGCAGCACCTCGACCCCGAGCCCCTTCAGGGGCCCCTCGGCGAGCTGGTCGGCAATGTCGAGGACGGCGAGCGGGGGCCGCTTCTCCGCCTCGTCCTCGGGCGACTTCCTGCCGGTCCTCCTGGGGTCGTCCTCCTCGTCACCGATGCGCGGACAGACGACGTACGCCTGATGGCCGTTGGCCGCCTCCTCGCGCACCCGCTCCCAGGCCCGCGCCAGGAAGTGCGGCTTGTCGGCTGCCGGCACCACATGGCTGGCGATGGGCGAGCGCCCGGCCGGGAGCTGGTCGAGGACGGAGGTCTCCAGGTCGCCGAACACGGTCATGGCGACGGTCCGGGGAATCGGCGTCGCGGTCATCACCAGCAGATGGGGCGGCTGATTCCCCTTGCCGCGCAGCGCGTCCCGCTGCTCCACGCCGAAGCGGTGCTGCTCGTCGACCACGACGAGACCGAGGTCGTGGAACTGCACCTTGTCCTCGATCAGCGCATGCGTGCCGATCACGATGCCGGCCTCCCCCGTGACGAGATCGAGCAGCGCCTGCCGCCGCGCGGCGGCCCCCATGGACCCCGTCAGCAGCACCACCTTGGTGGCCTGCTCGGCCCCTCCCAGCATGCCCCCCTCGGCCAGCTCCCCCATCATCTCCACGACCGACCGGTGGTGCTGCTGGGCGAGCACCTCGGTGGGCGCGAGCATGGCGGCCTGCCCGCCCGCGTCGACGACGGCGAGCATGGCGCGCAGGGCCACCATCGTCTTCCCACTGCCCACCTCCCCCTGGAGCAGCCGGTGCATCGGGTGCTGGGTCGCCAAGTCGTCGAAGATCTCCTTGGTGACCTTCTGCTGACCCTCGGTGAGGGTGAAGGGGAGGCGGTCGTCGAAGGCTGCGAGAAGTCCGTCCGGCGTGGGTTTCCTCGGGACCGCCGGGAGCTGGGCGTCGGCGTGACGGCGGCGGGCGAGGGCGACCTGGAGGACGAAGGCCTCGTCCCACTTGAGGCGGGAGCGGGCGTCGGCGATGTCCGCCTTCGTCTGCGGGCGGTGGATCTTCAGGAGCGCTTCGGGCAGGGAGACCAGGCCCCGGCCGTCGCGGAGGGAGTCCGGCAGGGGGTCGATGGCCTCCTGGGCGCCGGGCAGCACCGTCTGCACCGACTTGGCGATCTTCCAGGACTCCAGCTTGGCCGTGGCCGGGTAGATCGGGATCAGGGCGCCCGCCCAGCTGTCCACCGTCTCGGTCACGTCGTCGCCGCGCAGCAGCTCATAGGCGGGGTGGGCGAGTTGAAGCCTGCGATTGAAGACCGAGACCTTGCCCGCGAACAACGCACGGGTGCCCGGCAGGAGTTCCTTGTGGGGCTTGTGCACGCCGTTGCCGAAGAAGACCAGCTGGAGACGGCCGCTGCCGTCGGTGATGGTGACCTCGAGCCGCTGTCCCTTCCCGCGGGGGGCCTTGGCCGAGGCGAAAGTGTGCAGACGGGCGTCGGCGACCTGGGCGACCACCGTCACGTGCTCGTCCATGGGGAGGTCGGCGAGGTGGGTGAGCTGCCCGCGCTCCTCGTATCTGCGCGGGTAATGGTGGAGCAGGTCGGAGACGGTGTGCAGGCCGAGGTGCTCGGCCATCACCTTCGCGGTGGCGGGGCCGAGCACCTTCTTCAGCGGTTCTTGCAGTGCGGGCACGAGATCCATTGCACACCACACCACTGACAACGTCGTATATGTCTTGCAAATCCGCTGGTCAGGAGGGTGGCTCGGGGCCTACGATGACGCACCCCCGGCTCGCCCCGCGGTCACCGCCCCACCGGGACCGCCCGACCCCGCGCCGTCGACCGTCCCCCACTCACGGCGCCGTGACGATGGACTCCCAGACCTCGCAGTCATCCCAGGCACCTCAGTCACCCCCATCACCTCATACGTTCCAGGTCGACCTGCGTGGTCTGGTGGACCTCCTCTCCCATCACCTCTACTCCAGCCCCAAGGTCTATCTGCGCGAATTGCTGCAGAACGCCGTGGACGCCATCACCGCGCGCCGCGCCGAGCAGCCCGAGGCGCCCGCCACGGTGCGGCTGTACGCCGACCCGGGCACCCTGCGCGTCGAGGACTCGGGCGTCGGGCTCACCGAGTCCGACGTGCACAGCCTGCTGGCCACCATCGGGCGCAGCTCGAAGCGGGCCGACGGCCTGCAGGCGGCCCGCTCCGACTTCCTCGGGCAGTTCGGCATCGGACTGCTGGCGTGCTTCGTGGTCGCCGAGCGGATCCGGGTCGTCAGCCGCAGCGCCCGTACGCCGGACGCGCCGCCCGTGGAGTGGACGGCCAGCGACGACGGGTCGTACGTGGTGCGGACGCTGCCGCACGACGCCCGGCCCGAGCCGGGCACCACCGTGCACCTGGTGGCGCGTCCCGGCGCCGCAGAGTGGCTCTCCGCGGATCGCGTGCGGTCCCTCGCACGGGACTTCGGGTCGCTGCTGCCCTACGACGTCCGGGTCGGCGAGGAGGCGATCACGGATCTCCCGGCGCCCTGGGACCGGCCGTATCCCTCCCCCGCCAACCGCAGGGTGGCCCTGGCGCGTCACTGCCACGACCTGTTCGGCTTCACTCCGCTGGACTCGATCGTGCTGGACGTGCCGCTCGCCGGTGTCCGCGGTGTGGCGTACGTGCTGCCCAGCGCGGTCAGCCCGGCCCAGCGGGCGAGCCACCGGGTGCATCTGAAGGGCATGCTCCTGACGGAGCGGGCCGAACAGCTGCTGCCGGACTGGGCATTCTTCGTGCGCTGTGTCCTGGACACGGACAGCCTGCGGCCCACGGCGTCGCGCGAGTCGCTGTACGAGGACGAGACCCTGGCGGCCGTGCGCGAGGCCCTGGGCGAGCGCATCCGGTCCTGGCTGACCGGGCTCGCGGCCGGTGACCCCGAGCGCCTCGCCGCCTTCCTGTCCGTGCACCACCTGGGCGTGAAGTCGCTCGCGCGGCACGACAAGGAGATGCTGCGGACGATGCTGCCGTGGCTGCCCTTCGAGACGACGGACGGGCGGCTGTCGCTGGAGGAGTTCGCACAGCGGCACCCGGTCGTGCACTTCACCCGGACCGTGGAGGAGTACCGCCAGGTCGCGCCGATCGCGTCCGCGCAGGGCGTCGGGGTCGTCAACGGCGGCTACACGTACGACAGCGAGCTGGTGGAGGCACTGACGTCGGTGCGGCCGGGGACGGTGGTCGCCGAGCTGGACGCCGACACGGTGACCGCGCATCTGGACGCGGTGGACCCGGCGGAGGAGCTGGCGCTGTCGGGCTTCCTGGGAGCCGCGCGCGCCGCGCTCGACCCTCTGGGCTGCGATGTCGTGCTGCGCGCGTTCCACCCCCTTTCCGTGCCCGCGCTGCATCTGGACGACCGCACGGCGCGCCATGAGCAGGCCCGCGCCGAGGCGCAGGAGCAGGCCGACGATCTGTGGGCGGGGATCCTGGGCTCGCTGCGGGGCAGCGCACCCCGGGCCCGGCTGGTCCTCAACCATCTCAACCCGCTGATCCGCAGGATCGGTTCGCTGGAGGATCCGGAGCTGATCGGGACCGCCACGGAGTCCCTGTACGGGCAGGCCCTGCTGATGGCCCGGCGCCCGTTGCGGCCCGCCGACTCGGCGCTCCTGAACCGTGCGTTCATCGGCCTCCTCGAATGGGCCACCCACACCAACTCCCCCAAGGACGGCTCCCGATGAGCCAGGTCATGGACTTCGACGCGCTGCGCCGGGCGATGGCGGACAACCACGAGCAGCCGGAGGGCCCGGCGCGCAACGCGCGCGCGGAGCAGCTGCTCGTGGAGGCGGAGAAGCTGAACATCCCGCCGGCCGTCATCGAAGCCCTGGGGCACCAGCTGAAGGTCTACAACTACAGCTCCGAGAAGGACAGGATGTTCGTCCCCTTCGCGCGGCTGCTGCGCATGTGGGACGAACGCCCAGAGGACTTCGACGAGTACGAGACCCACTCGCTGCACTGGGTCTTCAAGTGGATGTCGGCGGGCATGCTGGGCCAGCCGCACATTCCGCTCGCCGCCATGGAGAAGTGGCTCGGCGAGATGGAGCACCGCTACCGGCTGGCCGGCCACTCCGAACGGGCGGTGCGCAGCGCCGAGTTCAGTGTCGCCGCGCACATCGGGGACCTGGCCCGGGCCGAGCGGGCGTATACCGCGTGGCTGGCCGCCGACCGCGACGACATGGCCGACTGCCATGCGTGCGAACTGCACGACCAGGGGTGGTGGCAGGCCCACAAGGGCGAGGACGAGACGGCGCTTCAGCTGTGGCGTCCGGTCCTGGAGGGCGAGTACGCCTGTGCGCACGAGCCGCACGCCGTGCTGGCCTCGTCCCTGCTGCCGCTGCTGCGTCTGGGCCGGCTGGACGAGGCCCGGGCGCACCACCTGCGCGGCTTCCGGCTGGTACGGGCGATGGAGAGCATGCGCGGTTCGTACGCGGACCACGTGGAGTTCTGCGCGCTGACCGGCAACGAAGCGCGGGGGCTCGAACTCCTGGCCGAGCGGCCGGCGTACTTCACGGACTCCGGGGAGCCGCGCAGCAAGCTGGACTTCCTGGCGGTGGTGGCGCTTGTGATGGGCCGGCTGACCGAGCTGGGCCTCGCCGACCGCGCGGTGCCGGGCCCGGCCGGCCGGGAGTGGACCGCGCGCGAACTGGCCGTGCACGCGCGCGAGGAGGCGCTGGCGCTCGCCGCCCGCTTCGACGTGCGCAACGGCACCTCGTACGTCAGTGAGCGCACCCGGGAGCGGATGGACCGCCGTCCGCTGCTGGACCGGCTGCCGCTGGGGGTGCGTGTGACGGCTCGTCCGGCGCCGGTGGCGCCGCGCGCGACGGTGGTCGAAGAGCCCTCGCGGCGCGGGCTTCCGGCGCTGCTCGCCGAGGCCCGGCGTCTGTCGGACGCCCTGCACCCGGACGCCATGGACGCGTGGGCCGCGGTGGCACGCGCCGCCGGGGACCGGGAGCTGGATCCACGGGACCGCGCGGACCTAGCGGACCACGAGGCGATGAGCCGGGGCCCGGAGGGCGCCGAGTTCTTCGAGCGGGCTGCCGTGTTGTACGAGGCGGCGGGCGATCCCGGGGAGGCGCTGGCGGCACGCGCGCGTGCGGCGTTCGTCCGCGCCCTGACGGGCCGCTCGGACGAGGCGCTGGAGACGGTCACGGGGCTGCGCGAACAGGTGCTCGCCCGCTATGGGGAGGGCGGGACGGGGGTGCGGCAGACGGCGTCCGTTCTCGTGGGGCGGGCCCGCATCCTGATGCACCGGCTGCACGAGGACGGCGGCTCCGCCCCGGCCGCCGAGGAGGCCGTACGGGAGCTGCTGGCGTTCGCCGAGCCGCACACGGCGGAGCTGCGCCTCGCGTCCCGCGCCGCCGAGGCGAGGGCCATGCTCGGGGAGCTGGCCCTGCACGCCGGGGACGCAGAGGCGGGCGCGGAGCTGCTGGCGCGGGCGGCCGAGGAGTATGTGGCGGCGGGCCTCACCTGGTTCGCGGTGGAGCACGAGGTGCGGCTGGCCCGTATCGCGCGGCAGCTCGGCGACCTGGAGACGGCGCACCGGGCGGCCCGCGCGGCCCTGGAGCACGGCCAGGGGCATCTGGAGCCCGTCGGACAGGCACAGCTGCACCTCCAGCTGGCGGAGGTGCTGGCCGCGGCGGAGCGGTTCCCGGAGGCCGCCGAGCACGCCCTTCAGGCGGCGCACTGGGCCGACGAGGCGGGTGAGGGCCCGGCGCTGGGTGCGTGGGCGCGGCACCAGCTGGGCGGTCTGCTGCTGCAGCAGGGGCGCTTCGCGGAGGCGGCCGAGGTGCTGGAGTCGGCGCTGCCCGATCTGACCGCCGAGACGCACGGTGACGGGGCGATCGTGCAGACGCTGTGGTGGCTCGGCGACTGTCAGACCCGGCTGGGCGAGCACCGCGAGGCGGCCGAGCGGTGGCTGCGTGCCGCGGAGATCGCCCGGCACTGGCCGGAGCAGCGCGACCACGCCATGCTGGCGCATCTGGCCGCGGACGCGCTCGGCGACGCGGACCTGCCCTCGGAGGCGGACCGGGCGTACGCCCGCGCCGGTGACCTGTGGCGCGAACTGGGCAACGCGCGCGGCCTGGTGCGTTCCCTGCGGGCCCGCGCCTGGCTGGCGGTGTCCGGCACGGAGGATGCGGCGGGGCCGGCCGTCGCGCGGGAGCTGATGGCGGAGGCGGCACGGGAGTGCGCCTCGGCGGCGACCGCCGCGGAGGACGCCGACGCGCGGGACCGGCTGATCGTGGAACTCGGCCAGACCCACTGCCAGTTCGGCGAACTGGTCGCCCGGTCGGCCGGTGACGGTGCGGGCGAGGACGGCCCGCGCACGGCCTTGGAGGAGGCGCTGGTGCAGCTCACGGAGGCAATAGCCGTCTTCGGCTCGCTCGGTGCGGGCGGCCTCGACCTGCGTACCGGCGCGGAGCTGGCCGCGGCCCGGCTGGAGGCCGACCTCGGCCGACCGGATGCGGCGTCGGCACGCGCGCGTGCGGTGCTGGCGGCTTACGCGGCGTACGAGGACGACGCGGACTACGGGGACGACGCGGACTGCGCGGACTACGGGGACCACGCGGACTGCGCGAGCACGGACGGCGACGCGCAGACGGCGCGGGCGCGGCGGGCGGAGGCGGAGCGGTTGCTGGAGCTGCTGGGGGCACACCAGGAGGGCTGAGGGTCACGCGGGGTGCCGCCGGCCGGGCCGCACCCGGCGGCACTTGCCCGGCTCCGTCTCACTCCACGCCGATGAGCAGCAGCGACCCCTGGCGGCCGCCCCGGTACACCACCGTGTCGACCGCCAGGTACGACTCGCGTACCCGCGATTCCAGATGGGCCGCGACGGACTCCGGGGCGTCGTCGCCGAGGACCAGGGTGACCATCTCGCCGCCGGCCGCGAGCATGCGGTCGAGAACCGTTTCGGCCGTCCGCGTGACGTCGGAGCCGATGACCGCGACGTCGCCGTCGATCAGGCCGAGGACGTCCCCGGCCTGGCAGATGCCGGCCATCGTCCAGGACTGCCGTTCGGCGATGGCCACTTCGGCGTACCGCGTCGCCCCGGCCGCCGACGTCATCGCCACCACGTCCTCGTCGAAACGCCGCTCCGGCTCGTGCACGGCCAGTGCCGCGATGCCCTGCACCGCGGAGCGGGTCGGGATCAGCGCCACGCGGACGCCCTCCGTTCGCGCCTGTTCGGCCGCGGCACCCGCGGTGTGGCGCAGGTCCGCGTCGTTGGGCAGCAGCACCACCTCGCGCGCGTGCGCCCGGCGTACCGCCTCCACCAGCTCCCCGCTCGCGGGCGGCTCCCCGGCCCGGGCGAGCACCGTGGTGGCCCCTGCCTCCCGGTACAGCCCGGCCAGGCCCTCCCCCGGGACCACGGCCACCACCGCGCGCTGAACCCGCTCGCGCGGCGGCCGTCCGGCACCCGCGGTGTGCACATCGCCGGCTGCGAAGTGCGTGATCCGGATCCGGTGGGGCCGCCCGGCCTCGACCCCCGCCTCGACGGCGGCACCCGCGTCGTCGACATGGACGTGGACGTTCCACAGTCCGTCTCCGCCGACCACGACGAGCGAGTCCCCGAGCGCGTCCAGGCGCTCCCGCAGCCGCGCCACGGCCGCGTCGTCGGCCTCCAGAAGGTAGATCACCTCGTAGGCGGGTCCGCTGGGGGTCGTGGTGGTGTCCGCGCACTGCCGGGCTGCGGGCACCTCTGCTCCCGCGATGTCGTCGTGCACGCGCGCGGGGCGGATCCCCGCCGAGCCGCCGGGGGCCGGCGCCGCGACCGCGGTCACCCGTGGCGCGTCCCCCGTGAGCGTCTCCACCAGTGCCGCGAGCACCGCCACCAGCCCCCGGCCACCCGCGTCGACCACACCGGCGCGCTGCAGGACCGCCAGCTGCCCCGGGGTCTGCGCGAGGGCCGCCCGAGCCCCTTCGTACGCCGCCCGCGCGACGCTGCCGCAGTCGCTCTCGGCACCGGTGACCGCGTCCGCGGCGGCCGAGGCGACGCTCAGGACGGTGCCCTCCACGGGGTGCGCGACGGCTTCCCGCGCGGCGTCGGCGGCCTGCCGGAGGGCCAGCCGCAGTCCCTGCGCGTCGGTGGGGGCGGTCTCACCGTCGGCGGCGAGCACCTGTGCCATGCCCCGCAGCAGCTGGGCGAGGATCGTCCCGGAGTTCCCCCGGGCCCCGATCAGCGCGCCGTGCGCCATCGCCCGGACGGTGTCGGCGAGCGTCGGCCGGTCGGCGCCGCCCGCCTCGTATCCGGCGAAGACCGCCTCGACGGCCGCGGCGGCCGACTCCACGGTCAGGTACAGATTGGTGCCGGTGTCCCCGTCGGCCACGGGATAGACGTTGATCGCGTCGATCTCCTCGCGCGCCTGCCCCAGCGCCTGGAGCGCGAGACCGCACCAGGTGCGCACCGCGAGAGCATCCAATGGCTGCGGCACCTGCGCCACCTGCGCCTCCTTGAGCTGCTGGACGTGGGAGGCAGCGTAGACCCCGAGGGGGTGCGACCAGGAAGAGGGCCGGACCACACCCGGCGCGGGCGCCCGGCGCAGGCGCCGGAGGCCGGGGCGGGGTCCGCGACCGCCATGGTAGTTTCGTTGTACGGGCGCAGCCGTTGTATGCTGCTCCGGTTGCCCGATCCACATCGGGCGTTCCCCTGGCAGCGCCACTCAGATCCTGTGATCTTGATCCCGGCATGCCGGGATCAACCGTAAGTGCATCTGAAGTCTTTGGAGTGACCCGTGGCTGCCAACTGCGACGTCTGCGGCAAGGGGCCGGGCTTCGGCAACAACATCTCGCACTCGCACCGCCGTACGTCCCGCCGCTGGAACCCGAACATCCAGCGTGTGCGTACCGTGGTGGGCGGGACGCCGAAGCGCGTGAACGCTTGCACCTCGTGCATCAAGGCCGGCAAGGTCTCGCGCTGACGCCCAGTTAAGCGCGCGGCCACCGCTGGTTCGCTGCACGGAGCCGGTCCACATTCGTGGACCGGCTTTTTGCTGTGCCCCGACGGCCACGACCTGCCAGAATCCGCCGCATGCGCTTCGGCATCCTGGGCCCCCTCGACGTCCGCACCGGCGACGGCACCCCACTCGACCCCGGCGGCCCCCGCCCCCGCGCCCTGCTGACCCTGCTGCTGCTCGACGCCGGGCGCACCGTGTCCACGGACCGCCTCATGGACGGGCTGTACGGCGAGGAGCAGCCCTCGGGGGCCGCGAACGCCCTCCAGTCCCAGATATCGCGCCTGCGCAAGCGGCTGGGCCCGCACCCCGAGATCGAGGCGACCGCCACCGGCTACCGCCTGTCCGTCCCTCCCGACGCCGTCGACGCCCACCGCTTCGAACGGCTGGCCCGCGACGGTTCCACGGCCCTTGCGCGGGGCGACCACCGGTCGGCCACGGCGGTGCTGCGCGAGGCGCTCGCGCTGTGGCGGGGCCCGGCCCTCGCCGACCTCCCGGGTGCGCACGCCCTGCGTACCCGCCTCGACGAGCTGCGGCTGGAGGCCGTGCAGGACCGCGTCGAGGCGGACCTGGCCCTCGGCGGCGGCTCCGGGCTCGTGCCCGAACTGCGCGGGCTGCTCGCCACGCACCCGCTGAGCGAGCGGTTGTACGGGCTGCTGATGCGGGCCCTGCACACGGACGGGCGGCCCGCCGAGGCCCTCACCGTGTTCGAGGAGGCCCGCCGTGTGCTTGCCGACGAGCTCGGCGCCGACCCCTCCCCCGAGCTGTCCGCCCTCCACCAGGAGCTGCTGCGCGGCACGGCCCCCGCCCAGGGCTCCCGTCCGCCGGCCCATCTGACCCGTTTCGTCGGCCGTGCCCCGGAACTCGCCCGCATCCACGATCTCCTCGCCTCGCCGGACACCCGCCTGGTCACGCTCACCGGGCCGGGCGGCGCGGGCAAGACCCGGCTGGCGACGGAGGCGGCGCGCAGCTATGCCGACGTGCGCTTCGTCGAGCTCGCCCCCCTCACCGACGGCTCCGCGATCCCGTACGCCGTCCTCACCGCGCTCGGTGTGCGCGACGGGTTGCGCGGTCCCTCCGCGGACGCCGCCGAACGGCTCCTGGCCGCGCTGGAGGACCGTGAGCTGCTGCTGGTGTTCGACAACTGCGAGCATGTCGTCGAGGACGCGGCGAGGGTCGCCGTGCTGGTCCTGAGCACCTGTCCCGGCGTGCGGATCCTGGCCACCGGACGCGAGGCCCTGGGGATCACCGGCGAGGTGCTGTGCCCGGTGCCACCTTTGCCGCAGGAGCACGCCGTGCGGCTCTTCCTGGACCGGGCACGCGCGGTGCGGCCCGGTTTCGAGGGGCACGCGCGCGTGGCGGACGTCTGCGCGGCGCTCGACGGGCTGCCGCTGGCCATCGAGCTGGCCGCGGCCCGCTTGCGCACGATGACCCCGGACGAGCTGGCCGACCGCCTGGACGACCGGTTCCGGCTGCTGTCGCGGGGCGACCGCACCAAGGCGCCCCGGCATCGCACCCTCCGCGCGGTCGTGGAGTGGAGCTGGGACCTGCTGGACGACGAGGAGCGGGAACTGGCCCGGCGGCTCTCCGTGTTCTCCGGGGGCGCGACGCAGGACGCGGTCGAGGCCGTGTGCGGGGTGCCGTATCCGGAGGACCTCCTCGCGTCGCTCGCCGAGAAGTCCTTCCTGGACGTGGCCGACGGGCGCTACCGCATGCTGGAGACCATCCGTGCGTTCGCCGCCGGGCATCTCGCGCAGGCGGGCGAACGGGAGCGTCTGTGGGACGCGCACGCCACGTACTTCCTGCGGCTGGCCGAGCGGGCGGAGCCGTACGTCCGCAGCGGTGAGCAACTGCCCTGGCTGGACCGGCTGGCCGCCGAGCACGGCAACCTGGACGCGGCCCTGCGCCACCTCGTGGCCACCGCTCCCGGTGACGCCCTGCGCCTGATGGCCCACCTGTCGTGGTTCTGGCGGCTGCGCGGTCCGCACGGCGAGCGCCTGCCCATCGCCCGGGCGCTGCTCGCGGCCGTCGGGAACCGGCCGCCCGAGGGGCTGGCCGAGGAGTACGCCCTCTGTGTGATGAACACGATCACCGGGCGCGGCGAGGACCCGGCCGAACCCGACCGCATCGAGCAGGTGGCCGAGGTGGTGCGGGCACTGGACGAGCCGCTGCGGCTGCCGTTCACCATGGTCCTGTGGGCGCTCACCGGTGGCCCGTTGTTCACCGACGACGCCAAGCTGCGGGCCGTCCGGCTCGGGGACGACCCCTGGGGCCGCGCGGTGATGGAACTGGGGCAGGCCTACCAGGAGCAGTACGCGGGCCGCCCCGCCGCCTCGGAGGCCGCCTTCACGCGCGCCCTGGAGGGCTTCCGTGCGACCGGTGACCGGTGGGGCATGGCCAACTGCCTCGATCCGCTGGGCTCCTTCGCCGGCTGGCACGGCGACCACGGGCGAGCCCTGGAGCTGTTCGACGAGGGCCTGATGCACGTCAGGGAGCTGGAGGCGCCGGAGGAGACCGCGGACCTGCTGCGCTCCCGGGCGTTCGTACTGCTGCACGGCGGCGACTTCGAGGGCGCCGCCGCGCACTTCGAGCAATCGGCCGCGCTCGCCCGCACCGCCGGCGTTCCCGACAAGGTGGCGGCCGCCCGGCGCGGCCTCGGCGACACCGCCCGGCTCTCCGGGTACCCGGCACGTGCGCGTGTGCAGTACGAGAAGGCCCTCGAGGCATGCGCCGCCAACTGGTTCAGCGTCGGCGAGAGCGTCCGCATCCTCATCGGCCTGGGCCGCACGGCTGCCGCCGAGGGGCGGACGGAGGAGGCCCGCGACTGGTTCGGACAGGCCGCCGGTCTCGCCGCGGAGGGACCGAGTGTGCTGGAACTCGCCGAGGTCGCCGAGGCGTTGGCGTCCGTCGCCGAAGCCCCGGAGCGCGCGGCCGTCCTCCTCGGCGCCGCCACCGCCCTGCGGGGCGCGCCGCTCCTCGCCGACCCCGATGCCGTGCGCACACGGGAGGACACGCGCGCAAAGCTGTCCCCCGACGCATACGAGAAGGCCTTCGAGCGGGGACGACGTCTGCGGTCAGCGGCGGTCAGCGAACGGTAGGAGCACGGTCAGCGCCGTCCTCGAGGCTGCTGCCCATGACGAACACACACCGCCTCGCCCACCTGAACGTCCTCGTCTCCGGCGCCAGCGTCGCCGGACCCGCCATCGCCCTGAACCTCGCCCGCTACGGCGCCCGCGTCACCGTCGTCGAGAAGGCACCCGCCCTGCGCGAGGGCGGCTTCGCCGTCGACTTCCGCGGTCACGTCCACCGCACCGTGCTGACCACGATGGGCATCTGGGACGACATCCACGCCCACCAGACCCACATGGGCCGCCAGACCGTCGTGAGCGCCGACGGCACCCCGCGCGTCGACCTGCCGTCCGAGATGATGAGCGGGGACGTGGAGATCTTCCGCGGCGACCTCTCACGGATCATGTACGAGCACACCAAGGACCGTGTGGAGTACGTGTTCGGCGACTCCATCGCCTCGCTCACCGACACTCCCGACGGTGTCGACGTCACCTTCGAGCGGGGCGCGCCCCGCCGCTTCGACCTCGTGGTCGCAGCCGACGGGCTGCACTCCCACACCCGTCGTCTGGCCTTCGGCGACGAGTCGCGCTACCTGCGCTTCTTCGACCACTACGTGGCGGGCTTCGCCGTCCCCAACCATCTGGGCCTCAGCCGCACCGGACATCTGTACAGCGAGCCCGGCCGGGCGGTCCTCATCGGCAACTACGACGGCGACCGGGACCGCGCGGGAGCCCTCCTGGTCTTCCGCTCCGAGCAGCTGACGTACGACCGCCGGGACATCGCCGCGCAGAAGAGGATCCTCGCCGAGCGGTTCGCCGGGATGGGCTGGGAGGCGCCGACGGTGCTCAAGGCCCTGGAGGACGCCGACGACCTGTACTTCGACGCGATCGCCCAGATCCATGTCGACCGCCTCAGCCAGGGACGCGTGGTGCTGCTCGGGGACGCCGGGTACGGCGCCACCATGGGCGGCATGGGCACGGGCGTGGCCGTCGTCGGGTCCTATGTTCTGGCCGGCGAACTCGCCCTCGCCGACGGCGACCACCGCACCGCCCTGGCCGCCTACGAGGCGCGGATCGGGGACTTCGCCAAGGGCTGTCAGAAGACCTCCGGCAACGCGGGCCCGTTCTTCGCCCCGGTCTCCGCGCGGCGGATCCGCAGCCGGGACCGGATGTACCGGATGCTCGGCTCGCGCCTTCTGTCGGGCTTCTTCAAGCGGCTGACGGAGAAGGCGGCGACGGACATCGAACTGCCGGAGTACCCCGCGTGAGCGCACTGACCGTCCCCGAGCCGAAAACCCAAGAACTACGACTCGATGTCCCCGAAGTGGTCCCAGCCGCCCTTGCTGGTCCACGGCGCCCCGTCGACCGTCACCTGGGGCAGCGCCGACGGATTGAGCACCTCGCCGATCACCTTCCAGCGCGCCGGGAGCTTCACGTCCGGCGGGAACGTCGCCACGATGGCGTGGTCCTCGCCGCCCGTGAGCACCCACTGGATGGGGTCGACGCCCACGGCCTGCCCGATGTCGTTCATCTGGGAGGGGATGTCGATGGCGCCGGAGCGGATGTCGATCCGCACCTTGCTGGCCTCCGCAATGTGCCCGAGGTCGGCGATGAGCCCGTCGCTGACGTCGCACATGGCGGTCGCGCCGAGCCCCGCGGCGGCCGGACCCGCGTGGTAAGGGGGCTCCGGGCGGCGGTGCGCCTCGACGAACGCGCGCGGCGAGCGGAAGCCGCGGGAGAGCACCGCGTGCCCGGCCGCCGACCAGCCCAGCCAGCCGGTCACCGCGACCACGTCGCCGGGCTGGGCGCCGGCCCGGGTGACCGGCTCGTGGTTGCGCAGATCGCCGAGCGCGGTGATCGAGATCATGATCGTGTCACCGCGTACGACATCGCCGCCGACCACGGACGCGCCCGCGACCTGGCATTCGTCGCGCAGGCCGTCCATCAGCTCGGTGGGCCAGGTGACGGGAAGTTCCGCGGGAACCACGAGACCGAGCAGCAGCGCGGTCGGCACGGCGCCCATCGCCGCGATGTCCGCCAGGTTCTGCGCGGCCGCCTTGCGTCCGACGTCGTACGCCGTCGACCAGTCGCGGCGGAAGTGCCGGCCCTCCAGGAGTATGTCGGTGCTCGCCACCACCCTGCGGTCGGGCGCGGCCACCACCGCGGCGTCGTCGCCGGGGCCGACCCGGACCGCCGGGGTGGTGGTGAGCCGGGAGGTGAGCTCTCGGATGAGCCCGAACTCGCCCAGTTCGCCCACGGTGCCCTTCATCGTCGTACGTCCCCTTCTCGTGCCTGCCGCGCCCCGTCGCCAGCGGTCGTCGTCCTCGGTACGGTCGAGTCGACCGTCAACTTGTGTCGCCGGTGTTGCCCGGCGCTCACGCCACAGCCTCCGCGGGTCTCCCCGTGGCACGCGGCGACGCGATACCGTGGCGTCTCTTCTCCCCACATGATCCTCGTGGCCGCCCTGGAGGTTCCGTGGTACAGGCGTACATCCTGATCCAGACGGAGGTCGGCAAGGCGTCGACCGTCGCCGATACGATCAGCAAGATCCCTGGGGTCATCCAGGCCGAGGACGTGACGGGTCCCTATGACGTCATCGTGCGCGCCCAGGCGGACACCGTCGACGAACTCGGTCGCATGGTGGTCGCCAAAGTCCAGCAGGTGGACGGCATCACCCGCACTCTGACCTGCCCGGTCGTGCATCTGTAGCCCCCGTCTACGCTTGGCCGGTGAAGTTCATCCGTCACCGGCTCCTCGGCCTGCCCGCCCTCGCCCTGTTGATCGCGGCGGCGGGCTGTTCCTCAAGCGACGACAGTCCCTCGGCCGCGGTTCCCAGTCCGGACGCGAAGGTCACGAAGCTGTGCCGGAACCTGGACAAAGTGCTGCCGCGGCAGGTGGACGGCCTCGACCGGAACGACCCCGAGCCCCGGTCCCCGCTGACTGCGGGCTGGGGAAGCCCGGCGATCATACTGCGCTGCGGCGTCCCGCGGCCCCCGGAGATGGACGACCCGGAGGCCGACGGGGTGGAGGTTGACGGCGTCGGCTGGCTGCTGCAGAAGCGCGACGACGGGTCGTTCCGCTTCACCACGACGCTGCGCAGGGCGTACGTCGAGGTCAGCATCCCCAAGGCACGCACGAGCGGGGGGATGGGCCCGTTGACGGCTGTGGCGCAGCCCGTCAAGAAGGCGATCCCCGAGGGGATCGCCGACTGAGGGATCACAGACGCGGCCGCGGGTCCCACCGCGGCCCGGCGTCTACCGCAGCCCGGTTGAACGGTTCAGCGCCGCCTGGATCAGGCGGTCCACCAGGTCTGCGTAGCCGATCCCGCTCGCCTGCCACATCTGCGGGTACATGGAGATCGGCGTGAAGCCGGGCATCGTGTTGATCTCGTTGATCACGAACTGCCCGTCCTCGGCGAGGAAGAAGTCCGCGCGCACCAGTCCCTCGCACGACGCCGCCTCGAACGCCTGCACAGCGAGCCGCTGGACCTCGGCGGTCTGCTCGTCGGTGAGCGGCGCGGGCACGATGCCGGGCGTCGAGTCGATGTACTTGGCCTCGAAGTCGTAGTACGCGTGCGTGTCCGGGGGCGGGATCTCGGCCGGCACGGAGGCCCGGGGCCCGTCCTCGAACTCCAGGACGCCGCACTCGATCTCGCGGCCGCGCACCGCCGCCTCGACGATGATCTTCGGGTCGTGCCGCTGGGCCTCGGCGATCGCATCGCCCAGACCCGCGAGGTCGTCGACCTTGGTGATGCCGATCGAGGAACCCGCGCGCGCCGGCTTCACGAACAGCGGCCAGCCGTGCTCGCCGGCGAAGTCGACGATCTTCTTGCGGGCCGCGGACTCGTCGCGCTCCCACTCCCGCGGCCGGATCACCACGTACGGGCCGACGGCCAGCCCGAACGAGATGAACACCCGCTTCATGTACTCCTTGTCCTGGCCGACCGCCGAGGCGAGCACACCCGACCCCACGTAGGGGACACCGGACAGCTCCAGGAGGCCCTGGAGGGTGCCGTCCTCGCCGTAGGGGCCGTGGAGCATCGGGAAGACCACGTCGACCTCGCCCAGCGCCTTGGGGACCGAACCCGGCTCGCTGTAGACGACTTCGCGGTTCGCGGGGTCGACGGGCAGGACGACGCCGCCCTCGTGCGACTCGGCGAGCTCCTCGACGTTCGGCGTACGGCGGTCGGTGATCGCCATGCGCTCGGGTTCGTCGGCGGTGAGCGCCCAGCGGCCCTCCCGGGTGATGCCGATCGGCAGCACGTCGTACTTCGTCCGATCGATGGCGCGCAGCACCGCACCGGCGGTGACGATGGAGATCCCGTGTTCGGAGCTGCGGCCGCCGAAGACGACGGCGACGCGCGGCTTACGGTGCGGCTGCTCAGGGCTCTGGGGGAGGTTCTCGGTGCTCATATCGCGTCGAGGGTACCCGGTGGTAGGGCCCGGAGACAGCGTGCAGGAGCAGGCGGGTGAGCCGCGCGATCCGGACACCGAGGAGGAGCATCGCTCAGCGTCGTTCCGGCTTCGCGCTGCGCGACATCAGCTCCTTCAGGGCGACCACCGGCGGCTTGCCCTCGTGGACGATGCCGACGACCATCTCGGTGATGGGCATGTCGACGCCGTGGCGGCGGGCCAGATCCAGCACGGACTCACAGGACTTGACGCCCTCGGCGGTCTGCCGGGTGACCGCGATGGTCTCCTCCAGGGTCATGCCCTTGCCGAGGTTGGTGCCGAAGGTGTGGTTGCGCGACAGCGGCGAGGAGCAGGTGGCCACCAGGTCGCCGAGGCCCGCGAGCCCGGAGAAGGTCAGCGGGTCGGCCCCCATGGCGAGTCCCAGCCGGGTGGTCTCGGCGAGTCCGCGCGTGATGAGCGAGCCCTTGGCGTTGTCCCCGAGGCCCATGCCGTCGGCGATGCCCACCGCGAGACCGATGACGTTCTTGACCGCACCGCCGAGTTCGCAGCCGACCACGTCGGTGTTGGTGTACGGGCGGAAGTACGGCGTGTGACAGACGGCCTGGAGCCGCTGCGCGACGGCCTCGTCGGTGCAGGCGACCACGGCGGCGGCCGGCATCCGGGCGGCGATCTCCCGGGCCAGGTTGGGACCGGTGACGACCGCGACCCGTTCCGGGACGACCTTGGCGACGTCCTCGACGACCTCGCTCATCCGCATGGCGGAGCCGAGTTCGACACCCTTCATCAGGGAGACAAGGATCGTGTGGGGCGCGAGCAGGGGCGTCCATTCGGCGAGGTTCCCGCGCAGCGTCTGCGAGGGGATCGCGAGTATCGTGAAGTCGGCGTCGCGGGCGGCCTCGGCGGGGTCCGTGGTGGCCCGCAGATTCCCGGGGAGTTCGACGCCCGGCAGGTAGTCCGGGTTCGTACGGGTGGAGTTGACCGCCTCGACGAGTTCGGCCCGGCGCGCCCACAGGGTGACCTCGCACCCGGCGTCCGCGAGCACCATGCCGAAGGCCGTCCCCCAGGATCCCGTTCCGAACACGGCCGCCTTGACCGGCTTGCTCACTTGCCCTGCCCCTCCTTCTGCCGTGCCCGCTCCTGCGCGGCGGTCCGGCGACGCTGTGCGATGCGCACCTCACGCGGGTCGTACGGCTTCTCGGGCGCCTTCTCGCCGCGGATCTCCTCCAGCAGGCGGGTGATGGCGGCCATGATGGCCTCCGTGGCCTCCTTCAGGAGCTCGGGGGACATCTCCCTGTCGTAGAAGCGCGTGAGGTCCACGGACGGACCCGCGAGCACGTGGTGGGTCTTGCGCGGAAGGAGGTTGGGCTTCTTGGCGTACGGCGGCAGGAGCTCGTTGGCTCCCCACTGGGCGACGGGGATCACCGGGCACTTGGTCTGCAGCGCGACGCGGGCGGCACCGGTCTTGCCGGTCATCGGCCAGCCGTTCGGGTCCCGGGTGAGGGTGCCCTCGGGGTAGAAGGCAACGCATTCCCCGCGTTCCACGGCGTCGATCGCGGCCCGGAAGGCACTGAGCGCGTCCGTGCTCTCGCGGTAGACGGGGATCTGGCCGGTGCCGCGCATCGCGGCGCCGACGAATCCCTTCTTGAAAAGGCCGCTCTTGGCCAGGAATCGCGGCACGCGACCGGTGTTGTACTGATAGTGCGCGTAGGCGAACGGATCCACATGGGAATTGTGGTTCACCACGGTGATAAATCCACCGTCGGCCGGAATGTTCTCCATTCCGCGCCAGTCCCGCTTGAGCAGAACCACCAGCGGCGGTTTGCAGAGGACCGCTGTGAAGCGGTACCAGAAGCCGATTCTGCGGCGGGGCACGCGGACACCTTCCTCTAGGGACCCGGCACGGAGGCCTGGCACTGGGCTGTGGGCCGGACAAGTCTCGCCCCAGACCGCCTGTCTGTCGAGAACACCGTACGCCCGCCCGTCTCCCGTCACCGCCCTTGCGTGGGCCTTCGCACACCTTTTCCACGCCTCGACCGACGGAGGGCTCCGGGGCGTCACCGGGGCCGCCGGGTGACAATGGACGCGACAAGACGGGGACGGAGGGCTCGTGCAGTGGACTGTGGTCGTACCCCTGAAGGCCCTGGCGCGGGCCAAGACGAGGCTGTCGGACACCGCGGCGGACGGGCTTCGTCCGGGCCTCGCCCTCGCCTTCGCGCAGGACACGGTGGCCGCGGCGCTCGGCTGTGCCGCGGTGCGTGATGTGGCGGTCGTCACGGACGACCCGCTCGCCGGGCGGGAGCTGGCGGCCCTGGGCGCCCGCGTCGTCCCGGACGAGCCGGCGGGCGGTCTCAACGCCGCACTCGCACACGCGGCGGCGGTGGTTCGGGGGCTGCGGCCGGGCGGCGCCGTGGCTGCGCTCAATGCCGATCTTCCGGCGCTGCGCCCCCTGGAATTGGGCCGGGTCCTGGATGCGGCCGCCGAATTCCCCCGCGCTTTTCTGCCCGACGCCGCCGGAATCGGTACGACGCTGCTGAGCGCAACTCCGGGCCGGGAATTGCTGCCCGCTTTCGGCACGGATTCGCGCCTACGGCATCGCTCCTCGGGCGCGGTGGAACTGGCACTGGACGCGGTGGACTCGGTTCGCCAGGACGTGGACACCGGCGACGACCTGCGCGCGGCACTGGCCCTGGGCGTGGGCCCGCGCACGGCGGCGGCTGCGGCACGTCTGCTGATCCCGGGGCAGCCCGGCGGCTGACCTCCGGGGCGGCCCCGAAACCGCGGCGGGCACGGGAGACCGGCGGCCGTGCGGCGGGACCGGCACGGGAAACCCGGCGGGCGTGCGCCAAGGATCCGCGACTCGCCGCTGCACAGCCAACGACCGTTGCGGAACGGCACAGCCGCATCAACGCAGGAACCCGCAGGTGAGGCCGAAGCCGAGCCGCCCACGCGGCACAAGCCGGGGGCCGACGGGACGAGGCCCGGCGGTCATGCGCCGGAAAAGCGGCTTGCGAGTGGCCGAGCGACCGCCCGCGCGGCAGAACCCGCAGCCGAGGCGACAGGGTCTGGCGGCCATGAGGCGAAAAGGCCGGGCCGTCATACGGTGAAATGGCCCGACCGGTCATACGGTGAAATGGCCCGGCGGTCATGCGGCCAACCGGCGGCGGGTGCGGCCGGGGAAGGCGTGCGGGGCGATCGATAGGCTGCCGTCATGCAGGCGACCGCGTACACCTACGATCCCGAGACCCGCACCGGTCAGGTGCTGCTCGACGACGGCACCCCCGTCCCCTTCGACGCACCCGCGTTCGACGCGGGCGGGCTCAGGCTGCTGCGCCCGGGCCAGCGGGTGCGGATCGAGATGGCGGGCGAGGGCGAGGCCCGGCGCATCACGCTGGTCACCCTGCACACGTTCTGAGCAGGTCCCGGACACACCGCGGGCCGGGCTCCCCCGGGGAGCCCGGCCCGGCGCGAGAGTGGATGTGCGCCCCGGTTACCGACGGGCGGTGGACTTCTTGGCCGTGGTCTTGCGTGCGGTGGACTTCTTGGCGGGGGCCTTCTTCGCCGGGGCCTTCTTGGCCGCCGCCTTCTTGGCGGTGGTCTTCTTCGCCGTGGTCTTCTTCGCGGCCGCCGTGGTCTTCTTGGCCGCGGCCTTCCTGGCGGTGACCTTCTTCGCGGGTGCCGCCTTCTTGGCGGTGACCTTCTTGGCGGTGACCTTCTTCGCGGTGACCTTCTTCGCGGGTGCCGCCTTCTTGGCGATCTTCTTGGCCGCTGCCTTCTTGACCGTGGCCGCGGCGCCACCGGTGAGGCTGCCCTTGGGCGCCTTCTTGACGGCGACCTCGCCGCCGCGCGGCAGCTTCTTCGTGCCGCTGACCAGGTCCTTGAAGCCCTGACCCGCGCGGAAGCGCGGCACAGAGGTCTTCTTGACCCGAACCCGCTCGCCCGTCTGGGGGTTGCGGGCGTAACGGGCCGGCCGCTCGACCTTCTCGAACGAACCGAAGCCGGTGACCGAGACCCGGTCGCCTCCGACGACCGCGCGGACGATGGCGTCCAGGACCGCGTCGACAGCGTCGGCGGCCTGCTGGCGGCCGCCCATCTTGTCGGCAATCGCTTCTACGAGCTGCGCCTTGTTCACGTCTTCCCCTTCGGAGACATCGCCAGAACGAAAGTGTTCAAGCTTTTTCGCACGTTAGGCAGATATATACCGCAAATCAAACACGAAACGGGCTTATCACCCTTGTGCCGCAGCGGACTCCGCTGTCTCAGAGTTCCTCTTCGGGGATTCGCTCCTCGTCGAGGCCGGTCATGAACCGCTCGAGACGCTGGGTCGCTTCGGTGGGATCGTGCTTGGCCGCGGCCGTAATGACCAGCAGCTTCCGGGTCAGCGCCATCCGTACGCCCTCCGGGACTTGCAGTGCGCGCACCCTTGCGTGCGCTTCCTTCAGTTGGGCCGCGACCGCCGTATAGAGCTCGAGTTGGCCGTCGTTGTCCATGCACAGATTGTGCCATCTGGGGCGAGTTGTCGCCCCCGCTGGGGGCAACTGCCGTCGCCCGGAGGGCGTCCGGGCGCCTCGGCACATCGCGGCACCGAGAACCGGATACCCGCGCAATGACCTTTGTAACTAGGGGTGTTGAGGACCCCAAAGACGGCGCGCGGCACCCGTTCCGAGGCGGGAACGGCTGTACCCCCAACCGTCCACGATTGGGGGTACAGAGGGGTGTTGCGGTGGCTGAAACCAGCCCGCCCAAGGGGCCTGGCGTCAGCCCTGGAGCGTCCGCGGCTTGTAGGAGGGGCGTCGCGCCTCGTACGTCGCGATGTCGGCCTCGTTCTGCAGAGTGATGGAGATGTCGTCGAGGCCGTTCAGCAGCCGCCAGCGGGAGTTCTCGTCCAGCTCGAAGGAGGCGGTGATGCCCTCGGCGCGCACCTCACGGGCCTCGAGGTCGACCGTGATCTCGGCCTGCGGGTCCCGCTCGGTGAGCTCCCACAGGGCGTCCACGGTCTTCTGCTCCAGGACGACCGTGAGCAGGCCGTTCTTGAGCGAGTTGCCGCGGAAGATATCGGCGAACCGGGAGGAGACGACCGTTTTGAAGCCGTAGTTCTGCAGCGCCCAGACGGCGTGCTCACGGGAGGAGCCGGTGCCGAAGTCGGGGCCTGCGACCAGCACCGTGGCACCCTGCCGCTCGGGACGGTTGAGCACGAATTCCGGGTCCTTGCGCCAGGCCTCGAACAGCCCGTCCTCGAAACCGTCCCGCGTGACCTTCTTGAGCCAGTGGGCGGGGATGATCTGGTCGGTGTCGACGTTGCTGCGGCGCAGCGGGACAGCCCGGCCGGTGTGCGTGGTGAATGCTTCCATGACTTCTCAGACTCCAGCGGGCGTACGAGTGTCGGCGTCGGACAGGTCGGCGGGGGACGCCAGGTGGCCCAGGACCGCCGTCGCGGCGGCGACCTGCGGCGAGACCAGGTGCGTACGGCCGCCCTTGCCCTGCCTGCCCTCGAAGTTGCGGTTGGAGGTGGACGCGGAGCGCTCGCCCGGGGCCAGCTGGTCCGGGTTCATGCCGAGGCACATGGAACAGCCCGCGTGCCGCCATTCGGCGCCGGCCTCCTTGAAGACCACGTCCAGGCCCTCGGAGACGGCCTGCAGCCCCACCCGCGCGGAGCCGGGCACGACCAGCATCCGTACGCCGTCGGCGACTTTGCGGTCCTTGAGGATCGTGGCGGCGGCCCGCAGGTCCTCGATGCGCCCGTTGGTGCAGGAACCTACGAAGACGGTGTCCACCTTGATGGAGCGCAGCGGCTGTCCGGCCTCCAACCCCATGTACTCCAGGGCCTTTTCGGCGGCGAGGCGCTCCGAAGCGTCCTCGTACGAAGCAGGGTCGGGGACCTCGTTCGAAAGCGGGGCGCCCTGGCCGGGGTTGGTGCCCCAGGTGACGAACGGCGAGAGTGCGGCGGCGTCGATGCGGACCTCGGCGTCGAATTCCGCGTCGTCGTCGGTCCGCAGCGTCTTCCAGTACTCGACCGCGGCATCCCAGTCGGCGCCCTCGGGGGCGTGCGGGCGGTCCTTGAGGTACGCGAACGTGGTCTCGTCCGGGGCGATCATGCCCGCACGGGCGCCGGCCTCGATCGACATGTTGCAGATGGTCATCCGGGCCTCCATCGAGAGCTTCTCGATGGCGGAGCCGCGGTACTCCAGGACGTAGCCCTGGCCGCCGCCGGTACCGATCTTCGCGATGATCGCCAGGATCAGGTCCTTGGCGGTGACACCCCCGGGCAGCTCGCCGTCGACCGTGATGGCCATGGTCTTCGGGCGGGCCAGCGGCAGCGTCTGGGTGGCAAGCACGTGCTCGACCTGGGAGGTGCCGATACCGAAGGCCAGCGCGCCGAAGGCGCCGTGCGTCGAGGTGTGGGAGTCGCCGCAGACTACGGTGGTGCCCGGCTGGGTCAGGCCCAGCTGCGGTCCGACGACGTGGACGACGCCCTGCTCGACGTCGCCCAGCGGGTGCAGGCGGACGCCGAACTCGGCGCAGTTCTTGCGCAGCGTCTCCAGCTGGGCACGGGAGACCGGGTCCGCGATGGGCTTGTCGATGTCGAGGGTGGGGGTGTTGTGGTCCTCGGTGGCGATGGTGAGGTCGAGCCTGCGCACCTGGCGGCCGCCCTTCCGCAGCCCGTCGAAGGCCTGCGGGCTGGTCACCTCGTGCAGCAGGTGCAGATCGATGTAGAGGAGGTCGGGCTCGCCCTCGGCGCGCCGGACGACGTGGTCGTCCCAGACCTTCTCCGCGAGTGTCCTACCCATCGCTTTCCCTCCGGCCGGCATGCAGGCACCGACCCAACTAGAGATTTTGAGGAGCGGCGCCCGCACCCCCGGATTCCGGGCGTCCGCCTCCGGACCCGTTGGCGCCCGGGCCGCCGTGACTTCCAGGGTGGCGCGTTCCACGGAAAATTGAACTTGCGTTTCACAGAGTGAGACGTGAATATCGTTGCATGGACAACAGTAGCGGCGTCGGCGTTCTGGACAAGGCGGCCCTGGTCCTGAGCGCTCTGGAGTCCGGTCCGGCCACCCTCGCGGGTCTGGTCGGCGCCACCGGACTGGCACGACCCACGGCACACCGCCTTGCCGTGGCACTGGAACACCACCGCATGGTGGCGCGCGACATGCAGGGCCGTTTCATTCTCGGCCCCAGGCTGGCCGAGCTGGCCGCCGCGGCGGGCGAGGACCGCCTGCTGGCGACGGCGGGCCCGGTTCTGACCCACCTGCGCGATGTCACGGGCGAGAGCGCGCAGCTCTACCGCCGCCAGGGGGACATGCGCATCTGTGTCGCCGCCGCCGAGCGCCTTTCGGGCCTGCGGGACACGGTGCCGGTCGGCTCCACACTCACGATGAAGGCCGGCTCGTCGGCGCAGATCCTGATGGCCTGGGAGGAGCCCGAGCGGCTGCACCGCGGCCTGCAGGGCGCCCGTTTCACGGCGACGGCCCTGTCGGGCGTGCGGCGCCGCGGCTGGGCCCAGTCCATCGGGGAGCGCGAGCCGGGCGTCGCGTCCGTCTCCGCTCCCGTACGCGGCCCCTCCAACCGGGTGGTGGCCGCGGTGTCCGTCTCCGGCCCCATCGAGCGCCTGACACGCCACCCGGGCCGTATGCACGCCCAGGCGGTCATCGACGCCGCCGCCCGCCTCTCCGAGGCGCTGCGCCGCTCCGGCTGACCTTCGGATCGTCACCGGGGAGGACCCGCCTCAACGCCGCGGCAGGCCCTCCCCGCGCCCCCGGTCCCCCGGTCACGCCCTCTCCCGGTCGCTCGACGAGCGGTGGGCACACCGGTCGGCCGCCCACCGCCTCCGGCTCTCGGCCGGCACCACCCCGTGGCCGCCCTCCGAAGGGGCGGCATGCCGATGCAGATCGACTCGTACGAGCCCCGGGCCTCGTGTCGCGGTCCCACGTGCCCGGGCGCCGCGCCCTCGCGCCCTTGCGGTGGTGACCCTGGGTTGGATAGCGGCACTATCGATCTGCGCGATGTTTGGATAGTGGCACTTACCGAGGAAGGGCAAGAGATGCGGCTGTCCGAGCTGAGCGAGAGCAGTGGCGTGTCCACCGCGACGATCAAGTACTACCTGCGCGAGGGACTGCTGGCGCCGGGCCGCCAGGTCAACGCCACGACGGCCGAGTACGACGAGACCCATCTGCGCCGGCTGCGTCTGGTGCGGGCCATGATCCAGGTCGGCCGGATCCCGGTGACTACGGTCCGGGAGGTGCTCGGGCACGTCGACGACGACTCCCTCGGCCGCACGATCCGGCTGGGCGCGGCGCTGTGGGCGTTGCCGCACGTCGCCGAGCCGGACGAGGAGGACGGCCACGTCCGGGCCGCGCACCACGACGTGGACCAACTGCTGGACACCCTGGGCTGGTCGAACGCCAAGTCGCTGATCACCATCTCCCCCGCCTACCGTTCGCTGGTGGTGGCGGTGGCCACGCTCCGGCGGCTCGGCTACCACTGGGACGACGAACTGCTGGTGTCCTACGCCCAGTTGATGCACCAGGCAGCGATCCTCGACCTGGACTTCGTGGAGACGCACCCCTCGGAGGCCGAGAAGGTCGAAACCGCGGTCCTCGGGGCGGTCCTGGTCGAGCCGATGCTGCAGGCCCTGCACCGGCTGGCACAGGAGGAGGAGTCGGCACGGCGGTATGGGTTCGAGTAGCCGGGCCGGACACGTCGAAGGCCCCCCACCGAGGTGGGGGGCCTTCGCATCAGGTACCCCCGACCGGATTCGAACCGGCGCTACCGCCTTGAGAGGGCGGCGTGCTAGGCCGCTACACAACGGGGGCGAGGATCGTACGTTTCCGCAGATCCGAGCTGGTCTACCTGGACTCGAACCAAGACTAACTGAACCAGAATCAGTCGTGCTGCCAATTACACCATAGACCAATGTGGTTTAGACCAGTCAGTACCCCCGACCGGATTCGAACCGGCGCTACCGCCTTGAGAGGGCGGCGTGCTAGGCCGCTACACAACGGGGGCCCTGGCGATCCTGCATCGAGGACAGCGGGAGCTACCCTGGCTGTCCTCGCGGGAAGGATCTGTACCCCCGACCGGATTCGAACCGGCGCTACCGCCTTGAGAGGGCGGCGTGCTAGGCCGCTACACAACGGGGGCTTGCGGATGGGATCCGCGGGTGCAGATGAGCTCTGCGAGCTGGCCTACCTGGACTCGAACCAAGACTAACTGAACCAGAATCAGTCGTGCTGCCAATTACACCATAGGCCACTGGAACGCAAGCCCCTGAGGGGGTTATGTTCTAGCTTGCGCCTCCGGTTCCCGGCCTTTCGGCCCGCTCTCCGGCGGCGCAGGAAGAACATTACCCGAAGGTGGACGGCGCTCCAAAACGGGTATCCGTGCCGAGGACCGCGGGGAGTTCGGCAAGGGTGGCGATCCGTCGAGGTCCGACGGGTACGTCCACCGTCGCGCAGGGACCGTCCCGGTCGATCCACACGGACAGCAGCCCGGCCTCGGCGGCGCCGCGACCGTCGATCTCCGGGTGGTCACCGACGTACGCGACCTCGCCCGGGAGCAGACCCAGGGCGTCGCAGGCCGCACGGAAGGCCCGGCCGTCCGGCTTCGAGAAACCCAGTTCGGCGGCGCACAGGACGGCCTCGAAGTGGTCGCGGACGCCGAGCGTGCGCAGCTTGTACTCCTGGACGTGGAGGCTGGAGTTGGACAGCACCGCGTGCCGGTGGCTGGCGGCGAGGAGTTCCAGGGCGGGCAGGACGTCCGGGAAAAGGGCCCAGGCGGCCTCGTACCGGTCCAGATAGCGGCCGAACCAGGCGTCGGCCTCGTCGTCGGTCAGCTCCTCGCCCAGGAAGACCCGGACGCGGTCCCGGCGCTGCTCCTCGAAGGAGACCTCCCCGGCGGCGTACCGGGCCCACTGCCGGTCGGTGATCCCCCGCCACCGCAGCAGGGCCTGCTCCACGGTCTCGCCCTCGCCGAGCAGCCCCTCGGCCGCCAGATGCGCGCGCATCCCGACGCGGTCCGCGGTGGTGTAGTCGAACAGGGTGTCGTCGACGTCCCAGACGACGGCTTTGACTGTCATACCCCCAACGTAGGGGAACGGCCCGCACGCCGAGGGGCCGTCCACCGCACGGTGCGGTGGACGGCCCCTCGGCCGGTGCCCGGCGCCCCCGGACGCGCCTACGCGGAGAGCTTCGCCAGCGCCGCGTCGATACGGGCCAGGGTCTTCTCCTTGCCCAGGACCTGCAGGGACTCGAAGAGCGGCAGACCGACCGTGCGGCCGGTGACGGCAACGCGGACCGGGGCCTGGGCCTTGCCGAGCTTCAGGCCGTGGGCCTCGCCGGCGGCCAGGACGGCCTCCTTCAGCGACTCGGCGGAGGTCCAGTCGGCCGCTTCCAGCTTCTCGCGTACCGTGCGGAGAAGGGCGTCGCTGCCCTCCTTCATGGCCTTCGTCCAGGACGCCTCGTCGAAGACCGGCTCCGGCAGGAACAGGAAGTCGACGTTCTCCGTGATCTCGGAGAGGACCTTGAGGCGGGTCTGCGCGTGCGGGGCGATCGCCTGCCACCTCGCCTCGTCGAAGTCCTCCGGCGCCCACGGCGCGAACGGGGCCTTCAGCCACGGCCGGCAGCGCTCGGTGAAGTCCTTCACGTCCAGGAGGCGGATGTGGTCCGCGTTGACCGACTCGGCCTTCTTCAGGTCGAAGCGGGCCGGGTTGGGGTTCACGTCCTTGATGTCGAAGGCGGCGACCATCTCGTCGATGGTGAAGATGTCGCGGTCCGGCGCGAGCGACCAGCCCAGCAGGGACAGGTAGTTGAGCAGGCCCTCCGGCAGGAAGCCGCGCTCGCGGTAGAGGTTCAGCGACGACTGCGGGTCGCGCTTGGACAGCTTCTTGTTGCCCTCGCCCATCACATACGGCAGATGGCCGAACTCGGGCACGGACTTCGCGATGCCCAGCTCGATCAGCGCCTTGTAGAGGGCGACCTGGCGGGGGGTGGAGGAGAGCAGGTCCTCGCCGCGCAGGACGTGGGTGATCTCCATCAGGGCGTCGTCCACCGGGTTCACCAGCGTGTACAGGGGCGCCCCGTTCGCGCGGACGATCCCGTAGTCCGGCACGTTCTCCGGCGTGAACGTCAGCTCTCCGCGGACCAGGTCCGTGAAGGTGATCGTCTCGTCCGGCATCCGGAAGCGGACGATGGGCGTGCGGCCCTCGGCCTCGTAGGCCGCCATCTGCCCGGCGGTCAGCTCACGGCAGTGCCCGTCGTACCCGGACGGCTTCCCGGCGGCGCGTGCGGCGTCGCGGCGTGCGTCCAGCTCCTCCGTCGTGCAGTAGCAGCGGTACGCGTAGCCGCCGTCCAGGAGCTTGTGGGCGACGTCCCGGTAGATGTCCATCCGCTGCGACTGGCGGTACGGCACGTGGGGGCCGCCGACCTCGGGGCCCTCGTCCCAGTCGAAGCCCAGCCAGCGCAGCGAGTCCAGAAGCTGGACGTAGGACTCCTCGGAGTCGCGGGCCACGTCCGTGTCCTCGATACGGAAGACGTACGTGCCGCCGGTGTGGCGGGCGAACGCCCAGTTGAACAGGGCCGTGCGGACCAGGCCCACGTGGGGGTTGCCGGTCGGGGACGGACAGAAACGTACGCGGACGTTCGCGTTAGCCACGCTTGATCACCTTGTTGGTGAGAGTGCCGATGCCTTCGATGGTGACGGCGACCTCGTCGCCGACATTGAGGGGGCCGACCCCCGCGGGGGTGCCCGTGAGGATCACGTCGCCGGGGAGCAGCGTCATGGCCTCGGTGATGTTGACGATCAGATCCTCGATCGGGTGGATCATCTCGCTCGTACGGCCGAGCTGGCGTTGCTGCCCGTTGACCGTGAGCTGGATGGTGAGATCACGCGGGTCGAGGTCGGTCTCCACCCAGGGGCCGAGGGGGCAGGAGGTGTCGAAGCCCTTGGCCCGGGCCCACTGCTTCTCGCGTCGCTGGATGTCACGAGCGGTCACGTCGTTGGCGCAGGTGTAGCCGAGGATCACGTCCTTGACGCGCTCGCGCGGGACCTCGCGGCACATGCGGCCGATCACCACGGCCAGCTCGGCCTCGTGGTTCAGCTCTTCGGAGAAGGAGGGATACGCGATCTCGTCGCCGGGGCCGATCACGGAGGTGGACGGCTTGAAGAAGGCGAACGGGACATCGGGCACCTCGTTGCCCAGCTCCTGGGCGTGCTCCGCGTAGTTGCGGCCGAAGGCCACGACCTTGTTGGGGAGCACCGGGGGCAGCAGCCTGACCTTGCTCAGCGGCACCTTCGTACCGGAGAGCTCGAAGTCCGCGAACGGGATGCCCTTGATGATGTCGAGGACGAGTTCGTCCGGCTTGTCGCCCTCGACCGCGCCGAAGGCGACGTTCCCGTCGATGGAGAACCTGGCGATGCGCACGGGATCCTTGCGCCCCTCACTGAGCTGGCTGGAGTCTGACGCTCCAGGCTAACGCGGCAAGGGGCAGGCACTTCGCGCATCAGGACGGGCGCCGCTCCGGGGACACATTCCCCCGGGGCGCTTTGAGCGGGCGGCGCCCGGCGCGCGTACTACTCGGCGGCGGAGGCCTGGACCGGGACCTCCATGAGGACGGTGCGCTTGGGATTGGCGGTCTGGGTGGGAAGGTCGACGGAGGGTTCCGGGGTCGCCGGGGCCTGCAGCTCTTCGGCGTCGGCGAGGTGCGCCAGCGTCGTGCGCTGCGGGTTGGCTATCGTGCGGAACATCATCGTGGTCTTCACTGGTGTCGTTGACCTTGTCGTTGTGGGCACCGGGCGGGCCTCAAGGGCCGTGCTCGGGGCATGGGTTGTCGGATTCGCCATCCCTGTAAAGCGTCAGGCTAAACATTCAATTCCCCCGCGAAGCCATGAAGTGGGCATGATCCGCGTGTGAGTTTGCTCACGGGCCGCCGGACAAATGGGTCAATTCAGGCCACCCATGAGAGTCGACGAAACGGACATTGCCCAATTGAAGCCCGCATTCCGCTCCTGATCATGGCGACTGGGACACCGGGTACCCCCCGATGAATCGCTGATAAATGTCCCCTTATGGGCGAGATCGCCTTCTACGGCTCGTGACGTGACCCTCACAAGGTGTCACGGAGGTCACAGGGTCGTCCCTTGGCCTTGTTGGAGATCCGGCACTGTGCTGGAATTCCACGGACCGCCGCGGGTTCGCACCGGCGCGCAAGGGCGCAACGCAGCGCCAAGCAGCGGCGGGAAGGGGGAGCCAGCGCCGGTCACTCACGACCACCCGGGGGGCGTATTCAGGGCGCCCCTCACAACGCCGACACCGTCCCGCCGTTCACGCGGAGGGACGCCTGGTCCAGAGGTTGCGACGCTAGTGCAGGGACGTTTCAAGAGGGATGGCAGCGCTTCGGCGGAGCCGGAGCCGCACGGCGGGACCGACCGCGGTTCCTCGCCCCAGCACGCCCAGAACCCGGGACCGGCACCGTCCGGCGGTGGCCCCGGGCGCACCGGCGCGCCCACGGGCACCACACCGCCCGCCCCGACCGCGCCGCCCAAGAGCAGCGCGGCTCCGACAGACCCAGGCTCACGTGTGGCCCTGCGCAACTGGCGCATCTCCACGCGTCTGGTCTCGCTGCTCGCGCTCCCCGTGGTCGCCGCCACCTCCCTCGGCGCCCTGCGCATCAGCGACAACATGGACCAGATCCAGCAGCTCGACAACATGAAGCTGCTGACGGACATGACCAAGCAGGCGACCCAGCTGGCCGAGGCCCTCCAGGAGGAGCGCGACCAGTCGGCCGGCCCGCTCGCGCACGGCGCGACGGGGACCGACTACACGGTCAAGGGCGTCCGCGACAAGACCGACCGCGCCAAGCAGGGCTTCCTCTCCGGCGCGCAGGAGGTCGGCGACGCGGCCGACAGCGGACAGCTCTCCGGCGTCCGTGAGAGCGTCATCGGTATCGCGAGCGAGCTGAACAACATCAGCTCCATCCGCACCTCCGCCTACAAGGACCCGCAGAACGCCACGCAGACGGTCGAGGCGTACCACCGGCTGATCGGCGAGCTGCTCAGCCTCTCCCAGGACATGGCGGAGGCCACCAGCAACCCGGAGATGATCCAGCGCACCCGCGCCCTGGCGGCCTTCTCCACCGCCAAGGAGTACGCGTCCGTGCAGCGCGCGATCATCGCGGCGGCGCTGCCCGCGAGCAACACCGAGTTCGGCAAGCTCTCCGAGAACGACCGCCAGTACGCCCTGTCGGCCCTGGAGAGCCAGAACTCCGAGCTGGACAGCTTCCGCAGCATCTACGGCGACGGCGCCGAGGACCTGACGAAGCCGATCGACCAGGGCAGCCCGACGATCGAGGCCGCCGACACCTACGCCAGCCGCGTCCTCAAGAGCAGCAACGGCCTCACCAACCAGGACAAACGCTCGTACAAGGACTGGGTCGACGACGACTCGTCCAAGATCGAGCAGATGAAGAAGATCGAGGGCACGCTCCTCGAGGACATGGAGCAGAAGGCCCGCGAGCTGAAGAGCGCCTCGCAGCGCGAGGCGATCATCTCCGGTGCGCTGATCCTCCTCGTCCTCGGTGTCTCCCTCGTCGGCGCCTTCGTCGTGGCCCGCTCCATGATCCGCTCGCTGCGCCGGCTGCAGGAGACCGCGACCAAGGTCGCCCAGGACCGTCTGCCCGAGCTGGTCAAGCAGCTGTCCGAGTCCGACCCGCAGGACGTCGACACGTCCGTGGAGTCGGTCGGTGTGCACTCCCGTGACGAGATCGGCCAGGTGGCCGCGGCCTTCGACGACGTGCACCGCGAGGCGGTCCGCCTCGCCGCCGAGCAGGCTCTGCTGCGGGGCAACGTCAACGCGATGTTCACCAACCTCTCGCGCCGCTCCCAGGGCCTGATCCAGCGCCAGCTGTCGCTGATCTCCGAACTGGAGTCCCGCGAGGCCGACCCGGACCAGCTGTCCTCGCTGTTCAAGCTCGACCACCTCGCGACGCGTATGCGCCGTAACGGTGAGAACCTCCTCGTCCTCGCCGGTGAGGAGCCCGGCCGCCGCTGGACCCGCCCGGTCCCGCTGGTCGACGTGCTCCGCGCCGCCGCCTCCGAGGTGGAGCAGTACGAGCGCATCGAACTCGCCGCGGTCCCGGCCACCGAGGTCGCCGGCCGCGTGGTCAACGACCTCGTGCACCTGCTCGCCGAGCTGCTCGAGAACGCCACCTCGTTCTCCTCGCCGCAGACCAAGGTCAAGGTCACCGGCCACGCGCTGCCCGACGGCCGTGTGCTGATCGAGATCCACGACACCGGTATCGGACTGTCCCCCGAGGACCTCGCCGCGATCAACGAGCGGCTCGCCTCGCCGCCCACCGTGGACGTCTCCGTCTCCCGCCGCATGGGCCTCTTCGTGGTCGGTCGTCTGTCGCAGCGCCACGGCATCCGCATCCAGCTGCGCCCGTCCGACTCCGGCGGTACGACCGCGCTGGTCATGCTGCCCGTCGACGTCGCCCAGGGCGGCAAGAAGCCCGGTCCGGGCAAGCCCGGTGCGCCCTCCGGCGGCGGCCCGGCCGCCGCGCAGGCCGCCGCCGGTGCGGCCGCGGCCCGGCGCCAGGCCCAGCAGGGCGGTTCGTCCTTCGGCACCGGTACGACCGGCAGCCCCGGGCTCGGCGCCCCGCCGCAGCGCGGTCAGGTGAGCGCCGGACAGGGTCCCCGCGCCGCGCTGCCAGGCAGCGGCGCGGGCGGA
>NZ_LBMW01000099.1 GCF_026168105.1 Streptomyces hygroscopicus
ACCGTCGGCGTCGACGACGACTTCTTCGACCTCGGCGGACACTCCCTCCTCGCCATCGAACTCGTCTCACGGATTCGTACACTTCTGGGCGTCGACGTCCAGATCCGGACGGTGTTTGACTCGCCGACCGTGGCCGGACTCGCAAAGCAGGTCGGGACCGAGAAGTCCACTCGGCCGGCTCTGCGACCGATGCGCAACCAGGGCGGCCGACGATGAAACCGCACTCCCCAGATCAGGCAGGATGAGCCACAAGGATCACAGTCGACGGTCGGCCGTCGCAGCCCGTGTAATCGGGTGCGGCGGCCGACTGACGTCGGTTCTGGGGAGGACGTGGTCACCGACCCGTAGACCGTCGTCGGCTCGCTGGCTGATCACTCCATCGGTCACCACGAGTCGGTCACCACGAGGCCGTGCCCTCGCACCATGCGGTGCTCGGCGCGGTCGGCGGCCTGGGCGCGGATGCCGCCCGGGCAAGTCGCTGGCCCTCAGCGGTCAGGCGGCCTCGGCCGTCTGAGTGCGCGAGCTTCACCGATCAGTGCGGTGTCACCAGGCCGGCCTCATACGCAATGATCACCAACTGGACCCGGTCACGGGCGTCGAGCTTGGTGAGCAACCGGGTCACATAGGTTTTGACGGTGGCGACACTGATCACCAGGTGTTCGGCGATCTCGGCGTTGGACATGCCTCGGCCGATCAGAATGAGCACCTCGCGTTCCCGGTCGGTAATGCCACTGATGGTGCGCCGCGGCGTGGTGGAACCCCCGGACGAAGTGCGGCCGGCGAACTCCTTGATCAGCCGCCGGGTGACGCTGGGGGCGATGAGGCCGTCGCCGGCGCTGACCACCCGCACCGCGGCCAGTATCTCCTCCAGCGCCATGTCCTTGACCAGGAAGCCGGAGGCGCCTGCCCGCAGCGCGGCGTAGACGTAGTCGTCGTCATCGAAGGTGGTGAGCACCACGACTTGGGCCGTTCCGGGACCGGCGGTGATCTGCCTGGTGGCCTCGATGCCGTCCATTCCGGGCATCCGGATGTCCATCACCACGACGTCGGGCCGCAGGGTGTCGGTCAGTTCGACCGCCTCGGCGCCATTGCCCGCCTCACCGACCACCTCCAGGTCGGGAGCGTCGGCGATCACCATCTGCAGGGCTGTGCGGATCAGCGGCTGGTCGTCGGCCAGTACCACGCGGATGGTCATCGCACTCCCGCCGGGACCGGAAGACGCGCGGCGACCCGGAAGCCGCCCTCGGGACGTGGCGCGGCGGAAAACTCGCCGTGCAGCAGGTCGACCCGCTCGCGCATGCCCACCAGGCCGAGGCCGGACCCCGAGGTGCTGCCGTTACGGCGTCCGTCACCGTCGTTCAGGACCTCGATGGACAGCTCCGCCTCCTGGCAGTCGATGGACACCTGGCACGACTGGGTGTTCGCATAGCGCACCACGTTGGTGACCGCCTCCTGGACGATCCGGAAGGCCGACATGTCGATCTCCGGGGGGTAATGCCGCCGCTCGCCACGCCACTGGACGTCGACCAGGACGCCGGCGGCCTTCGTGGTCTCGGCGAGTCGGGCGATGTCGGCCAGACCTGGACCGGGCTCCATCGGGGCCGGCTCCCGGGTTGCCCGCTCGCCGTCCGCACTCGGCTCGGCCTGCCGGAGAGCACCGAGCATCCGGCGCAGCCCGGACAGCGTCTCCCGGCTCGCCGTCTCGATCTCGCCCAGCGCGTCGCGGGCACGGGCCGGCTGGGTGTCGATGACCCGGCGTGCCGCGCCGGCCTGCAGGGCGACGATGCCGATGGTGTGCGCGACGATGTCGTGCAGCTCGCGGGCGATCCGCAGCCGCTCGGCGGTGACCGCCTGGGCGGCGGCCTGGGCGCCGAACTTCTCGGCGTAGTCGCGGGACTGGTGCATCGAGCGGCCGATCAGCCAGGCGATGACGGCCAGCAACACCGATCCCTGGGCGTCGCCGATGTCGGTGTCGGGGACCATGGCGATGTGCGCGACCAGCATGCCGATCAGCATGGCCGCCGCGATGCGTGAGGCCCGCCGCGGGCGGGTGGCCGTGATCAGGCAGAGCGCGATGTCTGCCGCGAGGAACTGCAGGGGCGGAAGCTGCCCCCCGTACCGCCACCCGCTGGCCACGCCCAGCGAGGCGGTGATCAGCAGGGCCATGGCGGCCAGTGGTCGGCGCTCCAGCAGCGCGCTGCCCGCCAGCGCGACGAGTGCGGCCAGGGACAACAGGTTCCAGTCCCGGTCAGCTGCCGAGTGGCCATCGGCAGCGATACCGTTCAGCCAGGCGACGGCGCCATGGTGCCCGACCAGCAGCGCGGGGTAGATGGTGACCACCATCCAGGTGAGAGCTGTCCAGGCGCCCGGTGGCACGCGCTTCAGCAGCGGGAGGGTCGGAGTGGCGTGCATGTGCCGATGATAGTCAAGCGGTGTCCGCCTGGCATGGGACCGTGGGTGTACTCCCCTGGTTGACAGGCAGGTCGGGGAAGTGTCGTCATAGGTCCGATTCACTGTGCATCGCCTCGGCGGCACGATTGGCCATGTGATCGAAGTCCACGAACTGACGAAGCGTTACGGCAAGAACCTGGCGGTCAACAATCTGAGTTTCACCGTGAAACCGGGCTCCGTCACCGGGTTCCTCGGCCCCAACGGCGCCGGCAAGAGCACCACACTGAGGATGATCCTTGGCCTGCACACCCCCACCAGCGGGTCCGCCACCATCGACGGTCACCCGTTCCGCGAACTGCCCAGGGGGCTGCGGCACGTGGGCGCACTGCTGGATGCCGGTGATGCGCACGGCGGGCGCACCGCCCGGGCGCATCTGTACGCGCTGGCCCGCAGCAACAGGATCCCACGCAGTCGGGTGGACGAGGTGCTGCGCGAGGTCGGTCTGGCCGACGCGGCGAACCGACGAATCGGCGGCTTCTCTCTCGGCATGCGCCAGCGCCTCGGCATTGCCGCCGCGCTGCTCGGAGACCCGCCGGTGCTGCTCTTCGATGAGCCGCTCAACGGCCTTGACCCGGAAGGCGTGTACTGGGTGCGCGGCCTGTTCCGCCGACTGGCCGCCGAGGGGCGCACGGTCTTCGTCTCCAGCCACCTGATGACCGAGATGGAGAACACCGCCGACCAGCTCATCGTCCTTGGCCGCGGTGAGCTCATCGCGGCGGAGAGCGTTGCGGACTTCGCGGCCCGCGGCGCCGGCCGGAGCGTGTCGGTCCGCACGCCGGACGCCGCCGAGCTGTCGTCACTGCTGACCGCTGAGGGTGCGTCGGTCCAGCGCAAGCCAGACGGGCAGCTCACGGTGGTCGGGCTCAGCTCGGCGCGGATCGGCGAGATCGCCCTTCAACGCCGCATCCTGCTGCACGAGTTGACCACCAACACCGGCTCGCTGGAGGAGGCGTTCATGGAACTGACCGCCGACAGCGTCGAATACCTCGCAGGAGAGACCCGATGACCGCGCCGACGACTACGACGAGGACCGTGCTGGCCGACGTGCCGATCCCGGAGCGCCGGGCCCGGTTCACTGACCTCCTCGTCGCAGAGTGGATCAAGTTGTGGTCACTGCGCTCGACCATCTGGGCATTCTCGGTCAGCGTTCTGGCGATCGTTGGCTTCAGCGCCACCGCCGCCATCGCCGACTACCAGAACTGGCCGGGATACGACGCGGAGCACCAGGCGTATTTCCGCACGTTCGGGGCGGTGGCCGACTCGTTCTCCACGGGCAGTGCCACCCTGGTGATGCTCGGCGCCGGTGCCATCGGCGCCATCACGATCCTGGGTGAGTACACCACCGGCATGATCCGCACGACCTTCACCGCTGTCCCGGCCCGCCGTTCGGTGATGGCTGCGAAGGTGGTGGTGGTTGTCGCGACCACGACGGTCTTCGGGGCGGTCGTGGCGTTGGCCTCGTTCGGTGTGGCCCAGTGGATCCTGTCCGGTCGCGACGCCGGCGTCGGCCTTGGCCATCCCGGCGCACTACGCCTGGTCGTGGCGTCTGCGTTGCTCGCTCCGGTTTCCGCGCTCGTGGGCATGGGCATGGCCGCAGTCATCCGGCACAGCGTGCTCACCATCGTCACGACGATCACGCTGCTCTTCGTGCTGCCGACTGTTCTGAGCAGTCATCGGCACTTTTCGGTCGACATTCTCCACATGATGGTCTCCCAGGCGTGGCGGCGCCTGGCCTACGACCAGTCCAGCACGGCGGCGTGGCCGTGGACGACGACCGGAGCCTGGACCGTCTACGCCGTCTGGGCGCTGGTCGCCATCGTGCTGGCCGTCTTCTCCTCGGACCGCCGGGACCAGTGAGTGGCGAACCGCCAGGCCGGAGTGGTGATCGATCACCACTCCGGGACCGTGACAGCGGCCGGGGAGCCGGACAAGGACTGGGAACATGCGCCGGCCGAAAGGCGGCAACTCGGTGAGGAGTACGACCGCCACGCCGCCTCCCTGGCCCGACATCCTCACGGCTACCGGGCGTGACCAGGTCCGGCCCTGGCCGCCGACCTCCCCGCCGTCCGGCAGGCGCCCACCGTCATCGATGCAGACCGACCACAGCTGCCCAGGCACCTGAACGAGAGGGTGGGAGTCACCGTCGTCGGCGCCAGCGAACGCGGCGTCGCCGTCCAGGTCGGCTGGTCCGGTGCCCGCCGGAGAACTCATCTGCCCGGTCGCCCGGATGGACCGGTCCAGCTGCCATCCCCGACCGGCCGCGCGGATCGGTGGACTCGCGGATACCGGCAACTCCGCCTGCGTCATTGCAGAAGTCCTGAATTCCGAGCGTTTCCGTCCGCCCAAAGGCCGTGAACACGTCGGCATCCACGCGTCCGCGCACGGCTGCAGGAACGGGGCCGCATCAGGCAGCAGGAGCAGGCCCTGCGGGGAGCCGAACATCTCGGCGGCACGAATGGCGTCCGACGGACGTCGACCGCGAATTCGGCATGCCACGGGCGACCTTCTTCGGCTGGATCAAATACGGCTGGGTCACGGCCCGCCGGCTCACCAGCGGCGCCGATCATGGATCATTTCACGGCGCCCCTGCTCGTGTCTGTCAAGAATCGGGCGACGAGTCCCCAGTGTTCAACTGCCCCCGGAAGGCAGTTGAACACAGCCTCCTATCGATTTGAACCCGCTGCCGAGGGCAACGTCGGGGCACGTAGGCCAAACATTGATCACCGCCGGACCGTGAGCCATAGTGACTGCCGGGGAAGCCGCGGTGCCCCGTACTGCCGAAAGACGAAATACAGGGCGTACGCCCGGCTGGGAATCTGTTTCGATGCGGTGCTGCCGACGGCCGCCATCGACTGAGGGCCTGTGTATCAGCGGTTATGACAGGCCGGACCGTGCGGAGAAGCCGGACGGTCTCCACAGCCGTGCCTACCGGCGCTGTCAGCCACACCAGCCCCAGGGCAAGGAAAGCGGCGGCCGGAGTTCAACAGTCAGCCTCGGCCGACGTCGCGGCCAGGACGTAAGCAGGAGGGGGCCTGATGATTCCGTTGTCATTCGCGCAGCGTCGGTTGTGGTTCATCCAGCAGCTCGAGGGGCCGAGCGCCAACTACAACATTCCACTCGCGCTCCCGCTGGTCGGCGAACTGAACCAGGACGCGCTCGCGGCGGCACTGCGCGATGTCCTCGAACGACACGAGGTGCTGCGGACCACCTTCGCCGTGGCCGACGGCGAGCCGTACCAGCACATCCATGACATCGAGGACCTGGACTGGGCCCTCCAGCGGGTGGACCTTTCCGGCGCCGACGCGTCCGCCCCGTCGGCCGACCTCGCCGACGCGCTGGCCGACGCGTCCCGGTACGCCTTCGACCTGTCCGCCGAACCACCCATCCGTTCCTGGCTGTTCACCACCGGCCCGGGGGAGCACGTGCTGGCCGTGGTGGTGCACCACATCGCCGCCGACGGCTACTCGATGCGCCCTCTGGCTGACGACGTCTCCGCCGCCTACGCGGCACGCCGCGAGGGCCGGGCGCCGGACTGGGAGCCGCTGCCCGTCCAGTACGCGGACTACACCCTCTGGCAACGAGAACTGCTCGGGGATCTGAACGACTCGCAGAGTGTGATGAGCCGTCAGGTCGACTACTGGCGGCGCACATTGAGCGGCACGCCTGAAGAGCTGGAGATCCCGTACGACCACAACCGCCCTCAGACGGCGTCGTATCGCGGCCACAGCGCCCCGCTGGCGATCCCCGCCGAGGCACACGCCCGGCTGGCGGAGTTGGCCCGGGCCGAGGGCGTGACCGTGTTCATGGTGCTGCAGGCCGCACTCGCAGTGCTGCTGTCCAAGCTTGGGGCGGGCGCCGACCTGCCGATCGGCACGGCGGTGGTCGGCCGCACCGACGCGGGGCTGCGCGACCTGGTCGGCTTCTTCGTCAACAGCCTTGTGCTGCGCACCGACGTGTCCGGTGATCCGACGTTCATCGAGCTCCTGGCGCGGGTGCGCGAGACGAACCTGTCCGCGTTCGAGCACCAGGACGTCCCGTTCGAGAAGCTGGTCGAGGAGCTTGCCCCGACTCGCTCCCTGGCCCGCCATCCGCTGTTCCAGGTCATGCTCAGCGTGGAGAACGTCGCCCGCGCCGAGGCCGACATCGTCGGGGCGCGGGCCGCGGGGCTGCCCGCGGCGCTGTCCGCGGGGGCGGCGCCGGTCGGCACGGTCGCCAAGTTCGACCTCGAGGTCGTAGCCGAGGAGACCTTCGACGAGGCCGGAGCCCCGGCGGGCGTGCGCGGTTCGGTGACCGTGTCCGCGGACTTGTTCGAGGCCGCTTCCGCCGTCCGGCTCGCCGAGCGCCTGGCCCGCGTGGTCGAGCAGCTGACCGCGGCGCCGCAGGCACGGGTCAGCACCGTCGACGTCCTCGGCACGGCCGAACGCGACCGCCTGCTGACCGCCTGGAACGACACCGCGGCCGAGGCCGAACCGGCCCTGGTGCCGGTGCAGTTCGCGTCACACGTCGAGCGGACCCCGGACGCCGTCGCCGTGGTGTACGAGGGCGCCGAGCTCACGTACGCCGAACTCGACGCGCGGGCGAACCGGCTCGCCCGTCGCCTGACCGCACTCGGCGTGGGTGCCGAGTCGGTGGTGGGCCTCTGCCTGCCGCGCGGCATCGACATCGTGGTGGCGATCCTTGCCGTGTGGAAGGCCGGCGGAGCCTACGTCCCCCTCGACCCGGAGCACCCGGCGGACCGGCTGGCCTTCATCCTGGACGACAGCGGGGCCCAGGTGGTGCTCAGTACCCGGGATGCGGCAGACGGCGTCGCGGGCGAGCTCCCCACGGACCAGGTGGTGTGGCTCGACGACCCCCACGACGTCGCTGAGCCGGCCGCCCTTCCCGCCACCGCCCCGCACGCCGCGGTTGTCCACGGCGGGCTGGCGTACGTCATCTACACCTCCGGCTCGACCGGCTTGCCGAAGGGCGTGGCGACCGGCCACGGCGCCCTGGCCAACCTGGTGTCGGTGTTCGGCCCCCTGATGGAGGTCGGCCCGGGCGTTCCGGTGCTCCAGTTCGCCTCGTTCAACTTCGACGCCTCCGTGCTGGATGTGGCGGTCACCCTGGCCCACGGTGGCACCCTGGTCGTGGCGAACGCGACCGAGCGGTCCGAACCCGCGCTGCTGCGCGCCCTGGTGGAGTCGGCCGGGGTCCGCTCTGCGAGCTTGGTCCCCTCCCTGCTGGCCGTACTGAACCTGGATGACCTCACAGGTGTCGGCGCCATGGTCGTCGGCTCCGAGAGCATCGACCCGGCGCTGGCCCGGGCGTGGGCCCGTGGCCGGCGACTCGTCCACGCCTACGGCCCGACCGAGGCTGCCGTGATAACCGCGGTCGGGAAGATCGACCCGGACGGCACAGGCGCGGTGCCGTTCGGGGGCCCGGTCGCCAACACCCGGATGTACGTTCTGGACGGCAGTCTCCAGCCGGTCGCGCCCGGCGTCACGGGCGAGCTCTACATCGCCGGCGCACAGCTGGCCCGCGGATACGTCGGCCGCCCGGACCTCACGGCGGAGCGGTTCGTCGCGTCCCCGTACGCAGAGGGTGAGCGTTTCTACCGGACCGGCGACCTGGTGCGCTGGACCGAGGACGGTCGGCTGGTCTTCGCCGGCCGCGCGGACGAACAGATCAAGATCCGCGGGTTCCGGATCGAGCCCGGTGAGGTCCAGTCCGTGGTCGCCGCGCACCCTCGGGTCGCGCGGGCGGCCGTCGTCCCGCGGGAGGACGCGCAGGGCGACGTGCGCCTGGTCGCCTACGTGGTCGCCACGGACGGCGAGTCGAAGGAAGGTGAACTAGCCGCATCCGTGGCCGAGTTCCTTGGACGGCGACTGCCGCAGTACATGGTCCCGTCGGCCGTCGTGCTGATGGACACGCTGCCACTGACGGTGAACGGCAAGCTCGACCGCAAGGCGCTGCCCGCCCCGGAGTACACGGCCGGGGACGGACGCCGTCCGGCGGGTCGCCAGGAGCAGATCCTGTGCGAGGAGTTCGCCGAAGCCCTTGGCCTGGAGCGCGTCGGCGTCGATGACAACTTCTTCTCGCTCGGGGGTCACTCGCTGCTGGCCGTTCGCCTCGTCGAGCGGCTGCGCGCCCGCGGCGTCTCCGTTTCCGTGCGTGCGCTGTTCGCGAGCCCGACCCCGGCCGGGCTCGCGCTGACCAACGGCTCGGCCCAGTTCACGGTGCCCGAGAACCTGATCCCGTCCGACGCGACCGCCATCACCCCGCAGATGCTGCCGCTGGTGGACCTCACCGCGGAGGAGATCGAGCGGATCGCCGCCACCGTCGAGGGCGGCGCGGCCAACATCGCCGACATCTACCCCCTTGCCCCGCTCCAGGAGGGCCTGCTCTTCCACCACCTGCTGGACGGCGGGGAGGACGCCTACGCCCTGCCGACAGTTCTCGAGTTCGACTCGCGCGACCACGTCGACCGTTTTCTGCGCGCACTGCAACAGGTGGTCGACCGTCATGACATCTTGCGCACGGGCATCGTGTGGGACGGCCTGCGCGAACCGGTTCAGGTGGTGTGGCGCCGGGCCGAGCTGTCCACCGACGAGGTGGTCCTGGACCCGCATGGTGCCGACCCGATAGCCGAGTTGGTGACGTTCGGCAGTACGACGATGGACCTCAGCCAGGCCCCGTTGATCAGCCTGCAGTTGGCCCGCGCTCCCCGCGGCGAGGCCGACGACCGATGGCTCGCCCTGATCCGAATGCACCACATGGTGCAGGATCACACCGCCAAGGAGATCCTGCTGGAGGAGGTGTACGCCTTCCTCACCGGGCACGGCGACGAGCTGGAACAGCCGCTCCCTTTCCGCAACTTCGTTGCCCAGGCGCGCGGCGCCGTCGACGAGGCCGAGCATCGGCGCTACTTCGCCGAGCTGCTGGGCGACGTCACGGAACCGACCGCTCCGTACGGCGTGGTCGAGGCGCGCGGCGACGGAAGCGGCGTGAGCCGGCGTGAACTCGTCCTGCCGCCGCAGCTGACCCATCGGGTACGGGAGGTTGCCCGGCGGATGGGCGTCAGCTCGGCTCCCGTCCTGCATGTCGCCTGGGCGCGTGTGCTTTCGGCGGTCTCCGGACGCACGGACGTGGTGTTCGGCACCGTCCTGTTCGGCCGCATGAACGCCGGCGAAGGCTCCGACCGCGTCCTGGGCCTGTTCATGAACACCCTTCCCGTGCGCCTGCGTACCGGTGAACTCGGTGCCTTTGAGGCCGTGTCCGCGATGCGCGGTCAGCTCGCCGAGCTGCTGGAGCACGAGCACGCGCCGCTGGCGCTGGCCCAGCGTGCGAGCGGGGTTCCCGGCAACAGCCCGTTGTTCACGTCCTTCTTCAACTACCGGCACAGCCGGGGCGTCCGGGGCACGGAGCCTGCGAGGACAGCATCGACCGAACCGATCACCGGGATCCGCGTGGCCTTCGTGGATGACCGCAACAACTACCCGCTGGCCGTCGCGGTGACGGACGACGGCGACACGCTGGAGCTGGCGATCGACTCGATCGATCCCATCGACCCGCATGCGGTCGGCGAACTGATGCACATCGCCGTGGCCAACCTCGTGGCGGCGCTCGAGGCGACCCTCGACGGGGAGGCGGATGCGCCGCTGGGTGCGGTGGATGTGCTGGGTGAGGTCGAGCGTCGTCGG
>NZ_LBMW01000054.1 GCF_026168105.1 Streptomyces hygroscopicus
CCGGTGGCCAGCCCCCACCCGGTGGCCAGCCCCCACCCGGTGGCGAGCCGCCCTACGGGGCCCCGCCACCCGGCGGGGGTCCCTACGGCGGTGGCGGACCGTACGACCCGTACGGCGGTACGGACCCGCTCGCGGGAATGCCCCCGCTCGCCGACAGCGGCAAGCGCGTCCTCGCCCGCATCATCGACATGATCATCGTCGGGGTGGCCGTCTGGCTGCTGTCCTGGGCGTTCCACACCACCCAGTACAGCGTCGACGCGCAGAGGGCCCAGTTCGGCAGGTCCTTCGGCCAGTCCGTGATCGCGGCCGTGCTCTACGTCGCCTACGACACCGTCCTGATCTCCAGGTCGGGGCAGACGATCGGTAAGAAGCTGCTGAACATGCGGGTGGCCAACCTCGACAACGGCGCGACCCCGTCCGTGGCGACCTCGCTGATCCGGGCGGCGGTGCTGTGGCTCCCGTTCGCGTTCTGCTGCGCCTGCATCTGGACCGCGATCTGCGGCGGCTGGAGCTTCTTCGACAAGCCCTACAAGCAGGGCCTGCACGACAAGGCGGCCAAGACGGTGGAGGTCGTCACGGTGCCGGAGGGCTGAGCCGCGCAGAGGCGTGCGGCAAGTGCTGCTGCGCGCTCGGTTCAGGGGTTTGCCGGCTCGTGCACCGACTTGGCGTTGGCGGATCGGACGGCCGCCGCCGTCCCGTGACCGGCCGGAGTCTGCCGTCGGCCCGCGGGACGCCCGGCGGCCGACGCGGACTTCGGCAGGGGGACGGTCACGGCGACGAGCAGCCCGAGCGCGAGCGCCGCGAGGGCGATCACGGCAATCCCCAGGCCCGAACTCGTCTGTGACAGCAACAGCATGGCGAGGGTGGAGAAGATCACGGTGCAGGAACCGTAGGCGAGCTGTGCGGCGTTCGGACGAGGCATGGCCATTCCTCGGGGTGGGAGCCTCCCCCCGGTGCCTCTCGCGATGGGGGAGGGCGCGGACAACGGCGGTGGAATACGGGGCACTTGGGGTGTAACCAAGAATCGTGGGGTGACAACGGTGTCGACAGGGCAATCCGTCGCCATTCCGACGCTCCGCCTGCCGACTCTATTCGCCCTCATGCCCGAGTGGAACGGCCGGTAAGCGTGACCTAACCCACGGTGCCGAAGCATAAGGGGCGCACGGAGTCATGCAGTCCACCAGCTGGACAGGCCTGCGCGCCGGTTGACATGCGACTATGCCGTTCGCATAGCGAACACCCCGCCCCGGTGAGAAGGATGGCGACGGGCCGGTCGACCGGTCGGGGTCGGCGGACGGCCGCCGTGCCGGACGCCGGCTTCCGTGCCGGACGCCGATACCCGCCTCCGAACGCCCGCGTATTGACAGTGGCGTGGCCGCCGTCGGCGCACAAGTCCCACGAACGATCACGCCGGTAGTGGCGCTGGTCACAAACGGAACAATGTCTTCGCAGGTCAGGGCATGATCGGCCAGAGCCCTCTGGCGGGTCGCGGCCGATCGTGTTTAGGTGCGTCCTGTGGCTCTCTTATTGACATCAGGTCTCACGGGGGTGTGACGCGTATGGCCGCAGGAGGTTTCTGCAAGCTGCCGAACGGCAGTGTGGTTGTGGCACTGAACCTGCCCAGCCCGGGTTCCGGCAGCGGTTCGGTCCGGGTGCTGGTCCTCGCCCAGAACCGTGCCCGCGCCCTGACGCGTCTGCGCAACCTGGGTCTGCGCGCGGTCTATCTCCGAGGCAACGCGGCCCCGCCCACCCCCGACGAGGTCACGGCGGTGCTCCACCACCCCGACGGCCTGATATGGCGCACGGCCCCGGAGAACGCAACGGAGCTCTCCCAGGAGCTGTGGCATCCGATCAGAGCGCTCCTGAGGCAGCGGACGGCCCACTCGTAGGAGCCGGGGCCAGGGACCGGGCCAGGGACGACGGCGTCACACCACCGGCTTGCCGGACAGTTCCACCCCGGCCTCCCGGAGCTCTTCCAGCGCGCGCTCCGTGGTCTCCTCCGAGACCCCGGCCGTGAGGTCCAGCAGAATCTGCGTCCGGAAGCCCTGGCGTACGGCGTCCAGGGCGGTTGCGCGCACGCAGTGGTCCGTGGCGATGCCCACGACGTCCACCTCGTCGATCTCCCGGGCCTGCAGCCAGTCGCCGAGCGACACCCCGTTCTCGTCGGCCCCCTCGAACCCGCTGTACGCCGCCGCGTAGGCCCCCTTGTCGAACACGGCGTCGATCGCGCCGGAGGCGACTGCCGGAGCGAAGTTCGGATGGAAGCCGACTCCCTCCGTGCCCGCGACACAGTGTGCGGGCCAGGAGTGGACGAAGTCGGGGTCGTCCGCGAAGTGCCCGCCCGGGGCGATGTGGTGGTCACGCGTGGCGACGACATGGCGGTAGCCGGCGGGGGCCTGCCCGATCAGCTCGGTGATCGCGGCGGCCACATCGGCACCTCCGGCCACCGCGAGGCTGCCGCCTTCACAGAAGTCGTTCTGCACGTCTACGACGATCAAGGCGCGGCGCATGGTCGGTGTCCTTCGGCTTGGCGGTGGTACGGAGTTGAGGGGTGCTGGCCCGGCCGTCTGTACGAACTACCGAGCCTAGAGACTTCCGCGGCCGGACGGGAGGGGGCATGGGGTGGTCGGTCGGGTGTGTGGGTGCGCTGCCGTTGCATTCCCACCGGCCGCCCGTTCATGCGCCGGCCCGTGAGGGGAGGCCGAAGCCGCACCCCGCCTCCACCCCCATGTCGTGCGGCCCGGTGACCGAGGGGTCACCCGCGCTCCGTCGCGCGTCCGGTCATGTACTCCGTCGGAATCACGGGTTCCCCGCGTGACAGCTGCGTCGCCGACAGCGGCAGATTGGCGCGTGCGGCGGCGTGCCGGTCGCGTGCGACGTCCAGCGGCTCCCGCGCCACCACCTCGCCGCCCTTGACCAGTTGGACCAGCAGCTGCCGGTCCGCCAGCTCCTCCGGCACCGGTCCGGTTCCGACGACCTCGGCCTCCGCCACCCCGTGCTCGTCCAGTCGCCGCGCCGCCCACTTGCGCCCGCCGATGGACGTCTTGCCGCCGACCGATTTCTTCGCCACCGGCATCAGGCGGGCCTTCGGGTCCGCCGACTCGGCGCGCGCCACCAGCTTGTAGACCATCGAGCAGGTCGGATGGCCGGATCCCGTCACCAGCTGGGTGCCGACGCCGTATGCGTCCACGGGCGCCGCCCGTAGCGAGGCGATGGCGTACTCGTCCAGGTCCGATGTGACGACGATCTTCGTCCGGGTCGCGCCCAGCTCGTCGAGCTGCTGCCGCACCCGGTGCGCGACCAGCAGCAGATCGCCGGAGTCGATGCGGACGGCGCCCAGCTCCGGCCCGGCGATGTCGACCGCCACCCGGACCGCCTCCGCGACGTCGAACGTGTCCACCAGCAGCGTGGTGCCCCGGCCCAGCGACTCGACCTGGGCCCGGAAGGCGTCCCGCTCGCTGTCGTGCAGGAGCGTGAAGGCGTGGGCCGACGTGCCGACCGTGGGGATGTCGTACCGGAAACCGGCGGCCAGGTCGGAGGTCGTGGTGAAGCCGCCGATGTACGCGGCGCGCGCGGCGGCCACGGCGGCCAGTTCATGGGTGCGCCGGGCGCCCATCTCGATCAGGCCCCGGCCGTCGGCGGCGGAGGACATGCGGGAGGCGGCGGCCGCGACAGCGGAGTCGTGGTTGAGGATCGAAAGGATCACCGTCTCCAGGAGCACGCTCTCCGCGAAGGAGCCCTCGACCCGCATGATCGGTGAGCCGGGGAAATACACCTCGCCCTCCGGGTAGCCCCAGATGTCGCCGTTGAAGCGGTAGTCGGCGAGCCAGTCCAGGGTCTCCTGGTCGACGATCCGGCGCTCCCGCAGGAAGCCGAGGACCCCCTCGTCGACGCGGAAGTTCTCGACCGCGTCCAGGACGCGTCCGGTGCCGGCCACGACGCCGTAGCGGCGGCCGTCGGGCAGCCGCCGGGTGAAGACCTCGAAGACGGAGCGCCGCCCGGCGGTGCCCGCCCTGAGAGCGGCCTGCAGCATCGTCAGCTCGTAGTGGTCGGTGAAGAGCGCCGTCGAGGGCACGTCCACCGGCAGCCCAAGGTCCGCTACGCCCACCAAAGCTCTCCTCACACGTGACTCCTCGGACGGTGACTGCCGATCGTACCCGCATCTCGTCAGTCTGACGATTTGTACAGGTGATCGCGTGGCTGGTTTGTGCGAGCCCCCGGGTGTGGTGGCAGCATGGGCCGTGTGACGGCTCCCGCACCCCTAGAGATCGAACAGACCGAATCGGCGGAGGAAGCGTTCGCCGTACCCGAGCCGGACGTCCCCTGGGTGACGATCGTCCACAACGACCCGGTCAACCTGATGAGCTATGTGACATACGTCTTCCAGGCGTACTTCGGTTATTCCAAGGACAAGGCGACCAAGCTCATGCTCGATGTCCACCACAAGGGCCGGGCCATCGTCTCCAGCGGTACCCGCGAGGAGATGGAACGCGACGTTCAGGCCATGCACGGTTACGGTTTGTGGGCCACCCTCCAGCAGGACCGGAAGTAACGACATCCCTGATGCCAGGACACTTCGAACCGCTCCCCGGCGGCGGCGCGGCCGTCGCGCTCGACGACGTCGAGATCTCCATCATCCGGTCGCTGGCCGTACAGCTGCTGGAACTCATCGGCCCGGGCCCCGCGGAGAACGCCCCCGACGACCCGCTCGCCGAGCTGTTCGCGGAGGGCCCCAGCGAGCCGCCCGCCGACCCGGTGCTGCGCCGGCTGTTCCCGGACGCGTACAGCGGACCCGGCGGTGAACACGCCTCGGCGCAGGAAGCGGAGGAACAGCGTGCCCACTCCGCCGAGTTCCGTCGCTTCACCGAGAACGACCTGCGCGCACGCAAACGCGACAACGCCCTCGCGGTGATCCGCTCGCTGGACGCGCTGACCTCGGTGAGTGAGGAGGGAGGGGTGCTCAAGCTGTCGCGCGAGGAGTCCGGGCAGTGGCTCGGCGCCCTCAACGACCTGCGCCTGGCGATCGGCTCGCGTCTCGAGGTCGCCGACGAGGACGACACCGACGAGCTCTACCGGCTGCCCGACGAGGATCCGCGCAAGCCGATGGTGATGGCCTATCTGTGGCTCGGCGGTCTCCAGGAAACCCTCGTCACCACCCTTATGCCCTGATCCGCGGCAATCGACCGCGGTCCGGCGGCCCTTCGGCGTTCGCTCAGCGGATGCTCAAATCCGGATAACGATCCTGTCACCGTTGCGGCCGCCAATATCCATTGAGGTGCATCTTTGTCCGGTTTTTCCTGTGCTGTGCGTCACAAGACGCACAGCCGATCAGTGTTGCGGGCGTGATAAATCTTCACGACCGCCCGACGGACACCACCCATGTTCCGGTCGGGTGCGCCACCGAGCCGACGGACCGTCGGCCTGGCACAGCTCCATCACATCCGGGGGGATCGGAACCCGGTCCGAAGCCATGGGACTGGCTCGGATCGGCGTGGAGAAAGGCGCACATACATGACCTCATCGCAGGTCGGTAAGCAGTACGACGGCAGTGAGGCCGTGGGCGACGCCCCCGAGGAGGGGTACGAGCGCGGGCTCGGCAGCCGTCAGGTCCAGATGATCGCGATCGGCGGCGCCATCGGCGTCGGCCTCTTCCTGGGTGCCGGGGCGAACATCGCCAAGGCCGGGCCCAGTCTGATCTTCATGTACGCCCTCGCGGGCGTGATCATCTTCTTCATCATGCGGGCGCTCGGCGAGCTGCTCCTGTACCGCCCGGTCTCGGGCTCCTTCGCCGAGTACTCCCGCGAGTTCCTCGGCCCGTTCTTCGGTTACTTCACCGCCTGGACGTACTGGCTGATGTGGGTGGTGACCGGCATGGCCGAGCTGACCGCCGCCGCATCTACGTCCACTACTGGTTCCCGTCCATCCCGCAGTGGGTGACGGCGCTGGTCTTCCTGGTGGTCCTGTTCGTGGCCAACCTGATCTCGGTGAAGCTGTTCGGTGAGATCGAGTTCTGGTTCTCGATGGTCAAGGTCACCGCGCTGGTCGGCATGATCGTGATCGGTCTCGGCGTGCTCACCTTCGGCTTCAGCGCCGCAGGTCCCACCGCTTCCGTCTCCAACCTCTGGCAGTTCCACGGCATCTTCCCGAACGGCATCGGCTCCTCGCTGATGACGCTGCAGGGCGTCATGTTCGCCTACCTCGCCGTCGAGCTCGTCGGTGTGACGGCCGGTGAGTCGGAGGACCCCGAGAAGACCCTCCCCAAGGCGATCAACACCCTGCCCTGGCGTATCGCGCTCTTCTACGTCGGCGCACTCACCGTCATCCTCTGCGTGGTGAAGTGGACCGAGTTCGCGCCCGGCGTGAGTCCCTTCGTCGAGGCCTTCGCGAAGATCGGCATCCCGGCCGGCGCCGGCATCGTCAACTTCGTGGTGCTGACCGCGGCCCTGTCCTCCTGCAACTCCGGCATGTACTCCACGGGCCGCATGCTCCGCACCCTCGCGGACAACGGCGAGGCCCCGCGGGCCTTCAGCAAGCTGTCGGCGTCGAGGACCCCGGCTCTCGGCATCACCGTCTCGGTCGCCTTCATGGGCATCGGCGTGATCCTGAACTACATCGTCCCGGAGAAGGCCTTCGGCTACGTCACCTCGGTGGCGACCGCGGCCGGCATCTGGACCTGGCTGATGATCCTGATCAGCCACGTCCTCTACCGCCGCGCGGTCGACGCCGGCCGGCTCCGCGCCTCCGCCTTCCCGGCGCCGGGCGGCGCGGTGTGCAGCTGGATCGCGATCGCGTTCCTGCTCTTCGTCACCGGCCTGATCGCGTACGACGCCGACTCCCGCATCTGCCTGTACGTGATGGGCGTGTGGGCGGCGGCGCTCGCCATCGGCTGGGCCGCGCTGAAGGCGCGCAACCCGCACGTCGCCGAACGGCGCGAGCCGGAGCTCGAGAGGGTCGGCTGACCCGGTAGCTCACCATGTGGGCCGTTCCGTACCACCCTTCGGTACGGAGCGGCCCTTCTGCTTATGCTGGCCGGCATGCTGACCATCACCCAGGCCCTGTACGACCGGATCGTCGCCCACGCCCGCCAGGACCACCCCGACGAGGCGTGCGGCGTGGTCGCGGGCCCGGTGGGCTCCGGCCGCCCCGAGCGCTTCATCCCGATGCTGAACGCGGCCCGCTCGCCCACGTTCTACGAGTTCGACTCCGGTGATCTGCTGAAGCTGTACCGGGAGATGGACGACCGTGACGAGGAGCCGGTGGTCATCTACCACTCCCACACCGCGACCGAGGCGTACCCGTCCCGCACGGACATCTCGTACGCCAACGAGCCGGGCGCGCACTACGTCCTGGTGTCGACGGCGGACACGGACGAGGCGGGTCCGTTCCAGTTCCGATCGTTCCGGATCGTGGCGGGCGAGGTGACGGAGGAGGAGGTCGAGGTGGTGGAGAGTTACTGATCTCGTACCGTGGATGAATTCAGTCCGAAGGGCGAGATCACATGCCAGGACCCGGACCGGGAATCGATACGATGACCCCATGGTTCTCCACGACGTGAGCGACAAGACGCCGGGCATGCTGCTCGTGGCGCGGCTGCACGTCGACCTGTGCAGGCTGAACAGCGCCATCTGTTGACGCTGCCCTGCCACCGTACGGCCGTGAGCCGCGGCCCCGCAGCCGGGCAACCGGCGTAGTTGATGTTCTCCGCGCCGCCGCGCGCCTACCGACCTGACTTCTCCCGACAGGAGCCCAAAGCCATGGCCATCGAGGTCCGCATCCCCACCATCCTCCGCCAGTACACCGACGGCCAGAAGGCGGTCGAGGGCAGTGGGGAGACCCTCGCCGAGCTGTTCGCCGACCTGGACACCCGCCACGCGGGCATCCAGGCCCGCATCGTGGACGAGGCCGCCGGCGGCGAACTGCGCCGCTTCGTGAACGTCTACCTGAACGACGAGGACGTCCGCTTCCTCGACGGCATCAACACCAAGGTCGCCGACGGCGACAACGTGACGATCCTGCCGGCCGTGGCAGGCGGTTCTGCGGCGGCGAAGCCGCGTCCGGCCGGGGCGGCGGCCGGGCTACGGGCGGGAACGGTCTGATCCTCCATGCGTTACGACTCTCCGCTCGCCGCGGTGGGCAACACCCCTCTGGTGCGCCTGCCGCGGCTCTCGCCGTCCCCCGACGTCCGTATCTGGGCCAAGCTGGAGGATCGCAACCCGACCGGCTCGGTCAAGGACCGCCCCGCGCTGCACATGATCGAGCAGGCGGAGAAGGACGGACGGCTGACCCCCGGTTGCACGATCCTGGAGCCCACCTCGGGCAACACCGGCATCTCCCTGGCCATGGCGGCGAAGCTCAAGGGATACCGCATGGTGTGCGTGATGCCGGAGAACACCTCGCAGGAGCGCCGTGACCTGCTGGGCATGTGGGGCGCCGAGATCATCTCAAGCCCGGCCGCGGGCGGCTCCAACACCGCCGTGCGCGTCGCCAAGGAGCTGGCGGCCGAGCACCCGGACTGGGTGATGCTGTACCAGTACGGCAACCCGGACAACGCGGGTGCGCACTATGCGACGACCGGGCCCGAGATCCTCGCCGACCTCCCCTCCATCACGCACTTCGTGGCCGGCCTCGGTACCACCGGCACGCTCATGGGCGTGGGCCGCTATCTGCGCGAGAACAAGCCCGACGTGAAGATCGTCGCCGCGGAACCGCGCTACGACGACCTGGTCTACGGCCTCCGGAACCTCGACGAGGGCTTCGTGCCGGAGCTGTACGACGCCTCCGTCCTCACCACCCGCTTCTCGGTCGGCTCGGCCGACGCGGTGACCCGTACCCGCGAACTCCTGCAGCAGGAGGGCATCTTCGCGGGTGTCTCCACGGGCGCCGCCCTGCACGCCGCCATCGGTGTCGGCGGGAAGGCCGTCAAGGCGGGCGACAGCGCCGACATCGTCTTCATCGTCGCCGACGGTGGTTGGAAGTACCTGTCGACGGGCGTCTACACGGCGGCCACGACGGAAGAGGCGATCGAGACGCTCAAGGGGCAGCTCTGGGCGTAACCCCTCATCACCGAGCCAACCCCCTCCCACGCGCCAACCCTCTCCTGTGAGGGGGTTTGGTGCGGGCTAATGAGGGGGCTAAGTGCGGGCTAATTAGCGGCAAAGATCTTCCCCCGCCACTGTCCGCCTTCTCCGGCGCGGGCTAGGTTCTGCCCGCGCCCCGTCATGTCACGCTCACTCGGCACGCGGGGTGCTCCAGGTGTCAATGTCATGTCCATGACTCGCGTCCCACCGCCGCTACGCGCGTCACGGCCTGTCACCAGCTCGTGAATCCCCACTTCCGGCTGTGGCTCCGCGTACGGCCCCACCCAGGTCTGCGCGGCGCCGGCCTCAAATCGAGAGAGGCAGCACCCCCATGCGTGAGTCACGCCCGAGCAAGCGGCGCAGGAGCCTGCGAAGACTCCTGACCGCCACCGTCCCTGCTCTCGCTCTCACCGTCGCCGGTCTCATGGCGGCACCCGTCGCCGGGGCGCAGAGCGCCCCCGACACCGCGCCGTCCTCACACGCGACCCGCACCACCCAGAACGCGAAGGCGCTGACCGACCCGCAGCGGCAGACCTTCCACGCGACCGGCAAGGCCGGCCAGAAGGTGCCGACCCAGCACCTGTGCGGCACGGCGAGCGCCGGTCACGCTTCCTGCTTCGCCCAGCGGCGCACCGACATACGGCAGCGGCTCGCCTCGGCGCTCGCGGCCGCCGCGCCCTCCGGCCTCAGCCCGGCCAATCTGCACAGCGCCTACAACCTGCCCTCGACCGGCGGCTCCGGTCTGACGGTCGCGGTGGTCGACGCGTACAACGACCCCAACGCCGAGTCGGACCTGGCCACCTACCGCTCGACGTACGGACTGTCTGCCTGCACCAAGGCCAACGGCTGCTTCAAGCAGGTCAGCCAGACCGGTTCGACGACGTCGCTGCCCACCAACGACACGGGCTGGGCGGGCGAGGAAGCGCTGGACATCGACATGGTCAGCGCCGTCTGCCCCAACTGCAGCATCATCCTCGTCGAGGCCAACTCGGCGACGGACAGCGACCTCGGCACCGCCGAGAACGAAGCGGTCACGCTGGGCGCCAAGTTCGTCTCCAACAGCTGGGGCGGCTCCGAGTCCTCCGCCCAGACCGGTGAGGACACCCAGTACTTCAAGCACCCTGGCGTCGCGATCACCGTCTCGGCGGGCGACTCCGGCTACGGCGCCGAGTACCCGGCCACCTCCCAGTACGTGACCGCCGTCGGCGGCACCGCGCTGACCACGGCCTCCAACTCCCGCGGCTGGACCGAGTCCGTCTGGAACACCAGCAGCACCGAGGGCACCGGATCCGGCTGCTCCGCATACGACCCGAAGCCCAGCTGGCAGACCGACAGCGGATGCTCCAAGCGCATGGAGGCCGACGTCTCCGCGGTCGCCGACCCGGCCACGGGCGTCGCGGTCTACGACACCTACGGCGGCTCCGGCTGGGCGGTCTACGGCGGCACCAGCGCCTCCGCCCCGATCATCGCCGGCGTCTACGCCCTCGCGGGCACCCCGGGCAGCGGCGACTACCCGGCGAAGTACCCCTACTCCCACACGTCGAACCTGTACGACGTGACCAGCGGCAGCAACGGCAGCTGCTCGACCTCGTACTTCTGCACCGCAGGCACCGGTTACGACGGCCCGACCGGCTGGGGCACCCCCAACGGCACGGCCGCCTTCTCCTCCGGCAGCAGCAGCGGCAACACCGTGACCGTCACCAACCCGGGCAACCAGTCCACCACGACCGGCGGCTCGGTCAGCCTGCAGATCCATGCGACGGACAGTGCGGGAGCGACCCTCACCTACAGCGCGACCGGTCTGCCGACCGGCCTGTCGATCAACAGCTCGACCGGCCTGATCTCCGGCACCGCCTCCACCGCGGGCACCTACAGCACCACGGTCGCCGCGAAGGACGCCACCGGCGCGTCCGGCTCGGCCTCCTTCACCTGGACGGTCGGCTCCTCCGGCGGCACCTGCACCGGGGCGCAGCTGCTCGGCAACCCGGGCTTCGAGTCGGGCAACACCACCTGGACCGCCACCAGCGGTGTCATCACCAACGACAGCGGTGAGGCGGCGCACGGCGGCTCGTACTACGCGTGGCTGGACGGCTACGGCTCCTCCCACACCGACACGCTCTCCCAGTCGGTGACGATCCCGTCCGGCTGCAAGGCCAAGCTGACCTTCTACCTGCACATCGACACCGCGGAGACCACCACCAGCACCCAGTACGACAAGCTGACGGTGACCGCCGGTTCGACCACGCTGGCGACGTACTCGAACCTGAACGCCGCCTCCGGCTACACCCAGAAGTCCTTCGACCTGTCCTCGTTCGCGGGCTCCACGGTCACCCTCAAGTTCAGCGGCGTGGAGGACTCCTCGCTGCAGACCAGCTTCGTCGTCGACGACACGGCCCTGACGACCAGCTGACATCCGCTCCACCCGTGCCCGGGCCCGGCCGTGAAAACGGCCGGGCCCTGTGGCGGTCGCGCGGGGATCCTGATGCGCTGGAGAAACGTCACATCAGGGCAAGGGCCAAGGACCGGAAACGAGTGAACAGGAAAGGCGGCCACCCCATGCGCCGTGCCACCCCCCAGCGGACCACCACCACCGTCGTCGCCGTCGCGGCGGCGCTCCTCCTCGCAGGCTGCGGCAGCCAGGGCGGCCGGGCCGGCAGCGGCTCGGTGTCACCGTCGGGTCCGGCGTCCGGGGCACCCTCGGGGTCGCCGTCGGCCAAGCCGTCCGAGCCGTCGTCCGTCCCGCCGTCGGGCGCGTCGTCCCCCACGTCGACCGGCACGGGCTGCGCACCCCGCGTGCAGCTCACCGCGGGCGACACGGGCCGTGTCGTCTGCCTGACCACCGGCGGCCGGATCAGCCTCACGCTGGACGGCACCCAGGACCGGCCCTGGACCCCCGTCCGCGCCACGGGCAGCGCGCTGAAGGCCAGCAACCCCGGCATCGCGGTACAGCCCGGCGACGCCGTCGCCGCGTTCGACGCGGTCACGCCCGGCACGGTACGGCTCACCTCGACCCGCCCCCTGTGCGCGAAGCGACCCGGCCAGAAGTCCTGCCTGGGCATCCAGGCGTGGACGATCACCGTGACGGTGACCAAGCAGTAGGGCCCCTTACCCGGCCAGATACCGCACCTGGTCCCACAGCGCCGGGTCCACCACCCCCACCCGGCGCCGGAAGTCCCACAGCGGCACGTCCCACAGCTCGTCCGTCTCCAGGAAGCTGGGCCGCCCGTGGGCATCGGCCACCGTCCCCGGCGGCAGCGGGATCACACCGGCCCGCTCGTCGTGGTACCTGCTCGTGATCCTCGCGATGGTCGCGCTGTCCCCGTGCACCGTCAGCACCAGACACGGCCGGTCCTTGCCGCCCGGCCGGTGGTCCCCGTAGGGCACGCTCGCCCACCAGATCTCCGCCGGCTTCGGATGCTCCCGGGCACGCCCCGGCGGACGCGCGGCAGCCCGGCGGCGGTGCCCGCGCCCCCAGCCGTCCACCAGCGTCGCGACGAGCGCGAGCAGCACCACCGCCGCCAGCGCCAGCCACCACGACGTGTCCATATGGTTGACGGTACCGGCGCCTCCGCGGAGCTGCCCGCCCTTCGCAACTCCCGTGCGCCCTGCCGTGCTCCACGCGCGCCCTTGTTCCAGCCGAACCGGTGACACCACGGGTGAGTTCCCCCACAACGGCCCCTGGCGGAGGAGCGACCCGCCCTTTTGCGCCTTACGCTCGACGGACCGCACGACCCCCGTCATCGTTCCCGTCCCTGCCTTCTGCACTTTCTGCCACGCGGAGGTTCCAGCTCTATGAAGCTCACCGTCGTCGGCTGCTCGGGGTCGTTTCCGTCCGCGGAATCGGCCTGCTCGAGCTACCTCGTCGAGGCCGACGGCTTCCGGCTGCTCCTCGACATGGGCAACGGCGCCCTGGGCGAGCTGCAGCGCCACTGCGGTCTCTACGACCTCGACGCGATCTTCCTCAGCCATCTGCACGCCGACCACTGCATCGACATGCTCGCCTACTTCGTCGCGCGCTACTACCGCCACGACGGCGGTCGCGCCGACTCGATCCCGGTCTACGGCCCGGAGGGCACCGAGCAGCGCCTGACCACCGCCTACGGCGACACCCCGTCCGCCTCCTCGATGAGCGAGGTCTTCGACTTCCACACGGTCAAGCCCGGCACCTTCGAGATCGGCCCCTTCACCGTCCACACGGAACTCCTGCGCCACCCCGTGGAGGCCTACGGCATCCGCATCGAGCACGGCGGCAGCTCGCTCACGTACTCGGGCGACACGGGCGTGAGCGAGGCCCTGGACGAACTTGCCCGTGACACGGACCTCTTCCTGTGCGAGGCGGCGTTCACCTACGGCAAGGAGGACATCCCGGACCTCCACCTCAACGGCCACGAGGCCGGCGAGGCGGCCGCCCGCGCCGGGGCCCGCCGTCTGGTCCTCACCCACATCCCGCCGTGGACGGACCCCGAGGTCAACCTGGCGGACGCCCGCGCCGTCTACAGCGGGCCGGTGGAACTGGCCGCGCCCCGGGCGTCGTACGAGATCTAGCCGCACACGGACGAAGGCCCCGGAACCACGGTGGGTTCCGGGGCCTTGCTGTACGGGGCGCGGCTACGCCTTGGTGAGGTCCTCGACCTCCTCCTCGGGCTCACGGCCCGGCGTGGTGAGGTTGAACTTGACGATGGCGAAGCGGAAGACGAAGTAGTAGATCGCGCCGAACACGAGGCCGATCGGGATGATCAGCCATGGCCTCGTGGCGAGGTTCCAGTTCAGGAGGTAGTCGATCGCACCGGCCGAGAACGTGAAGCCGGCGTGGACACCGAGCGCCCAGGTGACCGCCATGGACAGGGCGGTGAGGACCGCGTGGATCGCGTACAGCACCGGGGCGATGAACATGAACGAGAACTCGATCGGCTCGGTCACACCGGTCACGAAGGAGGTCAGCGCCACGGAGACCATGAGGCCCATGACGGCCTTGCGGCGCTCGGGGCGGGCGGTGTGCGCGATGGCGAGGGCGGCGGCCGGCAGACCGAACATCATGATCGGGAAGAAGCCCGACATGAACTGTCCGGCGGTCGGGTCACCGGCGAAGAAGCGGTTCAGGTCGCCGTGCACGATGGCGCCCGCGGAGTTCTTGTAGTCGCCGATCTGGAACCAGGAGACCGCGTTCACGAACTGGTGCATGCCGACCGGGATCAGCGCGCGGTTGACCAGACCGAACAGACCCGCGCCGACGGCTCCGAGGCCGGTGATCCACTTGCCCACGTCGGAGATGCCGTCACCGATCGGCTTCCAGACCAGCCCGAAGAAGACACCGACGAGCGTGCCGACGAAGGCCATCAGGATCGGGACGAGCCGGCGGCCGTTGAAGAAGCCCAGCCAGTCGACCAGCCTGGTGCGGTGGAACCGCTGCCACAGCACGGCGGACAGCAGACCGAGGAGGATGCCGCCGAGGACGCCCGGGTTGTTGTACGTGGCCTCGACGATCTTGCCGCTTTCTATGTGCTGCTCGGTCAGCGGGAACGCCTTCAGCACATTGCTGTAGACGAGGAAGCCGACCAGGGCCGCGAGCGCGGTGGAGCCGTCCGCCTTCTTGGCGAAGCCGATCGCCACGCCGACGCAGAACAGCAGCGCCAGGTTGTCGAACACGGCGCCGCCCGCCGTCGCGAAGACGGACGCCACCTTGTCCCAGCCGAGGCCGTCCTTGCCGAACACGTCCGGCTGACCGAGCCGGAGCAGGATGCCCGCCGCCGGCAGCACCGCGATCGGAAGCTGCAGGCTGCGGCCGACCTTCTGCAGGCCCTGGAACAGGCCTGATCCCCGCTTCTTCGCGGGGGCCGCCGAGGATGTCGCGGTGGCGGTGCTCATACTTCCTCCATCGGGTGGTGGTCTACACCACTCAGTGGTGTAGACCTGTTGTAGCAGATGAAGGACGGATAAGGAACCCGCGATTCGCGCTACCGATCCACTACGCGCAGTACCGACCCCGGAGGCGTCGAAGGCCCCCGAATCGGGGGCCTGGGCGGAGGGCGGCATCACGCCTTCGTGACGTCCTCGACCTCCTCCTCCCGCTCACGCCCCGCCGTCTTCAGATCGAACGCCGTGATGGTGAAACGGAAGATCCCGTAGTACACCGCCGCGAAGCACAACCCGATCGGGACGATCGCCCACGGCTTGGTCGCCAGGTTCCAGTTGATCACATAGTCGATCAGGCCCGCGGAGAAGCTGAAGCCGTCGTGCACCCCAAGGCCCCACGTCACCGCCATCGACACCCCCGTCAGCAGCGCGTGGACCGCGTACAGCAGGGGCGCGACGAACAGGAACGAGTACTCGAGGGGCTCCGTGATGCCCGTGACGAACGACGTCAGCGCCACCGACAGCATCAGGCCGCCCACCTCCTTGCGGCGGCTCGGCCTGGCGCAGTGCGTGATCGCCAGCGCGGCGGCGGGCAGCGCGAACATCATGATCGGGAAGAAGCCGGACGTGAACTGCCCCGCGTTCGGGTCGCCCGCCAGAAACATGTTGATGTCGCCGTGCACCACCGTGCCGTCGGGCTTGGTGTAGCTGCCGAACTGGAACCAGATCGGCACGTTCAGGAACTGGTGCAGGCCCACCACCAGCAGCGCGCGGTTCGCGACACCGAAGACGCCGGCGCCCCAGGCGCCCAGAGCGGTCAGCCAGTTGCTGAAGCTCTCCAGCCCCTGCCCGATCGGCGGCCAGACCCACAGGCACAGGGCCGCGACCACGATCGCCACGAACGACATGATGATCGGCACCAGACGGCGGCCGTTGAAGAAGCCCAGCCAGTCCACCAGCCGCGTCCGGTGGTAGCGCTGCCAGAAGAAGGCGGTCAGCAGACCCATCACGATCCCGCCGAAGACCCCCGGGTTCTGGAACGTGAAGGTGCTCAGCGTCCCACCGGTCGCCCGGCACCCGAAGCCCGGGATCACCTTCGACCCGCCCGGGCACTGCGGGAACTGGCGCAGCACGTTGTAGTAGACGAGGAATCCCGCCACCGCCGCGAGCGCCGTCGAACCGTCCGCCTTCCTCGCCATGCCGATGGCCACGCCGACACAGAAGAGAAGGGGAAGGCCGAGGGAACCGTCGAGGAGGGCGCCCCCCGCTCCCGCCATCACCTTGGACACGTTGGTCCAGCCCAGTCCCTGGTCGCCGAACACGTCCGGCTGCCCCAGCCGGTTCAGGATGCCCGCGGCCGGCAGCACGGCGATCGGCAGCTGAAGGCTGCGGCCCATCTTCTGCAGCCCCTGGAACAGGGTGTTCCAGTGGGGGCGCGCGGGGCTGACCGAACTGTCGGCGCTCTCGGCACTCATGGGGTCCTTCCGCGCGTTTGGCCACCGCCCGCACGGTGGTGTAGACCAGTTGGCGGACGGTTCCGCTGTCGTGACGCCATCATTCGGTACCCACGACACGACCGCTCGCGAAGATGGGCCAACTGTGGGTTACTGCGACAAGCGGTTCGGATCAGGGAGAGAAGACATGGCCAGCAAGGCTGAGAAGATCGTCGCCGGGCTCGGTGGCATCGACAACATCGACGAGATCGAGGGCTGCATCACCCGCCTGCGCACCGAGGTCAACGACCCCTCGCTGGTCGACGAGGCCGCCCTGAAGGCCGCCGGCGCCCACGGCGTCGTGAAGATGGGCACCGCCATCCAGGTCGTCATCGGCACCGACGCCGACCCCATCGCCGCGGAAATCGAAGACATGATGTGAACACGTGAACCCCGGACACCCTCCGGGATTCACCCCCAGGGGCCCCTTTCCACCGCGGGAGGGGCCCCTTCCGCACGGGGGACTAGGCTCGACGCCATGTCTCGAATCGACGGCCGCACCCCTGAACAGCTCCGCGCGATCACCATCGAGCGCGGCTGGAGCAAGCACGCCGAGGGCTCCGTCCTCGTCTCCTTCGGCGACACGAAGGTCTTCTGCACCGCCTCCGTCACCGAGGGGGTGCCGCGCTGGCGCAAGGGCAGCGGCGAGGGCTGGGTCACCGCCGAGTACGCCATGCTGCCCCGCTCCACCAACACCCGAGGCGACCGCGAGTCGGTCAAGGGAAAGATCGGCGGCCGTACCCACGAGATCAGCCGGCTCATCGGCCGCTCCCTGCGTGCCGTCATCGACTACAAGGCGCTCGGCGAGAACACGATCGTCCTCGACTGCGACGTCCTGCAGGCGGACGGCGGCACCCGCACCGCGGCGATCACCGGCGCGTACGTGGCCCTGGCCGACGCGGTGGCCTGGGCGCAGCGCAAAAAGCTGGTGAGGGCGGGACGGAAGCCGCTGACCGGCACGGTCTCGGCCGTCTCCGTGGGCATTGTGGACGGCGTACCACTGCTCGACCTCTGTTACGAGGAGGACGTCAGGGCCGAGACCGACATGAACGTCGTCTGCACCGGCGACGGCCGCTTCGTGGAGGTGCAGGGCACGGCAGAGGCGACCCCCTTCGACCGCAAGGAGCTCACCGCCCTGCTCGACCTGGCGGTCTCCGGCTGCGACCAACTGGCGGCGATGCAGCGTGCGGCGCTGGAGGCAACCGCCTAGGGGCCGTTCGGCGTTTTCAGGGATGGCCGCACTGTTGCGGTGCCGGGCGCACGGGAAATGCCGCGCGCCCGCCCGCAGTCCCGTACGCCCGTCGACGCGCCGACCGGGCCGGACCCGCCCGGCGCGTCGACGGCAGTAGGGGGCGTGCGGCACCGTCCACGGGGAGGGAACCGTTCCATGGTCGCGCGCCACCGCCGCCGCATTGCCAGCGCTGCGTTCGCCGCCGTCGCCGTACTCGCCGCCGGGGGTGCCGGCGCGGGCTGCGGCGCCGTCAACAAGGCGATCGACTGCGTGCAGACAGCCGACGCAATCGCCGACAACGTCACCGCACTCCAGCAGGCCGTCGAGAACGCGGCGAACGACCCCACGCGGACGAGCGAATCCCTGAACTCCATCGAGAAGAACCTCGACAAGATCGGCGACAGGACGGACAACGTCGACGTCAACAAGGCGGTCGATGGCCTCCGCAAGGCCGTCACCAACGTCCGCGGCGCCATGAGGCACGGCGACAGGACCCCCGACGTCGGCCCGGTCACGGACGCGGCCGGGGAACTGACGAAGGTCTGCACCTCATAGGGGCCCATACAGGACCCATATCGGAGATCCACACAGACCCATACCGGAGACCCGTACAGGACCCGTGGAACGCCGATGAACGGACGGGGTACGGCGCAGCGGCCACGGCCGCCCCACGGATACTGGTGGACATGACCCGCCTGATCCTCGCCACACGCAACGCCGGAAAGATCACCGAACTGAGGGCGATCCTCGCCGAAGCGGGCCTCCCGCACGACCTCGTCGGCGCGGACGCCCACCCCGACATCCCCGACGTGAAGGAAACGGGCGTCACCTTCGCCGAGAACGCCCTCCTGAAGGCCCACGCACTGGCCAAGGCGACGGGCCTGCCCGCGGTCGCCGACGACTCGGGCCTGTGCGTCGACGTGCTGAACGGCGCCCCGGGCATCTTCTCGGCCCGCTGGGCGGGCCGGCACGGCGACGACAAGGCGAACCTGGACCTGCTCCTGGCCCAGCTCGCGGACATCGACGACGCCCACCGCGGCGCCCACTTCGCCTGCGCGGCGGCCCTGGCCCTGCCCGACGGCACGGACCGGGTGGTCGAGGGCCGGCTGCGCGGCACCCTTCGCCACGCCCCGTCCGGCACGAACGGCTTCGGCTACGACCCGATCCTCCAGCCGGAGGGCGAGACGCGCACCTGCGCGGAACTGACCCCCGGGGAGAAGAACGCGATCAGCCACCGGGGGAAGGCGTTCCGCGCGCTGGTACCGGTGGTACGGGAGCTGCTGGGCTGACGACGGGGGTCCACCCGATCCCTGCTCCGGGTGGACCCCCTCATCGACGGTGTGCGGCCGGTGGGATTCGAACCCACACGGGCGTGAGCCCACTGGGACCTAAACCCAGCATGACTGCCAGTTCCATCACGGCCGCTCGCGCGGTCGGCGTGCTCGACCGCGGCGCCTCAGTCTACGGGCTGGCCCGGTCGCCCCGCGAGGGGCATCGCGGTCTGCGGGGGGCCTATGGTGCCGTCTGTGCACGGTAGTTCGGTCCCGGCGCGACGACGTCGTCGTGAGCCGCGTCGTGCGCCGTACCGATGGGCGGGGCGGGACGTCCCGGCATGCGCTCCAGCACGTAAAGGGGCCGGTGACGGTGGTCACCGGCCCTCTTCCCGGGTTCCCCGTCGATCTACAGGTACAGGCCCGTGGAGTCCTCCGACCCCTCGAAGCGGTCCGCCGCCACGGCGTGCAGGTCGCGTTCGCGCATCAGGACGTACGCGATTCCGCGCACCTCGACCTCGGCCCGGTCCTCCGGGTCGAACAGGACCCGGTCGCCCGGCTCCACGGTCCGTACGTTCTGCCCGACCGCGACGACCTCGGCCCAGGCGAGGCGCCGGCCGACGGCCGCGGTCGCGGGGATCAGGATGCCCCCGCCGGACCTGCGCTCGCCCTCGGCGGTGTCCTGCCGCACGAGCACGCGGTCGTGCAGCATCCGGATCGGCAACTTGTCGTGGTGGGTCTTCTCGCTCACGCCCTGAACCTACCTGCCTTCGACGGCTTCGCGCGCGACCGGGTCAGCCCTTGCGCCGCCGGGCACCGAGGGCCAGCAGCCCCACGAGCCCGACCACGACCAGCGCCACGGGTACGACGCGCTCCAGCCGCGGCGCGCCCTCCTCCGTGACCAGTTGCCCCTTCACCTCGCTGACGGCCCGGTTGACACCGACGTAGGCGCGTCCGAGCGTGTGGTCGACCTGGGAGACGACCTTGGCCTTGGCGTCCCCGACGATCGTCTTGGGGTGCACCCGGACGCCGATCTCGTCGAGCGTCTCGGCCAGCGTTTCGCGGCGGCGCCTGATGTCCGCCTCGATCTGCGCCGGAGTCCTGGTGTCCGGTGTGCTCGACGTGTCCGCCACCGCGCATCCTCCGTGGTCGTTTGCGACGTGTTCCGCGCAATTCCTGCATCTGTGGTCGACAGTCTGTCAGCTCCTTGCCGAACGCACTGCCCGGCACCCCTATGGAGCGGCCGGAAGCGGATTAGGCTCGTCGGGTAACCCGCCCCTTGCCACGTGAGGTACCGATGAGCGAGCGACTCCAGCCCGGCGACACCGCCCCCGCCTTCACCCTGCCGGACGCCGACGGCAACGAGGTCTCCCTGGCCGACCACAAGGGCCGTAAGGTCATCGTGTACTTCTACCCGGCCGCCCTCACACCGGGCTGCACCAAGCAGGCGTGCGACTTCACGGACAACCTGGAGCTGCTGGCGGGCGCCGGCTACGACGTCATCGGCATCTCCCCGGACAAGCCGGAGAAGCTCGCGAAGTTCCGCGAGAAGGAGTCCCTGAAGGTGACCCTCCTCGCCGACCCCGACAAGCAGGCCCTTGAGGCGTACGGCGCGTTCGGCGAGAAGAAGCTGTACGGCAAGACGGTCGTCGGCGTCATCCGCTCCACGGTGATCGTGGACGAGGAGGGCAAGGTCGAGCGTGCCCTGTACAACGTGAAGGCGACGGGGCACGTGGCGAAGATCATCAAGGATCTGGAGATCTGACGCCTGCCCTCGACGCGAACGGCCCGCACCGGTTCGATCCGGTGCGGGCCTTTCCGTGCCGGGGCCCTGCGACGGCGGCCCGGTCCGGGGGGCTCAGGCCCCCGTCCCGCCCGTTGTGCCGCCGTCGCCCGTGGTCCCGCCCGCGCCGGTCGTCGTCCCCCCGGCGCCGGTGGTGCCTCCCGTGCCGGTGGTGCCCCCCGCTCCGGTTGTGCCGCCGTCGCCCGTGGTCCCGCCGGTGCCGGCCGTCCCTCCGGTCCCCGTCGTGCCGCCCGTGTCGGTGCTGCCCCCGGTGGTTCCGGTCGTCGTGCCTTGGGTGCCGGGTGTGCCGCCGGTGCCGGTTCCCGTCGTGCCGTCCGTCCCGGCCGTGCCACCGTTGGCCTGCCCCTGGGTCTGGCCCTGGTCCTGGCCCTGAGTGGTCTGGTCGCCCGTCGTGCCGCCGTTGTCCTGGGTGCCCGTGGTACCCGGCTGCTGGTCCGTGGGGCCGGTGCTGGGCTCCACGGTCTGGTCCGCGCCGGGCTGCAGGCTGAGGTCGAAGTCCTTGACCGCCTGGTCCTGAAGGGCAGCCTGCGTGAACTGCGCCCAGATCTGCGCGGGCGCGCCGCCGCCGTTGATGCGGGGCAGGCCCATCGCGCCGTACAGCGACTCGTGCTTGCCGGTGTCCGGGTCCTGGCCCATCACCGAGACCACCGTGGCCAGGTCCGGGGTGTAGCCGGCGAACCAGGCCGCCTGGTCCTCCTCGGCCGTGCCCGTCTTGCCCGCGGCGGGCCGCCCGGCGGCCTGCGCGTTGGTCGCGGTGCCGTTGTCCACCACGCTCTGCAGTACCGCGGTGGTCGTGTCGGCCGCCTCGCGGCTCACGGCCTGCGTGGTCCCCTGCTGCGGCAGCTGGATGTCCTGCGTGCCCTCCTTGGAGACCTTCTCGACCAGCGTGTACGTACCGTGCTTGCCGTGGTTGGCGAGCGTCGCGTACGCCTGTGCCATGTCGAGCACGCTCGCGGTGGCCGTGCCGAGCGCGATCGACGGGTAGGGCTGCAGATCGGGCGTGTCCGCGGGGACGCCGAGGTCGGTCGCGGTCTTCTTGACCTTGGACGGGCCGACGTCCACCGCCATCTGCGCGTACACGGCGTTGACCGACTTGTCCGTGGCCTGACGGACGGTGATCGGTCCGTAGGACTTGTTGTCCTCGTTCTCGGGCGCGTACGGGCCGCCGCTCCAGCCCTGCACCGGGCGCTTGTCCGTGCCGTCGTACATCGTGTTCGGGGTGATCGTGACGCCGTCCTGCGTCCGGGCCCCGTTCTCCACGGCGGAGGTGAACACGAACGGCTTGAAGGTGGAGCCGACTTGATAGTCGCGGCGGGTCGCGTTGTTGACGTACTGCTTGGTGTAGTCGATGCCGCCGTACATCGCGAGGACCTTGCCGGTGGCCGGGTCCACGGCGGCGCCGCCCGCGCGGACGTACCGGTCGACCTTGTTGTTCTTCTTGTCGAGCCTGGCCGTCAGCTGGTCGTTGACGGCCTTGACGAAGGCGTCCTGCTTGGACCTCTGCAGGGTGGTGGTGATGCGGTAGCCGCCGCGGGCCAGGGTGTCCTCGTCGATGATCTTGTTCGTGGTGAGGTAGTCCTTGATCGCCTCGACCAGGTAGCCGCGCTGGCCGGACAGTCCGCTCCCGGCCACCTGCTGCCTGGGCGCGGGGAAGGTGACCTTCTGCCGCTCCGCCGCGCTCAGCCAGTTCTTCTTGACCATGCCGTCGAGGACGTAGTTCCAGCGGGCCAGGGCGGCGCCCTTGTTCTCGGGGTGCGCGATCACGTCGTACTCGCTCGGCGCGTTCAGCAGCGCCGCGAGGTACGCGCCCTGGCCGACCGTGAGGTTCTTCGCGTCGACGCCGTAGTAGGCCTGTGCGGCGGCCTGGATGCCGTACGCGTTGCGGCCGAAGAAGCTGGTGTTGAGGTAGCCCTCGAGGATGTCGCTCTTGCTCTTTTCGCGGTCGAGTTTGATCGCGATGAAGAACTCCTTCACCTTGCGGGTGACGGTCTGCTCCTGGCCCAGATAGTAGTTCTTCACGTACTGCTGGGTGATCGTCGAGCCGGACTGCTTGCCCTTGCCGGTGGCGGTGTTCCAGGCGGCGCGGACCATCGCCTTGGGGTCGACCGCGGACTCGGTGTAGAAGTCGCGGTCCTCGGCGGCGAGCGCCGCGTGCTGCGTGTCCTTGGAGATCTGCGCGAGCTGTACGTTCTCGCGGTTGACCGGGCCGACACGGGCCAGTTCGCTGCCGTCCGAGTACAGGTACACGTTGCTCTGCTGGGTCGCCGCCGCGTTCGCCGCCGGGATCTTGACCATGTAGTAGCCCAGCGCGAGGAGGCCGATCAGGAGCAGCAGCCCGGTGACACAGGTGGCCAGCACCGTCCGCCAGGTCGGGATCAGCCGGCGCCATCCGGTGCGCCCGGGCCGCTCCGGCCCCTCGCCGGAGGCCGCCCCGGAGGGCGCCCCGGAGGCCGCGGAGGGGGCCGCTCCGGAAGCCGCGGGCTGGGGCGGACTGGATGCCAAGCCCTGGCTGCTCTGCTGCGGCTGCGGCTCGTCGCTCATCGTGGTGCCGGACTCCCGTTTCGCGTCGTACGTTCCCGTACGCCCTCGTACGCCATCTGCGTCCCCTGATGAAGACTGTCGCACCTTCCGTTCCGTTCCCGGCACGAGGGACGTGTCGTTCAGGGAAAACGTGTGGAACGCCACTTCGCCCGCGCGCTAGGCTCCTGCGCTTCGCCCGGCACGCGTCGAAGGAGGGTTTCCCGTGGGGACAGGGCGGTTGTATGCCGCCGTTGCCGCCGGTGGTTTCCGGCGGTACGCGACCTATCGGACCGCGACCGCGGCGGGTGTGTTCACCAACACAGTCTTCGGGGTGATCTTGGCATACACGTACCTCGCCCTGTGGCACGAGCGGCCCCACCTCGGGGGGTACGACCAGGCGCAGGCGCTGACGTACGTGTGGATCGGGCAGGCTCTGCTCGTGGTGGTCTCGGTGATGGGCGGCGGCTTCGAGGACGAGCTGATGGAGCGCATCCGTACGGGCGACATCGCGATCGACCTGTACCGGCCCGCCGACCTGCAACTGTGGTGGCTGGCCGGGGACCTGGGCCGGGCCCTGTTCCAGCTGCTGGCGCGGGGCGTGATCCCGATGGCGGCCGGTGCGCTGCTGTTTCCGCTCGCCCTGCCCACCCGCCCGGGGACCTGGCTGGCGTTCCTGGTCGCCGTGGTGCTCGGCACGGTGGTGAGCTTCGCGATCCGCTTCCTGATCGCGCTGACCGCGTTCTGGCTGATGGACGGGGCCGGCGTCGCCCAGGTCTCCTGGATCACGGCGACGTTCTGCTCGGGCATGCTGCTGCCGCTCAATGTCTTTCCCGGTGTACTCGGCGAGATCGTGCGCGCCCTGCCCTGGGCCTCGTTGATCCAGGCCCCCGCGGACATCCTGCTGGGCGCGGCGGACCCGCTGACCGTGTACGCCCGTCAACTCCTCTGGGCGGCGGCGCTGTTGACCGCGGGACGGCTGCTCCAGTCGGCGGCGACGCGGCGGGTGGTGGTGGTGGGTGGCTGAGGCGACGGCCGACGAGGCGGTCGCGGGGCCGGAACCGTCGTACGGGCGGGTCCGTGAGGGGCTGCGCGCCTACCGGTTGATCATCGCGATGTGGATCCGCTCCACGATGGCCTACAGGGCCTCGTTCGTGATGAGCACCCTCGCGAACCTCGTGGCCACGGCCCTGGACTTCGTCGCGATCCTGCTGATGTTCTCGCAGGTCGACGTGCTCGGCGGGTACCGGCTGCCCGAGGTCGCCTTCCTTTACGGCCTCTCCGCGACCGCCTTCGGGCTCGCGGACCTCACGATCGGCTCCATGGACCGGCTCGGGCGGCGGGTGCGCGACGGCACGCTGGACACCCTCCTGGTGCGTCCCGCGCCCGTCCTCGCGCAGGTCGCCGCGGACCGCTTCGCGCTGCGCCGGCTCGGCCGGGTCACCCAGGGGGCGTGTGTCCTCGGGTACGCGCTCGCCGTGCTGCCCATCGCGTGGACCCCGTTGAAGGCGGCGATGATCCCGCTGATGCTGCTCAGCGGCGGCCTGATCTTCTGCGCGGTGTTCGTGGCGGGCGCGGCCTTCCAGTTCGTCGCGCAGGACGCCTCCGAGGTGCAGAACTCCTTCACCTACGGCGGTCAGACGCTGCTGCAGTACCCGCCGAGCGTCTTCGCGAAGGATCTGGTGCGCGGGGTGACCTTCGTGCTGCCCCTTGCCTTCGTCAACTGGCTGCCCGCGGTGTATGTGCTGGGGCGGCCGTATCCGCTCGGCCTGCCGGCGTGGGTCGCCTTCACCCCGCCGCTGGTGGCGGCGGGGTGCTGCGCGCTCGCGGGGCTGGCCTGGCGCACGGGACTTCGTTCGTACCGGAGTACGGGGAGCTGAGGGGCACATGGACGGTGCGTCGGTGGACGGCGGCTTCATCGAGCTGGAGCGGGTCGAGAAGGTCTTCGACGTGCGTAGGAGGACCGGGTTCCTGAAGAGCGAGCGGCGGCGGGTGCGGGCCGTCGACTCGATCTCCTTCACCGTGGCGCGCGGCGAGATGGTCGGCTACATCGGGCCGAACGGCGCCGGGAAGTCGACCACGATCAAGATGCTGACCGGGATCCTGACGCCGAGCGGCGGCCGGTTGCGGGTCGCGGGGATCGACCCCTCCCGGGAGCGGACGCGGCTGGCCCGGCGTATCGGGGTGGTGTTCGGGCAGCGCACGACCCTGTGGTGGGACCTGCCGCTGATCGACTCGTACCGGCTGATGCACCGCATGTACCGCATCCCGGACCTGCGTTACCGGCAGAACCTGGACCGCTGCGTCGAACTCCTCGAGCTGCGCGGCCTGTTGGACGTGCCTGTGCGGCAACTGTCGCTGGGACAGCGGATGCGCGGTGACATCGCCGCGGCACTGCTGCACGATCCCGAGGTGCTGTACCTCGACGAGCCGACGATCGGCCTCGATGTGATTTCCAAGGCCAAGGTGCGGGACTTCCTACGGGAGCTGAACGCCGAGCGCGGCACGACGGTGCTGCTGACCACCCACGATCTGCAGGACATCGAGCAGCTGTGCTCGCGAGTGATGGTCATCGACCACGGGCGCCTGATGTACGACGGCCCGCTCGCCGGACTGCACGAGGTGGGCGACAGCGAACGCACCCTCGTGGTCGACCTGGAGCGGGAGCTGCCGCCCATCGAGGTGCCGCCCGCGCGCGTGGTGCGGGTCGAGGGGTCGCGGCAGTGGCTCGCCTTCCCGGCGTCGGAGTCGGCGGCTCCGCTGGTGGCGCGTGTGGCGGCGGAGTATCCGCTGGTGGACCTGTCGGTGCGGGAGCCGGACATCGAGGCGGTCATCGCGAAGATGTACGCCGGGCAGGCGGGGCAGGCCGAGCGGGCGGTCTCGTAGCCCCGCGCCCGCGATCCTCGTAGGCTGGCGCCCATGACCGACGCCGTGTCCTCCGGGGGAAGCGACGATCGGCGGCTGACGCCGCGGGCCTCCGATTCCCCCACCCCCGAATCCCCTGTCCCCACCCCCGAGCTCCGCGCCTCCGACGCCGATCGTGAACGGGTCGCCGAGGTCCTGCGCGACGCCCTCGCGGAGGGGCGCCTCGACATGGAGGAGTTCGAGGAGCGGCTGGAGGCGACCTACACGGCCCGGACGTACGGGGAACTGGCCCCGATCACCCGGGACCTGCCGGCTGCGGGCGTCACCGCTCCCGCGGTGTCGCTGGTCAAGGAGCCCGCGGAGACCGGGGCCTGGGCGGAGCGGATCGTCGGCGGTGGCGGGTCGTCCTCGTGGGCCGTCGCCGTGATGTCGGGGTTCCAGCGCAAGGGGCGCTGGACGGTGCCGAAGCAGTTCAACTCATTCGCCTTCTGGGGCGGCGGTGAGATCGACCTGAGGGAGGCGTCCTTCGCGGACCGCGAGGTCGAGATCAACTGCATCGCGATCATGGGCGGGATGAACGTCATCGTGCCGCCCGGTGTCGAGGTGATCGTGCGCGGCATCGGGATCATGGGCGGTTTCGACCACCGTGAGGAGGGCGTGCCGGGGGAGCCGGGCGCGCCGCGCGTGATCGTCAACGGGTTTGCGTTCTGGGGCGGGGTCGGCGTCGAGCGCAAGCTGACCCGGGCCGAGCGGCAGCGGCTGAAGGAGGAGCGGCGCCAGGAGAAGCTGGACCGCAGGGCCGCGCGCAAGGAGCTGAACGCGTCGGGGCGGGACGAGCGTCAGGAGCAGTACGAGTCCCACCGCGAGATGCTCGAGGCGCACCGGGAACTGAGGCGTGAGCGGTACGAGGAGCGCCGGGAAATCCAGCGGGAGCGCCGTGAGGCGCGCCGCGAGGAGCGCGACAGGCGCCGTAACGGCTACTGACCGGCGCGCTGCGGCCACTGACCGGCGCTGCGGTGGCTCGCGAGCCCGGCGCACCGGGTTTCGCCGTGCCGCTTCGGCCCTGTTCTCCGCCCGCCTCGCCCGCCTCACGGCGTGCCATGAGGCGGATCGACATCGGAGCCTCGCGCTCCCAGGACCCCGCCAGGAACCCTGCCAGGACCCCCGAGAGGACCCTGACGAGACCCTGAAAGGCCCCGGAACTTCTCTATCCGGACAGCTGCCGGGAACTCCCGTTCCGTTCCAGGAGTCGGTCAGGAAGGGACAATGTGTACGGGGGACGCGAACGGGTGGAGTGGATGGAACGCACGAAATCGGATGAACCGGACGCGGTGGTCGCCACAGGGCAGGACAGCTCGGCTGCCGCCACGAACCGGGCGATGACCTCGTTCAGCCCCGCCGACGAGGAGAAGCGCAGGGGTGTACGCCGCATGAAGGGCATGGCGACCGGGCTGCTGTTCTTCGTGGCGCTGGTGTACGCACTCGCCAAGGGCGCACAGAACTCGGGCGCGGGCTCCTGGGCCGGCTATGTGGCGGCGGCCGCCGAGGCCGGTATGGTCGGCGCGCTCGCCGACTGGTTCGCGGTCACCGCGCTCTTCCGGCACCCGCTGGGCCTGCCCATCCCGCACACGGCGATCATCCCCAACAAGAAGGACCAGCTCGGTGTCTCCCTGGGCGAGTTCGTCGGCGAGAACTTCCTTTCCCGGGAGGTCGTACGGCAGCGTCTGCGCGCCGTCGGCATCAGCAGACGCCTGGGTGCCTGGCTCGCCGACCCGGAGCACGCCGACCGGGTGACCGCGGAGCTGGCGACGGCCCTGCGCGGAGCGCTCACCGTGCTGCGCGACTCGGACGTCCAGGCGGTGGTCGGCGAGGCCATCACCCGCCGCGCCGACGCCCAGGAGATAGCGCCGGGACTCGGCAAGATGCTGGAGAAGATCGTTGCGGACGGCGGCCACCGGCGGGTCGTGGACCTGATCTGCGTCCGTGCCCATGACTGGCTCGTGCTGCACGACGACCAGGTCATGGCCGCCGTCCAGGGCGGCGCCCCCGGCTGGACCCCCCGTTTCGTCGACAAGAAGGTCGGCGAGCGCGTCTACAAGGAGCTGCTCCGCTTCGTCACCGAGATGCGCGACGCGCCCTCGCACCCGGCGCGCGGCGCCCTGGACAGGTTCCTCGTCGACTTCGCCTCCGACCTGCAGTCCGACACCGACACCCGCGCGCGCGTGGAGCGGCTCAAGGGCGACGTGCTGGGCCGCGGCGAGGTCCAGGACCTGATCGCCTCCGCCTGGACGGCCGTACGGTCCATGATCGTGTCCGCCGCCGAGGACGAGCACAGCGAGCTGAGGCTGCGCGTGCGGGGCTCGCTGCTGTCGCTGGGCGCCCGTATGGCCACCGAGCCGAGGACCCAGGCCAAGGTCGACAAGTGGGTGGAGGGCGCGGCGGTGCACGTCGTGACGACGTACCGCAAGGAGATCACCTCCCTGATCACCGACACGGTGGCCGGCTGGGACGCCGCGCACACCACGCGGAAGATCGAGGCGCACATCGGCCGCGACCTGCAGTTCATCCGCATCAACGGCACGGTGGTGGGTTCGCTGGCCGGGCTGCTGATCTACACCGTGTCGCGGGCGCTCGGGGCGTAACCGGCGGACGAGCGGGAACTCGGGCGCCGTGCGGCCGGGTGTGAGGACACCCGGCACCCCTGAGGAGGCAGCCATGTCCGTCACCGCGCCCACCCCCGGCACGGTCACCACACAGATACCCGCCCGCCTCGATCGTCTGCCCTGGTCGCGCTGGCACTGGATGATCGTGATCGGACTCGGCACGGTATGGATCCTCGACGGCCTCGAGGTCACGGTCGTCGGCAGCATCGCGAGCCGTCTGTCGGAGCCCGGCAGCGGACTGGCGATCTCCTCCGGGCAGGTCACCGGCCTCGCGGCCGCGCTGTATGTGGCGGGCGCCTGTTCGGGCGCCCTCTTCTGGGGCCGCCTCACCGACCGCTACGGCCGCAAGAAGCTCTTCATGATCACCCTGGCGGTCTACCTGGGAGCCACGGCCCTGACGGCGGTCTCCTTCGCGCCCTGGTGGTTCTTCCTCTTCCGCTTCCTCACCGGCTTCGGTATCGGCGGCGAGTACGCGGCCATCAACTCCGCGATCGACGAGCTGATCCCGGCGAGCTACCGCGGTCGCGTCGACCTGATCATCAACGGCAGCTTCTGGATCGGCGCGGTCGGCGGGGCGCTGCTGTCGATCATCGCGCTGAACACGAACATCCTGCCGCAGGGCGTCGGCTGGCGGCTCACCTTCGCCCTGGGCGTCGTCCTCGGCCTGGTGATTCTCCTGGTGCGACGGCACGTCCCCGAGAGCCCGCGCTGGCTGCTGATCCACGGCAGGGAACAGGAAGCGGAACAGGTGGTTTCCGGGATCGAGCGGCGGGTCGAGGCGGAGAAGGGTGAGCCGCTTCCGGCCCCTCAGGGCGAGATCACCATCCATCAGCGCGAGAGCATCGGCTTCGGCACCATCGCCCGCACGATCTTCCACAAGTACCGCAAGCGCGCCGTCCTCGGCCTCTCCCTCTTCATCGGCCAGGCGTTCCTCTACAACGCGATCACCTTCGGCTTCGGCGCGATCCTGACCAAGTTCTTCAACATCCCCGCCGACCACACCGGCTACTACTTCGCCGTCATCGCCGTCGGCAACTTCCTCGGCCCGCTGCTGCTCGGCAAGCTCTTCGACACGGTCGGCCGCCGGGTCATGATCTCGTCGACGTATCTGCTCTCGGGTGTGCTGCTGTTCGTCACGGCCTGGCTGTTCGGCCGCGGTTCGCTGAGCGCGGGCACACTGACCGCCTGCTGGTGCGTGGTGCTGTTCTTCGCCTCGGCGGGCGCCTCCAGCGCGTACCTGACCGTCTCCGAGGTGTTCCCGATGGAGACGCGGGCCATGTCCATCGCCTTCTTCTACGCCATCGGCACAGCGGCCGGCGGCGTCAGCGGCCCGCTCCTGTTCGCGGATCTCACCAACACCGGCCGGGTCGGTGACACCGTCCTCGCCTTCCAGATCGGCGCCTCCCTGATGTGCGCTGCCGGGCTGGTCGCGGCGCTGCTGGCGGTCCGGGCGGAACGGCGGCCGCTGGAGGACATCGCCAGGCCGCTGACGGCGACGGCGCTGGAGGCGGCACCTTAGCGATCACCCTCCGGGGCGATCTGAGTATCCGTACTCTGTCCGCGCCGCCGCCCCGCGGGAACCCTCGTACACATGACCGAGAAGCTGCTCCGCCCCATGCGAACGCGCTCCCTGACCGCACGCTGGCTGATCCGCCTGCTCGGCGCCCTGCTCGCGGCCGGGGCGTATCTCCTGTGCCTGCCGTGGGACCTGCGCAACCGGCCGACGGCCCCCGGGGCCACCGAGGAGACGACCCCCGTGACGGTCACCGGGGTCGTCCTCCTCACGGTGGCCCTGCTGCTCCTCGCGGCCTACTTCGGCCACTGGGACGGGCTGGGCTGGCCCCTGCTGCTGGTGGCGGTGCCCCCGGCCGCGCTGATGCACGTCTCCTTCCGCACCCACCCGGAACAGGACGCCTCGCTGTGGCCCCTGGCCTGGGGCTTCTTCACCCTGCTGATCGCGGGCGGGGTGTATGTCACGGCGGGTGTGGCGCGGGCGTTCCGGGGGCAGTGGGCGAAGGAGGACCTGACGCTCTCGAATCCGCTGTGAGACGGCCGCTGTGAGACGGCCGCTGTGATTCGGAAGGACCGACGGGCCCGAGTGCCGGTGTACGGGCTCGGGCACCGGCGTGACGGGGTCAGGCGCCGTAGAAGTACCGCGTCCCCTTCTCGATGAAGTGGGACGCGTAGACGCGGCCGAGGGCGGGCTTGCCGCGGTACATGCCCACGTACTGGTGGGTGCTGTCGACCACGACGGGCCGGGCCATGCAGGCGAACCTGGTGCGCTGCTGAGCCTCCGCCCAGTGCACGGCGGCCGGTTCGACACTCTCGCCGACCAGCACGGGGAAGGCGCCGACGCCGGTCTGCAGGCCCACGGGCAGTCCGCTCTTGGTGTCCCGGGCATACTTCAGGACGCTGTCGGTGAAACTCTCGATGGTCCCCGCCGTGATCACGGGGACCGCCGCGGCCACCGTGAACAGATGCAGGTTCGTGGCCATCCAGCGCATCCGGAAGTCGGACCGCCGCCCGACCAGCACCTGGGTCCCGCCCCAGTCCTCCCACCGGGTGCTGCAGCCGTCGGCCGTCAGCCGGCTCTGGAGCGCGGCGAGATAGGCCGCGGACGCCGACTGCTGCTGCCCGTACCCCGCCGACTGCTGCCCATATGCCTGTCCGTACATGTGCGCGATCCTAGGCCCCGCATGTCTCCGGCCCGTCAGGCCCCCGTGGTGGAGCCCGGGCGCACGATCATCAGGATGGTCACGGCCGCCCACAGAAGGTTGAAGATCCCGGTCACCATGGCGAGCCGCACGGTCGCCCGCTCGTTCACCTCGCCCGCTTCGACGCCCTCCAGGATCGTCTCCTGCCGGGGCAGCACCAGGGCGGCGAGTACCGCCGAGGCGACCGTCGTCAGCACGATCGACACGATCAGCCAGGTGTCACCGAGGACACCCATGTTCTTCGCGGTGGCGAACCCGAACACCGGGACCACGACGCCCACCACGGCGTACACCCGGCGGATGCGGTGCAGGAGCGCAAGGGTGTGTCGACTCTCCTCCGGCTGGGCGACCGCCTTGCGTGCGGTGCGCGGGAACATGCTCGCGGCGACGGTGACGGGTCCGATGGCGATGATCGCGGCGAGGACGTGGACGGCGAGAAGGAACTTGGTCACGGGCCGACGCTAGGGACCGTGCGGATCTCGGGAAAGTGGCGAAATTGCCAGTACCCAGCGGATTCCCGCCCCTGTTTCCTGCCACCGTTCCTGCCTCAAGTTCCCGCGACAGCCTTGCCACGGCCTTGCCACGGCCTGCCGCTCAGGAGTCTTCGCCAGGATGACGGCGGCGTCGTCCAGGACCCCAGGATCTCCCACCACGACGTCCGCCGGCCCGACTTGGCCGTAACCCGGTGTACCCCTACGCTCTCGCCATGCACACCGTGGCCGTTCTGGCGCTCGACCAGGTGATCCCCTTCGACCTCTCGGCCCCGATCGAGGTCTTCTTGCGCACCCGCCTGCCGGACGGCCGGCCCGCCTACCGGGTGCACATCTGCGCGCCGACGGAGGAGGTGGACGCCGGCGCGTTCCGGATCCGGGCGCCGTACGGCCTCGACGCGCTCGCGGAGGCGGACACGATCATCCTGCCGGGCACGGCGGACCCGATGCTGCCGCTGCCGGAGGGCGTGTCCGAGGCCCTGCGCGCGGCCGCGGCGAACGGGACGCGCATCGCGTCCGTGTGCGTGGGAGCGTTCGTGTTCGCGGCGACGGGCCTGCTCGACGGACAGCGGGCCACGACCCACTGGGCGGCGGCGGCAATGCTGGCCGAGCGCCACCCGAAGGTCACGGTCGACCCGGACGTGCTGTACGTGGACGAGGGCCAGTTCCTCACTTCGGCGGGCGCCGCCGCCGCGCTCGACCTGTGTCTGCACATGATCCGCAAGGACCACGGCTCGGCGGTCGCGGCGGACGCGGCCCGGCTGTCGGTGATGCCGCTCGAACGGGAGGGCGGCCAGGCCCAGTTCATCGTCCACGCCCGGCCGCCGGCCCCCGCCGGGGCCACCCTGGAACCCTTGCTGAGCTGGCTGGAGGAGTACATGGGCCGAGATCTGACCCTGGACGACATCGCGGCCCGTGCGGGCATGAGCACCCGCACCCTGAACCGCCGCTTCCGCGAACAGACCGGCACGACGCCGTTGCAGTGGCTGCACCGGGCGCGGATCCGGCGCGCCCAGTACCTCCTCGAGACGACGACGTACCCCGTCGAGCGCATCGCGGCCCAGGCCGGCTTCGGCTCTCCCACGGCGTTCCGGGACCGCTTCAAGCGGGTGGTCGGCACCAGCCCGTACGCGTACCGGCGGGCGTTTCAGGGCGTACGGGTGCCTTCCGGGACGGCGGCTTCGTAGCGAGCCGCACTCCGGTCCGCGGGAGGCGGCGGCCTCGTCCTTGCCGGACCCCAAGGGCTGCCCCGTAATCCCCGGCGGGCGCACGACGACAGCTACGGCACCTCGCTGCGTTGTCGGATCGACCGAATACGCCCAGTATGGGGACGACCCTCCGCCTTGTGATGCACCGCATCCGACGCCGCGCGCCGATCCACCGGGGATTACGGGACAGCCCTTAGCCGCGCCGGTCGGCGACGGCCCAGGAGGCGAGCGCGACCGCCCCGGCCACCCCGAACACGGCGGGCCAGGCGCCCACCTTCTTGGCCAGCGGATGCGACCCGGCGAAGGCGGCGACATATGCCGCGCTCAGTGCCCCCGCCGCCGCGCCACCGGCCTGCCGCCGCCACTGCCGGGCCGCCGCGGCCCCGGCGACGGCCAGTACGGCCCCACCGAGCTGCCGCCTCTTGCTCCAGCGGGCGACTCCGTACCCGCCGACGAGCCCGCTTGCGGCCACCAGTGCCGTAGGAACCTTCGCCATCGCTGTCTGCCTCCCGTTGGTGCGTGTCCTCGCCTTGTGCGGCGAAGCCGGTGCGTGTCCTCGCCATTGCGGCGAAACGAGGCTAACTCCGCGCCGGGCCCCTCGCCCCGCGCCGGGCGCTGTGCCAGCCCCGCGAAGGCCGCACGGCCCTGCTGACACCAAGAGACGCACGTCACACTCGACCGGCACGGCCGCATGTCACATCTCGCCGTGCCGATCCGTCAGTGCTGTGTAACCGTCGACACGGCAAGGAGATCACCATGGACGCCCGTCTCAACCTCTACGGCAACCCCCTCGCGGCCAAGCTCGTGAAGCACATCAACTCGGCGGGCAAAGTCGTCGCGGACTCGACGCTGCCGGCCGCGACACAGGAACTGGTGAAGATCCGCGCCAGCCAGATCAACGGCTGCGGCTTCTGCACCGACATGCACACCAAGGACGCGGCCCACGCCGGGGAGACCTCGGTCCGCCTCAACCTGATCGCGGCCTGGCGGGAGGCCAAGGTCTTCACCGACGCCGAGCGGGCCGCCCTGGAGCTGACCGAGCAGGGCACGCGCATCGCCGACGCGGCCGGCGGTGTCACCGACGAGGCCTGGGCGAACGCCGCCAAGCACTACGACGAGGACCAACTCACCGCCTTGGTGGGCCTGATCGCCCTCATCAACACCTACAACCGCATGAACGTGATCATCCAGCAGCCGGCCGGCGACTACCAGCCGGGCCAGTTCGGCTGACCACAAGCAGGAAGGCCCGCAGGCGGGTGCCGACCCCCTCAGGGGAGCGGAACCCGCCTCCGTACTCGCACATCACCAACTCGCCGGAGTGCACCGACCTTTTCCGGCCTGTCACCGGCCGCGGTCCTGTGACTCCGGGACTCGTCGGCGTTGGCGGCGTTCTGGTCGGCTCGGTCGGCTGCGCTGCGGGCGGTCTTCGCGGAGTCCGCTGCCTGGTCGGCGCTTGTCTGTGCCTGGGCGGCCGACTTTTTCGCGTCCGCGGCGTACTTGCCTGCCTGGTCGGTGCTCTTCTGTGCCTCGGCAGCCGCCTTGTTCGCTTCGTCCTTCGCGTTCTTGGCGGTCGCGGCGGCCTTGGCGGCCAGCCAGCTGTCCTTGCGCGCCGAGGCGGCGATGCCGTCGGCTTCGTCGAGCAGCCGCTGCATCTGCGCGGTGTGGGCCTGGGCGAGCTTGTCCTTGCGGTCGGCCATGTACTGGCCGACCTCGAGGAACTCGTGCAGCTGGTCCGCGGGTCCGGTCAGGGCGATCTTCGCGGCCGCCTGCACCTCCGGACCGCCGTCATTGACCAGCTTGGACGCCAGCACCCGCTCATAGCGTCACCGGTGTGCTCGGCGATGGTCCAGCAGTTCTTGCGCGGCAGGTCCGACAGCATCCCGAGAACCAACTGCCGCACCCGGCGTCCGGGTTCGACCCGGGAGAACCGGCCGGCTATCCGGCCCATGAGTCCCTCGAATGTGTCCTGCCAACGGGTAAGCGCTACGCTGGCGCCCGAGGCTGCTGCATGATCATTGGTTGTCCACACAACACCGAATGATCAACGGCGGCCTCACCTGCTCGGACGCCACCGGAACCAGTAGTCGACCCCCGCGACCCGGTAGCGAGCGCCCGCGGGGACGGTTCGATCCGCCGATACGAGGCGATGTGCACGCCGATGGGCAAGGACTTGTCGTAAGGGGAGAGCTGGCATGGCGGGGGAACTGTGGGCATCGACTTTCTCGCTCGCAGGTGTTGCGCTCGGCGGTGCGCTGACGGCGTTCACACAGCGCGCTGCCCAGCGGTCGGCTGATCGGGCCGAGGAACGGCGACAGTCGGCGGCGACCGCCGAGATGCGCCGGGCCGAGCAGGTGCAGGCGATCAAGGAGTTCCTTGTGTGCGCCCAGGACGCCGAGCGGGCCGCCTACAGTCGCCCGGAACCCTGGGGTGACGACGAGGACGGCTGGATGACCCGCACACAAACAGTGATGACCAAGCTTTGGACTGCGGATCGCGGTGTCGTCCTGCTCTGCGACCCAGCCCTGGAGGCTCCCGCTCGTGCTTACGGGCGAGCGCTCAACCAGGCGGTCTGGCGGGAGATCGGTGGCATGGAGGTCAACGAGCACCTCGAAGAGCAGAAGAATGCCTTCATGATCGCAGCTCGCGCGAGCCTGGCCCTTACATGACCTCTTGTGGGGCCGGGCCTCACTGAAGCTCCTGTGAGACGAGACCGCCCGCACTCAGCCTTCGGTGAGATCACTCAACCTTCGGTGCGGCAGGACGGCAGCCTCCGCATCCGTGATCACGATCTACGGCTGGGTACTAAGTCAGGTCGCCCCGACTCAACGCATCTACAAAGCGACGCCAAGCACGGAGTGGAACCGAGACGACGGGACCTCTCACGTTCTTGGAGTCGCGTATGAGCGTGCCTTCGCTCGTGGCCGCACATTCGACGCATTCACCACCCGCACCATTGCTGTACGACGACGTGAACCACATCGGATGGTCGATGCCCTGGATCTCTGCGACGTTCAATTCGCGTATTCCTTCAGGATGGACTTGATCAGCTGACCGGAGCGTTGAGGGCTCAGGGCTGCGGCTCGCAGGCCGTCGAACGCCCTTGTGTATTCACGAACATGGTGCTCGCCCTCCAAGTAGATGGCATCCGTGATGCCGTCCCGGTACACGATGTCCGGATCTCCCTGATCGGGGAAGCCGAGCATGGTGAAAGAGCCCGTGGCCGGATAGGTGCCGGAGTCGAAGGGCAGGACCTGCAAGGTCACGCTGGGCAACTCCGCCGACTCCATTACACGTTCGACTTGCTCCCGCATCAGTGCTCGATCTCCGATGACGTTGCGCAGGGCGCCCTCGTTCACGACGAACCAGGCATCCGGAGGTGACAACTGGGTCAGCATCGTCTGGCGTTCCATGCGTACACGTACAGCGCGATCGATGTCCTCGGGAGACATATGTGCGCCTGCCTTATGGAGTTCAGTCGCGTACGCGGGCGTCTGCATGAGGCCGGGAACCAACTCGCACTGGTACTGGCGCAGTGCCGAGGCGTCCTGCTCAAGACCGATGTAGATGTTGAACCACTCGGGCACACCGGCACCATGGACTTGCCACCAACCTCGGGTCTTTGCCTGCCGAGCCAGTGACTTCAGGAACTCACGCAGTTCGCCGCTGGTGCCGTAGAACCGGCACAGGGCATCGATGTCGGAGGGTTGAACCCTGCCACTGCCCGTTTCCATCCGGTTGACCTTGGAACCGCTCCAGTCGAGGGCCTCGCCGACCTGAGCACAGGTGAGTGCGCTCTTTTCCCGAAGCTTCTTGAGCTCGATCGACAGCCGGCGGCGGCGTGCCGTCGGTGAACCGGCCATCTCAACCCTCTCAACCATCCGTCAGGTACAGGGCGTTCAGTCTTGCGCCAAGGGGTGCGCTTGCCAATCACTCGGAAGTGGGAATCCCTTCCTGCACATTGCACGACGGGATGCGCTGACGTCATTCTGTGCAGCGGTGGCACTGAGGGTGAGCACTTGTAACGCTCTGGTCATCCCGTGTCGAATCGTGCAACGAGAGGGGCCCCAGTGACGCAGGAAGCGTGCATGTCCCGAAGGCCGTGGGACCTGGCTTTTACGGCTGAGCCTGAGGAGGTGGCCGCACGTACGGCGGATACCAGACCGAGTGATCAAGTTCGACGCACCATTCGACACCGGATGTTAAAGATCAAGTTAGGGTCACGCGGGCCGAAGAACTGCTCGACCTGTACCGCAGGGAGCATCTGACCTCGTCCGGCTCCAGGAGTCTGAGAGCCGTCACCTCTGAGGAGGCGGCGATCCTTGTCATCGCCGACCTCCTCCACTGGTTGCGAGCCCATGGGCTGGACGCCGATGAAGTACTTGACCGGGCCCAGATGCGCTTCGATGCCGAAGTCGGCGGCTCGGGAAGCTGTGGGTGAGCCGTCATCCAGCGGCGATGGCCGAGTACGCCCACACGTCTGCCGGGATTTCGTGCTTCAGCCGCCAGGTGATGGCCATCGGCTTGCTCCCCCTGTGCTCGACGTAGTCGGCGGGGCCGAGCAGCATCCATGGCTGGGGGCCGCCGATGTCGGTGCTCTTGTAGCGGCGTACGAAGAGCAGGACATGACTGCCTTCGTCGGCATGACGCTGGTAGCGGAGGCCGGTGGCGGAGGTCTCCGACGTTTGGTTCTGGCACTCCCAGTGGAAGAGGGTCTCGCTGAGTGCGTAGTCGTGGTAGCGAGTCTGCGGAGAGAAGTCCTTCTCGTCTTTTTCCAAGGTGATGAGCAACGCGTCAGTCTTAATCGACTCGCACCACTTCACGCCCTCGCGGAAGTCGCCAGGCATAAAGCCACCGATGTATGACTGGCCGAGCGCGGGGAGTATCTCCTCACGGCTGTATGAGGCGTGGATGGTCAGTGGAACGTCGATGGGGCCGCCTATCCCGAGGAGGGGAACGGGCATGTGCTCGGTGTGGGCGAGGTTGTACTCCAGCACCTGCCTGAGCTCACTACGTACTGCGTGCTGGTTGCGAAGCGCCGCGAAGCCCGCGTCGTAGTCTGCGAAGTCCTTGCGAGTGATGCCTCCCAAGGGCCAGAGCTGAAAGAAGAGCATGCGAGCATAGGCCTGCTGCTGCTCGTCGAGTGCGCCGTAAGGCGGGGCGTTGTCCTCCAACATCCGTGTGTACGCGGCAACCCGCAGCGGATCGTCCACGTGGAGGAAGGCGGAAACCCTCTTGAGGAGCGCGGCCTCTCCCTCCGGTGCCTGACCTTTCAGTAGACCGGAGCGCCGGAGCAGGCCTGTCCATGAGTTCCCGTTGCCCCGGTAGAGCTCCTTGAGCTCACGCCCGCTCTCGTGGAGATAACTGCTCAACTTGGGTTCGGCATACTCGGCTACCTCACGCGCCAAAGCCGTGACATTGACGCCGATCTGGTCCTTGATGTTCGCGATGATCGTTTTCTTTGCCTTCTCCTCCAAGATGATCTGGCAGCCCGAGGGAAGTTGCGGGAAGTCGCGCTCGATGTTGTCCAGGAGTCGCTTGCGAGTCAAATTAGTGAGGGCCCGGAACTGGTTCTCGAAACGAAACTCCTTGCGGTGCTGGCCGATGAAGTCCAGTACGGTCAAGACAGATTTGTTCTCGCTGTGTCGCAGCCCACGGCCGAGTTGCTGAAGGAAGACGGTTGCGCTGGAGGTGGGGCGGAGCAGGAGTAGGGTATCTACGTCGGGGATGTCAAGGCCTTCGTTGAAGAGGTCGACAGAGAAGATCACCTGTAGTGCCCCGGATGCGAGGTCGTCGAGTGCTTTCTTGCGTCCCTTGTCAGGAGTCCCTCCTGACAGCGCCACCGCATCGATACCGGCGGCCCGAAAGTACTCCGCCATGAAGTGCGCGTGCGCGACCGATACGCAAAAGCCCAGTGCTCGCATGGTGCCAGGCTCGGCAATCTTCTCCTCTACTGCCTTAACGACCAGACGTGCTCGCGCATCATTGCCGGTCAGAACGTTGCTCAGAGCGCTCGCGTCGTAATCACCTCGCTTCCACTCGACCGCGCTCAGGTCGGTGTTGTCGCTGATGCCGAAGTAATGGAACGGGCTCAGGAGGTCATTCTCCAAGGCCTCCCACAGGCGCATCTCCGCAGCAATCCGGCCGTCGAAGAACTCGTCCTGAATGTTCTTGCCGTCCATGCGCTCGGGCGTTGCGGTCAGCCCCAGCAACTCCATCGGTTGGAAATGATCGAGGACCTTCCGATACGTTGGCGACGTGCCGTGGTGGAACTCATCGATCACGATCACGTCGAAGTGATCAGGAGTAAGACGATCCAAGGCGCGCGCGTTCAGCGACTGCACACTCGCGAAGACGTGTGTCCAGCGTTCAGGGATCTCTCCGCTGTGCAGGTGTTCGCCGAAGTTCGCATCGACCAGGACGTCTTGGTAAGTGCGGAGCGACTGCTGCAGGATTTCTTTGCGGTGGGCGACGAACAACAGCCGTAGGTCACGACCGTGCTTCTTGCGTAGTTGCTTGTAGTCGAGCGCTGCCATGACGGTCTTGCCGGTGCCTGTAGCCGCAACGAGCAGATTTCGATGCCGGTCATGGACCGTACGTTCGACCTCTAGCCGCTCCAGCATGTCGCGTTGGTGTGGATAGGGGCGTACCTCAAGGCCGGACAGCGTGATTCTGCGGTCCATTCCTGCTTTCGAAGAGGTGCCTGCCGCAACTGCCAGCGCTTCCTGGAGACGGCTTCCGTCGGTCACAGGGTCGTACGTCTCGAAGGACGGGTCGCTCCAGTACGCCTCGAAGGTGGCGTCGAACTTTCGTAGGACGTTGGGCGTAGCGACGGACGACAGCCGAACGTTCCACTCCAGCCCGTCCAGTAGCGCAGCCTTGGAGAGGTTGGAGCTGCCGACGTACGCCGTGTCGTAACCACTGTTACGGCGGAACAGCCAGGCCTTGGCGTGCAGCCGCGTGGACCGCGTCTCGTAGTTGACCTTCACTTGGGCGTTGAACTCGTGTACCAGCCTGTCCAGGGCCCGCCGCTCGGTCGCGCCGACATACGTGGTTGTGATGACGCGTATGTGCACGCCACGCTCGTGGGCCGCTCTCAATGACTGCTCTATGATTCGCAGCCCGTGCCACTTTACGAACGCGCACAGCAGGTCAATGCGGTCTGCCGTGGCAAGCTCCGCCCTCAACTCCGTCCCCAGGTTGGGGTCGTCCGGGGCGTTGGTGATCAACGCGGCCTCGGATAGCGGCGTAAGGGGCCGAATCGCGTAGACGCCGGCCGCTTCCTGCTCGGCGAGTGCGAGCAACTGCCGAGGACCGTCGGCGACGGCGCTGACCATCTGGTCGAGATCTGCGTCGGGAGCGCTGGCGGCCAGCGATCGTATGAGCTGGTTGGCGACTGCCACCTGCTGGTCGTGGGGTAGTTGACTCAGCCGGAGCCTCACAGCCTCGCCGATGTGAAGAGCCAGCACGTGCGGGGTGGACTCTTCGCTTACCTCCGCGTCGATGGCCTTCCAACCAGCCGCGTTCAACAGCCTCATCTGTGTCTGCAGGCGGTGAGTGATGAGCTTCTCGTACACGCCTGCGACAGGCTGTGACAGATCCCCTGGCTGCGTCACGCGCGCCCCCCTGATCGCTTGTGCGGCAACAACAGTTGTAACAGGGAGCACTGACACGCCGTGGGAGCTTGACTGGACCAGGGTCCACCTTGGGCGGGAATATCCGGTCGAAGCTCAAGAGGCACGGGAAGCACAAGATCCACTTGGACTACATTCGCTGGCACCGCGAGTGGTGGCTGGGTAGGACTGACCCCAGCGAGAAGTAGGGCTGGGGTCGCTGCCCGGGCGCGGTGTGGGATAAGGGCTGATCGACTACTCGGCCCCGTGACACCCCGCGTACGCCCGCCCCGACCCGCACCAGCACCCCGCCCCAGTCTCCGGTGGCCAGGTCACAGCGCGGCCCCGAGCCGCAAGAGTCGTCGCGTACTGGGGCAGGAGCGTCATGTCCGTCGGGGACGTGCCCTCCGATGCCGCGAACGCCTCGTACGACGGGACCGTGCCCGTCACGATGCCCAGGTTCGGCGTGCCGGAGGCCGCGAGCTCCCGCAGGGAGTCCTCTATGGTCGCCAGGTGCTCGTCGTGGGACGGGTACTCGCCGGCCAGCGACGGGTACGCCGACACCAGTTCCTGCAGCTCGGCCGAGGGCCAGTGGAGGATCGCCACCGGGAACGGGCGCGACAGCGCCTCCCGGTACGCGCCCAGCTCTGCCCGCAGGCGGCTGATCTCCGCCTCCAGTTCCGCCGGGTTGTCCGAGCCGAGGGACCAGATCCGCTTCGGGTCGTGGAGCTCGTCCAGGGAGACCGGGGAGGAGTGCAGGGCGTCCGCGAGGGCGTCCCACTCGTCGTGTGCCGCGCCCAGCATGCGGCGGACCCGGTGGCGGCCGTACAGGAGCGGGTGCATGGACTGCGAGGGTTCCGGGGCGTCGCCGAGCAGGAGCCGCAGCCCCTCCGTGAACGTCGCCTCCGCCGCCTCCAGCTCGTCGTGCGACTCCAGGGACTCCGCGACGATCACCCAGGGCGCCGCCTGCCGGGGGGAGGCCGCGCGGACTCCGTCGATGATCGCCCGCGCCTCCGCCTCGTGGTCGTACTCCCACAGGTTGGACGCCTTCAGGGCTCGTACGAGGTGGGGGTTGTCCAGCGGCTCGGGGGAGGACAGCAGGCGGTCGTACAGCGCGGTCGCGCCCGGGCGGTCGCCGGCCAGTTCCCGGTGGGCCGCGGCCTGCAACAGCAGGTGCTCCGCGTCCTCGGGGTACAGACCGGCAGTCCGCTCCAGGCGTGCTGCTTCGGCGTTGTGATCGACGTTCTCGGCAGGCGTGTCGGGGCGCATGGGGGACACCGTACTGCCGCGCAGCGACAAAGGAGAGAGATTCGCAGGCCAGAGCGGCGAAGGGTTCCCTTCCCGGGTCCTGCCCGGCCGGGGCGCGGTGCCCGGTCCCGGGCGCCGCATGGCGGCTCGCGCCGCGCCCAGACCGGGTCGCGACGCTCAGGTGGGCAGTGCTTCCGGCGTTGGACTCCGACGTCGGTGCCGGCCGAGCCGACCGGGTGATCAGCGGCGCCGACGTTTCCCAGGCGCCTGGCGAGAACTGCTCGACCGTGGCGAGGCCGTGGCGAGGCGGTGGCGAAGCACAAGTATGGCTGGATCGCCGCAGTCAGTGGCTGCTTGTTGCTCAAAGTAATGCCGCGGGGCGACGGCAGGTGACATCATCTGCGGTACTCGCGGCAGCCCTCTCGCTGCAGGCCTGCAGCGAGAGGGCTGGGCGCACACATGCCGAGGGGGAGCCCGCCTCACCTCTGCTCGCTTGCGACGGTCCTACCTGTCCATGCACGACTTGGGGCCGTTCATGACCTGGTATCACCACGGCTGGCTCGCCGGTTACGCGTTACCGGCTGCCTTCAGCGCCGGCCTTGCGTGGGTCGGCTTGGTCCGCCACTCCGTTGGGAAGGGCCGACTGCTGGGCAGCTGGAGGTCCGCCGCCCTGACACTCGCGGTTCTCGCTCTGACGGGCGCAGTCGGCATCGCTGCCGGGTTGGCGCTGCCGCACCTGGCCAAACTGCCTCCGAGCGCCGCGGGCCTGGCCACCGGTGTCACGACCATGCCTCGCAAGAGGCAGGACGATACGACCCAGCCCTACGTCAAGTTCATGACACTCGGCATTGCCTGGTTCAGGGAACGACTCGAGTACCGCATGCAGCTCGATGCTCTCAGCTGGTGCGACCGGTTCTTGGACGGCTTCGAGAAGTCAACGCAGCTGCGTGTGTTCGTGCACGAACTCAAGAACTACGTGACGGACCGGCATCCCACGGCCGTCAAAACGATCACCAACCTGTTCGACGCCGCCGACAAGGCCATGATCAATGCCCTTGAGGTGCAGACGACGACCGATGAGGCCCGCCGCGAGGTCCACATCGCCTGGATGCGGGAGCCGACCGACGAAGAGGTCTTTCAGTGCCGCAGTGCTTTCGGCGAAGCCCGCAACCGCTGCGGAGATCTGTTGCTGTATGCCTACGTGCACGGCCGCCGGACAGAACAGACCGAGCTTGAGGCACTGCGCGCCAAGGCACTGTCCAGCGACGCCTTCCACAGTGCGGCACTGCCGCAGCAACGGCGACGGTTCAGCCTCCGCCGCGACCTTCGTTAGCGGCGGCAACCCGGCCCGACCTGCACGCCCGCCGGTTCCCAGACCAGTCCGGCAGCCGGGACACGGTCAACGATGCGTCGCGATGCTGCTTCCACGCAAAGACGATGAGTCCCCACTGCTCACAGTGTGCCCCCCTGCGGTGTCCGGGCGGCGGGGAGAAAACCTGATCTCAACGTCGGCCCCCAGCGCTTCCGCTGCCGCAGCCAGAGTACGCACCGTCAGATTTGCGTCACCCGACATGATCTGGCTGACCCTGCCGGGGCTGACTCCCATGGCCTTGGCAAGGTCCGAACGTGTCTTTCCCAGCCCCGCCAACAAGCCTGCGAGAGAAGCCGTTGCCTGACGCGCCAACTGCGCACCGGCTAACTCGGCACTGCTCTCGCTGCGAGCGAAGAAGCTCATGATATGACCCCCAACTCAAGGAACTGCAGCGGGCGTTGCTGCTGCATCAAGGATGCCACCTTTAGGTCTAGCTAAACACTGAGTTGCCGCAAAATCTCTCGGCGTTACGGCGCGCATCGCTCCGTCAGTGTGCCCGTGACCTGCGATATGAGCTTCGCGCGGCAGTCGATCCGTGACTGATTCAACGTCACCCCAACGGGGGTATGCGGTGGCTCCGCTCGGGCGGTCCGTCGTCCCCGTCCTGACACTCGAACGTCAGGACTCCCGTCGTCGGCAGAGACCCGTTTCGTCGGCTACTCGAGCACGGGGCTGGTGAGTTGAAGGGGCGCCGCCTATCGTACGGGCGGCTCCGGCCGAGGAGGCGTACGCATGCGGGCTCCCGTCGTCCACCACGTCAACCGGCGGCGCCGGGCCCTGTGCCGTCGAATGCTCCGAAGTGGCGGGGAACTGCTCGTCACCGTCGGGGCCGTGCTGCTGTTGCTCGTCGTGCACCAGCTGTGGTGGACCAACCGTCAGGCCCGGCAGGGGGCCGAGCGGAAGGTGCAGGCGTTGGAGCGGGAGTGGGGTGGGTCCGGGGCGACCACGGGATCGCCGGCCGTCGGGGGCGCCGTTTCGCCGGCTGCCGGTGGTACCGGCCAGAGCCCCCGGCGGCAGGCCGTCGCCGTCGGCTCCGTCCGCCCCGCCCCCTCCCAGGCCTACGCCGTCCTCGTCATCCCCCGGCTCTCCCTGCGTGCCCCCGTCGCCGAAGGCATCAGCAAGGCCGGTGTGCTCAACAAGGGGTATGTCGGTCACTACCCGGGCACCGCCCAGGCCGGGCAGGCGGGCAACTTCGCGCTCGCCGGGCATCGCAACACCCATGGGGAGCCGTTCCGGTATCTCGACCGCCTCCGTCGGGGGGACGCCGTCGTCGTCGAGACCGGGGCCGCCGTATACACATACGTCGTCGGGCAGGTGCTTCCCGAGACCTCGGCCGGGGACGGGGGCGTCATCGCCGCCGTGCCGCGCAGCGACGTCAAGCCGTCCTACGGGTACGACCGTCCCGGCTACTACCTCACCCTCACCACCTGCACCCCCGAGTTCACCTCCCGGTACCGGCTCGTGGTGTGGGGCACGCTCTCCTCGGCTCGGCCCCGGTGACCTCGGGCCATGCGAATGTCAGTTCGGTCACTGAATCAAGGGGGTGGGAACTCGCTACAGTGGGGCCCATGGCTCTCGGCAAGGACTACGCGAGGCAGGAGTGCTCGATCGCTCGCGCGCTGGAGGTCGTGGGCGAGCGCTGGACGCTCCTCGTCGTGCGCGACGCGTTGTACGGCGTACGGCGCTACAACGACTTCCTGGTGCACCTCGGGATTCCGCGTGCCGTCCTCGCCGCCCGCCTCCAGACCCTCACCGCCGAGGGGATCCTGGAGAAGCGCCGCTACCAGGATTCCCCGCCGCGGGACGAGTACGTTCTCACCGACCGAGGCATCGCCCTGTGGCCGACCCTGCGGGCGCTCGGGCTGTGGGGCCGCGAGCACTTCACCGAGACACAGCTGCGGGCCTTCAGGCACGCGACGTGCGGCACGGAGCTGGAACTCGGGCCGTACGACGAGTGCCCCGCCTGTGGGACCGTCGTGCCCGTCCCGGACGTCGAAATGGTGCCGGGACCCGGACTCGACCCGGCCCCGGCCGACCCGGTCAGCCGGGCTCTGCTCAAACCGAAGAGGCTGCTGCAGCCGATCGAGACGGATCCCGCGTGACCGCTGCCGCACGGTGTTCCGTGTTCCTGTATAACGGCAGGGACCGTTAGGGAACCGTAGGGAACGGCAGTGCTCCACAAGGGCAGTTGCACGGGGGGAGGGCAGTTGGTGATCCGGACCTGCGCGAACCTGCGTCCCACCGCGCTGCTGCTGATCCTTCTCCTCGGGATCGCCGTCCTCGACGCCGGGAGCCTGCCCGCCGCCGTCGCCCTCGCCGCGACCGCCGCGGTCGGCTCCGCCCTCGCCGTCTGTGCGTCGATCGCCGCGCGCAGCGTGCCCGCCGTGCCGCCGACCAGCGTGCGCACGGCCATGCGGGACCGCGAGCGACGTACCGCGTTCCTGCCGCAACGGGACCCCGATGCCCCGGGCCGCAGGCGACCGCGGGCACCTGGGCGCGCCCTTCCGGCGATCATCGCGTAGGGCATCTCTTCCTCGTACGCCGCTGCGAACCGCCGTGGCGGGTACGTCTCTCCGTCGTACGTACGTCTGACCGTTGCGAGTACTTCCCACCGTCGCATGCGGATCTCCCCGCCGTACGTCTGCCCCGCGCGGGTCGTCATGCCGAAACCCCTCATCCCTTCCTGAACCCCGGCACGACTTCCTTCACCCGGTACGACGGCACCCCGGAGGGCTCATTCATGTCGACCTTCATGTCGACCCTCATGTCCGCATTCATGTCCGTGTTCGCAGGGCTGGTCGAGCGGCTGGCCGATCTGCTCCAGCCGTTCTTCCACGCCTCCGCGGCCGCTGCCTCGATCGTCCTGTTCACCGCGCTCGTACGACTTCTGGTCCACCCCCTGTCCCGGGCCGCGGCGCGCGGACAGCAGGCGCGCGCCAAGCTCCAGCCGAGGATCGCCGAGCTGCACAAGAAGCATGCGAAGAACCCGGAGAAGCTGCAGAAGGCCGTCCTCGAACTGCACGCCGAGGAACAGGTCTCCCCGCTGTCCGGCTGCCTGCCCAGCCTCCTCCAGGCGCCGGCCTTCTTCCTCCTCTACCACCTGTTCTCGAGCACGACGATCGGCGGCGAGAGCAACGACCTGCTCACGCATACGCTGTTGGCCGCGCCGCTCGGCGGCCGGTGGGCCGACGCGCTCGGCCACGGCGGCCCTCTCGGGCCGGCGGGGCTCGTCTACCTCGCGCTGTTCGCGCTCGTCGCGGCCGTCGCCGTCTTCAACTTCCGGCGTACGAAGCAGACGATGGCCGACGGTCCGGTTCCGGTCGGTGACGGCGAGCAGGTGCCCGGTCTCGGCGCGGTCAGCAAGGCGATGCCCTTCCTGTCCTTCTTCACCCTCGTCACCGTGGCGGTGGTGCCGTTGGCCGCCGGGCTGTATGTGATCACCAGTGCGACCTGGAGCGCGGTCGAGCGGGCGGTGCTGTACCGCTGAGCGCGGGGCGGTGGCGGTCCAGTCCGTGAACGGGGTATTGCGGACTGGACACCGACCTTGGAGGATCGACCAGTCCTCCGATGGCTGCGCCCAGGGCCGCACTCCGGCGCACCAGTCGGCCGGGCTGCCCACGATCGAGGGAGATTGTGATCATGAAGCTGCTGCGAGTCGGTACGGCGGGGGCGGAGCGGCCCGCGCTGCTCGACGCCGAGGGGACCCTGCGGGACCTGTCGGGTCTCGTCGCGGACATCGACGGACCGCTGCTCGCCGACGACGCGGCGCTCGGCCGTATCCGTGCTGCCGCAGACTCGGGAGAGCTGCCGCAGCTGGACGCCACCGGGCTGCGCATCGGACCGCCGGTCGCCGGTATCGGCAAGGTCGTCTGCATCGGCCTGAACTACCACGACCACGCCCGCGAGACCGGCGCCGAAGCGCCCGCCGAGCCGGTGATCTTCTTCAAGGCGGCGGACACGGTGGTCGGACCCCACGACACCGTGCTCGTGCCGCGCGGGTCCACCAAGACCGACTGGGAGGTCGAACTGGCGGTCGTCGTCGGCCGTACGGCCCGCTATCTGGAGTCGCGGGAGGAGGCGCTCGCGCATGTGGCCGGGTACGCGGTGGCGCACGACGTCTCCGAGCGCGAGTTCCAGATCGAGCGGGGCGGGACCTGGGACAAGGGGAAGAACTGCGAGACCTTCAATCCGCTGGGGCCGTGGCTGGTGACGGCGGACGAGGTGCCGGATCCGCAGAGCCTTTCGCTGAAGCTGTGGGTCAACGGGGAGCTGAAGCAGGACGGGACCACCGCCGAGCAGATCTTCCCGGTCGCCGAAGTGGTGCGGTACGTCAGCCAGTTCATGACCCTGTATCCGGGTGACGTCATCAACACCGGCACACCGGCGGGGGTTGCGCTCGGGCGGCCCGAGCCGAAGCCGTTCCTGCGGGCCGGGGACGTGGTGGAGCTGGAGATCGAGGGGCTCGGGCGGCAGCGGCAGGAGCTGAAAGACGCCTGAGGGATGGGGAACTGCGCGAGTTGGCGGCTGCGGGTTGTTCGTGGTTGGTCGCGCGGTTCCCCGCGCCCCTATGGGGCGCCCCTCACTCTTGGCCTTTGAACCTCTCCAGCGCCTCCACCACCAGCGCGTGGTCCTCCACCTGCGGCAGGCCCGAGACCACCACCGTGCCGATCACGCCAGCGCCCTCGACCGTGACCGGGAAGGCGCCGCCGTGGGCCGCGTACACATCGGGGTCGAGGCGGGAGGACTCCTCGAACGTCGTGCCCTTGGCGCGGAAGCGGGAGCCGACCAGCAGGGAGGAGCAGCCGTAGCGCTCGACGACGCGGCGCTTGCGGTCGATCCAGGCGTCGTTGTCCGGCGTCGAACCGGGCAGCGCCGCGTGGAAGAGCTGCTGGCCGCCGCGGCGGATGTCGATCGCGACCGGGGCCTTGCGGGCCCGCGCCAGCTCCACCAGCAGCGTCCCGAGGGCCCACGCGTCGTCGTAGGTGAAATGATGCAGCGTCAGACGGTGTTCCTGCGCCTCGAGTTCCGCGATGTCCCGTGCCGTCGTCACAGTGCCACCGCCACACCCTCGCGGGCCGAGCGCCGGGCCGCCTCGAGGACGTCCAGAGCCGCGGCCGCCTCGTGCGCGGTGACCGGGTTGGGGCCACCCTCCCGCAGGGCCTTCGCGATCGCCGCGTAGTACGCCGGGTAGTCGCCCCGGAGGGTCGGCACGGGGTGGCCGCCGCCGGTCAGCGGGGACTCGCCGGCGCCCACGCGACCCCACAGGGGCTCGGGTTCGGTGCCCCAGCCGCGGCCGGGGCGCTCGCCCGCGCGCAGCGCCGCCTCCTGCGGGTCCAGGCCGTACTTGACGTAACCCGCCCGGGAGCCCAGGACGCGGAAGCGCGGGCCGAGTTGGGCCGCCGTCGCGGAGGCATGGAGATGGGAACGGACGCCGCTGGTGTGCGTGAGCGCGATGAACGTGTCGTCGTCCGTCTGCGCACCCGGGCGGCGGATGTCCGACTCGGCGTACACGGAGGCGGCGGGACCGAAGAGGACCAGCGCCTGGTCGACGAGATGGCTGCCGAGGTCGTACAGCAGACCTCCGATCTCTTCCGGGTCGCCGGACTCGCGCCAGCCGCCCTTGGGCTGCGGGCGCCAGCGCTCGAAACGGGACTCGAACCGCCAGGTGTCGCCGAGTTCGCCCTCGGCCAGCAGCTTGCGGAGCGTGAGGAAGTCGTTGTCCCAGCGGCGGTTCTGGAAGACGGAGAGCAGCAGGCCGCGCTCCTCGGCCAGGGCCGCCAGGCTGCGCGCCTCGGCCGCCGTGCCCGCGATCGGCTTGTCGACCACGACCGGCAGGCCCGCCTTGAGGGCGGTGGTCGCGAGCGGAACGTGCGTCTTGTTCGGGGACGCGATGACGATCAGGTCCAGCTCGTCGGCGCGGGGCCACAGCTCGTCGGGCGTGGCGGCGAAGCGTACGCCGGGGAACTCGGCGCGGGCCTGCTCCCGCCGCTCCGGGTTCGAGGTGACGACCGTGTCGAGGACCAGGCCCTCGGCGGCGGCGATCAGCGGGGCGTGGAAGACGGAGCCCGCGAGGCCGTAGCCCACGAGGGCCACGCGGAGGGGGGTGTCGGTACCAGGGGCTGTGCCAGTCATGCCTCTACTTTCGCAACGCTGTTGCCAAAGTGCAAGCACGGGGGAGAATGGGTGTGTGAACACGACGTACGCGGGATCCGGTGGAGGCAGACGTGGGGTCGGGGGGACCGTGGCGGGCGGAGTGAACCTGCTGGCGCTGCGCAGTCACAACGCGGCGCTCGTGCTCGATCTGCTGCGGACGGCGGGGGAGAGCGGGATCAGCCGGCTGGAGCTGGCGGAGCGGACCGGGCTCACCCCGCAGGCCGTCAGCAAGATCACGGCCCGGCTGCGCACGGACGGCCTGGTCACGGAGGCTGGCCGCCGCGCCTCCACTGGCGGCAAGCCGCGGACCGTGCTGCGGCTGGTGCCCGGGGCCGGGTACGCGGTGGGGCTGCATCTGGACCGGGACGAACTGCGGGCCGTGCTGTGCGACCTCGCGGGCACGGTGGTCGCGGAGCGGCGGGCCCCACTGGACCTGGGCGCAGGCGCCGACGCCGTGCTGGAGGGGGCGGCCCGGGAGGTGGCGGGGCTGTCGGCCGGGGTCGTGGGGGCGGAGTCCGGGGCCGGGGTCGTGGCGGGGGC